>JBMOQI010000025.1:0-44768 GCA_049320605.1 Pseudomonadota bacterium | reverse complement strand
ATTTGAATATATCGAGGTAGACTACAATCGGACTCGCCGACACAGCGCCAATGGCAATATCAGCCCGGCGGCGTTTGAGGCAAAACAAGCCGCTTAATCGCGTGTCCGGTTTTGCTGGGTAGGATCACTCGCTCACCCTACTCGGGCATTTGCTCATCGCCATCGGCGAGTACGGCAAACCTAAAAGTATCCGCACCGACAATGAGGCGGTCTTCACCTCGCGCCTGTTCCGGTCGGGCCTGGCCCTGCTCGGCATTCGCCACCAGCGCAGTGATCCCGGCTGCCCCTGGCAGAACGGACGCATTGAGCGTTTCTTTGGCACGGTCAAATCCGTGCTGGACAAGCTGGTGGTTCCGGACGCGGCCAGCCTGCAGCACACGCTGACGCTGATCGCCACCTGGTACAACACGGTCAGGCCGCACCGGCACCTGCAGGGGCGAACACCGCTGGAGGCCTGGGACGGCATCGATCCTTACGCCACGCCCTACCGCGAAGCCGTGTACGTGGAGGCACTGCACGGACTGATACGGGGATATTACCTGCGGCGCTAGCGTCAAAGCGCAACGCCACACGGATAAAAACAGGGGGCAATATGGCTGTCCGGAACGCCCCTGTCCGCCCTTCATTTTTTGGCGGAAAACGCTCAGAAAATCATCAAGGAAATTCGACAACAGCCGCTCTATTCCCTGAAAAACTGCTACCACCAGCACGGCAAAGATAAAAATCCGCTCAATTTGCCGCTGCCATTCCCTCGAAAATCCCTTCCGGACAGGCGGACGGGACAGCGCAAGCTGACGCGCAATCGGCGGATATTTCCGAACGACGAGGCGGCGCTCAAGGCCATGTACTTGGCCATCAGCCAAGCCTCGCGAAACTGGAAGCAGATCCATCACTGGAAACCGGCACTGCAGACGTTTCAGGTGATGTTCGGCGAGGACCGCGTGCCGCTGGCGGCACTGCAGTGAGAAACCGCAGTTACACAGTTGGATTTACAGACCCTACCGCGACTCAGTCATTTACACATTCTTGGATGCAACTCCATTCCGGCCGTGGTGGCATTCCTTTACTAATCCACATGCCATAACCACTCATGACATCAAGCACATCAAACACAAGAATGTTAAGAATTCCTGCAGCCGATACAACAAAAGGAATAATCCATCGCCTATCCATTCGCAGCTTCTGAAAAGAGAAAATCAGAATTGGAATTAAAAATACATACAATGCATATGGGTTAATGCTCGTATGATTTGTTTGATTACTATAAAAAACATAGTAATTGTAATAACCCAACAAGAACATATCGAATAACGCGATGAAATAAACCATGTGTCCTTAATCCTTCTTTTCCGGACGGAAAAGCCTTATTGGCAGCGCCCTTTTCTCAATAGGCAACAAGCTATTTAAAGGATTGTTTTGCCCCTTATCGAAAGCCCTTAAGTAAACTTTCTCTGATGATTTATTTATCCCGATAGAGACATCCGGCGACTCAGAGAATGTGGCATAGCCCTTTTGCCCTAAAGCCGCTCTCCCTTGAGAGTTCGCAAACGATTGAGCAGCCGGCTCAAGTCCCATACCACCTCTGCATGTCCTAAGGTCGATAATTGAATCCTTAGCGGAATAATTGAGCTTTGGCAGTGACTTAATCTCATCGCCAGAAAGCGTTCCATCGTTCGCATTATCTGGCCTGAACTCTAGAGTTCCAGTTCCACCAAGCGACATATCACCATGAGAGAACACTGCAACGTTATCCACTTTCTGACCTGATTGAGCAATGTTCCCCCAGCTCTTCTTAAAGTCAGTTTCCGTGCTAATTCCTATGTAATTAACTTTTCTTCCATTTGAATTTTCGCTCCCGTAGGTCTTGGCTGCTCGCTCAAAAGCCCTATCTTCTACCTTGTAATAGAAGACATAGTCGTCCCTTCCATCTGGATCAACATACAGTAGTGGATTTTGTTTTCCGTAATTAAAGAGAGCCAGTTTCTGAGGCAGCGCATTAACATCCTTATTGTTGAAGTAGTCATCCAAAATCGGATCCGTGCTTTGCCACTGTGACGTCCTGGGATCGTAATACCGCGCCCCGAAGTAATAGAGCTGGGTCTCCTCGTCCAACTCCTTGCCGGTGAACAGATACGGCGTGCGCTCGGTGTTGCTGTGCTCCTGCACCCAGGTCTCGCCGAAGGCAAAGTATTCGAGATGCTCAAATACCGCGCCGTTGGCATCGGTCACATAGCCCGTCGAGCCGACATGGTCCGGGTGGTAAAAATACTGCTTGGCCTCGTACACCGTGCCGCCGCTGATGTTGCCGTCATAGGCGGTGGCGGTTTGCAGTTGCTGCGTTCTGTCCTGCGCGCTGGGGAAGTTGGCGCCGGGGTTGCTGGTCTTGCCGTGCTTGATCCAGCCCGGCGGGGTGTTGCCGTTGCCGACGCCGTTGTTGTTCCCGTTGCCGTTGGGGTCCGGAATCGTGGTGGGCTCCTGCATCACGAGCTTAGTGGCCAGGCGCTGGCTGCCGTTGAACACATGCTTGCTGGCCACGGCGCCGTTGCGGATGACGAAGTAGCCGTTCACATAAGCCGTCTCGCCCTGGCGGCCCCGCTTGAGCACGCGTTCGCCGTTGGCATCGTACAGATAAGTCTGGGTGCGGCCGTTGTCGGAGAGGGAACGGATGCGGTTTTCTTCATCCCACACGATGCCGCGGCGCTGGCCATTTTTATCGTGGTCCCAGCCCAGCTGGTTGCCGTTGGCGTCGTAACCAAAGCTGCGCTCGCCGATATGCGTGGCGGCATGCGGTTTATTGCTCGTGTAGGCATAGGCCCAGTCGTAGCTGGTCTTCTTTTCCGGTAGCCAGTTGCTGGTCGCTCCTGCGCATCCTGCGCCCGCGACACTTGTGCATCCCTGCACATCGCCGTTCGGGCGGCGCTCATGCGTCTGCGTCTTTTTGGTCAGGTTGTGGATCGTGTCGTACTTCAGGTTAAGCGCGTAGCGCTCCTGATGGCCCTGCCAGTTGGTCCAGTGGCCGTTGGCATTCGTTAAGCGGTACAGATCGTCATACGCAAAGGTCTGCTGCGTCGGGCCGCCAAAGGCATCGGGCGAGGTGCCGGCCGGGGCGCGGTTTTGCAGCGCCGTGATGTTGGTCATCGCATCATAAGTGTAGGCCACGTCCATGAACTGGCGCTGGGTATTGCGCGAGGTCAGCGTGGCCAGACGACGGCGTTCCAGCTCGTAGGCATAGGTCATGGTGGTGCCGTTGCCCAAGGCCTGAAACACGCGCTGCTCGAACTTGTCGTAGCTGAGATTATTGAGATAGGCGTAACTATCGTTGCCTTTGCGGCCGCTGATGCTCTTGAGCAGCCCGCCGGCGTTGTAGCCATAGGTCAGCACTTCGCCATCGGGATAGGTCAGCTCGCGGATGCGGTTCCAGGTGTCGTAACGGAACTGCGTGGTATAGGTCTTGGCGCCCCGGCCGGTGAGACTGATCAGCGTGCGTACGGTCTGGGTGGTTTCGCCCAGCGGCCCGTAGAAGAATTCCTCTACCCCGCTGGCGTCTTCCACCTTGGCCAGGCGGCCGACACGGTTGTCCGTGGCATTGGCCGCGCCATAGTGGTAGCGAACGTTGTTGTCCGGATAGAGCGGGTAGCGGGTGGCGGCCAGGCGCTCGAAGTCGTAGTCGTAATGTATCGCCACGCCTTTGTCGCGCAGGTTGGACGTGATGCGCTGCACCAGGCTGGAGGCGGCGTCATACACGCGCTCTTCGCGGCCCGCATCGGGGCTTTGCAGGGCGGTGCGACGACCCAGCAGGTCGTAGTCCGCCGAGGTCAGATTATTTTTATCGTCTTTGACCTGCACCAGCTCGTTGATCGCGTTGTAGCGGTAACTGGTCCAGAGATTGGCTTGGCCGCCCTTGACGTTATGTTCCAGCAAGGCGGTTTGGCGGCCGCGCACATCGGTGAAGCGCTCCTTTTTCACCCCACTGGCATCGGTGGCCGTGGTGCGGAATTGCAAGAGGCCGTCACGGTCATTACCGAAGTCATAGCTTGTGCGAAAGACGCTGTTATCCGGCAGCGTGGTCTGCACCTCGCGGTCCAGCACGTCGAATTCGGTGCGCGTGGGCTGAACGCCGTCGAAGCTGGCGTTGAACGTACCTTGCGCACCCAGGCCTTCGGTGACGGGATGGAATTGCGCCACGGTGCGGCCAAAGGCATCGAAGGTGACCCGGCCGGAGACGATCATCACGTCACTGGCGCTGCCACCGCCCGTGGCATCCACCGCGCCGTCCTTCTTGGTCTGCAGCACGCGCTTCAGGCCGTCGGTAAAGAGCACGGTCTCCAGGGGATCGGCGCGGCCCTCGTCATGGTGTTGCGTCAGCGCCCAGGGAATCGAGCCTTCCGGATGATAGGCAAAGCGCAGCGTCGCCTGGCCCTGCTCATAGGGGCCGGTAATCGTCTCCAGGCGGCCGAAGGGGTCAAAGGTGCTTTGGATCTTTTGCGCATTGAGATCGCGCGACTCGGTCACCGCACCCCAGCGCAAGTCGTAATCCGCTTGCGAGACATAGCCAAAGCTGTCGCTCACCGCTGCCACATGCGTGGCCACGTCCGGATCGTAGGCATAGGTCAGGGTATAGCGCTGGCCACTGGCGTTGGCTGGGCGCTGCACGGTCTGGACGTTGCCGTTGGGGTGGTAGGTGAAGTTATGTGTGATTGCCGACCCGTTGCCTAGATAACGGCGCAGCTCGGTGAGATTGGCACTGGCATCCAGCGTCGATTCGCGGCGGCGCAGCAGCTCACCGGCGGCATTGCTCACGACAATGCTGGCCGGCTCGCTCATCACATACAGATTATTCAGCGCGTGATAGCTGAGGGTGGCGATCAGATCGTCCGCGGTGCCGACATCGCCGAAATCCGAGTACTTGGTGACGTTGCCGAGCGCATCGTAGGCATAGCTCAGGCGTGTGGACTTGGACTGCGACCCGCCTTCAAAGAAGGTCTTCACCGTCTCCGTCAATTGCGGGAAGGCCGTGGCCGTCACGCTTTGCTTGGCCGTGCCGGTCAGCAGATTGCCGGAATCGATGTCCTTCAGGGCATAAGTGTTCGTGGTCTGCGTAAATGGCTTGCCGGCCGCATCCGTCATGCGCTCGCTGAGCAATAAGCCTTTCTCGTAATAGTTGTCGTTGCTGAAGATGCGTGTCACAGCGCGATACAGCGCATCGTTCGCGGCCGTATCGCGGCTTTCGGCAATCACCGTCTTGAAGCCGTAGAAATCGCGCTCGCGGCGGTCGTAGAAACCGTCTTTGTATTGGAAGGTCATGAGCTGGCGGTCGGGGCCGTCGCCGGTGACGCCATCCGTGACTTCCACCTTGTCCATCACCCAGCGGCTTTGCGGCATTTCGTAGGTGTTGCCGACGCGCTGGTAATCCAGCGCGACAGTGGCGCCGAGCGGGCGGCTCACTTTCTTCAGCAGATTGGTGCGGCCGATGGTGCTGTGAGAGACGGTAAGCTGGCTGTCGCGATCCGAGGCAAGAATGTCGGGATAGCCATCGCCATCAATATCCGTCAGCGACTGTTCTTCACGGCTGATGCCATCATGGCGGTTGAAGCCGGGGTTACCACAGATCTTGATGCCAAGAACCCTGATCTCAATACAGAAGGTGACATAAACACCTCCTCCCATTGAGGTGCTGCTGCCCCTGTTGATGGCGCTGACCCCATTCCAGTTCAGCGCATCAGTAAAGCCATTACCTGTATTGAGGGCGACCCGCAGCGGCTGGCCTTCCTGCACCTGCACATCATCCAAGAGGCCGTCGCCATTCACATCGAACAGCGTGCGCAGCACCTGATTATTCGCCTTGGTCAGCGACAGGCCACCGGCAATACTCATGGCGCCGATGTTGAAGCCCAGATTGGCGCCAGTGTTATCGCTCTGGCCATCGCGGGTAGCGTTAAAGCCCCAAGCCTCTTTGGCCGCAAAGCGGTAACCCAGGTTGAGTGCTACCCCGCCATCCTGATACACCCGGTCCGGCAAGCCATCGCCATTGATGTCCACCCAACTGTATTGCTCTTTGTCTTTGGAGGTGCCGTAGCTCCCGCTGATGCCGAACGCTGGCGCAGAGCTACCGATTTCAATGGACATTTTAGTGCCAACGCCCACTTTTTTAGGCTCGACCTTGCCCGCGCTCCCGCCCAAGCTGGCGCTAGTGGCGGAGCTTTCGACATAACGCACCGCTTGCAGGCCGTTGGCGATCGCCGCGCCTTGCAGGCCGCCCAGCATGTTGGTGTATTGCACCTGGCTTTCGCCCACGATGTCGGGGTAGCGGTCACCATTCATATCCATAAAATCCACGACGCTGCGCACCTGGCCGCGCGTCGTGCTGAGACTGCCATTCACCGCACCAGACCCGCCGGCAAGTGAAAAGCTGGTATCGGTGGTTTTGGTGAGTTTGGTGACGGCACGGGCGCCGACAAAGGGAACGGCACCGGGCTCGGAGAAATCATCCGCGCCAAGACGCGAGCTGCTCTGATCCGCGGCCTTCAGCCACGTGAGATTGTCGAAGCCGATCCATTGCTGCTGCCGCATGTCGGCAAACATCGGAATGAACTTGGCCTTAGCCGGATCGTAGCCGTCCTGCGCAAACTTGTTTTCCAGCGAGGCTTCATCGTTGACCCCGCTGAAATCGACATTGGGCGTGGGCAGGTTATCGACACGCAATTCGCTTTCATTGATGGGCGCCGTGGCACGCTCACGATTGCCGTTGTAGGCAAAGTGGCCCCAGCCGCGATAGAGCGGACCGAAGTGCGCATCATCGCGCGCCGCGTAGAAACCGGTGTTGAATATCTGCGGGGTCGGTGACAGCAGCCGCTTGGCCTCGGCCGTGAGCAGACGATTCCGCAGCGCATTACTGCTCGTATGATATTCCACCCAAAGCGCGTCATTCTGTTGTGCCGCCACGCTAATGCGGGGGATCGCCAAAGTGGCCGGGTCGTCCTGAATAACACCATCGAGAACGGTCAGAGTTTGCTTGCCCAGCAGCTGGCCGTTGCGCTTGACGGTAAAGGTGACCATACCGTCGGCATCGAGGGCATCGCTAAAGCCCAGCTGCGGCTCAAAGGTAAAGCCGCTCGTGGCCGGCGCTGTCCAAGCTTGCGTTACTGGATTGATCACCCCCGAATACAGCGTCAACTCGGGCTGCGGATAGAATTCCAGAATGTAATTGCCGTCTTCATCCCGCAGGGTGAGATTGGGATCATTGCTGGCAGTGTAATAAATGTGTGGAACCCACTGCAGCGTTGGCCAGGCAATCGTCGTATCGGCCTCCACGATAAAGCGCAGCTTGTCGAGCGCATTGACCGTCAGCGGCAACGACAGCGGGACGTTGGCGGCCTGAGCGGCAGGCAGAATCTGCTGCCACACCACCTGATTGTTGTGCAGCACCTTGACCCGCACCTCGTCGCTGGTGATGGGCTTGGTGAAAGTGCCTTCCAGTTGCAGCGTACCGGCCAGCGGTGCCGTTAATGCCTGACCGGCCGGCGCTGTCAGCACAAAATCATCGCCCGCCGTGAAGCGGAAATGGGGTTTCTGGTTGGCATCGTTCAGGGCGGTAGAGCCGACATATTCCACCACCGGATTCCAGTTCACCTGATCCCAAGCGCCGTTAAATACGGATTGCGCGCGGAAATAGAGGCGATCCCCCTTGGCGACAGTAATGCTGCTGACGTTCGCGGGCGTTTTTGCCGTGTAATCGTTAGCAGCAATCGAAGTTGCCCACAGCTCGGTGCCTTTATGCTGGATAGCCACGCGCACGCCATCGGCCTGTGTATCTTCCTGCCGCTCGGTTGAGGTGTCCTGTATCAACGCAACGGGCGCGGTGATTTTCACTTGGCCATTGAAGGGGGCTTCCCACATGCGCACCAGATCGTGCAAGGGATGCTGGGTAATGGCTTCTTCCAGTTCCTGCGGATTGCTTACCACCAATCCGGCTTCATCGATCGCCTCGGAAGCGCCCAAGGGGTTGGGTGTATCGCCGCTGTTCAGCGTGAACACCGGATGGCCTTGCGCATTCAGGTGATTGAAATAGACCGCGCCATTGTTGGCGATATCCATGAGACCGTCGCCATTGGCATCGGTGAAATACACCTGTGATTCACTGGTGGACTTGCCACGGCTGATACCCAGGGAAACCGTGCCATTGGTACAACCCAGCACGCCTTCCACACCCACCGTACGGCCACTGGTTTTGTCTTTATAGAAATCCTGAATGCCACCGATGGGACCTTTAGAGCCCGATTTGAAAGTGCGGCCCCCATCAGCGCCAGACTCATTCAGGCGGTATACCAGGCTACCGCCTGACTTCATCACTTTGTCGGGCAAACCGTCGCCATTGATGTCCACCATGGCGAGCAGGCCTTCACTGTTGCTCTTGTGGGTATCGTAAGAGCCGCCGATGGTGCTGCTCTTGCATTGCAGTTGGTCGAGTATGCCAATACTGGCGGTCAGATGTATGCCTGCCTTTGAAGTCGAAGCGGTGCCGCTCATGGCGCTGGCGCGATTATGCAAATCGCCTCGCGTCCTGACCTTGTTGTTTACCACGCTGTCATTGGGAACCGTCCACGCTTCGCTTCCTGCGTAAGGCTGATACTGGCCATTGGCGTTCCGCACTTCATCGAAATACTCAAACCCGTGCGTATTGAAGAGACTGCCATCAGCGCCGAACTGCTTCACTTCCTTCAGCAAGGTCTTGGCAAACGCGCCCTGCGTGTACACCAGCTCGTAGCTGCGCACGGCCTGGTTTTTGAATTTCACCTGGACCTTGCGCAACAGGTCGGCCGTGACCTGTTTAAAGCCCAGGCGGGCATCGATGCTCACGTCAGCACGGCGCGTCTCACCCAGGTCGCGGTCGCGCTGGAATTCCACGCTGTAGGCACCTTCCGTGGCGTTGTGGCCGGTGTAGGTGATTTTCTGGATGTAGAGCTGATAACCGGGCACGCCGCCCTGGCCGTTGCCGACGCCGGCATCCTGGATCTTCGCGTAGTGGTAGCGCACGAAATTGCCGTTGGTGTCGCGCTGCTCGGTGAGCGCCCAGTGCGCGACATGGCCGCTGCCGTCGGTGAGCACGGCCGCCGTCTGCAGGCCCTGGTTGGGCAGGCCGCCGTAGAAGGAGGTCGTGCCGTCTTTGGCCGTGACTTCCCACCAGTAATTGCTCGGGCTGTCGCCGTGGCGCTTGATGCGCTGGAAGGCGCCTTCCACACGGGTGTGGAAATCGGCGCGGTTGGCTACACGCGGCTGGAGTGCTTCGCGATGCGCGAGCGGGGTGAGCTGCTCGCCGTTCAGCACATAAGTTTCGGTTTCCTGCGTGGCGCTGTAGCGCGGCACGCCCCAGCGTGTATCGATGCCCACGGACGGCAGCGAGAGATTCCAGCCCAGGCCCAGCCAGCCGTTGCCGGCGCCGGAGCTGTAGCCGATGCGCAGATTGGGTTGCACGCCCTGGCGGCCCGGCGGCAATTGAATCGGGTAGCCGAGATTGGCATCGCCCATGGCGGAGGCTTCGGGCACTTCGATCAAGTTAATGCCGGCGCCCGGATCGGCAGCCTTGATGTCTTTGAGCTGGGTCGGGGTGTAGCTCTGGGTTTCGGGGTTGTCCGGCACCTGCAGCACGGCGTTGATCATGTCGGTGAAGTGGTCGGTGTAGGCCACCACTTCGGTCTTGGCGATATCGATGTCAGCAGTTTCCAGCGGCACCCAGCGGCCGGTGGCGTCGTCGAAGAAATAGGTCTTGATGTCGGCCTCGGTGTAGCCGGCCGGCAATTTGGTTTTGTCGTAACCGATACGGACCTTGATCTTTTTCTCGAAGCGGCCGTGCGGCAGGAAGCGATAACCCTGGTGCGTCTTGGTGACGTTGATCATGCCGGCGCCCAGGGCGGGCAGATCGACATCGCGCAGCGGGGTGATGGTCAGCGTCTTGTTCTGAACGGCGCCCTTGTCGATTTCCAGGCTGGCGCCCTCGGCCGTGACGATCTGGGGCTGCGCACCACTGACGGGCGTGCTTTGCGTCGTGCCGGCAGGTTTCAGCGCACGCTCGAAATCCAGCGCTTGCGGATGGCTCAGCACCACGTTCTGGCGGATCACCTGGCCGTCGCTAAAGATCGCGGTGACGCCCACGCTCCAACTGCTGCCCGCCCCCGCGGGCTTGCGCACCAGGACCTCGAACTCGCCATTGGTGGTCTTGATCTTCTGGCTGCCCACCATGAGCTGGGCGGCGCTGGCGCCGTGGCCGGCGATAAAGCCCTTGAGATAGGCCTTGTCGCTGTAGTACTGGCCGGCTGCCGGGCTGCTCAGGATGAGATCGCGCGCCACCGTGCCGCGCACGGCATGGCCTTGAAGACGCAGCTCGCCCAGGCTGGTCTGCGATGGCAGACGGTCGAAGCGCAGGCGCAAAGCTTTAACGGCCGGCTGGCCGGCAAAGGCGATGCTGTTCCAGCCGGCGTTGAGGCGCTGGCTCGCCCCCACGGCTACCCAGCCGGTGGCGGTCAGGGCCTGCACCTCGACATGGGCCAGGCCGTTGCCGGCCGTGAACAGGGACGCCTGTTCCAGCACGGTCCAGTCGTCCAGGCTGGCTTCCACGGTGCCTTCGGCCAGGACTTCCTGGCAGTAGGCCTCCTGGCAGCCGGGCAGGAGCTCGTTGCCGCTGTGGCGGGTGCGCGTCCAGGCGCTATCCGCCTGGGCCGGCGGCTGGCCGGCCGCCGAGCCGACACCTGCGTAGACGCGACCATCGCTCAAGGTGCTGCCGGCAATGGTCTGGCCGGCCTGCAAGCGGCTGGCCAAGGTGTCGAGAGGGCCGCGCGGCGCTGGGGCGGCAGTCGTGGTCGGGCTGGTGGCCGGCACGGCGGCGGGTGCGGCCGCGCCCTGCAACTGGGCCAGGGTGATGTGGGTATGGGTCTGGCCATCAAAGAGACGGTCGGCCAATGCCGAGGCCGGCCCGGTGCTGCGCAGGGCGGCCAGCACCTGGGTGCCGGTGTGCTTTTCCACCACCAGGGCCAGGTTGCGGATGCGGTAGCCGTAAGGCGCATTGTCGGGCAGGGTGAAGCGGATGGTGTTATCACCGCTGCGCAGCCAGGCCGGGTTAATGGCCTCTTTCTGCGGACTCCAGGCCGTGCTCTTTTGAATCAGGTACCCACCGACGGCCAGTTGATCGTTGATGCTGCGGCTGACGGCGGCATGATCCTGCACGCCATAGACCTCGTAGCTCAGCCAGGCACGCTTGATCGCGGTCGGCGCCAGATCCAGCGCGACGGTGAACTGGTTGTCGGCGGGATTGTCGCTGGGCTGCTCCGGCCAGGTGCCGATCCAGCCTTCGCTCAAGCTCGCGGGGTAGCCGCGGAACTGGCCGGGCAGCGTACCCGCGGCGGCCAGGGCCTGCGTGGTGCCGGCGACGCCGGAGACCAGGCTGTCGGCGCCGTCGGCCGTCCAGAATTCGACTTCCTTGAGGCCGGTGCTGGCGCTGGCGCGCGGCTCCAGGATCAGGCGCAGGCGGTCGGTGTCGATGGCCCGGCGCAACTCGAAGCCGGTCCAGCCCGCGGGCAGTTGCGTAAGGTCAAGACCGGTCCAGTCGGCGCTGCGCACCCAGGCGCGGCCATCCCAGTAGTCCACCGAGAGTACAAAGGGCGCGGCGTCGAGCAGGCGCAGGCTCTGGATCGACTGCCGGGCGTCCAGGGGATAGTCGATAACGGTTTTCTGGGGGCTGGCGAAGGCAGTGTCGGCCCGGCCGTCGAAGGCCAGGCGGTAATCGGCCGCCTCGGTCGGGGCCGGGCCTTCGGTTTGCAGCGCCGGCCGCTCCGGGGCGCGCAAGGAAGCAAGGGGTAACGCCAGGGCGGTGCCGATGCTGCCGTGGAAAAAGGCCAGGGCCGTAAGATAGGTGACCGTCTTGCGCCGCCAGAGTTTCATTCTTGCTTTCCTTAAGGCACGGCCTCTCCGGCTCGCCGCACAGCGACGACTACCCCCCGGCCAAGGCTCCGGTTAATGAAACTTTTTGTTTTTGAAGGAAAAATCGCCTCAGCCGCCTGCGGGCCGGCCTGCCTTTAAAAAAATACTGAGGTAGACGCGACTTATTCCTTCGAGACTGGGCAGCCGATATTTATCAGTCGAAAGTCGTAAAATCCATCCGTAAAGACCGCAATAGGCGAAGTTTTAATTACCCAACACAATAAATGTGAACCGGATAACAGTTGCGGCGGCTGGGGCTTGATTGGACCTGCGGGCTAAGGCTCTTTTTGTGATGGGCTGCACGCTTTAGGGCCTGAAGGCCGAAGGCTCACCAGCACCGGAAGCACGAACGGCCGGGCTTGGCGTCCAATCTGGGGGATCACAATGCATTCATTTTTGCTTCGCCGGGCAATGCCAGCCCTGGCGATCACGCTGTTGCTTACGGCCTGTGGTGGCGGGGACAGCCCGGCAGCCGGGTCCGCCGGCACACCGTTGGGCAGCGCCAATCGCGAAAGCGCGGCGACCGACACCTTGGGTCTGACCGTGGACGGCAGCCTGGCCACGAGCCTGAACGGCTATTACGTGCCGGCGGCCACGGTGGCAGCCGCCTCTTCGGGCCCGGATCCGCGCTTCTCCCTGCGCACCTTGGGTACCGTGCTGCAGCGGCAGGCGCAGGAGTCCCCGTCGCCGGCACCTGGCCCCGCCATACCTTCGCCGCTGGGCGTCGCCACGACCGACAGCACGTCAGAAACCACCGCCTGCCCCGGCGGCGGCAGTTACACGGTGACCTCGGGCACCGGCAATGCGGTCTGGGTGTACAGCGCCTGTGTGGATGGCGAGGGCATCACCCTCAACGGCCAGGTCACCAGCCAGCAACTCGATGATGTGTCCTATCAAGGGGATTTCAGCGCTTTCAGCGTGACGGTGCCGGACACCCCGACAGTGCGCGTGCAAGGACGGCTGGTTTATAGCAGCAATGCCACTGCCACGGAGCTGACCTCGCCGCAACTGCGGCTCAGCATTGATAACGTGTTCACCCTGACACTCAGCGATTATCTCTTGCGCATCACGGATGAAGGCACGCAAACCAAACTCGAAGCACGCGGTCAGGCGCTGTCGGGCGGCGCGATCTCTTACCACGTGCGCTTTGACAACACGGCGAGCGGTGATACGGATCAGGCGCCGTTTTACCTCAACGATGGCGATCTTTATCCCTACACGGGCAGCCTGGAAATCCAGGACACCCTGAGCGGCAGCCGCATCATCGTCAGCGCCCTGGACAACACACAGGTCCTCATCACCTACAAGATCGGCAGTCAGGCCGAGCTGGTCGCGAAAAGCTGGAGTGAGTTGCTGTGAGTTCGCGGTTCAATGTTCAGCGTCAGCGGGGTTTCACGCTGCTGGAGCTGCTGGTGGTGATCGTTATCATCGGCATGCTGGTGGGCTTCGTGGCGCCGGATTTTTTTCGCCAGCTCGGCAAGTCCGAAACCACCACGGCGCGCGCGCAAATGACGGCACTGGCCAAGGCGCTGGACAATTACCGGCTCGATAACGGCCGCTATCCTAGCTCCGAACAGGGCCTGCGATCGCTGCTGGAAAAACCGGCGGGCGCCAGTCACTGGCAAGGTCCTTACCTGCGCGGCGCCCTGCCGCTGGATCCTTGGGGCAATCCTTATCTGTACCGTTTTCCGGGCAGCGCCGGTCCCGACTTCGACCTGATGTCGCTGGGCAAGGACGGCCAAAGCGGCGGCCAGGACGAGGCTGCGGATTTAACGCACGGCATTGCTTCCTAAAACTCCCCTCCATAAAAAGAAAAATAAAGAAAAACCATGCCCCTCTTTCAGCTTGTGATTCGCGATGCCAGCGGCCAGTTGCAACAGCGACAGGAGTCCGCGGATTCACAGGCCCTCCTGCAAGCGCGCTTGCAGCAAAATGGCGTGGTGGTAATGAGTTGTCGTGAGCAAGCGGCCTCTGCCTGGCAGTGGCCGACGCTGTGGCAAAAACGCAGGCCGGTGTTCAATCTGCTGCTGTTCTGCCGCGAACTGCAAATTCTTTTGCAAGCCGGCCTGCCGCTCATGGAAGCACTGCTGACGCTGAGCGATCGGCGCGGCGCCGCTACTTATCAGGCCGTGATCACGCCCTGGCTGCAGCGCCTGAACGAAGGCCAGACCTTCAGCCAGGCGCTGGCGGAGCGGCCGGCGAATTTCCCCCGGCTGTTCGTGGCCATGATCGCGGCCAGCGAACACAGCGGCGCGCTGGACGAGGCGCTGGGCCGCTATGTGGCGTATCAGGAATCCTGGCAGACCGTGCGCGGCCGGCTCATCAGCGCGTCCATTTATCCTCTGATCCTGATTGCCGTGGGCAGCCTGGTGTGCGGTTTCATGCTGCTGTATCTGGCGCCCAAGTTCAGCCTCGTCTATCAGCAGGCGCAGGGGCCCATGCGCTTTTCCACCCAACTCATGGTGAGCTGGGGCAGCTTTGTGCAGGAGCATCGCGCCTGGGTGATGGCGCTGCTGGCCGGGGTGGCAGGTGCCGCCGCCATGACATGGCAACTGCCTGAGCTGCGTCAGCGGGCGTGGCAGGCGCTGCTGCGCATCGGTCCGTTGCGCCGCCTGATGCACACGGTGTACTGCACACAGTTTTATCGGTCGCTGGCCCTGCTCTTGCGCGGCGGCAATACTGCCTTGCAGGCGCTGGATCTTTCGCGTCAGGTGCTACCGGTGTTTTACCAGCCGCGCATTGATGACGCCGTCCGCTTTATTCAGCAAGGCGGTGCCCTGTCCGAGGCGTTTTCACGGCACGGCCTCACCACGGACATTGCGCAGCGCATGCTGCACTCCGGCGAGAGCAGCGGCAAACTCGCGCATATGCTGGAGCAGACTGCGCTCTTTCATGAACACGAGGTCATGACCAGCATTGATCGCAATACCCGCATTCTGGAGCCGGTGCTGATGCTGCTCATGGGCCTGGTGATCGGCACGCTGGTCATCGGCATGTACCTGCCGATTTTTGATGTGGCGGGGCAAATGTGAAACTCATTACTCCCGAAGCCTTCGACAGCGCCTATCAGGTGGCGTTTCATCACATCCGCCTGGAAGATGCCCTGGTGCGCGGCATTCTGCCCGTGCTGCATCAGGACGGCACGGTGGCGGTGGTGATGCCCACGCCCTGTCCGCCGGCGCTGGATGCCTGGGTGGAACAACGCACCGCGCCGCATGTAGTGGAGCGGCTGCTGGCGCCGCCGGATTTTATTGCGTCGCGCCTGCAACGCATCGATCAGTCGCAACGCCCCGACACGGCCTGGACGGAGGCTCCCGGCGCCCCGCCGTCGGCGCTCGACACCACGCCGGATATTTCGCTGCAATCCTTGCAGGCCGATACGCATCCCGTAGTGAAATCGGTCAACGCCATTCTGCTAGATGCCTTCCGCTTGAAAGCCAGCGATATTCATTTTGAAAACAACGAAGAGGCGCTGGCGGTCAAATACCGCCTCGATGGCGTGCTGACGCCGGTCAGCAGTTTTGCGCGCACCTTGTATGCCGGGCAGGTGATCTCGCGCATCAAGGTGCTGGCCAACCTGGACATCAGTGAGCGGCGTATTCCGCAGGACGGCCGCTTCCGCGCCCGGCTCGATGGCCGCGACATCGACTTCCGTGTCTCCATCATGCCCGGCCTGCATGGCGAAGACGCGGTTCTGCGTATTCTCGACAAGCAGCACATCACCGGGGAATTTCAGCAACTGCGCTTGGAATCCCTGGGCTTCTCGGCAACCGACTGCGAACAACTGCGCCCGCTCTCGCGCCTGCCCTACGGCATGTTTCTCGTGACTGGTCCCACCGGCAGCGGCAAGACCACCACGCTGTATGCGCTTTTGAGCGAGTTGCAAACCGGCGCGGCCAAAACGGTGTCCATCGAAGACCCGGTGGAATACCAACTACCCGGTATTTTGCAGATTCCGGTAAACGAGAAAAAAGGCCTGAACTTCGCCACCGGCCTGCGCTCCATTTTGCGTCACGACCCGGATCGCATCATGGTGGGTGAAATCCGCGATGCGGAAACCGCCGAGATCGCCATCCAGGCCGCGCTCACCGGCCATGCCGTATTCACCACGCTGCACGCCAATACCGTGTTTGATGTGGTGAACCGTTTTCGCCATATGGGCGTGGACCTGCACGGCTTTGTCTCCGCCTTGAATGCCGTCATGGCGCAACGCCTGGTGCGCAAGATCTGCTCCGACTGCCGCACGTCCCTGGAGGCGCCGGCTTCGGCGCCCGTTCCCTATAAAGGACATACGCTCTTTCACGGCAAAGGCTGCGCGACTTGCCGTTTCACCGGCTACCAGGGTCGCAAGGCCATCAATGAGCTGCTGGTGATGAGCGATGCCCTGCGCGAAGAAATCGTCGCAGGCGCGCCGGTCTCAAAAATCAAAAAGCTGGCGCGCGCGCAGGGCACGCTGCCCCTGTACGACAGCGCCTGGGCCGCCGTGCTGCAGGGCATTACCACCGTCGAGGAGGCCGAACGTGTCACGTTTTTTCAGGCCTGAGCTTACGCTGGCCATGGCCGGTGGCCAGGCCCTGCTGCAAGAGAAGGCGCCTTTCAAAAAAGTGCGCCGGCAGGAAAAAACGCTGCCTGCCGTGGCGTTCGAGGAGCGCTTGCGCGACGCCCTGACCCTTTTGCCGCTCACGGCCCCGGCACGCCTGCATTTATTCCTGCCCTCCAGCCAGTTCCTGTTCTGGAACGTGCCCTGGGTCAGCGCGCAGTTAAGTGAAATCGAGTGCGTTGAGCTCGCCAGCAATCTGTTGCGACAGGATTTTGATCTGTCGGCCCAGGACCTGGCGTTCACCTTGTCACCGGCTGCGTTTGGTCAGTCCCGGCTGGCCTGCGGCCTTTCCCGCAGCAAGCTGGACGCCTTGCGCCCCTTATTGCCGGTCGGTATTACCCTGGCCGGCGTGCGGCCCCTCTTAAGCCTGAGCTGGGCGCATCTGCAGGCCACGCGCGAGCCGCTGCTTTACACGGAGCCCGGTTTTGCGGCACTGCTGGCGCGCGCAGAAGACGGCTTGCGGATGCATTGCCGCCGCCTGCCACAAGACCGTTTTGCCGATGACGACACCGCGCATTCCCTGGCCGAACTGCTGGGGATCCAAGCCCCCCGAAAATTCCGGCTGCACCTCAATGCCGCTCAGGCCGAAGCGCCGGGATTTGATGCGCTGGATTTAACGCTGTTGATGAGGGCGACATGAGCAAAGCGACCGCCCTCTTCAATGTGCTGAGTCCGCCGCCGCAGGAGCCATCCCATCGCCGGCTGCCGTGGCCCGCGATTGCCGCCACGGTGCTCTTTATTTTTGTGATCGGGCAGGACGCGAACGCGCAACGCCAACGGCTGGTGTCGCTGCGCTATGCGCTAATGGAGCAAGAGTTTTCCGCGCCCCACCCAACGCCGTCGGCAACCACGCCGGACGATGCCGCCCAAGCCGCCATTGCCGCCGAGCTGACCTATCCCTGGGATAGCGTGCTCAATTTCCTGGGGATCGAAAATAACGCTCTGCGTCTGTTGTCCTTTGAAGCGAGCAGCGCTGGCAGCCCCGCTCATCTGCGCATCAGCGCCTTGCAGACCACCGCTTTCTGGAGCTGGCTCGCCCTCGTGAAAAAAAATCCGGCGGTCGCCACGGCCACGGCCGTCACGGTGCAGTCGCAAGACAGCGATTATGTGTTTGAAGTGGCGATCACCTGGAGGCGCCCGTGAGCCCCTCTTTTAACCTCGCCTCGCTACGCGAGCGCCTGGCGTGGCAGGGCGCTCGTCTGCTCCTGCGCCAGCATTTCGTTTTGCTGCTATGCGGCGTTGCGTGCGCGCTGATGGCGTATCGCGCCGCGAACCTGCGCCAGGAAGTGCAAGCCGCCGACTCCCGCTTGCGCTACCAGGCGGCAAGCACGTTTGGCTCGTCAACGGACAAGCCTGTGGTTAGTCAGGCGCAGTTTCTGGATTTTTTCCCGCGCCAAGACCCCACCGAGGATTTCCTCAAGCAGGTCTATAACGCAGCAGGAAAGCGGGGCATCAAGGTCAGCCAGGTTGCTCTGGAGGCGGCGCCGTCCACCGTGGCGGGCCTGAACCAGCAGAACGTATTGATGACGCTGGTGTCGCCCGATGAAGCTTATCGCGAACTGGTTTACACCTTGCTGGCGCGCACACCCACCCTTGCGCTGACGCGCATGAGCGTGAACCACAACGAGCGCGGCGATTTTCAGGTGGATCTGGTCTGGGGAATGTACTCGCGATGAAAAAGCTCCCTGCCCTCGTGCTCCTGCTGATTACCGTGGCCTCTCCCGCCTTGGCGGAGACCCAGCCAGCGCCGCGCCCACAGTGGCAGCGTGTGATGAAGCCGCTGAAATTCAAAAAGGTGGCGCCTGCAGCGGTAGCGCCGGCCCCGGTGATTGCCTCGCTCCCCAGTGTTCCGGTGAGCGAACCTCCCAAGCTTCCTGTCATTAAATACCTGGGATCCCTGCAGCGTGGCAACGAGCGCTATCTCTTCGCCGAGGTGAACGGCAAGGTGTACTCGGTGCGCAATGGCGGCGACATGGCCGGCATTTATCATCTGGTGGCGGTGGGCGAACACGAAGCGCGCTTTGTGTATCTGCCCACCAATGAAAACTACCTGGTGTATATGGACTAAGCCATGGCAAGCCGTATACCCACCTCGTTTCTTTATCGCTCTCCGCACAAGCCTCATGGCTTTTCGCTGATCGAGCTCATGGTGGTATTGGCCATCATGTCCACGCTGGCCCTGCTGGCCTATCCCTCGCTGACGCTCAAGGCCCAGCGTCAGAAAGAACAGGGGCTGCGCCTGGCCTTGCTGGAAATCCGTCAGGGCCTGGATGCTTACAAGAAGGCCGCCGATGCCGGCTCCGTCAGAGCCTCGCCCAATGGCTATCCGGAGCAATTGAAAGATCTGGTGCTGGGCATGAGCGATCTCAAATCGCCGTCGGAAAAGAAAATCTATTTTTTGCGCCGCATTCCCCGCGATCCGTTTTATCAAGGCGCCGCGGAAACGCCGCCGGAAAACACCTGGGGCTTGCGCGCTTACGACAGCCCGCCGGATCGTCCTTCCGCGGGACGCGACGTGTATGACGTATTCTCCTTATCCACGGAGACGGGGCTGAATGGCATTCCCTACCAAGCGTGGTGAAGGCGGCTTTACCCTGATCGAGCTTATGGTCGTTCTCGGGATTCTGGCTGTGCTGGTGACGCTCACGGCGCCGCGCTATTTTCATCGCCTGGATGAAGCCAAGCTGAAAACCCAGCAGCAGCAGTTGCAGGAAATGCGCAAACTGATCGACGAGTACCGTGCCGATAAAAATGCCTGGCCACGCGATCTGGAGACGCTGGTCAAGGCCGGTTATTTGCAGGCCGTGCCCATCGACCCGCTGACGGAAAGCAACGACACCTGGGTGCCGGTCTATGCCCGCGAAGGCAATACCGCCGGTATCCGTGACATAAGAAGCGGATTTCGCCCTGATGCGGGCGAGTAAGGATTTTTTTCAGGGGAACACCGTGCGGATTTTACTTTGCCTGGCCTTGAGCCTGGCCCTGGCGGCGTGCGCCAGCACCTCGAAAGACAAGGCCGCGCTCCTGCAGAAGGAAATCGCCTCGCTGCAGAAACAGGGGCAGCGCCTCGACTCCACCCAGGAGCGCATCACGTATTTTCAGCGGCGGGACAAACTCGTCCAGCAGCTTTTCCTGGAGGGCTACCGTCATCTCTATCAGAAGGATTACGTCAAGGCGGACGCCGCTTTTCACGACGCTTTATCCATTGCACCCGATCATGCCGAGTCCCGGAAGGGCCTGGAACTCATCGCTTCGCACCGGGCGGCCGATGGTTATGTCGAGCAGGCCCTGCAACTTAAAAAGCCGGCCCCCGCGCTGGCCCTTGGCGCCGCCGAGAAAGCCCTGCAACTCAACCCGCTGAATGCCGAAGCCCGCCTCCTGCGCAATACCCTGCTCACTGAAAAGGCCCTGGCCGATCGCAATGCCTTCAAGCTGTCCGATGCGCTCACCACGCCGATCTCGCTGGAATTGAAGGACGTCGCTGTCGTCAATGCGCTGGAATTGCTCTCCCAAAGCTCGGGCATCAATTTCATTCTCGACAAGGATGTGCGCTCTGACCTGAGGACCACCATTTTTGTCAGGAACACGGCCATCAAGGACGTGCTGGCGCTGATTTTCAAAACCTCGCAACTGCAGGGCAAACCGCTGAATGCCAGCACCTATCTCATCTATCCGAAGGCCGCCGACAAGGCCAAGCAATACGAAGACCTGGTCATCAAGACGTATTTTCTGGACAGCCAGAACGGCAAGAAAGTAATGGAGCAGGTCCAGGCGCTGGTTAATCCCAAGTTCATCTACCTGGATGAACCGTCGGCCTATATCACCGTGCGTGATACCCAGGATGTGCTGAATGTGGTGGATCGCCTGGTCGCCGTGGCCGACGTGATAAAACCCGAAGTGGTGCTGGAGGTGGAAATCCTGGAAATCAGCTCCGACAAGATCAAAAACCTCGGCATCCAGTTCCCCACCACCGTGACCGGCTCCTTAAGCCCGCTGGCGCAAACCGCCAATGGCTTTACCGGCTACAAGATCGAAGACCTGAAGAATCTGACCCGCGATAGCTGGCGTATCGGACTGCCGGATCCGGCGTTGATTGCCAACCTGAAATACCAGGATGGCGCCGCCGACATCCTGGCCAGCCCGAAAATCCGCGTACAGAACCTGGAAAAAGCCAAGATCCTGCTGGGCGATAAAGTTCCCGTCATCACCACCACCGTCAATCAAACCTCCAGCTCGGTAACGGAATCCATCAGCTACCTGGACGTCGGTCTCAAGCTGGAAGCGACCCCTATCGTGCATCCCAGCGGGGACGTGACCATCAACATGGATCTGGAAGTGAGCAATATCGTCAAGGAGGTCCGCAGCACAACCGGCCTGCTGACCTATCAGATCGGCACCCGCAGCACCCACACTTCGCTGCGCTCGCGCAATGGGGAAACCCAGATGCTGGCCGGCCTGATCAAGAACGAACAACGTGAAAGCGCTTCGCGTCTGCCCCTTCTGGGCCAGATTCCCTGGCTCGGAAAATTGTTTTCCAACGAAAGCGATACCCGCAATAAAACGGAAATCGTCCTGCTCATCACGCCCCATATCGTCAGAGGCCAGAGCACGCCAGCCGCCCACGATGCGCAGTTTATTTCCGGCAGTCTGGAGAACGCCGGCACCGATGCTTTCCTGCTGGGCGATGCTGGCGTCATCCGCATGGGCGAGCGGGCGCAACTGCCATTCACCTCGACTGCGCTGAACGAACCCGCAGCGGTGCCCAAGCTGGTGGACCTGAATGCCAGCCAGCACCTGCTGTCGCTGCTCGCGCCCGAGGCCGTGGGGCCGGATCAGGAGTTTGTGGTCACCCTCGCCGCCGATACGCCCCTGCACTCCCAGGATCGTCTCGAATACCGCTTTAATCCGGCGCAATTTGAACTGACCGGCGCCACGCCCATCGACGCCAGCAGCCAGCTTGAACTGGAAAGAGAGCCAGGATTAGCCCGCCTCCACTTTAAAGGTGGGGCGTCAGGACAAGGTCCCTTGGCTATCCTGGCCATGAAAGCACGGGGGGATTTTCAGGGTACGGGCCGGTTGAGCGTCTCCATGAGTCCGGCGGGAGAGCGGAATGAGCGCGCGCTCAAGCCTGCCGAGGCCGTCGTTCGAACCAACCCGAAAAAGCAGTGATGTCCGCCAGGCGCTAAGAAGGGCTAGGTGGCTACCCACCGCTCTCCTTCGAGCCTTGAGCGCCTGACACCGGATGAGTTTTACCTCAATGCGCTGCCGTTACCCCAGGCAGCTTAACCCCATGGCGGCCTTCCACTTATAGAACCCGGGGAAACTGTCCAGGAAAACGGGGCCAGCTCTCTTGGCCTTGCCCTTTCTCTGTCATTGCCTTTATTGCACGCTTACCTTGAGCAGCTCGGCGGAGGCAGGCTAGCGCTGCCTCAGTTCGATTTTGCTATAAAGCTCGCCGCCGGTGACGACGGCCTCGCCAAAACGGTAAGCGGTGGTGGCGACAGGGCTGGCGGCGCTGCCGCCGCCCAGGAAATTGATGTTCGCTATTCTGAACACGTCGTCGGCCCCCGTGCCGGGGTCAAACTGGACGGTGTTTTCAAGGCGCATATAGGCACGCTCAAAGGTTGTACCCATCCCGCTGGTACCTAAGCCACTGCTGGCGGTTAGCTCCTTGCCTATATCAATCCGGGTATCCAGCAGGTTGAGCTTGCCGCTGATGGAGGCCAGCTGAAGCTGGCTGCCATCCAGCGGCTCGGTAATGGTTAAGCAGGTGCCGCTGCCGCTGGCGCTGCCGGCGCACTTGCCGATGCCGCTGCTGTCTCCGGCCAGCAGGTTCAGGCTGCCTTTGAAGGCCAGATAGCCCTGTCCCGAGGGCGAAGGCACAAGGCTGAGCATGCTGTCCGCGGACTGGATTTGCAGGCCCAGGCCGAAAAGATGGCCGGTGGTTTTGATTCTTCTGGCGGCCGTGCCATCGGGCAAGTCATCCAGGGCCACCTGACCATCCAGGTTGATCTGCAAGGCGCCAGCCGTCAGGCGCAGGCCGGTGGAGCCATCGGTGACGGCATCCATGGCCGAGAGCTGCCCCTGCTGCAGGCGGATAGCGCCGTTGAGGTTGCGCAGGCCGATGTATTTACCCGTGCCGGGAGCGGTGTCGGCCAGCAAGAGGCCGGTTATTTTGTCACCGGTGGCGCCGGCAGTGGCGGGAGCGTTGGTACCGGTAAAGGCCGCGGTCAGATCAAGACCGATACCGCGCCGCAGCGCGGCACCCAGGGCAGGATGCCCGCCCGGCGTCAACAGCAGGTTGGCATCCAGATCATAGAGCGGCAGCATCAGCGACCCTGACGGATTGGCCAGTGTTTCCGTGGCATCCGAATACTTGTAGACATAGATATTGCGCGGATAGGCCATCATTTCCAGATCACGTATGGCCACGCCCAGGCTGTCTGCCATTGCCGTGAGGGCGCCAAAGCCGGGTCGCAGCGCCATTAGCTCGCCCGTCGTGGCGGGCAACACATTCAGGTAAAGCTGGCCCAGGCTCACCGTCCCTACGCCGGGGCTGGCGGCATTGCCATCTATGAAACTGACAAAGTTTTTAAAGCGCACAGCATGGCCTTCGGCATCGCCCTCACCAAACTCAAACTCGAAATCAGAGTTTTTCAGCTGAGTGGACAAGGAGATTTTGACCCCGGCATCGTTAACCGCAGCACCGGTGACCACCTCGTTCGAGCCGCCGCCGCCCGCGCGTAAATCAAAATTCTCAAAGCTGCCGGACATGCCGTAATGCAGCAAGGTCGAGGAGCCGGCGGCAGTGAAGCCGGAGGCTATGGCGGGATTGACCGCCACGTCCAGGTTAAAGCCGCTAATGGCGCCGGCACGGGGCAGGTCAAGCGTTCCAAACAGGCGCACACCTGTAGTGGCATCAATCGAAAATGACCCGGTCAAGGCGCCTTTCAGGTACAGGTTTTTAAGCACGATCAAATTGCGCTGGCTGTTCAGGTTGTGGGCCAGGTACAGCTCGGCATTACTTATGTCGATGCCCAGCCTGCCGCCCGCTGTGCTGCCCAGCACGGTGCCATCGAAAAAGCCGCGGCTGTTATAAAAATCCAGCGTCGTATCGGCAGTGGTTCTGAACGCCAGCTCGCCCAGAGAGCTGGCGCAGGCCGCCGCCGAGCCTGAAGCGGCCAGGCAGGCGCTGCCTGCCTGGAACAGGAAAGGCGCCACCACCAGGTTCAGGGCCACTACCGGAATATTCGCGCTGGACCCCACATCGAACCTGATGGTGGCGTCCAGGTTGCTCAGGTTGATATCGCGCAGTTGCAGTTGCCGGGTATCGTCTTGCCAGCTGGCCTGGGTGGCGGTCGCGGCGGTGGCTTTTACGATATCCAAGGTCAGGCCATCGCCCCCGGCCACCTTGCCCATATCCTCATCGCTGAGGGCGGCAATGGGCCAGGCGGCGGATGAAAGCGCGCAAGAAGCCATAACGGCAAAAAGGCGGCTCATGATTGTTTTGGAATGCATGTTGTTTTCCCGGCTTTTTTAAGCGCTTGCAGAAAAGCGTGGCCGGAACCCGCCGGCCAGGCAAAAGCTTTTCAGCAGGCACTTAACAGAACTTGTAATTCCCCCAGCAGTTATCGGTAGGCCGCTGCCCGAGATCTACGCCGCTAAGCTCCACACGACGTCCGACCAAGCCTCCCAATACTTCAGCTAAAGTAACCTCGATATGATCGGTTACCACCAGATCCTGAAAAACCGCCTGCGGAACGGATAACCACCAGCCTTTCTGGGCCAGGATGCCGTCAAAGTTTCCGGTGCTGGGCTTTTGCCAGCTTATGTCCTGCCCCTGCATGGAAATATAAAAATCCTTGGTAGGGGTGGGACTGGCCAGGCAGGCATCCGTTACCGGTGTCGGGCAGGGCGACTTGATATCAATGCGGTGAATGTTATCCAGCGGCTGGTCGATGAGATGGGCATTGGTAATTCTAAGGCCATTCAAAATGTCGGCATTAATGCCAAACACTCCCGAGACCACCGCCGTCAAAGGCCCCAGATCATCCAGCTTAGAGGCGCGCTTGACGCTTACCGTCTGGCTAAAGCTCTCATCAATGAAGGCCTGCAGCGGACCCACGGGAACAAGGCAAAGTGCTGTTACACAGGCATAGAGATTGTTTAATTTCGCATTACGGATATTCAGCACCAGGTCGCCGGACAGCGAGTTTAAGCCGCTGTCATCATTCACATTCTCGACATCCGGGTTTTCACCGATGGATATCGCCCCCAACGCCGAAGCCGCGCCAAAACGCATACCCACTATCTGCCGGGTAGCAGGGTTGTCGGGGTTTTTGATGGCAAACTCAAAAAAGGGCTGATTGAGCAAGAAATCGGTTGGCAGGCCGCTATTGGAGTTGGCCACCGAGTCGGTGCCCACGCCGTGCAGGCGCACATCGTCAATACTGATATCACACGTGCCGACGCCGAGCCCGGTAAACGCCGAGGTTCCGTCGCAGCCCAGGCGCAGTTTATCGATGTTGGCGTTGATGGCCAGGCTGCCTTCCAGCCCAAAACGGTAGAAACCCACCTTGTCATTGGGATTGGCGCCGCCCGTGGCGCCGGCAACCCCAGGGGCAATGGAGATCGCCGAAAACAGCGATTGGCCCGAGACCGCCGCCATGCCCTCGTCCGAGAGCTCCTCCATCATGCCCGAGGCCGATGCGGCCCCGAGGAGGCCGGTCAGCGCCAGGGCGCGGATGAGGAGGGGGATGCGTGGGGAGCTTCCTGCTCTGGTTTTTGTCATGAGACCCTCAACATGACTTGTGATCTGCGTTGCAGGGGAACATCTTGACTGAGCCGCTGACGTGCACGCCCGGCAACGGCGTGGTCACCGTGGGAAGGCTGTTGCTGTCATCCACTTTCAGGCCCAGAAAGCCTGACTCACTGGCCGCCATATAGCCCCGGCCAGTGGCGCTGGTATCGGTTTCCATGGCGATACTGCCAATCACCAGATTAGTAATACGGATGGGATTGCTGTCATCAAAACCGAACCTGGCCGCGGGGAGTGTGGTGGGCAGATTGCTGTCGCTGGAATAAGTGACAGTGCTGGCATCCAGCGCAAGGTAGGGAATCACCACGCGCCCGGACACCCTTTTCAAGACCAGCCACTCCTGATTGGTGTTGGCAGTGCCGCGATTATGGAAAGACAGCGCAATGCGGCACTCCAGCAGGGGAATGGCCGCGCCGCATTTGCTCACGCCGTCTGCGTCGGCATTCAGGCGCAGCTCAAAGGCCAGCCCTATGCCATCTTGGCCTGCGACCCGGGCCAAAGACTCATTGCTCAGGGGTTGCATATCGGCGACGGCGGCGGGCGCCAGCGCCAGCGCCAGCAGCGCCAGCCACCCGCAAGCATGGGCGCGGAAAAGGTTGTTCATAGGCCGGTGGTGACGATTTTAAGGTGGTTGATCATGAGGCCGTCGATCAACATGCTGCCTGCATTGCCATTGGCGGTGGCAGCGGGCTGTGCAGGCTCGATGACCAGGTTATCGTTAGGTCCATAGGGGGGGTTGGGGGGGCGATGATAGGTCCAGGTGCTGGCACCTGCCGGGTCCTTGAAAGTGACGTTGCCCATGCTGATCTGGCCGTGGGTGGCCGTGCTGCAATCCAGCGTGGCGTTGGTGCACATTTTGGCCAGCTCAGCACTGGTCGTTACATCATAATTACGGTTGAAAGCGGCATAAATACTGGGGCTGTTAGGAATACGCACCACTTCTATGGACAGGTTCCGGGTTTCATCCCAGGGCGTGGCGGGGTCGTCGGTGGCGGCGGCGTTATCCAGAATCACCGGCTGGTAGTGCTGCACGCCAACGATCATGTTGATGTCCAGATCGGTAATAAAAAGGCCCTCGTCGTTGTCAAACACCGGGGGGGCGATGGTCGCGGGAACCGTGTTGTTGGATGCGCTGGTCTCGGCCACGGAAAAGCGCATCACCCCCGTGCTTTTGCTGTTGAGGCGGTTAATCCAGGTAAAACCAAAGCTGCTGTCAAAGGTGTTCTGAAAAATCGAAAAGCGGCTGCCGCTGAGTGTGAAATCATTCCAGATGGACTGGCTTTGCATGCGTGATATTTCGGCGCAGTTAGTAGGGGCTGTCGCACAGCCAGCGCTGTTGCGATCGCGCACGATGGCGTCGCCCCAGAAGGCGTACTTGAGGCCGCCCCTGTCAATGCTTTGAAATTTGCCGTCGCCCGCCGCCCCGCCGATGAAGCGATCCGTAGCCAGGGCACGCGGGGCGTAATAGTTGAATACCGGATGCGCCGCCGCGGCGGTGGCCGCCGTGCTGGTGCTGTACTTGAGGTAGACCGGGCTTTCTACTTTCAGTATCCAGGGGTTATCGGCCGAACCCCAGGGGTTGATGGCTGCCGTGGTCTGCCCGGCCCGGCTGGTGACATTGTTAGCCCCGGTCAGCTGCAGGCCGTACCAGTAAAAATCGGCCACGTTGACAGCGGTATTCAGGGGCAGGCTGGTGGGAATGGCCTGTACATAGGCCAGATCATTGAAGGCTATCTGGAAGTTTTCCGGCAGAAAGGCGATACCGTGGCCATTGATGGAGGCCATGTCGGTATCGTCCATCTCGGAAAGCGCCTGCGCAGCCTGAGCGCCCAAAAAGGTAAAGAGGAGGGCAGCAGCCAGCGGGGGCGTTTTTAGATGAGGATAGGTTTTCATTATCATCTTCCCTGGGGTGTGGCTTGGGTGGCTTCCGGCGACCCGCGTTAACGTTAACTGATCGCTCCAAACCCCCGCAAACCTTTTTTGTCAGCCCATCATGTGGCTATCTTTTCTTTATCGGCCGAATATCTGACCAATCAGTCATCCTGTCAACTGGGCGGGGCCTCGACAGATGAGCTGGCCATTCCGCCTATTTTTTGGGCATGGCGCGGCGCAGAGTTTAGGCATGTGGCGTAAGCCATTCGTAGTACTGGCGTGCTGGGGCCGCCCCGCCGTGCGCCTGGGCGTCGCGAAGCAGATCATCGACACGCTCAAGGGCGGCCAGTTCCTCTTCTCCTGGTATCCCGGCCGCGACTGGCTCGCGTCCTCGCGCCACCTCAACTGCCCGCAGCAGACCGTGAGCCGCTGAAATCAAAAGGCGTGATCAAGCAGCAGTTCGCGGCTGAAGCCGCTCCTACAACAGAAGCGGCTCTTTGTAGGAGCGGCTTCAGCCGCGAACCGCCACGCGAACCGCCAGAAGAAGCTGATCTGCTGCAATAAAAAAGCCCTGCCGAAGCAGGGCCTTTTCATTCCGGAAAACGCCGTCGCCGCTTACTCGTCCTTCAGCGTGCACTCGTAGTTCTTGGGGTCGTGGGCGCAGCGCACCCGCTTCAGCAGCTTCATCATCGCCGGATCGTAGGTACCGTCCTGCGTCATCGCCAGGCGCGCCTCGCGCAGCATGCGCATGTACTTGTCCTTCTCCTGCGGCGTCAGCTCCATCCAGTATTTGTCGTCGATGTCCTTTTCGCTCTTGGCGACATAGGTGAAGGCCTCCTCCACGCTCGCGACGGCATACTGGCGCATCAGCGCGACGCGCTCATCGAGGTCGGGTATCTGCTTCGCCAGTTTCTCGCGGTTGATGACGATGCTGCCCGAGATCATCACCACCGGGAACTTGAAGATGGCGCCCTTGGTGCCGAGGCCGCGATACAGCTCCAGCGGCCGGTAGACGATGGCCGGCGCGACCACGATGTCGACCTGGCCGTTGTTGAACTTGCCGGCGAAATTGGTGATGTCGGAAGCCACCGGCTGCGCGCCGAGCTGCTGCACGAGCTTGGCCTGCGACTTGTCCCACTCCAGCACCGCGACCTTCTTGCCGGCCGCCTTCTCGATGGAGTCGATGCTGCGGTCGTTGACGAAGACATAGGCCGCGCCGAGCGGAATGGTGCCGATCACCTGGTAGGGGCCGGAAATCGTCAGGGGCACGATCTTGGGGCTGGCCAGGGTCTGGATGACGGAGCGCATTTCCTTGTAGTCGCGCACGGCGCCGACGGCATCGACGCTGCCCATGAACTTGTTGAACTGGCGCGCGCGCAACGAGGTCACCACGACGCCGTCGCACTGGCCGGCCTTGAAGTCCTCGGAGGCGATGCGCTCGTCGATGTAGATGCGGATGCTGGTATGGATGTTCCACCGCTTCGCCGCCAGCGCGAGGTCGTTGGCGCGGGTGGCGGCATCGCCCTTGGTGCCGACCGGATCGAACACGCAGAAGGTCATGTTCAGCGGCTTTTCGAAGCGGGGCGCGTCGGCCAGGGCCGCACTGCCGGCCAGCATCAGGCCGGCGGCGAGGAAGACAGGGGAAAGGAACTGCTTGGTCGAAATCATGATGGACTTCCAGGGGGTTAATTCTTGTTGCGCCGGCAAAGCGGCTTTTCTTTTACAAGGCACCGGCGATGCTAAGGGATTTCCTCGCCCCGGCATTGGCCGTCCTGACAAGGCAGCGGATCAGTCGGCAGCGGCGGCAGGTTTCACCACGCCCGCGCTTGCCCTGTCGCCGCCCAAAATGACGGGGCAAGAGCGTCATCCCCGCGCCAGCGGGGACCAGCGCCTTTGCAAAGCAGTTGTGAGGCACTGGATTCCCGCTTGCGCGGGAATGACGTCATTTCAAGCAGTGCCTTACTGCCCGCGCAGCTCGCGGCGCAGGATCTTGCCGACATTGGTCTTGGGCAGGTCGCTGCGGAAGGCGATGTGCTTGGGCACCTTGTAGCCGGTGAGGTTGGCGCGCAGGTGCGCGAGCAGCACGCTTTCGCAGAGGCCGGGGTCGCGCTTCACCACGAAGAGCTTGACGGCCTCGCCGGATTTCTCGTCGGGCACGCCGATGGCGGCGGACTCCAGCACGCCCTCGTGCTTGGCGGCGACGTCCTCGATCTCGTTGGGATACACGTTGAAGCCGGAGACCAGGATCATGTCCTTCTTGCGGTCGACGATGCGCAGGTAGCCGTCGGGATCGAGGATGCCGATGTCGCCGGTCTTGAGCCAGCCTTCGCCGTCGATGATCTCCGCCGTGGCTTCCGGGCGGTTCCAGTAGCCCTTCATCACCTGCGGGCCCTTCACGCAGATCTCGCCGGCCTGGCCGAGCGGCACTTCGTTGCCGTGGTCGTCGACGGCCTTGACCAGGGTATTCGGCAGCGGCATGCCGATGGTGCCGATGCGGATGGCGGAAAGCGGATTCACCGACACCGCGGGCGAGGTCTCGGTCATGCCGAAGCCTTCGCAGATGCGCACGCCGGTGAGCTTCTCCCAGTCCTCGGCGACCTTGACCTGCATGGCCATGCCGCCGGCCATGACGCGCTTCAGCGCGGAAAAATCGAGCTTGCGGAAATCGGCGTTCTGCATCAGCGCCACGAACAACGTGTTGAGGCCGGCGAAGGCCGTGAACTTCCACCTCGCGAGTTCCTTCACGAAGCCGGGAATGTCGCGCGGGTTGGTGATGAGCACGGCATGACCGCCCTGGTCCATGCTGCCGAGGCAGCCCACCACGAAGGCGAAGATGTGGTACAGGGGCAGCGGCACGATCGTGATTTCCTTGCCGGGCTCGAAGCCGGTCAGCATGGCGCGCATCTGCAGCAGGTTGGCCACCAGGTTGGCGTGGGCGAGCATGGCGCCCTTGGCGACGCCGGTGGTGCCGCCGGTGTACTGCAGCACGGCGACGTCGGCGGGCGCCGGCACGGCGTCCTTCACCTCGTACTTCGCCCCGCGGCTCATCGCCTTCGTGAAGGGAATGGCCTGCGGCAGGCGGTAGGCCGGCACCATCTTCTTGACCTTCTTCACCACGAAATTGGTGAGCAGCCGCTTCGCCGTCGGCAGCATGTCGCCGAGCTCGGTGACGATCACCGTCGTGATGCCGGTCTGCGGCAGCACCTTCTCCACCTTGTCGCAGAAGTTGGCGACGACGAGCAGCGCCTTGGCCCCGGAGTCGTTGAACTGGTGCAGCATCTCGCGCTCGGTGTAGAGCGGATTGGTATTGACGACGATGAGGCCGGCGCGCAGGGCGCCGAACACGGCCACCGGATACTGCAGGAGATTGGGCATCTGCAGGGCGATGCGGTCGCCGGGCTGCAGGTCGGTTTCGTTCTGGATGAAGGCGGCGAAGTCCGCGGTGAGGCGATCGAGGTCGCGGTAGGTCAGGGTGTGGCCCATATTGGAGACGGCCGGGTAGTCGCCGAACTTCCGGCAGGCCTCGTGGAATACTTCATTCACCGACCGGTACTGGGCGGTGTCGATCTCGAAGGGCACGTCGGCCGGGTATTTGTCTTTCCAGAAATCAGCTTGCATGAGTGTCTTCCTCACTGGAGGGTCGAGACCGGTTTTCGAGCTCGGCATTGTGCCAGAAAACGGCGGTCGTATTCCGGCAGCCCTGCCGGAGCCTTTTGGTTTGGGGTGCCGCGGAGCGGCGTTTGTTGCTGCGGCCGGAGCCGGCATTCACTCTTTCTGGTTTCTGTAGGTCGGACTGAAGTCCGACCTACAAAACCGCTGCATCCCGACCTACGCGGCTTCGCCGAGCAGCCAGCGCAGCGCGTGGGCCCGGCGTGCGGCGTCGGGCGGCAGCGTCAGCACGCAGGTGTCGGCCGGCGCCGCGGCCAGCGTCACCGCAAAGTGCATCAGCTCGTCGCGACGGAAGGCGTGCAGCTCGACGGCCTCGCCCGGCGCATGCGCGGCCAGCATCTTTTCCAGGCTGGCGCCGGTGACGCGCAGGCCGTCGGCGGCGATGACCACGTCGCCGGCGGACAGGCCGGCGCGCTGCGCCGGGCCGTCGGTGAACACGGTCTGCAGGCTCGCCCCGCCCTCGCCGCCGCCGATCTTCGCGCCCAGCCAGCCGCGCGGCCGGGTCTCGCCGCTGCCCGGCTTGCCGCCGGCGTCGGCGGCATTCTCCGCGGGGCGCAGCAGCCAGTCCACGCCGCGCGTCGTCAGCAAGTCGGCCAGCGGCAGCTCGTCGGTGCCGTAAACGGCGCTCTGCCAGAAAGCGTCCAGGGACTCGCCGCAGAGCTCGGCCGCGAGGCGGGGAATGTCGTCCTCGTCCACGCCCCGGCCGGTTTGTCCGAAGTCCCGCCAGAGGCGCTGCATGAGCGTATCCAGCGTCACCCGGTCGGCGGTCTTTTCACGCAGCAGCAGGTCCAGGCAGAGGCCGATCAGGGCGCCCTTCACGTAATAGCTGACGATGGCGTTGGGCGAGTTCTCGTCCTGCTTGTAGTACTTGGTCCAGGCATCCAGGCTGGAGTCCGCGACGCTCTGGCGGAAGCGGCCGGGCGTGCGCAGGTGGCGGGTGACCTGCTGGGCCAGCAGCTCGAGATAGGACTGTGGCGCAATGAGGCCGGCGCGCGCCAGCAGCAGGTCGTCGTAATAGGAGGTCAGGCCCTCGAAGGCCCAGAGCAGCGGCGTCAGGGTTTCGCTGCCGAGGTCGTAGGGCTGGAACACGGCGGGCTTGATGCGCTTGACGTTCCAGCCGTGGAAATACTCGTGGCTGCAAAGGCCGAGGAAGGTGCGGTAGCGGTCGCCGGGCGCGGCGGGCTCGGTGGCCAGCGGCAGGTCGTCGCGCGAACACATGAGGGCGGTGGAGGCGCGGTGCTCGAGGCCGCCGTGGCCGCTGCCGAGCGCGGTGACGAGAAAGACGTAGCGGTCGAAGGGCGCAGGCGCGCCGAAGAAACGGATCTGTGTCGTGCAGAGCTGCTCGAGGTCGCGCACCAGGCGGCCGGTGTCGGCGCGATGGCGGCCGGTGAGGGCGATCTCGTGCGGCACGCCGCAGGCGGTGAAGGTGGCGTGCGTGAAAGTGCCCATCTCGACGGGATGATCGAGCAGCGCGTCGTAGTCTTCGGCCCGGTAGCGGCCAAAGCCGAGCGCCGGCGTGCCGTCGGCGGGCGGCAGGCTGGTGGCGACCCGCCAGCCTTCGGCGCCGGCGGGCTTTTCGATCACGACCTCGTGCAGTCCGCCGCTCTGGCCGACCACTTCGAGGAAGACCGAGGTGCCGTTGAAGAAGCCGTGGCTCCGGTCGAGATGCGCGCCGCGCACCGAGAGATCCCAGGCATAGACTTCGTAGCGCACGCTGAGCGGCCCTGCCGCCGGCGCGCACAGCCATTCGGACTTGGCGGTTTTGCGCAGCGCGACCGGCCGGCCCTGCGCGTCCTGCGCGGCGAGCCCGGTCAGGTGCTTCGAAAAATCACGGATCATGTAGCTGCCCGGTATCCAGTTCGGCAGCCGCAGGCGCTGTCCGTCCGGTGCCGGCTTGGCGATCGTCAGCTCGACGTCGAAAATATGCGCCTCAGGCCGGCGCGAACCGATGCGGTAATGGACAGCGGCATTCATGCCGTGACGGCTCCAGCAGTAATTCCCTTAAGAAGGCCCGTAGAATAATGAACAATCCGGTCATGAGCCACGCCATGCCTGTTATCAGTTCCACCCCTTCCCTCGACTGGCTGACGGCCGGCGACGGCCATCGCATTCCCCTGCGGCACTGGCCGCTGCCGAGCCCGCGCGCGATCGTGCATATCGTGCACGGCATGGCCGAGCATTCCGGCTGCTACGCCGACGTGGCCGCGGCGTTCAACGCCGCCGGCTATGCCGTGTGCGCGCACGACCACCGCTGCCACGGCCAGGCCGTGAGCCAGGGCGCGCTCGGCAACACCAGCCTGCAGCAGAACTGGGCCGGCGTGCTCGCCGACATGACCACGGTCAATGCCGCCATCCGCGAGCGCCACCCCGAACTGCCGCTGGTCCTGCTCGGCCACAGCATGGGCTCCTTCGTGGCGCAGCACTTCGCCCAGGAGCATCCCGACCGGCTCAACCTGCTGCTGCTCGAGGGCAGCTCCTATGAAGCGCCGTGGTTCACCCGCCTCGCCGGCCTGCTCGGCCGCTTCGAAGCCTGGCGCCAGGGCGACCACGGCCGCAGCCGCGTGATCCATGCCCTCTCCTTCGGCGGCTTCAACCGCGCCTTCAGGCAGGCGCGCACCGACTTCGACTGGCTGTCGCGCGACCCCGCCTTCATCGACCGCTACTGCGCCGACCCGCTCTGCGGCTTCCAGCTCGGCAACGGCTACTGGCGCGACTTCGTGCAGGGCCTCAACGCGCTCTACCGGCCCGCGGCCATGCGCCGCATCCGCGGCGACCTGCCCATCTATCTCTTCGCCGGCGACCAGGACCCGGTCGGCCACAGGGGCCGCGGCGTGGCGCGTCTCGCCCAGGCCTACCAGACCGTGGTGGGCAGCCGCGACGTGACGCTGCGCCTCTATCCCGGGGCGCGCCACGACCTCCTGCACGAGACCAACCGCGACGAGGTCATGGTGGACCTGCTGGGATGGCTCGGGCGGCATCTGCCCTGATCCCGACCCTTGCCTCTGCGGGTCAGACTGAAGCCTGACCCACAAAAACCTCGCCGCGGGCGACAAGTCCGCCCGGGCCGGCGAGTTATCCTACAATTCGCCACCGACTTCTCGGCGCGCAAAACACCGCGCGGCCGCCTCGCCTTTGCCCGGGCCCATCCCTACAATCCGCGCCGCCAGAATCTTCACGCCAGCGCTTGCTGCGCCAAGCCGCGCTGCCGCGAAGTCTTCGACCCCTGCAGGTAATCCCATGAAGAAGCTGCATCGCATCGTCATCGTCGGCGGTGGTGCCGGCGGGCTCGAGCTCGCCACCGCGCTCGGCCACCGCCTCGGCCGCCACGGCATGGCCAAAATCGTGCTCGTCGACTGCAACCTCACCCATATCTGGAAGCCGCTGCTGCACGAAATTGCCGCCGGCACCCTCAACTCCTTCCAGGACGAGCTGAACTACTTTGCGCACGGCGCCAGGCACCACTTCGAGTTCCAGCTCGGGCGCATGAGCGGGATCGACCGCGCGCAGAAGCGCATCCGCCTGGCGCCGCTGATGGGCGCTGGCGACGAGGTCATCGCCGCGAGCCGCGAGGTCGCCTACGACACGCTGGTCGTCGCCGTCGGCTCCACCTCCAACGACTTCGGCACGCCGGGCGCGCACGAGCACTGCATCTTCCTCGACACCCGCGACCAGGCCGACCGCTTCCACAAGAAATTCCTGCAGATCTACCTGCAGGCGCACGCCCAGCCCGAAGATTGCGCAGTCACGCCACTCAACATCGCCATCGTCGGCGGCGGCGCCACCGGCGTCGAGCTCGCCGCCGAGCTCCACCACGCTGCGCACGAGCTGGTGCAGTACGGCCTCGACGAGATCTCGCCGCAGCAGGTCAGCATCACGCTGATCGAGGCGGCGCCGCGCCTTCTCGGCGGCCTGCCCGAGCGCGCCGCCCTGTCGGCGCAGCAAGAACTCGCCAGACTCGGCGTACAAGTGCTGACCGGGCAGAAGGTCACGGAAGTCACGGCGGCCGGGCTCAATACCGCCGGCGGGCTTTTCATTCCCGCCTCGCTGCGCGTCTGGGCGGCCGGCATCAAGGCGCAGGATTTCCTCAGGGATTTCGGCGGCCTCGAAACCAACCGCCTCCACCAGCTCGTGGTTCTGCCCACGCTGCAGACCACGCGCGATCCCGACATCTTCGCCTTCGGCGATTGCGCGAGCTGCGTCCTGCCCGGCATGGAGCGGCCGCTGCCGCCGCGCGCACAGACCGCGCACCAGCAGGCCAGCCACCTGGTGAAAGTCATCGTGGCTTGCCTTGAAGGGGATCCGCTGCCGGAATTCCGCTATCACGACCACGGCTCGCTGATCTCGCTCGCCGGCGCCGACACCGTCGGCAGCCTGATGGGCAATCTGATGAAGAACGTCAACATCCGCGGCTGGGTAGCGCGCCTGATGTACCGCTCGCTCTACCGCATGCACCAGACCTCGCTGCACGGCTTCTTCCGCATGCTGGTGTTCTTCACCAAGGACCTGCTCTCGCGCACTTCGGGCCCGGCGCTGAAGCTGCATTGAGCGGAATCTCTGTGGGTCGGGCTTCAGCCTGACGACGGCCTCGCATCCAGCGCCGCGGTCAGGCTGAAGCCCGACCCAGGGATTCAATCCCACTAAAAAGACCGGCAGATGCCTGATGCCGCGCGATAAATGAAGCCCTCGGAGTGAGACACACGAACACCGCCATGACGGCGGTGTTGGGCTGGAGGGTCTTTTGGACGCGGATAAAACCGAGAGCGCAACCCTAGGCCATGGCCGCCTTCACGAAGCCAAGGACGTAATTCCGGCTGATCTCCAAAACCACGTACTGGCCCAGGCGACCATTGAGGCGAATTTGAACGCCACCGGCAGCCCACTTCGCCAGCTCTTCAGGAGGGATGTCGACCTGCACTGCCTCATTGATCTGGCAGCCCGCTCCGCAGAAGTCCACTCTCTTGCTTAACGCCTTGGCAGCTAGCGTTCTTCCGCCTGGAAGGCTCACAGAATCATATTGCCGCCAGTCCCCCGCATAGGTGACCACCACAAAGAGGCTATAGGTAAATACGCCGGTAGCGCGGTCCTTCCTTGCTGCCAGCCGGTAATCGGCATAGGACTCGAAGACTCCGTCACTCAATGCCTGGCGCGCCGCCGGCGCGCTGTAGGCGACGAAGCTGTCGCGGGCGGAGTCCCTGATCTCAACTTTCCGGGCCACAACCTCCGCCGGTTTTTGCGCGTAATTGGTCGCGCATCCCGCTATGGCCAGCACAACGGCAAACAGAACCCTTCTCATTATTTCTTCTCCGATAACTGCTGAAGCTCGTGTAGGTCGCGGCTTACTTCCGCGAGTGGTTTGCAGAATTTTCAACGGCTCAAATACCGCATGCCCTCCTCTATTCCCTTGATGGTCAGCGGGTACATGCGCCCCTCCATGAGCGTGCGCACCTGCACGATGGACTGGGTATGGCTCCAGCCGCCCTGCGCCTCCGGATTCAGCCAGATCATCTTCTCGAAATGCTGCGTGAGGCGCTGCATCCAGACCGCGCCCGGCTCCTCGTTGAAATGCTCGACGGAGCCGCCCGCGGCAATGATCTCGTAGGGGCTCATGGTGGCGTCGCCGACGAAGATCACCCGGTAGTCGCTGCCGTATTTGTGGATGATGTCCCAGAGGCTGCTGCGCTCGCTCCAGCGCCGCATATTGTCCTTCCACACGCCCTCGTAGATGAAATTGTGGAAGTAGAAGTATTCGAGATGCTTGAACTCGGTGCGCGCGGCGGAGAACAACTCCTCGCAGATGCGGATGTAGGGATCCATGGAACCGCCGACGTCGAAGAAGAGCAGCACCTTGACCTTGTTCCTGCGCTCGGGCCGCATCCTGATGTCGAGCAGGCCGGCCTTGTGCGCGGTGGCGCGGATGGTGTCGTCGACGTCGAGTTCCTCCTCGGCGCCGGTACGGGCGAACTTGCGCAGGCGGCGCAGCGCCAGCTTGATGTTGCGCACGCCGAGTTCGACGGAATCGTCGAGGTTGCGGAACTCGCGCCTCTCCCAGACCTTCACCGCGCGCCTGTTGCGCGACTCGCCGGCGAGGCGGATGCCCTCGGGATGCGCGCCGTAGGCGCCATAGGGCGAGGTGCCGCCGGTGCCGACCATGCGGTTGCCGCCCTGGTGGCGCTTGTGCTGTTCCTCGAGGCGCTTGCGGAATTCCTCCAGCAGCTTTTCCAGCGAGCCCATCTTCTGCAATTGGGCGAGCTCTTCCGGCGACAGGTGCTTTTCGATTGCCTTGCGCAGCCAGTCCTCGGGAATGGCCTTGGAGAGCAGCTCGGGAGCGAGCGAATCGATGCCTTCGAAGTACTGCGCAAAGGCCTTGTCGAACTTGTCGAAGTGCCTTTCGTCCTTGACCAGGATGGTGCGGGCCAGCAAATAGAAATCGTCCACGCTGGCATAGACCAGGCCCTGCTGCAGGGCCTGCATCAGATCCATGAGCTCGCGGATCGTGGTCGGCACCCGATGTTCGCGCAGCGTGAAGAAGAAGTTGATGAGCATTGGCGCTTTCTCCCCCTCTCCCCATGCAGGGGGAGAGGATCGGGGTGAGGGGTGATGAACGAAGCCGCTGCCCCTCACCCCAGCCCTCTCCCCGCCCGCGGGGAGAGGAAGAAAACCGTTAGCCTTCGCGACGGTTCATGAAGGCCAGCCGCTCCAGCAGGTGCACGTCGGCCTCGTTCTTGAGCAGCGCGCCGTAGAGCGGCGGGATGGCCTTGCGCGTGTCGCGGCTGCGCAGCACGTCCTCGGGGATGTCGTCGGCGAGCAGCAGCTTCAGCCAGTCGATGAGCTCGGAGGTCGAGGGCTTTTTCTTCAGGCCCGGCACCTTGCGCAGGTCGAAGAAGATCTCCATGGCCTCGCGCACCAGCGAAGCCTTGATGCCGGGGTAATGCACCTCGACGATCCGCTTCATGGTGTCGGCCTCGGGAAAGGTGATGTAGTGGAAGAAGCAGCGGCGCAGGAAGGCGTCCGGCAGCTCCTTCTCGTTGTTGGAGGTGATGATGACGATGGGCCGGCGCTTCGCCCTGACGGTTTCGCCCGTCTCGTAGACGAAGAACTCCATCTTGTCGATTTCGGTGAGCAGGTCGTTGGGGAACTCGATGTCGGCCTTGTCGATCTCGTCGATCAGCAGCACCAGGGGCACGTCGGCATCGAAGGCCTCCCAGAGCTTGCCCTTCCTGATGTAGTTGCGGATGTCGTGCACGCGGTCGTCGCCGAGCTGCGAATCGCGCAGGCGGGAGACGGCGTCGTATTCGTAGAGGCCCTGCTGCGCCTTCGTCGTGGACTTGATGTGCCACTGGATGAGCCTGAGGCCGAGGGCGTTGGCCACCTGTTCGGCCAGCATGGTCTTGCCGGTGCCGGGCTCGCCCTTGATGAGCAGCGGCTTCTGCAAGGCGATGGCGGCGTTGACGGCGAGCTTGAGGTCGTCGGTGGCGACGTAGGCGTCGGTACCCTGGAACTGCATGGAAATCCCCCGGCTGTGCATGGGCAGGACGGCCAGTATAGGCAGCGTCAAAATCCTTTCACAGGGGCTGCGAAAAAGGCGGGGCGGGAGTCGGGTCGGGGCCGGGCGGTTCGCGGCTGAAGCCGCTCCTACGGTCTTGGCCTGCCGGGCGGTTCGCGGCTGAAGCCGCTCCTACGGTCTTGGCCTGCCGGGCGGTTCGCGGCTGAAGCCGCTCCTACGGTCTTGGCCTGTAGGAGCGGCTTCAGCCGCGAACGGATGCCCCCGGATTACAGCGAAGGCTCTTCGCGTTCAGGCGGGCCGTCACCGTCGCCGTCCCGGTCGCGGCAGCGGGTCTCGTAGACGAACAGGCCGGCGAAGACCAGCGTCGAGGCCAGCAGCAGGGGCAGCGCCGCCTTGAGCGCGGCGCCGTAGGAATGCGCCAGCAGGTTGAACAGCACCTCGATGCAGGCCGGCACCAGGTAATACCTGCCGTCCGCCTGGGCGAGGCCGGGCGTGAGCAGGCCGAGGGCGAGCACGCTGCGGCAGAAAATGCGCCGCTGGCGAAGACGGATATACCCCGCCAGGTAACGCTCGAAACCGGCCAGCAGCAGCACGGCCATCGCCAGGTAGATCAGCCAGCCAATCAGGTATGCCATTCCCTATCCTCGACAATCAGTACATGCGGATCCAGCGCACCACCTGCGCCTCGATTTCGTCTTCGTCCACCTCCGTTTCCGGCAGCACCCGGCCGATCACCGAGATGCCGGCCGTGCGCACGGTGTCGGCGGTGCCGCTCACCAGCGGATGCCAGCGCGGCAGGCCGCGGCCCTCGTTGAGGCGGCGGTAGGCGCAGGTCGCCGGCAGCCAGTCGATCGCGTCGAGGCTGGCCGGCGTCAGCTGCACGCAGTCCGGCACCTGCCTTTTCCGGTTCGGATAATCGCCGCAGCGCGCCGTGCCGAGGTCGAGCAGGCGGCAGGCGACGCGCGTATAGGCGATCTCGCCGGTGTCTTCGTATTCCAGCTTGTGCAGGCAGCAGCGCCCGCAGCCGTCGCAGAGCGCTTCCCATTCCGCGCTGTTCAGCGACTTCAGCGGAAAGCGCTCCCAGAAGCGCTCGCGCAAAACCTCAGGCCGGCGCGACGCTGGCATAGTCCAGGCCTCCGCCGGCGAGCTGGCCGGCAATGAAGTCGCGCCACCCGCCTGCGGGCTGCCAGATCGCGTGCAGGACGGCGGCGGCCTCGCCGAGATCGGCGGCCTCGTGCAGCACGCGATAAAGAAACACGAAGGCCGAGGCGCGCCTATGGCAGGCGCAGTGCACCAGCACGGCGTCCTCACGCATGGCCCAGAGCACCTGCGCGAACAGCGTGAACTGCGCCGCCAGGGGGTTTTCCCACTCGACGGGAATCTGCAGGTAGGTGATGCCCTGCGCCGTCAGGCGCGCGGCCTCATCCGCCACGGCGTGAGCGGAGCTCGGCGGCGCAAGATTGATGACGTGGCGCAGGCCGGTCGCGCCGAGCGTGGCGAGCTGCTCCGCGGAAGGTTGCGCCGAGGTGCAGAGGTTGGCGTCGACCACGCTGAAGAAAGCGGCGCTCATTGGGGCAGGTCCCGGTATTTGCTGGCGTCGGGATTATAGAGGTCGAGCAGGTAGTCTTCCCGGGGCGGCGGCATCTGCAGGTAGAAGCCTTTTGCCGCGATTTCCGCGCGCAGTTTCTCGGCGTCGACGCGGGCGAGATCGCGGCCGGGCTTCAGCGGCAGGTCCATGACGTGCTGCGGCCTGCCGAAGACCTCGAGCAGCGGCGCCGGCAGCTTGCCGAGGCCGTCGGCCTTGGGCACGTACAGGTACATCCCGTCGCGTTTGCCGCTCTTGTAGACGGAGATCAGCAGCAGGCTCATCGCAGCTCCTCCACCGCCCTGCGCCGTTCCCGGCCCCATTCCTCGAGTTCTGCGCGCGCCGCCGCCAGCACCGGCTCCAGCACCGGCAGCAGCAGTGCGCCGCGCCAGCCCTGCAGCGCGCGCGGCAGCGGCGCCTCGGCGCCGAGATCGACGCGCCCCAGCACCAGCGCCTCGACGTGCTTCTTGCGCAGCAGCACCTCCTCCGGCACGCCGGTCTTCTCCGCCACCGGCTTCACGCTGGCGCGCAGGCGGTCGAAGAGATCGCGCGCCTCGCGCGGCAACGGCGTCGGCAGGCGCGCCGGCCATGCTTCCTCCGGCAGTTTTCCGGCGGCGTCGATGAGGGCGAGGATGGCCTCGCCCTCGCGGCGCAGGATGCGCGGCGTCATGTCCTCGATGGCGGAGAGCGCCTGCAGCGTACCGGGCTGCTTGCGCGCCAGCTCGAACAGGCTGCCGTTCTTGATCAGGAAGCCGCGCGGCGTGTCGCGCCGGCGCGCTTCTTCCTCGCGCCAGGTGGTCAACGCGCGCAGCACCGCCAGTTCCTGCCGGCGCAGGCGCCAGGCATTGCTGACGTCGCGGTAGAGCAGCGCGGGCACCGGCGTGAAATTCAGCTCGTCCAGCATCAGCCGGCAATCGGCTTCGAAATAGGCGACCAGGCGGCGCCGCGCGAGTTCGCTCTGCACATGCTCGTAAAGCGCCGGCAGAAATTTCACGTCGAGCGCGGCATAGGCAATCTGGCCCGGCGTCAACGGCCGCAGCAGCCAGTCCGAGCGCGACTCGTCCTTGCGGATCTCGACGTTGATATTGTCCTGCAGCGCCTTCTGGTAGCCGACCTGCAGGCCCTGGCCGAGGAAGGCGGTGCCGATCTGCGTGTCGAACATGCCGCGCGGCATCTCGCCGAGCAGGCGCGTCAGCACTTCGATGTCCTCCGAGCAGGCATGCAGCAGCTTGCGCGGGCGCGCCTCGAACAGGAGAGGCTGCAGCGGCGTGAAATCGCTAATGGTGAGCGGATCGACGAGGTACTCGGTGTCGCCGTCGCCGATCTGGATCAGCGCCAGGCGCGGGTGGAAGGTATCCACGCGCATGAATTCGGTGTCGAGCGCGACATGCTCGCGCCCCGCCAGTTCGCCCGCCAGCTGCGCGAGCGCGGCATTGCCCGTGATGTGTACGATGTTCAATCAGAGTCCCAGTTGCTTGGCGATCACTTCGTTCATGATCTCGTGCGTGCCGCCGCCGATGGCGAGGATGCGGTTGTCGCGGTAGAGGCGCTCGACCAGCGTCTCGCGCATGAAGCCCATGCCGCCGAAGATCTGCACGGCCTCGTAGGTGATGTAGTCGCTGGTGCGCGTGGCGAAGTTCTTGGCCATCGACACCTCCTTCACCGACGGCACGTTGGCTTCGATGCGCGCCGCGATGCGATAGGCGAACTCGCGGCTGGCCTCGAGCTGCGTCGCCATGTCGGCGAGCTTGTGGCGGATCACCTGCATCTTAGAGAGCGGCTTGCCGAAAGCCTCGCGCTCCTGCACGTAGCGCAGGCATTCCTCGAGCGCGAGCTGCGAAGTCATGTTGGCCATGACGGCCAGGTTCAGGCGCTCCATCTGGAAGTTGGTCATGATGACGAAGAAGCCGGCGTTCTCGCCGCCGATGAGGTTGGCCTTCGGCACCTTCACTTCGTCGAAGAAAAGCTCGGCGGTGTCGCTCGCCCACCAGCCCATCTTTTTCAGCGGCTGCCCGGTGGTGAAGCCGGGCATGCCCTTCTCCATGAGCAGCAGGCTGATGCCGCCGTAGCCTTCGCCGCCGGTGCGCACGGCCACGGTGTAGTAGTCGGCGCGGATACCGGAGGTGATGAAGGTCTTGGCGCCGCTCACCTTGTAGTGGTCGCCGCAGTCCACGGCGCGCGTCTTCAGGTTGGCGACGTCGGAGCCGCCCGACGGTTCGGTGATGGCGAGCGCCGCGATCTTCTCGCCGCGCAGCACGGCCGGCACCACGCGCTGCCGCATCTCCTCGCTGCCCCACTTCACGATGGGCGGCAGGCCGATGTCCATGGAACCGAGGCTGGCCACGACGCCGCCGGAACCGCAGCGCATCAGCTCCTCGCTGGCGGCGATCTTCATGAAGACGTCGCCCTCGCCGATGCCGCCCAGCGCTTCGGGATAGCCGATGCCGGAAATGCCGGCATCGCCCAGGGTCTTGTAGAGCGCGCGCGGAAAGGTGCCCGCCTCTTCCCACTCGCTGACGTGCGGCGCGATGTGCTCGGCAACGATCTTGCGCAGGGTGCGGCGCACTTCCTCGTGCGTGGCGTTGAAATATTCGCTGTAGCTCATGGGGGTTCCTCCTGGTTTGCCCGCTCCGTTTAGCCGGCTGTCCGCGCCGCGAAGTCGGGAGGGTCTGTCGCTGTGGGGAGACTACAGGGAGCGCCATCCGGCGAACAGCCGGAGCCGCGCCTCAGAGCGCCTTGCGGCCCGCCAGGGCATGCGCCAGGGTGTTGCCGTCGACGTACTCGATCTCGCCGCCCATGGGCACGCCGTGGGCGATGCGGCTGACGACGACGGGCTGGTCGCGCAGGGACTCGCGCAGGTAGTGCGCGGTGGCCTCGCCCTCCATGGTGGGGTTGGTGGCCAGGATCATCTCCTTCACCTCGCCGCTGCGCACGCGCTCGAGCAGGCGGGGAATGCCGAGCTCCTTCGGGCCGATGCCGTCGAGGGGCGAGAGATGTCCCTTGAGCACGAAGTAGAGGCCGCGGAACGAGCCCGAGCCTTCGATGGCGACCTGGTCAACCGGCGTCTCGACGATGCAGAGCAGGCTGCGGTCGCGCGCCGGATTGGCGCAGATGGCGCAGCGCTCCTGCTCGGTGAGGGTCTGGCAGTCGGCGCATTCGCGCACGTCCTCCATGGCCCGCGCCAGCACCTCGGCGAGGCGGCGGCCGCCGGCGCGGTTGCGCTCCAGCAGGTAGAGCGCCATGCGCTGCGCCGACTTCGGGCCGACGCCGGGCAGCACGCGCAGCGCCTCGACGAGTTCAGTGATGAGCGGGCTCAGGAACATGCGGAACCTCTCAACGCCATCACCTCAGGGACAGGGCAGGGGCGAGGGGGGGCCCAGCTCGTCCACGCGGTCCAGCCAGGCCTGGTCGAAGGCATTGCCCGTTTCCACGACGAAACGCGAAATCGCCACCCTGGCGGTGCCGGCGACGCCGCAATGACCCTCCTGCGGCAACGCCGGCAGCTTGAGCTTGGCGAGGGCGCCGCTGTGGTTGGAGAAGCAGAAGTAGCGCTCCTCCCTTTGTTCTCCCGGCAGCTTCGCCGCGCCCTCGCCGTCCGGCCAGAAACAGATACGGTCGCCGCGCCAGACCAGCGTCTCGGCATCCTGGCGCCGCTCGAAGCGGCCGTTCAGCGTGGCCATGCCGGAGTATTCCGTCAGGCGGCCTTCGCGATTGGCGAGGCGGAAACCGTCGGCCTCGGCGAAAGTGGCGACGGCGAGCAACAGCAGCGGGGAAAAATTGCGCAAACGCATCGATAAATCCTCAGAAAGGTAGCTTCATGCCCGGAGGCAGGTTGAGTCCCTGTGTCACGCTTCCCATTTTTTTCTGGCTGTAGTCCTCGACCTTGCGCACGGCGTCGTTCACTGCGGCGGCGATCAGGTCTTCCAGCATTTCCTTGTCTTCTTTCAGCAGGCTGTCGTCGATCTGCACGCGCCTGACATCATGGCGGCCGGTCATCGTGATCTTCACCAGGCCCGCGCCGGCCTCGCCGGTGAGTTCGGTGGTGGCCAGCTCCTCCTGCGCCTTCTGCATCTGCTTCTGCATCTGTTCCTGCATGCGCTGGGCCTGCTGCATCAGTTGCTGCATGTTCATGGCATACCTCAATCAATCGGTGTAATCGAATCCGGCAGGAGCTCGGCCTGGAAGGTTTCTATCAGCACGCGCACCACGGGGTCGTTGCGCAGGGTCTGTTCGGCGTCGGCGATGCGGGCCTGCCGGCGCGCGGCAATCAGCTGCATGGGGACAGTGTAGGTCGGCTCCTTGCGGGCGAGCTTCAGCCGCGCTTCGGGGAACTGGCGCTGGAACGCCGCCTCGATCTGCCCGAAGGAGAGGCCGCTGGCCAGGATCTCGTGGCGTGCCGAGAGCTGCAGCTCGAAACCGTCCGCGCCCGCTGCCGCCAGCGCGGTATGCCGCGCCAGGTTCATGGCGCCGCCGGCGAGGCCGCTGTCGCGTACCCACTGCTCCCAGGCTTCGGGGTTGCAGAGGGCGGCGGGATCGCCCGGCGCGGGCGCGGGCGCCGCAGCGACCGGAAGCGGCTGTGCGGCCGCGGGCGGAAACGGCACGACATTGGAGACGGGGGCGGCGGCAGGCGTAGCCGCCGGCGCCGTGGCGGGGCGCTCGGCCCGGACCGGGGCGGCAGCCGCCGGCGCGGCCGCCGTGGCCGCGGCAAGAGCCGCCGGCGCCCGGGCGCGCGTCGTCTGCGGGCCGGCGG
>JBMOQI010000024.1:0-4875 GCA_049320605.1 Pseudomonadota bacterium | reverse complement strand
TTCAGGCGCCCGGTGACCGTGCGGTCCGACACCAGCACTTCGGCGACGCGCCCCTCGGCCAGCGCCTTCTCGAATTCGCTGTAGGGCACGGGCTCGACGGTCTTGGCCGCCTGCCAGTAGTTCTGCAGCGTCAGCAGCAACAGGCCGGCGACGATCCAGTAGCCAATGTTCCATTGATCTTTCTTTTCCATGGGCAATGTTCCTCGCAAGTCGTGTCGCTAGAGAATGGGGGTGAACAGACGGGCCACCCCGTCGCGCAAGCGGATGGCCAGCGGGCGGGCGCGCAACGCCTTCGCCGATATCTCGCCCGACGCATCACGAGCGGCATCAAAAAGGGATTCCAGCCGCGTAGACAGCGCGGTGTCGTACACCTCCACATTGAACTCGAAGTTGAGGCGCAGGCTGCGCGCATCCCAATTGGCCGAACCCAGGCAGCACCACTGGCCGTCTATCAGCATCAGCTTGCTGTGGTCGAACGGGCCAGGCCGTTCGAAGATGCGTACACCGTGCTCCAGCACCTGCCAGTAGTGGGCGCGCGCGGCCCATTGCACCGTGGGATGGTCGCCGTTTGCGGGCGTCAGCACCTCGACGCGCACGCCGCGCAACGCGGCCGTGCTCAGCGCCGCGATCATCGGCTGATCGGGCACGAAGTAAGGTGTCCAGATGCGCACCGAATGCTTCGCCGCGCTCAAAGCGCCCATGAAGGTCCAGCGCATCCTGTCCAGGGCCTCATCGGGACCGGCCTCGATGCCGCGCGCCCAAGAGGTTCCTTGCTCATCAGCCGTTGCGGGCGGTTCGCCCCAGAAACCCTTGCTGAGCCGCTCGCCCGTGGTATCGCACCAATCATCGGTGAAGCACCGCATCAGATGCGCAACCACCGGCCCGCGCAGACGAAAGTGCAAATCGTGACAGGCCCGGCCCGGCGCATCGGGCCGCCAATACGGGCTGCAGATGTTCATGCCGCCGGTGAAACCCGTCTCGCCATCGATCACCAGCAGCTTGCGGTGATTGCGCAGATGCGCGGCATGCAGGCGCGCGGGAATCAACGTCGGGTTGAACGTCGCCGCCGGAACGCCGGCGCGTTGCAAGGCGCGGTAGGCGCTGCGGGGCGACCAGCGGGCATAGACGTCGTCGATCAGCACCCGCACTTGCACGCCGCGCTCATGAGCCCGGCGCAGCGCATCGACGAACTGCGCCCCGATGCCTTGGCTGTCGAAGATGTACGAAGCCAGCGCGACGCTGTGCCGCGCCGACTCGATGGCAGCGAGCATGGCCGGGTAGGCCTGCTCGCCATCGACGAGCGGCTCGATGCGGTTGCCGCTGGTCAGCGACTGGCCGGTGGCACGTCCCACCAGGTGCGCCAGGCCGGCAAACGGCGCCGATACGGCCTGGGGCATCGTAGGCGCGAGGTCCTGCCGAACAGCAGGATCTGCCCCCGGAAACAGCCGCCGCGCCCGCCGCTGGTAACGGTTGATGCCGAACAGCCCATACAGCAGCGAACCGCCCAGCGGCAACAGCGCGATCAGCAGCACCCACAGCGTGGCCGAGCGCGGGTCACGCTTGTAGATGACCGCGTGCCCCGCTGTGGGGATAGCGACCGCCAGCGACACGAGGGTGGCTGCCCATGTCAGCCCGTTGGGGTCGGACACGACAGCCTCCCCATGACTCAAGATTCGCCGCCCGCTGACTTCTTCTTGCGCGCAGGCTTGCTCGCGTCGCTCGGCGGCGTCTCGGCCACGTTCGCGGCATCGGGCTTCTCAGGCTCGGCCGGCTGCGCGGGTGGCTCCTGGCGCTCGAAAACCACCCGTTCGGCCTTGTCGTCCCAGCGGGCGCTGGCGTGATCGGCCTTGCCGATACCGCCACCCAGCATCTCACGCGCCAGAGCAGTTTCCAGCTCGCTGCGGATCAGCCGCTTGAGCTCGCGCGCGCCGAACTCGGGCTTGTAGCCTTCCTCCGCGAAGTGGTCGATCAAGGTCTGATCGAAGGTCAGCGTCACGCCCTGGCTGGCGGCGTTGCGGGCCACACGATCGAGCTGCAGGCCGACGATATGGCGGATCTCCTCCTTGCCCAGCGCATGGAAGACGATGATCTCGTCGATGCGGTTGAGGAACTCGGGGCGGAAGTGTCCGCGCAGCACGTCCATCACCTCGGACTTGGTCTTCTCGTATTCCTCGCCGGCGGCGCCACGGGCCTTCAGCCGACGCTGGATGATGTCCGAGCCCAAGTTCGAGGTGGCGATGATGATGGTATTGGTGAAATCCACCACCCGGCCCTTGCCGTCGGTGAGCCGCCCGTCGTCGAACACCTGCAGCAGGATGTTGTAGACGTCGGGGTGCGCTTTTTCGATCTCATCGAGCAACAACACGCTGTAGGGTTTGCGCCGCACCTTCTCGGTGAGCTGGCCACCCTCGTCGTAGCCGACGTAACCCGGAGGCGCCCCCACCAGGCGTGCCACGGTATGGCGTTCCCCGTACTCGGACATGTCGATGCGCAGCAGCGCACCTTCATCGCCATAGATGGACTCGGCCAGCGCCTTGGCGAGCTCGGTCTTGCCCACGCCGGTCGGCCCGAGGAACAGAAAAGTCGCCACCGGCTTGCTGCCTTCGCGCAGGCCCGCGCGCGACAACCGCACGGCATCGGCCACCGCGCGCACTGCTTCGTCCTGGCCCACCAGGCGCTCGTGCAGCCGCTGCTCCAGATGCAGCAGCTTCTCGCGTTCTTCCACCGTCAGCTCGTTGACCGGAATGCCGGTCAGGCGCGAGACGATCTGCGCGACATGCTCGGCCTTGACTTCGGCGCTGCCCGAGGCGCGCTCGCGTTCCCATTCCTCGACAAGCTTCTTGAGTTCGGCTTCCTTGGCCTCGATGCGCTTGCCAAGTTCAGCAGCCTTGTCGTACTGCTTGCGCGAGGCCACATAGTCCTGCTCACGCCGCAGCTGGTGCAGTTCGGACTCCAGCTCTTGCACCGCCACCGGGCGGGCCGTGGCCGACAGCTTCACGCGTGCGGCCGCCTGGTCGAGCAGGTCGATGGCCTTGTCAGGCAAAAAGCGCGCGGTGATGTAGCGGTCCGACAACTCGGCGGCGGCGATGATCGCATCCTCGGTGATGCTGACCTTGTGGTGCGCCTCGAAGGTGTCGCGCAGGCCGCGCAGGATCATCATGGTCTGCGCTACCGTCGGCTCGGGCACCATCACCGGCTGGAAGCGACGCTCCAGTGCGGCGTCCTTCTCGATGTACTTCTGGTACTCGTTGAGCGTCGTGGCGCCGATCAGGTTCAGTTCGCCGCGCGCCATCATCGGCTTGAACACGTTGGCCACGTCCAGCCCGCCTTCGCCGCCACCCTGGCCTGCACCGACGATGGTGTGCACCTCGTCGATGAAGAGAATCAGCTCGCCCTGGTGCTCGGTCACTTCCTTGAGCACCTTCTGCACGCGCTCCTCGAACTCGCCGCGGTACTTGGCACCGGCCACCATGGCATTGATGTTGAGTTCCACCAGGCGCTTGTCGCGCAGCGTCTCGGGCACTTCGCCGGCGATCATGCGCTGCGCCAGCCCTTCGACGATGGCGGTCTTGCCGACGCCGGGCTCGCCGATCAGCACCGGGTTGTTCTTCTTGCGCCGGGCCAGCACTTCGATGGTCGTCTCGATCTCCTGCGCGCGGCCGATGACCGGATCGAGCTTGCCCTCGCGCGCCATCTTGGTGAGGTCGCGCGAATACTTGTCGAGTTCCGGCGTGTTGGTCGGCGTCTCGGCGCGGCCATCCTCGGCCCCTTTGCCGACCACCTTGCTTACCTGCTGGCGCAGCGCTTGCGGCGTGAGGCCGTAACGGCGCAGCAGGTTGGCCGCCAAACCTTCGCCTTCCTCGGCGAGCCCGATCAGGAAATGCTCCGGCCCGACATAAGAGTGGCCGAGTTCGTTGGAGGCCACGAAAGCACGGCTGAGCGCGTCCTTGACCCGGGGCGACACGCCGATCTCGCCCTCGAACGGCTTATCGCCGCGCTTGGCTTCGGATTCGATCTGGCGCTTGAGGTCATCGACCTTGATCTTGAACTGCCCCAGGATGGTCTTGACCACGTCGCTGTCGGATAGCGCCAGCAGCAGGTGTTCGGTATCGACTTCGGGGCGGCCAAATTCGGCGGCATGTTTGGCGGCCTCCTGCAATAGGGCCTCGGACTGTTCGCTGATACGGCTGGCGAGCCCACTGCCGCGACGGCGCGCGGTGCCCGTACCGGCCCGGGCGGGTTCGCCGAACGAGGCATCGACGACCTCGTCGGTATCGGCCGCCATGGACGGTGCGTCGTCACCGATGCGGAAGAAGTCGCTGCCAAGGAAGTCTTCGAACAGCCCGCTGCGCGAGCCGAACAAGGCTTCCAGCGGTGAGACGGTGCGCTTTTGCTGGCGCACCAGTTGGCGATAGTGATCGTCACACAACAGCATGGTGCTGTGGCGACCATTGAGATTGGCTTCCACCCGCACCGTGGCGGGCTGGCCGCAGACTTGGCATTGTTTTCTGGCCATGCTGATGCTCCTGTAAAGATTGATCTGACGAGGCACCGCCGATCACGGTGCCTCATCTCTTTGTGGTTGTTGAGAAAAACGCGCTGCCCCGCGTCAGCCGTTGATCGGGATCGAGCGCCCCTGCTTGGGCGTACTGGCCTCGCGCTTTTCCATCGTGATCGTGAGCACGCCGTTCTTGAAAGCGGCCTTGATCGTGTCCTGGTTGGCATCGGCCGGCAGGTTCAGAGCGCGCTGAAAGCTGCCGTAGGAGCGCTCCACCCGGTGGAAACCGCCGTCTTTCGTTTCCTGCTCCTGACGCTTTTCACCGCGCACCAGCAGCACGTCGTTGTCGAGCGTGATCTGGATGTCTTTTTCCTCGA
>JBMOQI010000023.1:9487-54853 GCA_049320605.1 Pseudomonadota bacterium | reverse complement strand
AAGGCGACGCCGCCGCCGGCGAGGCCGCCGAAGAAGCGGCCGAGCACGGCGCGGGCGAGGAAGCTGGCGGCGATGCCGGCGATCAGCGCGATGAGCACGGCGTTGCCGGGGCCGCCGCCGCTGCCCCGCTGCGGGCGGGCCGCGGGCAGGGACAGGTTCTCGCCCTGGATGAGCCTGATCATGGCGTCGGTGGCGGCGTCGATGCCGCCGGCGAAATCGCCGCGCCGGAAATGGGGCGGCAGGATGTCGTCGACGATCTGGTTGGCGCGCAGGTCGGGAATCGCGCCCTCCAGGCCATAGCCGACCTGCAGGTGGGACTTGCGGTCGTTGACCGCGATGACGAGCAGCGCGCCGTCGTCGACGCCCCTGCGGCCCAGCTTCCAGGCCTCGGCGACACGGAAGCTGTAGGTGAAGATGTCCTCGGGCGCCGTGGTCGGCACCAGCAGCACGCCGATCTGGCTGCCGCGCGACTGCGCGAAATCGAGCAGCTTGCGGTTCAGCGCCTCGAGGTCGGCCGGGGCGAGGGTGCGGGTGAGGTCGGTGACGGGCGCGCGCAGCTCCGGCACGGGCTGCAGGTCGCCTTCCGCCGCCGCGGCGCCGCCCAGCCAGAGCAGGGGCAGGACCAGCAGCAGGGGCAGGAGCAGGAGCCGCAGCGCGCGCAGCCACACCCCGCCCGTAGGAGCAGCTTCAGCCGCGAACCGCCTGGTATGCGCAGCGAACCTGCCGGTGGGCGCGCACCGGGAACGGTTCGGCGGGTTCGCGGCTGAAGCCGCTCCTACGGGCGGGGTCAAGGGAGGGTCAGCGCGCAGGGTCAAGGGAGGGTCAGCGGAGGGTCAGCGCGCGGGGGCCGGAGCGGGCGCGGGGCCCGGGCCCGGAGCGGGGGAGGGCGCCGGCACCGGCGTGCCCGGCGGCGGCGTGCCGAAATCCACCTGCGGCGGGCGGCTGATCTCGGCTTCGTTGCTCACCGTGAAGTTGGGCCGCGTCTTCAGGCCGAACGCCATGGCGGTGAGATTGCTCGGGAAGGAGCGCACGGTGGTGTTGTACTGCTGCACCGACTGGATGTAGCGGTTGCGCGCCACGGCGATGCGGTTCTCCGTGCCTTCGAGCTGGGCCTGCAGGTCGCGGAAATTCTGGTCGGCCTTGAGCTGCGGATAGTTCTCGGCGACCACCAGCAGGCGCGACAGTGCCGAGGTCATCTCGCCCTGCGCCTGCTGGAATTTCTGGAAGGCGGCGGGATCGTTGATGACGGAGCTGTCGGCCCTGATGCTGCCGACGCCGGCGCGGGCCTGCGTGACCTGGGTCAGCACGTCGCGCTCGTGCGCGGCATAACCCTTCACCACGTTCACCAGGTTGGGCACGAGGTCGGCGCGGCGCTGGTACTGGTTCAGCACCTCGGACCAGGCGGAGGTCACGGCCTCGTCCTGGGCCTGCATGGTGTTGTAGCCGCAGCCGGAGAGGAGCAGGGCGGTCAGCGCCAGCAGGGGCGCGGCCAGCAGGCGGAAGGGGTGCGTCATGGCGGGCAGTCCTTGTCGTTGGTGTTGGCTGAAAGATAGGGGGGCACGGTGAAAATACAAGGGCGGCCGTGTGCGGATTGCGACGGCGGCGGAAATTGCCGCGAAGATGGGCGCCGCGGCCTTGTCCGGCCCCGGCCACGCGTTATAGTCGGGGCATTGCCCGGGTAACTCACAAAACATGAACAAGCCCCTCGCCAAAGCTCCCGTTTCCTATCGCATCGACCTGCGCTGGTGCCTCGACGAGCTCCAGAAGGACGGCCGCCTCAGCCAGCGCGACGCCAACCTGGTGGCGACGACGCCGCGGCCGCGCGACCAGCTCAACTGGCATCCGCTGCAGGTCATCGCCCACTTCGACTTCGTCGACGCCCAGGGCGACGGCAAGACCCTGCTGACCGTGGACATGCTGACCGACTGGCTGGCCGGCAAGGCCGGGCAGCCAGTCTTCCACATCGATCCGCTGAAGATCCGCGCCGGCGAGATCACGCCGGTGATGTCGTACAAGTTCGCCGACCGCCACGGCATCCTCGCCGTGCGGGTGACGCCGGACGACATCACCGTCGCCTCGGCCCAGCCCTTCCACAGCGACTGGGTGGCGGACCTCCGGCAGACGCTGCGCAACAAGAGCATCAGGCGCGTCGTCGCCAATCCGGCCGACATCCACCGCTACACCATCGAGTTCTACAAGCTGGCGCGCGCCATCGAGGGCGCCGGCGCCACCGACGCCGTCGCCAGCCAGTACGTCGGCAATTTCGAGCAGCTGCTCGAGCTCGGCAACGCCAGCGCCTCGCCCGACGCCAACGACCAGCACATCGTCAACATCGTCGACTGGCTCCTGCAGTACGCCTTCGACCAGCGCGCCTCCGACATCCACCTGGAGCCGCGCCGCGACATCGGCCGCGTGCGCTTCCGCATCGACGGCGTGCTGCACAACATCTACGAGCTCCCGCACCTCATCATGAACGCCGTGGTCTCGCGCATCAAAATCCTCGGCCGCATGAACGTGGCGGAAAAGCGCAAGCCGCAGGACGGCCGCCTGAAGACGCGCAACACCCGCGGCCAGGAAACTGAGTTGCGCCTTTCCACGCTGCCCACCGCCTTCGGCGAGAAGATGGTGATGCGCATCTTCGATCCGGACGTGCTGGTGCGCGGCTTCAAGGATCTCGGCCTCGTCGGCGACGATTATGAGAAGTGGCAGAAGATGGTGCGCGAGCCCAACGGCATCATCCTCGTCACCGGCCCCACCGGCTCCGGCAAGACGACGACGCTGTATTCCACGCTGAAGCAGCTCGCCACCGACGAGGTGAACGTCTGCACCATCGAGGACCCCATCGAAATGATCGAGGGCTCCTTCAACCAGATGCAGGTGCAGCACAACATCGAGCTCGATTTCGCCGAGGGCGTGCGCGCGCTGATGCGCCAGGACCCGGACATCATCATGGTCGGCGAAATCCGCGACTTCGAGACCGCCGACATGGCCATCCAGGCCGCGCTCACCGGCCACCTCGTGCTCTCCACCCTGCACACCAACGACGCGCCGTCCTCGGTGAACCGCCTCGTCGACCTCGGCGTGCAGCCCTTCCTGATCTCCGCGACCATCCTCGGCATCATGGCGCAGCGCCTCGTGCGCACGCTCTGCCCGCACTGCAAGGTGGAAACGGAGTGCGATGCGGCGGTGTGGGCCGAGCTCACGCATCCCTGGAAGGCGCCGGCGCCGAAGAAGATCTTCGCGCCCCGGGGCTGCCTCGAATGCCGCGACACCGGTTATCTCGGGCGCATGGGCATTTATGAGATCATGCTGATGTCGAACGAGCTGCGCCGCATCGTCGGGGCCGGCGGCACGCTCAACGACATCAGGAAGGAAGCCTACAAGGAGGGCCTGCTGCCGCTGCGCCTCTCGGGCGCGCAGAAAGTGGCGGCGGGCCTCACCACCATGGAGGAGATCATGCGGGTGGCGCCGCTGAACTGAGGGGGTTCGCGGCTTCAGCCGCTCCTGCGGCGAGAAAAGGTCTCCGTGGGAGCGGCTTCAGCCGCGAACCCCCTGCTGGTCCCCCGGCTGCTGCACATTCCAAATATCGTTGAAAAACCCAGGGAGTTTGTTGATGGATACCTTTGTCATTGTCTTTATCGTTTTCGCCATCGTGCTGGTCGTCATGACCGTGAAGCAGGTGCCGCAGGGCTACCACTGGACGCTAGAGCGCTTCGGCCGCTACACCCGCACCATGGAGCCCGGCCTCAACTTCATCATGCCGGTCTTCGACAAGGTCGGCGCCAAGATCAACATGATGGAGCAGGTGCTGGACATTCCGCCGCAGCAGGTGATCTCGCGCGACAACGCCATGGTCACCATCGACGCGGTGTGCTTCTACCAGGTGTTCAGCGCCTCGCAGTCGGCGTATGAAGTGAGCAACCTCGACTACGCCATCCGCAACCTGACCATGACCAATATCCGCACCGTGATCGGCTCCATGGACCTCGACCAGATGCTGTCGCAGCGCGACCACATCAACTCGCAGCTGCTCACCATCGTCGACCAGGCCACCAATCCCTGGGGCATCAAGATCACGCGCATCGAGATCAAGGACATCACGCCGCCGGCCGACCTCGTCAATGCCATGGGCGGGCAGATGAAGGCCGAGCGCCTCAAGCGCGCGCAGATCCTCGAGGCCGAAGGCACGCGCCAGGCCGCCATCCTCGCCGCCGAGGGCAGCAAGCAGGCGCAGATCCTCGAAGCCGAAGGCCAGCGCGCCGCCGCCTTCCTCGAAGCCGAGGCCCGCGAGCGTGCCGCCGAGGCCGAAGCCAAGGCCACCATGATGGTGTCGCAGGCCATCGCCAAGGGCGACATCCAGGCGGTGAACTACTTCGTCGCGCAGAAATACATCGAGGCGCTGGGCAATATCGCCGCCAGCGGCAACAGCAAGCTCATCATGATGCCGCTGGAGTCCTCGCAGGTGATCGGCGCCATCGCCGGCATCGGCGACATCGTGAAAGAGCTGCAGAACAAGAAGGGCTGATCATGGAATCCCTGCATCCGGCCTGGGCCTGGCTCGTGCTCGGCATCGCGCTGATCGTGGTGGAGATGCTCTCCGGCACGTTCTTCTTTCTCTTCATCGGCATGGGCGCGCTGCTGGTGGCGCTGCTGACGGGGACGCTGGGACTCGGCGCCGTGGCGCAGGGCCTGTGCTTCGGCGCTGCCGCGGTCGTCGCCGCCATGGCCTGGTACAAGGTGCGGCCCAATCCCGAGGACCGCATCGAGCAGCTGGCCGGCGCGAAGGACCTGAACAACCGCCTGGCGCGCTTCGTCGGCCGCGAAGCCATGCTCGAGCAGGACATGCGCAGCGGCCAGGGCCGCGTCCGTCTCGACGACAGCTACTGGACGGTGACCGGCGCCGACCTGCCGGCCGGCACGCGCGTGAAGGTGACGGCGGTGGAAGGCATGCTGCTGCGCGTGCAGGATGCGAGCCGGAGCTGAGGTTTTTTCTGCGGCCCGGATGACGCTGCATCCGGAAGCCGCCCTGGACTGACAGCGGGGAGCGACTATCGTGGGCTGGCGGCATATTGAAATCATCAAGGACTTTCCGATTCCGGTGAACCGTCTGTTCGCCTTTCTCGGCGAGCACGAAAACCTCGGCGTGATCTTTGCGCCGGCGAAGGTCCGCCGCATCAGCGACGGGCAGGGCGCGCGCAACGGCGTCGGCTCGGCGCGCGAGATGCGCATCGGCCCGGGCCCGGCCTTCGTGGAGACGGTGACCGACTTCAAGGAGAACGAATTCATCGAGTACCGCATCACCCGCGGCAGCCCGCTGAAGAATCATCGCGGCGTCATGCGCTTCTCGGCGATTCCCGGCGGCACGCGCCTGCACTACACCATCGAGTTCGAGGGCCGGTTCCCGCTGGTGGCGGAACTGGTGAAGCCGGTGCTGGAGCAGGGCATCCGGCGCGGCCTGAACAAGATCCACGCCTGACGCACCGGTTGTTGTGCCCCGGGCCGGCGCGAGAGCGCCGGCCCATTCATTTGGGGGCGGTGGTGCGCAGCAGCCAGGCGAGGCCGATGACGGCCGCCAGCGCCGAGGCCAGCAGGATGCCGAGGCGGGCCTGCTCGCTGTAGGCGGCCTCCGCGAACGCCAGCTGGCTGATGAAGAGCGACATCGTGAAACCGATGCCGCCCAGCCAGGCGGCTCCCGTCAGATGGCCCCAGCCCACGCCCGCCGGCAGGCGGCCGAGACCGAAATGCACGGCCAGCCAGCTGAACAGGCTGATGCCGGCGAATTTCCCGAGCACGAGGCCGAACACCACGCCCAGCGTCACCGGCTGCAGCAGCTCGCCGGCGCGGATGCTGCCGAGGTCGATGCCGGCGTTGGCCAGCGCAAACAGGGGAATGACGAGGAAGGTGACCCAGGGGTTGATGCCGTGCTCGATGCGCAGCAGCGGGCTCTGCACGGCGGCGGCCGAATGCTCCATGGCGGCGGCGATGTCGTTCATGCGGTGGTTGCTGAGCGGGCCGTAGGGCGAATCGCTCTCGTAGGACTCGTGGAAGCGCGCGTGCAGCTCGCTGATGCGCGCGTCGAACTGGCGCGGCGAATGGCGCGACAGGGAGGGAATCGCGAGGGCCAGCAGGATGCCGGCGATGGTGGCGTGCACGCCCGAGGCCAGCACCGCATACCAGAGCAGGAGGCCGAGCAGGGCATAGGGCAGCGGCCGGCGCACGCCGCCGCGGTTGAGCAGGACGAGCAGGCCGAAGAGCAGGGCCGCGGCGAGCAGCGCCATGCTGTCGAGCGCGCCGGTATAGAACGCGGCGATGACGAGCACGGCGCCGAGATCGTCGGCGATGGCCAGCGCCATCAGGAAGATGATGAGGTTGCGCGGAATGCGCGGCCCCAGCAGCACCAGGATGCCGATGGCGAAGGCAATGTCGGTGGCCATGGGGATGCCCCAGCCGGCAAGGCCCGGCTCGCCGGCATTGAAGGCGGCATAGACCAGCGCCGGCACCACCATGCCGCCCAGCGCGGCAACCACCGGCAGCGCGGCGTCCTTCAGCGAGGCCAGTTCGCCGACCAGGATCTCGCGCTTCAGCTCCAGCCCCACCAGCAGGAAGAACAGCGTCATGAGGCCGTCGTTGACCCAGTGCTGCAGGCTCATGCGCAAAGCGAAGGCGCTGCCCAGCGAGAGGGCGAGCTCCTGCTCCCAGAAGTGATGCAGCGTGGCGCCGCCCAGCCAGGTGGCCAGCGCCAGCGTGAAGACGGTGACGGTGATGAGGACGATGCCGCCGGCCGTGGTGCGCTGCAGGAAGCGCTCCAGCGGGGACAGCACGCGGCCGAACAGGCGTTCGAGGGGATAGGTCCTGGCAGGCATGCGGACTCCGCGGCCGTGGCGTTCGCCGCCGCATTGCAAAAAAAGAGTTCGTGCCGCTGCCTGCGCCAGCACAGGGCAAACTCCGGAGAGAACGAATACCCTGGGGCTGGCGCCGGCAGGCCGCCGGGCTTCGGGTTGCGAGGAGGCTGGTCCTCGCAACCCGAAGCCCGGAGCGGCTGCGTCGGCACGACGCCCGGCACGAACACTTGGGATCATTGCCAGTTGCCCGCCGGCCCTCAAGTAAGGAAGATGTAAATAATGACTTTAGATTTGCTGCTCCGGCGCTGCAGGAGTTACCTGATCACGCTGCCCATCCTCCTGGTGGCGGTGCTGGTCGCCCAGATGAAGCAGGCCTACCTGGACCGCACCAGCGTCTTCATGGTCTACATGCTCGCCGTGGTGGTGGTGGCTTTCCTGCTGGGGCGCGGCCCGGCGCTCCTGGCCTGCCTGCTGAGCGTCTTCCTGTTCATCAACCTCCATTACGACACGATTGCCCGCCCGCAGTATTTCGATCTGGACCGGGTGGGCTACGCCTACCTGTTCACGCTCGCGGCCATGATGCTCACCGCCGGCGTCATCAGCTCGCTGGCGGGGCGCCTGCGCCAGAAGGCCCGGGAAGCGCAGGAGCGGGAGGCGCGCACCGCGGCGCTGTACGCGCTCTCGGCGGAGCTGGCCGACAGCCAGTCGGACGCGGAGGCGATCGCGAGCACGCGCCGGCATCTGGCGCGCGCCTTTCACGCCGAGGTCGCGATCCTGCCGGGCAGCGAGCCGGCCGATGCCGGGACGGAGGCCGCTGCCGCGGCGGCGCCGGAGGCGACATTGCCGGTGCTGCAAACGGCGGGCGGCAGGGCGAGCGTCGCGATGCCGCTGGTGGTCGAGGGCCGGGCGCACTACCGGCTGGCGCTGAGCGCGGCAGCGGCGGAGCTGGCCACGCGCGAGCAGCGCGAGCACCTCGCCACCATGCTCAAGCAGTGCACGCAGACGCTGGAGCGCGTCGCCCTGCGCCGCCGCATCCAGCAGAAGAAGGTGCTCATCCAGAAGGAGTCGCTGCGCAACAGCATCCTCAGCACGCTCTCGCATGACCTGCGCACGCCGCTGGCGTCCATCATCGGCGCCTCCTCGAGCCTGCTGGCCGGCGATGGCGGCTTCTCGCCCGAGGCGGACCGGCGCCTGCGCACGGTCATCCACGAGGAGGCCACGCACATGCTGCATCTCGTGACGAACCTGCTGGACATGGCCCGGCTACAGGGCGGCGACCTCCAGCTCGCGCGCGACTGGGAGGCCTTCGAGGAAATCGTCGGCGGTGCCGTCGCCGAGCTGCGGCGCCGGGTACAAAGCCATGAGCTCGTGGTGCAGGTGCCGCACGACCTGCCTTTCATTCGCTGCGACAGCGTGCTGCTCGGGCGCGTCCTCATCAATCTGCTGGAAAATGCGGTGAAGTATTCACCCGCCGGCACCCGGGTGTGCCTGACGGCCCGGGTGCGGGACGACGTTATCGAAGCGGTGGTCGCCGACGCGGGCGGGGGTGTTCCGGAGGCGCTGCGGGAGAAAGTCTTCGAGCCGTTCTATCGCCTGCATGCCGGCGATACCGGCGGCGGCATCGGCCTGACCATCTGCCGCAGCATCATTGCCGCGCACGGCGGCCGCATCTGGCTGACCGGGGCCGCGCCCGCGGGCACGGCCGTGCACTTCACCCTGCCGATTTCCGCCGAGGCGCCCGCCCTGCCGCGGGAATCCGCCGTCACCGCTGCCGGGGACTAGATGAACGCTTCCATGCAGGGCCTGCAGATCCTCTTGATCGAGGACGAGGAGCGCATCCGCATCACCCTGGCCACGACGCTGGGAGAAAAGGGCGCGCTGGTGAGCCTGGCCGGCAATGCCGCGGACGCCTTCCGCATTGCCAGCGAGTCCCGCCTCGACCTCATCCTGCTCGACCTCGGGCTGCCCGACATGGACGGGCTCGACCTGATCCCCATGCTGTGCGAAGCGAGCGGCGCCCCCGTCATCGTGATCTCGGCCCGCGACCAGGAAGCGCAGAAGGTGGTCGCCCTCGACGAGGGCGCGGACGACTACCTCACCAAGCCCTTCGGCATGAGCGAGCTGCTGGCGCGCATCCGCTCGGCCCTGCGCCGCAGCCAGGCCGGACGCCCCGCGGCGGAGCAGACGCGCTACGAATTCGCCGACCTCAGCATCGACGTGGAACGCCACCAGGTGGCGGTCGCCGGGCAGCCCGTCCACCTGACGCCGGTGGAGTTCAAGCTGCTGGCCGCGCTGGCCAGGCGCGCCGGCAAGGTCATCACGCACCGGCAGCTGCTGCGCGACGTGTGGGGGCCGCATCACGAAGAGGACGGCCATTACCTGCGCATCTACATGCGCCAGCTGCGCGGCAAGCTCGAGCAGGACCCGGCGCAGCCGCGCTTCCTGCTGACGGAACCGGGCGTGGGCTATCGGCTGGCGGGCGATTGAGAGGGAGTGGCGCCGAAAGCGCCAAGAGAGGCTGAAATGAAAAGGAGTTGGCTGGCGAGCACAAAGATCCCTATGCGCTCAGCCGTAGCATCAGTGTCAGGGGATTCAGGGGTGAGGGCTGGAAGCCGTAATGCAGATAGAACTGCCTGGCCCGATCACTCAAGGCATGCACCAGCAGTGCACGTACGCCGGCATTCTCAGCGACTGCGGCAGCCCGCCGGACAGCATCCTGAAGCAGGGCGGCGCCCAGCCTGATGCCTTGGGCGCGCTGGTCAACCGCGAGGCGCCCCAGCACCAGCACGGGAATGGGGCCGGGCATGTTGCGCCGGACGCTACCGGTTGCCATCTCGTGTGATACCGCGCCGGCGGCGAGCGCGTAATAGCCAGCGACGCGACCATCATTATCCACCACGACAAAAGTACGGCTTGCGCCGCTAGCCTGGTTGGCGATGGCGCGACGTTTCAGCCAGTCATCCAGAACCGGCTCGCCGCCGGGGAAGCCATCGAGGATAGGGAGAGCAGCGAGGGGCTGCGGGGCTGTTAGCTCTAGGCTCATGCGGTGCCTTTGTCCCAGGGTGCTTTCACGGCCATCAGCCGCTCAAGACCAGGATTCGGGACAGGGGGAGCGTCCAGCAGGGCGGTCAACTGCTGGAATTTCTCCGTATCGAGATGGAGGAACACCTGGTCGAGCAGTACCGACTGGGCGCGCTTGCAGGCGGGATAGGCGACCATAGGCATTTACAGTAAGTCCGGCCGAGTTCTTACAGCGCCTATCTTGGAGTAGCTGGGCTACTGCAAGCCACCTCACCTAGAGAGGAGGCTACTCACCAAAGGTTAACTTATACTTACGTAAGTAACTGAAATGTATGCAAAAAATCTTTCTTTGTCTCTCGCTTTTTGAGGGGTATTAGAGACAAACCAGCTTGGCTTTCACCAGTGAGAGTGGAACCTCATTGAGCATCACGGACTGTGATTTTTGAGAATCAAAAAAGATTGATCCTCATTTTTGAGAGGCTAGCGGAGAAATTTTATTTAAGTAATTGTTTCTGTTGGTTTTTCTTGGGGTTTCCACCCTGCGGGGAACTTTGATAATCATAAAGCTTTGATTCCTGTGGTCAATGCTCGTAGTCTTCACGATTCTTTAGAATTTGAAGATCAAATTTGGCGGGCCAAGTATGACTGATCAAAGCCTTGAGGGTGCTGTTAAGTACCACTACGACAAGTTCCCGCCTGCGAATCTGGATTACAAGCTCATCCTGACTCCACTCGTGCGTGCAACCGATGCGATAGCTCGCTTCGATCAGATGCTTAAAAACATGCACAACAGTGAAATATTGCTAGCGCCTCTCCGCAACCAAGAAGCGGTTATCTCGTCACGTATGGAGGGTACCGTAAGCACAATGGATGAGATTCTTAAGTATGAGGCTGACTACGATGACAGCTCTGAAGAATCTCAAAACGTAAGGTCGGAGGTTATAGAAACGATTCTCTATCGACGTGCTTTGAACGCTGCTCAAAATGCAATGGAGCAGGGGCAGCCACTTTCAGAATTTCTCATCAAAGCAGCCCATCAGCGTCTGCTTTCATTTGGACGAGGTGCGATGAAGGCACCTGGGCAGTATAAGAGTGAGCAGAACTTCCTCGCAGATAAGAGCAAGAGGAACATTCTTTTCGTGCCTGTTTCACCGGAGAGGCTTCAGGATGGGATGGATGCCTTGTTTAATTACATCAATACTGGCGACGATCCTGTGCTTATAAAAACGGCACTAGCTCACATTGAGTTTGAGGCTCTTCATCCCTTTAAGGATGGGAATGGCCGTATCGGCCGAATGTTGATCACTCTCATGCTGTGGTCGTCAAAAGTAATTTCTGCACCGCACTTCTATATAAGCGGATTCCTCGAAGAGCATAAAGACGCCTATATAGATACGATGAGAAGGGTCTCTGAGCGAGATGATTGGACAGGCTGGTGCATGTTTTTTCTTGAGGCAGTGGAACAACAGGCGATAAGGAATTTGCAGATCGCAGAAAGCATTAGTGACCTATACGACGAGATGAAGCAGATCTTTAGTGACCTATTGGCATCCAAGTGGAGCGTCAACGTTCTTGACTTCGTATTCACCAATCCCGTCTTTAGGAATAACAGGTTTACTAATGGCAGCGGGATACCAAGTGCAAGCGCTGCTCGTTTTACAAAGCTGCTTTTAGAGGCCGGGCTACTTACAGTAATCGAGGAGCCTGCTGGGAGACGGGCTGCATTATTGAGGTTTGAGCCTCTAATGCGGTTAGTACGAGTCTAGTGTGGACTCACTGAAAATAGAGAAGAGCTCGTCGAAAGTACGGGCTCTTTTTTTGGTCCCTAGATGGGCGCTGCTGGCGAGGCGAGGATACTCGGCAATCGCTTGAGGACGGCCGCAAGATGGGCCGCTGCCAAGTCTCTAAGGGTTTGGGCGTTGGAATCGGCCATGGCTCAAACTCGCGACGGGACAGTCATCTTGCCGAGTAGCTTGACGAATGGCGAGCGAGGCTCGCATCTGTAGCTCCCTATCTTTGGGGTACATGTAAGTTGGCTATCTCATTGATTTTAATAAGGCCAATTGTTCCTTATGCCCGCTCCTAGTAGAGTCAATCGCCCAATATCTTAAGCTCATCTCATGCGCAGAAAAGCAATACCAATAATTGATCTCTTTGCAGGCCCCGGGGGGCTGGGCGAGGGGTTCTCGGCAGTCAGAGATGGTCAGGGACAACACATCTTCGAGATAAAGGCCTCTATTGAGAAGGATGAGGTGGCGCATAGAACTCTCACGCTACGCGCGATCTATCGCGAGCTTGCAAGAGGAGGCAGCGTTCCTGAAACCTACTATGACTATATCCGCGGCAGCATAAACAAGCTGGAGTTTCTTGCTGATCCCAGGGTCAGGCGAGTGCTCGAAAAGGCGCGCCACGAAGCGCATTGCCTAGAGCTTGGAGCAGTTGCCGAGCGCCAAGTGGACGAGATTATTCGGAAAGCCATTGCAGGTTTTGAGAGCGAATGGGTTCTGATTGGCGGGCCGCCCTGTCAGGCATACTCCATTGCTGGCCGTGCTCGTCGGCGCGGTGTTGACCCTCACTTTGAGAAGGATCCAAAGCACTTTCTCTATCGCGAGTACTTGCGAATCATTCAGAAGTTCCGCCCTGCGGTTTTCGTGATGGAAAACGTCAAGGGAATGCTTTCTTCCACAAATGGCGGTCAGCGCATCTTCGATCGCATCAGGCAGGATCTTTCGCAGCCTGCACCGGATGTGTATTACGACATTAGGTCATGTGTTGCTACATCGCCTCACGGTGAGCTGAGTCCCGAAGACTTCACCATTCAATCGGAAGACTATGGCATCCCGCAGATGAGGCACCGGGTGATTCTATTTGGAGTTCGCTCCGACCGTGCAGGCATGGCGCATGATCTTCTAACGCCGGCGCCTGGCATCGTCACTGTCAGGGAGGCAATTGGCGATCTTCCTCCCATCAGAAGCCGAATCTCACGAGGACTGGATTCCGCTGCCGAATGGCAGACTGCCATCACCGAGGCAACGGCTGAGCTGACTGGCTGGCGCTCGCCCCTGAGGCAAGCGGTTGAGGCTCGTATGCAGAAAGCCATCCATCACGCGCGAAGGCATGTAAGTCATGGCGCCGGATTCATGGAGTGGGACGTCCAAGGCTCAGATCGATTACCAAGAGAGCTTGCCGACTGGTACCAAGATGCCGCCATTGGAGGCATATGTCAGCATGAGTCTCGCAGCCATATGCGATCCGATTTGCATCGCTATATGTTTGCCGCCTGCTTTGCCAAGGAATGCCGATACTCTCCAAAGCTTAACGATTTCCCTGGGCGGCTTCTGCCCAACCACAAGAATGTTGACTCAGATGCCGTCCCCTTTCTGGACCGCTTCAAAGTGCAGATTTATGGCCAGCCATCCACCACAGTGGTTTCTCATATTTCCAAGGATGGTCACTACTATATTCACCCAGACCCATCTCAATGCCGAAGTCTGACAGTGCGTGAGGCGGCGAGGTTGCAGACCTTTCCCGACAATTACTTCTTTGAGGGAAATAGAACCCAGCAGTACCACCAAGTGGGGAACGCTGTTCCACCCTTCCTAGCTAAGCAGATTGCCCAGGTAGTTGCCCGCTTTCTGCAGCAGCCTAGCAAGAAGGAGGGGCGCCCACAGGCGAGAGGTGGCGCTTTCAGCTTGGTCTAGCCGAGAAAGGCGGCAAGATCGCACCAATATCAAGAATAGGTCTTGCGCTTTTAATCCACTCCACTATTGCAGTCTGAAGCTGGCAATGAGTACTGGCGTCTCTGGTCGCACACTCCCACACGGTTAGAACTCGCCATCCCTGGGCTCGCAGGCGATCAATGCTTGCCCGATCTCTTTCCCGGTTACCCAAAAGCTTTGTTTCCCAGAATGCCCGGTTGGATGCCGGCATCTTTGCCAGGGCGCAGCCCTGGTGCTGATGCCAGAAACAGCCATGAACAAAGATCACTGCTTGGTACTTTGGCAAGACGATATCGGGAGCTCCTGGGAGATCCTTGCGGTGTAGCCGATAGCGCACTCCAGCTGCATGTAGGAGCCTCCTAACTGTCAGCTCAGGCCGGGTGTTCTTGGCCCTGATCCCGGCCATCATCCTGCTGCGGACGTCCTTGCTAACAATGTCCACGGCTGCCCCTGACCAAGGGTGGTAATACGGAATTGAACCTAGGAAGTGACATGGTATTCTCGGACTCTACCCATGTTCAGGTATGGCTGGCCAAAGCGAAAAGGAGAGATTCGCAGGATGGCCTGCGCTGCTTAGAAACTGGGTCCGAGACACAAGAATAACAACCCAATGCTGGCTGCTGGCCATGGAAACAGACGTTGAAGTTGAGGTTCGGTATCGTGGGAAAAGGCTCAAGACCGTCAGCCGCCCTCTGCGCGTTGTAAATGGCCAGCCTCATGTGACGTACAAGGGAAAGATGCATCCCTTGATGACAGGTAATGTCATCGAGCTCGGAGCATCCCCGAGGGAGGACTCATCCCTGGACGAGATGAGTCCAACTGAATCAGCTGAAGCTGCTCCGGCTGTCGAGCAGCCCCAGGGAGAAGATGGCGCCAATCCTGTCTGGGATGAAAAACAGCGCCTTGTCATTGAAGACGACGCTTCGGCTCGTCAGCTCATCTCGGCATGCCCCGGGGCCGGTAAGACCGCAGTGACCTGCGCACGGGTTGCCTACCTTATTGACTCACTGGGAGTGTCGCCGAGCGCCATCATTGTTGTCAGTTTCAGCCGGGCAGCTGTCCAGGAGATCAGGGCCCGCATCTGCAGGTATCTGCGCGAGCCCACGGACATTAATGCAATCAAGATAGCCACCATTGATTCGTACGCCTGGCAGGTGCACTCCGGCTTTGCCCATTCAAAGTTGAAGCTGACGGACTACGAAGAGAATATTGAGGGGCTTATCGAGCTTGTTGAGGAAGATGAGGTTGTACGGGATTCCCTTTACAGCCTTCAGCATGTCTTCGTGGATGAAGCCCAAGACATACTCTCTTCGCGAGCAGAGTTGATCGAGAAGATTTTTGACTGTCTGTCGGCAGACTGCGGAATCACAGTGCTGGGTGATCCGGCCCAAGCTATTTACGGTTTTGCCAATGAGGATGATGACTCTGCCGAGAGTCAGGAAAACCTGATGGACAGGCTGCAGAATGAGCCTGGGTATGGTTTTAGGCAGCGAGATCTTGACCGAGTCTACCGCACGGCATCAGAACGGCTCAGGAAACTGTATACGGAAACCAGGCGGGAAGTGTTGGCAGTCTCCGAGAGTGATCAGTCAGCACCGCAAAGAATAGCTGGCGAGATCGCAAACGCTGCCGCAGGGAGAGCTGCGCATCCTGCAGATGTCCTTCCGACAGATCTCGACAGCAGGTCTCTCATGCTGTTCCGGCGCAGGGCAGAGGTGCTTGAGGCCTCTGCATTTCTGAATAGCAAGGGAGTCTTGCACAGAATCAGAATGTCACGGCAGCCGCATTGCCTCTACCCCTGGATCGCTGCGGCCCTTGGAGGGGATGACAGCCCGGTCATAACGCGTGAATTATTCTCAGTCGGCTGGCAAGCCCGGTGTCAGGAGTCGCATATCCATTGCGACTTTAGTGAAGAGGATGCCTGGGGTCTTATTTGTCACTACGCCAGCAAGCCGGGGCAGGTTAGGCGGTCCCACCTCCTTTCTGCGCTAGCCACCTCCAGGCCGCCTGCCCAGCTATGTTTTCCTGAGTACGGCTTTGGAGGCCCTGTGCTCGGCACTATCCACGCATCCAAGGGACGTGAGGCTGAGCGGGTTCACCTGATGCTTCCTGCTTATGCTGGAGCCGTACAATCATCCCCAGCTGAGGAAGCCAGAGTTGCCTTTGTTGGGGCAACGCGGGCGCGGGCAGAGCTAAGGGTGGGAAACGCTTCTCGATCCAAGGCGAGCTGTATTCGGGACAAGCGCACCTACCGCAAGGTTTTTAGGGAGGGCGAGCCGCCTGCCGCAATAATCCAGGTTGGCTGTGACGGCGATATCACCGCCGAGAGTATGGCGGGAAAGACGCTCTACTCCACTCCTGAGCATTGCCAAGAGGTTCAGGAGCATCTCTTGGCAGCCCTTAGCCTTCCACTCGAGGCGGCATCCTACAGCGACCGGAGCAGGGAATTTGCTCACTCGCTTTACGGTGCTGGAAAGTGCTGGGGCTGGATTGACCCATCCGCCTTCAAGACGGACTTGTGGGAAATAGGAAAGGCCATCAATAAGGGAAATCCCCTGACTCCTCCCGAGCGGCTGAAATTCGTATGGATTATTGGAGTGAGGTCGATCGCTGTTGTGCCGGATAGTCCGGAGGGCCGTCGCCTTCATGCCTCTTATTCTTCTGCGGGGCTGCTTCTGGCACCAATGATTATCGGCTTTACAAAGGCATTCTTCAAAAGAAAGGGGTTTACCAGTGGCTGAAGCTGTTCTACTGGAGCGCGACAAGCTCGTGCTTCGGCTACGTCGGGACCTGATTGGCCCTGACCAGCCCGATGAGGTTCTCTCAAGTCGCCCGAGCGATGTCTACCTTACGGGCATCCTCTGGCCTGCACAGCAGCAGGATGCAGAGGATGACGTATCGCTGGATGGCGGCGCTGATGATGGAGAGAGTGAGGCTGAAGAGGCTGCTCCCCAGCGAATAGCCACCAAGCCGAGTACGGCGGGCGTTAGCTTTGCCTTTAAGGGAGAAGCTGGCGTGGAAGCTCATGTCCAGCTTGGAGTCTACATTGAGGGCATCTCGGAGGACGGCAATCTGCAGGTGTGGAAGCGCCAGCAAATCGTGGCGACACTGCCTGTGCTCCCTGTGGTGGGTGTTTCCACCTATCCGGTTCCTGAGGCCCCGCCTGGCTGCATGCTGAGTGCCCGCATCATCAGGCATCAAGACTTCTACTTGGCCACAGTTACCTTGGTGAACCGAATCTCCCTGCCTGAAAAGCCGGAACGCTCACAAGTGGAGGCTGCGACACTTTTTCAGGTCGGGCTTGAGGTTGTGCCCGGTAAAGGCTCCGAGCTTCACCCTCGCCCGTCCTTTTCGCAGCCCGGTGAGGACGAGGATGAAAGAGTCAATGCGCTGCTCTATCGGAGCCTGAAAGAGTATGCCACAGGGCACAACTGTGCCGCTGAATGGGAAGTGGCAGATGCACTGGTAAAGCGCATCTCCATTAGCTGGATCCCCATCGCTGTGGTTTCCGCAGTTAGCGCAGACGGTCACGAGGATTTCCGTGATGTCGTATCAATGGGGCCCGACGGTCCGCTTGGTGCCGAGTGGCTCTCGCGAGTATCACAGGCCGAATTAATTAACGGCCTTTCCAAATTCCTGGGCTGTTATGAGACGTGGATTAAACGACAGTGCCGAAAAATTCCGGATCTGCCTGCCTCGTGCCAGCAACAGGCGGAGACAAATCTAAGGCAATGCGAAGTTGCCCTTGATCGGATGAGAGAGGGGGTTGAGCTTCTCAGGATCAGCAGCGCCGCCCGCCAAAGCTTTCAGCTGGCCAACCGTGCCATGGCTTTGCAAAGAAAATGGTCTTATCCGGACGCGCCGCTTCAATGGCGCCCCTTCCAGATGGCCTTCATTTTACTTAACTGCCCATCGCTTCTGGACAGTAATCATCCCGACCGAAATACCATGGACCTTCTGTGGTTCCCAACGGGCGGCGGGAAGACCGAGGCTTACCTCGGCTTGATTTCCATCCTTGCCTTCCACCGGCGCCTTTCGAAAAAGGATCCTGACGAAGGTGCGGGAGTGGCGGTAATCATGCGATACACCCTCCGCCTGCTGACGACCCAGCAGTTCGAAAGAGCGGCAGCCGTGATTTTTGCCTGTGAACTCATCCGTCGAGATAGAGAGAAACATGCTGGCGGCCTTGGCTCGATCCCCTTTTCGGTAGGCCTCTGGGTTGGAGGGGACGCCACTCCCAACAAATTCGAGGATGCCCGGCAGATTCTAGTCGGGGGATCGGACACAGGCGGCTCACCAGTCCAGCTAAAGAAGTGCCCAGCCTGTAGGCAGGGACTTGAGTGGGAAGCAAACGAGAGTCTTGAGCGAATTGAGGCCCGCTGCCTCACAGCTGGATGCTCGTTGAATTTCGGTGATCAACCCCTCCCGATTTACACAGTGGATACGGATGTTTATCGTGAAAAGCCAACGCTGGTAATTGGTACCGTTGACAAGTTTGCACAGGTTGCAACGGGGTCCAAAGTTCGACCTCTCTTTGCTCTTGATGGTGGTGAGCCTCCTGACTTGATTCTCCAGGATGAGCTCCACTTGATCTCAGGCCCACTGGGCACGGTAACTGCGCTCTATGAGGTGGCGGTAGATCGGCTCTGTAGCCGGGGCAGCTCGCGGCCCAAGGTGATCGGGTCCACTGCGACCATTCGAAGAGCACAAGAACAGATAAAGGCACTGTTTGACCGGGACGCATTCCAGTTCCCTCCCCCCGGGCTGGATTCCGGGGACTCCGGTTTTGCAGTCACGGACAGTGGGCATCCCGGAAGGCTTTATTGCGGCGTCACCACTGCGGGGCGATCTCCAAAATTCACCCTGCAGGCTGTAACGGCTTCACTTTTGCAATCGGCGACTTCGCTGGATCCGCAGAGGAGCGATGACTACTGGACACTGCTTGAGTATTTCAATTCCTTGAGAGAGCTGGGTGGCGCACTGGTCATGATGCAGGACGACGTCAATGACTCAGTACAGATGTATGCCTCGCGTCACGATGAGGAGGCCAGAGAGCTGGACCCGCCTGAGGAATTAACGTCACGCCGCTCACAGACAGAGATTCTTGAAATGCTGGATACGCTGGCAACGCCGCGTCACAGGCCGGGTGCGGTGGACATGGTACTTGCCACCAATATGATTAGTGTTGGGGTCGATGTGCAGCGGCTAGGGCTTATGGTGGTGAATGGCCAGCCCAAGAGCATGTCCGAATATATTCAGGCCACGAGCCGTGTGGGACGAAAAAAGGATGCGCCGGGGTTGGTGGTGGTCGTATACAACAATTCCAAGGTTAGGGACCGCTCCCATTACGAGACATTCGCAACATGGCATCAGGCTATCTATCGCGAGGTGGAGGCCATCTCGGTAACTCCGTTCGCCCCGCGCTCTCGGGACAGAGCCCTGCATGCAGTCCTTGTGGCTTTGGTTCGGCACCTTGTGGAAGGGATGCAGGATCGACCGGCAAACATCACGTCTGTCCCATCATGCGAGATAGATGCGATCGTCAACTTCATAGTTGAGCGAGCTAAAAGGGTTGATTCAGGGGAACCTGGCGTCATGGAGGAGCTGGAGGAGCGATTGAAACGGTGGGAAGCCCTTTCTCGTCCGGAATACATGAACCGCAGGAAGCCAAATCAGTCGCTAATGCAGGATGCCGAACGTGCTGCTGCACTGAGGGCGGCGGGTAGACAGACAGGCGAAGCCTGGCCAGTGATGAACAACATGCGGTCCGTGGAGCCTTCCACTGAACTCCGCCTCTACCTGCCCAAGAAAAGAGAAAGCTGAAATGCCACGTTTTGATTTGGGGAAGCTGCGGCGCAGCTCATTGCTGATGACTTTCGGTCCGGGCGCAATTGTCGACTTTCGGGCGGAAGGCGCTCCCGTGTCTGCAGTAGTCATGGGGCTGGACGACTGGGACAGAGATCCTCCGGCGGGGCTCTCGCATCCTCAGGTTATTTCTGAAGAACGACTCGAGCGTCAGCTTCAAGTCAAGGGGTTCCGGCTACCTCCAGTCAAGGACCCCAGCAATCCCAAGGAGAATGAGGACAGCGATCGGAACACGCTGCGAGCAAGGCAGTTCCCTGAGTGGCTGCAGTGTCCACAATGTGACCAAGTCGGACACTCTATGGACTGGGGCCAGGAGCCGGGTAAGTCCGGTCGGTACTGTCCCCAGTGTACTAGGCCCTATCAAAAAGCCTGGGTCATCCCGGTCCGTTTTGTGGTCTCGTGCGCCAATGGACACCTTGAGGATTTTCCGTGGCATGAATGGGTGGGCCACAAGGAAGGTTGCAAGCGGCCAAAAAAGCTGAGATTGCGCTCCGAACGTCCCGGGCTTGCCGGGCTGAAGCTTTCCTGTCCTGCATGCAAGGCCGTCAATTCCATGGATGGGGTGTTTAGCGCCTCCGCCATTCGCAGGCCCTGTAGAGGGCGCCAACCCTGGTTGCCCGGCAATCCAATTCCAAAAGAGAACTGCACTCAGTCTGTAAGGGTTTTACAGCGTGGGGCGTCCAACATCTATTACCCCGTTACGGCCTCGGCGCTAAGTATTCCGCCATGGTCCGACAGGCTTCAGGAAGCACTGGGAACCAACTGGAGTGACATCGTCTCGATTGAGGATGCCGCCGACCGCAGCCTCTTCCTGCGAGTGGTCGCAAAGAACAGGCTGAGTCCAGTGCTCGCTGAGCTGAACATGTCAGTTGCCGAGCTCGAGAAGGAAATTGAGCGTCGGGTGGCGCTGGTGGACGCAGTGCGCACACTGGGCATCCGCGGGGAAGAGTTCAGGGAGCTCTCTGAAAAAGTTCCCCCGTCCTACCCGCATCCAGAGTTTGAAGTAAGGCATGAGCCAGTGCCTGCAAGCCTCTCTGACTATCTTGCGGCAAATGCAAGAGTGGTGCGCTTGCGTGAGGTTCGTGCCTTGACAGGGTTCACCCGCGTTGACCCGCCTAGCGGTGACAGAGCCAGGGTGGCCAGGATTTCCGTGGAAAATAAGGACTGGCTACCGGCCATAGAGGTCAGGGGAGAGGGCATATTTCTTTCCCTTGATGAGAGCCGGCTGCAAAGGTGGGAGGAACGCGAAGATGTTCTTGACCGCGCAAGGCTGCTTGCTGGCGCCAGCAAGCAGCATCCGGATCTGCCTGCTACAGAGTATGCCAGCCCGGATCTTCCCCGCTTCGTGGTGATTCACACCCTTGCACATGTTTTGATTCGTCAGCTCTCTCTTGAATGCGGCTATTCCAGTTCATCTCTTCGCGAAAGGCTTTATGTAAGGGGTGGGGATAACCCCATGGCGGGACTGCTTATCTACACAGCCACCCCGGACTCTGATGGAACGCTGGGGGGGCTTCAACGCCAAGGCAGAACCAGTTCAGTTGAGCGAATTCTCAGAAATGCACTGCAGTCTGCCTGTTGGTGCTCATCAGATCCCCTGTGCTTCGAGGGAGGGGCAGTGCTGGCTAATACAAGCAACCTTGCGGCCTGCCACTCCTGCGCCCTAGCTCCGGAAACGGCCTGCGAGATGTTCAACAGCTTCCTTGACAGGGCCGTGCTGGTGGGGACCCCAGGCAATCGTGAGATGGGGTTCTTCAGTGGGCTGGTGGGAGAAAACTAATGCCGGTCATGTGGCCGCGGACACTCCCTGCGGAGATTTTAAAGGATTCGAAGCGAGCGGCAGAGGTCAGAGTTTTCAGAGCGCTGGAGAATTCATTGCCGCTGCCCTTTGAGGTGTTCTATTCACGTCCCTGGATGGGCCTCAATCATCTGGGTGAGGAGATTGACGGAGAGTGTGACTTTCTCATTGCTCATCCCGAGCTTGGAATCCTGACCCTGGAAGTCAAAGGGGGCGGGATAAGCAGGGAGGCCTCCTCAGGCATTTGGCGGTCGACAGACCGGCACGGAATACGGCGCAGAATCAAGGATCCGGTAAGACAGGCAAGGGATGCGAAGTACCGCATTCTTGCCGAGCTCAAAAAGAGCTTGCCGACCTTGGGCAGAATAAATGCTCATCATGGCGTGCTCTTTCCGGACGTGTCCTATCTCAGTGAGGATCTTGGAATAGACATGCCCAAGACGCTCTTTTGTTGCGCTGATGAGTTGGAGCACAACCTTCTGACCTGGGTCCTGCAGCGTCTGCAGTCTGATGGAAATCTCAAGCAGGGAGCGCATGACCCGCTCGGCAAAGCGGGGCTGGCCCAGCTTCATGAATTAGTTGCCAAATCCTTTTATCTAGAAATGCCGATTGGGAAAAGGCTGGAGGCAGACGATGAGGAGCTGCAAACGCTTACGATGCGGCAGGCAGCCATGTTCCGATTTATTTCAGATATTCCCCGAGTTGCCATTTCAGGTGCGGCTGGTACAGGAAAAACAGTTCTGGCCAAGCAGGAGGCAATACGGCAGTCCGAGTTAGGTAAGCTGACAGCGTTGCTCTGTTACAACCCCGCCCTTGCAACACAGCTTCAGTCAGACCCTGCCTTGGCAAACCGGCCGGACATTCATGTGGCTACATTCCCCTCACTGTTTTCAAAGAATCTAGTTGATGGGGATATAGATACTATCGACATCACGCTCAATCCGGGGCAGGCAGATCACATCCCTCAGTTTGACGTGGTAGTCATTGATGAAGGCCAGGATTTTCCTCGTGAGTGGTGGGGCCTTGTTGAGCTCATCCTTAAACCCAACGGTCGAATCAGGGTGTTCTGGGACTCCAACCAAGCTGTTTATGGGGCGCTGCCTTCATTACCGCAGGGGGTCGAATTCATTCCCATTCGTCTGGACTCGAATTTAAGGAACACCGCGGCAATATGGGGAGCTACTCAGCGTTATTACGATGGGCACGCTGTCACAGCTGAAGGGCCGCTAGGTCAGCCGGTGAGTGTGAAAAAAGTTTCCTCAGAAGCTGAGGCACTAATCCAGCTGAAGGCCCTGACGGCTGGCTGGACGTTGGGTAATGAAGGTAACAACCTCGCCATTCTTGTGCCTGATCAGGAGTGGGCAAAAAAGGCCGAGCAGGTCGTGCTCTCAAAGAATCTCAGGGTAAGGCTGCGCAGTCAGCAAGACGACCTTGGCGGAGTCACTGTTGATACGATCCGGCGTTTCAAAGGGCTGGAATGCCGTGACGTAATCTTGCTGCTTAATCAAGAATCCATTGTCTCAAACGAGCTGGTCTATGTTGGGCTCAGCAGGGCAAGAGTTCGTCTAGCTGTCATCGTAATTGGCAGCGCGCAAATAGTTGATGAGTTTTTGGCTTAGCGAGGTGTATCGAGAGTACAGATTGCTTACCTGCTAAAGTAATTCAAAAGGAAATTCTTGCGGATTATGCCGAAGACCTAAGCGGTAGGATCTCGGCACCATTTTTTAGTTTATCTAGATAGTCAGCCCACGCCTGCATCATATTCGCGCGCTCCGGCAGGTGCTTGGTACGGTTGTAGGCCCTGCCGTGCATGTCGGCCACCTTGTGGGCCAGCTGCTGTTCAATTAGTTCCACCCTGACTCCCAGCACCTCATCCAGAATGGTTCGCGCCATGGCTCTGAAGCCATGGCCGGTCATTTCATCTTTGCCGTAACCCATCCTGCGCAGTGCATTCAATACCGCGGCCTCGGACATATGGCCTTCCTTGCCCCAGCTGTGGAACACGTAGGGGTGGCGGCCGGTTACCTGATGAAGCTGCCGCAGGATTTCCACGGCTTGGCTGGCCAAGGGAATGATGTGCTCCAGTTGGGTCTGGTTTCGGGTCTTGGGTGGGGTATAGCTCCACCGCGCCTCATCCAGATCAATGTCGGCCCACTTGGCGGCGCGCAGCTCGCCGGGGCGGATGAAGACCAAGGGGGAGAGCTTCAAGGCGCAGAGGGTGGTTAGCTGCCCACCGTACTGGTCGATGTCGCGGAGGAGCTGGCCGACGGCCTTGGGATCGGTAATGGCAGCCCGGTGCTTGACGACTGGGGTCTTCAGCGCTCCGCGCAAGTCTGGCGTGGGGTCGCGCTCTGCCCGGCCTGTCGCAATGGCGTACCGGAAGACTTGGCCGCATTTGGTCTTGATGCGACGGGCCGTTTCGAGTTTGCCCTGGTCCTCCAGCTTTCGGCAGGCGGCCAGCACCATGGGGCCGTTCACCTCGGTGATGGGGCGTTGCCCGAACTCGTCTATAGCGAACTGAAGAAGCCAGAGACTTTTGTCCTGGGTAACTTTGGCCTTGTCGGTTTGGCGGCTCAGCCACTCTTTGGCAATGGCGTCGAAGGAGTTGGCAGCAGCCTGCTTGGCTACCTGCTTCTGCTCTTTCCTGTGGGATCTGGGGTTGACGCCCTGAGCTAGTTGCTTGCGCGCTGCATCGCGGGCTTCCCGAGCATCTTGCAAGCCAACGTCCGGGAAAACCCCCATCGAAAGCAGCCCTCTTTTTCCGGCGTGCGTATAACGGAAGCGCCAATACTTGGAGCCGTCCGGCTGAACCTCCAGGAAGAGGCCATCGCCTGCATTGAGGCTATAAGGCTTGGCTTCAGGTTTGGCGGTTTCTGCTTGGCGCGCATGCGTGAGCGGCTTGCGTTTCGCAGTGGTGATCTCGGGCATGATGGTATAGCTCGGGTGAAAAGCTATACCGGACGTTATACCGATTGGGTGTGGATTGGAATGGACGCCGCCGGACGCCAAAAAGCAAAAAACCCCGGATTTCCGGGGTTTTTTGCTTGTTCTAGGACTGAATTGGAAGTCCTGAAACTGATCGATGGTGCCCAGGAGAGGACTTGAACCTCCACGTCTTGCGACACTAATACCTGAAACTAGCGCGTCTACCAATTCCGCCACCTGGGCAAGGCGCGGGAATGTAGCGACGCTTCATGGGCTTGTCAACGCTCCTCGACTAGAATGCCGGCATCGGCGCCGCCCGGCGCTTTAACCAAGGAAGTCTGCATGCCGACGCGCCCCGAAAACGACACCGAATGGCAGGATCCCCATGCTGCGCGCGAAGCGGATCGTTACGAAAACCCCATCCCGAGCCGCGAGCTCATCCATGAAGTGCTGGGGGCCAGCGCCAAGCCGTTGACCGGCGAGCAGCTGGCCGCCCACTTCGGCCTTTTCGATGAAGAGCGGATCGAGGCCCTGCGCCGGCGCCTCGGCGCCATGGTGCGCGACGGCCAGATCGAGTCCAACCGGCGCGGCGCCTACAGCCCGCTGCAGGAAGAGACCCTGATCGGCGGCCGTGTCACCGGCCACCCCGACGGCTTCGGCTTCCTGGTGCCGGACGACCGCTCGGCCGACCTGCTGCTGACCTCGCGCGAGATGCGCCGGGTGTTCCATGGCGACCGCGTGCTGGCGCGCGTTTCGGGTTACGACCACAAGGGCCGGCCCGAAGGCCAGGTGGTGCGCATCGTCGAGCGCGCGCTGCAGACCGTGGTCGGCCGCTACTACGAGGAAAACGGCCAGGCCTACGTGAGCCCGGACAATCCCCGCATCGCCCAGGAGATCCTCGTGCTGGCCGGCGAGCTGGTGCCGACCGAGGGGCAGTTCGTCACCGTGCAGATCGTGGAGTATCCGACGCACCGCACGGGGGCCACGGGGCGCGTCACCGAGGTGCTCGGCGACTATCTCGCGCCGGGCATGGAGATCGATGTCGCCATCCGCAACTTCGACATTCCGCATGTGTGGCCGGCGGCGGTGGAGCTCGAGGCCTCGCGCATCGATCCGGTCGTGCTGGACGCCGACAAGGAAGGCCGCGTCGATCTGCGCCAGCTCCCGCTCGTCACCATCGACGGCGAGGATGCGCGCGACTTCGACGACGCCGTGTTCTGCGAGAAGCGCCGCGGCGGCTTCCGCCTCATCGTCGCCATCGCCGATGTCTCGCACTACGTGCAGCCGGGTTCGGCGCTGGATGCGGAAGGCCTGAAGCGCGGCAACTCCGTGTATTTCCCGCAGCAGGTCGTGCCCATGCTGCCGGAGGTGCTTTCCAACGGCCTGTGCTCGCTGAATCCCAAGGTCGACCGCCTCTGCATGGTCTGCGACATGAACATTTCGCTGGCCGGGCGCATCACCGGCTACAAGTTTTACGAGGGCGTGATGTATTCGCATGCGCGCCTGACCTACACCCAGGTCAGCGCCCTGCTGGAGCAGCCCGACAGCGAACCGGGCCGGCAGGTGGCGCGCGAGCACGGCGATGTCGTCGAGCCGGTACAGCGCCTGCACGAGCTGTTCAAGGTGTTGCGCGCGGCGCGCGAGAAGCGCGGCGCGCTGGATTTCGAGAGCAACGAGACGCGCATCATCTTCAGCCGCGACCGCAAGATCGAGAAGATCGTGCCGGTGCTGCGCAACCAGGCGCACATGCTGATCGAGGAGTGCATGCTGGCGGCCAATGTGTGCGCGGCGGAGTTCGTCTCCAGCCATGAGCTGCCGGCGCTCTACCGCAATCACGAAGGCCCGCGCGACGAGAAGCTCGCCAAGCTGCGCAGCTACCTGGGCACGCTCGGCATTCCCTTCACGGCCGGCAAGAAGCCGCAGCCGGCGGATTTCCAGGCCGTGCTGGAGAAAATCCAGGACCGGCCCGACCGCCACATCATCCAGACCATGCTGCTGCGCTCGCTGGCGCAGGCGGTGTATTCGCCCAACAACCTCGGGCATTTCGGCCTGGCCTATGAGGCCTATGCGCATTTCACCTCGCCGATTCGCCGCTATCCCGATCTGCTGCTGCACCGCGTCATCCGCGCCCGCCTGCGCACCGGGCACAGCTTCATGGAGGCCATGGGCGACAAGTTCCGGCGCCTGCGCGGCAATACGGCGGCCGATGCGGGCATGCCCGACATGGCGAAGATGCTGGCCTTCGGCGAGCACTGCTCGATGACCGAGCGCCGCGCCGACGAGGCCACGCGCGACGTCATGGCCTGGCTTAAGTGCGAGTACATGCTGGATCGCGTGGGCGAGGAGTTCGACGGCGTGATCTCGGCGGTGACGGGCTTCGGCATCTTCGTCGAGCTCACCGACATTTACGTGGAAGGCCTGGTGCACATCAGCAACCTGCAGAGCGATTACTACGACTTCGACGCCACCCTGCAGAAGCTGGTGGGCAGCCGCTCGGGGACGCAGTTCGCGCTCGGCGACACGGTGCGCATCAAGGTGGCGGCGGTGAATCTCGATGAGCGCAAGATGGCTTTCGAGCTGGTCGGCGGCGGCAGCAAGCTGCGCCGTGGCGGCCCGCGCCTGGCCTCGACGGAGATGGACAAGCTGCCGCGCGGCAAGAAGACGGCAAAGGGCGGCGGCAAGTCCGGCAGCCGTTCCGTGCGCGAGCAGTTGCGCAGCGGCGACATTCCTGCCCAGGGCGAGAACGGGAAGGGCGGCCGGCCGGCGAAGAAATCCGGCGGGGCCGGCCCGGCAAAGCCCGGCGCGGGCAAGCCCAGGGGCTCCGGCCGCAAGCAGAAATAAATAATGGCGAAGAACGTTCTGATCTATGGCCTGCATGCCGTGCAGGCCTATCTCGACCGGCACCCGGAAGGCGTGCTGGAAATATTTCTCCTGAAGAGCCGCGATGACGAGCGCCTCAACACGCTGATCAACGCCTTGCGGCCCCTCGGCCTCGCGCTGCAGTGGCGCGAGCGCCAGCAGCTCGACGAGCTGGCGGGCGACAGCCATCACCAGGGCGTCGTGGCGCGGGTGCGCGAGCAGGCGCCCGGCGATGAGCATGCGCTGATGGATTTCCTGGATGGCCTGTCGGCGCCGCCTTTCCTGCTGCTGCTGGATAACGTTACCGATCCGCACAATCTGGGCGCCTGCCTGCGCACGGCGGATGCGGCGGGCGTGCATGCGGTGATCACGCCGCGCGACAAGTCGGCCCCGATCACGCCGGTGGTGCGCAAGGTGGCGGTGGGGGCGGCGGAGTCGCTGCCGTTCTTCCAGGTCACCAATCTCGCCCGCACCATGGCGGCCCTGCGCGAGCGCGGCATCTGGCTGATCGGCACGGCGCTCGAAGAGGGCGCAAAGCCGCTCTACGCGACCGACCTCAAGGGGCCGCTGGGCGTCGTCATGGGAGCGGAGGGTTCGGGCCTGCGCCGGCTCACGCGCGAGCACTGCGACCTGCTGGTCTGCATTCCCATGGCGGGCAGCGTGGAAAGCCTGAATGTGTCGGTGGCGACGGGGGTGACGCTGTTCGAGGCCCGGCGGCAGCGGCAGGCGTGACTCAGTGCGGCGTGGCGGTCATGCGCAGGCTGTTGAGGTGGCCGCCGCGGGCGTAGAAGTCGCCCACGATCGAGCCGCTGGCGTCGTTGCCGAGGTAAAGGCGCTCGATGTCGAAGCCCAGGCTGGTGATGCCGCGGCCGGCGTCGATCACCACCGTGCTGTCGTCCAGGAACATCTTGGCGTCGACCAGCGTGAGTCCCTGCAAGCCGAAGCGGCCGATGCGTATCTTGCCGCCGCTGTTGTGGTCATGCAGGCTGATGTCGGTCACGGAGATATTGCCGATACTGCCGTTCATCGTGACGAAAGGGGTGCTGAGGCTGTTGGGCTCGCCGATCTGCAGGTTCAGCGAGGTGCCCGCGGCAACGGTCAGCAGGGATTGCGGACCGAAGGTCATCACGCCTGTCGGCGGGCCGACGCGCGAGCCGTCGCGCACCGCGTCCGCGATGCCGATGGAGGTGTTTGCCAGGTCCACGTAGATGGGCTGCGGGCTGACGGCCTCGATCTGCATCAGGCTGCTGCCGTCGGTGGCGCGCACGCCCTGGATGTTGAGTTCCAGGCGGGGAACGAGAACGCCCAGGTGATTGATGTCGATGGCGCCGGCTTCGTCAAAGCGGCTGCCGGGCAGGCCATCCCGGTCCACGATCCACAGGTGCAGGCGGCTTTCGGCGCTAAGGGCGATGTCCACACTGTCGTTGCCCGAGGACGACACGGAAGTGTGCACCAGCGAGTAGCCCTCGGCGTATAGGGTGAAGGCGCTCATGTTGATGAAGCCCGGCTGGAGGAAAGCGATCTGGTAGCTGTCCAGCAGGGCAAGCAGGGAGCCGTCGGAGCCGTCGAGGGTGCCGCGCACTATGCCGGAGCTGGCGCCGTATCCGGAGCCGAGGCCCACCACCGAACCGGAGCCGCCGCTGTCGCTGAGGCCCTTGAGCCGGGCATTGTCGAACATGCCCAGCAGCCCTTCGATGCCGGCGTCGCTCAGGTCCTGAACGGGCAGCTCCGGCAGCGGGATGCCGTTGAACATGGGGCGTTGTTCAGGAGGGCCGATGCTTGCGCTGCCGGTCGGGCCATAGCCGGCCCGCGCAATGACTTCTTCCACGCTCTCGTAGCCGCCGGCGCCCGTGCCGAAGCCGGAGCCGTAGCCAGTGCCGGAGGCTGTGCCGGAGGCTGTGCCGGAGCCGATTCCGGAGGCAGAGCCGTCACCGCTTTCGGACCCTGATCCGGAGCCATAGCCGTCATCCGAGCCGGTGCTGTAGCCATCGCTCGCGCCTGCCCCCGAGGCGTCGCCCGTACCGGCCTGCGCGCCCTGGCCGGAGTCGTAGGCGTCTTCCGACGAGTTGGTGTCGAGGTCTTCTTCGGCGCGCTTGCGCTCGTATTCATCCGGCAGGATGTCTTCGGCAAGCAGGTATTTACCTTCGCAACTGTTCTTCTTTTTCTCGGATGCGCCCTGTTCGCCCTGGTCGTCACGGCAAAGCTTGGAAGCGCCCGACTTGCCCTTGGGCGACTCCTTCAGCGCCGCCTCCTGGGCCCGCTGGTAATCAACAAGTGCTTGAATGTAAAGTGAATAGTTTGCATAGCTCTCGGGGCGGGGACGCTCTCCGGCGGCAAGTGCAGGGGGGGCGGCCAGGAAGGCAAGCAGGCTGGCCAGAATAAGCAGCCTGGGGCCGGGGCCCTTCTTCGCGAGGGCCGGAGTGCCGGGCTCGCCGGGACGAGCGCCTACCATGGGGCCCCTGGCTGGCATTGAAGCCGGGGCCTGCACGAGCTTGTGCAAAACGGATGGTTGCGTCATGGCGAGCCTGCAGGTCGTGCCTGCTTTTTGTTCTTTGTTATGTTTTGTAATGCCTGCCCATCTTAGCGGAAAGACTTTCCGGACGGCAATGCACCGTTCTTTAGAGCGATCAATTAGACCGGCCTCTCATCCGATTCTGCGGCCGCCCGGTCTGCGGGCAGCACCCCGGCGGCCAAGCCGTCTCGCCTTGTGTCCCCGGGGGCTTTCCCCTAGACTTGCCGGCCCTTTTGCACCCTGCAAAGGGCGCGTGCCACCGGCCTTCGCCGGTTTCGCAAGAGCGGCCGCGTACTCCTTGCCTCTTCCGCCCTCCGGCTCAGTTGAGGCTGCCAACCCATAAGGAGCATTCAATGCGTCATTATGAAATCGTATTGCTGGTGCACCCCGACCAGAGCGAGCAAGTGCCCGCCATGGTCGAGCGCTATACCAGCTCCATCAAGGAAGCCGGCGGCAGGATTCACCGCCACGAAGACTGGGGCCGCCGCCAGCTGGCTTACCCCATCAACAAGATCCACAAGGCCCATTACATCCTGCTGAACGTCGAGTGCGGCCAGGCCACCCTGGACGAGCTGTCCGAGGCCTTCCGTTACAACGACGCGGTCATTCGCAATCTCATCATCCGTCGCGACGAAGCCATCACCGAGGAATCGTTGCTGGCCAAGAGCGCGGAAGAGAAGCGCAGCCGCAAGGCCGCCCGTTCCGATGAGGGCGCCGAAGAGGCTGCCGCCGAGGACGCTGGCGAGTAAGGCGCCTGCTTTTTAAGAGGCAGGGCTGCATGGAGCAGAATGTCGTCCGGATCACCGGCCTCGTGAAGGAAGTCAAAGCCGCACGAGCCAGTCCGGCCGGAATCGTCCACCACGAACTGCTGCTGGAACACCGCTCCCTCCAGGTTCTGGACGGGAAGCCCCGCGAAGTGCGCGCCGAGGTGATCGTTAAGGTCACCGGCGAGCAACTGGGGCAGCGGATCGAAGGTCTGCAGCCGGGAAACCGGATCCGGGTGGAAGGATTGCTGGCGCAGGCCAGCCACCGCGACACGCAGCAATTACTGATACACGCGCAAGCGATTGAGAGATTCGAATAGGAGAGCAAACGTCATGGCACGTTTCTACCGTCGTCGCAAGTTCTGCCGTTTCACGGCGGAAAACATCAAGTACATCGATTACAAGGATATCGAAACCCTGAAGCAGTACATCACTGAGACGGGCAAGATCGTTCCCAGCCGCATCACCGGCACCAAGGCGCGCTACCAGCGCCAGCTCGGTCTTGCCATCAAGCAGGCCCGCTACCTGGCCCTGCTGCCCTACACCGACAACCACCTGTAAGCGGGAGACTGAAAAATGGAAGTCATTCTGCTTGAGAAGATCAAGAACCTCGGTGCGCTGGGCGCCAAGGTCAAGGTGAAGTCCGGCTACGGCCGCAACTTCCTGATCCCCCAGGGCAAGGCCGTGCCGGCCACCGAGAAGAACGTGGCCGATTTCGACGCCCGCCGCAGCGAGCTCGAGCGCCACGCCGGCGAGCAACTGGCCGACGCCCAGGGGCGTGCCGGGCGCATCGGCGCCCTGGCCGTGGTCATCGCGGCCAAGGCCGGTGACGAAGGCAAGCTGTTCGGCTCCGTCGGCACCCGCGACATCGCCGAAGCCATCAGCAAGCTCGGCGAAACCGTCGACAAGAGCGAGGTGCGCCTGCCCAACGGCGCCCTGCGCTCCACCGGCGACTACGACGTCGACCTGCAGCTGCACCCTGAAGTCACGGTGACGGTCAAGGTAACGGTAGTCTCCGAGTAATCGCGACTCCGGGCGGTACCCGAGGCGCCGCAGCCGACACTGCGGCGCCTTTGTTTTGCGCGACCGGAAGCGCCGGCCACCCTGCGTCATCAACCCGCAGGGGCGGCTCTTGGCGCGGTGCTAAACCTGCTGCCTTTCCGGGGACAGGTCGGTTAATCTTCGACAATTCCGGAAGCCTCCCATGACCGACATTCCCCTGCCCAATCTCCAGGCGGGCGGCGCCGACAGCGCTGTCGCCAGCCTCAAGCTGCCGCCCCATTCGCTGGAGGCGGAGCAGTCCGTGCTGGGCGGCCTCATGCTCGAGGAAAACGCCTGGGACCGCGCGGCGGAAATCGTCACGGAAGCGGATTTCTACCGGCGCGACCACCGCCTGATCTTCAAGGCCATTGCCCTGCTGGCCGAAGAGAGCAAGCCGCGCGACGCGCTCACGGTGTCCGAAACCCTGAACCGCATGGGCGAGCTCGAGGAAGCGGGCGGCATCGTCTACCTCGGCGAGATCGTCAAGAACACGGCCTCGGCCGCCAACATCGCCGCCTATGCCGAGATCGTGCGCGAGCGCTCCGTGCTGCGGCAGCTGATCCGCGCCTCCTACGAGATTTCCGATGCGGCCTACCGGCCGCAGGGCGCCACCTCCAGCGACATCCTCGACCAGGCCGAGCGCAAGATCTTCGCCATCGCCGAGCAGCAGACCAAGGGCGACGGGCCGCAGGCCATCCGGCCCCTGCTGGCGAAGGCCGTCAACCGCATCGAGCAGCTCTTCAGCTCCAGCGACCCGCTGACCGGACTCTCCACCGGCTTCGCCGATCTCGACACCAAGACGGCCGGCCTGCAGAAGAGCGACCTCGTCATCGTCGCCGCGCGGCCGTCCATGGGCAAGACCACCTTCGCCATGAACCTCGTCGAGAACGTCCTGCTCGGCGGCGCGCCGGTGCTGGTGTTCTCCATGGAAATGCCGGCCGACTCCCTCGTGATGCGCATGCTGTCCTCGCTCGGCCGCATCGACCAGACGCGCGTGCGCTCGGGCAAGCTCGAAGAAGAAGACTGGCCGCGCCTGACCTCGACCATGGCCATGCTGAACGAGCAGAAGCTGTTCATCGACGACACGCCGGCGCTGTCGCCGACCGAAGTGCGCGCCCGCGCCCGCCGCGTCGCGCGCGACTGCGGCGGCGCGCTCGGCCTGGTCATGGTCGACTACCTGCAGCTCATGCGCGTGCCCGGCATGGAAACCAACCGCGTCAACGAGATTTCGGAAATCTCGCGCTCGCTGAAGGGGCTGGCCAAGGAGCTCAACTGTCCAGTGATCGCGCTCTCGCAGCTCAACCGCTCGCTGGAACAGCGACCCAACAAGCGCCCGGTGATGTCCGACCTGCGCGAGTCCGGCGCCATCGAGCAGGATGCCGACGTCATCATGTTCATCTACCGCGACGAGGTCTATAACCCCGAGTCGCAGGACAAGGGCACCGCGGAAATCATCATCGGCAAGCAGCGTAACGGCCCCATCGGCATGATCCGCCTGGCCTTCCTCGGCAAGTACACGCGCTTCGAGGATCTCGCGCCCGAGTTCTACCGCAGCGAGGCCCGCGAGTAATGAAGGCAGCAGGCCATGCGTGACGCGCGTCTCGGCATCAGCACGGCCGCGCTGCATCACAACCTGCGGCGCGTGCGCGAGGCGGCGCCGTACGCGCGCGTGATGGCCATGGTGAAGGCGGATGCCTATGGCCACGGCGCCCGCCTCGTCGCGGAAACGCTGGCCGCGGCCGACGGCTTCGGCGTGGCCCTGCTCGACGAGGCGCTGGCCTTGCGCGCGGCCGGCATCCGGCAGCCGATCACGGTGCTGGAGGGCGTCTTCTCCGCCATGGAGATGTTCGAGGCCGTGCGCCACAAGCTCGGCGTGGTGATCCACCAGGAAGCGCAGGTCGCGCTGCTCGAGCAGTGCAAGCTCACCGGCCCCGTCGATGTCTGGCTCAAGCTCGATACCGGCATGCATCGCCTCGGGCTGGCGCCGGAAGCCGCCATCGCCGCCTTTCGCCGCATTCGCGCGGCGCCCATCACCGGCGAACTCGGCCTGCTGACCCATTTCGCCTGCGCCGACCAGCTCGAGTCGCCGCTGACCGAAAGGCAACTGGCGCGCTTCCGCGCCGTGCAGCAGGTGCTGACGAAGAACGGCGAACGGCCGCTGCCGGACAGCCTCGCCAATTCCGCCGCCATCCTCGCCTGGCCCGCCGCGCACGGCGCCTGGGTGCGCCCCGGCATCATGCTGTACGGCAGCTCGCCCTTTCCCGGGCAGAGCGCCGAGAGCCTCGGCCTGCGGCCGGTCATGACGCTGACGGCGCGGCTGATCGCCGTGCGCGCGCTGAAGCAGGGCGAGCCGGTCGGCTACGGCGCCACCTGGGTGGCCGCGCGCGACACGCGCATCGGCGTGGTCGGCATCGGCTACGGCGACGGCTATCCGCGGCATGCGCCGCACGGCACGCCGGTCCTTGTCGAAGGCCGCCGCGTGCCGCTGGTGGGCCGCGTTTCCATGGACATGCTTACCGTCGATCTCGGCGACCTGCCGGCGCAGCCCGGCGACCACTGCGTGCTCTGGGGCGAGGGCCTGCCGGTCGATGAGGTCGCGGCGCAGGCCGGCACCATCAGCTACGAGCTGTTCTGCAAGGTGACCTCCCGCGTCCGGCGCGAAGTCTGGTAAGGCCGGCAGTTTTTAATTGCCGGTGCTAAAGCGCTACCTCCATACAGCCAATCCATCTAACCCGTCCGTCGCCATGGACTAGCCTCAACTACAGGGACAAGTGGGGGTGGGTCATGCGCACTCTGTATTACCTGATGGACAAGCTGGAGACCGCCACGGCGGTGGCCGCCACGCTGAAGCAGCTCAACATCGACGACGACGGCTATTACATCGTCAGCAAGGACCACGACGGGCTGCGCCGCCACAACCTGCACGATGCCTCGGTGCTCGATGAAACCGACCTCATCCACTCGGGCGAGCGCGGCGCGCTGATCGGCGGGCTTTGCGGCCTGCTCTTCGCCCTCTGGATCGCGCTGATGCAGCCGCTGGGGCTGTCGCTCAGCCTGCTCGCCTTCCTCTTCGTGTCGCTGCTGGTGGGCTGCTTCGGCGCCTGGGTGGGCGGCATGGTCGGCCTGAGCCACGAGAACTACAAGCTCACCCCGTTTCATGAAGCCATTGCCCGCGGCCAATACCTGCTGGTGGTCAATGTGCGCGAGAATTCCAAGGCCCGTACCGTCAAGGAAGTCCTGCACCGCCGTCATCCGGAAGCCCTCTTCGAGGCGGAAGACCGCAAGGGCATCGACGTGTTTGCCGGAAAGGCCGAGTTTCGCCCGCGGCACCTCTAGCAGGGTGGCGCCCGCGATGGAGCGGTGAAAGCCGCGTGAAGGCCCGCGAGTAACCACGGGCCAGCCCCGCCGGATGGCGGGGTTTTTATTTGCGGACGACTTCGCCGCCCCTAAGCTCGCCAGAGTCTGCGCCTCCCTTGCCGCCGCCCCGCAGACAGCGTCACTCCCTCTGGCCATACGTCGTCGCCGCCTGCTCGTATGTAGCTACCGCCTGCCCGTATGTCGCTACCGCCTGCTCGTATGTCGTCGCCGCCTGCTCATGTAGGAGCGGCTTCAGCCGCGAACCGCCCCTTCAGCGCTTTGCGGTTCGCGGCTGAAGCCGCTCCTACATACGCAGGCGGGCAGGCGCTAGAATCGCGCACCTCCCTTCTTCTGGCGGCGGAACCATGAGCAAGGCCAAGAGCGTTTATGCCTGCACCTCCTGCGGTTCGGAGTTTTCCAAGTGGGCCGGGCAGTGCGGCGAGTGCGGCGGCTGGAACACGCTGACCGAGGTCGTGAAAGAGGCGGCGCCCCGGGCGCCGCGGGCGGGCGGCTATGCCGGCCAGGCCGGTGCGGTGACGCGGCTCTCCGAGGTGCATGCCACGGCCGAGGTGCGGATTCCCTCCGGGCTCTCGGAGCTGGATCGTGTGCTGGGCGGCGGCCTCGTGCCGGGCTCGGTGGTGCTGATCGGCGGCGATCCCGGCATCGGCAAGTCCACCCTCCTGCTGCAGACCATGACGCATCTCGCCGAGACGCTGCCCGCGCTCTACGTCACCGGCGAAGAATCGCTGGCGCAGGTCGCCATGCGCGCGCGCCGGCTCGAGCTGCCCATGCAGCAGCTCCGGCTGATGGCGGAAACCAGCGTCGAGAACATCCTCGCCACGGCACGCGCGCAGAATCCGCGCGTGCTGGTCTGCGATTCGATCCAGACGCTCTACACCGAGGCGCTGCAGTCGGCGCCGGGCGGCGTCTCGCAGATCCGCGAGTCGGCGGCGCTGCTGACGCGCTTCGCCAAGCACTCCGGTTGCGCGCTCTTCCTCGTCGGCCATGTCACGAAAGAAGGCGCGCTCGCCGGGCCGCGCGTGCTCGAGCACATGGTCGACTGCGTGCTGTATTTCGAGGGCGAGGCGGATTCGCGCTTCCGCGTCATCCGCGCCGTGAAGAACCGCTTCGGCGCCGTGAACGAGCTCGGCGTCTTCGCCATGACCGATCGCGGCCTGCGCGAAGTCAGCAATCCTTCCGCGATCTTCCTCTCGCGCCACAGCGAGGCGATTCCCGGTTCCATCGTCATGGTGACGCGTGAGGGCACGCGGCCGCTCTTGGTCGAAGTGCAGGCGCTGGTGGACGAGGCCTACGGCAACCCGCGCCGCGTCGCGGTCGGGCTCGACCAGAACCGCCTCGCCATGCTGCTCGCGGTGCTGCACCGCCACGGCGGCATCGCGACGGTGGGGCAGGACGTCTTCGTCAACGTCGTCGGCGGCGTGAAGGTGCTGGAGACCGGCTCCGATCTCGCGCTGCTGCTGGCCGTGACCTCCAGCCTGCGCGGGCAGTCGCTGCCCCCCGACCTCGTGGCCTTCGGCGAAGTCGGCCTCTCCGGCGAGATCCGGCCGGTGCCGAACGGCCAGGAGCGTTTGAAGGAGGCGGCCAAGCACGGCTTCACGCGCGCCATCGTGCCGGCCGGCAACGCGCCCAAGCAGGCCATCGACGGCATGGAAGTGATCGCCGTCGGCAGGCTTGCCGAAGCCCTCGAGGCCGTGTGAAGGTCGCAGCTCGCCAAGCTGCTGCCGGCAACGGCTCATGCCCCGGCTCATGCAACGGCTCATGCCCCGGCTCATGCAACGGCTCATGCAACGGCTCATGCAACGGCTCACGCCCCGGCTCACGCGCCGGCTCATGCGCCGGCTCGTAGGAGCGGCTTCAGCCGCGAAGCCCCGGGCGGTATTCGCGGCTGAAGCCGCTCCTACGGAAAGGGGGAAGGACTCGGGATGAAGAAGGGGGTGGCGTTCGGCAAGGCCGGCCTGGGCCGTTACGGAGTCTTTCTGCTGACCCTGCTGGCCGGCGCTCCGGCAGGCGCGGAAGCCCCGCTGCCGGAGGGCAAGCGCCCGCGCGTGGCCCTCGTGCTTTCCGGCGGCGGCGCCCGCGGCCTTGCCCATGTCGGCGTCTTCAAGGCCCTCGAAAAACTGCGCGTCCCCTACGACTGCATCGTCGGCACCAGCATGGGCGCCATCGCCGGCGGCGCCCTGGCCACGGGCCTGCCGGTGGCGGACGCCGAGCGCATGGTGGTGAATGCCGACTGGGACACCATCTTCAGCGACCGCGCGCGCCGCTCCGCCGTGCCCTATTTCCGCAAGGCCGAGGACTACCAGCCCTTCTTCGACTTCACCGTGACGCTCGAGGGTTTCCGGCCGCTGGCGCCGCGCCACTTCGTCGGCGTGCAGCATGCCGGCCTGTTCTTCCGCGAGCTGACCGGCGCGCGCCATGCCGCGAGCTTCGACGAGCTGCCCCTGCCCTATCGCGCGGTCGCCACCGACATCATCACCGGCGAAGCCGTCATCCTCGACCGCGGCACGGTGGCGGAGGCCATGCGCGCCAGCATGACGGTGCCGGGCCTCTACGCGCCGGTGCGCTACGACGGGCATCTGCTGGTCGACGGCGGCCTCGCGAAAAACATTCCGGTGACGGTCGCGCGCGAGCTCTGCGGCGACGTCGTCATCGTCGTCAACACCGCCAGCCCCAATCTGCGCGACGACCAGCTCGTCAACCTGCTCAGCATCGGCGAGCAGGTCATCAACATCAGCATGATGGCCAATATGAACGAGGAGCTGGCCAGGCTGCGCGGCGACGACGTGCTGCTGGTGCCGGAGCTGGAGGGCTATGCCAGTTCGGACTTCGACAAAGCCGCCGAAATCATCGCGCGCGGCGAGCAGAGCGTGACGCAGAACGCGGCGAAGCTGCGCGCCCTGCAGGTCGATGAGGCCGCCTATGCCGCCTGGCGCGCGCGGCTGGCGGCGCGCACGCCGGCGCGGCCGGTGGTCGCGGCCGTCAGCATGGCGCCGACGCGCTGGGTGAACCCGCGCGTCCTGGGCAGCCTGCTGCAGCTGCAGACGGGCGCGCCCTTCGACATGGCCGAGCTGCACCGCAACATCGAGAACGTGTATGCGCGCGGCGATTTCTCCCACATCAGCTACGAGCTGGCCGAGGTGGCGCCCGGCCGCGCCGGGCTGCGCATCGATCCCGTGGAAAAACCCGGCCGCGATTTTCTGCGCGTCGGGCTCGGCCTCTACAGCGACTTCCAGGGCGACGGCCGCTTCTCCGCCATGGCCTCGCTGCGCCGCGCCTGGCTGAACCGCCTCGACGGCCAGTGGCGCAGCGATTTCCAGGTCGGCCGCGACAACATGCTGTACAGCGAGTGGTACCAGCCCGCCAGCCTCGGCTCCGAGCTGTTCTTCGCGCCGCAGATCTTTTATTACGACCAGCATCGCGACCTGCGCTTCTCCAGCCCCACCCGCTTCGAATACGAGTACGTGGAGACCGGCGCGGCGCTCGAGATCGGCTCCGTGTTCGGGCGCTGGGGCGAGTTCCGCGCCGGCGTCATGCAGTCCTATGTCGGCGTCGATTCCACCACCGGCGCCATCGTGCCCGACCTGGGCTTTCACCGCGGCGGCTACACGCTGCGCAGTATCTACGACCAGCTCGACAGCACGGATTTCCCGCATGAGGGCGGCGCCGCGCGCCTCAGCTATTTCAAGTCCAGCGGCGATTTCGGCGCGGACGACAGCTATGACCGCATCGAGTTCCGCGGCTCGCGCGCGCAGAGCTGGCGCCGCGATACCGTCCTGCTCCATGTGCGCGCCGGCAGCAGCCTCGACTCGGACCTGCCCTTCTACGACATGTTCGGCCTCGGCGGCCTCTTCAATCTCAGCGCCTATCCGCCCAATTACTATCTCGGCCAGGAAATGCTGCTCGGCAGCGTCATGGGGTACCGGCGCCTCAGCAGGCTGCCGACGGCCGTGGGCAGGGGCATCTACGGCGGCGCGGTGCTGGAGGCGGGGCGCATGCGCTCGGTGCTGGCGGGACACGCGGAGCCCGACCAGGCGCTGTCCGGCAGCCTTTTCCTGGCGGCGGATACGGTGCTGGGGCCGTTCTACCTGCTGGGCGCCATCGGCGACCGCCAGCAGCGCGCGCTCTACCTGGCGCTGGGCGTGCGTTTCTGAGAGCGGCGCGCCGGCGCGCTGCCGCGGCGCGCGGGTGGCGCGGTAGAATTTTTGCCGGCGCGCCGGTCAAGGCCTTCTCCGTGCTGGCGCGTGACAAAAAACATTCCCGCTGTTTTTTCTCCGGCGCAGAACGTGCAGCATGGAGCCAGCCGGGATGGAGCCACCCGGGCCGGTACTGTCCTCATGTCCGAAGAACTGCCGCTGTTTCCCCTGCATACCGTGCTGTTTCCCGGCGGCGAGCTGCCGCTGCGCATCTTCGAGCTACGTTACCGGCGGCTGGTGGACATCTGCGGCAAGGACAGGCCCTTCGTGGTGGTGCGCATTCGCGAAGGCCGCGAAGTCGGCGAGCCGGCCTTCACCTGCGACATCGGCACCCGCGTCTTCTTCGAGCAGCTCGTCAGCCAGCGCGACGGCACCCTGGGGGCGCTGGCGCTGGGCGAGAAGCGCGTGCGCCTGAGGGAGTGCCGCGTCGACAGCGACGGCCTGATGTTCGCGCAGGTTCTGCCGCTGCAGGCCGAGACCTGGGCGCCGGTGCCGGAGGACCTGCGCCTGCTGGCGGAGGCGCTGGAGGAGCAGGGCCACGCCGTGCCGGATGCCGGCATGCTGGCCTGGCGCCTGGCCGACGGCCTGCCGCTGGATACCGATACCCGCCAGGCCCTGCTGGAAGAAGACGATGGCGCCGCACGCCTGGAGCGCGTGCGCGACTGGCTCCTGCGGCATCCGGGCTGGTTCAGCGGCTGAAGCGGTGCGCGGCTGAATTGGGTTCAGTGGCTGAAGCGGTTCGCGGCTGAAGCCGCTCCTACAGACACGAGTTGCGCGCGAATCTGCGCCGCCTCCGCCTCCAGCGTGGCCGGCGGCGTCGGCCCCAGCGCGAGGTCGAAGGGCTTGCGCAGCAGGCGCAGGAGGAAGCTGGCGCCGTCGCCCCGGTAGCGCGGCAGCACGTGCAGGTGCACATGCGGCACGGTCTGATGCGCCTGCGGCCCGTCGTTCACCATGTAATGCACGGCGGCCGGCTTGAGCGCCGAGGCATACAGCGCCTCCGCCACGCGCGCGCCGGTCTGGACGAGGCGCCCGCGCAGGGATTCCGGCAGGCGGTGCAGATGCTGCTCGTGTTCGCGCGGAATCACCAGGACGTGGCCGCGACGCAGCGGATGGATATCCATGAAGGCGATCACCGCCTCGTCTTCATGCACGCGCACGGAAGGCAGTTCGCCGGTGGCGATCTGGCAGAATACACAGTGGCTCATCGCGGTTTTCTCTCCTTCTTGCCGGCCGGACTTCTTTTTGTGGATCTGGCTTCTGTGTGGATCTGGCTTCTGTGTGGATATGACTTCTTTTGTGTGTGGGTCGGACTTCAGTCCGACGACGGCGCCGGATTTGACGACAGCGTCGGACTGAAGTCCGACCCACAACATTTGCATTCCAGAGCATTTGCATTCCAGAGCATTTGCAGTCCAGGACTTGCCTGGCAGCCCACCCCCTGCCTTGCAAGGCCATTGCCGATTAGGCCTTGCCCCAGCGCTGCCGCCACGAGGCGCTGCATGTCCTCCAGCGAGTGCACGAGGAAGCGCGGCATGTCGAAGACATTGATGGCCTCGACCACGGTGGTGGCGCCGATGTCGCGGAAACGCGCCACCGCCTGCGCGAGCTTGTCCGCCAGCACCTGCTCGCAGGCGCTCACCGTGATGCCGGGCGCCCGGCATCTTAGCGTTTGCCCAGCACTTCCTTCAGCAATTCCTCGCCGCCCCAGTCGCGCCGGCCGCCTTTTTCCGCCTCGTGCACCAGCTCCAGCAGGCGCCGGTTGACCGGCGCCTCGGCATGCTGCGCGCGCGCCAGGCGCAGCACCTCGCCCTGCAGCACGTCGACCTCGGTCTTGCGGCCGGCGCCGAGGTCGTCCTGCATGGAGGAGCGCGCCATCGGGTCGATGGCCAGCAGGCGGTTGGCGAGCAGCCGGAAGAGGCGGTCGGGGGTGTCGATGAGGGCCGGCAGCCAGCGCGCCGGCAGCGGCGTCAGGCGCGCCAGCCGCTGGTGCTGCGCCTGCAGCAGGTAGAGCGCCTCGCGCTGGGCCGCCGCCAGCACGCGGCGATAGCCGCGCTGCGACAGTTCGGTCTTGAGCGGCAGGCCGGAGAGGGCGTTGATGGCGTTGTTCAGGTTGAACAGCAGCTTTGCCCACAGCAGGGGCTCGAGGTCGCGGCAGCGCGTGAGCGGCAGGCCGGCGGCCTCGAAGGCCGCGAGGAAAGGCTCGAGCCGGGCCGAGTCCTCGACGTGGAGGTCGCCCTCGCTGCCCTGGTGGAAATGCGCGGGCGAGGGCTGGGTGACGTTGAAGGGCACCATGCCGCCCAGCACCGTCTGCTCGCGCAGGATCTGGCGCAGGAGCTCGGTGTTGCGGATGCCGTTCTGCAGGCTGACGACGACGGCGGATTTCTTCAGGAAGAACTCGAGGGCGCGCGCCGCGCTCTCGGTGGCGGCGGATTTCACGGTGATGAGCACGAGGTCGGCGCCGGCGACGGCGCTGGCGTCGTTGGCGAAGATGATGCGCTCCGGCTCCACGCGCCGGCGGTAGCCGCGGTAGTCGGAGAGCGTGAGGCCGTGCTCGGTGATGGCGCTGGCGATGTACTGGCGGCCGATCAGCAGCACCCGGCTGCCCGAGGCCGCGAGCCGGCCGCCGACATAGCAGCCTATACTGCCTGCTCCGAACACCGCGATGGTGGGCATGCCTGTCTCCTGGTCGGCCGTCGCGTACCGGCATCAAGATATAGATGAGCTTACCGCGATGACGACACGCAAGCGGCTGACCACTCTGTTATTCGTCGTGGTGCTGGGCAGCGCCGCGGCCTGCGCCGGTGACCTGCAGGACATCCGCCTGCCGCCGGGCTTCGTCATCGAGCGCATCGCCCAGGTGCCGGCGGCGCGCGGCGTGCGCAATACGGTGGGCTTCGACTGGCATCCGCAAACCAGGGAACTCTGGTTCACCGACAACGGCCGCGACCGGATGGGCGACGACGTGCCGCCCGATGAACTCAACCGCCTGGCCCGGCCCGGCCAGCATTTCGGTTTTCCGTTCTGCCACGGCAGGTCGCTGAGGGATCCGGAGCTGGGCGATAAAGGCCGCTGCGCGGACAGCCAGCCGCCGGTGCAGGCCCTGGATGCCCACGGCGCCGCGCTCGGCATGCGCTTCTACACCGGCCGTCAGTTCCCGGCCGCCTACCGCGGCAGCATCTTCATTGCGCAGCACGGCTCCTGGAACCGCCGCCGCAAGAGCGGTTACCGCGTGCTGGAGGTGAGGCTGGATGACCGGGGCCGCCCGCTCGCGCTGCGGCCGTTTGCCAGCGGCTGGCTGGACGAGGCGCAGCAGACTGCCTGGGGCCAGCCGGCCGATGTCAGCGTGGCGCCGGATGGCGCGCTGCTGGTCTCGGACGACCACGCCGGCGCCATGTACCGCATCAGCTACCCGGGCCGGCGCTGACCCGCCCCTGCGCTTGCTGCCCCTGTGTCTGCCGTGGGTCGGCTTCAGCCTGACGACGTCGCCCCTGGGCGCCGCAGTCAGGCTGAAGCCCGACCCACAGGGGCAGGCGGCCAGTTGAACCTGGCGCCGCAGTCAGGCTGAAGCCTGGCCGGAGCAGGCGGCTAGTAGCTCGGCAGCAGCCGGCCGTTCTCCACGCGCACCCGGTCGCCGTTCGCGACGCCGGGCGCGCTCGCCAGCTTCAGGCTGCGCCGGCTGCCGTCCTCCATGCGCAGGCTGACTTCGTAGTGGGTGCGCTGGCGCCGCTGCTGCTCGAGCCGGTTGCCGGCGAGGGCGCCGCCCACGGCGCCGACCGCCGTCATGGCGTCCTGGCCGCGGCCGTTGCCCAACTGGTGGCCGACCACGCCGCCGAGCACGGCGCCGCCCACCGCGCCGAGGCCGGAGGGCTGCTCCTGGATGACCACCGGCGTGACGGCGAGCACGGTGCCGCATTCGGCGCAGGCCGGCGCCGCCGGGGTGGCGGGCTGGTCCGCGATCTGCTGCTCCGGCCGCGGTTCGCGCGGCGCCGGGTCGAGCACGGGGGTCAAGGGCGGCGGGTCGTCCGCGCTGCCGGCCTGCGCCGGCGCGGCGGCAGGGGCGGCGCCCGGCGCGGCCAGGGCCGGCGTCCGCCCCTCGGCCGGCATGACGCCGAGGATGGCCGCGACGCCGGCGCCACAGAACATGATGATGCTGACCATGGCTGCCGCCACCAGCGGCGGCAGCCGTTGCGATGTGCCTTTCATGGTTCGGTTCTCCCCACAGTCCTTGCCCAAGTTTGGGCAGGGAGGCAGGCACTATCTGTGGCAACGCGTGAGGCTTTCTGTTGGCGAGTGCTGACGCCGGGTTTCCGCGTGAAAGCCGTGTTAGCCCGGCCGTTCCCGGAAAAAGGCCGGGCCCGGCTGGGCAGGCCGCGCCGGGGCCTTTATGATCCCCGGCACCGCATTTTCCCCAGGCCGGCTTGCCGGCCGCCAACCACAAGGATTCCCCATGAGCGCATTCGAGCAGGCGCAGAAGGACGTGCACACCCTGAGCCGCAAGCCGGCGGCCGCCGACCTTCTCGATCTCTACGCCTTCTTCAAGCAGGCCGGCGAGGGCGACGTGAAAGGCGAGCGTCCCGGCATGCTGAACATCACCGGCCGCCTGAAGTACGACGCCTGGGAAAAACTCAAGGGCATGGCGCAGGCGGAGGCGGAGGCGGCGTATGTGAAGAAGGTGCAGGACCTGATGCGGGCGGACGGCAGGTAAGACGCGCGCCGCTTTCTGCAGAAAAGAAAAAAGCCCCTTCACGGGGCTTTTTTCTTTCGGGTTGTCATCACGACAGCGGGCGGTTCTTGTTGTTTTGGCCCGGTGAATAATCCCGTAACGCGTGTGTTTCCGAAAGTTTGTTTTGCGCAAGCAAATGTAAGATTTTTGCCCGAAAGCCTAAGCCAGAAGCAGGACGAGTGACCTGCAAGGCCCAAGCATTTGCGCCCTTCCCGGCCGGATGACTGATGCTTGCCCCGGCGTCCGGCCCGCTTCCGGAAAAGCCTGAGCTATGCTGATTTTTTTCGGCAGCGTCCCCTGGGATATGGATATCCGTCCGCAAGACTTCAGCGTTTCCTGCGTGGTGCCCATTCACAACGAGGCGGCCAACATCCCGGCGTTCATCCCGGCCCTGCACGCCACGCTGGCCGGCCTCAGCCCGCGCGTCGAGATCATCGTCATCAACGACGGCAGCGAGGACGATTCGGCGGCGCTGCTGCAGGAGCTGGCGCCGGCCTACGCGCTCTGCGTGGTCGATTTCTCGCGTAATTTCGGCAAGGAGGCCGCGCTCACCGCCGGCATCGACCTCGCGCGCGGCGATGTCGTCGTCCTCATCGACGCCGATTTCCAGCATCCGCTCGAGATCCTGCCGGTCATGGTCGGCAAGTGGCGCGAGGGCTTCGACATGGTCTACGGCCTGCGCAACGGCCGCAACGGCGATTCCTGGCTGCGCCGCCGCGGCACGGCGTTTTTCTATTACCTGCTCAATCGCGGCTCCACGGTCGACATTCCCATGAACGCGGGCGATTTCCGGCTGATGGACCGCTGTGTCGTGGAGGCCCTGAAAGCGCTGCCGGAGCGCACGCGCTTCATGAAGGGCCTGTATGCCTGGGTCGGCTTCCGCAGCGTGGCCGTGCCCTTCCATGTCCGGGAGCGCAACGGCGGCCATTCCTCGTTCAGCCTGCCGCTGCTGACCCGCCTGGCGCTGACCGGCCTGGTGTCGTTCTCGGACCTGCCGCTGCGCATCTGGAGCATGCTCGGCTTCGTGATCGCCCTGGGCGCGCTGCTGCACGGCCTCTGGCTGCTGGAGGAGGTGTGGCTGGACGGCGTGAAGGTGCCGGGCTGGGCCACGCTGGCGGTAAGCCTGATGTTCTTCTCCGGCGTGCAGCTGATTTCCGTGGGCATCCTCGGCGAATACCTGGCGCGCGTGTTCAGCGAGGTGAAGCGCCGCCCCAACTACATCATCGCGCGCCGGCGCGACCTGAGCCCGCTCTCGGCGCCGGAGGACCAGGGCTAGTGCGGCAGCTGTTCTGGTTCGGCGCCACCGGGACGGCGGCGGCGGCCACGCATCTGCTGGTCGTGCTGCTGCTGGTCGAGGGCGGCGGCCTGCCGCCGCTGCGCGCCAACGGCGGCGGCTTTCTCGCCGCGTTCGCGGTGAGCTATCTCGGGCATCGCCATCTGACGTTTGCGGCGCCGGCGGCGCCGCTGGCGCAGAGCCTGCCGCGGTTTTTTCTCGTCGCCTGCGGCGGCTTCCTGCTGAACGAGGGCCTCTTCGCGCTGCTGCTCGCCTGCACGGCGCTGCCGTATCCGGCGGCGCTGGCGGGAGTGCTGCTGGCGGTGGCGGCCGTCACTTTCCTGCTGAGCCGCCACTGGGCCTTCGCCCGCGCCGGCCAACGGGGTCCCTAATCCCCTAATCCCGCCATACCGCCATCCCGTAATCCCGTAATCCCGTAATCCCGTAGGAGCG
>JBMOQI010000023.1:0-9387 GCA_049320605.1 Pseudomonadota bacterium | reverse complement strand
GCGGCCGTCACTTTCCTGCTGAGCCGCCACTGGGCCTTCGCCCGCGCCGGCCAACGGGGTCCCTAATCCCCTAATCCCGCCATACCGCCATCCCGTAATCCCGTAATCCCGTAATCCCGTAGGAGCGGCTTCAGCCGCGAACCTTCCGGTCAGGAACGAAGGTTCGCGGCTGAAGCCGCTCCTACGTAAGAGCGAACGTAAGAGCGAACGTAAGAGCGAACGGAAGTGGAGACGGGAGTACGAATGGGATTGCGGTCAGGAGTGGGAACAGAAGTACGGTCAGGATCACGGTCGGGAATCGGACAGGACTGCGGACGGGATTACGGTCGGGATTACGGTCGGGATTACGGTCGGGATTACGGTCGGGATTACGGGCGAGGCACGGGCGCCTCGGGCGGCGGCCGGTTGCTGAGCAGCACGACGCGATCGAAGCGCCCCCAGCTATAAAGGCCGCGATGGCGCGCCAGTATCTGCTGCAGCTCCGGATAGCGCACGATGAAGAAATACGGCCGCCGCTGCGCCAGCAGCGCCGGCAGCTCGCTCTCGAGTTTCAGCCACTGCCGCGCCTGCGGCTGGTCCTGCAGGCCGAGGTAGAACTCGCGCCGCCAGTTGTCGCGCTGCATGAGCGCCGGATCGTCCCAGCGATCGACCACGATGATGTGCTGGCGCTGCCGCAGGTAAAGCGGCAGGTCGTTGAGATAGCTGCGGTAGCCGATGATGGGCGTGTCGTCGCGCACATAAGGCCGCATGCGCTCGGCCAGCGCCGCGCTGCTGCTGTACTGGGTGAAGTTGGGCACCAGCGGAATCAGCAGCAGCAGCCCCAGCGCCGTGCCGGCGGCGCCGGCTTCCCAGGCGGCCAGCAGGCGCTGGCGCTGCAGCCAGAACCAGGCGGCAAAGCCGCTGGCGAGCCATACGAGCGCCAGCGTGCCGGCCAGCAGCCGGTCCGGCGCCGGGCCGCGCCAGACGAGGCTCGCCACCAGCGTGGCGGTGCCGAGGACGATGGGCAGCAGCGGCAGCGCATTCAGCTCGCGCGGCCAGTCGCGCCGGCGCAGCAGCGCATCCATGTAGATGCCGAGCGCAATGGCGAAGCCCGGCACCGCCGGAATCAGGTAGCTCGAGATCTTCGATTCCGGCAGCGTGAAGAAAGCCAGGATGAGCCAGGGCCAGAGCAGCAGGAAGAGATGGCGCCGGCCCTGCCCGCCTTCCTCGCGCCAGCGCCGCCAGAGATGCGCCGTCGCGCGCGGCAGCAGCAGGCTCCAGGGCAGCAGGCCGCCGGCGACGATGGCCAGGTAGTACCACCAGGGCTGGGCGTTGTTGAAGCCGGTGTCGGCGTAGCGCTCGAACTGCTGGTACACGAAGAAGTAACGCAGGAACTGCGGATTGGCCTGCTGCACCAGCGTGTACCAGGGCAGGTTGACCGCCGCGACCAGCAGCAGGCCCCAGGCGAGGCCGTAGCGCGGCAGCTCGCGCCAGCGCCGCAGCCACAGCAGCCAGCTCCCCACGACGAGCAGCGGGAACACGACCCCGATCAGGCCCTTGGTGAGAAACGCGCAAGCTGCGCTGAAGTAGCAGAGCAGCAGCCAGCGCCGGCGCTCGCGGCCCTCGCTGTGGTCGGCGACGAGGAAGGCCAGCAGCGAGGCCGCCACCCACACGCCGACCTCGGTGTTCATGTCGGCATACTGGCTGCTGAGGAAGTAGAGCGGCTGGCAGGCCAGCGCCATCACCGAGAGCCAGGCCGCGCGGCGCGAGTACAGCCGCCGCACCGCGAGAAAGGTGACGAGGCAGCCGCCGACGCCGAACAGCGCCGGCAGCAGGCGGATGCTCCACACCTCGACGCCGAACAGCGCCATGGCCAGCGCCTGCAGCCAGTAATACAGCGCGGGCTTGTCGAGGAAGACGATGCCGTTGTTGCGCGGCGTGACGAAATCGCCGGTGAGCAGCATCTCGCGCGCGACTTCCGGATAGCGGCCCTCGTCGGGAATGTTGAGCGGGCGCGCGCCGGTCATGAGCAGGAACAGCGGCAGCAGCAGCGCCAGCAGCAGCCACACGTCGCGGCGCGGTGAAAAAACCGTGGCTAGACTCATAACGCTTCCCTGCGGCTTGCCGGGATGCACGCTGACACAGCTTGGCGCCGCCTGCATTAGCAGCTTTGTTCGGTTGCGCAAACCGTCGCCGCGTCAATTCCTTCCTCCTGAGCCGCCAGCAGGTCCTGCATGGAAACGCCGCCTGACGAATTCATCCTGTGTGCCGACGACTACGCGCAGTCGGCCGCCATCGACGCCGGCATCCTCCAGCTGCTGCGCCAGCGGCGCCTGACCGCGGTCAGCTGCCTGGTGGAGTCGCCGCGCTGGCCGGCGGCGGCCGGCGCCCTGCAGGAATTTACCGGACAGGCCGATTTCGGCCTGCACCTGAACTTCACCCAGGCCTTCGGCGACGCCCCCGTCTGGCCTCTGCCGGCGCTCATGGCGCGGGCCTGGCTGCACCGGCTGCCGCCGGCGCTGCTGGAGCAGCGCATTGCCGCGCAGATCGAGCGCTTCCGCCGGCATATGGGGCGGCTGCCGGATTTCATCGACGGCCACCGCCATGTGCATCAGCTGCCGCAGATCCGCTCGGCGCTGCTGCGGCAGATCGCGCATTACTGGAAGGACCTGCCGCCGCCCTGGGTGCGGCTGACCGTGCCGCGCCGCTTCCGCGGCTGGAAGGCGGCGCTGATCGCCGCGCTCGGCGGGCGCTCGCTGGCGCGCAAGCTGCAGCGCGCCGGTATTCCCGGCAACCCGGATTTCGCCGGCGTGTATGCGCTGCAGCCGGGCATGTTCTACCGGCCGCTGATGCAGATCTGGCTGCAGGGCCTCGCGCCCGGCGGCCTCCTCATGACGCACCCGGGCACCGAAGGCGATACGGACGACGCCCTTGCCGATGTGCGCCCGCAGGAGCTCGCCTATCTCGCCAGCGCGGCCTTCCTGCAGGACTGCCGCGCCGCCGGCAAGACCGTGGCCCGCTTTCGCCGCGGCCTTTGAGTTCGCGCAGGGCGGAACACCCGAAAGTTCGCGTAGGGCGGAACACCCGAAGGGTTTTCCGCCGGCAGCCGACTTATGCCGTCGATGCCAGCTTTCGTCGCCGCCGGCGGAAACCGCTGCGCGGCTTCCGCCCCAGGAGAAATTTTTGATCCTGGGGTTCACGGCCGCAGCACGACCTTGACGCAGTGGTCCTTCTTGTCGCGGAAGATCCTGTAGGCCTCCGGCGCCTCGTCGAGGCGCAGGCGATGCGTGATGACGAAGGTCGGATCGATGTCGCCGTTCCTGATGTGTTCCATCAGCGTGTGCGTGTAGCGGCGCACATGCGTCTGCCCGGTCTTCACCGTGAGGCCCTTGTTCATCAGCGCGCCGAGCGGGATCTTGTCGGCATAGCCGATGTAGACGCCGGGAATCGACAGCGTGCCGCCCTTGCGGCAGCACTTGATCATCTCGCGCAGCACATGCGGGCGGTCGGTGGCGAGATGCAGCGCCATCTTCACGCGGTCGACCACGGCGTCGAGGCTGCCCCAGCCGTGCGCCTCGGCGCCGACGGCGTCGATGCAGCTGTCGGGACCGCGGCCCTGCGTCATCTGCATCAGCCTGTCGTAGACATCGCTGCGGTCGATGTCGACCGTCTCCGCCTTGCAGTGCTTCTCCGCCATCTCCAGGCGGTCCTTCACCCAGTCCATGGCGATCACGCGGCCGGCGCCCTGCAGCCAGGCGCTCTGCATGCAGAACAGGCCCACCGGGCCGCAGCCCCAGACCGCGACGGTGTCGCCCGGCTGGATCTGCGCGTTTTCCGCGGCCATGTAGCCGGTGGGCAGGATGTCGGAGAGGAAGAGCACCTTTTCATCCGGCATGCCGTCCGGCACGCGGATGGGGCCGACGTTGGCGTAGGGCACGCGCATGTACTCGGCCTGGCCGCCGGCAAAGCCGCCGGTGAGGTGCGAGTAGCCGAACAGCGCCGCCGGCGAATGCCCCATCAGCTTGCGCGCCATGCTGGCGTTGGGTTCGGGATTGGAGGTGTCGCAGAGCGAGAACAGCTGGCGCTGGCAGAACCAGCAGTGGCCGCAGGACATCTGGAAGGGAATCACGACGCGGTCGCCCGCCTTGAGGCCGGTGATGCCGGCGCCGGTTTCCACGACCTCGCCCATGGGCTCGTGGCCGAGGATGTCGCCCTTTTCCATGGTCGGCATGACGCCGTCGTAGAGATGCAGGTCGGAGCCGCAGATGGCGGTCGAGGTGACGCGGATGATGATGTCGTCTTCGTTCTGAATGGTGGGGTCGGGCACGTTGTCGATGCGGACGTCTTCCTTGCCATGCCAGCACAGCGCTTTCACGGGGCACCTCCGGGCATTCCTGCCGAATGAAATAGAAAGGGGCGCAGCGCATCCGCTGCCGCTTCGAGGCGCGAAAGAGGATGGGCCGGGGCAGGCCGGGACAGGCCAGGGCCTGGCGGCGCGCCCGGCCTGCCGGCGGGGCTCAGCGGCTTTCGCTGCTGCTGCGGCTCTGGCCGCTGCGGCGCTGCTGGGCGGCGGCAGCCGTGGCCCGGCGCTGGGCTTCTGCGCCGGGCTGCGCTCGTCGCCGTGACGGCTGCGGTTGGCCTGCTGCGCTTCCTTGATGTTCTGCCGGGCGGCTTCCCTCTGTCGTTCGGTTGTCATCTCGCACCTCCATCGGGCGGGAGTCCTGCCTCTGCCAGGGCCCAGCGCCTGGACAGGCTCCGTATAGTCGTCATCAACCGCGCTGGGAGCTGAACATTTTAGGCGGGCGTTCACGGTCGCCCGGCGCGGGTGACAGTTCTCGAAAGAAAAATTACGTCCGCTACACCGGCGCGCCGGGCCAGCAAGCGCCCTTCCCGCGAGAGCAAGCGTCATTCCCACGAGAGCAAGCGCCCTTACCGAGAGAGCAAGCGTCATTCCCACGAGAGCAAGCGCCCTTACCGCGAAAGCAAAGCGTCCTTACCGAGAGAGCAAAGCGCCATTCCCGCGAAAGCGGGAATCCAGAGCCTCTGGCTTTTTCAACGCAGCCTGAAAGGCACTGGATTCCCGCTTTCGCGGGAATGACGGAGCGGTGAAACAAGCTCGGCGAGTTAAATATCGACAGAAAAATATACACACCGCTCCACGGGACTATCCTTTTTCCAGGCAACGCAGCGAGAAGGAGGCCGCATATGCAGTCAGGCCGCTTTGCCGATCGTACCGAAGCCGGGCGCATGCTGGCGCAGGCGCTGAAGGACTACGCCTTCCGCGAAAACCTGCTGGTGCTGGCGCTGCCGCGCGGCGGCGTGCCGGTGGCCTTCGAGGTGGCCTGCGCGCTGGGCGCGCCGCTCGACGTCTTCGTGGTGCGCAAGCTCGGCGTGCCGGGGCAGGAGGAATACGCCATGGGCGCCATCGCCGCCGGCGTGCGCGTGCTGAGCCAGGAGGTCGTGCGTGCGCTCGGCATTTCCGGGGCGGCGGTGGACGCCGTCGTCGCGAAGGAGGCGCAGGAGCTGGCGCGGCGCGAGCAGCTCTACCGCGCCGGCCGGCCGCCGCTCGACGTGCGCGGCAAGGAGGTCATCCTCGTCGACGACGGCCTGGCGACCGGCGCCACCATGGAGGCCGCCCTCCACGCGCTGCGCGCGCAGCAGCCGGCGCGCCTGGTGGCGGCGGTGCCGGTGGCGCCGCCGGCCACCTGCGAGCGCCTGCGGCCGCTGGTCGACGAGCTCGTCGCCGTGCTGATGCCGGACCCCTTCCACGCCGTCGGCCTCTGGTACAGCGAATTTCCGCAGACCAGCGACGACGAGGTGCGCGACCTGCTGGCGCGCGCGCCGCGCACGCCGGCGGCCTGCTAGCAGGAGGGTAGCCCCATGCCAACCATGTCCGAGCAGGCACTGATCGATTCGGTGCGCGAAGGCGCCCTGCCGCTGACCGGCGCGGCGCGCGACTACGACCCGCTGCTGGAGCTCATCGGCGATGCGCACTTCGTGCTGCTCGGCGAGGCCTCGCACGGCACCCACGAGTTCTATCGCGAACGCGCGCGCATCACGCAGCGCCTGATCGCCGAGCGCGGCTTCGACACCGTCGCCGTCGAGGCCGACTGGCCCGACGCCTGGCGCGTCAACCGCTTCGTGCGCGGTAGCGAAGACGACGAGTTCGCCACCGAGGCGCTGCAGGGCTTCCGGCGCTTTCCCACCTGGATGTGGCGCAACACCGACGTCGTCGAGTTCGTCGAGTGGCTGCGCGAGTGGAACGGCGCGCGCGGAGCCGGCGCCCCCGGGGCCGGCTTCTACGGCCTTGACCTCTACAGCCTGCACGCCTCCAGGGAGGCGGTGCTGCAGTACCTGGACCGCGTCGATCCGGAGGCGGCGCGCCAGGCGCGCGAGCGCTACGCCTGCTTCGACCGCTACGGCGACGACAGCCAGGCCTACGGCATGATGGCCGGCCTCGACCACGCGCGCTCCTGCGAGGAGGAGGTCGTCGCCCAGCTCGCCGAGCTGCAGCGCCGCCGCGGCGAGTTCGCCGCGCGCACCGCCGGCGACGGCGACGAGGCCTTCTTCGCCGAGCAGAACGCGCGCCTGGTGCGCAACGCCGAGCGCTATTACCGCACCATGTACCTGAGCTCGGTGTCGTCCTGGAACCTGCGCGACCAGCACATGATGGAAACGCTGCAGGCGCTGGTGGCGCACCAGACGGCGCAGGGCCGGACGCCGCGCGTGGTGATCTGGGCGCACAACTCCCACCTCGGCGATGCCCGCGCCACCGAGATGGGCCGCCACCGCCGCGAGCTCAACCTCGGCCAGCTGGTGCGCCAGCGCTACGGCCGCGACGCCGTGCTGGTGGGCTTCACCACGCACACCGGCTCGGTGACGGCCGCCTCCGACTGGGATGCGCCGGCGCAGCGCAAGAGCGTGCGGCCCGCGCGCCCGGACAGCTACGAGGGGCTGTTCCACGCCACCGGCATCGAGCGCTTCCTGCTGCCGCTGCGCGACGAGCGCGACGATCACGTCGCCGCGCTGCGCATTCCGCGCCTGGAGCGCGCCATCGGCGTCATCTACCGGCCTTCCACCGAGCGCCAGAGCCATTACTTCAGCGCGCACCTGCCGGAGCAGTTCGATGCCGTGCTGCATTTCGATGTCACGCACGCCGTCGAGCCGCTGGAGCGCAATGTCGAGTGGCATGCCATCGAGGCGCCCGAAACCTATCCCTCGGGGATGTAGCCATGGCCACGGAGCTCGAGCACGAAGCGCTGCATATCCCGGCGGGCGAGGCGACGCTGGACGCCGATCTCGCGCTGCCGGCGCAGGCGCGCAGCGTGGTGCTGTTCGCGCACGGCAGCGGCAGCAGCCGCTTCAGTCCGCGCAACCGCTACGTCGCACGCCTGCTCAACGAAGCCGGCCTCGCCACCGTGCTCGCGGATCTGCTGACGCCGGCCGAGGAGGCCGTCGACGAGCGCACGCGCCACCTGCGCTTCGACATCGGCCTGCTCGCCAACCGCCTGGTCGGCGTCACCGACTGGCTCGGCGAGCAGCCGCGCACCCGGCTTCTGCGCGTCGGGTATTTCGGCGCCAGCACCGGCGCCGGCGCGGCGCTGGTGGCGGCGGCGCAGCGGCCGCTGTCGATCGCCGCGGTGGTCTCGCGCGGCGGCCGGCCGGATCTCGCCGGCACCTCGCTGGCACGCGTGCAGGCGCCGACGCTGCTCATCGTCGGCGGGCATGACGAGCCGGTGATCGATCTCAACGAGCGGGCGCTGACCGAATTGCGCTGCGAGAAAAAGCTCGTCGTGGTGCCGGGGGCCACGCATCTCTTCGAGGAGCCGGGCAGGCTGGAGCAGGTGGCGGCGCTGGCGCGCGACTGGTTTGTGCAGCATCGCTGATGACTGACGCGACCCTGATTGACGCGACGGTTCGCGGCTGAAGCCGCTCCTACAGCGAATGCGGTAGGCGGTAGGCGAAGCGGGACATGCAGTAGCGAAGCGGGACATGCGGCGCGCTGTTTCCGTAGGAGCGGCTTCAGCCGCGAACCGGCATCACGGCTTCAGCCGCGAACCGGCATCACTGCCGGCGCAGGGACCCGGCCTGCGCGCCGGCGCGGTCGCGCAGCGTCGCCGCCGACATGTCCGGCGTCAGCCCCGCCTGCTTCAGCAGCACATGCATGGCCTCGCCCACGCCCTTCGCCGACGCCGGGTTCTGCCCCGTCACCAGGCGTTCGCTCGCCACCACCGTCTCCGCGAAATTCGGCCCCGGCAGCACGCGCGCGCCGCGCTGCTCGAGGCGGTCGGCCAGGGAGAAGGGAATGATGCGGTCGAAGCCCACGGCTTTTTCCTCGGCGTTGCTGAAGCAGGCGACCTCCTTGCCCTGCACCAGGTAGCTGCCGTCGCCGAGGCGCACGTTCACCAGCCCCGCCGGACCGTGGCAGACCGCGCCCACCACGCCGCCGCGCTCGTAGATGCGCGCCACGATGGGCACGAGCTCGGCGTTGTCGGGCAGGTCCCACATCGCGGCGTGGCCGCCGACGAAATAGATGGCCGCGTAATCGTCCGGATCGATTTCGGAAGGCCGCCGCGTGCGCAGGGTGGCCTGGCGCAGCTGCATGTCGTTCCAGAAGTCGGCGTTGACGGCGTCCTTGAGGTCGAGGCTGTCGGGATCGACGGCGGCGGCGCCGCGCGGGCTCACGAAATCGATCTGGTAGCCGGCCTCGTGCAGCACGGTATAGGGATGCGTGAGTTCGGAGAGGTGGAAGCCGCCGGGCCGGTCGCCCTTGGTGGCGTGGCTGGTGAGGACGAAGAGGATTTTTCGGACCGGATTCAGTGCAGTCATCGCGGCTCTCCCGAGCGGTTGCGGTGGAGCGGCATGCGGAGGCAGGGCGGCGCATGTCGCGCGTCATGCAGGAAAGCGTAGAAGGCAAACCGGCGGCGGGCCAGCCGCGCGAAGAAAATGCCGGGCAGTGGTGGTGCAGGGCTGGTATCGAACAGCCCAGGCGTGATTAGAGAGAGCCCGCCCTCTGGCTGGCAAATCGCAGTGCTTCAGCCTAGTGCCTACCCCTTTCAGCCTATAGAATCCCCGTTCGTCAAGGAGCGTGCCCGGGGTTGGGAATGCAGATCGAATGAGGCGTATGTAGTCGAGATCGAGACCACAGCCACCAGCAGCGTGTTGTATCTCTACAAAAAGACGGAAACACGGGCGCAGGGCGCGCGCCACGAACTCGTCAGCATGAACTGGCGCAGCCCGGCCGGCACACTGGTCCGCGCCATGCGCGCCGAGGCCAAGGTCTGATCCTACCCAGCAAAACCGGACACGCGATTAAGCGGCTTGTTTTGCCTCAAACGCCGCCGGGCTGATATTGCCATTGGCGCTGTGTCGGCGAGTCCGATTGTAGTCTACCTCGATATATTCAAA
>JBMOQI010000022.1:0-58918 GCA_049320605.1 Pseudomonadota bacterium | reverse complement strand
TCAGCCGCGAACCTTCGTTCCGGGGCGGATGGGTTCGCGGCTGAAGCCGCTCCTACGGAATATGCGGAGGTCGGCAGGGAAATATGCGGAGGTCGGCAGGGATATGCGGGGGTCGGCAGGGATATGCGGGGGTCGGCAGGGATATGCGGGGGTCGGCAGGGAATATGCGGAGGACTACAAGATGTCGCAGCAACGCCGACAAATCCCAACAGCCCGCGCGCCGGGCCGCAAGGCGCGGCTGCTAGGCTTTCGGATTCCGCAACCGCAAGGAGCACGATCATGAGCGAAAAACCCAATCACAGCATCGCCCGCGTCACCGAGGTCATCGCCACCTCCACCACGAGCTTCGAGGACGCCATCGATGCCGCGGTGGAGCGTGCCACCAAGACCCTGCGCGGCGTGCGCGGCGCCTGGGTCAAGGAGATGAAGCTGGACATCGTCGATGGCCAGATTTCCAACTACAGCGTCGATCTGCTCATCACCTTCGTGATGGACGAATGAGGTCTGCCGGCGGCGAATGAATGTCGCCGCCACCCGGGTATTGCCTCTCGGATGCCGCTTATTGCTTCTCGGATGCCGGGTATTGCCTGTCAGATATTGTAGGAGCGGCTTCAGCCGCGAACCGCCCTGTTCGCGGCTGAAGCCGCTCCTACATGGCTTGCCAAAGTCTTGTCAGGCCAGGGTGGGCTGCTGTTCCTGCGGCGCCAGCATCTGGCGGCCGATCATGGCCTCCGCGTCCTGCACCTGCACCGCCGGCGAGAACAGGAAACCCTGCGCGTAATGACAGCCGATCTCGCGCAGGGCCTGGAGCTGCCTGGGCGTCTCCACGCCTTCGGCGATGACGTCGAGGCCGAGATGCTGGCTGAGCGAGGCGATGGCGCGCACCACGATGGCTTCCTTGCCGCCCTGCTCCAGGCCGCCCATGAAGGAGCGGTCGATCTTCAGCGCATGCACGCGGAAGCTGGCGAGATAGTTCAGCGAGGAATAGCCCGTGCCGAAATCGTCGATATACACCTGCACGCCGCTCTCGTTGAGGCGATGGATGTTCTCCATGCACAGGCTGGCGTTCTCGATGATCTGGGTCTCGGTGATCTCCAGGCGCAGGCTGCCGGGCAGGACGTCGTGCCGCTGCATCATCTCGCGCACGTCGTCGGGCATGGTGGCGTCGGCGAAGTAGCGCGCGCCGAAGTTGATGCTGACGCCCACCGGCGTGCCGGCGGCCTGCCGCCGCTGCCACTCGCCGAGCTGGCGGCAGGCCGCGGCCATGACCCAGCGCGTCAGCGGCAGGATGAGGCCGGTTTCCTCGGCCAGCGGGATGAACTGGTTGGGCGTGATCATGCCGCGCGTGGGATGCGGCCAGCGCAGCAGGGCCTCGAAGCTCGTCACGAGCCCGGTCTGCAGCGACACGATGGGCTGGTAGTAGAGTGCAAGCTGGTCCTCGTCGATGGCGCGGCGGAGATCGCCGACCAGGCGCAGGCGGTCCACCACCTCGTCGCGCATGTGCTGGGCAAAGATCACGTGGCTGCCGCCGCCGCTGTGCTTGGCCAGATACATGGCGGTGTCGGCGTCGCGCAGCAGCTCTTCCGGCTCGCTGTACTGCGGGCCGGAGATGACGATGCCGGTGCTGACGCTGGCGGCGATTTCATGGCCGTCCAGCAGCAGGGGTTTCTCCAGCCGCTGCCGAACGCGCGCGGCGGCCGTCAGCACGTCCTCGTCGCCGTCGATGTCGTCGAGCAGGACGGCGAACTCGTCGCCGCCCAGGCGCGAGGCCATGTCGTTGGGACGGAATTCCTGCAGCAGCCGGCTGCCGAACTCGATCAGCAGGCGGTCGCCCTTGACGTGGCCCAGGCTGTCGTTGACCCACTTGAAGCGGTCCAGGTCCATGAACAGGATGGCGAAGCGGTAGCCGGGGTTGCGCCGGGCGCGCGAGAGCGCGGCGCGCAGCTGGTCGAAGAGGTAGTTGCGGTTGGGCATGCCGGTGAGGGAGTCGTAGAGCGCGCGCTCGCGCAGCTCCTGCGCCTGGCGGCGGCGCTCGAAGACGCGCGCAATCTGCGCGCAAACCTGCTCCATCAGCGCCAGCAGATGCTCGTCGGGCGCCTCGTGGCGCGTCGACATGAACTCGAGCACGGCCACCACCTCGCCGTCGACCCTGACCGGAAAGGCGAGGCCACTGACCTGGGTGTCGTCCAGCATGTCCTGCAAGCGCACCGACTGGGTGTTCCAGGCGGGCCTGCCGTGGCGCAGCACGTCCTGCAGCAGCGTCGAGGTCATGGTGCTGGGCGGCTCGGTATCGAGATGCTGCTGCCAGCGCGCCTCCGCCTCGCGGTTGACGTGGCGCACCGCGGTGCGCTCGCCTTCCGCCGGCCGGATGAGGATGGCATGGCCGGCGATCCAGCCCATATTGCTGCAGATGCGGCGCAGGCCGAGCTCCAGCATGGCGTGCACGTCGCTGGTCTCGTTGCCCACCGCGGCCATCTCATGCAGCAGCTGGAATTTCTCCTGGCGATGGCAGAGCGTCTGCAGGAAATCGCGGCGCACAAAATACTCGAGCATGAAACCGCTGACGGCGCAGAGCGCGAGCGGCACCGCGAAGAACAGCAGGCTGGCCAGCCAGTCGATGGCCAGGCCCTGCAGGCCGGCCGCCGTCGCCGCGACGGTGAAGGCCAGCAGCGCGCTGCTGGCCATGAGGCGGGTCGGCAGGCGCAGCAGGTGGAAGGCCACCAGCAGCACATAGATCGTCTCGAGGGCGCTGATCAGGCCGAAATAGCCGCCGCCGAGCCGGATCGTGGCATAGGCGGTGCCGCCGAGGCAGATGAATATCCCGAGGGCGAGGCTGGCCTCCACATGCGTCGCCAGCCATTTCTGCAGCGTCGCGAGCCAGGCCACCAGCATGCCGAGGCCGATGGGCAGCACGGCATGCCACAGCCACGTCGTATAGCCCTCGCGCTCCGCGGAGAGCATCACCACCGGCGTGACGACGATGAAGTAGAGCAGCATGAAACCGTAGATCGAGCGGCGCAGCGCGTCGGCCGCGGCACGGCGCATATGGATGCGAAACGCCGCCTCGAGCCGGGCCGGCAGGCGCAGCATCGAAAACACGCTTCCGCCCAGGAGGGCGCGGAGCTCGGGAATGGCCGCGGGAAAGTCTGCACTCGGGGAGGCAGCAGTGGCGGAAGCGCTGCAAACGGCAGGCTGGCTTGGCTGGACTTGCATGAGGCCCCTTGGAAAACCCAAAAAAAAAAGACGCTGCGTCCTGCTTCTATTGCTCTTTATGCTCTTTCCTGAGCACTACCCTTGAGTAGGGAGGCTAAAAGAGACGCCACGAAACTGCCAAGCGCTTTCGAGCAGGCGCTTCGGACGAGTGGCGGCTTGCGGGAACCGAAGCGCCTTGCAGCGCCGAAAAGGCGAAAGTTTTCGGCCGGCGCCGGCATTTCATCGGACGCAATCGCCGGATGACGCTCAGGCAGGGGCTGGCTAGAATGCCGCCGCCACTTCAGTTGTGGCCGAAGCCGTTTGTGCCGAGGTGCCCATGTCCGCCGCCGTCCTGCCCCCCCTGCCCGAGCTGCCGCGCCAGGCCGGCGACCGCCGTCACTGGGGCCAGCTGGCCGGCAGCGCGCTCGCGCTGACCCTGGCCGCCACCGCCCGCCAGCATGCCGGCGTGGTGGTGGCGATCACCGCCGACACCCGCGCGGCGGCCCGGCTGGAAGAAGAAGCCGCCTTCTTCCTGCAGGACGCCCTGCCCATCCTGCACTTCGCCGACTGGGAAACCCTGCCCTACGACCCCTTCTCGCCGCACCAGGACATCATTTCCGAGCGCCTGAAGACGCTGGCGCGGCTGCCCGCGCTCACGCGCGGCCTGCTCATCGTGCCAGTCACCACGCTGGCGCACCGCATTGCGCCGCGCGGCTATCTCGGCGGTCGCTCGCTCGCGCTGGCGCGTGGGCAGCGCCTCGACATCGCCGCATTCCGCCGCCAGCTCGAAGCTTCCGGCCATGTCGCCGTCGACACCGTCTACGAGCACGGCGAATTCGCCGTGCGCGGCAGCCTGCTCGACCTCTTCCCCATGGGCGCCGAGGCGCCGCTGCGCGTCGAGCTCTTCGACGACGAGATCGAGACGCTGCGCCGCTTCGATCCCGACACCCAGCGCACCATCGAGAGCGTGGAAAAAGTCGAGCTGCTGCCCGCCCGGGAATTCCCGCTCGACAAGCCTGCCATCAGGCGTTTCCGCGATGCCTGGGCGGAGCAGTTCAGCGGCGACCCGAAACGCTCGCCGGTCTACCAGGACGTGGCGAACGGTCTCGCCGCCAGCGGCATCGAGTACTACCTGCCGCTTTTCTTCGAGGCGACGGGCACGCTCTTCGATTACCTGCCGGCAGGCAGCCTCGTCATGCTGGATGCCGGCGCCGGCCCCCAGGTGGAAAATTTCTGGCAGGAAACCCGCAGCCGCTACGAGGACCGCCGCCACGACAGCAGGCGCCCGCTCCTGCCCCCGGAAAAACTCTTCCTGCGCGACCACGAGCTGTTCGCGGCCCTCAACCGCTTTGCGCGCATCGACTGGCAGGCGGAGCCCGTGGCAACGCGGGCCGGCCATGCCAACCTGCCTTTCCTGGCGCCGCCGGCGCTGCCGGTGGAGGCGAGGTTCGAGCAGCCGCTCGCGGCGCTGACGCAGTTCCTGCAGCAGCAGGCCCCCAGGCGCGTGCTGTTCTGCACGGAAAGCGCGGGCCGTCGCGAAAGCCTGCTCGAGCTGCTCGGCCGCGGCGGCCTCCGGCCGCAGAGCGTCGGCAGCTGGCCGGAATTCCTCGCCAGCGCGGAAGAAAGTGTTCCCGTCGTTCCCGCAAACGCGGAAACCCGGCGCCTTGATGCCTCCCATCAGTCACTGGATTCCCGCGCTCGCGGGAATGACGGAGCCAGGGCAGGCATATTTATCACCGTGGCGCCGCTGGAGACCGGCCTCTGGCTCACCGCGCCGCCGCTCGCGGTAATCGCCGAATCGCAGCTGCTCGGCCAGCGCGTACTGCAGCGGCGGCGGCGCAAGGCGACGAGCCAGGATCTCTCCGGCGAACTCGTCATCCGCAATCTCTCGGAGCTGAAGGAGGGCGCGCCGGTGGTGCATATCGACCACGGCGTCGGCCGCTACCTCGGCCTCGCGACGCTGGAGGTGGACGGCGAGACGCAGGAGTTCCTGCTGCTGGAATATGCCGACCACGCCAAGCTCTACGTGCCGGTCGCCAGCCTGCACCTGATCGCGCGCTATTCCGGCAGCGACGACGAGCACGCGCCGCTGCACCGCCTCGGCACCGAGCAATGGACGAAGGCGCGGCGCCGCGCCGCCGAGCAGGTGCGCGACACCGCCGCCGAACTGCTCGACATCTATGCCCGTCGCGCCGCCCGAGCGGGCCATGGCTTCGCCTTCAGCGAGGCCGACTACGCCCTTTTTGCAGCGGGTTTTCCCTTCGAGGAAACCGCGGACCAGGCCGCGGCCATCCTCGCCACCCTCGCCGACCTGCGCGCGCAGCGGCCCATGGACCGCCTCGTCTGCGGCGATGTCGGCTTCGGCAAGACGGAGGTCGCCATGCGCGCCGCCTTTGTCGCCGTGCAGGACGGCCGCCAGGTGGCGGTGCTGGTGCCGACGACGCTGCTCGCGCAGCAGCATTACGAGAATTTCCGCGACCGCTTCGCCGACTGGCCGGTGAAGATCGAGGTGCTCTCGCGCTTCAAGAGCGCGAAGGAACAGAACATCGCCCTGGCACAGCTCCGGGACGGCAAGATCGACATCATCATCGGCACGCACAAGCTGCTGCAGGCCGACGTGAAGTTCAAGAACCTCGGCCTCATCGTCGTCGACGAGGAGCACCGCTTCGGCGTGCGCCACAAGGAAGCGCTGAAGAACCTGCGCGCCGAAGTGGACATGCTGACGCTGACGGCGACGCCGATACCGCGCACGCTGAACATGGCCTTCGCCGGCATGCGCGACCTCTCCATCATCGCCACGCCGCCGGCGCGCCGTCTCGCCGTGAAGACCTTCGTGCGCGAGAGCAATGCCGGCGTCGTCAAGGAAGCCCTCCAGCGCGAGCTGCTGCGCGGCGGCCAGGTCTACTACCTGCACAACGAAGTCGAGACCATCGCGAAGACCGCGCAGGCTTTGCAGGCGCTGGCGCCGGAGGCGCGCATCGGCGTCGCCCACGGCCAGATGCGCGAGCGCGAGCTCGAGCAGGTGATGCAGCAGTTCTACCACAAGCAGTTCAACGTGCTGGTCTGCACCACCATCATCGAGACCGGCATCGACGTGCCCTCCGCCAACACCATCATCATCGACCGCGCCGACAAGCTGGGCCTGGCGCAGCTGCACCAGCTGCGCGGCCGCGTCGGGCGCTCGCACCACCAGGCCTATGCGTATCTGCTCACGCCGGATAAACAGGCCATGACGGGCGATGCGGAAAAACGCCTCGACGCGATTTCCCAGGCCGACGAGCTCGGCGCCGGCTTCGCGCTGGCCAGCCACGACCTCGAGATCCGCGGCGCCGGCGAGCTGCTCGGCGAGGAGCAGAGCGGCAACATCAACAGCGTCGGCTTCACGCTCTACATGGAAATGCTGGAGCAGGCGGTGAAGGCCATCCGCGCCGGCAAGACCCCCAACCTCGACCAGCCGCTGGCGCAGGCCACCGAGGTCAACCTGCGCATGAGCGCCCTGATTCCGGACGCGTACCTGCCCGACGTGCACAACCGCCTGATGCTCTACAAGCGCATCAGCAACGCGAAGACGCCGGAGGAACTGGACGAGCTGCAGGTGGAGATGATCGACCGCTTCGGCCTCCTGCCCGAGCCCACCCGGAACCTGTTCGCGGTCACGGCGCTGAAGCTGGAGGCGGAGCAGCTCGGCATCTGCAAGATCGACGCCGGCCCTTCGGGAGGGCGCCTCGAGTTCGGCAGCGAGGCGAAGGTCGATCCCATGCGCCTGGTGAAGATGATCCAGACACAGCCGCGCCGCTTCAAACTGGAAGGCGCGGACAGGCTGCGCTTCATGCTGGAGATGAAGGAGCCGGCGGAACGCCTGGCGCGCGTGCGCGAGCTGCTGCAGTCGCTGCGGTGAGGAGGGCGGGAGCGTTCGCGGCTGAAGCCGCTCCTACGGCCGGGCTCGCCATCCGGCTGCTTCCGTAGGAGCGGCTTCAGCCGCGAACCCCGCTTCCGCCGGCGCGATAGGCGCCCGCGGAAAATTGCCGTAATACGACGGCAGGGAGGCGGTCCCTGCGGGATAGGGCGGGGAGCTTGCCGGCTCAGGCGAGGCCGGAGATCGCCTCGCGCACCATGGTCCAGCTGGCGTCGGCGTGCAGGCTTTCCCAGTTGTAGCGGAAGCGGCCGTGCAGGGCCTCGAAACGGCGCTGCCCGGGGAACTGGCCGCGCCGCTCCAGCGCCTCCAGCACCTCGAGGGCGCCGGCGCGGTGGTTGCAGACCAGCACCATGTCGCAGCCGGCATCGAGCGCGGCGTTGGCGCGGTCGCTGAAGGAACCGGTGGCGACGGCGCCTTCCATGCTGAGGTCGTCGGAGAAGATGACGCCGTCGAAGCCGAGCCGGCTGCGCAGGATGTCCTGCAGCCAGAACGGCGAGAAACCGGCCGGATTGGCATCGACCTTCGGATAGATGACGTGGGCCGGCATGATGCCCTGCAGCTCGCGCGCCAGCCGCGCGAAGGGCACGAGGTCATGGGCTTCGATCTCGGCCCAGGAGCGCTCATCGACGGGCAGCGCGAGATGCGAGTCGGCCGCCACCGAGCCGTGGCCGGGGAAATGCTTGCCGGTGGCCGCCATGCCGGCGTCGTGCATGCCGCGGACGAACTCGCGCAGCAGCGTCACCGCGATCTGCGGGTCGGCGTGGAAGGCGCGGTCGCCGATCACCCGGGAAATGCCGCAGTCGACATCGAGGATGGGCGCGAAGCTGAGGTCCACGCCCACCGCCAGCACTTCGCTCGCCATCAGCCAGCCGCACTGGTAGCTGCGCTGGCGGGCCTCGCCCGGGTCGCGGGCGTAGAGGTCGCCGAACACCTTCATGGGCGGCAGCCTGACGAAGCCCTCGCGGAAGCGCTGCACGCGCCCGCCCTCCTGGTCGACGGCGATGATGAGCCCGGGGCGCAGCGCGCGGATGGACTGCACCAGGGCCGTGACCTGCTCGACACCGTCGAAGTTGCGGGCGAAGAGGATGATGCCGCCGACATGCGGATGCCGGACCAGGTCCTGCTCGGCCGCGGTGAGGGCCAGGCCCTCGAGATCGAGCATGAGTGCGCCAAGAGTCATGGGATGTCCTCGCAGGAGGGAACGCGGCGGCAACGGCAGGCGTGACGCGCTGGCGGCGGGCGTGCGTTGCCGGGCCGGGCTCCCGAAAAACCGCGACACTAAACAGCCCTGCCGGCGAAGTCAAAAAGCGCCCGGGCGCCCGGAAAAAATCACCGGCCGGCGCCGCGGCACGCTCAACCGGCCGCCAACAAAGAATCTTCCAAAAGGCAAAGCAATGAGCTGACATCGCCTTATAGGGCATTGCTATAATCGCCCGACAACCGGCCTGTCGCCGGCGTCCACGTAACGGTTTCCGCATGTCCGGCCTGTTTTCCCGCAAGCGCGCTCTTGCCATCGTCGCCGCCAGCAGCCTGGTGGTCTTCTCCGGGGTTTTCGCCAAGCAGGCCACCGCCCCCACCACGCTCACCGCGCTGCAGCCGGCCAAGGTGCAGGCGCGCACCGCGAGTTCCGTGGTCAGCCTGCTCGACGACATGCATTACGAGCACCGCGTGCTCGACACCGCCCTTTCCTCGCAGATGTTCGAGCGCTACCTCAAGGACCTCGACAGCCAGCACGGCTACTTCACCCAGGCCGACATCAAGGCTTTCGAGCCCTGGCGCAAGACGTTCAACAACGCCGTGAAGCGCGGCGACCTGCGCGGCGCCTTCGTCATCTACAACCGCTACCTGCAGCGTGCCTGCGAACGCCTGGAGTACGTGCTGGCCCAACTCAACAAGGGCATCGACACCATGGACTTCACCGTCGCCGAGGAGCTGGAGGTCGATCGCGAGAAATCGCCGTGGCTGGCCACTCGCGCCGAACTCGACGACCTCTGGCGCAAGCGTCTCAAAGCCGCGGCGCTCAGCATGCGCCTCTCCGGCAAGACCGATGCGGAAATCCAGAAGACCCTGACCAAGCGCTACAAGAGCCAGCTCAACAATCTTTACCGCACCAAGCCGGACGACGCCTTCCAGACGTTCATGAACGCCTTTACGGAGTCCTACGATCCGCACACCGAATATTTCTCGCCGCGCACTGAAGAGAACTTCAACATCAACATGAGCCTGTCGCTGGAAGGCATCGGCGCCGTGCTGCAGGGCGAGGACGAATACACCAAGGTCGTGCGCCTCGTGCCCGCCGGCCCCGCCGACAAGGGCAAGCAGCTCAAGACCGGCGACCGCGTCGTGGCCGTGGCGCAGGGCGACCAGGAATTCGTCGACGTCGTCGGCTGGCGCATCGACGAGGTCGTCGAGCTCATCCGCGGCCCCAAGGGCACCACCGTGCGCCTGCAGGTCATCCCCGCCGGCAGCATCGACGAAACCCAGACCAAGACCCTCAGCATCGTGCGCAACACGGTGAAGCTGGAAGACCAGGCGGCGCAGAAGAAAATCCTGACCATCGCGCGCGGCGACCAGAGCCTGCGCATCGGCCTCATCAAGCTGCCCGCCTTCTATGCCGACTTCCAGGGCATGCAGGCCGGCGACCCGGAATACCGCAGCACCACGCGCGACGTGAAGAAGCTCATCAACGAACTGAAGGCCGAGAAAATCGACGGCCTCGTTCTCGACCTGCGCAACAACGGCGGCGGCTCGCTCTCGGAAGCCAATTCCCTGATCGGGCTCTTCATCGGCACCGGCCCCACCGTGCAGGTGCGCAACGCCGGCGGCAAGGTCGAGGTGCTGGGCGATCCCGACCCCTCCGTCACCTACTCCGGCCCGCTCGCGGTCATGGTGAACCGGCTTTCCGCCTCGGCCGCCGAGATCGTCGCCGGCGCCATCCAGGACTACGGCCGCGGCCTCGTCATCGGCTCCACCACGTTCGGCAAGGGCACGGTGCAGTCGCTGCGCGACCTCGAGCACGGCCAGCTCAAGCTGACCGAGGCCAAGTTCTACCGCATCTCCGGCGCCAGCACGCAGCACCGCGGCGTGAGCGCCGACCTGCTCTTCCCCAACATCTTCGATGAAACCGAGATCGGCGAATCGGCCCTGCCCAACGCCATGCTCTGGGACACCATTCCCTCCGCGCGCTTCTTCCCCTACCAGGATTTCAGCAAGCGCCTGCCCGAGCTGCGCCGGCTTTCGGAAGGCCGCCAGGCCCACGACCCGGACTTCCGCTACCTGCGCGAAACCATCGCCCTCGCCAAGGAACTGAAGAAGCAGAAAACGCTCTCGCTGAACGAGGCGACGCGCCGCAAGGAAAAACTCGACCTCGACGAAAAACGCCTGGCCATGGAAAACCGCCGGCGCGCCGCCAAGGGCGAAGCGCTGCTCAAGACCTGGCGCGAAGCCGAGGAAAAGGCCGAGGCGGAAGCCCTGGAAGCCGTCGACCCCAACCACGAAAAGCCCGAAGACCAGGCCTTCGCCCTGGAGGCCGGCCGCATCCTCATCGACAGCCGCATCCCTCAGCTCAGCCGCCGCTAACCCCGACGCGCCGATCCATGCACGCATGGATCGGCAGCGCCGCCGGCAGCGTTCTCCGCCCTAGGCGCTTCCCCCTCTCCCCTGGCGGGAGAGGGCCGGGGAGAGGGGGCAACGGCCAAAGCAAGGTTCATAGCCCCTCTCCCCAACCCCTCTCCCGCAAGGGGAGAGGGGCTTGTCAGAAAACTTTGGTTCAGACACTTGGCTTTTTAATTTTTCTTCACACCCCCGCCACACCCTCCCTCCCCAGCGCAACAATAAGTCCGCGGCGCTCCTGCCATCAGCGGATGCCCTTTGCCGGACCGGCATGACAGATTTCCGTCAACGCCCCACTCGCGAAATCTCGCGCCGCCAAGGCCCAGGGAGGCTTGCCATGCACCGGCTTCATCATCTGCGCGGAATCCCGTTCGCCCTGCTTGCTCTCCTTGCCCTGCCGCTGCCTGCCCTCGCCGCCGGCCTGCTGCTGAGCGCCGACACCGACAGCCCCGTTCCCGACGACCCCACGCCCGCCTACACCGTCATCAAGCAGGTCCTCGGCCGCACGGGTTTCAACACGCCCGACTGCACGCATCCCGAGTTCGGGCCGCATATCCGTTTCGAGAACGACGCCAGCCTGGGTCGCGTCTTCGCCTTCCACCTGCATGTCGCGCCCGATGGCGACATGTGCTTCAACACCAACCATCCGCGCAACGAGATCAAGGTGGACGCGCAATCGCCCGACTACCTCAAGGTCTACCATAACGACACCGCCACCTACCGCTGGCTGTTCCGGCTGCCGCCCGGCTTCCAGTCCTCCTACAACTTCACCTACATCCACCAGATCAAGGCGGTCGACGGCGACACCCTGAAGCCCCTGATCGCCTTCAACACCCAGAGAGGCCGCAACGGCGCGCCGGACAGATTCATGCTCAACCATGTCGACTCCGCCGGCGTGCGCCGCACGCTGCGCAGCATCGACCTCACGCCGCTGCAGGGCGAATGGGTCGAGGCCCAGGAGAAACTCACGGCCGACACCCATGGCCACTATTCGCTGACCCTCACCCGCGTCCGCGACCAGGCCCGGCTGCTCGATTACAGCAGCGACGACATCGACATGTGGCGCTTCAGCGGCACCACCTTCATCCGCCCCAAATGGGGCTTCTATCGCAGCGTCGACAATCCGCAGTACCTGCGCGACGACCAGGTGAACTACAAGCGCTTCTGCCTGGCCAAGGGCGACGACGAATGCCCGGGCACGGAGCAGGCCGCGGCGCCGGTCTTTACGCCGGCTCCCGGCGCCTATGCCAGCGCCCAAACCGTGGCGCTGACAACCGCCACCGGCGGCGCCGGCATCCGCTACAGCGACGACGGCAGCTCGCCCGACTGCGCCGCGGCCGGCAATGCCTACAGCGCTCCCCTCACCATTGCCGCCACTACCACGCTGCGGGCCATCGCCTGCCTGGAGGGCGTGCCCGCCAGCCCGCTCAGCACCGGCACCTTCACCATCGGCGCAACACCGCTGCGCTTCAGCATTCCCGCCGCGGCGGTCACGGCCAGCGCCAGTGCCGGCGGCTATCCGCCGGCGGCCAGCGTGGACAGCGACCTGGCCAGCGCCTGGGCGGCTTCCGGCGCTGGCCAGTGGATTCGTTACGACCTGCAGGCGCCGCAGACGGTCAGCCACGTCGGCGTGGCCTGGTACCGGGGCGACAAGGGCAGGATGAGCTTCGAGATCCAGACCTCAGACGACGGCAGCAGCTTTACCCCCGTCTACAGCGGCCAGAGCAGCGGCACGACCACGGCCGTCGAGACCTACGACTTCCCGGATGTCAGCGCCCGTTACGTACGCATCCTCGGGCACGGCAACAGCGTGAACAGCTGGAACCTCATCGCCGAAACGGAAATCCACGGGCTGCAATAGCAGCGCGACACAGAACGACAAACATTTATTACCTAACTACGCAGGTAAGTTAACCGTTTTGCCTAAACGCCCAATAAAAACATCTTTTTGAAAAATAACTTCTACATAACTGCCTTGCCACGGCTGAGTACGGTCCAGATACTCAGCTCACCAATAAGAAAGCACCAGTTGTCATAAAAATGGAATTTTAAGTTCTAAGACAACTTCTGCTGTGGCATGCGGAAGCTTCTGCAAGACACCGGGCCGGTTTTCTTGCCGCTCTCCCACTCAACCTTCAACGGATTGCCGGATGGCAATCCCTGCATTTTCAACGCCTGGCAATATTACGGAGTCGTCCAAAAAGATTCTCGATATTTCTTGATTACCCATTATTTGCAGTCATCCGGACGCCTGCCGCTCCTTGATGACCTTCCCTTAAAAATATTTTCTAAATAGAAAAGTTCGCGAGTGCCCCTAATGAAGTTTTCCACTTTACGAAATGCGCTGGTCGCAACGCTCACCCTGGCTTCGCCGCTCGCTTTTGCCGGCGTCACCCTTACCGCCGACGGCCAGACCGATACCTACACCCTGATCAAAAGCCGGCTCAACAGCGAGATCGAGGTTCCCGACTGCGCCCATCCCGACTATGGCCCCCATATCCGCCAGGAGTTCGACGGCGCGCTGGGCAAGCCGGCCTTCGCCTTCTTCGTCCACGTCACTCCCGATAACGATCGCTGCATGAAGTCCGACCGCGAGCGCAACGAGATCAAGGTCGACGCCCAATCCCCCGCCGACCTGCGCACGCTGCAGGGCGAGAACATGACCTACCGCTGGAAGTTCAAGCTCGACAGCGGCTTCCAGGCCTCGCCGTACTTCACCCACCTGCACCAGATCAAGCCCGTGGGCGGCGACGACGACATGCCGCTGATCAGCTTCATCGCGCGCAAGGACGCCTTCGAGCTGAGCCACTACAACGCCGCCAACACGCACAAGGTGCTGAAGTCGGCGCCACTCGCCGCCTTTCGCGGCGAGTGGGTCGAGGTCGTGGAAACCCTGACGGCCGGACGCCCCGGCAAGTACGGCGTCACCGTCAAGCGTCTGCGCGACGGCGCCACGCTGCTCGCCTACAGCAGCGGCAGCATCGACATGTGGCGCAGCGGCAACAGCTATCTGCGTCCGAAGTGGGGCATCTACCGCAGCCTCAAGGACAAGAGCTACCTGCGTGACGAAAAAGTGCTGTACGACGCCTTCTGCATCGCCAAGGGCAGCGAAACCTGCAGCGCCGGCGGCACGGTGACGGCCCCGGCTCCTGCGCCCACGGCGCCCACCGGCAGCATTGCCAAGATCACCCTCACGGGCGCGGCCGTGACGGCCAGCGCCAACGACGGCAACCTGCCGGTCAACACGGTGGATGGCCAGCTCGGCACGCGCTGGTCCGCCCAGGGCGACGGCCAGTGGATCCAGTACGACCTGCAGGCGCCGCGCATGGTCGGCCACGTGAAAATCGCCTGGCACAACGGCAGCGCGCGCAAGGCGGCTTTCGACCTCCAGGTCTCCGCCGACGGCAAGGCCTTCACCACGGTGTTCGGCGGCCAGAGCAGCGGCAGCAGCAGCGCCCTGGAAACCTACGACTTCACCGATGTCAGCGCGCGCTACGTGCGTGTGGTCGGCCACGGCAACAGCGCGAATGCCTGGAACAGCATCACCGAAACCGAGATCCACGGGATGTAAAAGCCTGCCGTGGCCGCCGCGCCAAGGCGCGTGCCGGCCACGGGCAAGCCGGGCCGGCAGGAGAAATCCTGCAGGTCCCGCAACAGGACAGAAAACAGGGCAGAAACAGAAAAAGAAGCGAGAAGAAGAAGCGAGAAGAAGAGGCCGCACGCAGCGCGGCAGGGACCCAGCAGCCCTCAGAGCCTGTTCATAATCTATTTGTCGCGCTGCCCGTCGCCTTTTTTCGCGGCTAAAGCCGCTCCTACAGGTATTAATTCCTATGTAGGAGCGGCTTTAGCCGCGAATGTAGGAGCGGCTTTAGCCGCGAAAAGAGAATCGCCGGCCCCTCTTTTAATGGACCACTCCAAGATTTTGGACAGGCCCTCAGGGAAGATCTTCCGGAAACTCCGCGGGGCCACAGGCGTGGTCCTTTTTTTTGCCGCCGCGTTCAGGACGGCAGCCAGTCGCCGCCAGCCACGAGCGGCAAACTTTCCACCGGCAGCCGATACCAGTAGACCCAGGCCATCACGCGCCGGCCATCGTCACGCTCGAGGGCGGTCAGGCGCCGCTCGTATTCATCCGCAGCGCTGCTGCGGATGCCCTCGAAATCATCCAGCCCGGGCAATGCCTCTACCGGATCATGCAGCCGGAAAAGATCGCCGCGCACCCGGCCCGGCCCCGGCGCCACGGCGGGATACCAGCTCACCCGGTACAGCAGGGCTTCCGGCACCCAGGCCGGCCCGCAATGCGCGGCGCGCGCCGCCAGCCAGCGGCTCATGGCGTGGCCGGAGCCGGGCCGCAGCGAACCGTAGACGAACAAATGGCATTCCTGCGTCATGACGCACCCTGATAGGCAAGCGCGGTGGCGGCGGCTAGCATCGGATGAACCGGATTTGCGCGTGCATACCATGCCTGACAACGGCTTTGCCAGCTCCCGCCCCCCCCATCGCGCCACGGCCGCCGAACGCCTGCTGGCGCACCAGGCCTTCTCGCGCGCCGCCGGCGCGCCGCTGCTCGGCCGCAACCAGCTACGCCTGCTGCGCGACGCGCGCGAGAACTATCCGGCCTGGCTCACCGCCATCCGCAGCGCCTCGCAGAGCATCCACTTCGAGAACTACATCGTCCAGGACGACCGCATCGGCCGCGAATTCGTCGCCGCGCTGACCGAGCGCGCCCGCGCCGGCGTGCGCGTGCGCCTGCTCTACGACTGGCTCGGCAGCTTCGGCAGCCGCCGCCTCTGCCAGCCGCTGCGCGAGGCCGGCGGCGAAGTGCGCGCCTTCAATCCGCTGCGCCTGGACAGCCCCTTCGGCTGGCTGGCGCGCGACCACCGCAAATGTCTCGTGGTGGACGGCCGCGTCGGCTACGTCAGCGGTCTTTGCGTGAGCGCGCGCTGGCTCGGCCATCCGGAGCGCGACATCGCGCCCTGGCGCGACACCGGCATCGAGGTGCGCGGCCCGGCCGTGGCCGACATCCTCGCCGCCTTCGCCCAGACCTGGGGCCTCTGCGGCGCGCCGCTGCCGCCCGAGGAAGTGCCGCTCTGCGAAAACGTGCCCGGCGCCGGCTCCACCCTGCTGCGCGTGATCGCCAGCAGCCCCTATACCAGCGGCATCTATCGCCTCGACCAGATGATCGCCGCGCTCGCCCAGGAAAGCCTGTGGCTGACCGATGCCTACTTCGTCGGCCTGCCACCCTATGTGCAGGCGCTCTGCGCCGCCGCCCGCGACGATGTCGACGTGCGCCTGCTGGTGCCGAGCACCAGCGACATCCCGCTCATCGCCACCTTCTCGCGCGCCGGCTACCGGCAGTTGCTGGAGGCCGGCGTGCGCGTCTTCGAATGGAACGGCGCCATGCTGCACGCCAAGAGCGCGGTGGCGGACGGGCGCTGGGCGCGGGTCGGCTCCAGCAACCTCAACATCGCCAGCTGGATCGGCAATTACGAACTGGATATCGCCGTGGAAGACGAGGCCTTTGCGGCCGAGATGGAGGCCATGTACCTGCAGGACCTGGAGCAGGCCACCGAGATCGTGCTGGGAGAGCACCACCGCATACGGCCCAGCCGCCACCGCCTGCGCCGGCACCGCCTGCGCCGCGGCACGACCAGCGTGGCGACGGCCGTGCGCCTCGGCCATAGCGTGGCGGCGGCCGTGCAGCAGAAGCGCGTGCTGGGCGGCGTCGAGGCCGCGGCGCTGCTGATCACGAGCCTCTTCCTGCTGGCCGTGGCCGGGCTCGGCCTGACGCGGCCGGCAATCCTCGCCATTCCCATCGCCGCCGGCAGCCTGTGGCTGGGCCTCGTGCTGCTGCTGCGCGCCTGGCGCTTGTCGCGGCGCGAGCTGCCGGCAGGCGACCGCGCGGCGTCCGGCCAGAAGCAAGAGCCTCCGCGCGCCGATTGACCCGTCGGGGTCATCCCGTATCCTTGCCCGCTCTCCAAGGGAGGCGTGGCCGAGCGGTTGAAGGCAGCGGTCTTGAAATTTTGTGGCCGGGCAGCGAATAACACTTAAAAATCTAGTAAAAACAAATGATTACTATTTGTTGCGCCGTGCCGTCACAGGTATCATTTAGCGGATTCTTAGCACATCACAGAATTGGAAGCGTGGCCGAGCGGTTTAAGGCACTGGTCTTGAAAACCAGCGACGGGCAACCGTCCGTGAGTTCGAATCTCACCGCTTCCGCCACCATCTCAGTAAAATCAACGCCTACGTTGATTGAAATGTAAAAACATCCCCTCAATTGCCAATGTGTACAGCGACGCCATCTATTGGCCAAAGCGCGTGAATCTCCTGCAGTGTGTATGGAGGGGCCGGATGCGGGGCGGATCTACCTCATCCAAAGGCGCGGCAGATAGCTGGCTAAACTCAGTATCCAGTCTTCATAACTCCGAGTGTTACTGCCCACGTAAAGTTGGAATGAAAGTCGTCTGCTGAGCGCATCGAAAAAACCACCTCCAACCCCTTCAGCGCCCTTGCATGATATCCAGCGCGGCGTCCAGTTCCACGATCGATTCGACAATTCGCCTTACGCTTGCGCGGTCGAACTCGTGATCACGCTGCGCATCGTGCACACCGCCATTTAGGTAACCCCACTCAATGCTGGTGCCAGTGACGTTGAGCAGATCAGTGAGTGCGGTGACAGCCTGCGGGGCACAAGGGTGCTGTGCAGCAATGCGATCAACTGCCTGACGCAACTTTGTGCATTTATTGTTTAACTCCCAAGGTGAGCGGGGCCCACTCAACTTAATATCAATCCGCCCGTCCGACCTCCGTCCAAGCCACGTCCAGAGACGGTCCGTCAGACTCTCCAGCGCGGGCCGGGCATGCCGCAGAGCCTCGCGCTTTTCATCGGCTGCCAACGCCTGCTGAGCTAGTAGGACATAGTTCTTGGTGGGTGGATCACCATCTACGCGCAGTTCGCGGTCCCCTTGGTGCCTCAGGAATTTGTAGCGCTTGATAGCGCCGGCGCGCCGAGCGCCCAACTCCTGCTGTATGCGATGCAGGAACTCTTCGGCGTGCGAGGTGAGAATTACCTGCTTGCCGTCGAGCAGGCCGCCCTCAAAAAAGGTACGCCAGATGCCATCCCGATGGTCATCGTCAATCGCGTTGACCACGTCATCAAAGATGACTACTGGACAGCCCTGCGCAATATTCTTGGCAAACAAAATCGCCAAGCCCAAGCATTTGATGTGCCCTTCACTGAAAACGACCAGAGCGTCGAAGCGTACGCCAGGCTCGCCGGCGAACTCCACTTCGATCTTGCCGTTCTCGGCCACGGGAAACCAAAGTGCATGCAACAAATCGCCGGGCGGATCGTCCCGATTGAATGCGTTGTAGAGCTGACGGGCCTGCTCTCCCAGCCCTTGGAGCAGCACACCCGGCAGAGCAGCCAGGTAGTTCTGAATCTCGGGTAGGAAACCGTCGTAGGCGGCCTTGATACGTTGATGGTGGGCTACGACTGGTATTTCATCTGCGACGGCTTGAATCAGTTCGCGGTTCGCTTCATCGAACTGGGCCACCGTCTGATGGGCGGCGGCTAGGTCTTGATCGGCTGATGCTCGCATGGTACGCAACCGCTCGACCTCAAGCTGATACTGCTGCAAACGTTCCCGCTCTTGGGCCAGTGCGCCGCGCTGGGCTTGCACTTCTCGAGCCCGCGCATCGATACCCTCGATGATCTCGGCAATCTGCAACAGCGCGTTCCAGGTGCGTCGACCCCCATCGACCCATGCGCCGAGCCAGTTGCCCGCCGACGTGGGAGGCAGAGCCGGTAGATTGGCGACCTGCAATTCGGCAGGGCATGCAATTGTGCCCGCCCCAACCACCCGGCGCATCTCGTCCCATAGCGCTCGGACCGCCTCGCCCAACTGCGTCCGAAGCCCGCTCTCCTGCTGCTGAAGGGCGGCCAGTTGTGCGAGTTGCTCCAGGCCATCACGGGCCTTGGCGAAAGGATCTTGCGCAACAGCGCCCACTGCGGTTCCACAGGCGGGACAGGCCGTCGCCCCTTCCGCCAGCGCCAGCACAGCCTCGTAGAGCTTCGCGTAGGACACCTCACCGGCTCGAGCCCCGAGCTGCGAGGAGGACTCCTCCCACAGCCCCTGGACGCGGTAAGCCTCTTCAAGCAACGCCTGCAGCCGAGCCTGAGTCACGTTATGCACGGTAGGTGGATTAGCGTCTAACTGTGCCTGAACATAGGGCAGCCGACCCGTTTGCTGCGGCGACCCGAGCAGCCAGACGATGCAGTTCTGGTATGGCACATCGGGCGACATCCGCTGAGCCAAAGCCTGCTCTAGAGCTTCGATCGCTGCGATCTTCTGTGGGTAGGCGGCTATTGTCTGCTCGGCACTCGCCAACTGCTGACGACGCTGCGCCAGTTGGGCTGCCTGGACGCCGGTCAGCATCAGATCCTGATCGAGCGAGGGGTTGAAGCCCCGCACGAACTCACTGAACTGGTCCACGCCGAACAGGGTAGCGATTAGTTGCCGCTGATCGGCCGGCGTTCGTGCGGCGATGCGAGCGAAGTCATCGAGCCGGTTTTTCTCAATGAAGCAGAAGCGGTATTCGGCTTCATCTGGCTGGACGACCTGCGGTGCGTCTGCCGTCTGGGACGACAGGACCGGCGCAACATGACGGCGCAGGCGAGCGTTGTTGCAGTAGGTCCGCTGGTCGACTCGTTTGACCTGCGCCTCACTGATCGAACCGAGCATCGCTACTTCCAAGGCTTCACAGAAACTGCTCTTGCCAGTTCCATTTGCACCATAGACCAAGGTGATGTCATGGCTGAGGTCGAATGTCTCCTGCCGCATGAACCCGCGAAACGGCCCGACTTCTAGCTGGTGCAGTCTACCGAGTGCCGGCCCAGCCTCAGGGCCGCCGGCGTTCCCGTCGTACGCAACCGGCATCTGCGCCAGATGGGCGATGGCCAGCGGCGCTAGGCGAGTGGATCGCCCGCGTCGTGCAGCGCCTACATCGGCCAACGACTGCAGATGAACGAGCACCAAGTGCGCGAGCCGGCGCACGTCATCGTGCACTGGTCGCTGCGCCAAGTGCGCCAGGAAACGGTGGTACTCCGAATTAATGCTTGCCATGCAGTTCCCTCTATACAGACGACGATCCGAGTCGCGCCCTCTTGCACCAATCTCTTAAGCCGAGACCCCAGTCTGTGGCGGTTCCTTTGGCAGAACTGCGCCTGGCTGATAGGTTGCATCGAATACCATATCGGTCAGCCAGCGCTTGAAGTTCGCGTTGTCGCTGAACTGCTTGAACAGCTCGGTGTGGTCAGACAGCAGCTCCAGCACAACGCGGTTCAGCGCTTTGTCGTGCTCCAGCTTGGCGTTTTGCTTGTCGGAGTTCGCCTGTGCGTTCTGGTAGGCCTTGTCCTGTGCCACCCGCGCCGGAATTTCCTCGGCGATGATCTTGCGGATCTTGTCCTCGTCCTTCCACTCGATGTTGCCGAACAGATCGTTGAAGGTCTTGATGATCGCGGAGAGCCTGTCGATGTCTGCCTCGCCCTTGCCGCCACCGCCGCCCGGCGGCACTGGATCGACCGTGGCGTCGGCGTCGGCCATCGCCATCTTCAGCGCTGCTTTGGCTTCCACCCGATAGCTGTCCATGTCGATGGTCTCCAGCACCCCCTTAGAGAGGTCTTCCTCCTTGGGTGCGGGCAGCTTGGGGATGAGGAAGTTCAGGAAGATCGACAGCTTCTCCCACGTCGGGTGACCGTAGCTCAGGATCGCGGCGAGGAAACCGTAGCTGCGCACGAAGGCTTTGGCTTTGCCCTTGAACTTGACCTGATCGTCCTCGCCGAGCTTCTCGACGTATTCGGCCACGCAAGAATCGAGAATGGGGTCGAGTTTGTCCCGGTCTGCGCCGCTCAAGTACAGCGCCACCAAGTCTTCCACCTGCTGCCAGCTATACACCTGCTGCCCGTCGAGTTCGGCCTTCAGGTCGTGCAGCTTGTTGGCATCGGTTTCGCCGGTCTGGATGGTGGCGCGGTAGTAGTCCTGGAAGGCCGCCTTCACCGCCTCGGCGTTGTCGGCGAAGTCGAGCACGAAGGTGTCGTGCTTTTGCGGATGCGCCCGGTTCAGGCGTGACAGGGTCTGCACCGCCAACACGCCCGCCAGCGGTTTATCCACATACATCGTGTGTAGCAAGGGCTCATCGAAGCCGGTGACGAACTTGTTGGCAACGATCAAGAAGCGATAAGGGTCTTGTTTGAGATTGGCTGGAATATCCTTGCTCGGGAACCCGTTGAGGTCGGCCTCGGTCTTCTTCTGACCGCCAATCTCGAAATCACCCGAGTACGCCACGATGGCCTTGTAGGGGCTTTTGATCTGCGCGAGGTAGTCCGACACCTCGCGCCAGTAGTCGATGGCCCGCGCAATGCCGTTGCACACGATCATTGCCCGCGCCTTCCCGCCGATCTTCTGTTTTCCCGCCACCTGTGCGATGAAATGATCCACCATGATCTCGGCTTTGCGGCGGATAGCCTTGTCGTGCGATTCGACGTAGTGGCGGATTTTCTTCAGCGCCTTCACCTTGTCGAATTCCGGGTCGTCCGCCACCGTCTTGGCCACTTGGTAAAAGCTGTCGTAGCTGGTGTAGTTCTCCACCACGTCGAGGATGAACTTCTCCTGGATGGCCTGCTTGGTGGTGTAGGTCAGTTCTTCGGGCGAGCGGAACTGCACCTTGTCGCCGACGAGGGTCTTCTCGCCGAACAACTCCAGCGTCTTATTCTTGGGTGTGGCAGTGAACGCAAAGTAGCTGGCGTTAACCAGCAGCTTGCGAGACTTGATGCGGCTCTCAATTTCGGAGTTCACCACATCCTGTGTTGAGTCTTCCTCAACCCCCTCCTCATCGCCAAGGCCGTAGCTCATACTGGCCTCTGCCACTTTCCCACCCAGTGCCTCGTGCATACGCGCCGTGGTCTTGCCACCCTGACTGGAGTGCGCCTCATCAATCAGGAGTGCAAAAGACTTGCCTGAGAGATCACCTAATTCATCGAGGATAAACGGGAATTTCTGCACCGTGGTGACGATGATTTTCTTTCCATTTTGCAAGAAGCCACGCAACTCCTGTGCGTTATCCGAATGGCCGAAGATCGCCGCCACGTGGTCGTAACCCTTGATGGTACTGGCGATCTGCGTGTCCAGCGCGCGCCGGTCGGTGATGACGATGACGGAGTCGAACTGCGCTGTCATCGGGTCGTCCTTGCGGCGCAGCTCCACCAACTGATGCGCCAGCCAGGCAATCGTGTTGCTCTTGCCGCTTCCCGCCGAATGCTGGATCAGATAACGCTTGCCCACTCCGTCGGTATGGGCCTGGCGCAGCAGGGCACGCACCGTGCGCAACTGATGAAAGCGCGGGAAGATTTGCTTGCGCTTCTTGCGTTTCTTGCCGCCAGCATCCGCTTCTTCCTCTTCCACCACCTGCGCGTAGCTCTCGATGATGTTGGCCAGCGACTCGCGGGTCAGCACCTGTTTCCACAGGTAATCGGTCTTCAAACCATCCGGGTTGGGCGGGTTGCCCGCGCCGCTGTTCCAGCCCTGGTTGAACGGCAGGAACCACGATGCCTTGCCCTTCAGATCAGTGCAGAACGCGGCTTCCGCGTCATCGACCGCGACGTGCGCCACGCAACGGCCCAACTGGAACAGCAGCTCCTGCGGGCTGCGGGTGGTCTGGTACTGGACGATGGCGTCAGCCAGCGTCTGCTTGGTCAGCGAGTTCTTCAACTCGAAGGTCAGCACCGGCAGGCCGTTGATGAAGATGGCCAAGTCCAGCTCGTTACCGGAATCGTTGCTGTAGCGCACCTGCCGGGTGACGCTGAAGATGTTCTTGCCGAAGGCATCTGCCGCAGCGGCATTGCCCGGCGTGGGCAGCAGCTTGTAGAGATCGACGTGCACCGGCCCGTGGCTTACGCCCTTGCGAAGTACGTCCACCACGCCGCGCTTGGTGATATCGCCTTGCAGCCGGTGCAGAAACTGGGTGCGCTTGATGCCGTCCGCCGCCAGTTCCAGCATGTCCACCGCCTTGGGTTGGGTGGCCAGCAAAAAGGCCAGCAACTGCACCACATCCAGGGCCACGTCGCGGTTGTAGTCGGTGGGCTTGCCCTGCACATAGCCGTTGTGGGTGGCGGCGAAGTCCGTGGGAGCCAGCTCATGGCTGTACTCGGGCTGCGGCACACCGGTCAGGCCGCGCACCACGCGCGCCTCGAACCAGCGCTCGCTGGTGTCAGTCTTCGCCATCGCCATCCTCCTCTTCGGTCACATCTTCCTGGTCATCGCCCAGCGCGGCCAGCGCCGCGTCGTCCACCACGTCGTCCGGGCCGGGCTGCCAGCCGCGCACGTCCACTTGGCCCGTGACCACATCGGCAATCAGGCGGTCGCGGTATTCGCGGATCAGCTTGATTTCTTCTTCCGTGCGGGCGATGGCGTCGTCTAGCGGCTTGCACTCGTCGTTTATCCAGCGGCAGATCGTTTCCTGCTCTGCGACGGGTGGCAACGCAATGATTGCGTTCTTCACGTCGTGCTTGCCGAGTGCGAAGCGCGTGACACCGGTGGCCAGGACATGGAACTGCTGCGCCGTGCGCGCCGAGCCGATGGCTCGAAACAGGAACTCGCCCAACGCGCGATCAGGTACGGGGCGCAGCAAGCCGAGGTGATAGGCGCAAACCACGCCGGGCAAATCCTCCGGCACCCAGGCGGGTACGCCGATGTCGTCCGGCGTTTCAGAATCCTTGGTCAGAATGACATCACCCGCCTTCAGCGTCAGGCAGGCGATTTCCACTGCCGTCGCTGTAGCGCGCATCAAGTCCATATCACCCGTGATGCGGTCGTTCTTGTAGACGTCGGTGTAATTGCACAGGCGCACCGGTGTTTCATCGTCGTGCGAGTGCTTGTCTACGCCGCTGAAGCGCACGTCCGAAATGTGCTTAATGAAGGCGACTTCCCAATGCTCCGGCACCTCGCCCAGCCATTCGATGCTGGAAGGCTTCAGCGCCACCGATGCATCAAGACCGCGAGTGACGGCGTAGTCGATGATGCGCAGCTTCTGTTCGGTGAGCAGCTTGATGAGGTCGCGCTTGGCCTTGATGAGTCGGGCGATGTGGGCGTCCTGCGCGCGCAGGTAGGCGACGATCTGGTCTTGCTCAGGGCGCGGGGGCACGAGCGAGGGCATCTGCTTAAAGGATTCCCAATACAGCCGGTTGCGATCCGCCACGATGCCGCGCGAGAACTTGTTGACCTCCTGCATGTACGCCGCCGTGCGGAACAGGTAGCTGTAGTAGCTGCTGTTGGCCTCGTCGTAGGGTTTCACCACGACATAGGCCGGGCTTACCAGCCCGTCGACTGGCGCGGGGCCGACCGCGCCTTGCCACATCCGCATCATGTTGTAGGCAATGTCGTCCTTGGCTGCGCGCTTGTATTTCTCCTTCTGGCTCATCACCTGCTTGCGCTTCAGGTTTTCCATGTCACGCACACGCACACCTGTGCGCAGCGATACTTCCAGAATGGGCAGATCGGGAAAGCCTGTTTCGACGCGATGGCCGAAAAGGCGACCATTACGAAGCACCTGCCAGCCCTCCGGAAGCCGAGGAACCCAAGGCAATCCGGATGGACGATAGGTCGGGTACGCGCTCTCCACCACCATCACGCGCCCCCCACGATCCGATGCAGCAAACCTTCGCTCTGCTGCTCCAGCGCGAGGATGTCGGCGCGAATTTCAGCCAGCGTGCGCAGCGGCGCTGGCTTGTAGAAATAGCGGGCGAAGGAAATCTCGTAGCCGATCTGGGTCTTGTCCGTCGCGATCCAGGCGTCCGGCGCATGCGGCAGCACTTCGCGCGCGAAGAAGGCGTCGATGCCACCCGGTTCCTTCAACGGCACCTGCTCGGTATCACGCAGCTCGCTGTCGGGCTCGTACTCGACCACGAAGCGATCCTTGCCCACGGTCTCCAGGTACGCGCCATAGAAGCCGGGCTCGAAATGCTCGCCCGCCTTGAGCTTGCCGCGCTTGGCGATGACCGGCGGCGCGGCTTCGTCGCGCCAGCTCACCGCCTTGTAGATGGCCTTCTTCTCCGGCGCGCCGAGCTTGTCGCCCTGCGCCTTCAGGGCAGCATCGAAGCGGGTGCGGAACTCATTGTGGTCATCGAACACGGCGCTGCCCAATGCCTGCTGCGCCCGTTTCGCCACCTCCATCAGCCCCTTGTCGCGCTGCCACGTTGATGGGTCGAGCAGCTTCTTGCGGCGCTTGGCGGGCACGGCCTTGCGCGCGGCGGAAGCCTCGCTGTAATCGCCGCTGTCGCTGTCTTCGCTGTCGTCGTCTTCGTTCTCGTCCTCGCCTTTCAGCCATGCCTCGATAGCCGGTTTGCGCTTGGCGAACTCGGTATAAAGTGCCTCCCCGTGGGTGGCGTAGATGTCGGAGCGCAGCTCCTCGTCACCGATGGCAAAACGAAGGGACTCGATGCGTTCGTCCGAGAGCTGACTTTTCAGGCGCAGCGGGCGCTCGACGGTGACCTTCCAGTAGCCGAAGTCCTGGGTGTCGAACCATTTGCACTGTGCGGTTTCCTGTGCCTCGCCGAGGTAGAGATCGATGATTCGCTGGATGTCTCCGCCAGAGAGTTCGCAGTTCTTCTTGCCGAGGTTGCGGCGTAACGGCTGGAACCAGCCGCTGGCGTCTATCAACTGCACCTTGCCACGGCGTGCCTCGGCCTTCTTGTTGGCCAGCACCCAGACGTAGGTAGCGATACCAGTGTTGTAGAAGATGTTGAGTGGCAGGGCGATGATGGCTTCGAGCCAGTCGCTTTCCAGCACCCAGCGGCGGATATTGCTCTCACCCTGACCCGCGTCGCCGGTAAACAGCGCCGAACCGTTGTGCACCAGCGCAATGCGGCTCCCCAACGGCGTGTTGTGCTTCATCTTTTGCAGCTTGTTCACCAGAAACATGAGCTGCCCGTCGCTAGAGCGAGTAATGAGCTTGAACTCGGCGTTGCCTGCGTGGCTGACGATGAAGCGCGGGTCGTTGAATTCCTTCTTGCCGCCCATGCGCTCCAGATCAGTTTTCCAACTCTTGCCGTAGGGCGGGTTGGAGATCATGAAATCGAACTCGCGGCTGCGGAACTGGTCGGCGGACAGGGTGGATTTGTCCGCACCACCGACGATGTTATCGGCTTCCGCGCCTTCGCCCTTCAAGAGCAGGTCAGCCTTGCAGATGGCGTAGGTTTCGTCGCTGATTTCCTGGCCGAACAGGTGGATGGATACCTCCTTGCCGTGTTCCTCTGCCAGCTCGTGCAGTGCTTCTTCGGCCACGGTGAGCATGCCGCCGGTGCCGCAGCAGCCATCGTAGAGCGAATAAGTGCTGGACTCGATGCGCTCAGCCACCGGCAGGAACAGCAGCTTGGCCATTAGCTGCACCACGTCACGCGGGGTGAAGTGCTCGCCGGCCTCTTCGTTGTTGTCTTCGTTGAAGCGGCGAATCAGCTCCTCGAACACCGTGCCCATGCCGTGGTTGTCCAGCGCGGGCAGCTTGATGCGGCCATCGGCATCCTTCACTGGCATCGGCGCGAGATTAACCTCGGGGTTGAGAAAGTCCTCAATCAAGTAGCCGAGGACGTGGGAATCCACCAGCTTCTGAATCTGGTTGCGGAAATTGAACTTGGTGAGAATCTCCTGAACGTTGGGCGAGAAGCCGTCCAGATACGCAATGAAGTCATCACGCAGGCGCTGCCCTGCCGCGCTAGCCTTCAGCTTGGCCAGGGTAAATTCGGAGACGTTGTAGAACGCCTGGCCTGCGGCCATGCGAAGCGCGCCGTCTTGGGCGGCCACGTTATTGGCGTCGAGGAACTGCTTGCGTTCCAGAACTGCGCTCTTGGTGGATTCCAAAACCGCATCAAGCCGTCGCAGTACAGTGAATGGAAGGATGACGTCGCGGTACTTGCCACGCACATAGACGTCACGCAGGCGGTCATCTGCGACATTCCAGATGAAGTCAGAAATCCACTTGATCTGGCTTTGGTCTTGTTGTGTTACAGATTTCATCAAGCCTGCCCTTGGCTAGCTGTTGTGGTGTCAAGCGCCTTGCTGACAGAAGCCGTTGGCGGCACCTCAAGATCCCAGTGTTTTTTGAGAACGCCGATGAGGCGCTCTTGCCGATCCATCAGCATCTCTGGCGTCCATTTGTCTTCCGAGCGGACTTCCTGCGTCAAGACGAAGGGTGACGCGGTACCCTTGCCCTTGAAGTAGACATTCTTCTTCTTGGCGAAGTCGTAGTTACTGGCGGAAGAGTTCTTGTTTCGGTCAAGAGGAACCAAGTTGGCTAAGCGGTGTGTCCAAGCCTCGCGCTGTTTCGCATCGGGGAACCATTGGAGCCAGTCCGAATCATTCGGCGGTGTTTGCGGTAGCACGTGCTCCAGCGACACAGCGTTCTGCAATTGGACTCCGGGGGCCCGCACCAATGATTCAAGACGCAAAACCAGTGCCATTCGTGCCTTGGGCAGGTCGTCATAAACGTCACCATCGAGTGCCGCGACGAACTTGCGCTTTTGCGCATCAGTCAAAGCCAGCGTGGTGAGCCCAGCCATATCCCCCTTGAAGGTGTCCGGTTCGATTTCCTTCGTGAGCGCGGCATAAGTTTCGATGCGCTCATTGATGCCTACTTTGGTAACCAGCAGGAAGTAGGTCAGGCGCTCCAGCGACTGGAAAAATTCTGCGAGCAGCTTTGGCTTCTGCCGGAAGCGCTTGAAATAGACCAGTGCCGGAGGCACCCAGTCTTTGAAGTCAACGCGATTGAGCCACGACAGGTACTCATTGATCGTCTCGGCATGCTCGGTAGCTTCAAAGTCGGCATCGCGAACGAAGTCCCATACGTCGGCATAGGGACTGATCACCTTGTCGATCAGCTCGATGGGGGCTTTATATTCGGTGACGTGCTCTTGGAACTCCTTGACCAACGTGTGCTTCTGTTTTTTCTTGGCGTAGATGCTTCGGATGTGTCCGAACAAGTCGCCAAAGGCATCGCGACCCAGCGTGCTTTCGATGCGGCTCCACTCTTTTGCATAGGCGATGCTTTTGACGTCGCCGGCCGTAGTGCGGATCAGTCCCAGCACCTGCGCCTTGATGATGTCGATGGGTGCTAGGTCAAGTCCCCGGTTGTTAAGCACTGAGAAGATGCGGTAAGCGGCTTCGAGATCCGGCGTGGAAATGACGACCAGGGAGCAGTCGTTGGCGAGGAACATCCACAATGCATTCAGATCGACAGAGGATAGTGCCTTGGCCTTTTCGAGGAGCAGGGTGGCGTTTTCTCGGTATCGCAGTCGGCTATCTTCCAGCTTGTCGGTACTGGCGACCAACTGTGTGATGCCACCAGGCTCTTGGATGTTGGTGCGAAAGAAGTCGGCATCTTCTTCGCGGGCAGTCAGACGGTATTCGTTTTTCTCGCCAAGGCTGACCTTTCCCTTTTTGTAAAGGAAATCGGTTATGTCATCGGCAGCGTGCGGCATAGCCTCCCGCAGCACCGCGAACAGCATCGTCAGCGTAGACAAGCGCTGCTGGCCATCGACCACGGAAGATCTAGGCTCCCGGTCGTTCTTGATAAGAACGATGCTGCCGAGGAAGTATTGGCTGGTCGCGCCGGAGACACGGGCGTCCTGCATGGCCGAGATCAGATCATCGAATAGCTCGCCAGCCTGCTCGGTCGTCCATGCATAGGGGCGCTGGTAGTCCGGAATCTCGAACTGGTAGCTGCCTTCGAAGATCTCCCGGATCAGTTTGTCGTGAGCTTCAAGTGTCTTGGCCATAGGGAATATTATTCTTCAATAATTTCAGATAGTTAGTCTGGCACAAGCTGTGCATTATAACCTAGGTATCATTAGCATGCGCCCTGAGGTCCGAACTGGATCGTCTCAATATCCCTAGGTACTTTTCATCCTCACGGGCTTTTTCTTTTCATGCTGCACAGATGACAGGCCTGAGCCCACTGCGCTTGAGATGCGCTTTAAAGGAAAAAAGCCCGCACAGGGCGGGCTTAGCCCGGTCAGGTTCGGAGGAAACCGGAGCCTGTAACGAGCCGGGCCAACTATGGGTGAGTTCCCCACCCTCGGCAATTGCGGAAACTACCCCCCTACGCTCCATTCCCCTGGGTAGCGCTGGCCGCCTGGTTAGAGCCCCCTCAATGTCTTTCCCGGCGCCATGACCATCTGCGTCCCCAGAAAGCTCCAAACGGCAAAATTGAAAAGGGCCTGCAGCGCCTCTTCAGCCTCCTCGTGATCCTCGGGATTTTCCGACTCAGCAACTGCCTCCCCTATTGCCTTGACGGCGGCACCAACGGCCATGCTCAACGCAGCAAGCGCCTCACTAACAAGGAAGGTCAGGTCCTCCCCCGCACAGTAGTCCGGGTCCAGGTTGAAGGCCGTGATCAGGTTCTGCCCAAGTGCGGTTTCGGTGTGCCAGCCCGGCATGCGCGTATAAGGCCCTGCGCGCCCGGATTATCTGCATCACATTCTTGATGCCCTCGAGCGCATCGGGCAGTACACCGAAGATCTGGAGGAACTCGGCTTCCTGAACAACACGCTGGTACAGGATGCCGTCATCCGCAATCTCGAAATCATCGGGAAGCCGCAAATAACATCCGCAAGCACGCACCCGACTTTGCTGAGGCTCACGCGACTGTCCCTTGGGATCTACCTTGTCCCCCAGCTTGAACCCAGACCCCCTTGCCTTGGTCGCCTCTACTTCCTGTCCGCTGTGTCCCGCAGCGTTGCCCGGCGTATTCGGATTAACCGATACGCCGCGGGAAGCACGAACAGCGACAGCAACGGCGCCGTGACCATGCCCCCCACCATCGGGGCCGCAATCCGGCTCATCACCTCAGAGCCCGTGCCGCCGCCCCAGAGGATCGGCAACAAGCCGGCCAGGATGACAGCCGCCGTCATCGCCTTGGGACGTACGCGCAGCACCGCGCCTTCGTGAAGGGCCGCGTCCAGTTGCTGAGGCGTCAAGGCGCCCTGCCCCCGCTCACGGGAAGCAATCGCCTGTTTGAGATAGAGCAGCATCACCACCCCGAACTCCGCCGAGACCCCGGCCAGGGCAATGAAACCCACGCCGGTCGCCACGGACAGGTGATAACCCAGCAGGTAGAGGAACCAGATGCCGCCGGTAAGCGCGAACGGCAGCGTCGCCATGATCAGCGCCGCTTCGCCGGCGCTGCGGAAGGTCAGGTACAGCAGCACGAAGATGATCAGCAGCGTGGCCGGCACCACCAGCTTCAAGCGCGCGTTGGCGCGCTCCATGAACTCGAACTGGCCGGAGTAACTCACGCTGACGCCGGGGCTCAGCCTGACCTTCCGGGCCACCGCCTGCTGCAGGTCCGCCACCACCGAGGCCAGGTCCCGCCCCTGCACATCGACGTAGACCCAGCCCGAAAGCCGGGCGTTCTCGCTCTTCAGCATGGGCGGGCCATCGGCGATACGGATGTCGGCCACCGCCCCGAGCGTTATCTGTTGCCCGGCCGGCGTCAGCACCGGCAACTGCCGCAGCTTTTCCAGGGAGTCGCGCCACTCGCGCGGATAGCGCACATTGATGGGAAAGCGCGCCAGCCCTTCCACCGTCTCGCCGATGTTCTCGCCGCCAATGCTGGAGGCCACCACCGACTGCAGGTCCGCGACGTTGAGCCCGTAGCGGGCCGCGGCCTCGCGATTGATCCGGATGTCGATATACCGTCCACCCGCCAATCGCTCGGCCAGGGCCGAACTCACGCCGGGCACCTGTTTGGCCACGCCCTCCACCGCCAGGGCAGTGCGGTCGATGTCTTCCAGGCTGGTGCCCGCGACTTTGACGCCGATGGGACTCTTGATGCCGGTGGCCAGCATGTCGATGCGGTTGCGGATGGGCGGCACCCAGATATTGGTGAGCCCCGGCACCTTCACCACGCGGTCCAGTTCCTCCACCAATTTTTTCGGCGTCATGCCGGCACGCCACTGGTCCCGCGGCTTGAACTGGATGGTGGTCTCGAACATCTCCAGCGGCGCGGGATCGGTGGCGGTTTCGGCACGGCCGGCCTTGCCGAACACCGTCGCCACCTCCGGCACGCTGCGGATCATGCGGCCGGTCTGCTGCAGCAGCTCCGACGCCTTGGCGGCCGACAGCCCTGGCAACGCCGACGGCATGTAGAGCAGGTCGCCTTCCTCCAGCGGCGGCATGAATTCCCCGCCCAGGCGCGAGAGCGGCCAGAGCGTCGTGGCGAAGATCAGCGCCGCAATGGCGAGCGTCGCCCTGGGGTGCGCCAGCACCTTGTCGAGCGCCGGCCGGTAGAGGCGGATCAGGAAACGGTTGAGCGGGTTGTGCCGCTCCTCCGGTATGCGCCCGCGAATCCAGTAGCCCATCAGCACCGGCACCAGGGTGACGGAGAGGCCTGCCGCCGCGGCCATGGCATAGGTCTTGGTCAGCGCGAGCGGGCCGAAGAGCCGGCCCTCCTGCGCTTCCAGCGTGAACACCGGGATAAAGGACAGCGTGATGATGAGCAGGCTGAAGAACAGCGCCGGCCCGACCTCGCTGGCCGCCTCGACGATCACCCGCCAGTGCGCCTCACCCTGCAACGCCTGCCCCGGATGCTCGTGCTGCCACGCCTCCAGTTTCTTGTGCGCGTTCTCGATCATCACCACGGCGGCGTCCACCATGGCGCCGATGGCAATGGCGATGCCGCCCAGCGACATGATGTTGGCGTTGATGCCCTGGTAGCGCATGACGACGAAGGCGGCGAGGATGCCGAGCGGCAGCGCGATGACGGCAACGAGCGCCGAACGCAGATGCCCGAGGAAGAGCGCGCACACCAGCGCCACCACGACGAACTCTTCCAGCAGCTTGTGCGTGAGATTGCTGACGGCGCGTTCGATCAGGGCCGAGCGATCATAGGTGGGCACGATCTCCACGCCCGCCGGCAGGCTGGATTTCAGTTCCGCCAGCTTCGCCTTTACCGCCGCGATGGTCTCCCGCGCGTTCTTGCCGGCGCGCAGCACCACCACGCCGCCGACGACCTCGCCTTCGCCGTTCAGCTCGGCGATGCCGCGGCGCATCTCCGGCCCCAGTTGCACTGAGGCCACGTCCCGCAGCCGCACCGGAATGCCGCCCTCGGCGCGCAAGGGAATGGCCTCGAAATCGGAGAGCGATTGCAGGTAGCCGCTGGCCCGCACCATGTACTCCGCTTCCGCCAGCTCCAGCACCGCGCCGCCGGTTTCCTGGTTGGCGCGCCGGATCGCCTCGATCACCTGCTCATGGGAAATGCCGTAGGCCACCAGCCGCTGCGGATCGAGCACGACCTGGTACTGCTTGACCATGCCGCCGACCGTGGCGACTTCCGCCACGTTGGGCAGCGCCTTCAATTCGAACTTGAGAAACCAGTCCTGCAGCGCGCGCAGCTGCGCCAGGTCATGCTTGCCGCTGCGGTCGATCAGCGCGTACTCGTAAACCCAGCCGACGCCCGTCGCGTCCGGCCCCAGCGCCGTCTTTGCCGTGGCAGGCAATCGCCCCTGCACCTGGTTCAGGTATTCCAGCACGCGCGAGCGTGCCCAGTAGGGATCGCTGCCGTCCTCGAAGAGCACGTACACGAAGGAATCGCCGAAGAAGGAATAGGCGCGCACCGTCTTCGCGCCCGGCACCGACAGCATGGTCGTGGCCAGCGGATAGGTGACCTGGTTCTCCACGATCTGCGGCGCCTGCCCCGGATAGCTCGTGCGCAGGATCACCTGCACATCCGAAAGATCGGGCAGTGCATCCACCGGTGTCTCCTTGACGGCCCAGAGTCCCCAGGCCGTCAGGAACACCGTGGCGAGCAGCACCAGGAAGCGGTTGTAGACCGACCAGGCAATCAGCCGGGCAATCATGGCTGGCCTCCGGCGGGCGCGACCCGGCCAATGACGAGATCGTCGCCCCGCTTTTCCAGCCAGAAGCGGATGCGCTGGCCGGGTGTGAGACCCGAGAGATCGACACCGTCCGCGACGCCGAAGGGCATGGTCATCGCCGGCCAGTCGAGCGCGGGGATGGGCTCGTGCGAGAGCGTGATTTCCTGGCCAACCACTTTCTCGACAACGCCCAACGCCGCGATGGCGGCTGGCTGGCCTTGCGCCTCAGGCAGGGCCGCCGGTGCCGGGTTCATGCGCGCCAGCACGCCGGAGAGACTGGCTTCCGAGTCGATCAGGAACTGCCCGGAGGCGACGACCTTCTGTCCCTCGCTCAGCCCGCCGCGGATTTCCGTTCGGCCCTCGTCCTCACGACCCGGCGTGACCGCCACCGGCGTAAAGCTGCCGTCGGTGTTCGCCAGCAGCACGATGTTGCGCTTACCCGTGCGAATCACGGCTTCCGAAGGCACCGCGAGCACAGCCTGCTGGCCGGGATTCCCCAGTTGCACCCGGGCAAACATGCCGGGGCGCAGCTTCAGCTCGGGGTTGGGAAACTCCATGCGCACGCGCAGGGTACGGGACTGCGTGTTGAGGTCCGGCAGCACCGCCGCGATCCTGCCGGCGAGCTCCCGCTCGGGATAGGCTGCCAGCCGGGCCGATACTTTCTGCCCGGCCTGCCAGGGGCCGCCCTGGGTCTCCGGCACCGCCGCTTCCAGCCAGACGGTGCGCAAGCCGTTGATGCGGGCCACGGTCATGCCGGGGGAAACCGTCATGCCCGGGCGCAGGTCTAGCGCCTGGATCATGCCGGCGATAGGCGCGGCAATGGTGAAATGCCGTTGCGGGCGACCCGTCTTCTCCAGGCGCCGGATGGCGTCCTCCGCCATGCCCAGCAGTTTCAGCCGATCACGGGCCGCTCGCGCCAGCTCCTGGTCCCCCGCCTCGTGCAGCGCCAGCCACTCGGCCTGCGCACTCGCCCACTCCGGCACCGTGATTTCCGCCAGCGGCGCGCCCTGCCGGATCACATCGCCGGGCGCCTGCGCATGCACGCGCTCGACAAAGCCGGCGGCCCGCGTCTGCACGATGGCCACGTCGCGCTCGTTGAACTGCACCGTGGCCGGCACCGACAACGCACCGCCGAGCTTCACGCGCTCGACCGTGGCCAGGCGAACCCCGAGGTTTTGCGTCAGCGCGGGATCGATGCGGACGCCGCCCGACGCCGGCGCCGCGTCGGCGTATTTCGGCACGAGCTCCATGTCCATGAAGGGCGACTTGCCGGGCTTGTCGAAGTGCTTGTCCGGCACCATGGGATCGTACCAATACAGCACCTTGCGCTCGGATTTCGCGGCGCTGGAAGCAGACGATGGGGACTGCGTTTTTTGCTCATGCGCCAGCCAGTAACCGCCGCCGGCACTCACGAGGGCGAGCACGCCCATCAGTGCGATGTTGCGAAGCTGAGCGCCTGTCATGGGCGAGTCTCCTGCGCGTCGAAGAGGTAGTGCACGCTGGCCAGGAGCGCGTGATGGCGGGCCTGCAGCTCCAGTTGCTTCAGTTGCTGTTCCAGAAGTTCGCGCCGCGCATTCAGCACGGACGCGAGTTCACCGGCCCCCGACCGGTAGGCCGCCAGCTCCAGCGCGACGCTTTCCCGGGCCAGGGGAATGACGTCGTTTTCGAGACGCTCACGCTGACGATGCAATGCCGCCAGCGTGGCGATGTCGCCTTCCAGAGCCGCCTGATGCTCGCGGCGCAGGGCTTCCTGCTCGGCTTCGAGAGCGGAAAGCCGATGCCGCTTCGCGCGAATCTGCGGCGTCTGCCGGGTACGGGGAAAGAGCGGCAGGTCGGCAGAGACCTGCAAGGACATCATGTCGCCGAAGGCGTCGCCGCGGTTCTGCCAGGCCAGCTCCACGCCCCAGTCGGGACGCCCTGCCGCCTCGGCCTCCCGCAGCTCGGCGCGGGCGCGGTCGGCCGCGGGCCTGAAACGCAGCAGCGCCGGGTGATGCTGCAGATGCGCCCGCCATGTGTCGGGGCGGTCGGCGAACTGCGGCGGCTCGCCCGCCAGCGCTTGCGGCTCCGCCTGCCCCGTCCAGCGGCGCAGCGCGGCGTCCGCCAGGGCGAGGTCGCGCTCGACGCCGTCCTGGCGATCCGCCAGGGCCAGCGCCTCTTGCCGCGCCATCAGGACATCGGCGGGACGCTTGCGGGCCGCGCGCACCTGCGCCTCCGCCGCCTCCTGCAATGTCCGGCTTTCCCCTTGCAGCGACGCCAGCACGGCCCGCTGGCGCTCCAGGTAATAGCGGCTCAGCCAGGCGGCGGCGACTTCCCGGCGCACAGTGCTGCGGGCCAGTTGCAGCGTGGCCGCCTCGCTCTCCACCTCGGCCTCGGCCATCGCTGCGCGCGCACGGCGCTTGCCGGCATTGGGGAACTCCTGCATCAGGCCCGCGGTCCGCATGGTCATGACATCGCGCTGCAGGCTGAAGCGGTCCGGGCCTTCGATGGGCAGATTCTCGACGCCGACGAAAGCGCGGGGATCAGGCAGCGCATCGGCCGCCTCCACCGCTTCCGCGGCACCGGCACGCCGGGCTTCCGCGGCCTTCAGCTCCGGAGCAAAGGCTTCGGCCTGCCGCAGGGCCGCCTCAAAATTCAGGCCCCCGGCCACGGCCGGGCCGAACGACAACGACAGGATCAGTGCAAGGGTTCGCCGCCACATGGCTTTACTCCGTGAACAGGACAATGCAGGCCGTCAGGCATTCCTGGCGGCAGACAAGGCAGTGCCGGCGGGCATCGCCGGCGCACGGAGCGGCTATAGGCGGAAACGCTGGAAGCGAATGGCGAGAGGCGGATCGGAGGAAGGGTCGGGAGGGGACGGTGCGGCGAACCGCGGCGATGGTTCATCGGTCGGCAGCAGCAGGATGCCGATCAGGACGGGGACGTAATCGGGGGCGGCGAGCACCGGGCCGAAGGAATCCAGGGCCTTGTCCAGGCTCTGGCAGTCGCCGGGACAATCCATGCCGGAGGCAGTGTTAGCCACCTCGCCATGGCATGACATCATGCCGGCGCTGCGCTCCTGCGGCAGTTGCGACGCAACAACAGCCGCCTGCGCCATGCCCTGACAATAAACGAAGCTCATCATCAGAAAACCGATGATGAAGGCCAGGCGTTTGGTCAGGTTCTTGGGCATGACGGCAGTCTACCATTACCTTTCTTGAGGCTCGAAGCCACGCCGGAGGATGCCCTCATGGCGCGCCCGTCCCGGCGCTGTGTCCCCCTGCTTGCCGCCGCCCTTTCCCTGGCCGGCTGGGCCTGCCAGAAGAGCCCGCGGAGGATTTCGGGCAATCTAACACCGGCTTCCGCCCCCGGCTTGATATGGATCAAGCAAGCAGAGACCACTCCGGTACATTGTGGAAGCATGAAGCAATGCTCCAGTGCAAAAGGGCGTGCTTCCAGGTTTCTCGACATCCCCTACGGAGGCGCATCGTGTCGCAGCCTGACTTCCCCGCCCCCCGGCCTTTCTGGCGCTCTCGTACCGGCCTCGCGCTGCCGGTGCTGGCCGGCGTCGCCGCCTTCTTCCTGCTGGAGGAGCATCAGGCCCATGTCCTGGGCGCACTGCCATACCTGCTCCTGCTGGCCTGCCCGCTGATGCATCTGTTCATGCATCACGGCCACAACCACGGGCCTAACCAGGCAAACCCCCAGGAGCACCGCCATGAACGGCACTGAAAGCCCGGCCTACGGCCTCTGGGGACTCGTCATCCTCAACTCGGTGGTCTTCATCGCGTTCGCCTTCAGCTTCTTCAGGCCCAATACCCATCGCGACTGGCGCGTGTTCGGCACTTACTCCGCTTTCATCGTGGCCCTGTTCGTCGAGATGTACGGCGTGCCGCTGACGATTTACTTCCTCTCCGGCTGGCTGCAGTCGCGTTTTCCGGGCACCAATCTGCTCACCCACGATGCGGGGCACCTGTGGTGGGTGCTGACCGGACAGCAGGGCAATCCTCACTCCGGCTTCCTGCATGTGCTGAGCTTCTTCTTCCTGGGCGGTGGTTTTCTGCTGCTCGCCAAGGCGTGGCATGTGCTCTATGAAGCCCAGCGGCTGCAGCGGCTCGCTGACAGCGGGCCTTATGCGGTCATCCGGCATCCGCAATACGTGGGCTTCGTGCTTATCATGCTGGGCTTCCTGCTGCAGTGGCCAACGCTGCTCACGCTGACTATGTTTCCCGTGCTGGTCGCCATGTACGCCCGCCTCGCCAAGGCGGAAGAGCGGGACAGCGAGAAGGCTTTCGGTCATGCCTGGCGGGCCTATGCTGCCCGGACGCCGGCCTTCATTCCCCGCAAACGCCAGCACCGCCAGCGTCTGAACCAGGATATCTGACATGGCCGAGAAGGAACCCGACTGCTGCGCCACCTCCAACTCAGCCGCGGCTACCCCGGCCCAGACCGGAGGCTGTAATGGCGGTCCGCCCGACTCAGGATGTGGCTGCTCCCACAAGGCAGCGGCAGCTCAGGCACATCACGAGCATCACGAGCATGGCCAGCCTGTGGCCGACGCTGCTTCGGGCAGCCCCTTCAAGGACCCGGTATGCAGCATGAGCGTGGCCGCCGGCTCCCCCACGCACACGCACGCAGGCCGCGAATACCATTTCTGCTCGGAGAAATGCCGGGACAAGTTCCAGGCGAACCCGCAGCAGTATCTCGTGCCACAGCCGGCAGCCCGGTTGGTCGAGGCACCAACCGGTACGATCTACACCTGCCCCATGCATCCGGAGATCCGCCGGGACAAACCGGGCAACTGCCCCCTCTGCGGCATGACGCTGGAACCGCTGCTCCCGCTCGACACGGGGGAAGAAAATCCCGAGCTGCAAGACTTCAGCCGCCGCTTCTGGTGGACGTTGCCATGCACGGTTGTGGTGACGTTTCTGGCCATGTTTGGACACCGGCTCGGCCTCCTGCACGGTACGCAGCAGAGCTGGGTGGAATTCATCCTGTCGCTGCCCACGATTCTCTGGGCAGGCATGCCGTTTTATATCCGCGGCTGGCAATCCATCGTCCACCGCAGTCCTAATATGTGGACGCTGATCGGGCTCGGCACCGGAGCGGCCTTTGTCTACAGCATGGTTGCCACGGTTGCTCCCGGTGTGTTTCCGGAAAGCTTCAGGATGCACGGCCGCATCGGCGTCTATTTCGAAGCGGCTGCCGTGATCATCTCGCTGACGCTGCTCGGTCAGATCATGGAGCTGAAGGCTCGCTCGCAGACATCCGCGGCCATCAAATCACTGCTGGGTCTGGCGCCGAAAACCGCGCGGCGCATCAACCCCGGCGGTCGCGAAGAGGATGTGCCGCTCACGCATGTGCATGTCGGCGATCTCCTGCGTGTGCGCCCCGGCGAGAAAGTGCCAGTGGACGGCGTGGTCACTGAAGGCGCCAGCCCGGTGGACGAATCCATGCTCACCGGCGAACCAGTACCCGTTACCAAGCGGCCCGGCGACAAAGTCATCGGCGCTACGCTGAACACTTCCGGCAGTCTCGTCATGCGCTCCGAGAAAGTCGGCTCGGAGACCATGCTGTCGCAGATCGTGCAGATGGTGGCGCAGGCACAACGCTCAAAAGCGCCTATGCAACGCATGGCCGACGTAGTTGCCGGCCACTTCGTCGTTGGCGTGGTACTGATTGCGCTGCTCACCTTCTTCGGCTGGGGCCTCTTCGGGGGCACGCAGGGCTGGCTCTACGGCCTCATCAATTCCGTTTCCGTGCTCATCATTGCCTGCCCCTGTGCGCTTGGCCTCGCTACGCCCATGTCCATCATGGTCGCGACCGGCAAGGCCGCCACGCAGGGCATACTCTTCCGCGATGCCGCTGCCATTGAGCATATGCGCCGCGTCACCACTTTCATCGTGGACAAGACCGGCACGCTGACCGAAGGCCGGCCCGCCTTCGAGGTAGTGGTTCCGGCCCAAGGATTCTCTGCAGACGAGGTACTGGCCACGGCCGCCAGCCTGGACCAGGGCAGCGAACATCCTCTGGCAGCCGCCATCGTCGAGGCGGCACGTACCAAGGGCCTTCCGTTGACGAAGCCTGAGGCTTTCGAGTCCTCTTCCGGCATCGGCGTACGAGGACAGGTCGGCGGTCGCCGTGTGGCCTTGGGCAATACCACCTTGATGGAGCAAGAAGGGGTTAATGTCAGTGCGCTCACCACTGCGGCAGAAGAACTGCGCAGTCGCGGTGCCAGCGTCATGTACCTGGCCCGGGATGATGAGGCGCTGGGACTGCTCGCCGTTTCCGACCCCATCAAGGTCACGACACCGGAAGCGGTTGAAACGCTGAAAGCGGCGGGCTTGCGCCTGGTCATGGCGACCGGTGACGGCCTCACCACAGCCCGGGCTGTCGCGCAGCGGCTGGGTATCGATGAGGTGCATGGCGAAGTGAAGCCCGCCGACAAACTCATGCTGGTGAACGCGCTCAAGCAGTCCGGCGCAGTCGTGGCCATGGCCGGCGACGGTATCAACGACGCCCCCGCACTCGCCGCCGCCGATGTCGGCGTGGCCATGGGCACCGGCACCGATGTCGCGATGAACAGCGCCGCCGTGACGCTGGTGAAAGGCGATCTTCGTGGCATCGCCCGTGCGCGTCTTCTTTCCTCCGCCACAGTCGCCAATATGCGCCAGAACCTTTGGTTCGCTCTGATTTACAACGCGCTGGGCGTACCGATTGCTGCTGGCCTGCTCTATCCTTTCACCGGCTGGCTGCTGAGCCCCATGATCGCTGCGCTGGCGATGAGCCTGTCCTCCGTGAGCGTGGTGGGCAATGCATTGCGACTGAAAAAGGTCAGGCTATGAGCAACGCACGAAGGAGATAGACTTTTCACCTCTCGCCTTTGTTCAAAGGCAGTATTTTCTTTCTCATGTGCTCAAGTCATTGAGGAAAATATGTCTGGGGAATGAAAGCCGACGGGCCCGACCGCTCTCAACAGTGTGTGCCAATCTGCGGACGCGATCTTTCCCGGTGGCCAGATTATCTGCTGCAGGCCCTTCCGGTATCGCCTTCGCCACTTCACGCGACGCCAGGCCTCCATGGCTGCGGGGTTGATCTGGATCAGCCTGGACGCAAATGCATCGCCATTTGTGAATGTATCATTTGACGGTGTGACTGGGGCTTTTTAGGGTGACCTCACCGCACACAACAACGAGGCCGTCATGTCCATCCAGATCGATCCCGTCCGCCGCAATCTGAAGTTCCTGCTGCCCAAGAACAAGGTGAACAGCTGGAATCCTGGCGGCCTGCACATTACGCAGTTCTACAACACCCTGTCGATTTTCTTTCCCGCCGGCGAACGCTTCTTCATCCAGAGCGTGCGCAACTATCATGACCGGATCACTGATCCGCGGCTGAAGGAACAGATTTCCGCCTTCATCGGCCAGGAAGGCTTCCACACCCGCGAGCACGAGGACTACAACGCCGCCCTTGCCGATGCCGGCCTGCCGGTGGAGGCCATGGAAAAATTCGTGGTGGAGCTGCTGGAGACCATGAAGAAGAGGTTACCCATATCCATGCAGCTGGCAGGCACCGTGGCACTGGAGCATCTGACTGCCGTGATGGGCGAGATGCTGCTGCAGGATGCGGAAGAGCTGCTCGGGGGCTGCGACCCGCATTACGCCGCGATCTGGCGCTGGCACGCCATCGAGGAGACCGAACACAAAGCGGTGTGCTTCGATGCCTATGAGGCGGTGGTCGGCAAGGGCGTCTCCGCCTATGCGCAGCGCACCTTTGCCTTCACGCTAGCCAACCTGATCTTCTGGAGCGTCTATGTGCCCTTCCTGCTGGAGATGGTGCGCAAGAGCGGCGGACTCACCGACATGAAGGGCTGGGCGAAGCTCGCCAACCTGCTCGCCGGCAAGCCCGGCATCCTGCGCCGCCGGGTTCCGGATTGGCTGGATTTCTTCCGTCCCGGCTTCCATCCCTGGAGGCACGACAACCGCGAGCACTTGGCGCAGACGGAAGCACTGCTGCAGCAGGTCGAGAGCTTCCAGACCGAGGCCATTGCACCGGCCAAGCGGTCCAGGGCGAAAGCCAGGGCTGGCAGCAAAGCCGCCTGACCCCCTTGAACAAAACGGCTGGGCTCACAAGCTCAGCCGTTTTGTTCATCAACGTCCGACGGCAAAAAAACGCTGCGCAAATCCTGCCCTGCGCCGTCAACCCCATGCCCTGCCGCGCTTCACGCCACCATCGCCACATCTTTTGACCTGTGTCAAAAGCCGACCCGTCAGTCTCCCTAGACTGGCCTCATCCGTAGTGACTCCGCGCCTGCCGAAACACGCTCGGCGACATTTTCCGTTTGTAACAAAAGGTAGTGTCATGACTCATGCACCAGCAGCCGGCGCCACGGCGCCGGACTACGACATGCACATCGTGCGTCAGTTCACGCTGATGACGGTGGTGTGGGGCATCGTGGGCATGGCGGTGGGCGTGCTCATCGCCGCCCAGCTCGCCTGGCCCGCGCTCAACTTCGACCTCCCCTGGCTGACCTACAGCCGCCTGCGCCCGCTGCACACCAATGCGGTGATCTTCGCCTTTGGCGGCAGCGGCCTCTTCGCGGCGTCGTACTACATCGTGCAGCGCACCTGCCAGGCCACGCTGTTCGCACCCGCACTCGCGAAATTCACTTTCTGGGGCTGGCAGCTCGTCATCCTGCTCGCGGCCATCACACTGCCGCTGGGCTACACCTCGGCCAAGGAATACGCCGAGCTGGAGTGGCCCATCGATCTGCTGATCACCGCCGTGTGGGTGGCCTATGCGATCGTTTTCTTCGGCACCATCGCCAAGCGTCGCACCTCGCACATCTATGTCGCCAACTGGTTCTTCGGCAGTTACATCCTCGCGGTGGCCGTGCTGCATATCGTGAACAGCCTGGAAGTGCCGGTGTCGCTGTGGAAGTCCTACTCGGTCTATTCCGGCGCCGTCGATGCCATGGTGCAGTGGTGGTACGGCCATAACGCCGTAGGCTTTTTCCTCACTGCCGCCTTCCTCGGCATGATGTACTACTTCGTGCCGGTGCAGGCCGGACGTCCCGTGTACTCCTACCGCCTCTCCATCGTGCACTTCTGGGCGCTGATCGCCGTGTACATGTGGGCCGGCCCGCACCACCTGCACTACTCCGCCCTGCCCGACTGGACGCAGTCGCTGGGCATGGTGTTCTCGCTGATCCTGCTCGCGCCGAGCTGGGGCGGCATGATCAATGGCATGCTCACGCTCAACGGCGCCTGGGACAAGCTGCGTTCCGATCCCATCCTCCGCTTCCTCATCGTCGCGCTCTCCTTCTACGGCATGGCGACCTTCGAAGGCCCGCTCATGTCCATCAAGACGGTAAACGCGCTCTCGCACAACACCGACTGGACCGTAGGTCACGTGCATGCCGGCGCCCTGGGCTGGGTCGCCATGATCACCATGGGCTCGCTCTACGTGCTGGTGCCGCGCCTCTGGAACCGTCAGTACATGTATTCCACGCAGCTCATCTACGTGCACTTCTGGCTGGCCACCGTCGGCACCGTGCTCTACATCGCCTCGATGTGGATCGCCGGCGTCATGCAGGGCCTGATGTGGCGCGCCGTGAACGCGGACGGCACGCTGACCTACAGCTTCGTGGAAGCGCTCGCCGCCACCCAGCCCTACTACATCGGCCGCCTGGTCGGCGGGGTCTTCTTCCTGGCCGGCATGCTGGTGATGGCCTGGAACGTGGCCATGACCATCCGCTCCGCCGCAGTCCGTGATCTGCCTGAAACTGCTATCGAGAACGAGGAGAAGAAAGATGTCGTCCTCGCATGACTGGGTGGAGAAGAACATCGGTCTGATGGCGGTGCTCATCGTCATCGCCATCAGCTTCGGCGGCCTTGTAGAAATCGTGCCGCTGTTCTTCCAGCAGGAGACCACGCAGCCGGTCACCGGCATGCAGCCGCTCACCGCGCTGCAACTGGAAGGCCGCGACGTCTACATCCGCGAAGGCTGCCACGTCTGCCACACGCAGATGATCCGCCCGTTGCGCGCCGAGACCGAGCGCTACGGCCACTACTCGGTGGCCGGCGAATCGGTGTGGGACCACCCCTTCCTCTGGGGTTCCAAGCGCACCGGTCCCGATCTCGCCCGCGTCGGCGGCCGCTACTCGGACGACTGGCATCGCGTGCACTTGATCAACCCGCGCGACGTGGTGCCGGAATCCAATATGCCGGCCTATGCCTGGCTGGCGGAGAACAAGCTCACCGGCGAGCTCACGCGCCAGAAGATGCAGGCCTTCGCCGATTTCGGCGTGCCCTACACGGCAGACGAGATCCGCGCCGCGCCCTACCAGGTGCAGGGAAAAACCGAACTCGACGCGCTGGTGGCCTATCTGCAGCAGCTCGGCACCGCCATCAAGCCGCACCGCGAATGAGGAAAGAGAGATGAATTACGGCCTCATGCACAGCATCGCCACGGTCTTCGCCTTCGCCGCCTTCATCGGGATCTGCTGGTGGGCCTACCGGCCGGCCAACCGCGCGCGCTTCGAACACATGGGGCGCTCGCCGCTGGACACCGATCCGCTTCATGCGCGGTCGCAGGAGGGCGCGGGCCATGAGTAACTTCTGGAGCGCCTACATCATCACCATCGTCGTGCTCAACATCGCCGGCTGCGCCTGGCTGCTGATGTGGACACGCAGGATGGACCTCGGCGACATGCCCGCCGACGGCACCACCGGCCACGAATACGACGGTATCCGCGAATACAACAAGCCGCTGCCGCGCTGGTGGCTGGTGCTGTTCTGGATCACGCTGGTGTTCAGCGTCGGCTACCTCATCCTCTATCCCGGCCTCGGCAAGTTCGCCGGCACGCTGGGCTGGACCTCGCAGGGCGAAGTGCAGCAGGACGAGAAGGCTTATCAGCAGCAATACGGCGCCATCTATGCGCAGTACGCGCAGGTCTCGATCGAGGCGCTGGCGAAAGACGAGCGCGCCATGAAAATCGGCGGCCGCCTCTTCGCCAACAACTGCGCGACTTGTCACGGTACCGATGCGCACGGGGCCCCTGGCTTTCCTAACCTGACCGACAGCGACTGGCTGTACGGCGGTTCGCCCGAGCGCATCGTCGAGACCATTTCCAGCGGCCGTAACGGCATGATGCCGGGCTGGCAAGCCAGCCTCGGCGACGAGGGAGTGAAGCAGGTGGCGAACCATGTGCTGGCGCTGGCCGGCCGCAAGGCGGATGCGGCGCAGGCGGCTGCCGGCGAAAAGATCTTCGCCAGTAGCTGTGCCGGCTGCCACAGCACCGACGGCGGCGGCAATGCCGCGATGGGCGCGCCCAAGCTGGCCGACAGCGTATGGCTCTACGGCGGCAGCGAGGCAGCGCTCATCAAGACCATCGCCGAAGGCCGCAACGGGCATATGCCGGCGCAGAAGGACATCCTCGGCGCCGAGCGCGTGCATCTGCTGGCCGCCTACGTGTGGTCGCTGTCGCACAAGTAATGTTGCAGGAGCAGGCAGGCGCCGCGGGCGCTCGCCTACTCACTTTGAAGAACTCCCGCCTGGGAGTCATGACGCATGAACCAAGATGTAAAACATCGCCTGATCAAGACCCGGGACGAATCCCCGGCGGCGCGATCCGCCACTATCGACCTCTACGCCAAGCGCAAGAAAATCCAGCCGCGCAGCATCGACGGCTTCTTCCAGAACATCCGCCTCGTCACCATCTGGGCCACACTGACTGCCTACCTGGTACTGCCCTGGATCACCTGGGACGGCCGCCAGGCCCTGCTCTTCGATCTACCAGCACGCAACTTCTACATATTCGGCTGGACCTTCCTGCCGCAGGACTTCGTGCTCCTGTCGTGGCTGCTGATCATGGCGGCGTTCTCGCTTTTCGCCGTCACCGTCTTCGCCGGTCGCGTGTATTGCGGCTACGTCTGCCCGCAGACGGTGTGGACGCGCATCTTCCTCATCATCGAGCAGTTTGCCGAGGGCGGGCGCAACGCCCGCCTCCGCCTGGACAAGGCGCCGCTGTCGCTGGAGAAGTTCCTGCGCCGCAGCCTGAAGCACATGCTCTGGCTGGCCGTGGCCTTCGTCACCGCCATCACCTTCGTCGGTTATTTCACGCCGGCGCGCGAACTCACCTTCGAGCTACTGCACCTGCAGGTCGGCTTCTGGGAGATGTTCTGGATCCTGTTCTTCACCGGCGCCACCTACATGAACGCCGGCTGGCTGCGCGAGCAAGTGTGCATGTACATGTGCCCCTATGGCCGCTTCCAGAGCGTGATGTTCGACCGCGACACGCTGATCATCTCCTACGATGCCAAACGCGGCGAACCGCGCGGCAGCCGCAAGCGCGACGCCGATCCGCACGCCGCCGGGCTCGGCGACTGCATCGACTGCGAGCTCTGCGTGCAGGTCTGCCCCACCGGCATAGACATCCGCGACGGCCTGCAGTTCGAATGCATCCAGTGCGCCGCCTGCATCGACGCCTGCGACTCGGTGATGGACCAGATGGGCTACGGCCGTGGGCTCGTGCGCTACACCACGGAGAACATCCTGAAGCGCGGCGGCCGTTTCCGCTTCCTGCGCCTGCGCCTGGTCGGCTATGCCGTGGTGCTCGGCCTCATGGCCGCGCTCTTCGTGGTGACGCTGGCGCTACGCGTGCCGCTGGAGGCGGAGGCCATCCGCGACCGCAACCAGCTGTATCGCGAGAACGGCGAAGGGATGATCGAGAACGTCTACCTGCTCAAGGTGCTGAACAAGTCGCAGCACGACGAGCGCTACCGCGTCGTGATCGAAGGCGACGCCGCGATTTTTCTGCGCGCACCGCTGGTTCTGCATGTGGCCGCCGGCGAGCAGGTTTCCGCGCCGGTGACGCTGAGCGCCAGCCCAGGACTGCTCAAGACCAGCAAGTCCGACGTGGAATTCAAGGTGCAGTCGCTGAGCAATCCGGGCATTGAAAAGAAAATCGAGAGTCGCTTCCTGGCCCCGGCTTCCCTCTGAGGTGAACATGAATACTGCCATCATCAAGCCCGCCCTTCCCGGCTACCGGCACTTCTGGTTCTGGTTCATCCTGGCCCTGCCCGCCGCCGTGGTGGTGGCCGGCCTCGTCACCGTCGCCATCGCCTTCCACGAGCAAGACAGCGTGGTGCGCGACGACTGGTACAAGGACGGCAAGGCCATCAACCAGAGCCTGGCGCGCGCCAGCACCGCCGCGCGCCTCGGCCTCGGCGCTACGATCGCCGTGGACGCACTCACCGGCGACCTCGGCGTACGGCTGCATCACGACGCAGAAAATTTCGCGCCGCCGGCGACACTGACCCTCACCTTCTCGCACCCCACGCTGGCCAGCGCCGACCAGACGGTGACGCTGGCGCCGCGCAACGGCACTTATTACGGCCTGCTGCACGCGCCGCTGCAGGGCCGCTTCCACGTCGAGCTGGCCTCATCCGAATGGCGCCTGCTTGCCACCCGCGAGTTTCCGCAGGCGCAGTTCTCCCTCGATGCGCCGGGCAGGCCTGCGGCGCCGGCCGGAAACTGAAAATGGGCGCCAGTCATGAATAGCGTCGCGCTTTCGCCCTGCTACCACTGCGGCCTGCCGGCGCCTTCCGGCTTGCACCTGCAGGCCGTGGTGCTGGGCGCGGCGCGCGAGTTCTGCTGTCCCGGCTGCCAGGCGGTGGCGCAAACCATCGTCGAGAGCGGCCTTGAAGATTACTACCGCGACCGCGAAGCGACGGCCAATGCACCGGCACCGCCGCCCGCAGAGCTGCAGTCGCTCGCCGCCTGGGACCATCCCGCCGCGCAGAAGGACGTAGTGACGCAGAATGCCGACAGTGCCCACACTGAACTCACGCTGGAAAACCTGAGCTGCGCTGCCTGTGCCTGGCTGATCGAGAAAAAACTGCAGCGCGAAGCGGGCGTGCGGCAGGCCGTGGTCAATCTGGGCACGCACCGCCTGCACCTGGAATGGGACGCAGCTGCGACGACGCTAGGCCGTCTGCTCGCCACACTCGCCGGCATCGGCTATCGCGCGCGCCCCTACCGGCCTGACGAGCATGCCGCGCAGCTGCAGCGGGAGAACCGCGCCCTACTCCAGCGCCTCGCCGTCGCCGGCTTCGGCATGATGCAGGTAATGATGTTCGTCGGCTCGCTCTACGTCGGCGCCTGGAGCGGTATCGAAGCCGAGTATAGCGATTACCTGAACTGGATCAGCCTGCTCATCACCGTACCGGTGTTTTTCTACTCCGGCTGGCCGTTCTACCGCTCGGCGCTGCGGGCGCTGCGCCATCGCCATCTCAATATGAACGTGCCGGTGTCGCTGGCCCTGACCGCAGCCTTCGCCGCGAGCGTGGTCGCGACGCTGACGGGACGCGGCGATACTTATTACGATTCCGTCACCATGTTCATCTTCTTCCTGCTCACCAGCCACTATCTGGAGCTGCGCGCGCGGCAGAAGGCCGGCGATGCGGCCGGTGCGCTGATGGCGCTGGCGCCGGCGCTGGCAACCCGTGTCGAGGCGGATGGCCGCAGCAACGTGATCGCGGCCGCAGATTTGCGGCGTGGTGACCAGGTGCTGGTGAAACCCGGCGAGACGATTCCGGCCGATGCGCGCGTTCTGGACGGCGCCAGCGCCGTCAGCGAAGCACTGCTCACCGGGGAGCCACTGCCACTGCCAAAGCTAGCCGGCGATGCCGTGCTCGGTGGCAGTCTCAACGGCGACGGCTCGCTGCTCCTCGAGGTGGAGCGCGCCGCTGGTGAGGGCACGCTAGGGACGCTGCAGCGCCTGCTCAACCGTGTGCAGGCGGAGAAACCGGAGCTGGCGCGGCAGGCCGACGCGGTGGCGCGGGCCTTCGTCGCCATCGTGCTGCTGTTCTCCGCGGCGGTGTTCGCGGCCTGGACGTATGTCGACACCGCCGCTCACGCCTTCTGGGTCACCCTCGCCGTGCTGGTGGCGACCTGTCCCTGTGCGCTGTCGCTGGCCACGCCGGTGGCGCTCACCCGTGCCACCGGCACGCTGGCGCAGCGCGGCTTCCTGATCAGTCGCGGCCATGTTCTGGAAACGTTCGCGCGCGCCACTCATGTGCTCTTCGACAAGACCGGCACGCTCACCACAGGTCGGCTGCGTATCGAGGAAAGCCTTGCGCTGCGCGGCGATCTCGACAGCGCGCTGCGCCTCGTCTGCGCGCTCGAGCAGCGCTCGGAACACCCGGTGGCGCAGGCGTTCCAGGCGCTGGGCAGGATGGACCTTCCCGACGTGCAGGACATGCGGCACACGGCTGGCGCCGGCGTCAGCGGCGTGATCAAGGGCAAACGCCACCGCTTCGGCCACGCCAGCTTTGCACTCGGCGCGGCCGCCAGCGTCGCCGCCGCGGAAAAGCTCTGGCTGGCCGATGACGACGGCGCCATCGCCGCCTTCCGCCTCAGCGACACGCTGCGTCCGGAAGCCGCGGCGGTGATCGCCGCACTGCAGGGGCGGGGTCTCGAAACCTGGCTGCTCTCCGGCGATCGCTCGCACACGTCCCATGTGATGGGAGCGGCGCTGGGCATGCAGAAAACATTCAGCGGACTCAATCCGGAACAGAAACGCGAAACGGTGCAGGCGCTGCAGGCGTGCGGCGCCGTAGTGGTGATGGTCGGCGACGGCGTCAACGATGCGCCGGTGCTGGCGCAGGCGCATCTGTCCGTGGCCATGGCCTCGGGCACCGACCTCGCCCGGCTCAGCGCCGACAGCCTGCTGCTGCACGATGACCTGCGCCTGCTGCCTGCGGCGCATGACATGGCGCGACGCAGTGGCCGCCTCATCCGGCAGAACCTGGGCTGGGCACTGGCCTACAATCTCGCCGTACTGCCCCTGGCGGCGCTGGGCGTCCTGCCACCCTGGGCGGCGGCGCTGGGCATGTCGGCAAGCTCACTGCTCGTGGTGGGCAATGCGCTGCGACTCTGTCGCCCGCCCCGCGGAGACTGAATCGTGGAAGTGATCTATTTTCTGGTGCCGCTCAGCCTGCTCTTCCTCGCGGCCGGCATCGCCGTATTCTTCTGGGCGGTGCGGCACCGCCAGTTCGACGACTTGGAAGGTCCGGCCCACCGCATCCTCATGGACGACCGCGAAGCGCGGAGACTGCAGACGCATGACCGGCACTGACAGCGCCCTGTTACTTACCGCCTGGGCCACCGGCCTGCTCGGCAGCACGCACTGCGTGGGCATGTGCGGCGGCGTCTCGGCCGCCTTCTCCTTCGCGCTACCCGAAGCAAAGCGGCGCGGCGCGCCCCTGTTCTTCTACCAACTGAGCTACAACCTGGGGCGCCTGCTGACCTACACGCTGCTGGGCGTGGCCGTGGGCCTGCTCGCGCACGGCATCCTGGGCGGCTGGGCGCAGAGTCCCTGGCCCCGCGTGCTGGCCGGCGGTTTCATGGTCGTGCTGGGGCTGTATCTCGCCGGCTGGTGGAACGGGCTGCGCCGCCTGGAAAGCCTCGGCGGTGGTCTCTGGCAGAAGCTGGCGCCGCTGCGCAAGCACATCCTGCCCGTGGATCGTCCATTCAAGGCCGTGGTCGCCGGCGGCCTGTGGGGCTTCCTGCCCTGTGGCCTGGTCTACAGTGCGCTCACGCTGGCCCTGGCCCGTGCCGATGCGCTGGTCTCGGGCGGCGCCATGCTGGCCTTCGGGCTCGGCACCCTGCCCACGCTTCTGATCACCGGCACCCTGGCCGGGCGGTTGCGCGCGCTCCTGCAGGGCCGCGGTACACGGCAGTTGGCGGGAGCGCTGGTGATAGGCTTTGGGCTCTGGACCGCCGCCCTGCCACTGCTGTCAGCGCACCCTGCACCGGGCGTCGTCCCCGCTTCGGCGCATCCCCACCATGCGCACTGGGATTCGCCGGAATACAGCCGGCCACGGCCTGTACCTCGGTGAACTTATTCTTTTTCTGGCTTAGGGCCTGTCCAAAATCTTGGGGTGGTCCATTAAAAGAGGGGCCGGCGATTCTCTTTTCGCGGCTAAAGCCGCTCCTACAGGTATTAATTCCTATGTAGGGTAGGAGCGGCTTTAGCCGCGAAAAAAGGCGACGGGCAGCGCGACAAATAGATTATGAACAGGCTCTTAGGGCATCGGAGCAGGCCGGTTTTTTTGATCTCATCGGGAAACAGACTATTTTCAGTCTGAGCCTAGTCAAGCCGCGAGCCCTGTCGGAAGATTGACCTGGATCAAGACGGCCGCCGCCACGGGCCGGCATGATTTTCACGTCCCTCGCAAATGCGAAACCGAGCCGCCCATGGAAATCCCCCGTCGTCACAACCTCATCCGTGAACTACGCCAGACCAACTGCGCCGACTGCGCGCTGAACCCGGTCTGTCTGCCGCCCGCCATCGACGAGGGTGAAATCCAGGAGCTGGACAAGATCATCACGCGCAACCGTCCGCTCTCGCGCGGCGGAATACTGTTCGATGAAGGCATGCCCTTCGAAGCGGTGTTCGCGGTGCGCTCGGGCGCCATTAAGACCTGCAGCAGCACGCCTTCCGGCGAGGAACAGGTGACGGGCTTCTACCTGCCCGGCGAGATCGTCGGCCTGGACAGCATCGGCAACCCCAGTGGCCACTACGGCAGCACCGCCATCGCGCTGGAAACCACCGCCGTCTGCGCCCTGCCCTTCGATGCGCTGGAAGACCTGGCTGGCCGCCTGCCCAGTCTGCAGCGCCACATGTTCCAGCTGATGAGCTCGGAGATCCGCGCCGACCAGCAGATCATGCAGCTGGTGGGCCGCCGCACCGCCGAGGAGCGCATCGCCACCTTCCTGCTCACGTTGGCCGCGCGCTACAAGCGCCGCAAGCTCTCCGAAAACCAGCTGCACCTGCCGATGTCGCGCTCCGACATCGGCAACCACCTCGGCCTCGCGCTGGAAACCGTGAGCCGCCTCTTCACCCGCCTGCATACCCAGGACGTACTGCGCGTCAACGGCCGCGACGTCGAGATCGTCGACCGTAAACGCCTGCTCGAGCTCGCCAACGGCGGTAGCGACGTAGTCGCCAGCTGCAGCGGCTGACTCCTTTTTACTTTAGCCACCGCTTACGAAGCAGCACGTGCAGCCCGCACCTGCCCCAGCAGCTCCGCGCACTGCAGGCTGATCTCCGCCTCCTCGTCGCAGGGCAACACCAGGATACGGCAGCGTGAGGCCGGCGTGCTCAGCAGGCCATGGCCGTTCGCATTGGCGGCTTCCGCCAGCTCCACGCCCATCCACTCCAGCCGGCGACAGATCTTCTCGCGCACCAACGCATGCTGCTCACCGATGCCGCCGGTGAACGCCAGTACCTCCAGCCCCTCCATGGCACAAGCCAGCGACGCCGCCATGCGCGCCGTGCGCTCGCAGAAATAGTCCACGGCGAACCTCGCGTCATCGCTGCTGCTGGCGAGCAGCTCGCGCATGTCGGCACTCTGGCCGGAAAGACCGAGCAGGCCTGACTTGTGGTAAAGCAGATCGGTCAGGCGCGATTTGCTCCAGCCTTGCTCCATCAGATAGAGCAGAATGCCGGGATCGATCTGGCCGCAACGGCTGCCCATGGGCAAGCCATCGAGCATGGAGAAGCCCATGCTGTTGGCCACGCTCTTCCCCTGCCGCACCGCCGTGAGGCTGGCGCTGCGACCGAGATGGGCGATCAGCACGCGACCCTCCGCCTGCGCAGGGTGGTCGGCACGCAAGGCGCGCAGCACATGCTGGCAGGAAATGCCGTGGAAGCCGTAGGCCTTGAGCCCTTGCATGCGTAGCACCGCCGGCAGTGCATAGGTTGTGGCCAGCTCTGGCTGCTCGCGGTGGAAGCTGGTGTCGAAGACCGCCACCTGGGGCAGCATCGGCCACAGCTCGCGCAGATGGCAGATCACTTCCAGCGCAGGCGGCTGCAGTAGCGGACACAGCGTCTCCAGGTCCTGCAGCTCCTGCAGCAGCGCATCGGTGATGGGCGCAGGCTGGAGATGACGGCCACCATGCACGATGCGGTGCGCCACCGCGACGACGCGCTCGCCGGGCCCCGCGGCATGGCAAGCGAGCAGCGCCGCCAGCTCGGTGAGGTCCGGGTTGGGCTCGAGCTCCCGCGGCAGCGCCGCCGGCAGCAGGCCGGTGCCGGCACTACTGCCGCTGGCCAGATCCACACTGAGGCGGAAGAGCGACGTTTCCGGCGCCGCCAGGGCGCAGGCGGACACCTTGAGCGTCGCAGAGCCCACATTGAAGGTCAGCAGCAGCTGTCTCACCATCCGTTCCACCACTGCGTCATGCCGTTCATTGCACTGTGCCTCAGGCCGCCTTGACCGGCTGCCTGGCCTGTACCCGAGCGAAGACGTAGTCCTGCGTCCTCACCTTGCGGGTCTGCAGCCAGTAGCGCCAGGTGGAACCTGGCCAGAGCGCGAAGTTCTTGCCGGTTTCCTGTTGGTACCAGCTGGTGCAGCCGGAGGTCCACGTTGTGCCTTTGAGCCGCTCCTGCACGTCTTCGTTGAAGTCGCGCTGGGCCTCGGGCTTCACGTCGAGATAGTCCGCTCCCCTGTCCTCGAGCAGCGCCAGGCACTGCAGGATGTAGTTCACCTGGCACTCGATCATAAACAGGATGGAGTTGTGGCCGAGGCCGGTGTTGGGCCCCACCAGCTGGAACATATTGGGATAGCCGCTCACGGTGATGCCGTAATAGGCCTCGGCGGCCTCGGCCCAGTCCTGGTGGATGTCGTGGCCGTCGATGCCGGTGAACGGGAAATCCTTCATGTAGATGCGCGGATCGACGATGAAACCCGTGCCGAGGATGAGGCAGTCGGCCGGCCGTTCGACGCCGTCCATGGTGACGATGCTGTGCGCGCGGATTTCCCGGATGCCCTCGGTGACCAGCTCCACATTCTTGCGGTTGAACATGGGATACCACTTGTTGGAGATCAGCACGCGCTTGCAGCCGAAGCGGTAATTCGGCAGCAGCTTCCTCGCGGTGTTTTTGTCCTTCACCTGGAAGCGGATGAAGAGCTTGCAGAGCGCCTCCAGCACGGTGGCCGACGCCGTGCTGGAGGCCGGCGCGACGCGCAATTCGTTGCTCCAGTAAAGCCGCGCGCGATGCAGCTCGCGCAGCTTTGGAAAGCGTGCGAACAGTCTCTGCGAAGTCGCCGAGTAGCCGCGCTCGTCGCGCGGAATCACCCAGGCCGGCGTGCGCTGGAACACATAGAGTTGCTTCACCAGCGGCGCGATCTCCGGGCAATACTGAATGGCGCTGCCGCCGGTACCGATAGACACCACGTTCTTGTGGTTGAGGTTGTAGCCATGATCCCACGCCGCGGAGTGCATGACCTGGCCCTGGAATTTTTCCAGACCGGGCAGCCGCGGGATGTTGGGCACGTGCAGCGGGCCAGAGGCCAGCACCACATGGCGACAGATCACGGTGTCGCCGGCTTTCGTGCGCAGCGTCCAGCGTGCCGTGGCCGGGTCGAAGCGCGCCTCGCTCACCTCCTGGTGGAAGCGGATGAAGGGGCGCAGGCCGTACTTCTCTGTAGTGTCGAGGATGTAATTCTGGATCTCGTACCAGGGCGCATAACGCTTGGACCAGTCGGTCTTGCCCTCGAAGGAAAACGAATACAGGTGCGACTGCACGTCGCAGGCGGCGCCGGGATAGGAATTGTCGCGCCAGGCGCCGCCGACTTCACCGGCTTTTTCCAGGATAACGAAGTTGTCGGTGCCCGCCTGGCGCAGACGGATGGCCATGCACAGGCCGCCGAAGCCGGCGCCGACGATGGCCACGTCCACGTTGAGGGTCTGGGTGCGGATTGCTGCCTTGCTGGTCATGGGAGTTCTCTCTTTTCTAGTCCTGGTAATGGCGGTGGCTGTGTATTGGTCGCCGCCGCCCGGCTTGCACCAGGCTCATCATTGCGAGGGACGACGGATTGCGTGTTGATATGGATCAGATCGCCGTGCAGCCGTCCTGCCCCTAAATCACCCGTGAAAAGCGCCGTTCGCTCTGCTCCGCCAGAGGGCGATCGAAGCGCATGGCCACTGAGCGCACCAGCAGACGGCCGGCCGGCAGGACATTGAGACGGTGCGCGCCGAAACGGATCAACCCGTCACGCTCCATGCGCTGCAGGGTCGGCAGCGCCGCGCTGAAATAGTGTCGGCAACCTATGCCGAAGCGCGCCTCCAGCGCAGTGAAGTCCAGCGTGAAATCGCAGAGCCTGCGCCGGCTCACGTGCCGGCGCAGGCGGTCATCTGGCGTCGCGGGATAACCTTTCACGGTGGCAAGGCCGCCGGCGTCGCTCAGAGTTTCATAGCTCTCTAGGTTGGCGTGGTTCTGCGCGTAAAGGCCGCCGACCTGGCTGAGGGCGGAAACGCCGAGACCGACGAGGTCGTAGCGCCGGATCAGCTCGGCATCCCATGGCGGGGTGAAGGACAGAGGCGGGATTCCGCATCAAACTCGAGCGGCAAGTATCGCGGAGGCGCCACTGGCGCCGTTTGACCTGTCTCAGGCGGAGGACCGTCCTCGCGCTGACACCATGCATCGCCGCCCGCGAATCCGCGCGGCGGTTTCCGGCATCACCCCGGATGCCCGTCCACACGCGCGCTGACCAGCATCGGCGCGTAATGCCAGACGAAGATACCGAAGGCCAGCAGCCAGCAAGTCACCGCCAGCTGCAGCGCCGGCAGCGGCCATAGCACGATGAGACCGACGCGCGCCAGCACGCCCAGGTGCAATAGTGCGAAGGCGAGGCTCATGCCGCGCGGCGGCCGCAGCTCGCGTCCGGTATGGCCCAGCGAAACGCGCGCCAGCATGGCCAGGATGGCGCCGCCCATGGCGCCCATGGTGAGCGCATGCAGTGGCGGACCAAGACTCTGCAGCAGCCCCGTATGCCATAGCCCGAGCCCGAACAGCGCCAGCACCAGCCAGGCGTAGGCCACATGCAGCGACCACAGCAGCGGCACTTTCCAGATGCCGGGCTCGTACCAGTGCAGAAGGCGCAACAGATGGCCGGCGGCGAGCTGGAAGCAAAGCACGGCGACCGCAGCGTGCGGCACCAGCGTGAGGCCCGCTACGGTGAACAGCGTCATCAGCATGCCGCCGGCGAGCAGCATCCAGGCCAACCAGTCCAGCGGCGGCGCGCTTTTTTTCAGGGCCAGGCCACGCGCGGTGAAGAAGGGAATGACACGGCCGCCGATCAGCCCGAGTAGTGTGACGATGACCCAGATGCCGGCGAGCACGCCACGCCGCTGCAGGCCGGCATCACCCTGGATAAGGCCAAGCATGGCGAGGCCGTCGGCCAGCGCCATCAGCAGGAGGACTAGCACCACCGGATAATTGCGCGTCTGCCGCACCACCCACAGCGTGCGTGCCATGGCCGCCGCAACCAGCGGCAGGAAGGCGAGTTCCAGCGGTACAAGTAGCGCCGTGGGCGCATTGCCCAGCCAGGCCACGCGCGCCGCCAGCCACACCGCGACCAGCCCCGCCAGTGGCCAGCCGGAGAGGCCGGGCCGCCCGGTCCAGTTCTGCACCGCGGTGAGCAGGAAGCCGGCGATGATGGCCGCGCCGAAACCAAACAGCATTTCGTGCCGGTGCCAGGCCAGCCATCCGCCGGCGGGCTGCCAGACGAGATGACCGGTCAGGGCCGGCAGCCAGAGCATGAGCGCGAGCAGCGCGAACACGCTGCCGGCGAGGAAGAAGGGACGGAATCCCAAGCGAAATAGCGGTGGAATGGCGAGGTGGCGGTTGTGGTCAATGATCTGCATGGGGCTTCGCTACGACGGCCGGTGATGCCTGGATTATCGGAGCAGGCGCAGCTCTTCCATGCTGCTGAATTGCAGCCATGCTTGAGCTGGATCAAGGAAACCGCAGACGACACCCCGGCCGCAACGACGCCGGACCGCCGCCAAGTGCCTGAACCAAAAGTTTTCTGACAAGCCCCTCTCCCCTGGCGGGAGAGGGGCAGCGCCTGCAATAGCTGGCTTGGGGGGTCGGAAATTTTTATGCGGGCTTTAGAGCCTGTTCATAATCTGTTTGTCGCGCTGCCCGTCGCCTTTTTTCGCGGCTAAAGCCGCTCCTACAGGTATTAATTCCTGTGTAGGAGCGGCTTTAGCCGCGAAAAGAGAATCGCAGGCCCCTCTTTTAATGGACCACCCCAAGATTTTGGACAGGCACTTAGCTGCGCGTGCCGGACGGCTTGTGCAGTCGCCACAACCGCTCCATGAGCAGATACGTGTAGGACGCGGACCAGCCGATCATCAGCAATCCCACCAGGGCCTCGACAGCCGTCAGCAGACGCAAGCCTCCCAGCGGATAGACGTCGCCCAGACCCAGGGAGGTGTAAGTGATGGCCGAAAAATACATGAGGTCTATCAAGCCGCCATCGATGTCACCTCTGAACGTGCCAAGCTCCGGAACCTGTAGGGCAATGGCATAGGCGAAGGTAAACAACCAGACCTCCACCGTATGCGCCAGAAATACCGCAAAGATTGCGAAAATCATCTGCTGCCGCGGACGCCTCTGCAGGCGCGGCAGGAGTTTATCCGTGATCAGGCGCAGCCCTTCGTAATGAGCCATTACCGTAGTGGCCACCATGATCACGCAGAAAAGCATGGCAAGCAGCAGCCCCATATCCATGAGATCACCCCTCGACTGAGATGTCATCCAAGGCCCTAAACAGGCTCTCGGCACGCGTGCCGAGAGCGACGCTTGATACGCATCAAAGAATTGCGGTTTCGACAAGGCATGCGCACGTACCGAAGCTTGCCGCGGCGATTGCTGCGCGGGCCTCAGCGGCTGGCTGTCTGCTGCCCGCAGTTGAGGTAGCGCGAGGACGCCAGCCAGTCGCGGTCGGGATAGTAAGAGAAGATGAACTGGCCGCCCTTGAGCGTGTCGATGAGCTGCCTTGCCACGCCCTGACGTACAGCCGGACAGCCCCAGCTGCGGCCGAGTCGGCCAAATTTCTTGGCGTGCTCCTCGGTCACATAGTCCGCGCCATGCATGACGATGGCACGCGCGCGGGCACGGTCGTTGATGCCGGGCTCCAGGCCGTCCAGGCGTAGCGAATAGCCGTTGCTGCCGACATAGGTGTCGTCCGTACGGAAGAGGCCGAGGCTGGACGTGCGGCTGTCGATTTCGTTGGAGAAATGCTGGGCCCGGCTCTCGCCACTGTTGCGGCCGTGCGCGACCAGCTCGCGGAAGAGCAAGGCGCCGCTGTCGAGATCGAAGACCCAGAGCCGCGGCTCGGTGGACGGGCGCGAGTAGTCGATCACCGCCAGGCGCTGCGAGGCCGGCATGCCGCCGACGTTGGCGCACCGCATGGCATCCAGCGCGTGCCGCAGCACCACCGGGTCGGCATCCGGAGCGGCCGCCTGCAGCCGCTCCGGCGAAATGCCGGCCTGCGCGTCGGCCATCTCGGCCCAGCAGCAGAACACCAGCAGCAACCTGTGCAACATGGCGAAAATCTCCCAAAGAAAAAACGCCTCGCCCCAATTAGCATGCGCCCTGGCAGCACCGTGCACCTTGCTGCAGATCAACAGGCGGACGAGACCGGCAGGCTAACATTGCAGCCGGCCACCGTCAGCGTGCGGATTGTTGTCGATGAGCCAGTATTGAACCGGAGCGACTGTGGTGAAAGTGGAAACCCGATGCTGGCACTGCGCCTGCGCCATCCTGATGTGCTGGAGCCTGTACCTGCCGGCGCAGGCAGAATCCGTGAGCGAAGTATTGCGCGCACGCCTGGAGCCCGTCCTGCAGAGCGCGCCACCCCTGCAACTGTCGCGCCAGTCCGGACCGCGCGCACTGGCCGAGTTCTACGCTGCGCGCCATTGGCAACCGGCCTGGGACGAGCCGCGCTACCAGGCCCTGCTGGTCGAACTCGGCGGCCTCTACAAGGACGGCCTCGAGCCCGAAGACTATGGCCACCTCCGCCTGTTGCAGCTGCCGACGCCTCTCACCGCAGAACAGAAAGCCGACCAGGATATCCTTGCCACACGCGCCTGCCTGCTGGCGCTGCTCCACCTTTACCGCGGCAAGGTGAATCCCCTGCAGCTGGATCCGCACTGGAACCTGGACATACGCGAGCTGGACCCGCAGCAGGGCCTCCAGCGCCTGCAGCAGGCGGTGAACGACAAGCGCCTGAAAGAACTCTTCGATTATGTGCGGCCGGCCTGGCCCTACTACCAGCAACTGCGCACGGCGCTAGCGCAACTGCGCAGCATCGAAGCCATAGGCGGCTGGCCAGTGGTGCCGACCGGCCCCGCGCTCGAGCCTGGCATGCGCGACGCGCGCGTGGCGCTGCTGCGCCGGCGCCTGCAGCTCGCGGGCTTTCTGGCGAAAGGTGAAGAAAAGGAGCCGCAACGGTATGACGAAGAGCTGCAGCAGGCGGTGCGGCGTTTCCAGCAGGAGGCTTATCTCGATGCCGACGGCACGATAGGGCCTGCCACCTTGGCCGAACTCAACGTGCCGTTGCGGCAGCGTATCGACCAGCTGCGCGTAAACCTCGAGCGCATGCGCTGGTTCCGCAATGAACTCCGGGAACGTGCGGTGATCGTCGATCTGGCCGGCTACGCCATCTATTACCTGCAGGACGGCGAGCTGCGCTGGCGCGCACGCGTCCAGATCGGCCGCGAATACCGGCCGAGTCCCGTGTTCCAGTCCACCATCAGCCATCTCACGCTGAGCCCGGCCTGGACAGTGCCGCCCACGATCTTCCACGAAGATATCCTGCCGGAAGTGCGCCGCGACCCGGGCTATCTCGCCCGGCGCAAGCTGCGCGTCCTGGATGCTGCGGGTCAGGAGATTCCGCCCTCGGATGTGAACTGGAGCCGGCCGGGTAACATCCTGCTGCGTCAGGAGCCCGGGCCCGACAATGCCCTGGGCGAACTCGCCATACGCTTCGCCAACCCCTTTTCGGTCTACCTGCACGATACGCCGAGTAAAAGCCTGTTCAACGCCAGTCGCCGCAGCACCAGCTCGGGCTGCATACGTGTGGAGAACATCCACGAGCTCGCGCTGCTGCTGCTCGACGATGCGGAGCACTGGAGCCGCGAAGCGCTGCAGGCGACGATCAGGAAACGCAAGACAAAAAACGTGCCGCTGGCGCGGAAAGTTACCATTCTGCTCGGCTACTGGACGGCGCAGGCGCAGGCGGACGGCCACGTGTCCTTCCGACCCGACGTCTACCGGCGCGATCCGCCGCTACTCAAGGCGCTGAATACGCCCGCGCCCCTCTAAGAGCCTGTCCAAAATCTTGGAGTGGTCCATTAAAAGAGGGGCCTGCGATTCTCTTTTCGCGGCTAAAGCCGCTCCTACACAGGAATTAATACCTGTAGGAGCGGCTTTAGCC
>JBMOQI010000021.1:173018-261124 GCA_049320605.1 Pseudomonadota bacterium | reverse complement strand
TACCAGCGTGCTGGAGGGGGTCAACAATCGCATCAAGGTCATCAAGCGCATGGCCTATGGCTTCAGGGACGCTGACTACTTCTTCCTGAAAATCAAGGCCGCCTTCCCCGGGAAAGCGCGATGAACCTAAAAAAGCCCCGCATCAGACTGTGTAAAAACTCAATTTCCGGGTTAAGCAGTCACAAGATAAGGGAGAAAAACAAAAAGGCACCACAACATGTTGTGGTGCCTTTTTGCATTTCCGGCTCTTTTACACAGTCTGGCATGCGGGGCTTTTAAGTTAGCAGGGGCTACTGAACATGCTGTGACGCGGCACGCATGGCGACGCGGTCGTCGCTGCTGCTGGAGGCAAGGAGCAAGGCATCGTAGTAGCGGCGCACCTGCTGCACATAGTGCAGGGCCTGGCCCACGGGAATATTGCGACCCTGGCGGCGCGCATCCTGGGCCATGCTGCGCAGGTGACGGCTGACTACCATCCATTTGTCGCCGTCGTCGCCCGCCTTGAAGGCGCGAGCGCGGGCACGATCGATATAGGCGGGGCCCATGTTGTAGCCGGCCAGGGCCATCCAGGTGCGGTCCGGCTCCGGGACCCGGGCAAGGTTGTTGACGATCATCTTGTAGTAAGCGGCGCCGCCACGAATGCTCTGGGGCACGTTGGTCCGGTCTTCGACGCCCATGAAGCTTGCAGTGTCATGGGTCAGCATCATCAGGCCCTGCACACCGGTAGGAGAAACCGCAGAAGGCTCCCAGCGCGACTCCTGATAAGCGATTGCCGCCAGCAGGTGCCAGTCCAGGCCCAGCTTGCTGGCATTCTTCTCGAACAATCCCTGGTAGCGGGGCAGGCGGCGGGCCATATCGCGCTGGAAGCTGCGAGCCGAATAGGGATCGAAAGTGCTGCCCTGGCTATAGAAGGCCACCAGGCGATTGAGGGTGCCATCGGCGCGCTTGCGCGCCATGAAGGCCTGGGCCGCATTGTAGAGGCTCTGGTCATGGGTCTTGAGGAATGCCCAGGCCAGCTCGCTGTAGTCCTGCAGGTTGAGGGCGACGCCTACGTTCGGAAAGAGGGCGCGGCGGGCGTCGAATTCGTTCGAGTTGAGCGCCGCATAGTCGAGCTCGCCGCTATCGACCCGCTCGAGCAGGGTCAGAGGATCCATGGCTTCGAATTCGATCAGCTGGATGTCCGAGCGCCATTGCGTCAGCCTCTTCAGTCGCCGGGCTTCGCTGGACCCGGCAATCACCCCGATTCGGGCGGCCCCAAGGGCATCGAAAGTGGCTGGCAGAGGGCGGTCGAGGCGCTGTATCAACTGTTCGCTCACGGCCATATAGGGGGCCGCGGTACGCAGGCGGGTCAGGCGGGAGTCGTCAGAGGACAGCCCGGTAATGGCAATGTCGGTGTTGTTGTAGCGGATGGACTTCAGAACGTCGACGGTAGTCCCGGCATCCCTGAGTACGAGGCTGACGCCCAGCTCCTCGGCAAACAGGCGGGCAAGCTCGTACTGCAGGCCACGCGCACCGTTGGAGGTCTGGTAGAAGGTGGTGGGGCCACTGCTACCGGTGATTACCAGCTCCCCTCTCTCCTGGACCTGCTGCAGGGCCGTGGTTTTCGGCTGGAGCTGGAAACAGGCAAGGATCAGCAGGCTGGCGAGCCCGGCACGAAGGAAAATGCGGGGAGACAAGGAGACACGCTGAAGGGGCGCGGTGAGCGCTTTCAAGCCGCTAGACATCCTTAATACCTCTGTCGGTTTACCGTTTATCAATCGACCCGCAGTGCTGCAGTGACAGTGCCGATCGTTTTAGCGTTTACCCTTGGGGGTGGTTCGGTAGCCAGGGGGCTCACCAACTTTGCCACTGCCTGTTTGTACAGGTGTTGTTAGCAAGGTTGGCCGCAATGTATCGACCAGTTCACATTATGTCTAGCGCAAAACTCGCCATAAGCCAGAGCATTGTCTGACAATTCATGGGCTTGCTTTCGGTCCTGAGCCTCACTCAGGTGTGCTGGAACCCCTGATTCCAGTATGATTGCCGCCTTTTCCGGCCCCCCGGAACCGGCTATCGGGCGACCCGCCGTTCAGCGGTTAACCCCGCCCGGAATGCCTTCCGCCCCCATTCGAGAGACCGACATGCTGATCCTGCCTGGCTCCCTGGCGCTTTCCGCTTTTCGACAGCACCGGCTGCTGCGCGACCTCAACACGCTGCTGCCAGCCGTCAAGAAGGTAGAGGCCCGCTACCTGCATTTGGCGGATGGAGAGCTGGCGGGGGAGAAAGAGCGTCGGCGCCTTGAAGAGCTGTTGCAGTACGGTGACGAGTTCCGGGGCACCGCCGAGGGAGAACTTTTCTTGGTGGTGCCGCGCCCGGGCACGATCTCGCCCTGGTCGTCCAAGGCGACGGACATTGCGCGCAACTGCGGCCTTGCCGCCATCCGCCGCCTCGAGCGCGCCACCGCCTTCCATGTAGGCGGCGGTCCCTTCACGAGCGGTCAGCGGGCGCTGCTGGCGGCACGCCTGCATGACCGCATGACCCAGAGCGTGCTGGCCTCCTTGGAGGAGGCGGCGGCCCTGTTCAGGGTGGAGGCGCCGCGGCCGCTGTCAGCCGTGGATATTCTCGGGGGCGGTCGCGCCGCGCTGGAGCGGGCGAACCGGGAGCAGGGCTTCGCCCTTTCCGACGACGAGATTGAATATCTGGTCGAGAGCTTCCGGGCGCTGAAGCGCAACCCTACGGATGTGGAGCTCATGATGTTCGCCCAGGCGAACTCCGAGCATTGCCGCCACAAGATCTTCAACGCCAGTTGGGTCGTCGACGGCAAGGCCCAGGACCGCTCGCTGTTCCAGATGATCAAGAACACCCATGCCGCGGCGCCGGCCAATATCCTGTCGGCCTACAAGGACAACGCCGCCGTCATCAGCGGCCACCATGCCGCCCGCTTTTTCCCGGACCCGGTCACGCACCACTACGGCTTTAACGCGGAAGATGTGCACATCCTGATGAAAGTGGAGACGCACAACCATCCGACGGCCATTTCGCCCTTTGCCGGCGCTTCCACCGGCTCCGGCGGCGAGATTCGTGACGAGGGGGCGACGGGCCGCGGCGGCAAACCCAAAGCCGGACTCACCGGATTTACCGTTTCCAATCTGAAGATTCCCGGCTTCGTCCAGCCCTGGGAGCAGGACTACGGCAAGCCGGACCGCATCGTTTCCGCGCTCGACATCATGCTCGAGGGGCCGCTTGGCGGGGCCGCCTTCAACAATGAATTCGGCCGCCCCAATCTCTGCGGCTACTTCCGCAGCTTTGAAATGAAGGTGAACGGCCTCGACGGCGAGGAAGTGCGCGGCTACCACAAGCCCATCATGATTGCCGGGGGCTATGGCAACATTCGGGGCCAGCACGTGCAGAAGAGTGCGATCCAGCCCGGCGACCGGCTTATCGTCCTCGGCGGCCCCGCCTTGCTGATCGGTCTCGGCGGCGGCGCGGCCTCCTCCGTGGCCAGCGGCGCCAGTGCCGAAAGCCTCGACTTCGCCTCGGTGCAGCGCGACAACCCGGAAATGGAGCGCCGCTGCCAGGAGGTGATCGATGTGTGCTGGGCCATGGGCGCCGGCAACCCCATCGTTTCCCTCCATGACGTGGGCGCCGGCGGCCTGTCCAATGCCATGCCCGAGCTCGTGCACGAGCACGAACTCGGCGCCAGGCTGAACCTGCGCGCGATCCCCAGCCTTGAGCCCGGCATGCGTCCGGTCGAGGTGTGGTGCAACGAAGCGCAGGAGCGTTATGTGCTCGCGGTGTCGCCGGCGCGCCTGGCCGAGTTCGAGGCCATCTGCGCGCGTGAGCGCTGCCCGTATGCCGTGCTCGGCGAAGCCACCGCCGTGCAGGAACTGAAGGTCGCCGATCCGCATTTCGGCAATCATCCGGTAGACATGCCGATGCAGGTGCTGCTTGGCAAGGCGCCGCGCATGACGCGCAAGTTCACGCGCCGGCCGTTGCAGCAGCAGGCTTTCGACACCAGTGCGATCGACCTCGAGGAAGCGGCGCTGCGTGTGCTGCGCCTGCCGACGGTGGCCAGCAAGGCCTTCCTTATCACCATCGGCGACCGCTCCATCACCGGGCTTGTCGCCCGCGAGCAGATGGTGGGCCCCTGGCAGGTGCCGGTGGCGGATTGCGCGGTCACGGCGACCGGCTTCGATACCTGTGCCGGCGAAGCCATGGCCATGGGCGAGCGCACGCCGCTGGCGCTGATCGACGCGAAGGCCTCGGCGCGCATGGCCGTCGGCGAAGCGCTGACCAATATCGCGGCAAGCTCGATTGCCGCGATCGGCGACATCAAGCTCTCCGCCAACTGGATGGCCGCCGCGGGCTACGGCAAGGAGGACGAAAACCTCTTTGACGCGGTCGCGGCCGTCGGCATGGAAATCTGCCCCCAGCTGGGCATCGCGATTCCCGTGGGCAAGGACTCCCTGTCCATGCGCACGGTCTGGGAAGAAGCGGGCGAGAAGAAGGCGGTCACCGCGCCGATGTCACTGATCGTCTCCGCGTTTGCGCCGGTGACGGATATCCGCCAGACCCTGACACCGCAGTTGCGCACCGACCAGGGCGATACCGTGCTCGTGCTCGTCGATCTGGGCCTCGGCAGGCATCGCCTCGGCGGCTCGGCGCTGGCGCAGGTCTACGGCGCCGTCGGCGATGTCGCGCCGGACGTCGACGACGTGGCGGCGCTCAAGGCGTTCTTTACCGGCATCCAGGCGCTGAATGCGCAAGGCAAGCTGCTGGCCTATCACGACCGCAGCGACGGCGGTCTTTTCGCCACCGTCTGCGAAATGGCCTTTGCCGGTCGCGCCGGCGTCAGGATCGACCTGGAGGGCAGCCAGGGGGATTTGTTGCCCATGCTCTTCAATGAAGAGCTGGGCGCCGTGGTCCAGGTGCGGCGCCGCGACGCCGCTGCCGTGAGGGCGGCGTTCGCGGGCTCCGCGCTCGCCGGGGGCGTGACGGTGATCGGCACGGCGTGCGAAGGCGACACGCTGTCGATCAGCCTCGACGGCAAATGCGTCTTCTCGAGAGCATGTCTCGACCTGCAGAGGGTGTGGTCCGAGACCAGCTACCGCCTTCAGGCATTGCGCGACAACGCCGACTGCGCCGCCCAGGAATTCGCGCGCCTCGACGCGCGCGACGACCGCGGCCTGCATGTCGCGCTGAGCTACGACGTCAATGCGGATGTCGCCGCGCCCTTCATCAGGTCCGGCGTACGCCCGAAGGTCGCCGTGCTGCGCGAGCAGGGCGTCAACGGCCAGATCGAAATGGCGGCCGGCTTCCATCGGGCCGGCTTCCAGGCCGTCGACGTGCATATGAGCGACATTATTTCCGGCCGTGTCTCGCTGCAGGACTTCCAGGGCCTCGCGGCCTGCGGCGGCTTCTCCTACGGCGACGTGCTCGGCGCCGGCGGCGGCTGGGCCAAGTCCGTGCTCTTCAATCCGCGCGCGCGCGACGAGTTCGCCGCTTTCTTCGCGCGTAACGAGACCTTCTCGCTCGGGGTCTGCAACGGCTGCCAGATGCTGTCCCAGCTCAAGGAGCTCATTCCGGGCGCCGACCACTGGCCGCGTTTCATGCGCAATACCAGCGAGCAGTTCGAAGCGCGCACCGTGATGGTCGAAGTGCTGCCTTCGCCGTCCGTGCTGCTGGCCGGCATGGCCGGTTCGCGCATGCCGATCGCGGTCGCGCATGGCGAAGGCCGCGTCAGCGATTCGGCAGCGCGCCTCGGCGCGCTGCAGGGCAGCGGGCTGGTCGCGCTGCGCTATGTCGATCACGCGGGTCACGCCACCGAGGCTTATCCGCTCAACCCCAACGGTTCGCCGGGCGGCCTGACCGGTATCACCACGCGCGATGGCCGCGTCACCATCCTGATGCCGCATCCGGAGCGGGTGTTCCGTGCCGTGCAGCACAGCTGGCGGCCGGACGACTGGCAGGAAGACGGCTCCTGGATACGCCTCTTCCGCAATGCCCGCGTATTCGCCGGCTGATTTGCACAGGACGGCCGTATGCTGAAGCTCACTTTTTATGTGCCCGAGTCGCATCTCGAGGCGGTGAAGGAAGCCCTCTTCCGGGCCGGTGCCGGTCGCCTCGGCGATTACGACTGCTGTGCCTGGCAGGTGCAGGGACAGGGCCAGTTCCGGCCCTTGCCGGGCAGCGACCCTTTCCTCGGCCAGCAGGGCAGGCTGGAGGTCGTGGACGAGTACCGGGTCGAGATGATCGTCCCGGACGCCTGCGTGAATGCAGCGGTGGCGGCATTGAAGGCGAGCCATCCCTATGAAACCGCGGCCTACGACCTGATCCGGCTCGAGGAGCTGTGACAGTCGCAAGTCAATCGGGTATCGTCGCGGAAGTCCTCGCGCCTGGCGGCAGGCGTCCGGGCGCATGCGAGCCCCAGCTATAAAAAATTGAAGGTGGAGTTCGTTTCCCACGATGGCTGAACACACCGACGCGCATATCTTCCTTCGCCTGATCTACCAGGCCCTGCTCAATGCCGGCCTGCCGGCCGAGGCCATCCTCGTCAAGGCGGGTGTCGCGCTCAGCCGCCTCGAGGATTCCAGCCTTTCGCGTACGCCCAGCCATGCGCAGCTGGCTTTCTGGCGCGCGGCGGAAGAGATGTCCGGCGATTCCCATATCGGCCTGCACCTGGGCGAGCACATGCCGCTCTATCGCGGCCAGGTTCTGGAATACCTGCTGACCTCCAGCCCGACCTTCGGCGAAGGCCTGCGCCGCGCCATGAATTTCCACCGCCTGCTCAGCGACTCGCTGACCGGCGAGCTGGTCGTCGAGGGCGACACCTGCTATCTCGCCACCATCACCGACCGCAAGGCGTCCCGGCATTTCACCGAATGCCTGGCCGCCGGCATGATCCGGTTCTTCAAGTTCGTCACCGATGGCCGGTTCCGCGCCATCGCCATCCATACCGAGCATTCCGAGGGGGCGCCACCCGCGGAATACCGCCGCATCTACGGCTGCGATGTCACGCTGGGCTGCAGCGAATACCGCCTGTACTTCAATAAGGACGTGCTGGATCACCGCATCTGGCAGGCCGAGCCGAATCTCCTGCGCCTGCATGAGCAGATCGCCCAGGAACAGCTCGCCGAGCTGCAGCGCTTCGATCTCGTCTCGGAAGTGAAGCGCGCCATCGGTGAAACGCTAGAAAGCGGCGACACCAGCCTGGAGTCGGTGGCGACGCGCCTCGATATTCCGCCACGCCGCCTGCGCAGCCAGCTTGCCGAAGCCCATACCAGCTTCAACCAGATCCTGGCCGACTATCGCTCGCGCCTGGCGCGCCGCCTGCTGGCGCGCACCAGCGAGCCCATCGAGCAGATCGTCTACCTCACGGGCTTCTCCGAACCCAGCACCTTCTACCGCGCCTTCAAGCGCTGGACCAGCGAAACGCCGGTGGAATACCGCAAGCGCAAGCAGCTGCAGAAGCAGGGCCTCGGCAGCGCCTGAAGCATTGAAGGCAGGCTGCAAAAAAAAACGGCGGACCAGGTCCGCCGTTTTTTTATCGCCGCGGCTCGCCGCGGGAGGCCTACTTCAGTTCCGCCGAACTCTTGCCCAGCACCCGGCGCGCGATGATGAGCTGCTGGATCTGCTGCGTGCCCTCGAAGATGTCGAGGATCTTCGAATCGCGCGCCCACTTCTCGAGCAGTTCGTCCTCGCCGTAGCCGAGGCTCGCCGCCAGCTCCACGCATTTCAGCGTGATCTCGCTGCCGATGCGCCCGGCCTTGGCCTTGGCGATGGAGGCTTCCTTGGAATTGGGCTTGCGGTTGTCCGCCATCCAGCAGGCCTTCAGCGTCAGCAGGCGTGCCGCTTCCCACTCTGCTTCCAGGCGGTAAATCGTCGCCGCGAGATTCGAGGCGTTCAGCGGCGGCGTGCCATAGCCGGGATCGAGATGGTCCCTGCACAGTTCCTTGATGCGCTCCAGCGAGGCCTTGGCGCAACCGACGGCCATGGCGGCCACCAGCGGGCGCGTGTTGTCGAAGGTCTCCATGACGCCGGCAAAGCCCTTGGCGACGTCGATCTCCGGATTGCCGAGCAGGTTGGCGGCCGGCACGCGGCAGTCGACGAAGCTGATCGCGGCCGTGTCGGAGGCCTTGATGCCGAGCTTGTGCTCCAGGCGTTCGACCTTCATGCCGGGCGTGCCGCGCTCCACCACGAAGGATTTGATGGCGGCGCGGCCCTTGCTTCTGTCCAGCGTGGCCCAGACCACGACGCAGTCGGCGCGCTCGCCGCAGGTCACGAAGATTTTTTCGCCATTGAGGATGTAATCGTCGCCATCCTTGACCGCGGTGGTGCGGATGTTCGCGGAATCGGAACCGGTGCCGGGTTCGGTGATGGCCATCGCCGCCCACTTGCCCTGGAAACGCTCGATCTGCCCGGCGTTGGCGACGGCAGCGATGGCCGCGTTGCCCAGGCCCTGGTGCGGCATGGTCAGCAGTAAGCCGGTGTCGCCGTAGCAGAGCTCGATGACGCCGAGCGCCGTGGACATGTTGGCGCCGTTCCTGACGGAGCCGTCGTCGCTCGCGCCGCGCTTGCCGGTCCCGAGGGCGCCGGCGGCTTCGCCGCTGCCGGCGGTGAAGCCGTTGAGCAGCGCGGCCAGCATGTCCAGCTCCTTCGGATAGACGTGCTCGGCCTTGTCGTATTTGCGCGAAATCGGCCGGAAGAAATTCAGGGCGACTGCATGCGCCTGGTCCGCCAGCATTTTGAATTTTTTCGGGTTCTCAAGATTCATTTTCTGCTCCTCGAAATCGTTGCCGCCGGCTCAGGCGTGCAGGCCGGAATGCATGACGGCGACGGCGCGCAGGTCGCGATACCAGCGTTCCACCGGATGTTCCCTGGTAAAGCCGTGGCCGCCCAGGATCTGCACGCCATCGCTGCCGATCCTCATGGATTTCTCGGCGGTGAGCAGGCGTGCAAGATAGGCCTCGCGGTGGAAAGGCTTGCCGGCTTCGGCCAGCGCGGCGGCGTTCCAGACCAGCAGGCGCATGGCGTCGATCTCGATGGCCATGTCGGCGATCATGAAGGCCACGCTTTGCCGGTGCGAGATCGGCTCGCCGAAGGCGACGCGCTCGTTGGCGTAGCGGATGGCGTAATCCATGACGGCCTGGCAGGTGCCGACCGCCAGCGCGCACCACATCAGCGCGCCGAGGTCGAGGCAGGCCGCGTAGTCGAAGTCGGCCTCGCCGAGTTTCTCGGCGCGTACGTTCTCCAGGCGCATCTTCAGCGTCTCCGCCGCCTTGAGGCCCATGGCGGGGTCTTCCCGGAAACCCAGGCCGCTGCTGCCGCCTTCGACGATGAAGACGGCGGGCCTGCCTTCGAGCGCGGCGGCGACCAGGAACAGTTCCGCGTCGCGGGCCAGCAGCACGAGCGCCTTTTCGCCGTTCAGCACATAAGCGTTGCCGTCGCGCGTGGCGCGGGTGGCGAGCTCGTTCGGATTGAAGGCGGGCACCGCTTCCGCCACGGCGAAAGTCGCCGGCGGCGGATTTTCTTTCGCGAAGGCCGGCAGGTATTTCTCCTGCTGCGCCTGCGTGCCCCAGCGCGTCAGCGCATTGGCCACGCCCATGGGCGAGAGCAGGGCGGCGCCCAGCGTGAAGTCGCCATAGCCCAGGTCTTCCGCCATCAGCACATTGGTCACGACGGCCTGCTCGGCGGCCATGCCGCCCAGCGCCTCCGGCACGGCGTAGAAATTCAGGCCGAGCTCCAGCGCCTGCGCGCGCAGGGCGGCCGGAAAGGCAGCATCCTGGTCGGCGCCGGCCGCGGCGGGACGCAGCACATCCCTGGCGAAGCGCTGCAGCGTGTCGCGCAGCATCTGCTGTTCGGCGGAGAGGCTAAGGTCGAAGACGCCCTTGGCGGGGGCCGGCAGACGCTGCTTCCGGTCGAGCTTGCCGCCGCCGAACTGGCGGGCCGCGGCGCCGGCGAGCTGGAAGCCGGTGCGGGTACCGGCGTACAGCAGTTTTTCGACAGATTTGCGCAGGCCGAGGCGCTCGGGCCATTCGCTCTGCGCCAAGCGGCTCAGCATGTTGAGGCCGAAGCCCTGCATCTGGTTGGCATTCATCACTTTCTCCCGGGGTGCCGATGTTTTACGGGGCGACTATGCCACGGCGCCATGCGGCGGTGTTGACCAAAGTGACGCTGAAGGCAGAGTCCCGCGCAAGTGCAGGCACACCGCTGTCCGTAGGAGCGGCTTCAGCCGCGAACCTCCTGCCTGTGTTCGCGGCTGAAGCCGCCCCTACGGAAGAGGCGGTGGAGGAACGCAAGGAACAAGAGTCAGGCAGGCAGGGAGTTGTTCTCGCGCCAGGCGATGAGCTGGTCGATGCAGCGCAGCAGCGTGTCCACTTCATCCTGGCAGAGTTGCGTGGCGGGCCTTTCCGGCGTGCCGCCCTCGGCGAGCTGGGTCTGGTAGAGATTGAGCATCGACTTGATGTCGGTCTCGAGCACCTGGGCCGCGTCGCGCAAGGCGGGCACGCCGCAGTAGCGCGTGGCGCCGTGCAGGTAGTGCACGTGGCCGAGCAGGGATTCGAGGTCGTTGCCGCCTGCGGCGGCCTCGATCCTGCGCTTCTCTTCCTCGAGGCTGTTGAAGAGCATGACGAGCATGTCGCGCGCCAGGTCCTGCTTGCCGGCGGCGAGACGCAGGCCTTCCTGCCAGTTCACGATGGTGTCGCCGCCCTGGACGGGCAGATAGGGCTCGACGATCACGTCTTCCGGCATGCGCGAGGAGCCGCTGCGCGGATCGATGCCGGTCCACTTCACCAGCATGTGCGCGAGCTGCGATTCCTGCACGGGCTTGGTGAGGTAGTCGTCCATGCCGGATTTCAGCAGCGCCTCGCGTTCGTTCGCCATGGCATGCGCGGTGAGGGCGACGATGGGCAGGCGTTTGCGGGTGCCGACGGCGGTTTCGTGCTGGCGGATCGCCTGCGTGGTTTCCAGGCCGGACAGGCCCGGCATCTGGATGTCCATGAAGACGAGGTCGAAGGGGTTTTCCTTGCAGAGGCGGATGGCCTGGTAGCCGTCGGCGGCCGGCACCGCTTCCACGCGCATGTCGCCGAGCAGGGTGCAGACCAGCTTGAGATTGGCGGGGTTGTCGTCGACGGCCAGCACGCGCAGCGCCGGATGCCTGCGCGAGGGCAGCAGCGCCAGCTGCGCCGGCTGCAGCGACAGCGCGGAGAACATCTGCACGAGGCGGGAATACAGTTCGCGCGGCGGCACCGGCTTGCTGAGCACGGCCACCTGGTTGTCCTGGAAGCTGGCCTGCTCCTGCGCCGAGTCGGAGCTGCGCGAGAGCAGCAGGATGGGCCCGCTGACATGGCGGCGCAGCTCGTCGAGCTGCATGGCAGTCATCACGCCGCGCGAGCCCAGCAGGGCAAGATTGATGATGAGCCCTTCCGGCAGCACTTCGTCGCGCAGGGCGGCATAGAGCTCCTCGAGCGTGCCCACGCCGGTGCCCTGCGCGCCCCAGTGCTCGAGCGTGTTGATCAGGAACTGGCGGGTGGTCGGGTGCGCCTCGGCCACCAGCAGGCGGCGGTTGTGCAGGTGCTCGCCGAAGAAGCCCGAGTGCGTATAGCTGTCGATCTCGGCGCGCAGGGTGAACCAGAAGGTGGAGCCTTCGCCTGCGCTGCTCTCGAAGTTGATCTCGCCCTGCATCTGCTCGACCAGGTGCTTGGAGATCACCAGGCCGAGGCCGGTGCCGCCGAATTTGCGCGTCGTCGAGGGATCGCCCTGGCTGAACGCGCGGAAGAGGTCGGCGCGCGCCGAATCGGAGAGGCCGATGCCGGTGTCGGTGACGGTGATCTTCAGCAGGGCATGGCGCTCGGTGCGGTTCTCCAGCATGCAGCGCACGGTGACTTCGCCGCGCGGCGTGAACTTGATGGCGTTGTTCACCAGGTTGGTGAGGATCTGCTTGAGGCGCAGCGGGTCGCCCATGAGATGGCGCGGCACGTCGTCGTAGACGAAGGCGACCTGCTCGAGCTCCTTCTCCTCGGCGAGCGGCGCCAGCATGCCCAGCACCTCGAAGATCACTTCCTCGATATCGAACGGGATATGGTCCAGCACCAGCTTGCCGGCCTCGATCTTGGAGAGGTCGAGCACGTCGTTGATGATGGCGAGCAGGCTGTCGGCGGATTTCTGGATGGTCTTGATGTAGTCGAACTGGCGCGGCGAGAGCTGGGTTTTCTGCAGCAGCTTGGCGAAGCCGAGGATGCCGTTCAGCGGCGTGCGGATCTCGTGCGAGATGTTGGCGAGGAATTCCGACTTGATGCGGTTGCCTTCCACCGCCTCCTTGCGCGCCAGGGTGAGCTCGATGTTCTGCACCTCCATGGCCTCCATGGTTTCGCGCAGGTCCTCGTTGGCCTGGAGCATGGAGCTCTTCAGCTCTTCGGTATCGGCAGCGAGGCGTTCGAGCAGGGCGTTGATCTCGCCTTCCAGGTCGAGCAGGTCGCCGCTCGCTTCGGTGTAGAGGCGGCGGTCGAGGTGCTCGCTGTCCACCTCCTGCAGGATCGATGTCATGTCCGCGACCGGCGCCAGCGAGCGCCGCACCAGCCGTGCCAGCAGCAGGGCGACGAGGGCCAGCGTCAGCAGGCAGGCCACCGCCACCAGGAACAGCGCTTCGTATTTGCGGATGGTGAGTTCGCTGGTGCCGAACTCGAGCATCAGCCAGGCCGGCTGCAGGCGGTGCTCGGCGTCGGCCACGGGCACCGCCAGCGGCTGCGTGTAGAGCCAGGTGTCGTGCCCGCTGAGATGACGGCGCGGCGTTTCATCCAGGTGCAGGGCCTGGCCGGAGACGAGCTCGTAGGGTTGCGGGCCGCTGTGGAGCAGCGTTTTGCCCTGGCCATCGAGGATGCTGAGCGAGCGCAGGCCCGGCTCGTTCAATGCGCGGTCCGCGATTTCCTGAAGGCGTCGGGGCGATTTGTCGGCCGCCTGGTCGAAGGCCAGATGGTATTGGGCGACGATGGCCCGGCCGCGCTCGTGCTGCACGGCCTCCATGTCGTGGAAGCGGGCCAGCACCGCCCCTATCCCCAGCGCGAAGACGAGGGCGGCGACAGGCAGCAGCACGAGGGCGATGAGGCGGCTTTGCAGGCTCCAGGGTTTCATGGCCGGTCCGCGGTTGACATGCACGAACTATAACCGTCCCCGGCATCGCCCGGTACCGCCTGCGCTGCGCATCCCTTAGAATCCCGGGCCTGCCTTGCGAGTGACTGAAATGCCCGTCTATCCCACCATCGCCGATACGGTCGGCCACACCCCGCTGGTGCGCCTGCAGCGCCTGCCGGGCGCCACGTCCAATACCGTGCTGGTGAAACTCGAGGGCAACAATCCGGCCGGCTCGGTGAAAGACCGCCCGGCGCTCGCCATGATCGCGGAGGCGGAAGCGCGCGGCGACATCCGGCCCGGCGACACGCTGATCGAGGCCACCAGCGGCAATACCGGCATCGCGCTGGCGATGGCGGCCGCCATCAGGGGCTACCGCATGACCCTCATCATGCCGGACAACCAGAGCCAGGAGCGGCGCGACGCCATGGCGGCCTATGGCGCCGAACTGATTTCGGTGCCGCCGGCCGCCGGCATGGAGGGCGCGCGCGACCTGGCGCTGAAGCTGCAGGCCGAAGGCCGCGGCCACGTGCTCAACCAGTTCGGCAACGCCGACAATCCGCTCGCGCACTACCGCGGCACGGGCCCGGAAATCTGGGCGCAGACCGAGGGCACCGTCACGCACTTCATCAGCTCCATGGGCACCACGGGCACCATCATGGGCTGCTCGCGCTTTCTCAAGGAGCAGAATCCGGCGGTCCGCGTCATCGGCCTGCAGCCCTCCGACGGCGCGCAGATCGCCGGCATCCGGCGCTGGCCCGCGGCCTATCTGCCGACCATCTTCGAAGGCGAGCGCGTCGACGCGATCATGGACGTGACGCAGAAGGATGCCGAGGCGACCACGCGTCGCCTGGCGCGCGAAGAAGGCATCTTCTGCGGCGTATCCTCGGGCGGCGCCGTGTGGGCGGCGCTCGAGCTGTCGAGGCAGGTGGAGAATGCCGTCATCGTGGCCATCGTCTGCGATCGCGGCGACCGCTATCTCTCCACGGGCGTGTTCACGCACAAATAATTTTTTTTTTGCCGTAGGAGCGGCTTCAGCCGCGAACCTGTCAGTACCGGAATGTTCGCGGCTGCAGCCGCTCCTACGGGAAGCTACAAGAACGACAGTCGCTCGGGTTGCCCCAAAATGAACAATATCCTTGTGTTTGATATCGAGACCGTGCCGGACGTCGACGGAGGCCGGCGCCTCTACGGGCTGGAAGGGCTGAGCGACAGGGACGCGGCCAACGCCATGTTCAACCTGCGGCGCCAGGAAACCGGCGGCTCGGACTTCCTGCGCCACCACCTGCAGCGCATCGTCTGCATTTCCGCCGTGCTGCGCACGCGCGACGGCCTCAAGCTGTGGTCGCTGGGCGACGAAAGCTCGGATGAACAGGATCTGGTGACGCGCTTCTTCAGCGGCATCGAGCGTTACGCGCCGACCCTGGTGTCCTGGAACGGTGGCGGCTTCGATCTGCCCGTCCTGAATTACCGCGCCCTCCGGCACGGCGTCGCCGCGCCGCGCTACTGGGACCTCGGCGAGGACGACCGCGATTTCAAGTTCAACAACTACATCGGCCGCTTCCATACGCGGCACACCGACCTCATGGACCTGCTCTCCCTGTACCAGCCGCGCGCCGCGCAGCCGCTCGACCAGATCGCCTGCCTGCTCGGCTTTCCCGGCAAGATGGGCATGAGCGGCGCCAGGGTGTGGGACGCCTTCCAGGAGGGAAACCTTGCCGGCATCCGCAACTACTGCGAAACCGACGTGCTCAACACCTGGCTGGTCTATCTGCGCTTCCAGCTCATGCGCGGCCAGCTCGACGGCGCCGCCTACGAGGCGGAGCTGGAGCTGACGCGGACGCTGCTGCGCAAGGAAGCCAAGCCGCATTGCCTGGAATTTCTCGAAGCCTGGGAGAAGAACGGCCCGGCCGGATAAAGGGCCCTGCCCTTCCTGTAGGAGCGGCTTCAGCCGCGAACATCGCGAACATAACGGAACGTTCGCGGCTGAAGCCGCTCCTGCAAAGTGCCTCAGGTTTCCTGGGCAATCAATTTTTCTCCGCCCACGCGGAGCAGCAGGATGCCATGGCACGACGCGAAAAAATGCGGGCCCGCCCGCCGGTGGACCTCACCATCGAGAGCCTGAGCCATGAAGGCCGCGGCATCGCCCGCCAGGACGGCAAGCTGATCTTCGTCGAGGGCGCACTGCCCGGCGAGACCGTGCGCGCGCTCTATACCGCGACACACAGGAAATACGATGAAGCGCGCGCGCAGCAGGTATTGTCCGCGTCGCCCGACCGGGTGGAGCCGCCCTGCGCGCACTTCGGCGTCTGCGGCGGCTGCTCGCTGCAGCATATGTCGCGGCCGGCGCAGATCGCCCTCAAGCAGCAGGTGCTGGCCGAACAGTTCCGCCACTTCGGCGGCATCGAGCCGGAAGCCTGGCTGCCGCCGCTGGCGGATGCCGAACCGGCCTACCGGCGCAAGGCGCGCCTCGGCGTGAAGTTCGTCGTCAAGAAGGATGCGCTGCTGGTGGGGTTTCGCGAGAAGCAGTCCGGCTTCCTGGCGGATATCCAGAGCTGTGCGGTGCTGGACCGCCGCATCGGCGCCGAACTCATGGCCCTGCGCGAGCTGATCGGCGGCCTGGAAAAGCGGGCGGAGATCCCGCAGGTGGAAGTGGCGGCGAGCGATAGCGAAGTGGCGCTGGTGTTCCGGCACATGCAGCCGCTGCCAGAGCCGGATGTGCAGGCGCTGGTCGGTTTTGCCGCGGCGCGCGGCTGGCAGCTCTACCTGCAACCGGGCGGCAACGACAGCGTGCACCGCGTCCATCCGGGCGAGGGGGAAGACAGGCTCTACTACGAGCTGCCGGATTTCGGCTTGAAGCTCGGCTTCCACCCCATGGACTTCACGCAGGTGAACGCCGGCATCAACCGGCGTATGGTGAAGCTGGCCCTGGATTTGCTCGAGCCCGAGGCGGGCGAGCGCGTGCTGGACCTGTTCTCGGGCCTCGGCAATTTCACCCTGCCGCTGGCGACGCGGGCGGGCGAGGTGGTCGGCGTGGAAGGTGTGCAGGCCATGGCGGACCGCGGCATGGAAAATGCGCGGTGCAACGGCCTGACCAACGTAGCGTTTTACGCCCAGGACCTGACGGCGGATTTCTCGCAGCAGCCCTGGGCCCGGCAGGGCTTCGACCGCATCCTGGTCGATCCGCCGCGCAGCGGCGCGCAGGAAGTGGTGCAGTATCTGCCGAAATTCAAGGCGCGCCGCGTGGTCTATGTTTCCTGCAACCCGGCCACGCTGGCGCGCGATGCAGGACTGATGAAGGAGGGCGGCTACCGGCTGACGCAGGCAGGGGTGATGGACATGTTTCCGCACACCGCGCACGTCGAGTCGATCGCCGTCTTCGAGAAGAAATAGATTTGATGTTGCATGGATCGCATTTGTAGGAGCGGCTTTAGCCGCGAACCGGTGCTTCGAACGAGCGCCGTGTTCGCGACTGAAGTCGCTCCTACAGGAACAGGCAGGGCAGGCAGAAAGCCGGAAAAGACAGCAACAACAAGCGCAGACGCGATGAAGTCCTGAGCATGGTTAAAGTTCGCGAAGACAATTTCCTCAATGCCGACGGCAGCGTCGACCTCGACGGCTGGCTGGCCCGCCTGCAGACCAGGGTGGAGCTGCACGATGCCACCGAACTGCGCCGCGCCTGCGAGTTCGCGCAGCGCGTGGACCGCGAGAATTCCGCCACGGCCAATGCCTGGTCGGCGCGTACCTCGAGCTTTCTCACCGGCCTCGCCATGGCCGACATCCTTGCCGACCTCAGGCTCGACCAGGAATCGCTGGTGGCGGCCGTGCTCTACCGCAGCGTGCGCGAAGGCAAGACTGCGCAGGAGACGGTAGCGAAAGAGTTCGGCCCCGACATCGCCCACCTGATCGAAGGCGTGCTGCGCATGGCGGCGATCAGCCAGGTCATCAATCCGCAGAAGAGCCAGTTCGCCGAGTCGCAGCAGCAGCTCGACAACGTGCGCAAGATGCTGGTGGCAATGATCGACGACGTGCGGGTCGCCCTCATCAAGCTGGCCGAGCGCACCTTCGCCATCCGCGAGGTGAAAGACGCAACACCCGAGCGCCGGCAGCGCGTCGCGCGCGAGATTTTCGACATCTACGCGCCGCTGGCGCACCGGCTCGGCATCGGCCACATCAAGTGGGAGCTGGAGGACCTGTCCTTCCGCTACCTCGAGCCCGAGGCCTACAAGCAGATCGCGCAGCTGCTCGACGAAAAGCGCCTGCAGCGCGACGAGTACATCCAGAACGTCATCAGGAGCGTGAAGGAAATGCTGGCGCGCATGGGCCTGGAGGCCGAGGTCAGCGGCCGCGCAAAGCACATCTATTCCATCTGGCGCAAGATGCAGCGCAAGAAGATCTCCTTCAACGAGGTCTACGACGTGCGCGCCATCCGCATCCTGGTGCCGGAAGTGCGCGACTGCTATGCCGCGCTCGGCGTCGTGCACTCGCTGTGGAAGCATATCCCGCGCGAGTTCGACGACTACATCGCGACGCCCAAGGAAAACGGCTACCGCTCGCTGCACACCGCCGTGATCGGCCCCGCGGGCAAGCCGCTGGAAGTGCAGATCCGCACCTTCGGCATGCACGAAGAGGCCGAGCTCGGCGTCTGCGCGCACTGGCACTACAAGGAAGGCACCCGGGGCGGCAAGGACGCGGGCTACGAAGGCAAGATCGCCTGGCTGCGGCAGGTGCTGGAGTGGCACGAGGACATGGGCGAGTCGCAGCTCGAGGATTTCGCCGAGCAGCTCAACCACGCCATCCACGACGAGCGCATCTACGTCTTCACGCGCGACGGCCACGTCATCGACATGCAGTCGGGCGCGACGCCGCTGGATTTCGCCTACCACGTGCATACCGAGCTCGGCCATTCCTGCCGCGGCGCCAAGGTGAACGGCCGCATCGTGCCGCTCAGTTACAAGCTGCAGACCGGCGAGCAGGTCGAGATCATGGCGACCAAGGGCGGCACGCCGAGCCGCGACTGGCTGTCGCCGTCGCTGGGCTATCTCAATACCTCGCGGGCGCAGGCCAAGGTCCGGCACTGGTTCAAGCTGCAGGACCGCGACAAGAACATCGTCGAGGGCCGCGCGCTGCTCGATCGCGAGTTCGAGCGCCTGGCGCTGCCGCTGCCGCGCCAGGCGCTGGATCACATCGCGCCGCGCCTGAACCTGCGCAGCGGCGAGGACGTGCTGGCCGGGCTCGGCGCCGGCGACATTCGCGCCAGCCAGGTCATCCACCTGCTCGGCGGCCGCGTCGACGGCACCGGGTCGCAGCAGGAACTGCTGCCCGAGGACCTCGTCGGCCGCTCGCGCCGCGACCTGGGCAAATCGCCCGTCATCATCGAGGGCGTCGGCAACCTGCTGACGCAGTTCGCCAACTGCTGCAAGCCGCTCCCGGGCGAGCCCATCGTCGGCTACGTCACGCAGGGGCGCGGCGTTTCCGTGCACAGCCGCGGCTGTCCGGAGTTCCTGCACCTGCAGGCGGAGGAGCCGGCGCGCGTCATCGGGGTGCAGTGGAACCAGTCGGAGAGGACGGTTTATCCGGTGGACATCCACATCCGCGCCTGGGACCGCACTGGCCTGCTGCGCGACATTACCGGCGTGCTGGCCAACGAGCACGTCAACGTCACCGGCGTGCAGACCCGCTCCGACAAGAGCGACGGCACGGCGACTATGCTGATCACTGTCGAAGTCGGCAGTCTCAATGCGCTCGGCCGCCTGCTGGCGAAGATCGCCCAGCAGCCCAACGTCATCGAGGCGCGTCGCGCAGCGCGCTGAGCCGGTGCTGCAACGTCATTCCCGCGAAAGCGGGAATCCAGCGCCTTTGTCGTCGAGGCGCGCCGAGCCGGTGCTGAAACGTCATTCCCGCGAAAGCGGGAATCCAGCGTCTTTGCATGAGCCAGGGAGGGCCTATGCAGAAGCAGTTTGCGGTATACCTGATGGGGAGTTCCCGCCTCGGCACCATTTATACCGGAGTTAGCTCCGATTTGGTGAAGAGGGTGTGGCAGCATCGAGAGGGCCTGCTGGCAGGATTCACCAGCCGCTACGAAGTGAAACTGTTGTTGTGGTACGAGCTGCACAATACGGCGGACTCGGCGATAACACGGGAAAAGCAAATCAAGAAATGGCGAAGGGCCTGGAAGATTGAGCTGGTCGAGCAATTCAATCCTTACTGGCGTGATTTGTATGAAAGCCTGCTGTAGAGGCGCTGGATTCCCGCTTGCGCGGGAATGACGAGGGAACCCATGAGTGATCCGATAGATAAGCTGCTGGCCATCATGGCCCGCCTGCGCGATCCCGAGCGGGGCTGTCCCTGGGACCTGGAGCAGGATTTTTCCACCATCGCGCCGTACACGCTGGAGGAGGCGCACGAGGTGGCGGATGCCATCGCCCGTGGCGATTTCCGCAATCTCGAGGAGGAACTCGGCGACCTGCTGCTGCAGGTGGTCTTCCATGCGCAGATGGCGAGCGAGCAGAAGCTCTTCGATTTCGAGGCGGTCGCGCGCGGCATCGCCGAGAAGCTGGTGCGCCGGCATCCGCACGTTTTTCCGGGCGGCAAGCTCGACGGCGACAACGTCGCCATCGCCAGCGCCGAGGTCGTCGCCAACTGGGAAAGCATCAAGGCGGCCGAGAAGGCCGCGCGCGGCGAGCAGCCGCAGCGCCTGCTGGGCGGCGTGGCCGCCGGCCTGCCGGGCCTCACGCGCGCCGAGAAATTGCAGAAGAAGGCCGGCAAGGCCGGTTTCGACTGGAACGACCCGCGCGCCGTGCTCGCCAAGCTGCGCGAGGAGCTGGACGAGATCGAGGCCGAACTCGACGCCGGCGACAGGGCGGCGCAGGAAGACGAACTCGGCGACCTGCTCTTCTGCGTGGTCAACCTGGCCCGCCACCTCGAACTTGACAGCGAAATGGCCCTGAAACGCGCCAACGCCAAGTTCGAGCGCCGCTTCGGCTATATCGAGGACGCCCTGGCGGCACGGGGTTTGCAGTTTGCCGACGTCACCCTGGATGAAATGGAAGCCCTCTGGCTCGAGGCCAAACGCCAGGGTTGCTAAGGGGGCGAATGCCGTCATTCCCGCGCAAGCGGGGATCCGGATCAAAGTGGCGTCATTCCCGCGAAAGCGGGGATCTGGATCAAAATGGCGTCATTCCCGCGAAAGCGGGAATCCAGTGACTTTATCTGTAGCCCTTGAAGGCGCTGGATTCCCGCTTTCGCGGGGATGACGTCCGCGGGAGGGCGCCTTCACAGGATGACGTCTTCGCGGGGCTGACGTCTTCGCGGGGACGGCGTTTTCGTAGGGATGGCGCTCTTGGCAGTAGTCATTTTGTTAGGGGTCCTAAGCGCACTGTCATTGCCTTTGTTCCGGGGCTTATCAAGAATGCCGTCATGACCGCCCTCGTCGATTCCTTCCAGCGCCGCATCAGCTACCTGCGCCTCTCGGTGACGGACCGCTGCGATCTGCGCTGCGTCTACTGCATGAGCGAGAAGATGCAGTTCCTGCCGCGCCGCGAGGTGCTGAGCCTGGAAGAGCTGGCGCGCATCGCCCGCGTCTTCGTGAGCCTTGGCGTGCAGAAGCTCCGCCTCACCGGCGGCGAGCCGCTGGTGCGCCAGAACCTGCCCTGGCTGGTGCGCGAGCTCGCGGGCCTGTCCGGCCTGCGTGAACTCGCCCTGACCACCAACGGCACGCGCCTGGCGCCGGTCGCCGCGGAACTGAAGGCCGCCGGGCTCGCGCGCCTCAATATCAGCCTCGACAGTCTCAAGGCCGGACGCTTCCGCGAGATCACCCGCGTCGGCGATCTGCACAGCGTGCTGCAAGGATTGCAGGCGGCGCAGGCGGCCGGGTTCCGGCGCATCAAGCTCAACAGCGTGATCCTGCGCGGCCGCAACGACGATGAGGTGGAGGACCTCGTGGCTTTCGCACGCAAACAGGGCTGCGACATCAGTTTCATCGAGGAGATGCCCCTGGGCGCCATCGGCGAGCACGACCGCGCCGGGGCCTTCGTGTCCAGCGATGAAATCCTCGCGCGTCTCGCCGCGCGCTACGAGCTGCTGCCCAGCACGGAAAGCACTGGCGGGCCGTCGCGCTACTACCGCTTTGCCGACAGCGACAGCCGCGTCGGCTTCATCTCGCCGCACAGCCACAACTTCTGCGCCAGCTGCAACCGCGTGCGCGTGACCGTGGAAGGCCGCCTGCTGCTCTGCCTCGGCAACGAGGACAGCCTGGACCTGCGCCGCCTGCTGCGCGAAGCACAACTCGATGACGACGGCCTGCGCGCGGCCATCGTTGCCGCCATGGCGCTGAAACCCGAGCGCCACCACTTCGATCTGCAGGAAGACCAACCCCGAATCGTCCGCTTCATGAACATGACGGGCGGCTGAGAATCCCATGAGCAAAAACGATACGCCCAGGCCCTTCGTCCCCATCGCCATCGCCGTGCTGACGGTGTCGGACACGCGCGAGGCAGCCACCGACAGCTCCGGCGCGCTGCTGGTGGAAAAACTCAGCGGCGCCGGCCACCGCCTGCACGAAAAACGCATCGTGAAGGACGACATCTACCAGATCCGCGCCCTGCTCTCGCAGTGGATCGCCGATCCGGCCGTGCAGGCGGTGATCGTCACCGGCGGCACCGGCTTCTCCGGGCGCGATTCCACCCCGGAGGCCGTGCGCGTGCTCTTCGACAAGGACATCGAGGGCTTCGGCGAAGTCTTCCGCCATTACTCGCTGGCCGAGATCGGCAGCAGCACGCTGCAATCGCGCGCGCTCGCCGGCCTCGCCAATGACACCGTGATCTTCTGCGTGCCGGGCTCCCCCAACGCCTGCCGCACGGCCTGGGACCGCCTCATCGGCGAACAGCTCGACAACCGGCACCGGCCCTGCAATTTCGTGCCGCACCTGAAGCAGTCCCGCTGCGAGAATTCCCGTGGCTGAGCCGGGCGCCGCCTGTTATCCGCCCGGCCTGCTCGGCGTCGATGATGCCGTAGAGCGCCTGATCGCGCTGGGCCGCGCCGCCGTCCCCGCCATTGAAACCGTGGCGCTGGCCGACGCGGCCCGCCGCGTGCTGGCCGAGCCCCTGCCGGCGCCGAGGGATGTTCCGCCCGAGACCAACAGCGCGATGGATGGCGTGGCGTTTCGCCACGCCGACCTGCCGGCTTCGCAGGAGCTGCGCATCAGCCAGCGCATTCCGGCCGGGCAGGCGCCGCTGCCGCTGCAAAGAAACACGGCGGCGCGAATTTTTACCGGCGCCATCCTGCCGCCCGGCGCGGATACCGTCGTCATGCAGGAGCATTGCGAGTTCAGCGGCGACAGCGTGCGTCTCGTCAAGGTTCCCGAAGCCGGCGCGAACGTGCGCCCCGCCGGGCAGGACGTGCGCGCCGGGCAGGGCATGCTGGAGCAGGGCGCGCGCCTGACGCCGCCCATGCTGGGCCTGCTGGCCTCGACCGGCCTCACGGCCGTGCGCGTTTACCGGCCGCTGCGCGTCGCCATCCTGTGTACGGGCGATGAACTGCTGGAGCCGGGCGAACCCTGGCGCAGCGGCGCCCTCTACAACAGCAACCGGCCCATGCTCGCCGCGCTGCTGCACGGCTGGGGCCTCGAGGTGATTGATCTCGGCAGGGTGGCCGATTCGCGCGCGGCCACGGAGCGGGCGCTGCAGGCGGCGGTGGCGGCAGGTGCGGATGTGGTGGTGTGCTCGGGCGGCGTTTCCGTCGGCGAGGAAGACCATGTGAAAGCCGCGCTGCAGGCGCTGGGCCGGCTGGATTTCTGGAAGATCGCCATCAAGCCCGGCAAGCCCGTGGCGGTGGGCTCTATCGCCAAGACAGTTTTTCTGGGGCTGCCCGGCAATCCGCAATCCGTTCTCGTCACGGCGCTCGTGCTGGCGCGCCCCCTCCTGCTGGCGCGGCAGGGGCAGGGGCGTGTGCTGCCGGAAAGTCTTGCCGTGCCGGCCGGCTTTTCACGCAAAAAAGCCGGCGATCGCCGCGAGTATTTGCGGGTGCGCTTGCAGCCCGCGGCCGCCGGCCTGGAACTGCTGCCGCATGCGCAGCAATCCAGCGGCGCGCTGCTTTCGGCGGCCTGGGCAGACGGCTTGGCGGCTGTGGAGGCAGGCCGTTTTGTGACGGCGGGCGAGTATTTGAACTTTCAGTCTTTCGCCTCGCTTTTTATGCCTTGACGGCTTAAGCCGTCTCTGCGACATATTGGCTCACGCTTTGGCATGAGTGCCGGCGGCTTTCCCCTCCTAATGCTCCCGGAAGAGCTTTCTTGCAGCCGGGCAGCCTGATTTTCCCTTCGTAAAAGCCGAAAAACTCCTTGTTTGTCATACAGTTGTAGCTTTTTTCAAAAGCCGCCTATACATTTGGTTACAACCTACCGCGCCAAGGCAGTGCGTGAACACAGGCACCGCTGCTTTTCAGGGCATGGCCCGGCCGGCTGGCTAATACCAATAAATGCTTATCAGGAGATACAAAGCATGAATCGCAAACTGCTCGCTCTGGCTATTGGTGCAGCCTTCGCTCTGCCCATGGCCGCCCAGGCTGCACCCACGGTTTACGGCCAGATGAATCTGTCGGTGGACTACGTCAGCTTCGATGACGGTCTGAATCTCCCGACCAGCGAAACGGAGGAAGGGCAGGTGAACTCCAACGCTTCGCGCATCGGCGTGAAGGGTGAAGAGTCCCTCGGCGGCGGCCTCTCTGCTGTGTACAAGGCAGAGTGGGAAATTGCCGGTGATGTCATTGGCGGCTCTGACCTCAGCGGACGTGACCGCTTCCTCGGCCTGAAGGGCGGCTTCGGTACCGTGAAGCTGGGCGCCTACGACAGCCCGCTGAAGGACTCCCAGGGCAGCGTCGACCAGTTCGATGACATGACCTTCCTCGACATGGGCAATGTTGTGACCGGCGAAGAACGTCTGAACAATGTCATCGGCTACGAAAGCCCCAAGATCGCTGATCTCCTGACGGTGAGTGCTGCCGTGCAGTCCGGCGAACAGACAGCAGGGGCTGCCGGTGACGACGACGATGGCGTATCCGCGGCCGTGGCCTTGGAAACCAACGGCTTCTATGCGGCCGTCGCAATGGACAACAACGTCCGTGAAGACGATATGTCCGAAACAACCTCCCGCGACGCCATGCGCGTGACGGTCACCTACGGCACTGACGACTTCCAGGTCGGCGGCATGTTCCAGACCTCCGAGTTCTCCGACAGCAACGTGGGCGTTGAAGACGAAGAGGTTCTGCTGGTGAGCGGTGCGTTCAATATGGGCAAGAACACGATAAAGGCCCAGTTCATCACCTCTACCATGGAGTTCGGCCCTGGCGCTGAGGAAGAAACCCAGCTCGTCGCACTCGGCCTGGATCACAACCTCAGCCAGATGACGAAGGTCTTTGCGCAGGTCGGCATGGCCAATACCGATCTGGGTGGCAGTGTCGAAGAAGAAACCACCGTCCTGACCGCGGGCATGCAGACCAAGTTCTGATTCCTGCGTTACCGCTGCATGAAAAAGCCCGCCGCCAGGCGGGCTTTTTCATGGGTGGCGGACGCGCCGTCATAGACCTATGCAACAAGGCCCGAGCCTGTCACGTAGCTGTCATTTGTACGACACTTTACTGTCATTTTACCTAGGAATACTTGCCGCCAGTTGTGGATTGCCCATGACGCCAACCAAGCAAGTGTCTGAGGAGACAATAAATGAATCGTACGCTGATTGCGCTGGGGGTAGCGGCAACGGTGGCCCTTCCGGTAGTGGCCGAGGCGGCACCGAAGATTTACGGCAAGCTGAATCTGTCGGTCGAGCAGTATGAAAAGGAATACGATAATCCCGCCACCAAGCCCGACGAGCTGGTGCGCCTGCAGACGAACGATTCCCGTTTCGGCGTCAAGGGCGAGGACGAGCTGACCGCCACGTTGAGCGCGGTCTACCAGATCGAGTGGGAAGTGCTGGCCGACACCGCGGGCACGACCACGGACATGAAGCAGCGCAATCGCTTCATCGGCATCAAGAGCCAGGACTTCGGCACCGTGAAGCTGGGCGCCTATGACACCTACCTGAAGCTGGCGCAGGGCAAGGCCGACCTCTTCAACGATCTGTACGGCGACATGAAGTATGTGATTGCCGGCGAAAACCGCGCCAACGACGTGGTTGCCTATGAGAGCCCCAAGTTCCTCGGTGGCTTGCAGGTCAATGCCATGGCACAGACCCAGGACGGTAATGCCGCCGGCACGACCAAGAATTCCAAGAACGGCAACTCGGCCTCCATCGTTTATGACAATAGCGATATCGGCCTGTGGGCTGCCCTTGCCATGGACAACAACCTCAACTACAGCAGCACCCCGCTGAACTCCACGGCCCGCGAAATCGACGCGATGCGTCTCGTGTTGGCGTACACCATTGCGGGACTGACCGTGAGCGGCGTCTACAACACGGTGGAGGACGCTGTGGGTACGGCTGGCAATGAAGAAACCGGCATGACCGTCGGCGTCGCCTACAAGCTGGGCGACCAGACCATCAAGGCCCAGTACGGCACGGCCGAGGCCGACCTGGCCACGGCGTCCACCCAGGAGAAGACCCAGTTGTCGGTGGGCGTGGATCACAACTTCAACTCCAAGACCCGCGCCTACGTTTTCTACACCGCCAAGGAAGAAGACAAGCTCGCTGCGCTGGCTGACACCGAAGAAACCTCGCTCGGCCTCGGTATCGAACACAACTTCTGATGTGCTTCCCGGCCCGGACAAGGCCGGGCCCTCCTGACCTGTGTGTGAGTGAAGCAGTCCTTCGCCGGATTTTGCTTGAAGCCCGCGTAAGCGGGCTTTTTTTATGGCCGCGCCGGAGTTTCCGCGCCGACGATCCAAGCCCTTGATTGGCTTGGCGAGAGCCTAGCTTTCATTGTGGCCGTTCCGAGCCCCGTGCTAACATTCCCGCCCGTCTTCCGGACCGGTTCCCAAGCCCTCAGGGCTGCCGCTCCGCGCCCCTCTTCAAGCTGTCTGGATTCTTCATGACAAAGTACATCTTCGTTACCGGCGGTGTGGTTTCTTCATTGGGCAAAGGGATCTCCGCCGCGTCGCTGGCCGCCCTGCTGGAAGCGCGGGGCCTCAGGGTCACCATGATCAAGATGGACCCCTACATCAACGTCGACCCGGGCACCATGAGCCCCTACCAGCACGGCGAAGTCTTCGTGACCGGCGACGGCGCCGAGACCGACCTCGACCTCGGCTACTACGAGCGCTTCCTGCGCCACGGCCGCATGACCAAGGCCAACAATTTCACCTCCGGCCGCATCTACCTCGATGTCATCAACAAGGAGCGCCGCGGCGACTACCTCGGCGCCACCGTGCAGGTCATCCCGCACATCACCGACGCCATCAAGCAGCGCGTGCGCGACGGCGCCCGCGGTTACGACGTCGCCATCGTCGAGATCGGCGGCACCGCCGGCGACATCGAGTCGCAGCCCTTCATGGAGGCCGTGCGCCAGATGCGCGTGGAGCAGGGCTACCAGGGCTCGCTGCTCATGCACCTGACGCTGGTGCCCTATATCGCCTCCGCCGGCGAGACCAAGACCAAGCCGACCCAGCACTCCGTGAAGGAGCTGCGCTCCATCGGCCTGCAGCCCGACGTGCTGATCTGCCGCTCCGACCACGAGATTCCCGAGGACTCGCGCCGCAAGATCTCGCTGTTCACCAACGTCGACGAGAAGGCCGTGATCCTGGCCATCGACGCGCCCACCATCTACCTGATCCCGCTCAAGTTCCACGAGCAGGGCCTGGACGATCTGGTGATCGAGCGCCTCGGCCTCGGCAAGCTGCCGGCCGCCGACCTCGCCGACTGGCAGCGCGTGGTCGACGGCCTCATGAATCCGGAGAAGGAGGTCTGCATCGCCATGGTGGGCAAGTACACCGAGCTCATCGACGCCTACAAGTCGCTGAACGAGGCGCTGCTGCATGCCGGCATCCAGAACCGCAGCAAGGTGAGGATCGACTACATCGATGCCGAATCCATCGAGGAGAACGGCACCGGAGTGCTGGAAAACGTCGACGCCATCCTGGTGCCGGGCGGTTTCGGCGACCGCGGCACGGAGGGCAAGATCATCTCGGTGAAGTTCGCCCGCGAGCGCAGGATTCCCTATCTCGGCATCTGTCTCGGCATGCAGGTCGCCGTCATCGAGTACGCGCGCCACGTGGCCGGCCTCGACGGCGCGCACTCCACCGAGTTCAAGAAAACCCCTGAGCATCCCGTGATCGGCCTGATTACCGAGTGGCGCAGCGAGAGCGGCGCCGTCGAGCGTCGCGACGAGCACTCCGACCTCGGCGGCACCATGCGCCTCGGCGCCCAGGAATGCCGCCTCGAGCCGGGCACGAAGGCGCGCGCGCTGTATGGCCAGGATGTCATTGTCGAGCGCCATCGCCACCGCTACGAGGTCAACAACAACTACCTGCCGCAGCTCGAGCAGGCCGGCCTCAGGATTTCCGGCCGCAGCGCCGACAACAACCTGGTGGAGATGATCGAGATTCCCGACCATCCCTGGTTCGTCGCCTGCCAGTTCCACCCCGAGTTCACCAGTTCCCCGCGCGATGGCCACCCCTTGTTCGGGAGCTTCATCAAGGCGGCCCTGCAGCACGCCGGCAAAGAGTAAGCGCTGGCAAATGCCGTAGGAGCGGCTGCAGCCGCGAACCATACTGTTCGCGGCTGCAGCCGCTCCTACGATGAATAAGATTTTTCGAGAGTGGTTGCTATGACGCAGAAGATCATCAGGCTGGGCGACATCGAGATCGGCAACGACAGGCCCTTCGTGCTCTTCGGCGGCATGAACGTGCTGGAATCGCCCGAGCTCGCCATGCGCGTCTGCGAAGAGTACGTGCGCGTCACGGACAAGCTGAAGATTCCCTATGTCTTCAAGGCGTCCTTCGACAAGGCCAACCGCTCCTCCATCGCCTCGTATCGCGGGCCAGGCCTGGAAGAGGGCCTGCGCATATTCGAGGACATCAAGCGCGCCTTCGGCGTGCCCGTCATCACCGACGTGCACGAGCCCTGGCAGGCGGCGCCGGTCGCGGCAGTGGCCGAGATCATCCAGCTGCCGGCCTTCCTCTCGCGCCAGACCGACCTCGTGGTCGCCATGGCGAAGACGGACGCCATCATCAACATCAAGAAGGCGCAGTTCCTGGCGCCGCGCGAGATGCAGCACATCGCGCACAAATGCGTGGAGGCCGGCAACGACAAGGTCATCCTCTGCGAGCGCGGCTCCAGCTTCGGCTACAACAACCTCGTCGTGGACATGCTCGGCTTCGGCGTCATGAAGGAGCTCGGCCATCCGGTTTTCTTCGACGTGACGCACTCGCTGCAGATGCCGGGCGGCCTGCCCAACGCTGCCGGCGGCCGCCGTGCGCAGGTCACCGAGCTGGCGCTGGCCGGCATGTCGCAGAAACTGGCGGGGCTGTTCCTGGAAGCGCATCCGAACCCGGAAGAAGCTAGGTGCGACGGTCCTTGCGCACTGCGCCTGTCGCAGCTCGAGCCCTTCCTGGCGCAGGTCAAGGCCATGGATGAGATGGTGAAGAGTTTTCCGGTGCTGGATACGCACTGAACCCGGTCAACGACAGCCCTCATCCTCGGGCTGCCGAGGCTGCTGGAGGGGCGGGAGCCGCACTGAACCCGGTCAACGACACCCCTCATCCTCGGGCTGCCGAGGTCGCTGGAGGGGTGGGAGTCGCCCTGAACCCGGTCAACGACACCGTCATTCCCGCGGAAGCGGGAATCCAGCGCCTTTTGAGCGCTTTGCAAAGCAGAGTCACTGCATTCCCGCCTGCGCGGGAATGCCGAAAACAGAAGATTCGTTTTGGTTTGAAGGAGTAGAAGCATGTCGCAGATCGCCGATATTCGCGCCCGTGAAATCCTGGACTCGCGCGGCAACCCCACCATCGAGGCCGACGTGATTCTCGAGTCCGGCGTCATGGGCCGTGCCACGGCGCCCTCCGGCGCGTCCACCGGCTCGCGCGAGGCGCTGGAGCTGCGCGACGGCGACAAGGGCCGCTACTTCGGCAAGGGCGTGCAGACCGCCGTGCGCAACGTCAACTCGGATATCCGCGAGCTGCTGGTGGGCCGCAGCGTCTTCGACCAGGCCGCCCTCGACAGGGCGATGATCGACCTCGACGGCACCGAGAACAAAGCCAAGCTCGGCGCCAACGCCATCCTCGCGGTGTCGCTGGCCTGCGCCAAGGCCGCCGCGGCCGAGAAGAAGCTCCCGCTGTACCAGTACATTGCCGAGCTGCGCGGCCAGGCCACCTATGCCATGCCGGTGCCGATGATGAACATCATCAACGGCGGCGAGCACGCCGACAACAGCGTCGACATCCAGGAATTCATGATCGAGCCGGTGGGCTTCGGCAGCTTCGCCGAGGCGCTGCGCTGCGGCGCGGAAATCTTCCACGCGCTGAAGGGCGTGCTGAAGAAGCGCGGCCTCAGCACGGCGGTCGGCGACGAAGGCGGCTTCGCGCCCAACCTCGCCACCAACGAAGACGCGCTCAAGGCCATCGTGGAAGCCATCGCGATTGCCGGCTACAAGGCGGGCGAGAACGTCATGCTCGCGCTCGACTGCGCCGCCTCCGAGTTCTACCAGGACGGCAGATATCATCTGGAAGGCGAGGGCAAGTCCTTCACCTCCGCCGAATTCGTGGACTATCTCGCCGGCCTCGTCGCGAAATATCCCATCATCTCCATCGAAGACGGCCTCGACGAATCCGACTGGGCCGGCTGGAAGCTGCTCACCGACAAGCTCGGCGACAAATGCCAGCTCGTGGGCGACGACCTCTTCGTCACCAACCCGGCCATCCTCAAGAAGGGCATCGACCAGGGTGTGGCCAACGCCATCCTGATCAAGTACAACCAGATCGGTTCGCTGACGGAAACGCTGGAGGCCATCTACATGGCCAAGGCCGCCGGCTACGCCACCGTGATCTCGCACCGTTCCGGCGAAACCGAAGATGCGACGATTGCCGATCTCGCCGTGGCCACCGCCGCCGGCCAGATCAAGACCGGCTCGCTCTGCCGTTCCGATCGCGTCTCCAAGTACAACCAGCTGCTGCGCATCGAGCAGGAACTGGACCGGCGCGCGCCGTATCGCGGCAAGGCCGAGTTCCGCGGCCTGAAGTAGGCGCCTGCAGTAAAAACAGGAACGTCGTCCCCGCGCAGGCGGGAACCCGGCGCCTTCACCGATGCGATTGCAAGGCGCTGGATGCCCGCGCAAGCGGGCATGACGTCAGAAAAAAGAGAACGCTCATGCCTCAGACCCTCTTCGGAAAAACCCTGCTAGGGATTGCCCTCGTCGCCTTCACCGCGCTGCAGTTCAGTCTCTGGCTCGGCGAGGGCGGCGTGGGCGACGTGCGCGCGCTGAAAGCGGCGATCGCCGCCCAGCAGATCGAGAACGAGAAGCTGGCCGAGCGCAACCGCGTGCTGGAGGCCGAGGTGAAGGACCTCAAGAACGGCCTCGAGGCGGTGGAGGAACACAGCCGCCAGGACCTCGGCATGATCAGGCAGAACGAAACCTTCTATCTCGTCACCGGCAATCCCGACGCCCGCCAGGCGGCGCAGCCGCAGGCGGCGGCGCGCTGATGCGCCTCTGGGGCGTGGTGCCGGCGGCCGGCAAGGGCCTGCGCGCCGGCGGCGACCTTCCCAAGCAATATCTTCCGCTCGCCGGCGCGACCGTCATCCAGCACACCCTGAACCGGCTTTCGCTGTTGCGTGTCGAGGCCCTCGTCGTGCCGGTGGCGGCCGCCGACGAGCGCGCGCAACGGCTCGCGTATCGCGAGCCTTCCCTGCTGCGCTTCGTCGCCGGCGGCGCCGAGCGCGCCGACTCCGTGCGGGCCGGCCTCGAGGCCCTCGCCGCGCAGGCGCGGGACGACGACTGGGTGCTGGTGCACGACGTGGCGCGGCCCTGCGTGCGCCTTGCCGATATCGAAAACCTGCTGGCGCGCATCGCCACGCATCCGGCCGGCGGCCTGCTCGCCAACCGCGTGCGCGACACCATGAAGCGCGGCCGCGGCGACGCGGTGGCCGAGACCGTGCCGCGCGAGAATCTCTGGCATGCGCTGACGCCGCAGGTGTTCCGCTACGGCCTGCTGCGCCGCGCCTTGCGCGAGGCGAAGGCGCGCGGCATCGCGGTCAGCGACGAGGCGCAGGCGGTCGAGCTCGCGGGCGAGCGGCCGCTGCTCGTGGAGGGCGCGCGCGACAATCTCAAGATCACCTGGCCGGAAGACCTGCAGATGGCCGCGGCCTTCCTGCGCCTGCAGGCGGAGTCCGGAACATGACGAAGCTCTTTCCCCGCATCGGCCACGGCATCGACGTGCACCGCTTCGGCCCCGGCGACCACGTGACCCTCGGCGGCGTGAAGATCCCGCACGAGCAGGGCCTGGTGGCGCATTCCGACGGCGACGTCGCCCTGCACGCGCTCTGCGATGCCATCCTGGGGGCGCTGGCGCTGGGCGATATCGGCCAGCACTTCCCCGATACCGACGCCCGCTACAGCGGCGCCGACAGTCGCGCGCTGTTGCGCCACGTGGTGACGCTGATGCGCGAGCGCGGCTACCGCCTCGGCAATGCCGATATCACCGTGCTCGCCGAGCGGCCCCGGCTGGCGCCGCATGTCGCGCAGATGCGCGCCGGCATCGCGGCCGATCTGCAGGTCGCGCCCGCCTGCGTCAGCGTGAAGGCCACCACGACGGAGCAGATGGGCTTTGTCGGCCGGCGCGAGGGGGTGGAAGCCCATGCGGTGGTGCTGCTGGTGCCCTGCTGACGACCCCGTCGCGGGCGGCCTCGCCTGGCGTCCCCGAGGGTTTTCAGGGAGCGGCCCGGCCGGGCTTTCGGCGCCCTGCCGGTCGAATAAAAAACCTGCCGGAGCGGCTGCCGGCCGACAGGGTGAGAGGGGCCGGCGCCGGCTAGTGCCCGGCGTCGGAAGCTGGGACACTACCGACTTTTCCGCCTTTCAGGAGGCCCGCATGAATACGGTTATCGAGGCCAGTCCTGCTCCAGCGGCCGGCCAGGCGCCCGGCCCGAACGGGGCCGACCTCATGGCCCGGGTCTTTGCCGGCCAGCAGGAAACGGCCCTGCGCTGGCGAACCTCGACGGCGGCAGAGCGCATCCAGCGTATCCGCGCGCTGCGCGCCGCCGTGCTGGACCATGCCGAGGCCATCCGCGCCGCGGCGGCCGCGGATTTCCGCAAGCCGGCGGCCGAAGTGGACCTGACGGAGATCTTTCCGGTCGTTGCCGAGGCCAACCACGCCATCCGGCACCTGCGCCGCTGGATGCGTCCCCGGAAGGTGGCGCCCAGCCTGATGCTGCTCGGCACCCGGGGAACCATAGAGCAGCAGCCCCGCGGCCGCTGCCTGATCATCTCGCCGTGGAATTACCCGGTGAACCTCACGTTTTGTCCGCTGGTGCTGGCCCTGGCGGCCGGCAATACCGCGATTCTCAAGCCCTCGGAAATGACGCCGCACCTCTCCGCCGTCATCCGGCGCATCGTGGAAGCCGTCTTCAAGCCGACCGAAGTGGCGATTTTCGAGGGCGAGGCCGACGTGTCCCGGCAATTGCTGGATCTGCCCTTCGACCATGTTTTCTTCACCGGCTCCCCCGCGCTGGGCAAGGTGGTGATGACCGCCGCGGCCCGCCACCTCACCAGCGTCACGCTGGAACTGGGCGGGAAAAGCCCGGCCATCATCGATGCGGGCGCCGATCTGGCCGCGGCGGCGGCCAATATCTGCTGGTCGAAATTCCTCAACAACGGCCAGACCTGCATTGCGCCGGACCACATTTATGTGGAGCAGACGGTGGCCGATGCCTTCGAGCGCGAACTGACGGCCAGGATCAAGGCCGTGTTTGGCGAGGGCAGCGCCCAGCAGATGGCGTCGCCAGACCTGGCCCGGGTGGTCAACGAACGCCACACGCTGCGGCTCAAGGCACTGATCGACGATGCCCGCGACCGCGGCGCGCGGGTCGCCTGCGGCGGCGAGGTGGAACCGGCCAGCCATTTCGTGGCGCCCACCCTGCTTGCCGATGTGCCGGCCGAGGCCCGCATCAACCACGAAGAGATTTTTGGCCCGGTATTGCCCCTGAGGCGTTTCGCCAGCCTGGACGAGGTGGCCGAGCAGATCAATCGGGCCCCCAAGCCGCTCGCCCTGTATATCTGGTGCGGCGATCGCCAGCGCGCCCGCTACCTGCTGGCGCGCACCACCTCCGGCGGCGCCTGCATCAACAACAGCGTGGTGCACGCGCTGCATCCCCGGCTGCCGTTCGGCGGCGTCAACAACTCCGGCATCGGCAGCACGCACGGCGAGTTCGGTTTCCGCGCCTTTTCCCATGCGCGCGCCGTTACCGATACCCGTCTGGCCCTGGTGCAGTCGTTTTATCCGCCCTATACCCACTGGATGCGCAGGCTGATCGCGTTCGCGATCCGCTATCTGGCGTGAAAGCGGCGCCGCTGCCGGCGGGCTGCCGTCCAGCCGGATGGCGCCAGCCCACGGACCCCCATCAGGAGACAAGCCCGGTGAGCTATCAGTATCTGCTGGTTGAAAAACATGAGGACGGCCACGCGCTGGTGCAGTTCAACCGTCCCCGGCAGTTGAATGCGCTGTGCACGGGCATGCTGGAGGAACTGCATGCCGTGCTGTCCGCTTTCAATACGGATGACGCCGTGCGCGCGGTGGTGCTGACCGGCAGTGAGCGCGCGTTTGCCGCCGGTGCCGACATCACCGAGCTGGCGGAGTTTTCCGCCCTCGATGCGCGCCGCCATTTTGCCGGCGCCCACTGGCAGGCCATCGAAAACTTTCGCAAGCCCATCATTGCGGCGGTGCGCGGGCTGGCCCTGGGCGGAGGGTTCGAGCTGGTGCTGCAATGCGACATGGTCGTGGTGAGCCACGATGCCGTCCTAGGCCTGCCTGAGGTCAAGCTCGGCGTCATTCCCGGCGCGGGCGGCACGCAGCGGCTGCCCCGCCTCGTGGGCAAGGCGCTGGCCATGGAAATGATATTGAACGGACGCACGCTCAATGCCGAAGAGGCGCTGCGCCACGGGATTGCGAATTACGCCTGGCCTCCCGAGGAGCTGCTCGCCCGCGCGCAGGCGCTGGCCGCCGACCTCGCCACGCGCGCCCCGCTGGCGGTGGAAATCGCCAAGGAATGCGTCAATGCCGCCTTCCAGGAAACCTTGTCCCAGGGCTTGGCGACCGAGCAGCGGCTGTTCCACCTGCTGTTCGCCACCGAAGACCGGGCCGAGGGATTCAGGGCTTTCCTGGAAAAACGCCCGCCCCAATGGCGCAACCGATAAAGAGGAGCTGAACATGAAAGCCCGTGAGTGCGTCATCCTGGACGCCGTGCGCACCCCCATTGCCCGGGGGCATGCCCAGCGCGGCGCCTTGCGCGCCTGGCGCCCCGATGCGCTGTTCGCGCATGTCATCAACGCCCTGCTCGCCAGGAATCCCGTCGCGCCCGCCCTGATCGAAGAAGTGATTGCCGGCTGCGTCACGCAAACGGGCGAACAGGGGGGCAATATTGCCCGCCTGGCCGTTCTGCTGTCCGATCTGGACCGCCGCAGCAATGGCTTCAGCTTGAACCGCGCCTGCGGCAGCGCCCAGGAAGCCATTCACATCGCGGCCGCCAAGATTGACGCCGGCGATCTCGATTACGCCATCGCCGGCGGGGTCGAATCGATGAGCCGCGTGGCCATGTTCAGTGACCTCGGCGGCTACGACAGGGTCAATCCCGCCCTCCTGCAAAAAATTGAAATCGTTCACCAGGGCGAATCCGCCGAGAGGGTTTGCCTCGAGTACGGCATCACGCGCGAACAGATGGACGATTACAGCGCCGAAAGTCATCGGCGCGCCCATGCCGCCCAGCAAAGCGGTTTTTACCGGAAACTGATCGCGCCCCTGGAGGGCCTGGACCCCGATGGCCATCCGTTTCTGCTGGACTATGACGAAGGCATCCGCGCCGACGTCGATCGCGCCCGCATGGCCCACCTGAACCCCGCGTTTCGGCCGCCGGGCGAGGGCCGGATCACCGGCGGCAATGCCAGCCAGATCAGCGATGGCGCCGCCGCCCTCCTGCTGGGCGATCATGCCCGCGCCGTCGCCGATGGCCTGCGGCCGCGCGCGCGCTTCCGCGCCCGCTGCTGTGCCGCCGGCAATGCCACCCTGGCGCTGCTGGAGGTCATGCCGGCCGCCGACAAGGCCCTGAAAAAAGCCGGCCTCTCCCTGCAGGATATCGACGTGATCGAAATCAACGAGGCGTTTGCCAATGTGCCGCTGCTGTGGGCCAAGTGCAGCGGAGCGGACATGGCCCGCATCAATCCGAAGGGAGGCGCGGTGGCGCATGGGCATCCGCTGGGCGCTACCGGCGCCATCCTGATGGGCAAGCTCCTGCAACAACTGGAAGAGGCGGACGCCCAGTTCGGCCTGCAGATCATGTGCATTGCCCATGGCCAGGCCACCGCCACCATCATCGAGCGCCTGTGACGGGCGCCCAGGGCCGGAACATTCCCGCGCGCTAGCGCGCCTACATAAGGACAGTCGCATGAATTTCGATCTCGACACAGAGCAGCGCCTCATCCGCGACACGGCCCGGCGCTTCGCCCGGGACGTGATCGCCCCCCGCTTCTATGAGCTCTCGACCCGCCCGGAAGTGCCTTACGACATCATTGCCAAAATGGGCGAGCTGGGTTTCATGGGCATTCCCTTCGCGCCCGAATACGGGGGCGGGGGCGGCGACTGGGTGTCCCTGCATCTCGTCATCGAGGAGATCGCGCGGGCCGATATCGGCCTGGGCACCTTGATCGATGTCACCACCAGCGTGGTGACGCAGGAGATCGACCGCTTCGGCAGCGACGCGCAAAAGCAAAAGTGGCTGCCGGATCTGTGCGCCGGCAAGACCATCGGCGCCTTTGCGCTGACCGAGCCGCATTCCGGCTCGGATGCCGGCGCCCTGACCACCCGGGCCGTGCTCGCGGGCGATGAATGGGTGCTCAATGGCAGCAAGCAGTTCATCACCAACGTGGCCCTCGACAACTGTCCGCTGGTGGTGGTGGCCGCGCGTGCCGAGATCGAGGGCAAGGACCAGATCGTCACCTTGATTGCGCCCAAGCATGCTCCGGGCCTCATCGTCGGCAGGAGTTACCACAAGATTGCCTTCGATTCGGGCGCGACCAACGAACTCATTTTCGATAATTGCCGCCTGCCCAAGGACAGCCTGCTGGGCGATCCCCGGCGCGGTTTCGCGCAGCATCTCAGCGTGCTGGAAACCGGACGCATCAGCATCGCGGCGGCCTGCGTGGGCGCGGCCCAGTCCTGCCTGGACCATGCCCTGGCCTATGCCCGGGAACGCCGGCAGTTCGGCAAGCCGATCTTCGAGTTCCAGGCCACGCAGTTCAAACTCTGTGACATGGCCGTCAAGATAGAAATGGCGCGCACGCTGTACCTGAAGGCGGCCTGGCTCAAGGATCAGGGCCGGCCGCATACCTTCGAGGCGGCCAGCGCCAAGCTGTATGCCTCGGAGATGCTGGAGCAGTGCGCCAGCGCGGCCGTGCAGATTTTTGGCGGCAATGGCCTGATGGAGGATTACCCGGTCGCGAGCATCTTCCGCGCCAGCAAGATCATGCAGATTGTCGAAGGCACCTCGGAAGTGCAGCGCCTCATCATCGGGCGCCTGCTGGCCGCCGGGATGCCGGGCTGATCCGGCGTTGCCGCGGATAGGCACCCCCAGGCCTGCATGCTAATGTCCCGATTCTTACAAACGGAGGCGCTGCCATGACAGCATCCCGCAGCACTGAGCCTGTTATCGAATCCCTGGCCTCCCGCATCCGTACCGTGCAGGAGGCCACCCGGGGCATTTCCGCCCGCTTTCCGCGCTCCTACATTCTGGAATGCATCAAGGCCGACCGTTTTCCCGAAGCCATGTGGCGGGCGATGGGCGAGCAGGGCCTGCTGGGCCTGTCGGTGCCCGAGGCATACGGCGGCTCCGGCGGCGGCGTGGTCGAGATCGTGGCCCTGGGCGAGGCCCTCGCCCTGGGCGGGGTGCCGACCCTGTTTCTGGTGGTCACCGGGCTGAGCCGCGTGCCCATCCTCCGGCATGGCACGGCCACGCAGATCGCCCGGTTCGTCACCCCGACCTGCGATGGTTCGGTCAAGCTTTGCTTTGCGATTACCGAGCCCGACGCGGGCACCAACAGTTTCAACATGAGCACGTTCGCCAGCCGCGAGGGCGACGAGTGGGTGCTGAACGGCCAGAAGGTGTTTATTTCCGGCGCCCGCGATGCCGATTACATGCTGGTGATCGCGCGCACCCAGAAAGCGTCCGAGGTCAGGCATCGCACGGAGGGCATGTCCCTGTTCGTGGTCGACATGAAATCCCCCGGCATCCAGCTGCAGCTGCTCAATATCCAGGTGGAAACCGCAGAGCGCCAGTACCAGGTGTTTCTCGACAATGTGCGCCTGCCGGCCGAGGCGCTGATCGGCGCCGCCGGCAAAGGCGCGAAACTCATGTTCGAGGGCCTGAATTCCGAGCGTCTGCTGGCGGCGTCGGCGGCCCTGGGCCTGGGTGATTACGTGCTCGAAAAAGCGGTGGTGTATGCGCGGGAGCGCCAGCCCTTCGGCAAGCCCATCGGCAGCTACCAGGCGCTGCAGCACCCGCTGGCGCTGGCCAAGGCGCAGCTGGAAGCGGCACGGCTGATGACCTACAGCGCCGCCGAGCGTTTCGATGCCGGCGAGGATGCCGGTGCCCAGGCCAATATGGCCAAGCTGCTGGCGTCGCGCGCGGCGGTCGCAGCCATGGACGCGGCCATCCAGACCCACGGCGGTTATGCCTTCGATCGCGATTACGACATCATCACCTTGTGGCCGATGATCCGCCTGATGGAAATCGCGCCCATCAACAACGAGATGTTGCTCAATTATATCGGCGAACATGTGCTGGGCTTGCCGAAGTCTTACTGAACCACCGCTGCGCGGGACCGGTACCGGCTTGCGTAGCCACGGCCGCAGGCGCCGCCCCCTGCGGTGCGCGGGCCGGACCCGCCTCTACCTCAGGAAATCTCGTTCATGTCCGAGCCCAACCCTCCCCCGAACGAACTCTTGTATGCGAGCGAAAACGGCATCGCCACCCTCACGCTCAATCGCCCTGCGCGGCGCAATGCGCTGACGCCGCCGCTCACCCGCCTGCTGCACGAGGCCTGGCAGAAGATCGAGGCCGATCCGGCGGTGCGCGTGGCCATACTGACCTCCACGTTCTGCGGCACCTTCTGCGCCGGCATGGACCTGCGCGAGGCCGCCAGGCTCAAGGCCGAAACCGGCAAGGACGTCCTTGAGCATCTCACCGACCCTTTCAATCACGGCATGCGTTCCATGCGGAAGCCGGTGATCGCCGCCCTCAACGGGCATTTCCTGGCGGGGGGCATGGCGCTTGCGCTGAGTTGCGACCTGCGGGTGGGGCTGAGCGGCACGCAGGCAGGCATTACCGAAGTCAAGGTGGGACGCGGTTCGCCCTGGGCGGTGCCGTTGCTGTGGATGATGCCCCAGGCCCTGCTGAAGGAAGCCGTGCTGACGGGGGACATGCTGCCGGTCGAGCGCCTGCACCAGGTGGGCTTTCTCAATTATCTGGAAGCCACGCCGGAAGCGGTACTGGCGCGGGCGCAGGAGCTGGCGCAGCGTATCGCCGCCGCCGCCCCGCTGTCGGTGATGGCCGCCAAGCAATGCCTGAACGAAGCGACCAGCCTCGGTTGTGCCGAGGGCCTGCTCAATGCAGAGAAAATCTACCGGCCGGTATATGCGAGCGCGGATGCCATCGAGGGACCGCGCGCCTTCGCGGAAAAACGCGCTCCCCGCTGGCAAGGACGCTGAGGAGAGGCGGCAAGCCCGGCTTCATGTTATGCAACGAGGATACTCGCCATGAATACTCCCGATCATTTGCAGGCCACCCGCTATCTGGATCACGACCACGAGGCGGTGCAGGCATATGCCCATAAGGTTTGCGCCGGGGCCGGCAACGCCCGCGAACGCGCCGTTGCGCTTTACTATGCCGTTCGCGACGACATTCGTTATGACCCTTATACCTGCACGCTGGAGGCCGACCACCTGCGCGCCAGCGAGATTCTGGCCCGGGGCCGTAGCTACTGCGTCGGCAAGGCGGTGCTGCTGGCGGCAGTCGGGCGCGCCGCCGGCATTCCCACCCGCCTTGGCTTTGCCGATGTGCGCAACCACTTCACCAGTCCGCAACTGCTGCAGTTGATGGGCACCGACATTTTTTATTACCACGGCTACGCCGATTTTTTTCTGGCGGGACGCTGGATAAAACTCACGCCGGCGTTCAATCGCGAGTTGTGCGAAAAGATGCAGGCGCCGGCACTGGAATTCGATGGGGAACACGATGCCATTTTCCAGGAAATGGACGGCGGCCAGGGCATGCTGCGCATGGAGTATCTGCGTTACCACGAGCCGGTGAACGATCTGGATCCCGAACTGATTTTCGGTGAGTACGCCCGGCGCTATCCGAAAATGATGGCGGCCATGGCCGCGGCGGCCCGCTGACCCGGATACTGCGCCAGGCGATGCGATGATCACCGGGTGAAAAGCCGGGCGGAACGCGGCGGCCACGCTGATGGTTGTTCTGTTCGCGGCTGAAGCCGCTCCTGCCGTGCCCCGTAGGAGCGGCTTCAGCCGCGAACCCTTAGGCGACACGAAATGGACTGGTCTTCCTATCTGCTTTCCGCCCTGCCTTTGGCCCACGGCGGCCCCGAGGTCCGTGCGACGCTGCGGGCCGAGCCCGAAGACTTCCGCGTGGAGGAGCTGCTGGGCTTCGCGCCCAGTGGCGAGGGCGAGCATCTTTTCCTGCTGATCCGCAAGCGTAACCAGAACACGGCCTGGGTGGCGGCGCAGCTTGCCCGGGCCGCCGGGGTGCGCGAAGACGCGGTCAGCTATGCCGGCCTCAAGGACCGCCGCGCCGTGACCACGCAATGGTTCAGCGTGCAGCTGCCGACGCGGCAGCTACCCGATCTCTCGGCGCTCTGGAGCGACGACATCGCGCTGCAGGAGCAGACCTGGAATGCCCGCAAGCTGCGGCGCGGCGCGCACCGGGGCAACCGTTTCGTGATCGTGCTGCGCGCGCTCGAAGGTGACCGCGACCGGCTCGAGCAGCGGCTCGCGCAGATCGCGGCGCAGGGCGTGCCGAACTACATCGGCCCGCAACGCTTCGGGCACGATAATGGCAACCTGCTGGCCGGCGAGGCCCTGCTGCGCGGTCCGGCCCGGGGGCGGCTGAGCCACCGCGCCAGCCTGGCGGTCTCGGCCGTGCGCTCGGCGCTGTTCAACCGCGTGCTGGGCGAACGCATTGCGCAGCAGAGCTGGAGCCGCTGCCTGCCGGGGGACGTGCTGATGCTGGACGGGCGCGGCAGTTTCTTCCGTCCCGATCCGGATGACGCGACGCTCGGCGCGCGCCTGCAGCAGATGGAGATTCACCCCACGGGAGCGCTCTTCGGGCGCGGCGAGCCGGGGGTCACGGCGGACGTGCTGGCCCTGGAGCAGCGCGTGGCGGCGGCCACGGAAGGGCTGGCGGAAGCGCTCGGCAGCCACGGCCTCGAAGCGCAACGGCGCGCGCTGCGGTTGCAGGTGGCGGAGCTGGCGTGGCGCTGGCCGGAGCCGGCGGCACTGGAGCTGAGTTTCGGGCTGACCTCCGGCGCCTATGCCACCAGCGTGCTGCGCGAACTGGCCGAGCTGCGCGGCAGCGATATCGGCGCGCTGCCGGTGGAGTGAGCAGACGTTCCGGGTTGGACGCCGTACAGGCCCTGCCAGATAATCACGGCCGGGCTTCATGCCCGGCCCTCAGGCCGGCCCTGCCGGCGCATCAGGAAAAGTGAAAAATGCGGTTTCTCGTGAGCAATGATGACGGCGTGCTGGCCCCGGGCCTTGCGGCGCTGGCCGCGGCCCTCGCCACCTTGGGCGAGGTGACGGTGGTGGCGCCCGAGCGCGAGCGCAGCGGTTTCTCCAACGCCCTGTCGCTGGACCGCCCGCTGCGTCCGGTACGGCATGCCAACGGCTTCTGGGCGGTGAACGGCACGCCGGCCGACTGCGTGCACCTCGCGCTGAACGGCCTGCTCGATTTCGAGCCGGACATCGTGGTCTCGGGCATCAACTCGGGCGCCAACCTCGGCGATGACACGCTCTATTCCGGCACCGTGGCCGCGGCCATGGAGGCCCGCTTCCTGGGCAAGACCAGTATCGCGGTGTCGCTGGCCGGTGCCGGCGCGCGCCACTGCGGCCAGGACGGCTATGCCGCCGCCGGCGAGATGGTGGTGCGCCTCATCCAGGGCTGGGACCGGCTGCAGCTGCCCAATCGCACGCTGCTCAACGTCAACGTGCCCGAGGGGCCGCTGGCAAGGATCCGGGGCTTCAGGAGTGCGCGGCTCGGCCATCGCGGCCGCGCCAAGGACGTGCTCGCGCTGGAGGACCCGCGCGGGCGCGAGGTCTACTGGATCGGCATCGCCGGCGAGCCCGCCGATGCCGGCGAAGGCACCGATTTCCATACTGTCAGCGAAGGCTGGGTGAGCGTGACGCCGCTGCAGGCCGATCTCACGCGGCACGACGCGCTGCAGGACGTGAGCCGCTGGCTCAAGGATTTTTAAAAGAGACTCCCCGGTCGGGCCCTGGCCTGACTACAGAAAGGTTCAAGTGACCCGCGATGACCCCGAATGACCTTCTCGGTTCCGGCATGACCTCCGCGCGCACGCGCGAGCGCATGCTGATCCGCCTGCTGGAGCAGGGCATCTCCGATCTCTCCGTGATCGACGTGATGCGCCGCACGCCGCGCCACATCTTCCTCGACGAGGCGCTGGCGCATCGCGCCTACGAGGACAGCTCGCTGCCCATCGGCCACGGCCAGACGCTGTCGCAGCCCTATATCGTGGCGCGCATGACGGAAGTGCTGCTGGCCGCCGGCCCGCTGCAGAAGGTGCTGGAGATCGGCACCGGCTCCGGCTACCAGACCGCGGTGCTGGCCCAGCTGGCGGGCCGGGTGTTCTCGCTGGAGCGCATCCGCGCCCTGCAGGACAAGGCGCGCCAGCGCCTGCAACTGCTCCGGCTGCACAACGTCCGGCTGCGCCATACCGACGGCGGCCTCGGCTGGCCGGAAGAGGCGGGTTTCGACGGCATCATCGCCACGGCGGCGCCGCTGGGCATCCCCAGGGCGCTGATCGCCCAGCTCAGCGAGGGCGGCCGCCTGGTGATCCCGGTCGGCGGCGGCGAGGTCCAGGACCTGCTGCTCATCACCCGGCGCGGCGACGGCCACGACACGCAGGTGCTGGAGCAGGTGCGCTTCGTGCCCATGCTCGGAGGCGTGCTCTGAGGCGCTTGAGCGGCCATCGCCAGGGCGGAGCGCCGCTGCTGGTCCTCCTGCTGGCGCTGCTGCTCGGCGCCTGCGCCAGCCGCAAGCCGCCGCTCGTGGTGGAGCGCTCACTTACGGGTCCGGCCAAGGCCGTGCACGTGGTGGCGCTTGGGGAGACGCTGTATTCCATCGCCCTCCGTTACGAGCGCGACTATCGCGAGCTCGCCCGGCTCAACCGGCTCGACAGCAGCTTCACCATCCGGCCCGGGCAGCGCCTGAAGCTGAGCGGGAAAATCCCGGCGCCGGAAGCGGCGTCCTCGACAAGGCGCGGGGCAAAAACGACGGCCAGGCCCGCGCCCTCCGGAAAGCATGGCGACTCGCGGCGGACCCCGGTCACAAAATCTTCCGCCGCTGTCCCGCCCGTCGATTCGGACTCTCGTGCCAGTCCTTCCGTAACGTCTTCTTTGCCTTGGGAATGGCCGGCGAGCGGCCCGGTGACCGGCGGTTTCGGTAGCAATGGTGTTACGGGAAAGGGGCTGGACATAGCCGGGAAGCGGGGGGATTCTGTTCGTGCAGCCGCATCCGGCGTGGTGGTTTACGCAGGCTCCGGCCTGGTCGGATACGGCCGGCTGCTCATCATCCGGCATGATGACAATTACATCAGCGCTTATGCCCACAACGACAAGTTTCTGGTCGGCGAGGGCGAGCGAGTCAAGCTTGGTCAGGCTATTGCCGAGATGGGCGCCAGCGGCGCGGATCGCGACAAGCTGCACTTCGAAATCCGCGAACGCGGCAAACCTGTGGACCCGCTGCGGTTCCTCCCCGCACGCGAATAAAGGCCGCCCTCGGGCTGCCGGTCCTCCTGGCCAGGCGCACCACGCACGAGGGATTGATCATGGAAAGCAAGAAGGAAAGCGGCCTCCGCGAGAGCGCCGTGCAAGTGGCTTCTCCCAAGCCCACCCGTGGCAACGGCCGCAACGGCAACCTGCAGACCACCCTGGACGCAACCCAGCTCTATCTCAACGAGATCGGCTTCTCGCCGCTGCTCACCGCGGAAGAGGAGGTCTATTACTCCCGGCGCGCCCGCCAGGGCATCGAGAGCGCGCGCAAGCGCATGATCGAGAGCAATCTGCGCCTCGTGGTGAAGATCGCGCGGCGCTACATCAATCGCGGCCTGTCCCTGCTCGATCTCATCGAGGAAGGCAATCTCGGCCTGATCCACGCCGTCGAGAAATTCGACCCCGAGCGCGGCTTCCGCTTCTCCACCTATGCCACCTGGTGGATCCGCCAGACCATGGAGCGCGCGCTGATGAACCAGACGCGCACCGTGCGCCTGCCCATCCATGTGGTGAAGGAACTCAACGTCTACCTGCGCGCGGCGCGCGAGCTCAGCCACAAGCTGGATCACGAGCCTTCCGCGGAGGAAATCGCGCGCCTGCTCGACCGCCCCGTGGAAGACGTGCAGCGCATGCTCGGCCTCAACGAGCGCGTCAGCTCCATCGACGCGCCGGTGGCGGGCGATTCCGAAAAAACCCTGGCGGAAACGCTGGCGGACGTCACCATTCCCGACCCCGCCACGCAGGTGCAGGACGACGACATGCGCGTCAACCTCGACCTCTGGCTGGACGAGCTGCCGGAAAAGCAGCGCGAGGTGCTGGCGCGCCGCTTCGGCCTGCGCGGCCACGAAGTCGCCACGCTGGAGGAAGTCGGCGAGGAGATCGGCCTCACCCGCGAGCGCGTGCGGCAGATCCAGGTCGACGGCCTGCGCCGCCTGCGCGAACTGCTGGAAGGGCAGGGCCTCTCCAGCGACTCCGTGTTCAACTGAGTTGTTGCAGTAGCTGTGTAGGAGCGGCTTCAGCCGCGAACCTACTGATGATGTGGAAGTGTGTTGCGTGTGCGTCACCAGGGCCCGGCTGCGAACCGGGCCCTGATTTTTTTGGGGCCTGCACTGGCCGGGGCTTGCTGTAGGGCCCGGCCGCGGCGAGAATCCGCGCCCGTGCCCTCGTAGCTCAGCTGGATAGAGCAGCCCCCTCCTAAGGGGCAGGTCGGACGTTCAAATCGTCTCGAGGGCGCCATCTCTCCTGCCTGCGTTGCTCGCCTTATACTCGTCACTCCCGTCCCGCCAACGGAAGCCTCCATCCATGATTCTCCTCGGCAGCCTCAACTCCCTGCGCGTGCTGCGCTTTGCCGGCCCCGGCGCCTTCCTGGGCGAGCCGGAGGCCGCGCAGGAAGTGCTGCTGCCGGGGTCGCAGCTGCCGCAGAACTGCAAGGCCGGCGACACGCTCGAGGTCTTCGTCTATCTCGACAGCGAGGACCGGCCGGTAGCCACGCTGCAGCGCCCGAAGGCGCAGGTGGGCGAGGTGGCGTGGCTGAGTATCGTGTCGATGAACGATGCCGGCGTCTTCCTCGACTGGGGCCTGCCCAAGGACCTGCTGCTGCCTTACAGCGAAGTGCCGCGCGAGCTGCGCAATACGCTGGAGCCCGGCCGCTTCGTGCTGGTGATGGTGTTCCAGGACAGCAGCGGGCGCATTGCCGCGTCGGCGCGGCTGGACGATTTCCTCGCCCCCGAGGCCGGCGGCTTCAACGCGGGCGACCAGGTCGGCGTCGTCATCGCCGACCGCAGCGAGCTCGGCGTGCGCGTCGTGGTGAACGATCGCTACTGGGGCCTGGTGCACAACAGCGAGCTCTTCGGCAGCGTGAAGATGGGCGAGCGCCGCGACGGCTGGATCAAGAGCCTGCGCAGCGACCGGCGCCTGAATATCGCGCTGACGCCGCCGGGGCCGGCGCGCATCGACCCCGTCGCGCAGCAGATCCTCGATCGCCTGATGGCGGAAGGCGGCTTCATGGCGGTGGGCGACAAGTCGCCGCCGGAGGCCATCTACAAGCTCTTCGGCGTCAGCAAGAAAGTGTTCAAGCAGGCGATCGGCGCGCTGTTCAGGGCGCGCCGCATCGTCATCGAGGCGGGCGGCATCCGCCAGGTGTAGGGCGGGCTTCAGCCCGCCGCTGAAGCCGGTCCCGGCGAAGCCGATGCCAGCGCCGTCGTCGGGCTGAAGCCCGACCCACAGAAAAATTAATCCCGAGGCAGCGAGAAGCCCGTCATGTCCCTGAAAGACCAGTTGCTGAAGGCCGGCCTGGCCAACGCGAAAAAAGCGCGCATGGCCGAGCACGAAAAGCGCCAGCAGGCGAAAGATCCCAACGCCGAAACTGCGCAGAAGCTGGCAGAAAAAGCGCTGGCGGAAAAGGCCGAGCGCGACCGCGCGCTGAGCCGTGCCCAGCAGGAAGAAAAGCAGCGCCGCGAACTCACGGCGCAGATTCGCCAGCTCGTCGAGCGCCATCGCATCGCGCGCACGGGCGGCAGCGTGCACTACCAGTTCACGGATGAAAAGAAGGTCAAGAAGCTGTACGTGACGGCGGCACAGCAGGCACAGCTCGTGCAGGGCCAGATCGGCATCGTGCGGCTGGGCGAGGGTTACGAGCTGGTGCCGACCGTGGTGGCCGAAAAGATCCGCCAGCGCGATGCGGCCGTGATCGTGCTGCTGAACACGCGCACCGTGGCGGCGGCGTCCGATCCGGACGACCCCTACGCGGCCTATCGGATTCCCGACGATCTGATGTGGTGATGGCGGGGCCGTAGGCGCGGCTTCAGCCGCGAACCGACCAGGCCCTCAACGCCGTTTGAACAGCAAGATCCGGAAATCCGCCTGCGTCGCCAGCGCCGGCAGTTTTTCCACCTCGGCACGACGTTCGCGCGGCGCGCGCCAGTAGTGCGGCGTCATCTTCAAGAGCCGGTTCACGCTGGCGTTATCCGGCAGGTCGACGCGAAACGCGACCTGCGCCCCGGCGTGAAAATCGAAGTCCGCCTGCAGCTCCTCCCGCCATTTTTCCGCCTGATGCGCGCGCACTTCCGGATACAGCGCCTCGCGCAATTCCCACAGGTGCTTTGCGCCGGGCGCGGCGATCAGCAGATAGCCACCCGGCTTCAGCACGCGCGCCGCCTCCCGCGGATGCAGCGGGCTGAAAATCGCGATCATGGCATCGGCGCAGGCGTCGTCCAGAGGCAGGTCGTTGCTGCTGGCCACCAGCCAGGTGATGCGCGGGTCACGCCGGGCCGCGCGTTTGATGGCGTTCCTGCTGATATCGAAAGCCGTGGTCTGCTGTGACGCCGCGTGCAGGGCGACGGTATACCAGCCTTCGCCGCAGCCGCTGTCGATCAGGTGCTCTGGCTGTAGCGGCGTCAGCAATCCGCTTAGCGTATCGCGAAAGCGCGAATAGAAGCCGGCTTCGAGGAAGGCGCGGCGGGCGGCGACCATGGCGGCGTCGTCGCCGGGGTCGAGGCTGTTTTTCTGCTGCACCGGCAGCAGGTTCAGATAGCCTTCGCGGGCGCGGTCGAAGCTGTGGCCCTGCGCGCAGCTCGCGGCTTTTTCGCCGGCCACAAGCGGCGCGCGACAGAGGGGGCAGCGCAACGAAGTCATGCGAGACACCCGTTTCCTGCAGGGTTTTGTAGGAGCGGCTTCAGCCGCGAACCAGCATGTTCGCGGCTGAAGCCGCTCCTACGGGAATAAACGGAAAATAAGCGTCAGGCCAGCAGTTTTTCGAGCAGGCGTTCGTACACGTCGGTCAGCGTGTCGAGATCGGCGACGCTGACTTCCTCGTTCACTTTATGGATGGTGGCGTTGAGCGGCCCGATCTCCACCACCTGCGCGCCGGTGGGCGCGATGAAGCGGCCGTCGGAGGTGCCGCCTGTGGTGGAAAGCTCGGCATTCACGCCGCAGACCTCGCGGATGCTGTCCACCGCCGCATCGACGAGTTCGCCGCGCGCGGTCAGGAAGGGATGGCCGGAGAGGTTCCACTTCAGCTCGTAGCGCACGCCGTGCCTGTCGAGGATGGCCTCGGTGCGCTCGCGCAGTTCCTGCGCGGTGACTTCGGTGGAGAAGCGGAAATTGAACAGCACTTCCATCTCGCCGGGGATGACGTTGTTGGCGCCGGTGCCCGCGTTGAGGTTGGAGATCTGGAACGAGGTCGCCGGAAAGAACGCGTTGCCCTGATCCCAGACTTCCGCGCAGAGCTCGGCCAGCGCCGGTGCCGCGCGGTGGATGGGATTGTCGGCGCGCTGCGGATAGGCCACATGCCCCTGCACGCCCTTCACGGTGAGGATGCCGTTCAGCGAGCCGCGGCGGCCATTCTTGATCATGTCGCCGAGCCGGTTCACGGAGGAGGGCTCGCCCACCACGGCCCAGCTTATTTTTTCGTTGCGGGCTTCGAGCGTTTCGATGACTTTCACCGTGCCGTTCACGGCGCTGCCTTCTTCGTCGCTGGTGATGAGGAAGGCGATGGAGCCCTGGTGCTGCGGATGCTGCGCCACGAAGCGCTCGCAGGCGACGACCATGGCGGCCAGCGAGCCCTTCATGTCGGCGGCGCCGCGGCCGATCAGCATGCCGTCGCGGATTTCCGGCGCGAAGGGCTGCACGTTCCATTTTTCCAGCGGCCCGGTCGGCACCACGTCGGTGTGGCCGGCGAAGGCCAGCACCGGACCTGCGCTGCCGCGCCGCGCCCAGAAATTGTCGACGTCGCCGAAGCGCAGGCGTTCGACGCGGAAGCCGATCTTCTCGAGGCGCTCGATCATCAGCGTCTGGCAGTTGGCGTCGAAGGGCGTGACGGAGGGCTCGCGCATCAGCGCGATGGCGAGGTCGACGGTGGGGGAGAGATGGGTCATGGGCGGCTTCGGATATTGGGGGAGGGGTTCGCGGCTGAAGCCGCTCCTACGGGGCACGGTAGGAGCGGCTTCAGCCGCGAACCGCAAACAGGCCGCTAGTGTAGCGGCCCCGACCGGCCGCCGTCAGCGCGAAACTCGCCCGCCACCGCAGAACGAGACGCGGTTCAGCCTCCGCCAGGCCGCCGCTTCCCAGCCACCGGAGGGCGGGCAATAATCCGCCCTCGCCACGGAACCGCCACCGCAAAGGAATTTCCCATGAAACGCATGCTTACCCTGGCCGCGCTGGCCGCCACGCTGGGCCTCGCCGCCTGCAGCAAGAACGACAACCGGGACGGCGCCGTCGCCGCCGACGGCAGCCTCGTGGTCAGAATCGGCCATGCCGCGCCGCTGACCGGCCCGCAGGCCCATCTCGGCAAGGACAACGAGAACGGCGTGCGCCTCGCCATCGACGAGCTCAACGCGCGTGGCTTCGAGATCGGCGGCAGGAAGGCGACCTTCCTGCTGATGAGCGAGGACGACCAGGCCGACCCGCGCATCGCCACCACCGTCGCCAAGAAATTCGTGGACGACGGCGTCAACGTCGTCATCGGCCACCTCAACTCCGGCACCACCATTCCCGCCTCGCGCATCTACAACGAGGCCGGCATCGTCGAGGTCTCGCCCTCGGCCACCAATCCCAAGTACACCCAGCAGGGCTACAAGGGCGCCTTCCGCGTCATGGCCAACGACGTGCAGCAGGGCAAGGCGCTGGGCGAATTCGCCGTGAAGGACATGGGCGCGAAGAAGATCGCCATCATCGACGACAAGACCGCCTACGGCGCCGGCCTGGCCGCCGAGTTCGAAAAGGCCGTGCTGGCCAGCGGCGGCACGGTGATCCTGCACGAGTTCACCCACGACAAGGCCTCCGACTTCACCGCCATCCTCACCCGGATCAAGGGCACGGCCCCCGACCTCGTCTTCTACGGCGGCATGGACGGGCAGGGCGCGCCCATGGCCCGGCAGATGCAGACGCTGGGCCTGAAGGCGAAGCTGCTGGGCGGCGACGGCATCCATACCGCCGAGTTCATGAAGCTGGCCGGCCCGGCCGCGGAAGGCGTCACCGCCTCGCTGCCCGGCGTGCCGCTGGAATCCATGCCGCACGGCCCCGAGTTCAAGCAGCGCTTCGAGGCAAAGTACGGCGTCATCCAGCTCTACGCGCCCTACTGCTACGACGCCATGATGGTCGTCGCCCACGCCATGCAGCGTGCCGGCTCCGTAGAGTCTGCGAAGTACCTGCCGGAAATGGCCAGGACCAAGCATGACGGCGTCACCGCCCACATCACCTTCGACGAGAACGGCGACCTCAAGGGCGGGGCCATCAGCGTCTACCGCGTGGAAGGCGGGCAGTGGAAGTTCCTGAAGACCATCGGTGCTCCGGCGCCAGTCGCGGCTGCCGCTCCGGCGGCGAAATAAGCCCCTGCTACTGGAGAGCTGGCTCGCGGCGGTTGTATCGAGAGAGGCCGTGGTGCTGGTTCCTGCCCCTGCCCCTGCCCCTGCCCCTGCCCCTGCCTTCTGCGCTGTAAGGGCGCTGGGGTAGGGATGCCCCCGCCCTTCGGCAGGGACATCCCTACCCCATCACCCAACGCTTTTCGCGGGCCCGGGCAGAGGTCTTGGCCGATGGCCGCCGGCTCCGCCTCACTTCCGTTGTAGGCATCGGCTTCGCCTCGCCAGAAGCGAGCCTGCTGCGTCCCTGCAGCATTGCACTGCTTCATCATTCTCGGGATAGCTGTTCTTTCCGTGAGGGCTGTGCAACAGCTGCGCGCCAGCAAGGCGCGCCTGAGGCGAAGCCGACGGCCACTGGCCGAGGCTTCAGCCGGGGCACAACGGGAAGCCGTTGGGTTCTGGAAGGGGTGGGGCTCTGCCGAAGGGCGGAGACCCACCCCTTCCAGAACCCGAAAAGCACGAAAGCCAGCTACGCCATGCAATGACCTCGCCGGAGGGCTAGTCAAAGCCCCGAGCGTTGAGTCGGGCATGAATCCTGCGTACCCTTCGCCGCATTGCCCCGGCCTTGTCTATCGTTATCGTCTCCCCACGCAGGACTGCCGCCTTTGGACATTCTGGTTCAGCAACTCGTCAACGGCCTGATCCTGGGCAGCATCTACGCGCTGATCGCCCTCGGCTACACCATGGTCTACGGCATCCTCGGCCTCATCAATTTCGCGCACGGCGAAATCGTGATGATCGGCGCCATGATCACCATCACCTGCCTCAACCTGCTGCTGGGCGCCGGCATCGACCTGCCCGGCCTCGTGCTCGTCGCCCTGAGCCTCTTGATGGCGGTGCCGCTCTGCGCGCTGCTCGGCTTGGCCGTGGAGCGCGTCGCCTACCGGCCGCTGCGCCATGCCCCGCGCCTGGCGCCGCTGATTACCGCCATCGGCGTTTCCATCGTGCTGCAGAACCTGGCCATGATCGTCTGGGGCCGCCAGTACGTCGCCTTTCCGCAGGTGCTGCCTTTGGTCCCGCACCAGTTCCTCGGCGCCTCCATCACCTCGCTGCAGCTTCTCATCGTCGTGCTGGCGGCGGCCATCATGGGCGGACTCATGCTGCTGGTGAACCGCACGCGGCTCGGCCGCGCCATGCGCGCCACCTCGCAGAGCCCGCAGGTGGCGCAGCTCATGGGCGTGAACGTGAACCATGTCATCGCCATGACCTTCGTCATCGGCTCCTGCCTCGGCGCCACGGCCGGCGTCATGGTCGCGGCCAACTACGGGCAGGCGCATTCCTACATGGGCTTCCTGCTCGGCCTGAAGGCGTTTTCCGCGGCGGTGCTGGGCGGCATCGGCAACCTCGCCGGCGCCGTGGTCGGCGGCCTCCTGCTCGGCATCATCGAGTCGCTGGGCGCCGGCTATATCGGCGACTTCACCGGCGGCCTGCTCGGCTCGCAATACCAGGACGTGTTCGCCTTCATGGTGCTGATCCTGGTGCTGGTGTTCCGGCCTTCCGGCCTGATGGGCGAGCGCGTGGCGGAGCGGCCGTGATGGGTGACGCTAGTTCCCTTCATTTCGTCGTTCCCGCGAAAGCGGGAACCCAGCGCCTTTGCAGCGCTGATGAAAGTCACTGGATCCCCGCTTTCGCGGGGATGACGATGGGGAGGGGTTGCCTATGAAAGCGCCGGCCAGAGTCTGGATCGCCTACGCGGCGCTCGCGCTCGCGCTGCTGATCGCGCCTTTCGTGATGGGCGGCGCCTTCGGCAATTCCTGGGTGCGGATTCTCGATTTCGTACTGCTCTACGCCATGCTGGCGCTGGGGCTCAACATCGTCGTCGGCTATGCCGGCCTGCTCGACCTCGGCTATATCGCCTTCTACGCGGTGGGCGCCTATCTCTTCGCGATCCTCGCCTCGCCGCATTTCGACCTGCACGTCTCGGCCTGGATGATCCTGCCGGCCGGTGCCGCGCTGGCCTGCCTCGCCGGCGCCACGCTCGGCGCGCCGACATTAAGATTGCGCGGCGACTACCTCGCCATCGTCACGCTGGGCTTCGGCGAGATCGTGCGCCTGTTCATGAACAACCTGGACCGGCCGGTGAACATCACCAACGGCCCGCAGGGCATCAACCTCATCGATGGCGTATCGCTGTTCGGCTATCGCCTGGAGAGCGGCTTCACCCTGTTCGGCACGCGCTTCTCCGGCGACTACGCCTATTACTACCTCTTCCTCGCCGCGGCGCTGTTCACCATCTTCGTCTGCCTGCGCCTCGAGAACTCGCGCATCGGCCGCGCCTGGGTGGCCATCCGCGAGGACGAGGTCGCGGCCACCGCCATGGGCATCAACACGCGCAACGTGAAGCTGCTGGCCTTCGCCATGGGCGCCAGCTTCGGCGGCATCGCCGGCGGGCTCTTCGCCGCCTTCCAGGGCTTCGTCAGCCCCGAGTCCTTCACGCTGATGGAGTCGGTGATGGTGGTGTGCATGGTGGTGCTGGGCGGCATGGGCCACATTCCCGGCGTCATCCTCGGCGCCGTGCTGCTCACCATCACGCCGGAATTCCTGCGCGACATCATCAATCCGCTGCAGCGCGGCCTCTTCGGCCGCATGGTCGTGGACCCGGAGAACCTGCGCATGCTGCTCTTCGGCCTGGCGCTGATCGTGGTCATGCTGTTCCGCCCGGCCGGGCTGTGGCCCTCGGCGCGGCGGCGCGAAGAGCTGGAGGAGGGCGCTCATGACTGAGCTGCTCCAGCTGAAAAATATCGAGAAGCGCTTCGGCGGCCTGAAGGCGCTGAACAACGTCAGCCTCTGCATTCCCGACGGCTGCGTGTACGGCCTGATCGGGCCCAACGGCGCCGGCAAGACCACGCTGTTCAACGTCATCACCGGGCTCTACCAGGCGGAAAGCGGCGAACGCATCTTCGCCGGCGAGACGCTGCCGCTGAAACTGAAGCCGCACGCCATCGTCAGGCGCGGCATCGCCCGCACCTTCCAGAACATCCGCCTGTTCAACCACATGAGCGCGCTGGAGAACGTCATGGTGGCGCGGCACTGCCGCAGCCGCACCGGCGTGTTCGGCGCCGTCACGAGGCACGCCTTCGCGCGGGCCGAAGAAAAAGCCATTCGCGAGAAGGCGCAGGAGCTGCTGCACTACGTCGGCATTGCGAAATCCGCGCACAGGCTGGCCAGCGAGCTTGCCTACGGCGACCAGCGCCGCCTGGAAATCGCCCGCGCGCTCGCCACGGCACCGAAGCTGCTGGCGCTGGACGAGCCCGCGGCCGGCATGAACCCCACCGAGACCGACGGCCTGCGCGAGCTCATCACGCGCATCCGCGGCGCAGGCGTCACCGTGCTGCTCATCGAGCATGACGTGAAGCTGGTGATGGGCCTGTGCGACCGCGTCGCGGTGCTGGATTTCGGCGAGAGGATCGCGGAAGGCACGCCGGCGGAAGTGCAGCGCGACGCGCGCGTAATTGAGGCCTATCTGGGGAGCGGCGCGGCATGAGTTCGGGTGAAGCCTGGTGGTTCGCGGCTGAAGCCGCTCCTACAGGAATCCAAAATGGCCGTAGGAGCGGCTTCAGCCGCGAACCGATCGTAAAGGAAATGCGCGCATGAGCCTGCTGAGCGTGGAGAACCTGGCCGTCGCCTACGGCGGCATCCAGGCGGTGAAAGGCATCGGCCTCACCGTGGGCGAGGGCGAGCTCGTCACGCTGATCGGCGCCAACGGCGCCGGCAAGACCACGACGCTGAACACCCTGGGCGGCCTGCTGCGCCCTGCGCGCGGCAGCATCCGGTATGCGGGCCGCGATCTCGGGGCACTGCCGGCGCACGACCGCGTGCGTCACGGCCTGGCGCTGGTGCCGGAAGGCCGCGGCATCTTCGGCCGCCTCACCGTGGCGGAAAACCTGCTGATGGGCGCTTTCCACCGCAACGACAAGGCCGCCATCCGCGCGGACCTCGACAAGGCCTACGGCCTCTTTCCGCGCCTGCAAGAGCGCGCGCAGCAGCCCGCCGGCACGCTCTCCGGCGGCGAGCAGCAGATGCTGGCCATCGGCCGCGCGCTGATGAGCCGCCCGAAACTGCTCTTGCTGGACGAGCCTTCGATGGGCCTGGCGCCGCTGATGGTGGAGAAGATCTTCAGCATCGTCCGCGAGATCAATGCGCAGGGCGTGGCCATTCTGCTCGTCGAGCAGAATGCGCGCCTGGCGCTGGCGGCGGCGACGCGCGCCTATGTGATGGAGTCGGGGCGCATCACGCTGGAAGGCCCCGCGGCCGGGCTGGCGGCGGATGAGCGCGTGCGCGCGGCTTATCTGGGGCATTGAAACCGAATTCAAGTAGCCGACGGCGTCAGCGGGGGACAAGCTTTTTGGTAACCTGTCCCGGATGCGTTATCGTGGTTGAAACCACGCAAAGGAAGAAACTCCATGGCCAAGCCCAACTATCAGTTCGAAAAGCGCCAGCGGGAGTTGGAAAAGAAGAAAAAGAAAGCCGAAAAGGCCCAACGGAAGGCGCCCGCTACTGTTGAGGAACCCGCGCCGCCGCCCACCGGGCAGCCCGCCGCGGATACGCCTCCCGCTTCGGGTCAGTGAGCCAGCTGACGGCACGCTTCAGGCCGACGCCTTCGGTGCGGCCTTAATGCCAATGTTCGCGGCTGAAGCCGCTCCTACGGAAAGCCCGTCAGTTTTGTAGGAGCGGCTTCAGCCGCGAGCCGAATCTCGGCAAACCCTGCCGTTTCAACTCCGCTGCGCAATACGCCGCCGCGCGAACTGCAGAAAAGCCTCGGCGGCCGGCGACAGCCGCCGCCCCTCGCGCATCACGAAGCTGAACTGCCCCGCCAGCGGAAAGCCCTTCACCTTCAGCTCCACCAGGCCGTCGCTGCCGTGCAGCGCATGCCGCGACAGCACGGTGATGCCGAGCCCGCCCGCCACCGCATGCTTGATGGCCTCGTTGGAGCCGAGCGCCATGGCCACGCGCGGCGTGAAGTCTTCCTGCGCGAAATGCGCCTCCACGATCAGGCGGCCGCCCGAGCCTTCCTCGCGCAGCAGCCAGCGCTCCTCCTGCAGCTGCTTCAGCGTGCATTTTTTTCCGTCCCGGCTGGACCCGGCCCGGCGATGCCCGGCCGCGGCGATCACCACCAGCGGGTTGTCCACGAAGGGCAGCACGCGCAGACGCCGGTCCTCGGGCGGCACCATGATGACGGTGAGGTCGTCCATGTCCTGGTCGAGGCGCTGCAGGATGGTGCGGCGGTTTTCCACGGCGAGCTCGACGTCGATGCCGGGAAAGGCGTCGCAGAAGGGGCCGAGCAGCTGCGGCAGCAGGTATTCCGCCGTGGTCACGGCGGCGAGGCGCAGGGTGCCGCGCTTCACGCCCTGCAGCGCGGCGATATGGGATTCGAAGCGGCCCCAGCAGGCGAAGATCTCGCGCACGGTCTCCTGCAGCTCGCGCCCGGCCTCGGTCAGCGCCAGGCGCTTGCCCTGCTGCTCGAAGAGCGGCAGGCCGATGCTCGCGGCCAGCTCGCGCATCTGGATGGAGACGGTGGGCTGCGAGGTGTTGAGCTCGGCCGCGGCCCGGGTCACGGAGAGCAGCCGGGCCGTGGTCTCGAAGGCCAGGAGCTGCTGGCTGGTCGCCCGGATCAGGGCCTGGCGGTGCATAGAGAAAAACCTATAGGTCTAGATACGAATAGATATTTTCATAAATACCTGAAATTGCCTAGAGTGGCGACCTGCCCTTGCCCGTAGGAGCGGCTTCAGCCGCGAATCCCGGCAACGGCAGGGTTCGCGGCTGAAGCCGCTCCTACGGTTTTGACGGAATTGCCATGGTGAATCTCTCCGAACAGCGCCTCACGCACCTGAAACAGCTCGAGGCCGAATCCATCCACATCATCCGCGAGGTCGCGGCCGAGTTCGAAAACCCGGTGATGCTCTATTCCATCGGCAAGGATTCCGCCGTGATGCTGCACCTGGCCCTGAAGGCCTTCGCGCCCGGCAAGCCGCCGTTCCCGCTCATGCACGTCGACACCACCTGGAAATTCCGGGAGATGATCCGCTTCCGCGACCGCATGGCGAAAAAGCACAACTGGCAGCTCATCGTGCACATCAACGAGGAGGGCGTGAAGGCCGGCATCAATCCCTTCACCGCCGGCTCCGCCAGGCACACCGACGTGATGAAGACCGAAGGCCTGAAGCAGGCGCTGAACAAGTACAGGTTCGATGCGGCCTTCGGTGGCGCGCGTCGCGATGAAGAAAAGTCGCGTGCGAAAGAGCGCGTGTATTCCTTCCGCGACAGGAACCACCGCTGGGACCCCAAGAACCAGCGTCCCGAACTCTGGAACCTCTACAACAGCCGTATCGACAAGGGCGAGAGCATCCGTGTCTTCCCGCTCTCCAACTGGACCGAGCTCGACATCTGGCAGTACATCTTCCTCGAGAACATCGAGATCGTGCCGCTCTACTTCGCCGCCGAGCGCGAGGTCATCGAGCGCGACGGCACGCTCATCATGATCGACGACGAGCGCATCCTGACCTATCTCTCGGACGACGAGAAAAAGCGCATCCGGAAGAAGTTCGTGCGCTTCCGCACGCTGGGCTGCTATCCGCTCACCGGCGCCGTGGAGTCCACCGCGGCAACGCTGCCCGACATCATCCAGGAAATGCTGCTGACCCGGACCTCCGAGCGCCAGGGCCGCGTGATCGACCACGATTCCTCGGGCTCCATGGAAAAGAAAAAGATGGAGGGGTACTTCTGAAATGTCCCATCAATCCGATCTCATCGAGAAAGACATCCTCGGCTACCTCAGGCAGCACGAGAACAAGGACCTGCTGCGCTTCATCACCTGCGGCAACGTCGACGACGGCAAGAGCACGCTGATCGGCCGCCTGCTGCACGACTCCAAGCTGATCTTCGAGGACCAGCTCGCCGCCATCCAGAAGGACTCGCAGAAGTACAACACCACCGACCAGGAAATCGACCTGGCACTGCTGGTGGACGGCCTGCAGGCCGAGCGCGAGCAGGGCATCACCATCGACGTGGCCTACCGCTATTTCTCCACGGAAAAGCGCAAGTTCATCATCGCCGACTGCCCGGGCCACGAGCAGTACACGCGCAATATGGCGACGGGGGCCTCGACCTCCAACCTTGCCATCATCCTGATCGACGCGCGCTACGGCGTGAAGACGCAGACGCGCCGGCACAGCCATATCGTCAGCCTGCTCGGCATCAGGCACGTCATCGTCGCCATCAACAAGATGGACATCGTCGACTACAGCGAGGAGGTCTTTAACCGCATCCGCGCCGACTACAGCGAGTTCGCAAGGGAGCTCGACATTCCCGACATCCGCTTCGTGCCGATCTCGGCGCTGCGCGGCGACAATGTGGTGGCAGCGAGCGAACACATGGGCTGGTACAGCGGCCCGACGCTGATGAACCTGCTCGAGACCGTCGAGGTCTCGCACGACGTTGCGCTGGAGGCTTTCCGCCTGCCGGTGCAGTACGTGAACCGTCCCAACCTGAACTTCCGCGGCTTCTGCGGCACTATTGCCGCGGGCACCGTGCAGAAGGGCGATGCCATCACCGTGCTGCCCTCCGGCCGCCAAAGCCGCGTCAAGGAAGTGCTGACGGCACAGGGTCTTGCCGCCGCCGCTTGCGTGGGCCAGGCCATCACGCTGACGCTGGAAGACGAAGTCGATTGCTCGCGCGGCGACATGATCGTGCGCAGCGGCGAAACGGCGCCGTCGGTTTCGCAGGCCTTCGATGCGTACCTGGTGTGGATGAACGACAACCCGCTGCAGCCCGGCAAGGAATACATCTTCAAGCTCGCCGGCAAGGCGGTGTTCGGCCGCGTCGAGCAGATCCTGCACCGGATCGACGTGAATTCGCTGGCGCAGGCGGAAGCCGCCCAGCTCGGCCTCAACGAGATCGGTCTCTGCCGCGTGGTGGTGAATGCGCCGGTGGCTTTCGACGCCTATCGCGCCTGCCGCGGCAGCGGCAGCTTCATCGTCATCGACCGCCTCAGCAACGCCACGGCCGGCGCCGGCATGATCGCCGCCGCCGCGGCCGTCGACACCGACAAGCTCAAGGCGCGCAACCGCGAGCTGCTGCTGTCGCTGGACCCGCAGGAACTGCATGCCTTCGTGCGCGAACAGTTCCCGGCCTGGGGCGTGAAGGGCTGGCAGGATATCGAGCGGGACTGAGCCGCCGTTCGAGCTGCTTTTGCGCCGGCCCGGACAGCGGATTGCCCGGGCCGGCCTTATTCCGGGCGGAAGCTAGGCGCTCATCCGGCAGGGTGCTAGCATCCTGCCGAGTCGTTTCTTTCCGGTCGTTATTTCCGCCGGCAGGCCGCGGGCAGCGCCGCCCCGGCGCAGCAGCGGGGACCAGAATAAAAAATGCAAAGCGAGGTCGTGGTGAGCGGTTCCAACCTGGTCTGGCACAAGCCCGTCGTCACCCGCGCCCTGCGCGAGCAGCGCAATGGCCATCGCGCGGCCACCCTGTGGTTCACCGGGCTGTCGGGCGCCGGCAAGTCGACCGTTTCGCATGCGCTGGAGCAGCGGCTGTTCGAGATGGGCTGCAACACCTTCGTCTTCGACGGCGACAACGTCCGCCACGGTCTCTGCCGGGACCTGGGCTTTTCGGAAAGCGACCGCACCGAAAACATCCGCCGCATCGGCGAGCTCGCCAAGCTGGCCAATGCCGCCGGCGTCATCGCCATCACCGCATTCATCTCGCCCTTCCGCAAGGATCGCGACATGGTGCGCGCCTCCATGCCCGCCGGCGATTTCATCGAGGTCTACATCAGCTGCCCGCTCGCGGCCTGCGAAGAGCGCGACGTCAAGGGGCTCTACAAGAAGGCGCGGGCGGGCGAGATCCGCGACTTCACGGGAATTTCGTCGCCCTACGAGCCGCCGGAGCAGCCCGAGGTCATCATTGATACATCCCGACAGACTATAGAAGAGTCCGTGGAGACTTTGATCGGCTATTGCCGCGCGCGCGGGATCATTGCCTGAGCACGGCGCTCGAGGGGGAATGCATGTCTGTCATTCAGTCGAAAACGGTTGCCATCGTCGGGCTGGGCTATGTGGGGCTGCCGCTGGCCCTGGCCTTCGGACGCAGGCTCGACACCATCGGTTTCGACATCAGCGAAACCAAGCTCGCCGCCTATCGCGGCGGCCGCGACCCCACCGGCGAGATGGAGGCGGCCGCCTTCGCGCAGGCCACGCGCCTGCGCTTCAGCAGCGACAGCAAGTTGCTGGCGGAGGCCGACTTCATCATCGTCGCCGTGCCCACGCCCATCGACAACGCCAAGCAGCCCGACCTGACGCCCGTCATCAAGGCCACCGAGAGCATCGCGCCCAACCTGAAGCCGGGCGCCATCGTGATCTACGAGTCCACGGTGTATCCGGGCGTGACGGACGAAGTCTGCGCGCCGATTCTCGAGCGTCTCTCCGGCCGCCGGCGCGGCGAGGGTTTCCGCCTCGGCTACTCGCCGGAGCGCATCAATCCCGGCGACAAGGCGCACCGCCTGGAGACCATCATCAAGATCGTCGCCGGCGAAGATGCGGCCACGCTCGACCAGGTCGCCACGCTCTACGAGCTCGTCGTCGAGGCCGGCGTCTACCGCGCCTCCAGCATCCGCGTCGCCGAGGCGGCCAAGGTCATCGAGAACACCCAGCGCGACGTCAACATCGCGCTCATCAACGAGCTCGCCATCATCTTCAACATGATGGGCATCGACACCATGGAAGTGCTGGAAGCCGCCGGCACCAAATGGAATTTCCTGCCCTTCCGGCCCGGCCTCGTCGGCGGCCACTGCATCGGCGTCGATCCCTATTACCTGACGCACAAGGTCTCCACGCTGGGCTACAACCCCGCCATCATGCTGGCGGCGCGCCGCATCAACGACCGCATGGGCTCCTATATCGCCAGCCAGGCCATCAAGCAGATGGTGCGGGCCGGGCGCATGCGGGCCGGCGCGCGCGTGCTGGTCATGGGCCTGACCTTCAAGGAAAACTGCGCCGACACGCGCAACAGCAAGGTCATCGACATCGTGCGCGAGCTCGAGGACTACGGCCTCGAAGTCGCCATCTGGGACCCGGTGGCCGAGGCCCAGGAAGCGGAACGGGAATACGGCGTGCGCCTCGCCGATTTCGCGGCCCTGCGGGAAGTCGATGCCGTCATCGCGGCCGTGGCCCACGCTGCGGTCCGGAACGTCGACCTCGCCGCGCTGCAGCGCAAATGCGGCCCCGGCACGCCCTTTATCGACGTGAAGTCCGTGTTCAGCCGCGCCACCCTGGAAAGGCAGGGTTTCCGCGTGTGGCGGCTCTAGCCGCGTGCCTGTGCGCGCCGGTCTGCGGCTACAATACGCGCCCCAGCATTCAGGAGCCCTGCAGTGACTATTGATGTTGTCGTTCTTCCGGTGGCCGGGCTGGGCAGCCGTTTCCTGCCGGCGACCAAGGCCGTGCCCAAGGAAATGCTGCCCATCGTCGACGTGCCGCTGATCCAGCTCGCCGTGGAAGAGGCCCACCGCGCCGGCATCCGCGACGTGGTGCTGGTGACCAGCGCCAGCAAGCGCGCCATCGAGGACCATTTCGACCACTCCTGGGAGCTCGAGCACATGCTGGAGAGCCGCGGCAAGCACGAGCTGCTGGCGCAGGTGCGCGCCGTGTTCCCGCCCGGCATGCGCTTTTCCGTGGTGCGCCAGCCGCAGGCGCTGGGCCTCGGCCATGCCGTGCTCTGCGCACAGCCGGTGGTGGGCAACCGCCCCTTCGCGGTGATGCTGCCCGACGACCTCATCGATGCGCCGGGCGCCGGCTGTCTCGCCGACATGGTGGCGCTGCACCGCGACAGCGGCGCCTTCTCGCTGGCCGTGGAGGACGTGCCGCGCGAGCAGACCCATCGCTACGGCGTGGTGTCCCTCGCCGGCGAGCGCATCGCCGGCCTGGTCGAGAAGCCGGCGCCGGACGTGGCGCCGAGCACGCTGGCCGTGGTCGGGCGCTATGTGCTGCCGGGCGCGGTCTTCACCGCGCTGCAGCAGCTCGAGCCCGGCGCGGGCGGCGAGATCCAGCTCACCGACGGCATCGCCGCGCTGCTTGCCGGCAGCGAGTTCCGTCCCCATCGCTTTGCCGGCGTGCGGTACGATTGCGGCAGCAAGCTCGGCCATCTCAAGGCCAATTTCGCCTGGGCCATGAAGGACCCGGCGCTGGCGGCATCGCTGCGCCCCTGGCTCCAAGAACAACTGCTCTGAGAGTCCCCATGCCGTCACGTTCCGCCCTGCCTGCCTGGCAGCAACTGCAGCAGCTCGCCGCCCGGGCCCGGGCCCGGCACCAGCGCGACAGCCGGCAGCCGGACCGCGCCACGCGCTTTGCGCGCGCGGCCGGTCCGCTCTACATGGATTTCAGCAAGCAGCGCATCGAGCCGGACGACCTGGCCGCGCTGCTGGCGCTGGCGCGGGAATGCGGCCTCGAGAGCGCCGTGCAGGCGCTGCTGGCGGGCGCCCCCGTCAACAACACCGAAGACCGGCCGGCCCTGCATTCCGCCCTGCGCGCGCGGCCCGACGAGATCATCGAGGTGGGCGGCCGCAATGTCGTGGCGGATGTGTACGCCAGCCTGGCGCGCATGGAGAGTGTGGTCACGCGCATCCACTCGCGGCAGTGGCGCGGTTATTCCGGCAAGCCCATCAGCGATGTCGTGAACATCGGCGTCGGCGGCTCCGACCTCGGCCCCTACATGGCCTGCAACGCGCTCGGCGAATTCACCGCGCCCGAGGCCGCCGGCCTGCGCCTGCATTTCGCCAGCTCCATCGACGGCACCCAGATCGCCGACCTGCTCGGCGCGCTCAAGCCCGAGACCACGCTCTTCATCGTTTCCTCCAAATCCTTCACCACGCTCGACACGCTGTCCAACGCACACACCGCCCTGCAGTGGATGCTCGCGGAGACCGGCGATGCCGAGCTCATGCTGCGCAACCACTTCATCGGCGTCTCGGCGCGGCCCGAGCGCATGACGGAGTGGGGCATCCCGCCCTGCAACCAGGTCGAGTTCTGGGAGTGGGTGGGCGGGCGTTTCTCGCTGTGGTCCGGCATCGGCCTGCCCATCGCGCTGATGCTGGGCATGCAGGGCTTCCGCGATTTCCTCGCCGGTGCGCAGTTCATGGACGCGCATTTCCGCGGCACGCCGCTGGCCGACAACCTGCCGGTGCTGCTCGGCCTCATCGGCGTCTGGAACGCGACCTTCCTCGATATCCGCGCGCACGCCGTGCTGCCTTACGACGGCCGCCTGAAGTTCTTCCCGGCCTATCTCACCCAGCTCGAGATGGAGAGCAACGGCAAGTCGGTGCGCCGCGCCGGCGAGGCCATCGATTACGCGACCTGCCCGGTGCTCTGGGGCGATGTCGGACCCAATGCCCAGCACGCCTTCTACCAGCTGCTGCACCAGGGCACGCAGGCGGTCTCCAGCGATTTCATCGCGCCGATCCGCCGCTATGCGCAGTCCGGCAGCGGCCTGCAACTGCAGCACCAGCTTTCGCTCGCCAACTGCCTGGCGCAGTCGCGCGTGCTGATGCTCGGCGATGCCTGCGTGGAAAACGGCGACACCGCGCCGGGCTTCCGCCGCTACCGCGGCAACCAGCCCTCGACCACGCTGCTGCTCGACGAGCTGAATCCCTACACGCTGGGCGCCCTCGTCGCCCTCTACGAGCACAAGGTGTTCGTGATGTCGGTGATCTGGGACATCAATCCCTTCGACCAGTGGGGGGTGGAGCTCGGCAAGCAGATCGCCGACGCCACCTATATCGCCCTGCAGTCCGGCGACACCGGCAAGTTCGACGCCTCCACCGAGGCGCTGCTGCAACGCATCCGCAGCGCCGGCAGGGCAGACGCATGAAGATCAGCGTTTATGGCAACACGCATTTCGCCTGGGTGACGGCGGCCAAGCTTGCCGAGAAGGGCAACCACGTCGCGCTCTGCCTGCCGCCGCCGGGCCGGCCCAGCGCAGCCTTCGACGCCACGCGCGAATGGATGCTGCCGGAGCTGCTCGACGAGCAGCAGGCGGCGGGCCGCCTGCTGCTGCAGGCGCGCCCCTGCGGCGAAGGCAGTCTCCATTTGCTCGCCGACGACTACAGCGAGGCCTCCTTGCGCGAGGCCCTCGCGCCCATCACGGCCGCGCGCGCGGGCGACACCTTCATCCTGGTGCTGACCCAGCTCGCCATCGGCGCGCTGCAGAAGATCCAGGCCGAGGTGCAGGAGCTGCAGGGCGGCGGCGCTGGCCGCGTCTACATCGGCACCTTGCCGCTTTTCATCCGCGAAGGCACGGGGCTGGCGGATTTCGAACGGCCCGAACTGCTCCTGCTGGGCGCGGAAGACCCGCCCCTGATCGACTGCGTGAAAGAAGTCATGCGGCCCTTCATGCGCCAGGCCAACCAGGTGATGGTGGTGCCGCTGGCGGCGGCCGAGCTGATCAAGTTCGGCATCACCGCCATGCTGGCGACGCGCATCAGCTTCATGAACGAAATGGCGGCGCTGGCCGAGAAGGTCGGCGTCGATATCGAGCTGATCCGCCAGGGCATGGCGGCCGACCCGCGCGTCGGCAGCGATTACCTGCAGGCCGGCTGCGGTTTCGGCGGCCCCGGTTTCGCCAACGACCTGCTGAATTTCGCGCGCACCATCAAGGAGGAGCTGGATACGGCGGGCCTCATCGACGCGGTGCTGGCCATCAATGCCTCGCAGCGCGAAATCCTCTTCCGCAAGATCTGGCGCTTCTTCCGCGGCGAGCTCGAGGGCCGGGTCGTGGCGGTCTGGGGCGTGGCCTTCAAGCCCGGCACTTCGAGCGTCAATAACTCGGTCGTGCATGCCCTGCTGCAGGCGCTGTGGGCGCAGGGCTGCCGCACCCGCGTCTACGATCCGCAGGCGCTGGAGGCGCTGCGGAAGGTCTATCCCGGGCAGCCCCTGCTGGAATACGCCGACACGGCGGCGGCGGCGGTGCAGGGCGCGGATGCCGTTGCCCTGGTCACGGCCTGGGACGAATTCTGGAGCCCGGATTTTCCGGCGCTGGCGGCCAGCATGCGCCAGGCGGTGATCTTCGACGGCCGCAATCTTTACGAACCGGCGGAGATCGCCGCCTACGGCTTCCGCTATTTCGGCATCGGGCATGGAGAGGCCATCTGATGAAGGTATTGGTGACGGGAGGCGCGGGTTATATCGGCTCGCACACCTGCCTGGAGCTGATCCGGGCAGGGCACGAGCCCGTGGTGGTCGACAATTTCAGCAACAGCAAGCCCGAGGCGCTGGCGCGCGTGAGCGCCCTGGCCGGGCGCGAGGTTCGCGTGCATGAGTTCGATGTGCGCGACCGCGACGAGCTGAGCCACGTTTTCTATCTGGAGCAGCCCGAGGCGGTCATCCACTTCGCCGGGCTCAAGGCCGTGGGCGAAGCCATGGCCGATCCCTGGCGCTATTACGACAACAACCTCGGCAGCACGCTGGCGCTGGTCGACGCGATGCGCGAGGCGGGCGTGCGCCGGCTCGTCTTCAGTTCCTCCGCGACGGTCTACGGCATTCCCGAGACGGTGCCGCTGACGGAGACCGCGCCGCTCAACGCCATCAACCCCTACGGCCGCAGCAAGCTCATGATCGAGGACATGCTGCGCGATCTCGCGCAGGCCGATCCGACCTGGCAGGTCGTGCTGCTGCGCTATTTCAATCCGGTCGGCGCGCACGAGAGCGGGCGCATCGGCGAGGACCCCAACGGCCTTCCCAACAACCTCATGCCCTTCATCAGCCAGGTCGCGGTGGGCCGCCTGCCGAAACTGAAGGTCTTCGGCGGCGATTACCCGACGCCCGACGGCACCGGCGTGCGCGACTACCTGCACGTGGTCGATCTCGCGCAGGGGCACGTCAGCGCGCTGCAGTGGCTGCCGGGCAGCACGCCGGGCGGCGCCACCGCCATCAACCTCGGCACGGGCCGGGGCTGCTCGGTGCTGGAGATGATCCGCGCCTTCGAGGCCGCCTCGGGCCGGAAGATTCCCTACGATATCGTCGCGCGCCGTCCCGGCGACGCGGCCAGCTGCTATGCCGACCCCGCGCTCGCCGCCACGCTGCTGGGCTGGAAGGCCCGGCGCGGCCTCGACGAGATGTGTCGCGACACCTGGCGCTGGCAGTCGCGCAATCCGCAGGGCTACGCCTGAGAGGGCGGGGCGCCCGCCCACCCAGCTTCAACCCGCACCGGGAGCCAGCATGAGCGCGACCCATCTCCTCGCCATCGACCAGGGCACGACCAGCACGCGCGCCATCGTCTTCGACGCGCGGGGCGTAGCCGTCGCCTCGCACCAGCTCGAGTTCAGGCAGCATTTTCCCGCCGACGGCTGGGTCGAGCACGATGCGCTGGAAATCTGGCGGACGGTGGAAAGCGTGTGCCGCGAGGCGCTGCGCCAGGCCGGCATGAAGGCGGACGACATCGCCGCCATCGGCATCGCCAACCAGCGCGAAACCACCGTGCTCTGGGATCGCGCCAGCGGCACGCCGCTGCACCACGCCATCGTCTGGCAGGACCGCCGCACCGCGGACTTCTGCCAGGAACTGAAAGCCGCCGGCCACGAAGCCCGCGTGCAGGAAAAAACCGGCCTGCTGCTCGATCCGTATTTCTCCGCGACCAAGCTCGGCTGGCTGCTCGACCACGTCGAGGGCGCGCGCGCACGCGCTGAGCGCGGCGAACTCGCCTTCGGCACCCTCGACAGCTGGCTGCTGTGGAAACTCAGCGGCGGCAAATCCCACGCGACCGACGCCACCAATGCCTCGCGCACGCTGCTCTTCAACATCGTCACGCAGCAGTGGGACGACGAGCTGCTCGCGCTCTTCCGCATTCCGCGTGCGCTGCTGCCGGAAGTGAAGGATTCCAGCGCGGACTTCGGCCGCACCGAAGCTGGTTTTCTCGGCGCGCCGGTGCAGGTCGGCGGCATGGCCGGTGATCAGCAGGCGGCGCTGATCGGCCAGGCCTGCTTTACGCCCGGCATGGTGAAGAGCACCTACGGCACCGGCTGCTTCCTGGTGCTGAACACCGGCAGCAAGCTCGTGCGTTCGCAGAACCGCCTGCTGTCCACGGTGGCGTATCGCCTCGAGGGCGAAACCACCTATGCCATCGAGGGCAGCATCTTCGTCGCGGGCGCGACCATCCAGTGGTTGCGCGACGGCTTGAAGCTCATCGCAAAAGCTTCGGAAACGGAAGGCATCGCCGAGCGCACCGGCGACAGCCACGGCGTTTATCTCGTGCCGGCTTTCACCGGCCTCGGCGCGCCGTACTGGGACCCGCATGCGCGCGGCGCCATCTTCGGCCTGACGCGCGACACCGGCATCGGCGAGATCGTCACCGCCGGCCTGCAGTCGGTCTGCTACCAGACGCGCGACCTCATGGAGGCCATGCGCCGCGACGGCGCCGACACCGTGAAGACCTTGCGTATCGACGGCGGCATGGTGGTGAACAACTGGGTCTCGCAGCGCCTGGCCGACATCATCGGCGTGGCGGTGGAGCGGCCGACCGTTACCGAGACCACGGCCCTGGGCGCCGTCTATCTCGCCGGCCTGCAGGCAGGGATATTCAAATCACTGGAGCAGATTGCCGAGCTGTGGCGCAGCGAGCGCGAGTTCGCGCCGATGATGGCCGCCGACGTGCGCGAGAAGCTCTACCAGGGTTGGCTCGATGCAGTGCGACGCGTCGCTTCGCCTTCCTGAGTCGGCCCGATAGCTCGGGTCCTCGCTGTCGTTCTTTTCTCTGCCGCGGATTCTTTGTCATAGCGGACGACGGTGCTTTTCGGGCTCTGGGAGGGGCGGGTCTCCGCCCTGCGGCAGAGCCCCGCCCCTCCCAGAACCCAAGGGCTTCCCGTTGTGCCCCGGCAAGTGCCCCGGCCGGTGGCTGGCGGCTTCGCCTCAGGCGCGCCCTGCCGGCGCGCGGCGCCTGAACAGCAGTTCGGAAGTACAGCCATCCTGGAATGAATGACAGCTTCCTGGAAAGGATGAAGCACTGCTGCATGGACGCAGCAGGACTGCTTCTGGCGAGGCGAAGCCGACGCCCAGCAGCAGAAGTGAGGCGGAGCCGACGGCCACCGGCCGAGGCTTCAGCCGGGGCCCGCGAAAAGCGTTGGGTGATGGGGTGGGGGTGTCCCTGCCGAAGGGCGGGGGCACCCCCACCCCGGCGCCCGCACGGCGCGAAAGGCAGGGACAGGAGCCTTCAAGGTTTTGAAGCACGAGCTACGGAGCACCATCAATGAAAAACGCCGCGATTCCGGCGTTCTTTACTGAGATTGGGCAAGAGAAACAGAACTCAGGAACGCTTCACGCCATCCGGTCCCACTACCAGAAACTCCAGCAGCGCCTTCTGCGCATGCAGGCGGTTCTCGGCTTCGTCCCAGACCACGGCGCGCGGATCGTCCAGCATGTCCTCGGAGATTTCCTCGCCGCGGTGCGCGGGCAGGCAGTGCATGAAGAGCGCGTCGGGCGCGGCCAGGTCCATGAGGCGCGGATTGATCTGGTACATGGAGAAGCGGCGCTTGCGGATGCTCTGCTCCGACTCCTGGCCCATGCTGGTCCAGACATCGGTGGCGATGAGGTGGGCGGCGCGCGCCGCCTCCTCGGCGGTCTTCACCAGCTCGACGTTGCGCGCGTACTGCTTGAGCAGGTCGGGGTCGGGCTCGAAGCCGTAGGGGCAGGCGATCTTCAGCTGGAAGTCGAACTGGTGCGCGGCATTGATGTAGCTGTTGCACATGTTGTTGCCGTCGCCGATCCACGCAAAGGTCTTGCCGGCCAGGGCGCCGCGGTGCTCGATGAAGGTCTGCAGGTCGGCCAGCAGCTGGCAGGGATGATGGGTGTCGGTGAGCGCGTTGATCACCGGCACGCGCGAATATTCGGCGAAGCGCTCGATGAGGTCGTGGCCGAAGGTGCGGATCATGACCACGTCGACCATGCGCGAGATGACGCGCGCCGCGTCTTCCACCGGCTCGCCGCGGCCGAGCTGGGTGTCGCGCGGCGAGAGGAAGATGGCCGAGCCGCCGAAGTGGGTCATGCCGGCCTCGAAGGAGACGCGCGTGCGCGTGGAGGATTTTTCGAAGATCATCCCCAGCACCCTGTTCTTCAGCGGCTCGTAGACCACGCCGTCGGAGTGCATCCGCTTCAGCACGATGGCGCGGTCCAGCACCTGCTGCAGCTCCTTCGGCGTGAAGTCGAGCAGGGTCAGGAAGTGGCGGACGCTCATGGCTTGCTCCCCGCGCTGAGGAAGTCGCGCACCAGGGCCGAGATTTTCTCCACCAGGAAATCGGCTTCCTCGGGGCTGATGACGAGCGGCGGCAGCAAGCGGATGCGGTGCTCGGCGCTGACGATGAGCAGCACGCCGGCCTCTCGCGCGCGCGCCACGAGCTCGGCGCAGGGCCTGGGCAGCACGACGCCGATCATGAGGCCGGCGCCCTCGACGGTGACGCCGAGGTCGCCGAGCTGGCGGCGGAAGCCCTGCATGATGCGCTCGCCCATGAGGCGCGCATTCTCGATGGGGCCCTTGCGCAGCTCGGCGATGGTGGCGAGCGCGGCGCGGCAGGCCAGCGGCGTGCCGCCGTAGGTGCTGCCGTGGTTGCCGGGGCCGAAGAGGTCGCGGGCCTTGCCCTGCACCAGGCAGGCGCCGATGGGGAAGCCGTTGCCGAGGCCCTTGGCCGTGGTCACCACGTCGGGCCGCATGTTGGTGTGCTGGTAGGCGAAGTATTTGCCGGTGCGGCCGTTGCCGGTCTGGATTTCGTCCAGCATCAGCAGCCAGTCGTTTTTGTCGCAGATCGCGCGCAGGTCTTCGAGGTAGCCGAAGCCTTTTTTCGCGGTGCGCACGCCGCTCTCGCCCTGGATGGGCTCGACCAGGATGGCGATGATATTCGGATTCTCCGCCGCGGCTTTCTCGATAGCGGCGACGTCGTCGTAGGGCACGCGCACGAAGCCCGACACCAGCGGCTCGAAGCCCTCCTGGATTTTCTTGTTGCCGGTGGCGGAGAGCGTCGCCAGCGTGCGGCCGTGGAAGGAATTCTCCATCACGATGATGGCGGGCTCGGCGATGTGCCGGTGCCTGTGCGCGTAGAGGCGGGCCAGCTTGATGGCGGCCTCGTTGGCCTCGGCGCCGGAATTGCCGAAGAAGCAGAGCTCCATGCCGGAGACGTCGCGCAGGGCGCGGCCGAGGTCTTCCTGCAGGGGGATGTGGTAGAGGTTGGAGGTGTGCACGAGGGTGCGGGCCTGGTCGGCGATGGCCGCGGCCACCGCGGCGTTGGCGTGGCCCAGGCCGCAGACGGCGATGCCGGCGGTGGTGTCGAGGTAGCGGCGGCCTTCGGTGTCGTAGAGCCAGACGCCTTCGCCCCGCGAAAAGCCTACAGGCTGCCGGGCATAGGTCGGCATGAGCGCGCTGGTCATAGGGTTACCTGCTGAATCTGCTCGAAATTGCGGGGAGCTGCGGGCTCCGCCAAATAAAAACGGCAGCCCCGCTGCCGTCCAGCCATGGTAGCGGGAAATGGGGGAGGGCGGCAATTTTGGGGCGGGTTGCCGGCCGCAACCCGTCGCCAATACCCGAGCAAATCGCTAGAATTTGCCCATCCCACTCCGCAGGTGCAGTTCCATGGAAATCGAATCCCTCATCCGGCAGCAGATCGCCGAAAACAATGTGCTCCTCTACATGAAGGGCACGCCGCAGTTCCCGCAGTGCGGCTTTTCCGCCCGTGCCGTGGAGGCCCTGGTCCAGATCGGCAAGCCCTTCGCCTACGTGAACATCCTGGAAAACCCCGAGATCCGCTCCACCCTGCCGCGCATCGCCAACTGGCCGACCTTCCCGCAGCTCTGGGTCAAGGGCGAGCTCATCGGCGGCTGCGACATCATGATGGAGATGATGCAGAAGGGCGAACTCGCGCCGCTCATCAACGAAACCGCGCCGGCGCAGTCCTGAGTCGCCGCGCTTCCGCCCGAGAAAGCCCGGTTCGCCGGGCTTTCTGCCTTCCGGAGGCGCCGGCCCTGCCCTGAGCCGGCGCCCGCGCGCCTCCGCCCGGCGCGGCATACGCCGGCCCTGCAATATTTTCCGCAGCGCCGCCTCGTGTATGATGCGGGCACTTTTCGCGCCGACCGGCGCACCCCGTTCATGAACCCACAAGGAGACAAGTCATGGCCGTTCTCGTCGGCAAACCCGCCCCGGATTTCACCGTCCCCGCCGTCCTCGCCAGCGGCGAAATCGTCGACAGCTTCAGCCTGTCCGCCGCCATCAAGGGCAAGTACGGCCTGGTGTTCTTCTACCCGCTGGACTTCACCTTCGTCTGCCCGTCCGAGCTGATCGCGCTGGACCACCGCATCGCGGACTTCAAGGCGCGCAACGTCGAGGTGATCGGCGTTTCCATCGACTCCCACTTCACCCACAACGCCTGGCGCAACACGCCGGTCGACAAGGGCGGCATCGGCCCGGTCAAGTACGTCCTGGCCGCCGACATCACCCACGAGATCGCCAAGGCCTATGACGTCGAAGCCGCCGGTGGCGTGGCCTACCGCGGCGCCTTCCTCATCGACACCAACGGCATCGTGCGCGCCCAGATCGTCAACGACCTGCCGCTCGGCCGTTCCATGGACGAGATCATCCGCCTGGTCGACGCCCTGCAGTTCACCGAACAGCACGGCGAAGTCTGCCCGGCCAACTGGAAGAAGGGCGACAAGGGCATGACCGCCTCGCCCGAAGGCGTGGCGAAGTACCTGGCCGAGAACGCGGCCAAGCTGTAAAGGCATTGCTGAATGCCGTCGTTCCCGCGGAAGCGGGAAGCCAGTGACTTTCAACGAGTTCGTCAAGGCGCTGGATCCCCGCTGCCGCGGGGATGACGACTGCAGCGTTGTTCCCGATAGAAAACGGCGCCCGGTGCGCCGTTTTTTTACGTCCGCTGCTGCGGGACGCGGCGCTGCAAGCGGATGCGCGGCGCGCGGGCATGCGTTCCTTGCGGATCTCGCGCAGCGGCAGCGCGGCGGTTTAAGGCCGCTCGGGGTGGCGCTCGGCGTCCGCCCGGACTACACCCTTATATCCATGGCCTGCTGTCGCCCCTGCCGGGGTGCCGCCCCCAAACGGACCTGACGATGACGTATTGCATAGGCATCAAACTGGCCGATGGCCTGGTGCTGGCCTCGGACTCGCGCACCAATGCCGGCGTGGACCATATCGCCACGTTCTGCAAGATGGCCGTGTTCGAGAAACCCGGCGAGGCCGTGCTCGTCATTCTCTCCGCGGGCAATCTCGCCACCACGCAGAGCACGCTCAGCACGCTGCGCCAGCGCCTGCGCGACGACGGGGAGCCGAACCTCTTCAACCAGGCCTCGCTCTACGACATCGCGGTGCTGGTGGGCGCGGCGCTGCGCGAGATCATCCATCGCGATGCGCCGCATGCGCGGCGCCAGGACGACATCGATTTCACCAGCTCCTTCCTGCTCGGCGGCCAGCTGCGCGGCGAAGAGCCGCGCCTCTTCCACATCTACCCGCAGGGCAACTTCATCGAGGCCAGCAGCGATACGCCGTATTTCCAGATCGGCGAGAGCAAATACGGCAAGCCCATGCTGGATCGCGTGATCCAGTACGAAACGAAGCTGCACGAGGCGGCCAAGTGCGCGCTGGTGTCCTTCGAGTCCAGTATCCGCAGCAACGTGTCGGTGGGCTTGCCCATCGACCTGCTGTGTTACCAGCGCAACCTGCTGCGCGTGGAAGAGCGGCACCGCATCACGGAAACCGATGCGTACTTCCAGCGCCTGGGGCGAGAGTGGTCGGCCGGCCTGCGCCGGTTGTTCGCGCGCCTGCCGGAAATTCCCTACTGGAATCCCGAGGCGCCCGAAGACAGGAACGGGCAGTCGTGATCGCGGGGTTTTCTGTGGGCCGGACTTCAGTCCGACGACGGCGCCGAATCCCGGGGCGGCTGCCGGACTGAAGTCCGACCCACAAAGAGGCTGCGGCTGGTGACGCGCCGTTCAGGGCTCTTCGCTGCCGTCCGCCTGCGGCGGCGGACCGATGCGATCCCACCACTGGTTGACGACGGCGCAATAGAGCTCGGCGGTGCGCTGCGCGTCGTACAGCGCCGAGTGCGCCTCGCTGTTGTCGAAGGCGATGCCGGCCGCGGCGCAGGCGCGCGCCAGCACGGTCTGGCCGTAGGCGAGGCCGGCCAGCGTCACCGTGTCGAAGACCGAGAAGGGATGGAAGGGCGAGACGTTCTTCAGGTTGCAGCGCGAGATCGCGGCATTGAGGAAGCCGAGGTCGAAGTGCGCGTTGTGGCCGACCAGCACGGTGCGTTTGCAGTGGGCGGCCTTCTGCGCCTTTTTCACCGCATCGAAGATGCGGCGCAGGCCGGCGCCTTCCTCCTCGCTGGGGCGCAGCGGATGGAAGGGATTGATGCCGGTGAACTCCAGCGCCGCCGGTTCCAGGTTGGCGCCGGGAAAGGGCGCGATATGCGCGTGGAACTGTTGGTCCGGGTGCAGGCGGCCGTGCTCGTCCTGGCGCAGGGTGATGGCGGCGATTTCCAGCAGCGCATCCGTGCCGGAGTTGAAGCCGCCGGTCTCGAGATCGACGACGACGGGATAGAAGCCGCGGAAACGCTCGGCCAGCGGCAGCGGAACGTGGCTCACGGCAGCACCCGCCAGGCCAGCTTGCCGCCGGCGCGGATGGGCACGACTTCGTTGTCGCCGAAGGCGTAAGTCTCCGGTACGGTCCATTCCTCCTTCACGAGGGTGATGGTGTCGGCGTGGCGCGGCAGGCCGTAGAAATCCGGGCCGAAATGGCTGGCGAAGCCTTCCAGCTTGTCGAGTGCGCCCGCGGCCTCGAAGGCTTCCGCATAGAGCTCGAGGGCCGCGTGCGCGGTATAGCAGCCGGCGCAGCCGCAGGCGTTTTCCTTGGCGCCTTTCGCGTGCGGCGCGGAATCGGTGCCGAGGAAGTATTTCGGGTTGCCGGAGGTGGCGGCGCGCAGCAGCGCCTCCTGGTGCCTGCGCCGCTTCAGGACCGGGAGGCAGAAAAAGTGCGGGCGGATGCCGCCGACCAGCATGTGGTTGCGGTTGAAGAGCAGGTGATGCGCGGTAATGGTGGCGCCGACATGGGCCGGGGCCTCCGCCACGAACTGCGCCGCCTCCGCCGTGGTGATGTGCTCCAGCACGATCTTCAGCGCAGGGAAGCGCTGCACGAGCCCGCTCAGCGTCGCATCGATAAACGCCTTCTCGCGGTCGAAAATGTCGACCTCGGCCTGCGTGACCTCGCCGTGCAGCAGCAGCGGCAGGCCAACCTCGGCCATTTTTTCCAGGGCGGCATAGGTCTTTTCGATAGCCGTCACGCCGGAGGCGGAGTTCGTGGTGGCGCCGGCCGGATACAGCTTGACGCCGTGCACGCGGCCGGAGGCCTTCGCGGTTTCGATTTCCTGCGGCGTGGTGTTGTCGGTGAGATACAGCACCATCAGCGGTTCGAAGCGCGAGCCGGCCGGGAGGGCGGCGCGGATGCGCTCGCGATAGGCCAGCGCCTCCGCGGTGCTGCGTGCCGGCGGCAGCAGGTTGGGCATGACGATGGCGCGGCCGAAATAACGCGCGATGGCGGGGACGGTATGCGCCAGCGCGGCGCCGTCGCGCAGGTGCACATGCCAGTCATCCGGGCGGGCAAGGGTCAGGGTGGCAGTCATGGTCTCTCCTTTGCGCCGTCGCGCCGCGTTCCGCAAACGGGCGCGCTGCCGCGGGCGCACATGCTACCGGATACCGTCCGCCGGCGCACAGTTCGGCCCGGCGCGGCGGCGCGGAGCCGCCGGTCGGGTCGGCATTGTCCGCGCCAGTGGCGGCTGGCAGATTCTGCCGCCTGAACAGGCCGGGCGCCGGCACGGCCAACCGGGATTTATCGCTGCCGCAGCGCAACGCTGCCAGCCGCTGCAGGGAAGGGCAGCCACCATGCCTTACGCACAGGAAATGACCAGCAGGGACATCGGGACCATCGCGGCGCTGCTCGACGGCCATGCGCCCTGTCTGCGTTTTTCTCCGGGCCTCGAAGCCGGTTTCCGCCTGCACATGAAGAGCCGCTGCCTGGATCTCCTGCTGCAGGCGCGGTGGGCGCTCCTGCTGTTCTACCTGCTGATCGGCGCGGTGACCCATGTCGAGGTGCAGGCGCTGTCGCATCCGCCGCAGCGCGACGCCAACCTGGCGGTATGGTGGGCGATCTACCTGGCCGAGGGCTTCGTGGTGGGCGCGCTTCTGCTCCTGCCGCGTCTGGGCCTGCTGCAAGCCCACTACCATCTCTGCGCCACCCTGCTGGCGCTGGTCGCCATCGTCGCCGTCGTCATCGGCACCTCGGCCTTTCCCGATCCCTATTTCAACCAGCACTCGAGCTATGTCGTCATTTTCGTGCTGGCCCTCGTCCACGGCCTGGGTTTTTTCCGCTTCCTGCCGGCGCTGGGCATCGGCGCGGCGGCCGGCCTGCTGTCCTGGCTCGTGATCTGGCAGTTCGACCTCTGGCTGGACCGGGGCCTGTGCCTGCAATACCTGCTGGCGTCCAACCTGGTCGGGGCGCTGCTGGGCTTCATGGTGGAGCAGCGCAACCGGCGCGCCTTCCTGCAGGAACAGTTGCTCGCCCTGGAGCGCGCCCAGTTCGGCGCCGTTTCCGGCGAGCTGGCGCGGCAGGTGCGCGAGGACGCCCTCACCGGGCTCGGCAATCGCCGTCATTTCAGCGAGGTCCTGCAGAGCGAGTGGGATCGCGCGCGGCGCGAAGTCCGGCCGCTGGCCCTGCTGTTCATGGATGTCGACTGCTTCAAGGCCTTCAACGACAGCCGGGGGCATGCCGAGGGCGATGCCGTGCTGGCGGCTGTCGGCCGCCTCCTGAAGGGCTGCCTGCGCCGCCCGGCTGACCTGGCGGCGCGCTACGGCGGCGAGGAGTTCGTGCTGCTGCTGCCGGCGACGCCGCTGGCCGGCGCGCTGGCCGTGGCGCGCCAGGTGCAGGCGGCCCTGCACGACCTGAACATCCCGCACCGGAGCTCGACCGTGGCGGACCGCGTCACCGTCAGCATCGGCGTGGCGGTGCTGCTGCCGACGACGGAGCTGCGCCCGGCCCAGCTGCTCGGCTGGGCGGACGAGGCGGCCTATGCCGCCAAGGCCGCCGGCCGCAACTGCATCCGCGTCGCCGGGGACGGGGACGCGCTGCTGCCGGAAACCGCGTAAAACGGCGCATCATTCGCGCCGGCCATGGTGACGGCCCCGCCGGCCCTTCGTACAATACGCGCCGCTTTTCCCTTCCTTTGCCTTAGCGCGCGAGAACCTCCATGTCCGGCATCAAGAAAGTCGTGCTTGCCTATTCCGGCGGCCTCGATACCTCCGTCATCGTCCGCTGGCTGCAGGACAACTATCAGTGTGAAGTCGTCACCTTCACCGCCGACATCGGCCAGGGCGAGGAAGTCGAGCCCGCGCGCGCCAAGGCCGCCGCCATGGGCGTCAAGGACATCTACATCGAGGACCTGCGCGAGGAATTCGTGCGCGACTTCGTCTTCCCCATGTTCCGCGCCAACACGATCTACGAAGGCGAGTACCTGCTCGGCACCTCCATCGCGCGCCCGCTGATCGCCAAGCGTCTGATAGCAATCGCCAACGAAGTCGGCGCCGACGCCATCTCCCACGGCGCCACCGGCAAGGGCAACGACCAGGTGCGTTTCGAGATCGGCGCCTATGCGCTGAAGCCCGGCATCAAGGTCATCGCGCCCTGGCGCGAGTGGAACCTGACCTCGCGCGAGACGCTGATGAACTACGCGAAAGAGCGCCAGATCCCCATCGACTACGCCAAGGCCGGCAAGAAATCGCCCTACTCCATGGATGCCAACCTGCTGCACATCTCCTATGAAGGCGGCGTGCTGGAAGATCCGTGGACGGAATGCGAGGAAGAAATGTGGCGCTGGAGCGTGAGCCCCGAGAAGGCGCCGGACCAGGCCACCTATCTCGACCTCACCTTCGAGCGTGGCGACATCGTTGCCATCAATGGCGAGAGGAAGTCGCCGGCCACCGTGCTCGCCGAGCTGAACAGGATAGGCGGCGCCAACGGCATCGGCCGCCTCGACCTCGTGGAAAACCGCTACGTCGGCATGAAGTCGCGCGGCTGTTACGAAACCCCGGGCGGCACCCTCATGCTGCGCGCGCACCGCGCCATCGAGTCCATCACGCTGGATCGCGAAGTCGCGCACCTCAAGGACGAACTGATGCCGAAGTACGCCAGCCTGATCTACAACGGCTACTGGTGGAGCCCCGAGCGCCTGCTGCTGCAGCAGATGATCGACGGCTCGCAGGTGAACGTGAACGGCACCGTGCGCGTGAAGCTGTACAAGGGCAACGTCATCGTCGTCGGCCGCCAGTCCGAGAGCGATTCGCTTTTCGATACGCGCATCTCCACCTTCGAGGACGACGGCGGCGCCTACAATCAAAAGGACGCCGAGGGCTTCATCAAGCTGAACGCGCTGCGCCTGCGCATCGCCGCCAACAACGGCCGCAAGCTGCTGAAATAACGGCCGCCCCGGGGTCAGGTTTTTTGCAGGAGCGGCTTCAGCCGCTCCTGCAAAGCCATTGACAAGGCAAGGCGGAAGCAACAAGGCAAGGCGGAGCCAAGAGGGCGGCTGGGGCCGCTCCTGCCGGGCGCGCGGCCCCGCGGACGAGTGACGCGCGCCCGGCAGGAGCGCGGCGCAGGCGCTGGCTATACTCGCCCTGAAGACTTTTTCCCGGGACTGCCTCCCTGTTTCGCCTCGGCACATCCGGGCCTGTTCCTCATCCTTCAGCGGGAGTCGGCTGATGCCCACCTCTGCCATTCTGGTGCTGTCCCCGATCGCGGCGAACCGCGACCGCCTCTGCGAGTGGCTGGCCCCGCTGGCCTCCTGCCGTGCGCTCGAGAACACCGACGACCTCTGGCGCACCCTGCGCAACCGCCGCCTCATCCCGCCCGCCCTGCTGGTCTTCGACGGCCACCCGCCCGAGGAGAGCTACTCCCTCATCAACCGCCTGCAGGGCGATCCGGCCGGCGCCCAGCTGCCGGTGCTGCTGCTCTCCGACAATCTTTCCGACAGCAGCCGGCGCTTCTATACCGAGCTCATGTACGGCATCGAGTGCCTGCCCAAGCCGGTGGACCCCGAGATCCTGCGCGCGAAGGCCGCCGGCTGCCTGGCGCTGGACCGGGCGCGCGTCGCCATCGAGGCCGGCATGGAGGGCGCCGACTGGGAGCAGACGCTGCGCGAGGGCATGCTGGCCATCGACGAGCAGGGCCGCATCCGCTACGCCAACCGCCAGGCCGCGCGCTGGCTGCGCATCACGCCGCTCAGGCTGCTCGACCTGAACCTGCAGAGCCTGCTGGAGGCGCCCGTCACCGACATCATGACGTCGTGGCCGGCGTCGCTGCTGCCGCAGGCCATGGCGGGGCAGAACGCGCTGCAGGTCAAGCGCCTGACGCTCTGGCGCGGCGACAGCGGCAGCCTGGCGGTGCAGGCCCTGCTGGTGGCGGCGCCGGTGCCGGAGTTTCCCCTGCTGTTCGCCTTCAAGCCGCTGGAGGGCGGCCCGGCGAATGCGCCCAGCCTGGCCGAGCTGGCCCGCGTCGACCTGCTGACCGGGCTGCCGACACGCTCGCATCTCGAGGAAGCCCTGCGGCCGCTGCTGGAGCACGGCCGGCATGCCCCGGCGCTGCTGCTGCTCGACATCGACCATCTGCGCCACATCAACGAAACCCTGGGCTACGACTTCGGCGACCAGCTCCTGCGCGCCGCGGCGGCGCGGCTGCGCGCGGCCTGCGCGGCCGGCATGCTGGCCTCCCTGGGCGGCGGGCGCTTCGCCCTGCTGGTCGAGGACGTCGCCGACTACCGCGTGGCGGGGCGCATCGCGCAGCGCCTGCAGGCGCAGTTCAAGCTGCCTTTTTTGCTGGCCGGCCACGAAGTGTTCTGCAGCATCAGCGCCGGCATCGCCCTGCATGCCGCCTCCGGCGACGACCCCGAGCAGCTGCTGCGCGCCGCCGAGCGCGCGCTGGAGCGGGCCAAGGCGGTGGGGCGCGGCGTCATCCAGTTCGATGCCGCGGAGCTCAACCGCTTCAGCATCGAGCGCCTGGAGTGCGAAAGCGCCTTCCACCAGGCCCTGCAGGAAGGCCGGCTCACCCTGGCCTGGCGGCTGTGGCGCGACGCCGGCGGCCGCGTGCTCGCCCTGCAGCCGCGCGCCGTCTGGCCGCAGGCGCCGCCGCATACGCCCGACCTCGGCGTGCTGGCGGAGGAGTGCGGCCTCAGCCGCGAGCTCTCCGACTGGCTGTTCCGCCAGGCCGCCCAGGCGCCGGGCCTGCCGCCCTCCCTCTGCCTGGCCTTTGCGGTGCCGCCGCCGCAACTGGTCGATCCCTTCGTCGTCGCCCGCCTGCGCGCCTGGCTCGCCCGCCACGACATCGCCCCCGCGCGCCTGCTGCTCTTCATCGCCTGGCGCGAGGACGACGCCGGCATCCTCCGCCAGCGCCTGCCCGAGCTGGCGGCGGAGGGCGTCCGCCTCGCCCTTTACCTGAACGGCCAGGGCTCCGCCCTCGATGCCTTTGCCAGCGTCGGCTGGCAGGCCATGGTGCTGGGCCAGGACTACCTCCGCCGCCTGCCGCCGCAGCGGGCGGGCGCCGTGCTGCAGGCCATGGCGGCCTTCGCCGCGCAGATGGGCTGGCAGGTGTTTGCGGAGGGGGTGCCGGCGGGTCTGGCGCTGGACGATGTTTTCGCCCCGGGCATAACGACTTGCAGCGACGATTTCGAGCGGCTTCCGCATAGCCTCGACTGAAAGCCTGTCCGATATCTTTTTGTACCCTGCGCCGGGCTGCCAAGCTCAGCCGTTTATCATTCAGACCCTTCCTCCTTGACGCCTGGGGGCTACGAAAGTGTGACGGATATCATACTATCCGCGCTTGTCCGGGGCTGTCCGCAAAGCGGCGGCGCCGTTACGCCAACCCGATGAACCCGAGATGGATTGCTTTATGCGCGCACGATTCCTTGCCGCCGCCGTGCTCCTGCTGCCCCTGGCCAGCCCCCTGGCCCACGCCAGGCCCGAACTCCAGATGACCATGACCGCCGAGAAGGAAATCACCGTTTCCGAAGGCGGCAAGAAGACGGTGAAGCGCGTCCCCGCCCAGACCTCCGCGCCGGGCGAGACCCTCATCTACACCCTGACCTACCGCAACGTCGGCGACGAAAAGGCCGTGGACGTGAAGCTCGACAACCCGCTGCCGGCCGGCACCCGCCTTGTCGCCGACTCGGCCACGGGCGCCCATGCCCAGATCAGCTTCACCGTGGACGGCAAGACCTATGCAAAGGCCGGACAGCTCGCCGTGGAGCGCACGGTGGCCGGCAAGAAGGAAAAAGCGAAGGCGACGCCCGCCGACTACACCGGCATCCGCTGGGTGATCGCCGAGGTGAAGCCGGGCCAGGCCGGCCAGGTCGGCTTCCGCGCCCAGGTGCAGTAACCCCGCCGCAGGCGGGGCTCTCCAGGATTTTTTTCCCAGACTCGTCCAGGACGGATGATTTTCAGGTGCGGGCCTTGCCCGCGCCGCGAGCGGGCTGCTTTCCGGAAAACGGCGGGCGCCTGCGGGAACCGGTTCAATGCGCGGGTTTTCGCGCTTGAAGCTCGCTGTCGTTGAAGTGGGTTGGTGTTGTTGCGGTACGTCGTGTCCGCTCCGGGCGCTTGGTCCGGCAGGTCTGGCAGCGACAAGAAGGGGGAATGCCTGCTGCTGTTGTCATTCCGCGCAAGCGGGAATCCCGTGCCGTTAAAGCCGCTGGATTCCCGTTTTCGCGGGAGTGACGGCGTCCTGAAAACCACCATCAGGGCGTGCAGCAGCTAATCCCCGTAAAAAATTACCTCAGGGGAAGTTGTCATGATGCAAGCAATCAAACGTGGCGGACTGCGTCCGCTGGCCGCCGCCGTGCTCGCGGCAGGGTCGCTGGCCGTCGGCCAGGCCTGGGCCACCACGGCCGCGGACACCACGATCCGCAACACGGTGACGGTGAATTACGCCGACGCCGCCGGCACCGCCCAGACCGCGATCACCGCGCTGGTCGACGTCAATGTGAACCTGGTCCGCGCCAACCCGCTGCTCTCCGCGCCGATCGACCAGACCACCGACTCGGCCACCGATGCCGTCTACAGCTACACCATCACCACCACCGCCAACGGCATCGCGACCTATAACCTCGGCACGACGCTGGCGCAGAGCGCCGGCATCTCGGCCTCGACCGCGACCGCCAGCGTAGCCAGCGTCACCCTGGGCGCCACTTCCGTCGCCAGCTCGGTCAACATCGCCGCGTTGGGCAACACGGTCATCACCGTGCCCGCCGACAACAGCAGCGACCTCTCCATCAACGGCATCGCCAGCGGCGACTACGTCGTCATCGGCGGCCAGGTCTTCGCCGTGGCCGGCGTCGGCGCCGATACCGCGAGCCCCGGCACCACCACCATCACCGTGATGGGCAACGGCACGGCGGTCGTGGTGCCGGCCGGCACGCTGATCGCCGAGCGCCAGAGCTTCACCATGACGGTGAATCCGGGGCCGGTGACCGGCGTCGGCGACCAGACCATCACCGTCGACACGACGGCCGTGGACTCGGTCGACAACACCTTCACGAGCACCCACCAGACCATCACCACGGTGACCAACGTCAACCTGGCCGTGCAGAAGCTGGTGCGCAACGTGACGACCGGTGTCGCGGGCGTCGGCCCGGCGGTGGTCTTCGACGGCAGCAGCTACTACGCCAGCGGCGTCACCGCCAATCCCGGCGACACGCTGGAGTACCTGATCGTCGTCAGCAACGCCGTCGGCGCCGCCGATGCCACCAATGTGCGCATCAGCGATCCGCTGCCGCCGTTCACCACCTATGCGCCGGCCACGATGCGCGTCGAGAACGGCGGCCTGCTCACCGCCTTCCTGAACGACTCGGGCGCCGATGGCGACGCCGCCGAATTCAGCGGCAGCGCGGTCTACTTCTACCTCGGCGCCGGCGGCAGCGACGGCCCGGGCGCCCTGACCAACGACGGCACCGGCGGCACGCTGACCGGCCTTGCGCCGGACAACGTCAGCCGCGCGCTCTTCCGCGTGAACGTCAACTGATAGGCGCATCGCCCAGCGAGGGCAGGGACGCCCTCCGGCCTGGCCGGAGGGCCCGACCGAGGAATTGAGAAAATGAAAACGCAATCCACTGCCCTGCTGCTGCGTGGCGCCGGGGTGCTGGCGCTTGCCGGCGCCATGAGTCTGGCGGCGCCGGCCCGGGCCGATACCGCCGGCGGCGCCACCATCCACAACGTCGCCACGCTGAGCTATGCCGGCGGCGGCGCGCCGCTGAAGGCCGCCGTCAACGTCGCCGTGCAGACCGTGGCGGCCCTGCCGACCGTGGCGTTGAGCACGGCCGGCCAGACCGTGCCGGCCTACGGCGAGGCCGACTACGTCTTCACCTTCACCAGCAACTCCAACGGCAGCGACAGCCTTGCGCTCAGCCTGGGTTCCGTCGACAGCAATACGACGGCGCCCGGCCTGAGCTTCCTGCTCAACGGCACGGCGGTCGCCAGCCTCACGCTCGGCGGCTCGGTGACGAGCCAGCCTTCCGGCGCCGGCGTGATTTACATCCCGGCGGGCTCGCAGAACGACTTCAGCGTCGGCGACACCGTCGAGATCGCCGGCAACCTCTACATCGTCGCCGCGGTCTCCATCGGCACGCCGGCCGCCACCGATGTGGTCACCGGCGTGACCACGGCGGAAGTGCCCAGCAGCCTGACGCTGACCCCGGTCGGCGCCGCGCCCGCCATCAGCGCCGGCTCGGTGCCGGCCGGCACGCAGGTCGGCGAGCAGGTGACCCTGCTGCAGCGCGTCACGGCCAGCGCGCCGACGACGAATGCGCCCGCCACCCACACCGTGTCGTTCACCGCCACCACCACGGCCACCAGCCTGGCCGGCAGTGCGGAGGTGTACAGCTCCGGCGGCGTCGCCGACACCGTCACCACCGTCGTGCCGGCCACCGTCAGCCTGGCCAAGCTGGTGCGCAACGTGGACCGGGCGAGCGGCAATCCCGTCCTCGGCGGAATCGCCTGCGGCGGCTCGACGTTCTTCACCGCCGGCGTCACCACCAAGACCGGCGACACCCTGGAGTTCTGCCTGATCGCCTCGGTGGCCGTGGGCGCCTCGATGCCGCTGAGCGGCGCCGTCATCACCGACGACCTGCCGCCCTACACGAGCTACGTGCTCAACAGCACCACGCTGAACACGGCGCCCGTCGCGGATGAAGGCGGCACCACGCCGCTGGCGACGGCCAATGGCGGCATGGCCGTCAACAGCCCCGGCGAACCTGCCGGCGAGATCGCCCTCGGCGACTCGGCGACGGTGACGTTCCGGGCGACCGTGCAGTAAGGCGCGGTTTTCGGGTCAGCCGTCGTGCTGGCGCCGTTCCGGAGCTTGCGCGCAGCAGCCCTGCGCGGCCGGCGCCTCCTGGCGCTTGCCGGCGTCGGTCTGCTGCCCGCGCTCGCCTCCGCAGCGGCCCCCGGCAGCGTCATCGTCTTCGAGGCCACGCTCAGCGCCGTCGCCGTGGCGCCGGTGCAGGCCTCCGTTTCCGTGCGCCTGTCCTCGGTCGGCTTCCTGCGCTACGCGCCGGCCGATCCCGCCCCGCCTGCCCTGCTCGCGCAGCCCGTGCTCTGCGGCGGCAGCCTGCGCGCGCAGCCGTCCTTCGGCGCCGCCCTGCCGGTCTTGCCGGCGAGCTATGCGCTGGCGCGCGCGACCGAGTACCGGGTCGGCGAGCCGGTCTTCCTGCAGGTCACCGATGCCGCCGCCAACCTGAGCCCGGCGGCGCAGGACCTGCTCGCCATCACCGTCAGCAATCCCGGCAGCGGCGACAGCGAGACGCTGAGCCTGCTGGAGACGGCTCCCGACTCCGGCGACTTCGTCGGCTTCATCAACACCACGCGCAACGCCAGCGCCAGCGACTGCCTGCTCTCGGTGAACGACGGCGACCAGATCCACGCCCGCTACGGCGCGGAGCGCAGCGACGACGCCGGCCTCGTCGATCCCTACGGCGTGGCCTTCGATGCCGCCACCGGCACGCGCCTCGACGGCGTCAGCGTCACCCTCGTCGACGACCTCACCGGCCTGCCGGCCAGCGTGACGGGCGACGCCGGCGAGCCCTGGCCGAGCACGGTCACCACCGGCGGCAGCGTCACCACCGCGGCCGGCACCTACGCGCTGCGGCCCGGCGAATTCCGTTTTCCCTTCGTCGCGCCGGGCAGCTACCGCCTCGTCGCGAGCCTCGCCAACCACGCCTTCCCGAGCGGCCGGCCGGACAGCGCCTTCACCGCGCCGGCCTTCGCCGGCTACCTCGTCAGCGCCGGTTCGCGCGGCGAGCCGTTCACGGTGACGGGCGGCGCGCCGCTGCGCATCGACCTGCCGCTCGACCCGGTGACCTCGGGGCTGCTGCTGGTGAAGAACGCGCTGCGCGCCACGGTCGCGATCGGCGACTTCGTGCCCTACGACCTCGTCGCCAGCAACCGCAGCGGCGGCGCGCTCACCGCCGTTGCGCTGCGCGACCTGCTGCCGCCCGGCTTCCGCTACCGCGCCGGCAGCCTGAAGCTGAACGGCGTGAGGCAGCCCGAGCCGCAGGTCGGCGGCGACGGCCGCAGGCTCGACATCGCCGTCGGCACGCTCGCCGACCGCGCCGATGCGCGCATCACCTATGTCGCCGAAGTCACCGCCGCGACGCCGCTCGGCGAAGCGCTCAACGTCGCGCAGGCGAGCACGCCCCTCCTGCAGTCCAACCCCGCCAGCGCCACGGTGCGCGTGCGCGAGGAGCTGATGCGTGCGCGCGCGCTGCTCATGGGCCGCGTGCTGGAAGTGGAGGGCTGCGGCCCGGACGACCTTGCCCGCGCCAAACCGCTGCCGGGCGCGCGCCTCTATCTCGAGGACGGCCGCTACGTGCTGGCCGACGCGCAGGGCCGCTGGCACTTCGACGACATCCGCCCCGGCACGCACGTCCTGCAGCTGGACCGGCAGGGCCTGCCCAACGGCGCCGGGATCCTCGAGTGCGAGCGCAACACGCGCAGCGCCGGCAGCGCGTTTTCGAAGTTCGTCGACGTAGGGGGCGGCACGCTCTGGCAGGTGGATTTCTTCGTGCAGCGCGCGCGGCCGCTGCACCTGCGCATGGAGGAGCTGCAGCACCGGCTCGGCCTGCGCCTCGCCAGCGAAGCGGTGGCGGGCGGCCTGCGCTACACGCTGTCGTTCGGGCAGGCCGACACGCGCATCGACCAGGCCGGCGTGCAGGTGCTGATGCCGCCCGACCTGGAATTCGTGCCGGGCTCGCTGCGCCTGGATGGCGCCCTGCGCCCCGATCCGGTCGTCGGCGCCAGCGGCTGGACGCTGCCGCTGCCCGAACTCGCCGGCGCCGAGGCGCAGGCCAGCCACGTGCTGAGCTGGGAAGTGAGGCCGGCGGCGACGGCGCGGCCCGGCCACCATGCCGTGCGCGTGCTGCTGGCCGGTGAACACGACGGCGTGCCGCTCGACATCGACCTGCTGGAAAACCAGGCCGCCGTGGTGCTGCCGGAAAAACTCGGCAAGGTCATCATCTTCCGCCCGCGCTTCGCCTCGTATTCCACCGAGCTCACGGCCGCCGACAGGCGCTGGCTGGACGGCATCCTCGACGAGCTGCGCGAGGCCGGCGACATCCGCCTCGACATCGTCGGCCACAGCGACAACGTGCGCGTGGTGCCGCGCAAGGGCCGCAGGATCAACGACAACCACGCGCTCTCGCAGGCGCGCGCGCAGAGCGTCGCGGACTACCTGAAGCGCCAGCTCGGCCTGGCCGACGAGCGCATCCAGGCCTTCGGCAAGGGCCCCGACGAGCCCGTCGCCGACAACCAGACCAAGGCGGGCCGCGCCTCCAACCGCCGCGTCGAACTGAAAGTGTTCGCGATGAGCCGCGACGAAGCCGCGCGCCTCGAGGTGCAGGGCGGCGACTCCGGCGAGCGCGAGCGGCGCTGGACGGCGTGGCGGAGCGTGCCGGTGGACGGCGCGGCGGCAGGCGCGGGCGAAGCCGGCGCCGACACGGCGGCGCCGGCCGAGGCGGGCCTGGGCCTGCTTTCGCATCGCGACGGCGAAGTCGTCGCCGACCGCGTGCAGGCGCTGCGCATCCGCGTCGACAGCCGCCTGAAGACCGAGATCCTGCTCGACGGCAGGCCGATTCCCGAGGATCGCCTGGGCTTCCGCAAGACCGAGGGCCACCATGTCCTGCTGAGCTATGTCGGCGTCGACCTCGGCGAGCCGGGGCCGCATGTGCTGCAGCTGCGCGGCGTCGACGGCTTCGGCAACGTCCGCCTCGAGCAGCGCGCAACGGTGACGGTGGCCTCCGGGATCACGCGCATCCGCGCCGCGCAGAGCCCCGACAACGTCGCCGACGGCCGCAGGCCGCTGGCGGTGAAGGTGGAACTGGTGGATGCCTCCGGCCGCGTCGTGCCGGCGGCGGTCGACCTGCGCCTGGCGAGCCACGGCGGCCTGCGGCCGCTGCTCACCAGCGACGCCGGGCGCGAGCTCGCGAAAAGCGCCGGCAAGATCGCGGTCGGCGCCGACGGCCTCATGAAGTTCGCGCCGGTGACGCGCTCCGGCCTCTACACCGTCGAGGTCGCCTACAACGACGCCGTGGAGAAAATCCCGGTCTACGTGCGGCCGGAGAAGCGCGAGTGGATTCTCGTCGCGCTGGCCGAAGGCTCGCTCGCCGCGAAGACCATCTCGGGAAACATGCAGAGCGCGGCGGCCGCCGGCGCCAGCGACGACACCTGGCAGGACGGCCGCGCCGCCTTCTTCGCCAAGGGCCAGATCCAGGGCAGGTGGCTGCTGACCCTGGCCTACGACAGCAACCGCGAGCGCGCCAGCGCCTTCGGCGGCGCCATCGATCCCGAGCAGTTCTACACGCTCTATGCCGACGCCACCGATCCGCGCTTCGATGCGCCCTCCAAGGAAAAACTCTATCTGCGCCTCGAGAAAGACGCCTTCTACGCGCTCTTCGGCGATTTCGACACGGGCATGACGGAAGTCGAGCTCGGCCGCTACACGCGCGCGCTCACCGGCTTCAAGACCGAGTACCACGACCGGCGCTTCGACCTGAACCTCTTCGCCGCCGACACCGGCCGCGGCTTCGTGCGCGACGAGCTGCGCGGCGACGGCACCTCCGGCCTCTACCGCTTGCGCGCGCGCCAGCTGCTGGCCGGCTCCGAGCGCCTGCGCATCGAGACGCGCGACCGTTTCCGCTCCGAGGTCGTGCTGAACTCGCAGCAGCTCGCGCGCTGGGCCGACTACAACATCGACTACCACCGCGGCGAGCTCTTCTTCAAGGCGCCGGTGCCCAGCCAGGACGCGGACTTCAATCCGGTGTGGATCGTCGTCGAGTACGAGACCGAGCTGAACGGCGGCGAAGCGCTCAACGCCGGCGGCCGTGCCGCGGTGAAGCTGGCCGACGGCCGGGCAGTGCTCGGCGTCAGCGCGGTGCAGGAGGAGAACGGCCTCCGCCAGGGCGAGCTCGGAGCGCTCGACGCCTCCTACCGCGTCACGCCGGCCGACACCGTGCGCGTTGAAGTCGCCGCCAGCAGCGGCGCCGACACGCTGGGCAGCCGCGCCGGCGAGGCGCGCCTGCTCGAGTGGAAGCGCGACAGCGAGAAGCTCAAGGGCCGCGCCTACCTGCGCGAGCAGGAAGGCGGCTTCGGCCTCGGCCAGCAGATGGGCAGCGAGGACGGCACGCGCAAGTTCGGCCTCGAGAGCCGCTACCAGCTCTGGCAGGACACCGCGCTCAGCGCCGATGCCTTCCAGCAGGAAATGCTCGCCTCCGGCGCCAGCCGCCAGGTGCTGGACCTGCGCCGGGAAACCACGCGCGACCGCTACGCCTACGGCGTCGGCCTGCGCCATGTCGACGAGCAGCTCGGCGTAGGCCCCGACCGCAGCGCCGACCAGCTCGCGCTGTCCGGCCGCTACACGCTGCCCGGCAACAGGGTGAAGCTGCGCTCCAGTCTCGAGTTCGGCCTGGCCGGCAGCAGCGGGAGCATGGAGTTCCCGGATCGCCTGCTGGTCGGCGCCGATTACCAGGCGCACCGCAAGCTGCTGTTCTCGCTCGAGCAGGAATGGGCCGCCAGCCAGTTGCGCGACACCGAGAACACCCGCTTCGGCATCCAGACCCAGCCCTGGCGGGGCGCGCGCATCGGCACCCGGCTCGAGCGCGAGACGCGCGAATCCGGCGAGCGCCTGCGCGGCGGCCTCGGCCTCGGCCAGGCGCTGACGCTGACGCCGCAATGGACGGCGGACCTCGGCTACGACCACGCCGCGACGCTGCGCAGCACGCAGAGCACGCTGTTCAATCCGGCGCTGCCGCCGGCCTTCGGCGCCGCCACGGCGGATTTCTGGGCCGCCAACGCCGGCGCCAACTACCGCTTCAGCGATGCCAAGGGCGTCGGCCGCGTCGAGCGCCGCGAGGCCGACGACGAAAAACGCTGGAACCTGGTGGGCGGCTACTACCGCGAACTCAATCCGGAAATCGCCGTGGCCGTCGGCCTCACCAGCGTGCTCGCCGAGCGCGCCGGCGGTGTCACGGAAGACAACGTGCTGCTGCGCGGCGCGCTGGCCTGGCGGCCTTTCGACGCGCAGTGGATCCTGCTCGACCGCCTCGACTACGGCGTCGACAGCCGTACCGACGCGCAGGGCCGCTACGACGGCCGGCGCCTCGTCAACAACCTCAACGCCAACCGCCGCTGGGAAGACAACCAGCTCAGCCTGCAGTACGGCGCGAAATTCGTTTTCGACACCCTCGACGGCACGCGCTACAGCGGCTACACCGACCTCGTCGGTGTCGAGTGGCGCCACGACCTCGACGCGCGCTGGGACCTCGGCTGGCAGCACAGCCTGCTGCATTCCTGGGCGCCCGGCATCCTGGATTACGGCTACGGCATTTCCGTCGGCCATACGCCGGTGAAGAACGCCTGGGTCAGCCTCGGCTTCAACTTCGAGGGCTTCAGCGATGCCGATTTCAGCGCCGGCGAATACCGCGCGGAGGGCGTCTACCTGAAGCTGCGCCTGAAGGTCGACCAGCACGGCCTGAAGCAGATCTGGAGCGACGCCCGCGGCGTCTTCGGCAGGGGCGGCGAGAGCGCGGCCGCCGCAGAAGCTACGCCGTCTGCCACGGCGGACGCCGCACCGGCCGCCGCGCCGCCGGCCACCACGAGCGCCGAACTGGACCGCCTGGCCGCGCCCTTCCTGCCCCCGGCCATGACGGCGCCGGCCACCGCGCCGGCTGCCGAACCCGCCGCGCCGCTAATGCTGATGAAGGTCATCGATCCTTATGCCGCCGCGGCGGAAGCCGAAGCGCGCGCCGCCGCCGAAGCGGCCGCGGCCGCCGCCGCGAAGCCGGCCAACCTGGTCGAGAAGCGGCCACGCGCGACGGCGCCGGCGCGCCGGCCGGCTGCCGCGAGCAGCAC
>JBMOQI010000021.1:57153-173007 GCA_049320605.1 Pseudomonadota bacterium | reverse complement strand
TGACCCCGGCCGAGCGCGTCGCCGCGCACCGCGCCGAGCTGAAGCGGCGCCGGGCGGCGCAGGAACGCCGCGGGCGCCTGGCGCTGAAGGCGGCCCTGGCGCGCGAGAAAAAAGCACCGCGGCCCGGCGCGGACGGCCCGGGAAAATATTCCGAGGTCTCGCTGGAGCGCGAACGCCGCCGCGAGCGCAAGCTGCGCCGCGACCGCCTGGAGAAGGAAAAGCAGAAGGCGCAGAAGGTGCAGAAAGTCGGCCGCCACTGAGCGCGGATATCAGAATCGGTTCGCGGCTAAAGCCGCTCCTACGGGGCCATCTTTAGCAGCTTGCTGAAAAACTTCCTGCCACCGCCACATATAGCGATTTTTTGCTGAGCTTAAGCACTATAGGTAGTGGCCGAAATTCGTTTTTCAGCAGCCTGTTAGCCGCGAATCCGATTCTTCAGTCGTAGACCTTGTCGGGATACTCGCAGAGATCTTCGATCAGGCAGGCGCCGCAGCGCGGCTTGCGCGCGATGCAGGTGTAGCGGCCGTGCAGGATGAGCCAGTGGTGCGCGTCGTGGCGGTATGCGGGCGGCGTGAACTTCTCCAGCTTCTTCTCGACCTCGACGACGTCCTTGCCGGGCGCGAGCTTCGTGCGGTTGCAGACGCGGAAGATATGCGTGTCCACCGCGATGACGGGATGGCCGAAGGCCGTGTTCAGCACCACGTTCGCCGTCTTGCGGCCGACGCCGGGCAGCGCCTCCAGCGCCTCGCGCGATTGGGGCACCTGGCCGCCGTGCTGCTCGACCAGGATGCGGCAGGTCCTGATCACGTTCTCCGCCTTGGTGCGGAAGAAGTTGATCGTCTTGAGGTGGTCCTGCAGTCCCTCGACGCCGAGCGCAAGGATTTTGGCCGGCGTATTGGCGACGGGATAGAGCTTCGCCGTCGCCTTGTTCACGCCGACGTCGGTGGCCTGCGCCGAGAGGATGACGGCGATCAGCAGCTCGAAGGGCGTCGAGTAGTTCAGCTCCGTGGTCGGATGCGGGTTCGCGGCCTGGAAGCGGGCGAAGATCTGCTGGCGTTTGCGGGGATTCATGGGGCCCGGATCAGGAGAAGGGAGGAGAAAAGAAGAATTCTAGGGGCTGGCCGGACCGCCCGGCCACGTTTTTCCCGAAACCGGCGCCGCCCGGGGAATTTCCGGCTGCTTTGTCCGGATTTGCCGGGCAATCCGGCTGGCCGCGCCCGGACGGCTGAGGCAAGATTCTGCTCCGGCGCGGGGTCATCCGCGCTATTCGCCTGTCCCGCCTCACGGATTCCCGCATAAAGGAGTATGCCCATGACTGCCTCCGCCCCCGCTCCCCTGGCCGGCCGCACGGCCCTCATCACCGGCGCCTCCGCCGGCATCGGCGAAGCCTTCGCGCGGCTGCTGGCCGCGCAGGGCGCCAACGTCTTCCTGGTGGCGCGGCGCGAGGAGCGCCTGCGCGCCCTCGCCAACGAGCTGGAGCAGAGCCACGGCATCCGCGCCGAGGTCTGCAGCGTCGACCTCGCGCGGCCGGAAGCGGTGCGCGAGATCGTCGCGGCCGCCCTGCGCATGCGGCTCGACATCGACATCCTCGTCAACAACGCCGGTTTCGCCGCCACCCGGGGCTTCCTCTCCAGCGACTGGACCGAGCTGCACGCCGAGATGCAGGTGATGATGGTGACGGTGACCGAGCTCATCTACCGTTTCGCGCCGGCGATGAAGGCGCGCGGCTACGGCCGCATCATCAACCTCGCCTCGCTGGCGGCCTTCGCGCCGACGGCGCCGTCCATGCTCTACACCGGCATCAAGGCCTTCGTGCTGAACGTCTCGGAAGCCATCGACATGGAGCTGAAGCCGCACGGCGTCTACGTCACGGCGCTGTGCCCGGGCTTCACCTGGAGCGAATTCCACGACGTGCAGGGCACGCGCGAACTCACCAACCGGCTGCCGAACTTCCTCTGGCAGGAGGCCGACACCGTGGCGCGCGCCGGACTCGGGGCGGTGATGGCGGGGCAGCCGGTCTGCGTGCCCGGCACCGTCAACAAGACGCTGGCCTTCACCTCGCGCCTGCTGCCGGAAGGCATGCGCTACCTCATCGGCAGGGCCGGGAAGATGGTGGAGTGAGAACGGTGTCCGGCACGGTTACGCATCGCCTGTTGTGCGGGCCCCGGCGCTGACCGAGGCTTGCCGAAACCTTTCCACGCGAGTCGCCATGGCAGAGCTGCAAACCTTCAGGGGCACGGTCTTCTACGACGAGCAGGGCAGCGGCGAGCCGCTCCTGCTGCTGCACGCCAGCCCCGGCGACCCGCGCGACTTCGACGCCGTGCTGCCGGCGCTGGCCGCGCGCTACCGCGTCATCCGCATCACCTGGCCCGGCTACGGCGAGGCGCCGGCGCCGCGGCCGCCGTCGGCCGCCTCGGCCATGATGTTCGCCGAACTGATCGAGCAGTTCGTGGTGAAGAGGGAGCTGTCGGGCCTGCGCATCGTCGGCAATTCCGTCGGCGCCTATGCCGCCGCGCGCCTCGCGCTGGCGCGGCCCGAGCGCGTGAAGGCGCTGGTGCTGGTGGCGCCCGCCGGCTTCACTGCGCACAACCGCTGGACGCGGCTGTGCTGCGCGCTCAAGGGCAAGGAGGGCGTCACGCGCTGGCTGAACGGCCTGCTGGCCTTTCTCTACCTGCGCGTGAAAACCCCGGTGAGCCAGGCCATGCGCGCCCGCGCGCGGCAGGAGCAGCGCAAGCCGGTGGCCGTGGCCGTGAACGCGGCGCTGTGGCGCAGCTTCACGCACCCCGAGCACGACCTGCGCGCCGGCGCGGGCTTCATCCAGGCGCCGACCCTGGTGATCTCCGGGCGCCGCGATCCGCTGATTCCCGTGGCGGAAGGGCGCCTCGCGGCGAGCACGATTCCGCGCGCCAGCTTCATCGTGCTGCCCTGCGGGCATGCGCCCTTCGCGGAGGTGCCGGAAAAATTCCTGGCGGTGACGCTGCCTTTTCTGGAGCGCTGCGATGCAAGCCGCGAGGCCGATGTCGGGCTGGGGGCCGACCTGCCGGCCGGTCCACCGTCCGGTGCGCAGGCAGCGGCCGGCAGCGCGTGAGCGGCAGCCAGCATTGAAGAACCGGCAGCCGCCGGTTTTTTTTTATGGAAGTTGAAACGAAATTCCCGTCAAGCGCAGCGCTGCCAGCCACTTCATTTCTGCTCGAAGCCTGCGGCTTCCCGACGCAGTTTTTCCACCTCGGACTGCAGCGCGGACGTATCGCCGCCATTCGCTGCGGCCTCGGCGAGCTTGCGCTCGGCTTTCTTCAGGTTGCTGCGGGCGAGGGCGGCGGCGATCACGCGCGATTTGTCGTCGGCCGGCGTGGCGTCGCCCGGCCTGAGGGCGGTTTCCACCAGCGGCGGTGTGATGACGGGCGCATCACGCTCGGCCTTCTCGCGCGCCAGGCGGGCATTGCGTGCCTCGAAGCGGGCACGGTAGTGATTGGCCCGTGCCTGCTGCTCGGACCTGTCGGTGATCTTCGGCAGGTCGTGCATCTCGATGCAGTCGACGGGGCAGGGCGCCACGCAGAGATCGCAGCCGGTGCATTCGTCGACGATCACGGTGTGCATGAGCTTGGCCGCGCCCATGATGGCGTCCACCGGGCAGGCCTGCAGGCACTTGGTGCAGCCGATGCATTCCGCCTCGCGGATGAAGGCGACGCGGCGCGTCGCGGGCTCGATGCCGAAGGCCGGATCCAGCGGCAGCACCGGCTTGTGCAGGAGCTCGGCCAGCTCGGCGATGGTGGCGGCGCCGCCCGGCACGCAGCGATTGTGCGGCGTGCCCGCGGCGATGGCCTCGGCATAGGGCCGGCAGCCGGGCGTGCCGCATTTGCCGCACTGGGTCTGCGGAAGCAGGGCCTCGATCTGGTCGACCAGGGGGATGCGGCGGCTGGTGGCGGACATGGGAGCTGGCTGGCGGCGGAAGGGGGGATTATTGAAGATGTGGCGCGCTCCCGCCAAGCCGGCCGCCTCTTTCATTTTCATGGCCGGGCGCGACAGGACGGGTTTCCGGCCGCCCGGGCGGCTTGTGCCGGTCGCGGGCTCGGGCAGAATCGGGGCATCCGACCGCAGGGACCTGCCATGAGCCAGCCAGAAGCCATCGCCCGCGACGCCCGGCGCAAGCCGGACTTCCTGACTGCCTCCGCCACCGCGCTGGCCGGGGCCATCCGCCGCGGCGACTGCAGCGCGCGCGAGGTCGTCGAGACGCATATCGCGCATCTGGAGCGGGTGAACCCCGTGCTCAACGCCGTGGTCATGACGCGCGTCGGCGCGGCCCGCGCCGAAGCCGACCGCGCCGACGCGCAGCTCGCGCAGGCGCGCGCCGCGAACACCTTGGACACGCTGCCGCCGCTGCTCGGCGTGCCCTGCACCATCAAGGAGAACTTCGAGTTCGAAGGCACGCCGCAGGCTGCCGGGCTCGTCGCGCGCCGGCACATCGTCAACGAGCGCGACGCCGTCACCGTGGCCCGGCTGCGCGCGGCCGGCGCGATCCCGCTCGGCGTCTCCAACACCTCCGAGCTCTGCATGTGGATGGAGAGCTACAACGAGGTCTACGGCCGCAGCAACAATCCCTATGACGAGACGCGCATCGTCGGCGGCTCCTCGGGCGGCGAGGGCGCCATCGTCGGCTCCGGCGCCTCGCCCTTCGGCCTCGGCGCCGACGTCGGCGGCTCCATCCGCATGCCGGCCTTCTTCAACGGCGTGTTCGGCCACAAGTGCTCGCCGCGCCTCGTGCCCAACGAGGGCCAGTATCCGGGGCCGCAGGGCCGCGTCGACGATTTCCTTTCCACCGGCCCGCTCTGCCGCCGCGCCGAAGACCTCGAGCCGCTGCTGCGCATCCTCGGCGGGCCCGATGCCGAGAAACTGCAGAGCCCTGCCAGCGTGGATATCGCCGGCCTGCGCGTGCTGACGCTGCTGCCGGACCGCGGCCCGCGCGCCAAGCAAGACCTGTGCGAGGCCCGGGCCCGCGCCGTGCGCACCCTGCGCGAAGCCGGCGCGCGCGTGGTGCCGGTCGACCTGCCGCTGCTCGACAAGGGTTTCGACATCTGGTCGTCCATGCTGGCCGAGGCCGGCGGTCCCAGCTTTGCCGAGATGATGTTCGGCACGCGCCGCCCCGCGCGCGCCCTGCTGGAGTTCGGGCGCCTGCTCGCCGGGCGTTCGCCGCATACGCTGCCGCTCGTGATCCTCGCGCTGCTGGAGAAGGTGCCGGAGATTGCGCCGGGCCGCGCCCGGAAATTCGTCGCGCAGGGCCTCGAGCTCCGGCAACGGTTGCACGAGGCGCTCGGCGACGACGGCGTGCTGGTGACGCTGCCCTATACCGAAGTGGCGCCCCGGCACGGCAAACCGCTGTTTCCGCCTTTCAACTGGGTGCGCTGCGCCATCTTCAACGCCATGAGCGTGCCCAGCACCGCGGTGCCCATGGGCCTGAACGCGCAGGGCCTGCCGCTAGGCGTGCAGATCGTGGCGGCGCAGGACCGCGACCATCTCTCCCTTGCCTGCGCGCTGGAGCTGGAAAAGCGTATCGGCGGCTGGGTGCCGCCGTGGACGCAGCCGCGGCGTCGCGCCTGAGGGAGGACCTGGCCCGCGCTCTGAAGCGCCGCTGGCCTGCGATGACGGAAGCCTGTCCCGGCGTCGCGGGCCCGCGCCCGCGCTTTCCGTTACCATCGCCGCATCCGCTCTCTCTCCCTTGCTTCCGTAGGAGCGGCTTCAGCCGCGAACATGATGGAAAGTTCGCGGCTGAAGCCGCTCCTACGAAAAGCAGGCAGCAGGAAGACAGCAGAGAACCCAGACAGAAAGCCGGCCAGCCCGCAGGAGCACCGCATGACTTCTTCCGAACACATCCTCCACGACATCCCCGTCCGCACAGGCCATGCCAAGGCCGGCGAGCTCGAGCTCTGCTACGAGGACTGGGGCGATGAAAACGCGCCGCCCTTCCTGCTCATCATGGGCCTCTCCGCGCAGATGCTGCTGTGGCCCGACGAGTTCTGCCGCCGCCTCGTGCAGCGCGGCTTCCGCGTCATCCGCTTCGACAACCGCGACATCGGCCTCTCCAGCAAGCTCAAGGTGAAGAGCCCGAAGATGAACGAGATGGTGCGCATGGCGCGCTTTGCGCTCGGCCTGAAAAGCCCGGCCGCCTACACGCTCTACGACATGGCCCACGACGTGATCGGCCTGCTCGACCATCTCGGCATCGAAAAGGCCCATGTCGCCGGCGCCAGCATGGGCGGCATGATCGCGCAGATCCTGGCGGGCAGGTATCCGGAGCGGGTGCTCTCGCTCGCGGTGATCTTTTCCAGCACCAACCAGGCCTTCCTGCCGCCGCCGGCGCGCGAGGCCATCGCGCCGCTGATGAAGGGCCCGGGCAAGAACGCCGCGCACGACGAGCTCGTCGCGCACAGCCTGAAGCTGATGCGCGTCATCGGCAGCCCGGCCTACCCGATGCCGGATGAAGATGCGCGCGCGTTTGCGCAGCGCCTCTTCGAGCGCAGCTATCATCCGGCCGGCGTGAAGCGCCAGTTCACCGCCGTGCTGAGCTCGGGCAGCCTGCGCCCGGTGGCGCAGCGCATCCGCGTGCCGACCGTGGTCATCCACGGCCGCGAAGACCGGCTGGTGCGCCCCGCCTGCGGCCGCGCCGTGGCGAAGGCCATCGCCGGCGCGCGCTTCCACCTCATTCCCGGCATGGGGCACGACCTGCCGACGCCGCTGATCCCGCAGCTCACCGACCTGCTGCACGACAACGCGCGCCGCGCCGGCTAAACCCGCAGCCGCCCGCCCCCCCTGTGGGTCGGACTTCAGTCCGACAGCAGCGTTGGGTCAAGCGCCGTCGTCGGACTGAAGTCCGTCCCACGAATTCAGCGGAATTTTCTGGAGGAGCTGAAATGGATATTCCCTCGCTGCAAGGAAAAGTCTCGCCGGCAGAGTGGGAGGCCCGCGTCAACCTCGCCGCGGCTTACCGCCTGATCGCGCTCTACGGCTGGGACGACCTCATCTTCACCCACGTCTCGGCGCGCGTGCCGGGGCCGGAGCATCATTTCCTGATCAATCCCTACGGCATGCTGTTCGAGGAGATCACGGCCTCGTCGCTGGTGAAGGTCGACCTCGACGGCAACGTCGTCATGGACTCGCCCTTCGCCATCAATCCCGCCGGCTTCACCATCCACAGCGCCCTCCATGCCGCGCGCGCCGATGCGCTCTGCGTCATGCACACGCACTCCCTCAACGGCGTCGCCGTGTCGGCGCAGAAGGGTGGCCTGCTGCCGCTCTCGCAGCAGGCCACGGTCGTGCTGGCCGCGCTCGGCTATCACGACTACGAGGGCATTGCGCTGCGCGCCGACGAGAAGCCGCGGCTGCTGCGCGATCTCGGCGACAATAATTTCCTCATGCTGCGCAACCATGGCCTGCTTACCGTGGGCGCCTCGCCGGCGGAGGCCTTCCTCAACATGTATATCTTCGAGGCCGCCTGCATGATCCAGGTGCGCGCGCAGGCCGGCGGCGGCGAGCTGGTGCAGGTGCGGCCGGAAATTGTCGCGGGCGTGAAGGCGGCGGTGCAGCAGGTGCTGCGCGGCATGGGCGCGCAGCTGGCGTGGCCGGGGCTGCTGCGCAAGCTGGACCGCCGCAACCCGGGCTACCGCGACTGAGCGAGAGGATGGTTTTTTCGAGGCCCCTGTCTACGGCTGCCGGGCTTTGCCTGCCGCATTCCCGGGGGTTGGACGCCTGGCTCCCGTGGGTCGGACTTCAGGCCGACAGCAGCGTTGAACTCGGCGCCGTCGTCGGACTGAAGTCCGACCCCCGGCCACGGCGCGCAGCGAGTCTGAAAAGCGCTCTTCGGGAGGCCGAAACGGCTGCCGCGTTTTATCCGGCGTGGCCCGCCGCGCGCGCCGCGCGCAGCTTCATGCGCCTGAGCATGTGGCGCAAGCCCTCCGCCACCGCCAGCAGGCCCATGCTCGCCGTCACCACCGTGGCGGAGCCGTAGCCGGTGCAGGACAGGTCGCCGTCGCAGGCGGCGCCTTCCGGCGTCGTCACCGCCTGGTCGGAGTAGACGCAGGCGATGCCGAACTTCTCCTGCGGGTCCTTCGGGAAATGGCATTCGCGGCGCAGGCGGCGCCGCACTTTCGCCAGCAGCGGATCGCGGTGCGTGCGCGCGAGGTCGTCGACGCGCAGTTGCGCGGGATCGGTCTTGCCGCCGGCGGCGCCGGCCACCACCAGCGGAATGCGCCGGCGCCGGCACCACACGCAGAGCGAGACCTTGGCGTCGACGTCGTCCGTGCAGTCGAGCACGAGGTCGGGCGTGTCGGCGAGCAGGCGCTCGATGTTGTCGCGGGTGAGGAAGGCGTCGACGAGAGCAATCTGGATGCGCGGATTGATGGCGCGCGCGCGCTCGGCCATGACCTCGATCTTGCCGCGGCCGAAGCTGCCGCTCAGGGCGGGCAGCTGGCGGTTGACGTTGGAAGCCACCAGCACGTCCATATCGATCAGCGTGAGGCGGCCGATGGCGCCGCGGGCCAGCGCTTCGATGGCCCAGGAGCCGACGCCGCCGGCACCGGCCACGACCACGTGCGCGCGCTCGAAGAGCGCGAAGCTCTCCTCGCCGTAGAGGCGGGAGATGCCGGCGAAGCGGCGTGCGTATTCGGGGTCGGCGACGGTCATGGCGGCAGGTCCGGGGTGCGGCCGCGGATTATACGGGGCGGGGGCGGCGGGTATAGTGCAGCAGCCACTGCCGCCGTGACGACCATGGCCCGCGTCCCCAGCCTGATTGCATCGCGGGCCGCCAATGGCGTGACGCATGTCCAGCCCGCCCTGGCGCCGGCCTGCTCCGACCAGAACCCGACGCCGCAACAGCCTGCAGTGCCGCGATCGTCTGCCGCCCGCCATGACGGCGCTCTACGCGACAACGCTCCGGCGCCCCCGGCGCAACGCCTGAGCGCTTCATCCCTTCAATCTGCCGCTCGCCGGCCCCGCGGCGGGCGGCGGGGGCTTCCGCCTTGGCGCTCTCCGGGCAAACCGCTATGTTTGCCGGACGGACGCCAGTCCGGCAGGGGCTCAACAAACACAAGAATCAGATCATGACGCTGTACTGCCGCTACCACGTTCTCGAACCGGCGCACTGGCGCTGCTCCCACTGTGCAATCGACTTCTGCGCGGCCTGCTCGCCCGATCTCTCCGACGAGGAATCGCAGCTGCCGCACAAATGCCCGCACTGCAAATCCATCCTGCAGGCGCTGGGCGGCGCCCACAGCGCCGCGCCGTTCTGGCAGCGCCTGACGGCCTTCCTGCGCTATCCGCTGTCGCCGCTCGGCATCGTGCTGATGCTGGTCGCTCTCCTGCTGCCGCTGTTCGTGCCGCAGGGCGTGCTGATGCACATGCTGCGCCTCGGTTTCCTGGTGGGCGCCACGCTCTATTTCTGGTCGGTGTTCGAGGCTGCCGCGGGCGGCAGCCTCGAACCCATCGGGCCCGCGGCCGTCGCCGCCACGCTGGCCAAGGACACGGTGCCGCTCTACCTCGGCATCCTGCTGGCCCTCCTGGCCGGCGGCGTCGCCTATCTCGGCACCGCCTACGACAGCTTCGGCGGCAAGGTGCTCACGCTGCTGCTCATCGGCCTGCTGCCGGCCATGCTGATCGCCGTGGGCCGCACCCGCAGCGTCGGCAACGCCCTCAGCAAGGACGGCCTGCTGGCGGTGCTGGGCGGCGTCGGCCCGGTCTATGCCGCGGTCTTCCTCCTGCCCGTCCTGCTGCTGGTGACGCTGCACTCCTTCGTCAGCCTGTTCGCGGACGTGCTGCCGCTGGCGGTGGGGCAGGGCATGTACATGGCCGCCTATACCTACCTGCTGATCGCCGTGTTCGCGCTCGCCGGCCACGTGCTGTTCCAGTACCAGGAGGCGCTGAACTTCACCGCCGCGGGCGAGGCCGGCAAGCGCAAGCACTACAAGCGCCTCGACCCGGTGCAGATGCAGATCGAGATGTTCCTCAAGGACGGCAACTACGCCCGCGCCGTGGGGCTGCTGAAGACCGACGTCGACCGCAAGGCCGCCACGCTCGCCAACCACGAGCGCTACCACAAGCTGATCTGGACGCTGGGCCAGGACGACGCACTGCGCGAGCACGCCACCCTCTATTTCAAGACGCTGCTGAAGAACGGCCGCGGCATCCAGGCGGCGGGCGTGCTGAAGAACCTCATGCAGCGCTATCCCGACTTCAAGGTGGCCGAGCCGGAAACCCGCCTCGATCTCGCCAGCGCCTTCGAGCAGCAGGGCGACTTCAAGCTGGCCGTGCACGTGCTGAACGGCCTGCACCGCGACCACGCGCAGTTCCCCGGCCTGCCGGAGGCCTACCTGCTGGCGGCGCGCCTGCTGGCCGAGAAGCTGAACCTGCCGCAGAAGGCCTTTGCGCTGGTGGATTTCCTGCACGGCCGCTACCGCAACCACCGCATGTACCCGGAGATCGTGAAGATGCACACGGCGCTGGCGCAGCAGCTCTCGGCCCCGGGTTCCGCCTGAGCCCCGGCACGCGCCGCCCACAGGCCACATAAAAATCCCGCCACGAGGCGGGATTTTTATGTGGGGCCGGTGTGTGCTCCAGAATCAAGCTGCTGGGTTCCTGTGGGTCGGACTTCGGTCCGACTGCAGCGTTGAATGCAGCGCCGTCGTCGGACTGAAGTCCGACCTACAGCCATGGCTACGGCCACGGCCACGGCCACGGCCACCGCTACGGCCACGGCCACGGTGCATGACAGTCAGGGCCGGATCACCCTGCCGCCACCTGCCGGAAGAAGCGCGCGCGCACCGGCTCCTGCAGGCGCTCCATGGCGTCGGCCAGCAGGGCGGCGGCCTTGGCGATGAGCGGGTGGCTGGTGTTTTTCTCGAGCACGAGGCGCATCAGCTTGTCGGCTTCCATCACCTCGCGCATGCGCGTGAAGCGCAGCACCAGCTTCAGGCTGGTCTCGACATCGAGCGCGGCGCGGTTCGGCGAATAGCGCAGGTAGTCGCGGTAGATGCCGAGCACCAGCGTGTCGGCCTCGCCGGCGGCCATGCCGAAAAGCCGGCGTGCGACGGCGTCGAAGGTCGGGCCCGGCGTGAGCTTCTCGAGATAGTAGAGCTGGCTCAGCACGCGCAGGTCGGAGGGATACTGCTTGACCATCTCGCGCAGCACCTTCTGCGCGACGGGGAAGTCGAGGCGCGCCACGGCCTCCAGCGCCTGGTTGAGCTTCTGCCGGTATTCCAGCTGCTGCGCGTCCTCGGGCGCGTCGTCGCTGATCACCGGCATGAAGTCGGCGGCGTTCACGAACCAGCGCGCGTAGGCATGGGCCCAGAGCGGGCCCGAGGCCAGCGCCGCCACGCGCGCCACCACCTCGCAGGTGCGCAGCGGCGCGAGCAGGGATTCCAGCGCCACCAGGGCGACCCAGAGGCCGGCCAGGCTGTAGGCGGGCCACTGCAGGCGGTTGGCGACCAGCACCTTGCCGGTGCGGAAATGCATCAGGTACATGCCGGCGACCGCGGCCAGGCCGACGCTGGCGCCGGACAGCGGCAGCACGTCGCTGCCGTTGCTGGCGAGGAAGGCGAGGGCGCCGGTGGCGCCGCCGCCGAGCAGGCCGGCCAGCACGGCGCCGCTGCCCAGGGCCAGTTCCACCGCCACGCCGACGGTGAGCAGCAGCAGGAGCGCGGCCAGCAGTTGCACGAAGTCGGCCTGCACCAGGCCGAAGGTGAGGAAGGTGATGGGGCGGAACTCCTGCGGATCGACGCCCAGCGCCTGCGTGGAGAGGCTGCCGCGGCGCGGATTGAACTCGGCGCGGGCGCGCTGCCAGTTCGCGAACTGCTCTGCCGACATATAGTCCCTGCCCTGCAGCTCCAGGGCGGCGACGAAGCCGTCGTCCATGGCGACGTACAGCGCCACCTGGTCCAGCTTGGCCGGGTCGCCCGTGCTGGCGGCATGCATGCCCTTGAGCTTGCCGAGCATGACGCGCTGCCCGGTGCGGTTGGCATGGGTCTCGTAGAGCGGCCACTCGACGTCCATCAGGGTCTTGCGGTACTGCTCGGCCAGTTCCCTTTCCAGGTGGCGGTCGGCGCTATGCCAGGGGATGAAGATCAGGAGCAGCAGCAGGCAGAGGCCGAGGGCGAGACGGGGCGGATGCTTCCAGTCGAAGGGACGGTCCAGCGGAGCCAGGAGCATAGGAAAGCGCTCTTCTTTTTTTAAAAGCGGGATGCGGTTTCCATCATAGCCAGAAGGCGGCGGCGCTTCATCCCGCCGGGGGGCGTTTCGCCGCCTCTCCGCTACCGCGCGTCATGGCAGACGGCGCAGATGTGATATAAAACCGCCTTTAAATCGTCGGGAAGAAACGATGCAGCACCCCCTGGAGCCGACCCGCCGCTCCCGCCCCCCCGGCCGCCTGGCCCTCGCGTTTTTCATGGTTGCGCTGCTGCTCGGCGGCTGCGGCGGCATGGCCGGCCGTTTCGCCGGCAATCTCTCCGGCGCCATGATGGACAGCGACGATCCCGCCCTGGTCGAGGCGGGCGCCGCCGCCTACCTGCTGCTGCTCGACGCCCTGGTGCGCCAGGAACCGGACCACCCGGCCTTCCGCCAGGCCGCGGCCGGCCTCAACAGCGCCTATGCCGGCGCCTTCGTGAAGGATCCCCGGCGTGCCGCCGCGCTCAGCGCCAAGGCCCTCGTTTACGCCAGCGAGGCGCTCTGCCTGCAGCACGAGGAATTCTGCCAGGTGCGCACGCTGCCGGTGGCCGACCTCGTGCAGCGCCTCAACGAGCTCGACGAGGACGACCTCGGCCTGATCTACACGCTGGGTTCGACCTGGGCCGGCTGGATCCAGGCGCACAGCGAGGACTTCAATGCCGTCGCCGACCTGCCGCGCGTGGAAGCGCTGATGCAGCGCGTGCTCGCCCTCGACGAGTCCTACCAGGGCGGCATGGCGCATCTCTACCTCGGCGTGATCGCGACCGCGGTGCCGCCGGCGCTGGGCGGCCGTCCCGAGGTCGGCAAGGCGCATTTCGAAAAAGCGGTGGCGCTCTCGCAGGAAAAAAACCTCATGGCCAAGGTGTATTTCGCCAGGAGTTATGCGCGCGGCCTCTACGACCGCGAGCTGCACGATAAATTGCTCAACGAAGTGAAGGCGGCCGATCCGCATGCGCCGGGCTGGACGCTGAGCAATACGCTGGCGCAGCAGGAAGCCGAGGCCCTGCTGCAATCCGCCGACGAATATTTCTGACCACACACCGCAACGTCATGCCCGCACCGGCGGGAATCCAGCGGCTTTAGAGCCTGCGACAAGGCGCTGGAGCCCCGCTGGCGCGGGGACGACAGACACGAAGCAAGACGGAGATTCTGATGAAGCGCAATTTCCTGGCCCTGATGGCGGGCCTCCTGGCTGCCACGGCCCTCGTACCCGGCGCCGACGCCCAGGTGCTGAAGATCGCCACGCTGTCGCCGGACGGCTCGGCCTGGATGACCAAGATGCGGGCCGGCGCCACCGAGATCAAGACGCGCACCGCAGGCCGCGTCGAGTTCAAGTTCTACACCGGCGGCAGCATGGGCACCGACAAGGCGGTGCTGAACAAGATCAAGATCGGCCAGCTGCACGGCGGCGCGCTCACCGGCGGCAGCCTCGCCGACGCCGCGCGCGACCTGCAGGCCTATTCGCTGCCGATGAAGTTCCGCAGCTTCGACGAAGTCGACCACGTGCGCCGCACCATGGACCCGGTGCTCTCCCAGCAGCTCGAGGACGGCGGCTTCGTCAACTTCGGCTTTGCCGAGGGCGGCTTCGCCTACGCCATGTCGAAGAACGCGCCGGTGACGTCGGTGGCGGCGCTGCGCAAGCAGCGCGTGTGGATTCCCGACAACGACCGCCAGGCCGAAGAGGGCATGCGGGTGTTCCAGGTGACGCCGGTGCCGCTCTCGCTGGCCGACGTGCTGCCCAGCCTGCAGACCGGCATCATCGACACCATCGCCGCCTCGCCGATCGCCGCGGTGGCGCTGCAGTGGCACACGCAGGTGAAGTATTTCACCGACCTGCCGCTCAGCTATTTCGTGGGCACGCTGGCCATCGACAAGAAGAGCTTCGCCCGGCTCGCGCCGGCCGACCAGGCCGTGGTGCGCGAGGTGATGGGGCGCGTCTTCCGCGACCTCAACGTGCAGAACCGCAAGGACAACGTTTCCGCCTACGGCGCGCTGCTCAGGCAGGGCATCCGGCCCGTGAAGCCGAGCGCGCAGGAAACCGCCGAGTGGGAAAGGCTGGGTGAGCTGGCCACGGCACAGATGGTGAAGGACGGCCTCGTCGGCACCGCCGCCGCCCGCCAGCTCGACAGCCTGCTCGCCGCGGCACGCGCCGGGAAAAACAAGTGAGGCGGCTGCTCGCCCGGCTGCTGAAGGTCCTGCATGCGCTGGAGGACGGCCTCCTCGTCGGCCTGCTGCTGGCCCTGGTCTTTGTTGCCGTCATGCAGATCGTGCTGCGCAACGGTTTCGACGGCGGCTTCCTCTGGGCCGACGCCTTCCTGCGCGTGCTGGTGCTGTGGATCGGCCTCGCCGGCGCCATGGCCGCCAGCCGCGAGCATCGCCACATCAGCATCGACATCATCGGCCGCTTCCTGCCGCAGCGCGCGGCGCGCGCGGTGGCGGTGCTCACGGCGCTCTTTACCGCCGGCATCGCCGGCGCGCTGGCCTGGTACACGCTGGATTTCGTGAGGGTGGAATACGAGTCGCCCTCCATGGCCTTCGGCAGCGTGCCGACCTGGGTCTGCGAGAGCATCATGCCCTTCGCCTTCGCGGTGATCGCGCTGCGCTACCTGCTGCTGGCCGCCACCTCGCCCTGGCATGACGCGCCGCCTTCCGCGCACGGCATTCCGCTCGACGAGGGGACGCCGCAGTGATCCTGGTCTGCGTCGTCCTCATCCTGCTGGCCGCCCTGGCCGGCGCGCCCGTCTTCGCCGTCATCGCCGCGGCCGCCCTGCTCGGCTTCTACAGCGGCGAGACGCCGCTCACCGTGGTCGCGGTGGAGATCTACCGCCTGGTCGATACGCCGCTGCTGCTGGCGCTGCCGCTGTTCACGCTGGCCGGCTACCTGCTCGGCGAATCGCGCACCGCCGAGCGCCTGGTGCGCCTGGCGCGCGCCGTGCTGGGCTGGATGCCGGGCGGCCTGCCCGTGGTGGCCTTCCTCACCTGCGCCTTCCTCACCGCCTTCACCGGCGCCAGCGGCGTCACCATCGTGGCGCTCGGCGCCATGCTGTATCCGGCGCTGAAGATGGGCGGCTATCCCGACCGCTTCGCGCTCGGCCTCGTCACGAGCTCGGGCGCGCTCGGCCTGCTGCTGCCGCCGTCGCTGCCGCTCATCCTCTATGCCGTGATCGCGCAGCAGCTGCCCGCCGGCGCCGGCGTCACCATCCAGGCTGTGTTCACCGCGGGCCTGCTGCCCTGTCTCGTCATGATCGTCGCGCTGTCGCTCTTCGGCCTGCGCGTGACGAAGCAGAACAAGGTGCCCCTGCACAGGTTCTCCTGGGGCGAGCTGCGCGCGGCGATCGCGGCGGCGAAGTGGGAATTGCCGCTGCCGGTCTTCGTGTTCGCCGGCATCTACGGCGGCTTTTTCGCGGTCTCGGAAGCGGCCGCCGTCACCGCGCTCTACGTGCTGGTGACGCAGGTGCTGGTCTATCGCGAGATCCGGCCGGCGCAGCTGCCGCGCATCATGCGCGAGGCGATGATGATGGTGGGCAGCGTGCTGCTCATCGTCGGCGTGGCCATGGCCTTCACCAACTGGCTGATCGATGCCGAAGTGCCGAACCGGCTCTTCGACCTGGTGCGCGAGCACATCCACAGCAAATACGTTTTCCTGCTGGCGCTGACGGCCTTCCTGCTCGTGCTCGGCATGATGCTCGACATCTTCTCGGCGCTGGTCATCATGGTGCCGCTGATCCTGCCCATGGCGGTGGGCTACGGCGTGCATCCGGTGCACCTCGGCATCATCTTCCTGGCGACCATGGAGATCGGCTACTGCATGCCGCCGGTGGGGATGAATCTCGTGATTGGCAGCTTCCGTTTCCGCAAGCCGGTGATGGAGCTGGCGCATGCCTCGCTGCCGTTCATGGCGGTGCTGCTGGCGGCGGTGCTCATCATCACTTACCTGCCGTGGCTGAGCCTGGTGTTCATCGCGCCCTGAGCCTCCCGGCCGGGCCCTCCCGACGCTGCAAAAAGAAAACGCCCGCTTGCGGGCGTTTTCTTTTTTGGCACGAGGCGCTGGCCTACATCTTCTTCAGCGGGCAGCGCAGGATGAAGCTGTCGAAGGACTGGCCGATATACAGCGCCCCGCCGGCCAGCACGGCGTTCGACATGGCGCTGATGCGGTGGCCGTCGTCGGCGAAGAAGGGGCGGTAGCTCTTGGTGTCGACGTTGACCAGGAACACCGTGGCCGGCGAGCGGTGCTCGCTGTTGCGCTTGTGGCGCAGGAAATCCAGCAGCGGCCCGCGCGATACCGTGAGCCAGGTATTGGGATCGGGGCCGGGGTTGAGGCCGTCGAGGGAGGGCAGGGTCACGACCTGCTGGGGCGGACCGAGGCGGCCGTCCTCGTAGCGCGGCCAGCCCACCATGGCGTTGCCGAAGGTCGTCACCGCGAACACGCGCTCCTCCTCGGCCTTCACGCCGTTCGCAAAACCGAGGCCCGCGGCGACGATGCGCCAGCCCTTGCCCTCGCGGTAATGCACGAGGTTGGCGTTCTTCTTGCGCAGCACCAGCTCCAGCACGCTGCGGCCGTCCAGGCGGTCGTTGCTGACGTAGAGGTCGCCGTCCGGCGCGATGGAGACATGATTGGGCGAGCTCAGCAGGGGATCGGTGAGCTGGCGGCGGAAGACCAGCTGCGCCGGCTCCACCCGGTAGATGACGATGCTGTGGCGGCGGCTGCTGGAACTGCTCTCGTCGTGGTTGATGACGTGCAGCAGGGTCTCGCCATCGCGCGTCATCACGTCCATGTGCTGCGGGCGCAGCACGAAGCCCTTCGGCTCGCCGCTGCGCGGCAGCTTGCGCAGGCTTTGCGTGGCGGTGTCGAAGTCGTAGAGGTCGCCGGCGCGCGCGAAATCGCGGCGGTCGTGGCTGGAGATGAGCAGGCGCGCGCTGCCGGGCAGGGGCAGCAGGCTGTGCGGACCGGGTGCGGTGGCGATGCGGGCGCAGCCGGCGGCGTCCAGGCGCGGGTCGGCGGCGGGCCGGGCAGCGGCCGCGGCAAGCGGCAGCAGGGCGGTCAGGAGAAGCAGAAGGGATGCGGCGGGGCGGTGATATCGGGGCATGGGGTCGGTCCTCGACCTCATGCTAGATGGCGCTGGCGGAGGCGCAAGCGGACTACTCGCGCTGCTGCCGAACTCCGCCGGCCGTTACGGCGGCTGGCTTACTTTTTCTTGCTCGCGGCGGCACTTTCCTTCTGCAGCCGCTTGATCTCGGCCTCGAGTTTCTCGATCTGCCTGGCCTTGCCCTCGACGATCATCTCGCCGTCGCGCACCTGCTCCTCGAGGTCGGCGGCGCGGGCGGCGAGGTCATCGGCCTCGGCCTTTTCCTTGTCGAGCACCTCTTCCTGCAGCGCCACGGCGTCGGACTCGGCCGGCTTCGCAGGCGCGGCGGGCGGCGCCGGCTCGGGCGGGGCGGGCTTCCTGGCAGCGGCCGGGGCCGGGGTGGCCGTGGCGTCCTCGGCCATCGCGGCGTCCTGCTGGGTGAACCACCAGAATCCGCCGGCGGCGATCAGCACCAGGATCATCACAACGATCAGCACGTTCCGCTTTCCCATCTCGTTCTCCTTCAGGAATCCTTGCGCCGCGACGGTTGCATCGGGCCCGCCGGCAGCGGACACTCGCGGCCGGGCGGCTTAGGCCGGCAATGGTGCTAAGCCGGCCGCAGCCCTGTCAATTTGAAAACTCCAGGCGGGACATTTACCGGATGGTTTTTCAGCTTCTGCGCGAAACCCTTTACTTCTTCTGGCATCACCTGACGCCGCTCCTGATCCGGCTCATGCCCGTGCTGCCGCTGCTGCTGCTGGCCAACTACCGGCTGCTCGTCGTGCACGGCGGCGACCCTGCCAAGGCTATCCAGGACCTGCTCCTGCTGGGTGCGGAGTTCCTCGCCAGCCTGGCCGCCATGGCCCTGACCCTGCGCTATGCGCTGGCGGTGGTGCAGAAGACCGACACCGGCCTCGGCACGCTCTGGCGCGCCGCGCTGCCCTCCCTGCTTTCCCTGGCGGCGGTGCAGATCCTGGCCGGGCTGCTCATCGTCGCCGGCCTTTTCCTGCTCGTCCTGCCCGGCATCTGGCTGGCGGGCGTGCTGCTGCCGGCCTATGTCATCGTCGTGCGCGAGGAGCAGACGGCTCCTGCGGCACTGCGGGCGGCCTGGACGCGTTTCCGGGCGCAGGCCTGGTCGCTGAGCGCGAATCTCTGCGCGCTGCTGCTCGGGCTGGTGGTGGTGCTGAGCGGGCTCGATGCCCTGGGCAAGCTGCTGGGCGATGCGTCCCCGGGCGCGCGCCTGGCCGCGCTGGCCGGGCTCGAGCTGGTCGGCCTGCTGTTCTCGCAGATGGTGGCCATCCTGCTGGTGCGCGTTTACGAGCTGGAGCAGCAGGAGCCGCGCAAGGCCGGGTGGAACTGAGGTTGCCGGCGTGCGCTATCGTCATTCCCGCGAAAGCGGGAAGCCAGCGGCTCTCCCTTGCTTGGCAAAAGGCAGGCGATCCCCGCTTTCGCGCGGATGGCGCAGCGCCGCGATTTTAAGCCCGGAACTTTCCTCCGGCTCCCTCAGCGGCTTTACTGGGGGCATGACCCATCGTCCCCTGCCGCCCTTCCCGCTCTGGCCGCTGCCGCTGGCCACGGCCCTGCTGTTCCTGCTCGCCATTCACGCGAGCTGGCTGATCGCGAGCGCCAGCGGCCAGATCGGCTGGTGCCTGCCGTACTGGCTGGACTGCACCTCGATCAGCGCCACCGGCCGGCAGCTCCCGGCCAAGCTCCTGTTCAAGCCGCTGCTCACCATGGGTGCAGTGGCGATGGTGGCCTACTGGCTGCTGATGCGGCAGTGGCTGCAGGGACTCGGCGTGCCCGGCAACCGGCCGCGCTACATGGCCGCGCTCGGCGTGATCGGCGCGCTCTGCGTCATCGCCTACACGGCGGCGCTGGGCGAGGGCGGCGAGGCGGCGCTCCTGCTGCGCCGCGCCAGTGCGGTGCTGGGGTTTTCGCTGACGTATATCGCGCAGTTGCTGCTCACGGGGCAGCTGAATGACGGCAAGCGCACGTTGCCGGTATCGCATTGGTTGTTGCGGGTGTTCTGGTGGCTGGCGGCGGGCATGCTGCTGATCGGCATGGCGAGTGCGCTGCTGGAGCCGTTCGATGCCGTTCATGATCGTGTGGACGATGGTGTCGAGTGGGTGTTGATGCTGCTGCTGAATGTGCATATCGCGCTGACGGCGCGGTTGTGGCGGGCGACGCGGTTTAATGCGCAGTTGATCGTGGGATGATTTGGTGTGTTTGAAGACTCTGGCGTTGCTTTTGTAGGCCGGAGTTTATCTTGATAGCTGCAACATGAACTTCAGATTATGTCCCGGTACATTCCGGCGGGGGCCTACTTTCTTTTGCTTCGTCAAAAAGAAAGTAGGCAAAGAAAAGGCGATGCTGTGTCGAAGGCCCGTACCGCAAGCTAAGAGAGCGACTTCGGGAAAATAATTTTTCCCCATCTAGCTTAGTCTTATCGCCTCTTATTGCTTGTCTAACCCATGCTTGCTGTGTCCGGCCGGGTGCTTTTTTAAGCTCAAGTAGATGATGGTTAAGCCCAATTCTTATGCAACCAATGAAACATGTTTTTTTCCGTATCTTGCTTGTCGCTAGGGCCAAAGCCAGCCCACTCTTTGGATGTTTCTACAGCAGCAACAAAAGAGTTCTTTCCTGGCGCAATTTCTAGAAGCTTGTCGCGGATCGCAGTGTGCAGGCCTTCGCGGTTTCGCGAATCGACCAAGAGCCAGCTTCCATCAATCCAGTGCCAATAGCCCAAACCTAAAGACTTCACGAAATCGATGAACTTGTCATCCTGCTCGGGTCTCATTACCTCAACAAGAGCAATATATCTTTTCACAGCCCTTCATCCTTGCTCTGGTCGGTAAGAGTTGGCTGCTGGGTTCCTGAAACTCTTCGCATCCCTGTTAAGTCGTCCCCAATTACTCCGCGTTCAATTGCCATTTTCTGAATAGTAAACTTTTCGCTTCTGAGAGAGTCGGGACTATGTATCATCAAATAAACATGGGAGCCCAAATAGCATCCTATAAAGAGGGTTAATAAGACGCACATGAAGATTATGAGCTGAATAGGAAGGCTATAAATTGCGGCAAGAAAAATTAGAGAAAAGACAGCCGCTATCATCCATTGTAGATGATTTAATGCATTCGTCCGGGATCCGTCTGCGGTTGACCTGGATAAAAGCTCTCTAAGTATTCCCACGAATCGTTCCTTTTCAGGGGCTGTTTTTTGTAATTTGCCTCTTTCTGCTTCTTCAAATCACTTATTCACTAAGGAGCATTTGAGTTGCGTTCGTTACTAGATCGCATCAAGTCTATTCGTTTGGTTAGGCAAAATTTCGCTGAGGCCATTTAACCTGTGCTTAAAACAAGTTAAATGGCCAGATTTGCGTCCAATCCTTTTCTATTACCAGCTCAACGCCCCGCCAGTCTGGTACTCCGTCACGCGCGTTTCGAAGAAATTCTTCTCCTTGCGCAAATCCATGATCTCGGACATCCACGGGAAGGGATTCTTCACGCCGGGAAACTGCTCCGGCAGCCCAAGCTGCGCCAGGCGGCGATTCGCGATGAACTGCAGATACTCCTCCATCATCGCGGCGTTCATGCCGAGCACGCCGCGCGGCATGGTGTCGCGCGCGTATTCGATCTCGAGCTGCGTGCCTTCCAGGATCATCTGGATGGCTTCCTGCTGGAACGAAGCCGTCCACAGATGCGGGTTCTCGATCTTGATCTGGTTGATCACATCGATGCCGAAGTTCACGTGCATGGATTCGTCGCGCAGGATGTACTGGAACTGCTCGGCGACGCCCGTCATCTTGTTGCGGCGGCCCATGGAAAGAATCTGGGTGAAGCCGCAGTAGAAGAAGATGCCTTCGAGCACGCAGTAGAACGCGATCAGGTTGCGCAGCAGCTCCTGGTCGGTTTCGCTGGTGCCGGTGGTGAAGGTCGGGTCACCCAGGCTCTGCGTGTACTTGAGGCCCCAGGTGGCCTTGCGGGCGACGCTGGGGACTTCGCGGTACATGTTGAAGACTTCGCCGCCGTCCAGGCCCAGCGACTCGATGCAGTACTGGTAGGCGTGGGTGTGGATGGCCTCCTCGAAGCTCTGGCGCAGGATGTACTGGCGGCACTCGGGGTTGGTGATGAGGCGGTAGATGGCCAGCACCAGGTTGTTCGCCACCAGCGAATCGGCGGTGGAGAAGAAACCCAGCGAGCGCATGACGATGCGGCGCTCGTCGTCGCTGAGCTGGCCGTCGTTGCTCTTCCACATGGACACGTCTTTCGCCATGTTCACTTCCTGCGGCATCCAGTGGTTGGCGCAGCCGTCCAGGTATTTCTGCCAGGCCCACTCGTACTTGAAAGGCACGAGCTGGTTGAGGTCGGCGCGGCAGTTGATCATGCGCTTGTCGTCGACCTGCACGCGGGCGGCGCCCATCTCGAGCTCTTCGAGGCCGGGAGCCACATCGAGCCTGGCGAGTGCGGCTTCGGCGCGGGCCTTCGCATGACCGGCGGCAACGGCGTCTTCCTTGTTGAGCTGGTTCAGGGCGCCTGCGATGACGGCGGCGGGGTGGGCGACGGCCCCTCCATGACCGGCCAGAGTGGCGGCAGTAGCGGCAGCGACATCTGCAGCTGGCTGAGCAGGTGCCATTGCTGGTGCCTGCGGAGCTGCTGGGCGCGCAGTTGCTTGCGCAGGGTTTGACGGCGCAGCCGCCGGCTTTGCAACGGGCTTCTCGTCTTCATTGAAGTCGTCCCATGAAATCATTTATTCGTCCTCGCATTTTTTCTGGATCACGTATCGACGCTCGTCCCTTTGAAAGTTAATTCGCGCGCCGACAACTGCCGTATTTGTTTGCTGCGTTTGTTCTGTTGTTTTGAGCGCAGAGCCTGGGCCGGCTCAGCCGATTTCCGCTGCCGTGAAAAAAGCCCTCCGGTGCGGGCACCGGAGGGAGGAGATCACTGGCAGGCTTCGCAATCGGGATTGTCGAGGCTGCAGGCCCTGGGCACGGGAGCGGCGGTGGGGGAGGCTTCCACCAGGTCCGAGACCGTCGCCTTCACGGCATTCAGCGCGCCATCGGAAATCGTCGATTTCTCGGCGGAGGTGGCGCCGACCGCACGCAGGTAATACGTGGTCTTGAGACCGCGATACCAGGCCATGCGGTAGGTGACGTCGAGCTTCTTGCCGGAGGCGTTGTTGATGTAGAGGTTCAGCGACTGCGCCTGGTCGATCCACTTCTGGCGACGCGACGCGGCCTCGACCAGCCAGCGCGGCTCGATCTCGAAGGCGGTGGCGAACAGCGCCTTCACGTCGGCCGGAATGCGGTCCAGTTTCTGCATGGAGCCCTCGTAGTACTTGAGGTCGTTGACCATGACGTTGTCCCAGAGGCCGCGGGCCTTGAGCTCGTTCACGAGGTAGGGGTTGACCACGGTGAACTCGCCGGACAGGTTGGACTTCACGTACAGGTTCTGGAAGGTCGGCTCGATGGACTGCGAGACGCCGCAGATGTTGGAGATCGTCGCGGTGGGCGCGATCGCCATCACGTTGGAGTTGCGCATGCCGACGGTCTGCACGCGGGTGCGCAGCGGCGCCCACTCCAGCGTCGTCTGCGTGTCGATGTCGCAGTAGTTTTCGCCGCGCTGTTCGGCGACGAACCTGATGGAGTCGATGGGCAGCACGCCGCGGCTCCACAGCGAGCCTTCATAGGTGGAGTAGCTGCCGCGCTCGACGGCGAGATCCACGGAGGCGTCGATGGCGTAGTAGCTGATCGCTTCCATGGAAGCGTCGGCGAACTGCACTGCGGCGTCGGAACCGTAGGCGATCTTCTGGATGTAGAGCGCGTCCTGGAAGCCCATGATGCCGAGCCCCACCGGGCGGTGGCGCAGGTTGGATTTACGCGCCTGCGGCACGGCGTAGTAGTTGATGTCGATCACGTTGTCGAGCATGCGCACGGCGGTCTTCACCGTGGCCTTCAGCTTCTCGACGTCGAGGCCGGCGGCGGTGACATGGTTGACCAGGTTGATGGAGCCGAGGTTGCACACCGCGATTTCATCGGCGCTGGTGTTCAGCGTGATTTCCGTGCACAGGTTGGACGAATGCACCACGCCCACGTGCTGCTGCGGCGAGCGCAGGTTGCAGACATCCTTGAAGGTGATCCAGGGATGGCCGGTCTCGAACAGCATCGAGAGCATCTTGCGCCAGAGGTCCTGGGCGCGCACGCGCTTGAAGAGCTTGAGCTTGCCGTCGCGGGTCATCTGCTCGTATTCGCCGTAGCGCTTTTCGAAGGCGCCGCCGCAGAGATCGTGCAGGTCGGGCGCGTCGGCGGGCGAGAACAGCGTCCACTCGCCGTCGTCGAACACGCGTTTCATGAACAGGTCGGGCACCCAGTTCGCGGTGTTCATGTCGTGGGTGCGGCGGCGGTCGTCGCCGGTATTCTTGCGCAGCTCGAGGAATTCCTCGATATCGAGGTGCCAGGTTTCCAGGTAGGCGCAGACGGCGCCCTTGCGCTTGCCGCCCTGGTTGACGGCGACGGCGGTGTCGTTGGCGACTTTCAGGAAAGGCACGACGCCCTGGCTCTTGCCGTTGGTGCCCTTGATGTAGGTGCCGAGCGCGCGCACCGGCGTCCAGTCGTTGCCGAGGCCACCGGCCCACTTGGAGAGCATGGCGTTGTCGTGGATGGCGCCGAAGATGCCGTCGAGGTCGTCGGGCACGGTCGTCAGGTAGCAGCTCGAGAGCTGCGGGCGCAGGGTGCCGGAGTTGAACAGCGTCGGGGTCGAGGCCATGTAGTCGAAGGTCGACATCAGGTTGTAGAACTCGATGGCGCGCGCTTCGCGGTCCTTCTCGTTGATGGCGAGGCCCATGGCCACGCGCATGAAGAACACCTGCGGCAGTTCGAAGCGGATTTCATTGGAGTGGATGAAATAGCGGTCGTACAGCGTCTGCAGGCCGAGGTAGGTGAACTGGAAATCACGCTCGGGCTTCAGCGCGGCGCCCAGCGTGGCGAGGTCGAAGGTGGCGAGCTCGGGGGCGAGCAGTTCCAGCTCGATGCCCCTGGCGATGTAGCAGCGCAGCGCTGCGGGATAATGCTTCGCCATGTCGCCCTGGGTGGCGCTGGCGGCGATGCCCATGAAGGACAGCGCTTCGGCGCGCAGGTGGTCGAGCAGCAGGCGCGCGGTCACGTAGGTGTAGTTGGGCTCCTGCTCGATCATGACGCGGGCGCACATCACCATGGTGGTGTTGATGTCGGATTCCTTCACGCCGTCGTAGAGGTTCTTCAGGGTTTCTTCGACGATGCTCTGCGCATCCACGCCCTGCAGGCCTTCGCAGGCAGTGCTGACCAGGTCTTCCAGGCGGGCGATATCGAGCGGCCTGCGGGCGCCGTCGTCGCCGCTCACGGTCAGCGAGGTCTGGGTGCGCGGCTGCAGTTTCTGCGCGGGCTCGCGGGCGCGGGCGCGCTCGTCACGATAGAGCACGTAGGCGCGGGCGACTTTCTGCTCGCCGGAGCGCATCAGGGCGAGTTCGACCTGGTCCTGGATCTCCTCGATATGCACGGTGCCGCCGGTGGGCATGCGGCGCCGGAAGGTGCTGGACACCATGGCCGTGAGCTGGGCCACGGTCTCGTGGATGCGCGAGCTGGCCGCGGCATTGCCGCCCTCCACGGCCAGGAAGGCCTTGGTGATGGCGACGCTGATCTTGGATTCGTCATAGGGCACCACGGTGCCGTTGCGCTTGATCAGGCGCAGGGTGCCGGGAGCGGTGGTGAGGACGCTGGAGGACTCGGGGGCTGCCGGAGTAGGGGCGGGGGTGCCGCCAGAAGTAGTCGTTTCCGTGTACATGAGGCTTTCCCATTCGCAAAGGTAAAGTGATGAAGACAGGGCATCCGGACCGGCGTGGGGGCCTGGCAGGAGGGAATCCGGGCGAAGAGGGGACACAATATCTTGGGGTGGCCCGTTTCTCCGCCGGTGCTGCTGGCAGCACCGGAACTCCCTGCTAAACCATGCTGGTTGCTCTGAAATCCTGAGGCCTTCACCCGGTTTTCTTAGGGAATTTTCGGGGATGGGTGAAGGTGTACTGCCAGGCTGCAACGCAACATATGGTGTCGGAAGCGCTATGTGACTACAAGATAAGCCGTTTGTAGGGGGGGCGCAAGTATGAGAATACGGGATAACCTTGTGGATATCTTGTGAGATAAAAGTGGGTAATCCAAGTTCTGATAGCAATTTGTCCCGACATCTGGGCATGTTTGCTGTGGACACAATATATAGTGTGAAGATGGCCCACCGGGTTTTTCTTCTGTGCATTCGCGGCCGGGGATCTTGTAGCGATTTCGTTATTCCGGCTTGGGGTGTGCATTTACAATTCGTATGATCGCCGCAGTTACCCTTCGGCAGAGCTCTGGGCGTCTATCCATCCAACTGATTTTTAAGGAATTTTATGATGAGCCAGACAACGGAAAAGCTGCCGCGAGTGCTGATTGTCGAGGATGACGAGCGCTTGGCCAACCTGACCCAGGAATATCTCATTCGCAACGGCCTGGAGGTCGGCGTGGAGGCCGACGGCACCCGGGCCATCCGCCGCATCATCGAAGACCAGCCGGACATGGTGGTGCTCGACATCATGCTGCCCGGCGCCGACGGCCTGACGGTCTGCCGCGAGGTGCGCACGCAGGGCTATCAGCAACCCATCCTCATGCTGACGGCCCGGGCCGAAGACATGGACCAGGTGCTGGGGCTGGAAATGGGCGCCGATGATTACGTCGCCAAGCCCGCCCAGCCGCGCGTGCTGCTGGCCCGCATCCGCGCCCTGCTGCGCCGCTCCGACATGGCGGCGGAAGAAGTGCCGAGCTGCCTGGACTTCGGCGAGCTGGTCATCGACAACGGCGCCCGCGCCGTCATCCTGAACGGCAAGCCCGTCGAGTTCACCAGCGCCGAGTACGATCTGCTGTGGCTGCTGGCCTCCAACGCCGGCCGCATTCTTTCTCGCGAGGACATCTTCGAGCGCCTGCGCGGCATTGAATACGACGGGCAGGACCGTTCCATCGACGTACGCATCTCCCGCATCCGGCCCAAGATCGGGGATGATCCGGAAAACCCCAAGCGCATCAAGACCGTGCGCAGCAAGGGCTATCTTTTCGTCAAGGAATCCGCCTGACAAGTCACCGAGTCGCGCCGCATGCCCAGCAGCATATTCATAAGAATTTATGGCGGTATCCTGCTGGTCATTGCGGCGGTGGCCCTGCTTGCCTGGTGGTTCATTCAGGAAATCAACGACCAGCGTGCCGACAGCTACCGAGAAAGCATGGCGACCGGCATCTTTCATCTGATCTCCCTCGGCATTTCACGTCAGCAGGGCGAGGCGCGGACGGCATGGCTGGCCGAGGCCAGCCAGCTGATGGACAGCGCCATCAGCATCGTTCCGCCCACAGGAGAAAACTTTAGCGAGGACGAGCACGCGCGCCTGGCGGAAGGCCGGGCGGTATTCCGGTCTTACGAGGAAAAGAACTACGCCGAGATTTATTCGCGCATTCCCGGTCGTGCCGAGCTCTACCTCAAGACGCGCATGTCCAAGGTCTCGGAGCAGCAGGCGAAAGCGCTGGCGGTTTTCTTCCTGGAGGAATTGGGGCATTACCCGGCTCGAGAAGATCAGCGCATCCAGGAGCTGCAGCGCTATTTCCCGTATCCCGTCCTGCTCATGCCTTTGCAGAAGGCGAGTCTGGACCGGGACCAGCAGGCGCGCATTCGTCGCAATGAAGTCGTACTGGTGCTGAAGGAAGGGTCCGGCACGCGCAACTCCTCGCTGAGAATCGTGGCGCCGCTGCCGAATAGCGAGCGCGTCCTCGTAATGGGGCCGCTCTATATTTTCGACTGGATGCCCATGCAGCTGATCATCATGGTGGCGGTTGCCGTGCTTTCCATCATTACCGTGGCGGCATATTTCATCATTCACCCGCTGGAGCGGAAGCTGAAGAAGATGGAACTGGCCGTGCAGGATATTCGCGGCGGGAACCTGAGCGCGCGTGCGCAGGTGCAAGGTTCTGACGAGATCAGTCGGCTGGCGCATGCCTTCAACGGCATGGCCGAGCATATCCAGCGGCTTATCGATTCCCAGCGTGAAATGACCCGTGCAGTTTCCCATGAGTTGCGTACCCCCGTGGCGCGTCTGCGCTTCGGCATGGAAATGCTGGCCGAAACGGATGACGGGGAGCAGCGCTATGAACAGCTGCAGCAGCTGGATCAGGACGTCGAGCAGTTGAACCTGCTGATTGATGAGATCCTCACCTATGCCAAGCTGGAGCAGGGAACGCTGGCGCTGAAGTTCGAGATGGTGGAGTTGCGGAGCTTGCTGGCGCGCGTCGGCAATGAAACCCGAGCGCTCAATACAGGACACGCCATCGAGGTGTTGCTTGAGGAGGGCGATACGCTCGTCGAGGCCGAAATGCGCTATCTGCACCGGATACTGCAGAATCTGGCGGGAAATGCCGTGCGTTATGCGAAATCCCGCGTACGTATTTCCGGAGGGGTGAAAGGGAATTCCGCCTGGGTGCGTGTGGAAGATGACGGACCCGGCATTCCCGAGAAGGACAGGGACAGAATCTTTGAGCCCTTTGCCCGCCTGGACGATAGTCGTACCCGGGCTTCCGGAGGGTACGGGCTGGGGCTTTCCATCGTGCAGCGCATTGCCTTTTGGCATGGCGGAAGCGTTGAAGTCGCCCAGAGTGCGGAGTTGCTGGGCGCATGCTTCACCTTTCGCTGGCCCGTGCGGCAAAACCTGCGGCACTCAAGACGGCCGAAGACGGCGGATAACACGCTGTAACAGGACCCCCACAGCCATCTAACAGACTGCGTCAGGCGCTTGCGACATCATGGCTTCAATTGGTTGGCAACCCTCGAAGTGTTGAACTCTCGGATTGGCAGCAAGACTTGGTTGTACCCCTGTTAAGCCCACACGATGTGGGCTTTTTTTTGCCTTTGATGCAAGACGATGGGCCGTGGAGCGAAGTATTGATTTCCAAACAAAAAAAGGCAGCTAAAAGCTGCCTTTTTTTGTTTGGAGCTGATCAGCGCTCAAGAAGTGCGCGCTTGCCCGGCTTGCCATCCCACTCCTTGGCGTCAGGAGGCGCGGCTCCCTTTTCAGTGATGTTGGGCCAGATTTCGGCGAGTTCGGCGTTGAGCTGCGTGAACTCTTTCTGGTCGGCAGGGACCTCGTCCTCGGAGAAGATGGCATTTGCCGGGCACTCGGGCTCGCAAAGTGCGCAGTCGATGCACTCATCGGGATGGATCACGAGGAAGTTCGGGCCTTCATAAAAGCAGTCCACCGGACAAACCTCTACGCAGTCCTGATATTTGCACTTGATGCAGTTCTCGGTGACGACGAACGTCATGCTGATTTACCTGTCCTGGAAGGCTAAAAGGCGGCGGTAGTCTACTGGTCCCTCCCTCCGGCTGGCAATCCGGGCCGTTTCCGGATCCATCGATAATTCTGCTGGGTTACATCAGTTTTTTAAGGATATAGACAAGCTCAAGAGCTTCGCGAGGGCTGAGGCTGTCAGGGTCGATGCTGGCAAGCTTGTGCTCGACGGGGCTTGGGCCGGCCGAAAAAAGATCGCTCTGCCGGGGGGGCGAAGCGTCTTGGCCTAGCTGGATGCGCACCTCCTGATTCTCGAGCTGTGTCAGCTTGAGGCGAGCCTTGTTGATGACCGGTGCCGGAATGCCGGCCAACTGGGCAACCTGCAGGCCATAGCTCTGGCTGGCAGGGCCCTCCTTGACGCTATGCAGGAACAATATGCGGTCGCCGTGCTCCGCTGCAGCCAGATGCACGTTGGCAACGCCCTCATCCTCTTCCGGGAGCGTGGTGAGCTCAAAATAGTGGGTGGCAAAAAGAGAGAGCGCCTTGATTTCGCGGGCCAGGTAATCGGCTGCGGCCCAGGCCAGCGAGAGGCCGTCAAAGGTGCTTGTGCCGCGCCCCACCTCGTCCATCAGCACCAGGCTGTTGGGAGTTCCGTTATGCAGGATGTTAGCGGTTTCCGTCATTTCCACCATGAAGGTGGAGCGGCCGCCGGCAAGATCATCCGAGGACCCGATACGCGTAAAGATGCGATCGACCGGACCAATACAAGCATGCTTTGCCGGAACGAAGCTGCCGACATGGGCCAGCAGGACAATCAGCGCCGTCTGCCGCATGAACGTGGATTTGCCGCCCATATTGGGGCCGGTGATGATCAGCATGCGCCTTGCAGGGCTGAGGCTAACCGAGTTTGGCGTAAACGGGCCGTCCAGCACCTGCTCCACGACCGGATGACGCCCTTCCTCAATGTGAATTCCTGCCGGCTCAACCAGCTCGGGACAGGCGAGGTTCAAGGTGCAGGCGCGTTCGGCAAAGCAGGCCAGCACGTCCAGTTCGGACAAGCTTTCCCCCGTGATTTGCAGCGGGGAAATTTCGGCTACCAGCTGCTCCAGCAGGCTGTCATAGAGCATCTTTTCGCGCGCAAGGGCGCGGGAGGAGGCGGACAGCGCCTTGTCCTCAAAGACTTTCAGCTCCGGGGTAATGAAGCGTTCGGCATTTTTCAGCGTCTGCCGGCGGATGAAATGAGCGGGCGCGTTGTCGGCCTGGGCGCGCGTCAGCTCGATGAAGTATCCGCTGACGCGGTTATAGCCGATCTTCAGGGTAGCGATGCCGGTGGCCTCGCGCTCCCGCTGCTCCAGTTGCAGCAGGAAATCGCCGGCGTTTGCGCTGATGGCGCGCAGCTCATCGAGTTCTGCGTCGAAACCCGGCGCGATCACTCCACCGTCACGCAGCACAAGCGGCGGTGTTTCGACAACGGCCTTGGCCAGCAGGGCCGTCAGCGCCGGATATTCGCCGATGTCTCGTGCCAGTTTGCAGAGGTGCTGGCTTTGGAAGACGCGCAGGTCCGATTGCAGCCCGGGCAGAAGCGCCAAGGTATCCCGCAGCCGCGACAAATCCCTGGGGCGAGCCGATTTGAGCGCGACCCGGGCGAGGATGCGCTCGATATCGCCGACGTCCCGCAGTGTTTCCCGAAGCGGTTCGAAGCGGTAATGGGCCAGGAGTTCGCCTACGGCCTCCTGGCGCCGCCGCAGGGTTTCCCGATCGCGCAAGGGCTGATGCAGCCAGCGGCGCAGCATGCGGCTGCCCATTGCCGTCGTGCAGCGATCCAGCACCCACGCCAGGCTGTGCTCGAACTCCCCGTTCAGGTTCTGGGTCAGTTCCAGGTTGCGCCGGGTTGCAGGGTCCATTTGCAGCGTGCCGCCGGAAGATTCCACGCGCAGCCCGCGCAGATGGGGCAGCGAGGTGCGCTGGGTTTCCCTGGCATAGCCCAGCAGGGCGCCGGCGGCGGCAATGCCGGTCTTCAGATCGGTGCAACCGAAGCCTTGCAGATCCTTGACCTGGAACTGCTGGCATAGCGCACGCTCGGCGCTCTCGCGGTCGAATTCCCAGGACATGCGCTTTCTGATCCTGCGCCGGTCTTCGAGCAGGGGCAGCAGGTCGCTGTCCTCGGCAATCAGCAGTTCTGCCGGATTCAGGCGCGCCAGCTCGGCGTTGAGCGCTGCGCCAGAGGTGACTTCCTGAACCGTGAAGCGCCCGCTGGAAATGTCCAGGCTGGCGATGCCCATGCATGCGCTGCTGCCGTGCACGGCGCAAAGCAGGGTGTCCTGGCGTTCATCGAGAAATGCTTCGTCGCTAACGGTGCCGGGCGTGACGATGCGAACGACGGCTCGCTCCACCGGGCCCTTGCTGGTGGCCGCATCACCGATCTGCTCGCAAATGACGACGGATTCGCCCAGGCGTGTCAGCTTGCCCAGGTAGGACTCCGCCGCATGGAAGGGAACGCCCGCCATGGGGATGGGGTTGCCGGCAGACTTGCCCCGCGCCGTCAGCGTGATGTCGAGCAGGCGGGCGGCCTTTATGGCGTCATCAAAAAATAACTCATAGAAATCGCCCATGCGGTAGAAAACAAGCTCATGCGGATGCTCCGCCTTGATGCGCAGGTATTGCTGCATCATCGGCGTATGGTCGCCGAGGCTTTCTGTTGTCATGGTATTCCGGCTGGTCGAGCTGAAGCGCCGGATGATACGAAGAGCGGATCACGGCGGCCAGTGGCCAGGACTTCAATTTGCTCGGCTGGCTGCTCTATCCGTTAAGGTTTAAGGTGACGCCCTTGTCGAAGAGATCCGCCATGACCAATCGCCTCACCGACCTTGCCGAGCGTGCCGGGTTCGCGCTCAAGGAGGCCCATGCCACGCTGGCGACGGCAGAGTCCTGCACGGGTGGGGGTATCGCCGAGGCGATCACCCGGATTGCGGGCAGCTCGGCCTGGTTCGAGCGGGGCTGGGTGACCTATTCCAATCCCTCCAAGCAACAGGAGCTGGGCGTTGATCGCCGCCTGATCGAAGAGCAGGGAGCTGTCAGCGGGGCAGTGGTTCGCGCCATGGCCGAGGGCGCCAGGTTGCGCTCAGGGGCCACCTGGACTGTCGCGGTCAGCGGCATTGCGGGTCCGGATGGGGGCTCGCAGGAAAAGCCCGTTGGCACGGTCTGGCTGGCATGGTCGGGGCCAGGCGGAACTGACGCCGAGAGGCATGTTTTTCAGGGAGACCGGAGCCAGATACGGGCGGCCGCCGTCGAAAAGGCGCTTGGGGGTCTTTGCGAAAAGATCATGCTTGCCAGCGGCAGAAGGCCCATGTAAGAATACTGTACGCATGGACAGCAAATCTCTGTACGTAACGTTAAGCTAATTCTGAAGTGGAGGATTCGTAATGGACGAGAACAAACGCAAGGCGCTTGCCGCGGCACTTTCCCAGATCGAGAAGCAGTTCGGCAAAGGCTCGGTAATGCGCCTTGGCGACCACCCGGCTTCCGGCAGCATCCCCTCCATTTCCACCGGGTCTCTTGGGCTGGATATAGCGCTTGGGATCGGCGGTTTGCCGCGGGGACGCATCGTCGAAATCTACGGTCCGGAATCCTCTGGCAAGACCACGCTTACCCTGCAGGTGATCGCTGCCTGCCAGCGTGCCGGCGGTACCGCGGCCTTCGTGGATGCCGAGCATGCCCTTGACCCGCCTTATGCGGCAAAGCTGGGCGTGAATGTCGAGGATCTGCTGGTTTCCCAGCCGGATACCGGTGAGCAGGCCCTGGAAATCACTGACATGCTGGTGCGCTCCAGTGCTGTGGACGTCATCGTGGTCGACTCGGTCGCCGCCCTGACTCCCCGCGCGGAAATCGAGGGTGAGATGGGCGACTCCCACATGGGGCTGCAGGCCCGCCTGATGTCCCAGGCGCTGCGCAAGATCACGGGCAATGTCAAGCGCTCCAACACGCTGGTCATCTTCATCAACCAGATCCGCATGAAGATCGGCGTAATGTTCGGCAACCCCGAAACGACGACCGGCGGTAATGCTCTCAAGTTCTATGCCTCGATTCGCATGGACATCCGGCGCACGGGTGCGGTGAAAGAAGGCGAAGAGGTGGTGGGTTCCGAGACTCGGGTGAAGGTGGTCAAGAACAAGGTCGCTCCTCCTTTCAAGGAGGCCGAGTTCCAGATCCTCTACGGACACGGCATCAATCGCCTTGGTGAGGTCGTCGATCTCGGGGTGAAGCTGGAACTCGTCGAGAAGTCCGGGGCCTGGTACGCCTACAAGGGCAACAAGATCGGCCAGGGCAAGGGCAACGCCTGCAAATATCTTGATGAGAACCCGGCTATTGCGCAGGAGCTCGAGAGACAGATTCGGGATCAGTTGATCGGAGATGTGGCGCCGGTCGCGGATAACGACTCCGATGTGGGTGCCTACGATGAAGCGGGTCTCGACGCCTGAAGCTGTGGGTCAGGTGGAGGAGGGAGGTGCCCCCTCCAGCCTGACGGTCGAGGCCTTGCGTGGCAGGGCCTTGGCCATGCTGGCCCGGCGTGAGCACTCCCGGCTTGAAATTCAGCGCAAGCTAAAGGATATGGGTGGCGAAGCGCAGCTTGTTGAGCAGGTGCTCGATGAGCTTGCGCAGCGAAAATTCCAGTCGGATGAGCGCTTTGCCGCGTCCTTCATTCGCAGCAGGGCCGAGCGCGGCTACGGCCCTTTGGTAATTGCCCGTGATCTCAAGGAGCGTGGCCTGCCGGCAGAGGTAGCCAGGCAGACGCTTGAGCAAAGCGGCTACGATTGGTATAGCCACGCGCTGGGGGTGCGGCAGCGGCGGTTTGGCAGTCTTCGGGCCACCCACCCCAAAGAGCGAGCCCGTCAATACCGATTTCTGCAGTACCGGGGGTTTTCAGGGGGGCAGATTGTCGCCGCTCTCGGCGGAGATGCTCTTTCCGAAGATTGACCCTCTTCTGTTTTCCCCTACGAATCAGGCGCTTGTGCCGTTATAATGCGCGGTCTTTTGGAGCCGCCCGACGCCAAGTTGCGGGCAGCCTAGCCCGGAGCCCTGCATGAAAAGCGCCGCCATCCGCGAAGCCTTTCTCCGTTTCTTTGAGGAAAAGGGCCACACTCGTGTGGCCTCCAGTTCGCTGATTCCAGCCAACGATCCGACCCTGCTGTTCACCAATGCCGGGATGAACCAGTTCAAGGATTGCTTCCTCGGGCTCGACAGGCGGGCCTATACCCGTGCCGTGTCCGCGCAGAAGTGCGTGCGCGCCGGCGGCAAGCACAACGACCTGGAAAACGTGGGCTACACGGCGCGGCACCATACCTTTTTTGAAATGCTGGGGAACTTCAGCTTCGGCGATTACTTCAAGAATGACGCTATTGCGTACGCCTGGGAGTTCCTGACATCGCCCAAGTGGTTATCCATTCCGCCTGAAAGACTGTGGGTAACTGTCTACGCCACTGACGACGAAGCCTATGCAATCTGGAAGGATGTGGTCGGCGTGCCCGCCGAACGCATCATTCGCATTGGCGACAACAAGGGCGCCAGATATGCCTCCGACAATTTCTGGGCCATGGGTGACACAGGTCCCTGCGGACCGTGTACGGAGATATTTTACGACCATGGTCCTGAGGTGGCTGGGGGTCCGCCCGGCTCCCCCCATGAAGATGGGGACCGCTATATCGAGATATGGAACAACGTCTTCATGCAGTTCAATCGCACTGCTGATGGCGTGCTGCATCCGCTGCCCGCACCGTCCGTGGATACCGGCATGGGATTGGAGCGCATCTCTGCCGTCATGCAGCATGTGCATTCAAATTACGAGATCGATCTCTTCCAGATGCTGCTTAAAGCGGCGGCAGATGCCATTGGCTGCAGCAATGAAAGCCAGGCGTCGCTCAAGGTCGTCGCTGATCATATTCGCTCCTGCTCCTTCCTGATTGCAGACGGCGTGCTGCCTTCCAATGAAGGCCGGGGTTACGTGCTGCGCCGCATCATTCGCCGCGCCTGTCGTCACGGGAACAAGTTGGGCGCTGCCGGTCCGTTCTTTCACAAGATTGTTGCAGCCCTGGCGGCGGAGATGGGCGATGCCTATCCCGAGCTGCGCGCGCAGCAGGCGCATGTCGAGCGTACGCTGAAGGGAGAAGAAGAACAGTTCGCCAAAACCCTGGAGCAGGGACTCAAAATTCTCGAGCAGGATCTTGCTGGTCTGGAAGGCACCCTCATTCCGGGCGAAATCGTGTTCCTGCTCTATGACACTTACGGTTTCCCGGTCGACCTCACGGCTGACATTGCGCGCGAGCGTAATCTTCTGGTGGATGAAGCAGGCTTCGAGAAGGCCATGGCGGCGCAGCGCGAGCGTTCGCGTGCATCCTCGGCCTTCGCTCTGGATTACAACACCTTAATCAAGGTGGACGGCGATACCGTGTTTACCGGCTATGACGGCACCACGGGGGCTGGCCGCGTCGTTGCAATTTTCAAGGGGGCGGACCAGGTCGAGTCGCTGCGTGAAGGGGAGCAAGGCGTCGTCGTTCTGGATGCCACCCCGTTCTATGGCGAGTCCGGAGGGCAGACGGGGGATGCCGGCTATCTAACTGCCGGTACTCATCGCTTCGAGGTGCGCGAAACGACCAGGGCAGGCGGCGCGCACCTGCACCACGGCCTTGTCACAAGCGGCACGCTACGCGTCGGCGATCATGTCGATGCTGAGGTACATGCAGATCTGCGTGAGGCAACCCGGCGCAACCACTCCGCGACGCACCTCATGCATGCCGCTCTGCGTCAGGTACTGGGGAATCATGTGCAGCAGAAGGGGTCGCTGGTCTGTGCCGACCATCTCCGTTTCGATTTCTCGTACCCTGAACCCATCGGGCCTGAAAAGCTGGCTGATATCGAGCGGCGGGTGAATGCGCAGATCATTGGCAATCACCCGGTGCTGACCGAGGTCATGGCTATTGACGCTGCACGCGAAAAAGGAGCCATGGCTCTCTTTGGCGAAAAGTACGGGGATACCGTTCGGGTGCTCAGCATGGGCGAACCCGGATTCTCTGTTGAGCTTTGCGGTGGCACGCACGTTTCGCGTACCGGGGACATCGGCCTTTTCAAGATTACAAGTGAGGGCGGCGTTGCCGCTGGCGTGCGTCGTGTTGAGGCCAAGACCGGCATGGAAGCGCTATCTCATGTGGCAAAAGAAAGGGCGGCTCTTGCGGACATCGCCTCTATGGTGCGCGCCCCTGTGGCCCAGGCTGCGGAGAAAGTCAGGGCGCTGGCTGAGCGTAACCGCGAGCTCGAGAAGGAGCTGGAGCGACTGAAAATGAAACTGGCGGCGTCGGCGGGGGATGATCTCGCCAACGAAGCCGTGACAGTGGGTGACATCAAGGTTTTGGCTGCACGGGTTGAGGGCGCCGAGCCCAAGACGTTGCGCGATACGATGGATCAGTTGCGCAATAAGCTGGGAAGCAGCGTAGTTGTCCTGGCTACGGTGGCGGAAGACAAGGTTAGCCTTGTGGCGGGTGTAAGCGCCGATCTGACTGCGAAGGTCAAGGCGGGCGAGCTGGTGGGGTATCTGGCCCAGCAGGTGGGCGGAAAGGGAGGGGGGCGTCCCGACATGGCTCAGGCAGGCGGTACGGATGTCTCGAAGCTGGCAGATGCACTTGCTTCCGTACGGACGTTTGTGGCTGAAAGAATCTGAAATCAAAGCGTCAAGACGCGAGAAATTGCAGGCGAGCAAGAAATGGCATTGATTGTGCAAAAATACGGGGGGACTTCGGTTGGGTCGCCTGAGCGTATCGAAGCGGTGGCGCGGCGGGTGAAGCGCTGGCATGACAACGGGCACGATCTCGTGGTGGTGGTTTCGGCCATGAGCGGCGAAACCAATCGGCTTATTGCGCTGGCCAAGTCAGTATCGCCTGATCCTGACCCGCGCGAACTCGATGTCATGATTTCGACCGGAGAGCAGGTCACTATCGCTCTGCTTGCGATGGCGCTGAAAAAGATCGGTGTGGAGGCCAAATCCTACACGGGTTCCCAGGTGGCCATTCGAACCGACAGCGCCTTTACCAAAGCCCGTATCGAGTCGATCGATGACGCCCGGATGCGAGCTGATCTGGCACGACGCCAGGTAGTTATCGTGGCCGGATTCCAGGGCGCCGATGCCGAGGGCAATATCACGACCTTGGGGCGCGGAGGCTCTGACACGACTGGCGTGGCATTGGCCGCAGCACTCAAGGCGGATGAGTGTCAGATTTATACCGATGTGGATGGGGTTTATACGACCGACCCGCGTGTGGTGCCGCAGGCCCGGCGCCTCGAACGCATTACCTTTGAGGAAATGCTGGAGATGGCCTCGCTGGGCTCAAAAGTCCTGCAGATACGCTCTGTTGAATTCGCTGGCAAATACAACGTTCCCCTTCGGGTGCTCTCGAGCTTTTCTGACGAGGGCGAGGGCACCCTTATTACTGTCGATGAGGAAACCATGGAACAGCCCGTCATTTCCGGCATTGCGTTTAATCGCGATGAGGCCAAGCTTACCGTGCGTGGCGTGCCCGACATTCCCGGTATTGCGTACCGTATCCTTGGTCCAGTGGGCGACTCCAATATTGAAGTCGACATGATTGTCCAGAATGTTGCTGCGGATAACACGACAGACTTTACTTTCACCGTAGCGCGCAGCGAGCTGAAGAAGGCTTTTGGTGTGCTGGAGGGGGTGGCGAAGGCAATCGGAGCCCGTGAGGTCGTAGGGGACGACAAGATTTGCAAGGTGTCCCTGGTGGGCGTGGGGATGCGGTCTCATGCTGGAGTCGCCAGCAAGATGTTCGGTGTGCTGGCGAAGGAAAACATCAATATCCAGATGATCTCCACCTCCGAGATCAAGATTTCCGTGGTTGTGGAGGAGAAGTATCTGGAGTTGGCTGTTCGTGCCTTGCACACGGCGTTTGACCTGGATCAGGTTCTGGGCTGATCCGGACCTCGCGCGGCATATTTCGAGGGGCTGGTTCCTGGGCTCAGATCCATTAGCGGTTTTGCTTTATAAGGTTGCCTGGTCAATACTGACCGTGCGGAGTCGACAAGGGCGGCACCTCAAGTGTGGCCTCTAGTTATTCAAGGAGACAACAATGCTGATTTTGACTCGCCGAGTGGGTGAGACCCTGATGGTGGGTGACGAGGTTACCGTTACTGTGCTGGGAGTTAAGGGTAATCAGGTGCGTATTGGCGTGAATGCACCGAAAGAAGTCGCCGTCCATCGTGAAGAAATCTATCAGCGTATCCAGAGAGAGAAGCAGGGCGATCAGGAAGTGGCTGACTGAGCTCTCGGGTCGATACTTCATCCTCTCTGAGGTGCTGGCGGGAGAGAGGCACGCATTGCCAAAAAGAAAGCCGAGACGTTTCTCCCTGAAAGCGTCTCGGCTTTGCTTTGCCAGTTCCTTCTGACACGTTATTCCCTGTTGGCGGTGACCAATCCTTGGTCGCGTCCTTGCGCCGTGTTGAGAAGTATCGGCTGTAGCTGGTCTTTGGTCTGCCAGTGAATGCCCAAGATCTTGTAGGAAATCAGCCATAGCAAAGACAAACCAGGCCGTTGCGTAGCCTGTTGTGCGGCAGATTTTTGCTCTTTTACGGGCGCCTATGCTTTTCAAGCCGGGGATGCCTGAGTATCATTGCGCGCTCCGCGGAGAGGTGACCGAGAGGCCGAAGGTGCTCCCCTGCTAAGGGAGTAGGGGCCAAAAGCCCCTCGGGGGTTCGAATCCCCCCTTCTCCGCCATTTATTTCTTGAGAGCCCGGAACGCCGGGCTTTTTTGACTGCGCCGAAAACAATATGTTTTCAGCTTTGTTCCCTGCCCGAGATGGCTCCCGCCAAATCAAGTATGAAGGGCAGTGCCTGCCCTTACTTCCTTGCCCTGCCAAATGAGCTGATTTAAGCGTGTTCTGGCGGAGCTGTTGCTGATCGGTAAGGGACAGGCGATCAATTAAGGATCAATTGACCTGCCAGGACAGGATCAGCATTGGGTAGCATGAAAATGCGTTGACAGGGTGCATACCCCTCACGATAATTCGCGACCTCAACGCGCCCGTAGCTCAGTTGGATAGAGTATCTGGCTACGAACCAGAGGGTCGGGAGTTCGAATCTCTCCGGGCGCGCCACTATCAAAAGCCTGCGTTTTACGCGGGCTTTTTTTTACTTCCGCCTGATGCTTCCAGTGTCCATTGCCGCTCTAGGGGCGCCACCGTATGCTTCCGCTTCACAGACGGACCAGTGACGACGGCATGCAAGACGTTAGAGAAACCAGTGCCTATCAGGGCCGCAAAACGGCCCGGCAGAGTAGCGAACAGCGCCGACTCGCCATCTTGAATGCTGCCCTGCGAGTGCTAGTCCGCGATGGCGTGAGGGGTGTGCGGCATCGTGCGGTGGCCAAGGAGGCCGGCGTTCCACTGTCGGCCACAACGTACTATTTCAAGGATATCCACGATCTTTTGGCGGACGCTTTTACCCTGTTTGCTAACGAGACGATGCAGACCTTCGTGGATCCTTTCTGGTCAAAAGCCAATGAGTGGATACGCTCCCATCCACAGGAACTGCGCAAGGATGCGGCGAGGGTGAGCGAAATCATCGACCCTATGGCTGCCATGGGAGCCAATTACATCCTGGCTCGAGTGCGTGAGCATCGGCAGCAGCTCGTGCTGGAGCATGCATTCTGGTATGCCGCGCTCACCGACGAGCGCATGCATGGTATAGCGCTGCTTCATGGTCGGCGTCTTCTGGAACACTTTACGCATATTCTGGAGTATGTGGGAGCGGCTGAGGCGGAGCTGGGAGCAAGGTCTCTGCTGATGACGGTGCGCGGGCTGGAGTACGAAGGCATGATCGGCTCACCTGATTTCAACTTCGAAAGGATCAAGGCGGCCTTGCGTCACGAGATCCGGGCTGTTCTTGCCGTATGAGCACAGCCATGGAGCGGGTCAGGCTTGACCCTGAATGGAAGAGGGCGCTGGCCGGGGAGTTTCAGGCTCCCTACATGATCCAGTTAAGGGCTTTCCTTGAGCAGGAAAAAAAGGACGGGAAAGTCATATATCCGCCCGGCCCTGAAATCTTCAATGCCCTGAACACTACCGCGCTTTCGAGGGTGAAGGCGGTGATTCTTGGCCAAGATCCCTATCATGGACCGGGCCAGGCGCATGGACTCTGCTTTTCAGTCCGTCGGGGCGTGCCGCCACCGCCGTCCTTGCAGAATATTTTTCGTGAGCTGCACGCTGATCTGGGCGTTCCTGCTCCCCGGCACGGTGAGCTGACGCACTGGGCCGAGCAGGGAGTCTTGATGCTGAACAGCGTCTTGACGGTGGAAGCCGGCAAGCCAGGCTCGCATCAGAACCGGGGCTGGGAGATCTTTACCGATGCCGTCATCACGGTGCTGAACGAAGAGCGTGAGCATCTGGTCTTTCTGCTCTGGGGCGGCTATGCACAGCGCAAGGGGCGCATTATAGATGCACATCGTCATCTGGTCCTGAAGGCTGCTCACCCTTCGCCCTTGTCGGCCAATCGAGGTGGATGGTTCGGCAACCATCCTTTCTCCAAGACCAATCATTATCTTGAAACGCACGGCCAGAGTCCGATCGACTGGGCTTTGCCGGCCTGATCCTTTGGGAGATTTTATGTCCGGTGTTCCAGTTGTGCTGCTGGAGGAGCGTCCTGCAGCAGGTGGCAAGGTGCTTGCCATCGCCACATTGAATAATGAGCGCGCCCTAAATTCCCTCAGCCTGGAAATGATCCAACTGCTGTTGCCGGCAATGCAGCGCTGGAAAATGGATGAGCGGGTCGTGGCGGTGTTCCTTCAAGGAGCTGGTGAAAAGGCTTTTTGTGCCGGAGGAGACGTTCGCCGTATAAGCCTGGCAGTAAGGGAAAATGGCATCGAGGATCCTTATGCCCAGTCTTTTTTCACCGAAGAGTACCGGCTCGATTATCTGATCCATACTTTTCCAAAGCCGGTCATCGCCTGGGGACAGGGCATCGTCATGGGGGGCGGTATCGGGCTTATGAGCGGTGCTTCGCACCGTATCGTTACCGAGTCCTCCCGCCTTGCGATGCCGGAAATCACCATAGGCCTTTATCCGGACGTAGGCGGCAGTTATTTCCTCTCACGAGTGAAGGATCGTCTTGGCCTGTTCATCGGCATGACAGGGGTGCATCTGAATGCGGCGGATTCGCTTTATATCGGGCTTGCTGACTTCGCCATACCGAGCATGGCAAGAGAGGCAGTCATCGCCCGCCTGTGTGCAGAGCCGTGGAACGATGATGCCGAGGCCAGAAGAGACCAGGTGACTTCAATCCTCCGGCGAGAGCCAGCCCCTGAGCTGGCGCCCTCGGAGATCAAGGCGCGAGAAAGTTTGTTGAATGTCCGTGCCGCCAGCGACGATCTCGGCGCCTTGTATGCCTCCCTCACTGCGCCGGTTCCGGAAGATCCCTGGCTCGACCGCAGCGCCAAGAACCTGGCAAAAGGTTCGCCGACCTCAGCCGCCCTCATCCACAGGCAGTGGCAGCGGGGCGCCGGCATGATGCTGGCGGATGTTTTTCGTGAAGAGCTGATACTTTCTACTCAATGCGCGCGACACCCTGACTTTATTGAGGGCGTGCGAGCTCTGCTGGTGGACAAGGACAATGCGCCGCATTGGCAGCCGGCGACACTTTCCGGGGTGACCGAAGCCTGGATTGCCGAGCACTACCAAGCCCCTTGGCAGGGGCCGCATCCGCTGGCCAGCCTTTGAGCTGGCTATTCTTCTTTGTCGGCAGGAAGCCCGTAGGGCAGGCCCAGGATATGCAGTGCCGGGCCGTTTTCTCCTAGCGTGAGTTTGCCTTCGCCTACGGCGGCATTCTTGATTACGGCAAGAAGCGCGACACGCTCTCCAGGTTCCCTGGCCGCCATGAGAACCTCGCCGGCGCGAGATCCGTTCGAGAAAATTTCCCGGTCTTCTCCAATTGCCTTTGTTGCAGCCTCGAGCCTGTACAGGCGCTGCTTGAGCTTGCCTCTGAAGTAGAGCCGGGCGACCACTTCCTGTCCGGTATAGCAGCCCTTGTTGTAGCTCACGGCGGCCAGGGCCTGATAGTTCAGCTCCTGCGGCTGGAAACGGTCGCGCCCGGCCGCGAATACCGTGGTGAAGCCGGCATGGATGTCCGCCGCCCACCAAGCATCTTCCGCCACGACTTCTGCTTTCTCCTGGAGCGAGGCCCAATGGTGGCCAAGTACGGCGTTCGGCAAGACAACCAGGCAACGGTTCTCATTAAAGAGGCGCACCGACAACGTACCTTCTTCGCTTTTGCTCATGGCGGCCGCGGCAGGGGGCTGCATGCCAAGCTGCTCCAGCAGCCGGTCGGTATCAGGGCCGGCAAGACCCAGCAGTGTGGTGTCGGCGCTCGTGGACTCCAGTCGGGTTTTTGAAAAGACCGCGAACTTTTTCAGATGCGCCAGCGCTGCCTCAATCTGGTCGGCAGGCAATACCAGCAGGACGTTTTCGCCGAGGGGTACGGCAATGAAGCTGAAGAGCACGCGTCCCTTCAACGAGCAGATGGCGCCCGGCAATACCTTCCCTTTTTCGATGTCGCGAAAGTCCGTCGTGGTCTGACCCTGCAGGAATTTCATGGATTCCGGCCCGGTCAGCCTGATGCCTCCCAGCGCGGGAAGGGGAATCAGTGCAGTAGTCTGCGCCGTATCGACGGTCGGCCTGAGGCTGGCCGGCAGGAGTGAATCCCAGAGTGAAGGCATGTCGGAATCAATAATGGTTATGAGAAGGTGAAGGCTTAATGGAGTCAGCCCTGGCGAAAACAAGCGCTATAATCGCCGCCCCTTCCCTTTGCGCCAGGCCGGAGCCCGCATGAATCCATCCCTGACCGATCAGGAGCGTCGCCTGCAGTGGCGCTGCCGTCGCGGGCTCAAGGAGCTTGACGTGATTCTGGGGCCCTTCATGGGTGAACACTATGGCGATCTGGCGCCTGACGACAAAGCCCGCTTTGCCACTCTCCTGGAGTGCGAGGACATGGACCTGTTCAACTGGTTCATGCGTCAGGACAAGCCGGCCGACCCCGACCTGGAGCGCATGATTGAACTCATCCTCTCCCGCCTGGCGCGTTGATCTGCAGCTGCGGCCCTCCCGTTATTTTCTGCTACTGACGACCCTTTTTCATGCGGGCGCGCAGATTGCGGTCTGGCAAACCGGCCTGGCATTGGCGCTGCAACTCGTCCTCGGATCCCTACTCCTGCTCTCCCTGGCGCTCTCCTTTCGCGAGGAGCGAGGCAAGGCGGGCTGGGTCTTGCGGGAGCAGGAGGGCCGCTGGTGGGTGCAGGCCGGACATCGGGAGGGAGCGGCCGAATTGCAGGGCGCGCAGGTCTGGCGTTACCTCGTGGTTATCGATCTCCGGTGCCGCAATGCAGGCGGGGCCTGGAAACAGAGGGTGGTTGTCTTGCCCGATGCGATTCCCGCCGACGCATTCCGGCGCCTGCGCGTCAGGTTGCGCTGTGGCAGACCCGGCAAGAAGCAGGACGTGCCGATATCGGATTGATGTCAAGGGCGGGCCGCATACAACGGTCAAACCCGCCTTTGCGCCTCTCAGCGCATGGATTTCTGCAGTGAGCCCAGCAGCCCGCGCAGCAGTTGTCGCCCAATACTGCGGCCGACCTCCGAACTGGCGGCGCGTACCGCGCTCTTTGCAGCGGTTTCCCATACTGAGTCGGGTTGCTTGGCAGTGTTCTTGGCCGCCTTTGCGTCTGCCCTGGCCTGCATTTCGGCCTGGGCGGCGACAGCCGCTTCCTGGCCGCGGGCCTGCAGCATTTCATAAGCGGATTCGCGATCCGTCACTGCATCGTAGCGCCCCTTGAAGGGCGAGCGCTGCATGACGGCCCTGCGCTCCTCGGGCGTAACGGCCCCCAGGCGGGAGCGGGGAGGGCAGACCTTGGCGCGTTCCACCGGACGGGGAACGCCGCCCTCGCCAAGCGTGGAGATGAGCGCCTCACCCACCCCCAGTTCGGTAATCGCCGTGGCGGCATCCAGGCCCGGCTTGGTGCGGAAAGTCTCGGCGGCCGCCTTGACCGCCTTCTGATCGCGCGGCGTGAAGGCACGCAAGGCGTGCTGCACACGGTTGCCGAGCTGGCCCAGCACGCTCTCGGGGATGTCGAGCGGATTCTGCGTCACGAAATACACCCCTACGCCCTTCGAGCGGATCAGGCGAACCACCTGCTCGACTTTTTCCACGAGCGCCCTGGGAGCGTCGTTGAACAGCAGATGCGCCTCGTCGAAGAAGAAGATCATTTTCGGCAGGTCGGCATCGCCGCGTTCGGGCAGGTTCTCGTACAGCTCCGACAGCAGCCACAGCAGGAAAGTCGAATAGAGTTTGGGCCGCTGGAACAGCTTGTCGGCGGCCAGCACGTTGATATGGCCGCGTCCTTCCAGCGTGGTCTGCATGAAGTCTTCCAGCTTCAGGGCGGGCTCGCCGAAGAAGCGGGCGGCGCCCTGCTGCTCCAGCGCCAGCAGCTCGCGCTGGATGATGCCGAGCGTCGGCTTGCTGACGTTGCCGTATTCCTTGCCGAACATTGCCGTATTGTCGGCGGCAAAGGCCACCAGCGAGCGCAGGTCCTTGAGGTCGAGCAGCAGCAGGCCGTTGTCGTCGGCATATCTGAAGAGAAGGGTGAGCACGCCTTCCTGGGTGTCGTTCAGGTCCATGAGGCGGGCGAGCAGCAGCGGACCCATCTCCGAGATGGTGGCGCGCACGGGATGGCCCTGGTCGCCGAACACATCCCAGAACAGGGTCGGGTAGGCCTGGGTACGGTAATCGCTGACGCCAAGCCTGGCGGCACGTTCGGCAAACTTGGGATTGTCGGCCCCCTTCTGGGAAATGCCGGCCAGGTCGCCCTTGATGTCGGCCATGAACACCGGCACGCCGAGGTCGGAGAAACCTTCGGCCAGCACCTGCAGCGTGACGGTCTTGCCGGTCCCGGTGGCGCCCGCGACGAGGCCATGACGGTTGGCGTAGCGGCCTTCGAGATGGCAGGGCAGATCGCCCTTGCCGATCAGGATCTGGTTGCTCATGGCGTCTCCCGGGATGCCTGGATGAATTCCGCGTGACGTTAGCAAATGCAGCCGTCTTTCTCACGACCGGGCGCACATTTTCGAGGCGCTCAGCGAGCCGCTGTTTCCGGCGCGAGAATGGAGTCCTGCGGGGCCGGCAGGACCTGCGGATAGTCCAGCGTGAAGTGCAGGCCGCGCGATTCCTTGCGCAACTGCGCACAACGGATGATGAGCTCGGCCACCAGCACCAGGTTGCGCAGCTCGATCAGATTGGTCGAGATGATGTAGTTGCTGTAGTACTCCTGGATTTCATTCTTCAGCAATTCGACGCGCCGCAGCGCGCGCATCAGGCGTTTGTCGGTGCGCACGATGCCGACGTAGTCCCACATGAAGCGGCGCAGCTCCTCCCAGTTGTGCAGGATGACCACGTCCTCGTCGGGGTTGCGCACCTTGGAGGCGTCCCAGGGCGGGCAGGCCGGCGGCAGGGGCTGCTGCGCGAGGCGCTGCTGGATGTCGCGCGCGGCCGCCATCGCGAAGACGAAGCATTCCAGCAGCGAGTTGCTGGCCATGCGGTTGGCGCCGTGCAGGCCGGTGAACGAGGTCTCGCCGATGGCATAGACATTGGCCAGGTCGGTACGGCTGGCGAGGTCGACCATGACGCCGCCGCAGGTGAAGTGAGCCGCCGGCACCACCGGGATCGGGTCTTTGGTGATGTCGATGCCGAATTCCAGGCATTTCTGATAGATGTTGGGGAAGTGGCTGGTGATGAAGTCCGCCGGCTTGTGCGTGATGTCCAGATAAACGCAGCGGATGCCCAGGCGCTTCATCTCGTAGTCGATGGCGCGCGCCACGACGTCGCGCGGCGCGAGCTCGGCACGTTCGTCGAAGCGCGGCATGAAGCGTTCGCCGTTGGGCAGGCGCAAATAGGCGCCTTCGCCACGCATGGCCTCGGTGATCAGGAACGATTTCGCCTGCGGGTGATAGAGGCAGGTCGGGTGGAACTGGTTGAACTCCAGGTTGGCGACACGGCAGCCGGCGCGCCAGGCCATGGCGATCCCGTCGCCGGTCGCGATGTCGGGATTGCTGGTGTAGAGGTAGGCCTTGCTGGCGCCGCCGGTTGCCAGCGCCACGAAGCGGGCGCGGAAGACCTCCACCTCGCCGGTCTTCGTGTTCAGCACATAGGCGCCGAGCGCCCGGCTCTCGCCGGGAAGGCCCAGCTTCTGCGAGGTGATCAGGTCGATGGCGACCCGGTCTTCCAGCAGGGCCACGTTGCCGCAGTCGCGCACCCGGCTGACCAGGGTCGTGGAGATGGCGCGTCCGGTGGCGTCGGCAGCATGGATGATGCGCCGGTGGGAGTGGCCGCCTTCGCGCGTGAGGTGGGGCTGCTCATCGGCGTCGAGGGTAAAGCTGACACCTTGTTCGATGAGCCAGCGGATGGCCTCGGGGCCGTTTTCGACCGTGAACTTCACCGCCTCTTCATGGCAGAGCCCGGCGCCCGCCACCAGGGTGTCGCTGACATGGGCTGCGGTGGAGTCGGTCTCGTCCATGACGGCGGCAACGCCGCCCTGGGCATAGTAGGTGCTGGCATCGGTGAGTTCGGCCTTGGACAGCACGGCCACGCGCAGGGAAGGGGCCAGCTTCAGCGCCAGGGTGAGGCCGGCGGCGCCGCTGCCGATGATGAGGACATCGTGCACGTGGTCGGTCATGGAGTTGTCTGCGAGGAAGGGAGGCCGGCAATGTCCGGGCTGCGTAGTATAGGCCGGCGGTTACACTACGGAAACGTTACGGAAGGCCAGGCGCATCTTGGAAAACCCCTGCGGATTGCTTACAAATTCGAACTGTTCGGGTTTCGTAGCGCTCGCTAACTTGCCGCTGCGGTTGCCAGAGGCGCGTGCCTTTCCGATTTCAAGGAGATCATCATGGGGTCACTTTTTCAGTCCGCCGGCTTGCGGACTTTGGCTGTACGTTCGCTCGGCGTCTTTTCCTGTCTGCTGGCCTTCTCCGCCCAGGCCCAGCTGCCCGACTTCACGCCCCTGGTGGAGGATGCCAGCAAGGCCGTGGTGAATATCAGCGCCTCCGCCAAGAGCAGGACCAACAGCCAGCAGCAACTGCTTCTGGAGCGTTACCGGCGCTTTTTCGGCGACGACTTCAACTTCGCGCCGGCGCCCGACCGCCACAGCTTCGGCTCCGGCTTCATCATTTCCCATGACGGCTATGTACTGACCAACAACCATGTGGTGCAGGGCGCGGACACCGTGACGGTGCGCCTCTCCGACCGGCGCGAACTCGATGCCGAGGTCGTCGGCACGGACCCGCTCTCGGATGTGGCGCTGCTGAAGATCGATGGCAGGGATCTGCCCGTCCTGAAGATCGGCGATCCCGACCAGCTCAGGGTGGGCGAGTGGGTGCTGGCCATCGGCTCGCCCTACGGCTTCGAGTACACCGTGACCTCGGGCATCGTCAGCGCCAAGTCGCGGGCGCTGCCCAGCGGCTCCTACGTGCCCTTCATCCAGACCGACGTCGCCATCAATCCCGGCAACTCCGGCGGGCCGCTGCTCAACATGCGCGGCGACGTGGTCGGCATCAACTCGCAGATCTACAGCCCCTCCGGCGGCTACGTCGGCCTGTCCTTCGCCATTCCCGTCAATGTCGCCATGGAAGTGGCGGAGCAGCTCAAGACCAGCGGCCAGGTGTCGCGCGGCTACCTCGGCGTGGTGACGCAGGACATCACGCGCGATCTCGCGGACGCCTACAACCTGCCGCGTCCGGCCGGCGCGCTGGTGTCCAAGGTGTTGCCCGGAACCCCGGCGGAAAAGGCCGGGCTCAGGGACGGCGATGTCATCACCCAGTTCAACGGCCGCGACATCGTCAGGCACACCGATCTGCCCTTCATGATCGGCCGCGCCAAGGTCGGCAGCTCCTATCCGCTCACGGTCTATCGCGACGGCAAGGGCATGACCCTGACCTTCCAGGTGGCGGCCCTGCCCGAGGACCAGACGGCCGGCGGCAATCCCAAGAGCAAGAAGCCCGCCAAGCCGGATCTCAGCCGGCTCGGCATCGGGGCGATCCGCGACCTCAGCCCCGAGGAGAAGCAGACGCTGAAGATAGACGGCGGCGCCATCATCCTGCAGCTGCTGGATGGGGCTGCGGACGATGCCGGGCTGCGCGTCGGCGATGTCATCGTCAGTGTGCTGGGCAAGCCGGTCAGGGATGCCCAGCAGTTCGTGGACCTGGTCAAGGACCTGCCGGCCGGCAAGGCCATTCCGGTCGGCATCAACCGCCGTGGCCAGCCCATGATCCTGGCCCTGCGCCTGGCGCCGGCCGAGGCCGACAAGAAGAAATGAGCGACGGCTCCGGAAGCAGGCGCCGCGCCTGCTTCCGGCCTGCCGGTTCCAGGCCTATTCGGGTAGAATCCGCGCCCTTGCTCCTCCCCCTGCCGTGGTAAACCCGTGACCGACATCAAGCACATCCGCAATTTTTCCATCATCGCCCACATCGACCACGGCAAGTCGACGCTGGCCGACCGCTTCATCCAGCTCTGCGGGGGACTGGAAGAGCGCGAGATGCAGGCGCAGGTGCTGGACTCCATGGATCTCGAGCGCGAGCGCGGCATCACCATCAAGGCGCACTCCGTCACGCTGTATCACACCTCCAGAAAAGACGGCCAGAAATACCAGCTCAACTTCATCGATACGCCGGGCCATGTCGACTTCTCCTATGAGGTCTCGCGTTCGCTGGCCGCCTGCGAAGGCGCGCTGCTGGTCGTCGATGCGGCGCAGGGCGTGGAAGCGCAGTCGGTAGCCAACTGCTACACCGCGCTCGAACAGGGCCTGGAAGTGATGCCGGTGCTGAACAAGATCGACCTGCCGCAGGCCAATCCCGAGGCCGTGTGCACGGAAATCGAGGAAGTCATCGGTGTCGAAGCCACCGACGCCTGCCGTGTCTCCGCCAAGACCGGCCTCGGCGTGCCGGAGCTGCTGGATGCGCTGGTGGATCGCATCCCGGCGCCCGAGGGCAGCCGTGAGGCGCCGCTGCAGGCACTCATCATCGACTCCTGGTTCGACAACTATCTCGGCGTGGTCTCGCTGGTGCGCATCAAGAACGGCCGCGTCAAGAAAGGCGACAAGATCCTGGTGAAGAGCACGGGCCAGACGCACCTCGTCACCAGCGTCGGCGTGTTCAATCCCAAGCACCAGGAAACCGGCATTCTCGAGGCGGGCGAAGTCGGCTTCGTCATCGCCGGCATCAAGGATATTTTCGGCGCGCCGGTAGGCGACACGCTGACGCTGTCGACCACGCCCAATGTCGACATGCTGCCCGGCTTCAAGAAGGTGAAGCCGCAGGTCTACGCCGGCCTCTTCCCGATTTCCTCGGACGATTACGAGTCCTTCCGTGAAGCGCTGTCCAAGCTCAAGCTGAACGATTCGGCGCTCTTCTACGAGCCCGAATCCTCCGATGCGCTCGGCTTCGGTTTCCGCTGCGGCTTCCTCGGCATGCTGCATATGGAAATCGTGCAGGAGCGCCTGGAGCGCGAATACAACCTCGACCTGCTGACCACGGCGCCGACCGTGATCTACGAGATCGTCAAGCGCAACGGCGACATCGTCTTCGTCGACAACCCGTCCAAGCTGCCCGACATCGGTTCCGTGATGGAGTTCCGCGAGCCCATCGCCGAGTGCCATATCCTGGTGCCGCCGGAGTTCGTGGGCGACGTCATCAAGCTGGCGCAGGAGCGCCGCGGCATGCAGAAGAACATGCTTTTCCACGGCAAGCAGGTGGCGCTGACCTACGACATCCCCATGGGCGAAGTCGTGCTGGATTTCTTCGATCGCCTGAAGTCGGCATCGCGCGGCTACGCCTCGCTGGACTACGCCTTCAGCCGTTTCGAGGCTTCCAGCCTGGTGCGTGTCGACATCCTCATCAACGGCGAGCGCGTCGATGCCCTGGCGATGATCTGCCACACCGAGAATGCGCGTTACCGCGGCAACGCCATCGTGGAAAAGATGAAGGAGCTGATTCCGCGCCAGATGTTCGACGTCGCCATCCAGGCCGCCATCGGCAACCAGGTCATCGCGCGCCAGACGGTGAAGGCGATGCGCAAGGATGTGCTCGCCAAGTGCTACGGCGGCGATGTATCGCGTAAGAAGAAGCTTCTCGAGAAGCAGAAGGAAGGCAAGAAACGCATGAAGCAGGTGGGCCGTGTGGAGATCCCGCAGGAAGCCTTCCTGGCCGTGCTCAAGGTGGACAAATAATGAATCTGATGCTGCTGCTTACCCTGGCTCTGGCCATCGCCCTGGCCCTGTGGGCCCTGGAAACCTTCGTCACCACGCCCCTGCGGCAGCGCCGGGCGGCGGCAAGACTGGCGCGCGGAGAACTCGGCATCGGCGAGGCGGGGCGGCTGCTCGATGAGCCCCTGTTGTCCCGGCTGATGGCGAACGTGGTGATCGGCGCCCTGGCCGGGCTCTTCGCGCTTGTCATCCTGATGCGTCAGGACGTGGATTTTTCCCTGGTTCTGGTCATCGCCACCCTGCTGACGGGAGTGTTCTGGCTGATCTACGTCGCCCTCGCGCGGCGTCCCCGGCGCGCGCTCCTGCAGGCGCTGGCGGCAAGCAAAACGGCCCCGCCTCCCGCGCAGGAAGAGCAGGCGGCCGGGGCGGAAACAGCCAGGGCCGACGTTGCGGCTGGCGCGCCGGCGGAGTCCCAGCCGGCCCTGGTGGAGTATTCGGTTTCCTTTTTTCCCGTGCTCGCCGTGGTGCTGGTGCTGCGCTCCTTTCTCTTCGAGCCTTTCACCATCCCGTCGGGCTCCATGCTGCCCACCCTGCAGATCGGGGACTACATCCTCGTGAACAAATACACCTATGGCCTGCGTCTGCCGGTGGTTGGCACCGAAATCGTTGCGGTCGGCAAGCCGCAGCGCGGCGATGTCATGGTGTTCAAGTATCCCGAGAATCCGCGGCAGAATTTCATCAAGCGGGTTATCGGCCTGCCGGGCGACCACGTGCGCGTGGAGGAGGGACGGGTCTTTTTGAATGGTAGCGAGTTGCCGCGCTCCCGGACCGAGTTCCCGGGCGCCGAATCGTGGGAGCTTTATTACACCGAGAAGGCGGGCGATCACGCACATCTGATCCGCCATGAAGAAGGTCGCGAGTCGTCCAGTCCGCGTGTGGATACGGTGGTTCCGCCCGACAGCTATTTCACCATGGGCGACAATCGCGACAACAGTCGCGACAGCCGTTACTGGGGCTTCGTTCCCGACCGCTTCATCGTCGGCAAGGCATCGATCATCTGGATGCACAAGGAGCCGGGCCTGCATTTGCCGAGCTTTGGGCGCGATGGTAAGGTGCAGTGAGTCTGCCCTGCAGATTCCACAATAATAATCAGTCGGTTTGGGAGGCGTGACGTCATGCGTCGTTGGCAAAAGGGCATGTCCTATCTCGGAATACTTGCCCTGATCGGCATTTCCGGCATCCTCATCAAGGTTGTAGCTACGGTCGGCCCTCCCTACTACGACAACCACACCATCGACCAGATCATCACATCCCTGTATCGCGACGGTCGCGGCAACAGCATTGCCGACTTCAAGCGCGGCCTCGAGAACCGTTTCCAGATCAACAATATCCGCGACAAGAAACCGGACGACTTCGAGTACTCCTTCGACGACAGGAAGCTGGTGGTCGTCGTGGACTATGAAGTCCGCAAGCCTTTCATCGGCAACATCGATCTGGTGATGTCCTTCAAGAAGACCTACGGCAGTGAGCTCAAGGCCGACTTCTGATGACAAGACCCGGCGCCTCATGCAGGCGCTGGGATATGAATTCCGTGACCCTGCCTGGCTGGAGCTGGCTTTTACGCACCGCAGCGTCAGTGGCGCCCGCAACAACGAACGTCTGGAGTTCCTCGGGGACTCCATCCTCAATTTCCTGACCGCCGATGCGCTTTACGATCGTTTTCCGCAGGAGAACGAAGGCCGGCTTTCGCGCCTCAGGGCGCTGCTGGTCAAGCAGGACACGCTGGCGGACGTCGCCCGCGATCTTGCCCTGGGCGAGCACCTGCGGCTGGGGGCCGGCGAACTGAAGAGCGGGGGCTTTCGCCGCGAGTCCATCCTGGCGGATACGGTCGAGGCGGTGCTGGGCGCCATCTATCGCGACAGCGGCAGCATCGAAGTCTGCAGGGAGCGGTTGCTGGCCTGGTTCGGCAGCCGCCTGGAGCTGGTCGGGCAGGAAACCGTCCTCAAGGATTCGAAGAGCCGCCTTCAGGAGTACTTGCAGGGCCGACGGCAGGTGCTGCCGGTCTACACTGTGGTGAGCGTTGCGGGCGAGGCGCACAATCAGTTTTTTCAGGTGACCTGCGACGTGCCGGGGCTGTCGGCTCCGGCTACGGGCAACGGACCCAGCCGGCGCCACGCCGAGCAGGAAGCCGCCGCCGCCGCATTGCGCCAGCTAGGCATTCAGGACAGCGATGAGTAACGACGACGTTATCAGAAGTTTTTTCGGAAAATCGGCCGACTCCCCGGCCGATTTTCGTTGTGGCTACGTGGCCATCGTGGGGCGCCCCAACGTGGGCAAGTCCACGCTGCTCAACCACATTCTCGGTCAGAAGCTCAGCATAACTTCGCGCAAGCCGCAGACCACCCGGCATCGCATCCTCGGCATCGTCACCCAGGACAATACGCAGACTGTGTATGTCGATACGCCAGGCATCCATGGCGAGGAACGCAAGGCCATCAACCGCTACATGAACCGCACCGCGACGGCGGCATTGCGCGACGTCGACCTCGTGCTCTTCGTGGTCGACGGCCTGAAGTGGATGGCGGACGACGAGCTCGTGATGCAGAAGATCAAGGCCGCCGGCCTGCCCGCGATGCTGGTCATCAACAAGGTCGACACGGTCGAGGACAAGGAAGCGCTGCTGCCGCGTATCGAGGAGCTCATCCAGCTCCACGGTTTTGTCGAAGTAGTCCCGGTGTCGGCCCTGAAAGGCCATAACGTGCCGCGCCTGCAGGAGCTGGTAGCGGCGCGCCTGCCGCTGTCGCCGCCGTTCTTCCCCGAAGACCAGATCACCGATCGCTCGCCGCGTTTTCTCGCGGCGGAAATCGTCCGCGAAAAAATCATGCGCCAGCTCGGCGACGAAGTACCCTACGAGCTCACCGTCGAGATCGAGGAGTTCAAGGAAGAGGGCAGGTTGCGGCGCATCAGTGCGCTGATCCTGGTCGAGCGCGACGGCCAGAAGGCCATCGTCATCGGCGAGGGCGGACAGCGCCTCAAGCGCATCGGCATGGAGGCCCGCCAGGACATGGAAAGGCTTTTCGACAGCAAGGTCATGCTGTCGTTGTGGGTGAAGGTGAAGGGCGGCTGGTCCGACGACGAGCGCGCCCTGAAGAGCCTCGGCTACGACGATTGAGCCTGTCATGGCCAGCCTGCTGCACGCCTATTTCCTGCACACCCGGCCCTTCCGGGAAACCAGCCTGCTCGTCGAGATTCTTACCGCCGAGGGCGGACGCCTGGCCTCGGTATGGCGCGGTGCGCGGCGCGGCAAGGGCAGTGTGCCGCAGCTCTTCCAGCCTCTGGTTCTCGAGGCTGCAGGGCAGGGTGAATTGAAGAACCTGCAACATGTGGAGGCGGCCGGGCCGGCCCTCATGCTGCAGGGCGCGGCGCTGTTCAGCGGTTTCTATCTGAACGAGATAGTGACGCGGCTGCTGCCGCGCGAGGAAGCGCAGCCGGCGCTCTTCGCGGCTTATGCGGAGACTCTCGGACGGCTTGCCGAGAACGAGGCGCCGGCGCCGCTGCTGCGGGCATTCGAGGTGCAGTTGCTGGATTGCCTGGGCTACGGCCTGGACTTTGCGCACGACAGCGCCAGTGGCGAAGCCGTGGCGCCCGGCCTGCATTACGACTTCCATCCGGAGCGCGGCTTCACGCGCCGCTACGGAGGCGAGACCGGCATCAGCGGTACGATATTGCTGAGGCTTGCCGAGGGGAACTTCGGGGAGCCGGAAGCGGCAGCGGCCGCCAAGCATATCCACCGCGTGGCGCTGGCCCGCCTGCTGGGCGGGAAACCCCTGAAAAGCCGCGAACTTTTTCTTGCCATGCCAGATCGTTAGGAAGCGCCACCATGTCCCATCCCATTCTGCTGGGCGTCAATATCGACCATGTCGCCACCCTGCGGCAGGCGCGCGGAACGCGGTATCCCGATCCCGTGCAGGCGGCCATGGTGGCGGAGGCGGCGGGGGCCGACGGCATTACGCTGCACCTGCGCGAAGACCGCCGCCATATCCAGGAGCGCGACGTGCGCCTGATCGCGGAAGTGCTGCAGACGCGCATGAACTTCGAAATGGCCGTGACGGATGAAATGCTCGCCTTTGCCGAGCAGATCCGCCCGGCGCATGTCTGCCTCGTGCCGGAAAAACGCGAGGAGCTGACGACGGAGGGCGGCCTGGATGTGGCCGGCAACTTCGACAGGATTCGCGCTGCCTGCCAGCGCCTCGGCGGGCAGGGCATGGATGTGTCGCTGTTCATCGATGCCGACTCCCGCCAGATCGACGCTGCCGTCAGGGCAGGGGCCCCCACCATCGAAATCCACACGGGCGCCTATGCCGATGCGGAAACGCCGGAGGCCGCCGAGCGGGAATTCCTGCGTATCCGGGAGGCGGTGGAGTATGCGGCGGGCAAGCTGGTCGTGAATGCCGGCCATGGTCTGCACTACCACAACGTGCAGCGCATTGCGGCGCTGCCGGCGATTCATGAGCTCAACATCGGCCATGCCATCGTCGCGCGGGCCCTGTTCTCGGGCCTGGCCTCCGCGGTGAAGGAAATGAAGGCGATCCTGCGGCAGGCGCGCCTGGAGGGGACGCCTGGCCCAAGGCGCTGATCCGCCCGCCCGCCAATAAAAACGCCGGCAAGCAGCCGGCGTTTTTATTGGCATCGGGATCAGGGGCGCAGGCGGCGCAGGGTCGGGCTGCGGCCCACCCAGTCGAGAATGCCCGGCGTGAAGCGCTTGGCGCCGTAGAGCAGCCAGGCCTCCGGGCTGACCGGCGTGACGGCGCGGTTGTAGCGGATGGCCGCCGAGATCGCGGCGGCCACATGCTCGGGGCCATAGTTGCGGCGGCGATACAGGGCGGCGATCTTGTCCTGGGCGGCGCCGGTGGAGCCGCGCATGCGGCCGCTGGCGACGATGTTGGTGTTGATGATGCCGGGGCAGATGGAACTCACGCCGACGCCATGCGCCGCCAGCTCCGCACGCAGCGCTTCGGAAAGTCCCATGACGGCATGCTTGCTGGCCGAGTAGGCAGTCATGTCGGGAGCGGCGTAATAGCCGGCGGCGGACGCCACATTGACGATATGGCCGGCCCTGCGCTCCACCATGGCGGGCGCGAACAGCTTGCAGCCGTGCACCACGCCGAACAGGTTGATGCCGATTACCCACTGCCAGTCCTCGATGGGAGTGCTGAGGAAGTCGCCGCCCAGGCCGACACCGGCATTGTTCACGAGGATGTCCAGCGCGCCATGCGCCTTGTGCACTTTTGCTGCCAGGGCCTGCATGTCGTCCCAGTCCGAGACATCCACGACGTGGGCCTCGGCCGTCGCGCCCAGGTCGCGGGCCAGGAGGGCCGTGCGCTCCACCGCCGCACCGTTCAGGTCGCAGAGGATGAGATGGGCACCGCCTTTGGCAAGCTCGAAGGCCGTGGCGCGCCCGATGCCGCTGCCGGCTCCGGTGATGAGGGTCTTTTTCCCGGCGAAGAATTTCCTGGTGGCGCTCATTGTCGTCCTCGTCCTGTCTGAGGGAAGGTCAGGGCTGGAGCTCGATGCTGCCGGAGGCCGTCACCACCAGCCGGGTTTCGCCACCGGCCATGTCCTGTGCGGGCACCGCCTCGGCCGCCATCGACTTCATCTCCATCATCGGCTGGGGCGGCGGCATGGGGCCGCCGGCCGCGCCGAGGTTCATGTAGACCAGCTGGTAGCCTTTGGCGCTCCAGGCCGCGCGGATGTTTTCCGCGCGCGCGCGAAATGCGGCAATCGCTTCCGCGGTCAGACCTTCTTCCACCTTCTTGCGGGTTTCCGGCGACACCACGAAGCTCAGGCCGTTCAGTTGCATCCTCTCCTGCAGCTTCGCGATGAGTTCGCTTGCTGCCTTGAAATCCTTCGACTCGAGGCGGATCTCGGCCCGGCCGCGCCAGCGCTCCAGCTTGCTGGAGGAGGTCAGGCTCTCGCCGTAAACCGGCCAGGTGTTCTGGTTGCCGCTGGTGCTCTTCACCGTCGGATAGGCGGCGGCCTTCTTCATGGCATCGTTCATGGCGGTGGCGATTTGCTGCGCCAGGCGGCTGGCATCCTTGTCGCTCAGCTCGATGCTGAGGGTGGCATTCATCTGGTCGTTGGGAATTTCGCGCGCGACCTCGGTCATGAACTCCACGCGCTGGTAGGTGGGCGGAATGACCTGGGCAAGCGCGGAGGCGCTCAGGAAAAACAGCAGGGCGGCGCAGAGGAGGTTCCGGGGCATTTTCATTCTCCTTGGTGGCCTGGTTGGCCAGGCTTGCAGCAAGCGGCTGGTGTTGCAATGGCGTTTTGGTGCCGCTTACCCGGCCAGGGCTCGGCGCCAGTTTTCGGGGTCGAAGCCGCAGAGCAGGGTCGTGCCCTGCTCGAAAACCGGCCGCTTGATCAGCGCGGGCTGCTCCTGCATCAGCCGCAACGCCGTGGCGCGGTCGATGCCGGCCTGCCTGGCCCCGTCCAGCTTGCGCCAGGTGCTGCCGCGCCGGTTGAGCAGGGTTTCCCAGCCCAGGACCTTTTCCCAGCGGGCGAGGGTGGCGGCATCGATGCCGGACTTCTTGTAGTCGTGGAAGTCGCAGGCGATGCCGTTTGCCTCGAGCCAGGAAAAGGCCTTCTTCATGGTGTCGCAGTTCTTGATGCCGAAGATGGCGGCCATGGCCCGTCCTCAATCGGCGCGCAGCAGCTCGTTGATGCCGACCTTGCTGCGGGTCTTTGCATCCACTTTTTTCACGATCACGGCGCAGTACAGGCTGTATTTGCCGTCGGCGGAGGGCAGGTTGCCGGAGACCACGACGGAGCCGGCCGGGATGCGGCCGTAGCTGATCTCGCCGGTTTCGCGATCGTAGATCTTGGTGCTCTGGCCGAGGTAGACGCCCATGGAGATCACCGAGCCTTCTTCGACGATCACGCCCTCCACGACCTCCGAGCGGGCGCCGATGAAGCAGTTGTCCTCGATGATGGTGGGATTGGCCTGCAGCGGCTCCAGCACGCCGCCGATGCCGACGCCACCGGAGAGATGCACGTTCTTGCCGATCTGCGCGCAGGAGCCGACCGTGGCCCAGGTGTCGACCATGGCGCCTTCGTCGACGTAGGCGCCGATGTTCACGTAGGAGGGCATCAGCACCACGTTGCGGGCAATGAAGGCGCCCTTGCGCGCCGTCGCGGGCGGCACCACGCGCACGCCGGCGGCGGCAAATTGCGCCGCATTCCAGTCGGCGAACTTGGTCTGCACCTTGTCGTAGAACTGCAGGCCGCCACCACCGGCGATGGGGGCGTTGTCGTTGAGGCGGAAGGACAGCAGCACGGCCTTCTTCAGCCACTGGTTGACCTGCCACTGGCCGTTCACTTTCTCCGCGACACGCAGCGTGCCGGCATCGAGCGCCGCCAGGGCGTCGTTGACGGCATGGCGCACGTCGGCAGGTGCGCTGGCGGGAGAAAAATCGGCGCGGCGCTCGAAGGCGTCTTCAATCAGTTGCTGCAGGCTCATGGGGGGCTCCTTTCAAATTAAATCTTTTCTGCGTAGGAGCGGCTTCAGCCGCGAACTTTTTATGCCGTTCGCGGCTGAAGCCGCTCCTACGCAGAACTCAAAGGGTTTTCACGAAATCGCGGATGCGCTGTGCGGCTTCCCCGCATTCCGCCTGCGCGGCGACCAGGGCAATGCGCACGAAGCCTTCACCGGGGTTGTGGCCAGCGGCGTCGCGGCCGAGGAAGCGGCCGGGCAGCACGGTAACATGAGTGCTGGCATAAAGGCGGCGCGCGAACTCATCGTCGGGAATCGGCGTGGCGGCCCAGAAATAGAAGCCGGCATCAGGCAGGGACAGGGGCAGCACGTTGCCGAGGATTGCCTTCACGGCGGCGAACTTGGCCCGGTACTGGCGGCGGTTCTCCTGCACGTGCGCCTCGTCGCTCCACGCGGCGATGGACGCGCGCTGATGCTGCAGGGGCATGGCCGAGCCATGATAGGTCCGGTACAGCAGGTAGGGGCGGAGGATTTCCGCATCGCCGGCCACGAAGCCCGAGCGCATGCCCGGCAGGTTCGAGCGCTTGGACAGGGAATGGAACACCACGCAGCGCCGGTAATCATGGCGGCCGACTTGCGCGCACACCTGCAGCAGTCCCAGCGGCGGCGCGGACTCGTCGAAATAGATTTCCGAGTAGCACTCGTCGGCGGCGATCGTGAAATCGAAGCGGTCGGCCAGTGCCAGCAGTTTTTCAAGCGTGTCGGCATCAGTGACCGCGCCGGTGGGGTTGCCGGGCGAGCACATGAAGAGGAGTTGCGTGCGTTGCCAGACGGCGTCCGGCACGGCGTCGTAATCGGGAACGAAGCCGTTCTCGGCCGTGCAGGGCAGGAAATACGGCTCGGCACCGGCCAGCAGGGCGGCGCCTTCATAGATCTGGTAGAAGGGGTCGGGCATCAGCACCAGCGGTTTCGCGCCGCGGTCGACGACGGCCTGGGTGAACGAGAACAGCGCTTCGCGGGTGCCGTTCACCGGCAGGATCTGCGTTTCGGCGTCGATGGCCTGCAGGGAAAACCGTTTTTGCAGCCAGCTGGCGATGGCCTGGCGCAGCTCCGGAATGCCTTTGGTGGTCGGGTAGATGGAAAGCCCTTCCATATTCGCCTGCAGGCAATCCTTGATGAAGCCGGGGGCCGGGTGCCTGGGCTCGCCGATCGAGAGCGCAATGGGACGCAGGCCTGCAGGCGGCGTGCTGCCCTTGACAAGCTGGGCGAGCCTTTCGAAGGGATAGGCCTGCAGGCGGCTGAGTTCGGGATTCATGGGTCGGCAATCCTGGAGAGGCAAAGACGGTTCACGCCGCCTGGTCGAGCTGGTCGCGCAGCAGCGTGGCGAGCTTTGCGCAAGCTTCCGGGTCGGTGATCGGGCGTTGCTGCTTGTCGGTGATGAAGAACACGTCTTCGGCGCGTTCTCCCAGCGTCGCAATGCGGGCGTTCTGCAGTTCGACGCCGCACTCCATGAAGAGCCGGCCGATGCGGGCCAGCAGGCCGGGCCGGTCCAGGGTGATCAGCTCGACGATGGTGCGCTGGCTGGCGGGATCCTGGCTGATGGTGACCTGCGTCTCGACGTCGAAGTGCCGGAGCTGGCGTGGCATGCGGCGCTGCACGATTTCGGGGAAACGATCCGGGTTCGACAGGGTGCGGATCAGCGTGTCACGGATGTCCTCGAGGCGCCGGTGGTCCTGGATGGATTCGCCGTTCTCGTCCAGGACGATATAGGTGTCGAGCGAGAAGCGGCTCTGCGCCGTGATGATGCGCGCGTCCAGAACCGTCAGGCGCAGCTGGTCGAGCGCCGCCACGGAAGCCGCGAAAAGATTGGGCATGTCCCGCGTGTAGACGAAGATCTGGGTGGCGCCTTCGAACTGCTCGCTATGGCTCTGGCGCACCAGCACCAGCGGGCCTTCGCTTTCCGGATGCGTGAGGATGGCCCGCGTATGCCAGGCGATGTCCGGGGCGCTCTCGCGCAGGAAGTAGTCGTCGCCCAGCTTGTCCCAGATGCGGTTGGCGGCGGCATCCTCGACACTCTCGCCCTCGAGGATTTCCAGCGCCGCGGCACGCGTCTCGGCAATCCGCTCCTGCTTGTCGATGGGGTTGCCGAGACCGCGGCGGATGGCGCGCTTGGTCTGCGTGTAGAGCTGACGCAGCAGCGAGGCGCGCCAGGAGTTCCAGAGGTTGGGGTTGGTGGCGCAGATATCGGCGACGGTCAGGGCGTAGAGATAGTCCAGGTGGACGATATCGCCGACTTTCTGCGCGAACTCGTTGATGACGTCGGGGTCGGAAACGTCCTTCTTCTGCGCCGTCATCGACATCAGGAGGTGGCTCTGCGCCAGCCAGGCCACCAGGTTGGCGTCCCATCTGCCCAGTCCATGGTGCAGGCAGAACTCGCGGGCATCGACGGCGCCGAGTTCGGAATGGTCGCCGCCGCGGCCTTTGGCAATGTCGTGGAAAAGACCGGCAAGGTAGAGCAGCTCTATCTTGGGCAGGCGTTGCGCCACCTTGGCGACGACGGGGAATTTCTCTTCCACTTCCTGATAGCGGAAGCGGCGCATGTTCTTCAGCACCAGCAGCGTGTGTGCATCCACGGTGTAGATGTGGAAGAGGTCGTATTGCATCTGGCCGATGATGGCGCCGAAGGCCGGGATGTAGCGGCCCAGGATGCCGTAGCGCTTCATGCGCCGGAGCGAGGAAAAGAGCGCGTGCTGGCAGCGCAGCAGCTCCATGAAGAGCGAGGTGTTGCGGATGTCGTTGCGGAATTTCTCGTCGACCAGGCCGGCGCTTTCCATGATGAGCCGGGCCGTGCTGGCGCGCACGCCGATGATGTGGGTGTCGTTGCCGAGCAGCACGAAGACCTCCATCAGGGCGGATGGAGTGCGCTGGAAGACCTCCTTGCTGGTGACCTCGATATAGCCGTCACGCAACTGGAAGCGCGAGTTGATGGGCGTGATGACGGCGGTTTCCTGCGCGCGCAGTATGGCTTCGTCGAAGTACTGCAGCAGCATCTCGTTGAGCATGGAGATGTTCATGGCGGCGCGGTAGTAGGCCTTCATGAGTTGCTCGACGGCGCGGTTGGCGTTGCTGTCGGTGTAGCCGAACATGAGCGCCACCTGGCGCTGGTAGTCGAACAGCAGCCGGTTCTCGCTGCGGCCCGCGATCATGTGCAGCGCGAAGCGGATGCGCCAGAGCAGCATCAGGCCTTCGTTGAGCTGGCGGTATTCCGCCTCGGTGAGGAAGCCGTGGCCGACCAGGTCCTCCAGGGTGCCGGCGCCGAAATGCCGCTTCGCCACCCAGGCTACGGTCTGGATGTCGCGCAGGCCGCCGGGCGCATTCTTGAGGTCGGGCTCGAGGTTGTATTCGGTGTTGTTGTGCTTGGCGTGGCGCTCGATCTGCTCGTCCCACTTGGCCTTGAAGAATTCGTTGCCGGGCCAGAGGTGCTCGGGACCGCTGAGGCCCTGCATTTCGATACGCAGCTGCTCGTCGCCGACGATGGTGCGCGACTCCATCAGGTTGGTGGCGACGGTGATGTCTTCGCGGGCCGCCTCGACGCTTTCGCTCAGCGAGCGGACGCTGGCGCCGATCTCCAGGCCGAGATCCCAGAGCAGGGTGATGAAGCTGGACACCGCATCGCTTTCGGCGCTACCGAGATGCTCCTGGCTGTGCAGGATCATGACGTCGATATCGGAGCCCGGATGCAGTTCGCCGCGCCCGTAGCCGCCCACGGCCAGCAGCGCGACATCGGCGAAGTCATGCAGGCCGAGCCCGCGCCAGGCATGCGCCAGAATCTGGTCGCAGACCCAGGCGCGGGCACAGACCAGCTTGCGGATGTCTTCTCCGGCCTTGAAGCGCTCGAACAGGGTTTCGCGGGCGGTCTTCAAGGCGTCACGGTAGGCGCCGTGCGGAAGTTTCTCGCCGGTCTCGAGGGCTTTCGAGTCGAAGAGCTCCGTGTCAAAAGCAAGGTCGAGGATGGCGTTCATGCGTTGGTACTCGCGTCAGGCGCTGAGGAAGCCGAGGTCTTCTTCGCGGCGGGCGGTAAGGACTTCCACCCCGGTGGGCGTGACCAGCACGGTATGTTCCCACTGGGCCGAGAGCTTGTGGTCCTTGGTTACCGCTGTCCAGCCATCGGGCAGTATCCGGGTGTGGTAGGTGCCGGCGTTGATCATGGGCTCGATGGTGAAAGTCATGCCTGCCTTCAGTTCCATGCCGGTACCGGGCTGGCCGTAGTGCAGCACCTGCGGGTCCTCGTGGAAGATCTTGCCGATGCCGTGGCCGCAAAAGTCGCGCACCACCGAGAGGCGGTTGGCCTCGGCATGCTTCTGGATGGCATGGCCGATGTCGCCGAGCTGCGCACCCGGCTTCACCACGGCGATGCCCTTGTACAGGCACTCCTGCGTCACCCGGATCAGGCGCTCGGCCAGTATCGAGGGTTTGCCGGCGACATACATCTTGCTGGTGTCGCCGTGATAGCCGTCCTTGATGACGGTGACGTCGATATTGATGATGTCGCCATCCTTCAGGATCTTGGTCTGGCTGGGGATGCCATGGCAGACCACATGGTTGACCGAGGTGCAGATGGACTTGGGGAAACCTGGCCGGCCGGGCGCGGCGCCATAGTTCAGGGGAGCGGGGACGCAGCCCTGGATGTTGACGATGTAGTCATGGCAGAGGCGGTTGAGCTCTTCCGTCGACACCCCCGGCTTCACGAAGGGGCCGACATAGTCCAGGACCTCGCCGGCCAACCGGCCGGCGATCCGCATGCCTTCGATGTCTTCCTGGGTCTTGATGAGCTGGGCCATGGCACCACTACTTGGATTCGGGAGGCGTCCGCGCAGTATCCGGCGCGGTTGAGGGGGCAAGAGGGTCTATGGTATAAAGCGCGGCGCTTTTCGGAAACCCCTGTTGCACAAGGGAAAACCGATGAGCGAATCCCCAAATCGCACACCTAGTCGACACGTACTGCCGGGTGCCTTCTGAGAAAGGAAGGTTGGCAGGCGGGACAGGTGGACGCACAACCCAAACCGGAGTTAGGCATGGCACAGGTATCCATGCGCGAGCTGTTGCAGGCTGGCGCGCATTTCGGTCACCAGACCCGTTTCTGGAACCCCAAGATGGCACCGTTCATTTTCGGTGCTCGCAACAAGATCCACATCATCAATCTCGAGCACACCGTGCCGGCGCTGAACCAGGCGCTGAACTACGTGAACAAACTCGCCTCGAACAAGAACAAGGTGCTCTTCGTGGGCACCAAGCGCGCCGCGGCTCCCATCATCCGTGAGCAGGCCCTGCGCGCCGGCATGCCCTTCATCGATCATCGCTGGCTGGGCGGCATGCTCACCAACTGGAAGACCATCCGCATGTCCATCAAGCGCCTGAAGGATCTGGAGGCCCAGGTCGCTGACGGCACCTTCGCCAAGCTGACCAAGCGTGAAGCGCTGGAGCGCACCCGCGAGATGGAGAAGCTGGAAAAGTCCCTGGGCGGCATCAAGGACATGGGCGGCTTGCCCGACGCCATCTTCGTGGTGGATGTCGACCACGAAAAGATCGCCATCACCGAAGCCAACAAGCTCGGCATTCCCGTGATCGGCATCGTCGATACCAACTCCAACCCGGCGGGCGTGGACTACGTCATCCCCGGCAACGACGACGCCATCCGTGCCGTGCAGCTGTATGTGCGCGCCATGGCCGACGCCGTGCTGGAAGGCCGTGAATACGCGGCGTCTCGTGGCGGTCGTGAAACCGACGGCTTCGTGGAAGTGGCAGGGGGCGCCTCCGCCCAGTAATTGCGGCGCCGCACCACTCAACAATAAAGGGGGCGAGGCCCCCTTTATTGCTCCTGTAACCGGCCCGTCCGGATCAATTTACCCGCCGCGGGCAGATGCTCCGGCCCCGAACAGAGGATCAGACCATGGCAGAAATCACCGCCAGCCTCGTGAAAGAACTGCGTGACCGTACCGGCCTCGGCATGATGGAGTGCAAGAAGGCGCTCACCGAAGCCAACGGCGACATCGAAACCGCCATCGACAACCTGCGCAAGTCCGGCCAGGCCAAGGCCGCCAAGAAGGCCGGCAACATCGCCGCCGAAGGCGCCATCATCGTGGCCCAGTCCGGCAATACCGCCATCATCGTGGAAGTGAACAGCCAGACCGACTTCGTGGCGCGCGACGCCAACTTCTCCGCCTTCGCCAACAGGGTGGCGCAGCTCGCCCTGGCCGCCCGCGAGACCGACGTGGCCAGGATCGCCGGCCTGAACTACGACGGCCAGACCGTGGAAGAGGCCCGTATCGCCCTGGTGCAGAAGATCGGCGAGAACATCCAGGTCCGCCGCGCCCAGCTCATCGAGGGTGCTCGCCTGGCCTCCTACATTCACGGCCTGAAGATCGGCGTCGTCGTCGCCCTGGATGGCGGCAACGACGAGCTGGCCAGGGATGTCGCCATGCACATCGCCGCGGCCAAGCCCGAAGCCGTCACCCCGGAAGACGTGGATCCTGCGCTGGTTGCCAAGGAGCGCGAGATTGCCGCTGCCAAGGCTGCCGAATCCGGCAAGCCCGCCAACATCGTCGAGAAGATGGTGGAAGGCTCCGTGAAGAAGTACCTGTCCGAAGTCTCCCTGGTCGAGCAGGCCTTCGTGAAGGATCCGGACACCAAGGTCGGCCAGCTGCTGTCCAGGAACGGCGCCAAGGTCACCCGCTTCGTGCGCCTGGAAGTGGGTGAGGGCATCGCGAAGAAGGAAGTGGACTTCGCGGCCGAAGTGGCCGAGGCCGCTGCCGCTGCCGCCAGGTAAGTGCTTCGCGTTCCGTGCAAAGGCCCCGTAACGGGGCCTTTTTTATGGGAAAAACTCATGACCATCCTGTAAGATTCTCGCACTTTCCAGCCGGCTTCCGTCCGGCGACTGATTGCCCGAGGACGCCATGGCCGACCGCAACCCCGCGCATAAACGCATTCTGCTCAAGCTCTCCGGTGAAGCCCTGGCCGGCGAGGCCGAGTTTGGCATCGACCCCAAAGTGCTGTCGCGCATTGCGCTCGAGATCGGCCAGCTGGTGGGCATCGGCATGCAGATCGGCATCGTGGTGGGCGGCGGCAACCTCTTTCGCGGCGCCGCGCTGCAGGCGGCCGGCCTGGACCGCGTCGCCGGCGACCACATGGGCATGCTGGCGACCGTCATGAACGGCATCGCCATGCGCGATGCGCTGGAGCGCAACAACATCAAGACCCGCCTCATGAGCGCCATTCCCATGAGCGGCGTGGTGGACCACTACGACCGCCGTGCGGCGGTGCGCCATCTGCAGGGCGGCGACGTACTGATCTTCGTCGCCGGCACCGGCAATCCCTTCTTCACCACCGACACCGCCGCCTGCCTGCGGGGCATCGAGATCAATGCCGACCTCGTCATCAAGGCCACCAAGGTGGACGGCGTCTACAGTGCGGACCCGGTGAAGAATCCGGATGCGGTGCGGTACGACTACCTCACCTTCGACGAGGTTCTCAACAAGAAACTCGGCGTCATGGATCTGACGGCCATCTGCCTCTGTCGTGATCACAATATGCCGCTTACCGTTTTCAACATGAACAAGGCCGGCGCGCTGCTCAACCTGATGGTGGGCGAGAGCGAAGGCACCCTGATCGGTACCAAGCCGCGCTGACAGGCCGGTCGCAAGGAGAAGACCATGATCAATGATCTCAAGAAAGACGGCGAAGTCCGCATGAAGAAGAGCGTTGAGTCGCTCGAAGGCGCCTTTTCCAAGGTCCGTACCGGCCGCGCCCACCCGGCGATGCTGAAAGACGTCATGGTGCCGTATTACGGCGCCGATACGCCGCTGATGCAGGTGGCCAACGTCGGTGTGGAGGATGCCCGTACCCTCATCGTGCAGCCGTTCGAGCGCACCATGCTGGCCGCCATCGACAAGGCCATCCGCACGTCCGACCTTGGCCTTAATCCGATCACGGCCGATGTCATTCGGGTGCCGCTGCCGGCGCTGACCGAGGAAACCCGCCGCGACATGCAGAAGATGGCGCGTGCAGAGGCCGAGAATGCGCGCGTGGCCATTCGCAATATTCGCCGCGATGTCATGGCGGACATCAAGGATCTGCTCAAGGAAAAGGAAATCTCCGAGGACGAGGAGCGCAAGGGCAGCGAAGATGTGCAGAAGCTGACCGACAAGTACATCGCCGAGGTAGACAGGATGCTCGCTGCCAAAGAGCAGGAACTCATGCAGGTTTGATCGCCATGACCCTTTCCGTTGCAAGCAGCGCGCCTGATGTCGTCTCCGTTGCCGGCGTGCTGCCGCGGCATGTTGCCATCATCATGGATGGCAACAATCGCTGGGCCAAGAAGCGTGGCCTGCCGGGCCCCGAAGGCCACCGGGCCGGGGAGCTGGCGGTGCGCCGCATCGTAGAGCATGCGGCGCGCACAGGTATCGAGGTGCTCACGGTCTTTGCTTTTTCCAGCGAAAACTGGCGTCGGCCCGAGAATGAGGTCGCGGCACTGATGAGCCTGTTTCTGGATGCGCTGACCAGGAAAGTGGGTGAGTTGCATCAGAACGGCATACGCCTGCGGTTTATCGGAGATCTGTCGCGCTTCTCGCCCGCGCTGCAGTCGGGCATGCGGGGCGCTGCGCAACTCACCCGGGACAACGTACGCATGACGCTGGTGATTGCCGTGAATTACGGCGGCCAGTGGGATATGGCGCACGCCGCGCAAAGGCTGGCGAGCGAAGTGGCGGAGGGGCGTCTGACGCCGGCCGAGATCACGCCGGAACGCATGGGGCATTTTGTGCAAATGGCGGACCTGCCGCCGGTCGACCTGCTCATCCGGACCGGAGGAGAAATGCGCATCTCGAATTTCCTGCTCTGGCAGACGGCCTACGCGGAGTTCTATTTTACCGACGCGCTCTGGCCCGATTTCGACGCCGGCGAGCTGGACCGTGCATTGGCCGATTTTGCAGGCCGGCAGCGCCGTTTCGGACGTACCTCCGAGCAGATCGAGGCAGCCTTCAATGGCTGATCCTGTATCGCGGCGGACATCGGCGACCCTTGCTCCGGAAAAACAGGCAACCGGGGGAGGCATGCTTGAAACCTGAACTCAGGCAGCGCGTCATCACGGCGCTGGTACTCATTCCCGTTGTGGTGTGGTGCATTTTTTTCGCGCCGGATACCCGGGCTTTTCGGGCTCTTGCCGCCGTCATCGTCGTGGTGGGCGCCTGGGAGTGGAGCGCCATGATGGGGCTGCGGCCCGTTGCGCTGAGAATGTTTTATGCGGCGCTGGTGCTGGCGGCTCTGTCGGCCCTCGCCCTGCTGCCGCTGCAGCGGCCGCTTCATTTGCTGCTGTATGGAGTGGCGGTCGTTTTCTGGCTCGTGGCTCATCGCCTGGTGCGCGCTTATCCGGAAGGGGCCGAGAGCTGGGCCAATGCTCCCGTTCTTGCCGCTGTGGGATTGGTGCTGCTGGTGCCGGCCTGGCTCGGGCTGACGGCATTGCAGCAGCAGTCGCCCTGGTGGCTGATGTATCTCTTTCTCCTGGTGTGGGGTGCCGACACGGGCGCCTATTTCGCGGGCAGGGCCTTCGGGAAAATAAAGCTGGCGCCCGCGGTGAGTCCGGGCAAGACCTTTGAAGGCTTTCTCGGCGGTGTGCTGCTGACCTCGGTGCTGGCACTTGCCGTGGCGTTCTGGCTGGAGCTTGGCGGCCAGCGCTTTCTTGCCTTCATAGGACTTTCCATCGTTACCGTGCTCGCCTCCGTGCTGGGCGACCTGTTCGAGTCCATGGTCAAGCGCAAGGCCGGCATCAAGGATTCCGGCTCGATTTTTCCGGGTCACGGCGGGGCGCTGGACCGGATCGACAGCCTGACGGCGGCGGCACCCGTTTTTGCCCTGGGCTGGCTGCTCGCCGGCGGTTTCTGAGCCATGGCCACGCAGCTTGTCACGATTCTCGGCGCCACCGGCTCCGTAGGACAAAGCACCCTGGATGTGGTGGCCCGTCATCCGGAGCGCTTCCGGGTGTTTGCGGTGACGGCGCATCAGCGCGCCGATGCGCTGGCTGAGCAATGTCTCCGTTTCCAGCCGCGCTATGCGGTGGTCGCCAACGCCACAGATGCGGAAACGCTGCGCAAACGCCTGCAGGCCTCCGCCGTCACGACCGAGGTGCTCTGCGGAGCAGAGTCGCTGGTGGCAGTGGCGTCCGCGCCCGAGGTCGATGTCGTGATGGCCGCCATCGTCGGGGCGGCAGGACTGCTGCCTACGCTGGCCGCCGTGCAGGCAGGCAAGCGGGTCCTGCTCGCCAATAAGGAGGCGCTGGTTATGTCCGGCGCCCTCTTCATGGAGGCGGTCACCCGCAGCGGCGCCACCCTGCTGCCGATAGATTCCGAGCACAACGCCATTTTCCAGTGTTTGCCGCCCGGTGCGCGCTGTGGCGGTCCGCTGCCGGGCGTGGAGCGTTTGCTGCTGACGGCTTCCGGAGGACCGTTTCGTTCCTGGTCCCTCGACGCCATGCGGGAAGTCTCGCCGGAGCAGGCGGTCAAGCATCCCAGGTGGTCGATGGGCCGCAAGATTTCCGTGGATTCAGCCACGCTGATGAACAAGGGACTCGAGCTGATCGAGGCCTGCTGGCTGTTCGGAGTCGCACCGGAAGCCGTGCAGGTGGTGGTGCATCCGGAAAGTATCGTGCATTCCCTGGTGCAGTACGTGGATGGCTCGACCCTGGCCCAGCTGGGCAATCCCGATATGCGCACGCCGATCGCCCTGGGGCTCGGCTGGCCGGAGCGCATTGCTGCAGGGGTTCCGGCACTGGACCTGTTTGCCGTTGGCAGTCTTCATTTCGAAGCGCCTGACGAGTCGCGCTTTCCCTGCCTTCGGCTCGCCCGGGAGGCTATCCGGGCAGGCGGCTGTGCGCCGGCGGTGCTGAATGCAGCCAATGAAGTGGCCGTGGCCGCCTTTCTCGACAGGCAGTTGCGATTTACCGATATTCCGGCAGTTATCGAGCGAACACTTACAGAATTGCCAATGATGGCTGCAGATGGGCTCAGCACAATTCTTGAGGCGGATCTTGCCGCCCGCCAGCACGCCACCCGGCTGCTGGCGGTTCTGCGTTAAAGGTGCTCAATGAGCGTGTTTTACATGGTACTGGCGGCCCTCATCGTGCTTGGGCCCTTGATCGCCATTCATGAGTTCGGCCACTTCTGGGTCGCACGCCGCCTGGGCGTGAAAGTGATGACTTTTTCCATCGGTTTCGGTCCCGCCCTGCTGAAGTGGCAGGACGGGAAGGGAACCCGGTACCAGATCGCGGCCATTCCCCTGGGGGGCTTCGTCCGCATGGCGGACGAGCGGGAGGGCGAAGTGCCTCCCGAGGATCTTCCCCGGGCCTTCAATCGTCAGCCCGTCCTCGCGCGCATGGCTATCGTTGCCGCCGGCCCCCTTATCAATCTGGTCTTTGCCGTATTCCTCTACTGGATCATTTTCATGCAGGGCACGGAAACCCTGCGTCCCATCATCGGCCGGGTGTTGCCGCAGACGCCGGCCGCGGTTGCAGGAATCGAGGAGGGCGATGAGATCCTCGCCATCGACAGCAAGCCGGTCGGCGACTGGGAGGCGATCAATTACGCCCTGATCGCTCGCATGGGGGAGTCGGGCGAGCTGCGCATCAGCCTGCGCCCGCAGGGAGGAGGAGAGCCCCGCGAAGTGTCCCTGACCCTGCGTGAATTTCTGGGTGGGCGCACTGTCGATCCGTTCCGCGAAGTGGGCTTTACTCCGTATCAGCCGCCGATCGACCCGGTCATCGGTGAAGTGCTGCCCGGTTCGCCCGGCGAGCGTCAGGGCCTCAAGACGGGCGATCATGTGCTGGCCGTGGACGGCAGTCCGGTTGGCAGCTGGCAGGACCTGGTGGAAGTGGTGCGCTCGCAGCCTGAGCAGGCGCTCGACGTGCAGGTTCGGCGGGGCCAGGAAACGGTCGCCCTGCGCCTCACCCCGACCGGCGAAAAGGATGACCAGGGAATCGTGCGCGGCAAACTGGGCATTGCTCCCCGGCAGCAGTACGTCGAGTACCCGCCCGAGTACCGCCAGAGCATTGACCACGGTCCTGTCGAAGCCATGGGCCTGGCTGTCCAGAAGACCGGTACGCTTGTCGTCGTCACCCTCGAATCCATGGGCAAGATGCTGCAGGGACTGATCAGTGTTAATAACTTGAGTGGCCCTATTACCATTGCTAAAGTTGCCGGCCAGACAGCGGCCATGGGCTGGCAGGCCCTGCTGGGATTCATGGCGCTGCTGAGCGTCAGCCTGGGCGTGCTTAACCTGCTGCCGATCCCTGTGCTGGACGGCGGTCATCTCGTCTACCATGCCATTGAGGGAGTGATGGGGCGCCCGCTGTCCGAGCGTATGCAGATGGTGGGCTTGCGCATCGGCATTTTCATGCTGATGAGTCTCATGCTCTTGGCGATATTTAATGATCTGAGCCGCCTGTGAGCGCGGAGTATTCCTTTTGACGAGTTTTTTCCGGCGCCTGCCGCGCCTGCTGTGTTGCGTTGCGGCTTGTTTCTTTGCGTCCGTTGCTCTTGCTGATGACAGCAGTTTCACCGTCCGGGACATTCGTCTCGAAGGACTGGCTCGCCTTTCGGCGGCGAGCGTTTACGCCAGCCTGCCCATCAGCGCCGGCGACACCGTGGACAGTGCGCGTATTGCCGATGCGGTCCGCACGCTCTTCAAGACCGGCAACTTCGAAGACATCAAGATCGGGCGGGATGGCGACGTGCTGGTGCTGCAGCTGACCGAGCGCCCCACGATCGTCAGCATCGACATTTCAGGCAGCAAGTCGATGGATAAGGAGGATCTGCTCAAGGGCCTGAGGTCCGCCGGCCTGACCGAGGGCGGGGTCTTCCAGCGCGCCACCCTGGATCATGTGCGGGGCGAGCTCGAGCGCCAGTACATTGCCCAGGGACGGTATGCCGCAAAGATCGAAGTGGAAGCGGTCCCCAAGCCGCGCAACCGGGTCGCTTTGAACATCAAGATCCAGGAGGGAGCCCCTTCCCGTATTCGCCGCATCAATTTCGTCGGCAACACGATCTTCGATGACGAAGCCCTGCGTGAAGTTTTCAAGCTCAAGGCCTCTCACTTTACGTCCTTCTTCAAGGGCGACGACAAGTATTCCCGCGAGCAGCTGGCAGGCGACCTGGAGCGGCTGCGCTCCTTTTACCTCGATCGTGGCTACGTCAACTTTGTCGTGAATTCCACCCAGGTAAAGCTGACGCCGGACAAGAAAGACGTCTACGTCGACGTGAACCTGCGCGAAGGCGAGCAGTTCCGGATCGGCGAAGTCCGGCTGGCAGGCGAGATGCCCGTGCCGGAAGACATTCTCAAGCGGCTGATCCTCATCCGGCAGGGAGATATCTTTTCGCAGTCCGGCCTGACCCAGACCAGCAAGCTGATCACCCGGCGCCTGGGCAATGACGGCTATGTTTTCGCCGACGTGAATCCCGTCCCGGACATCCACAACGATACGCGTATTGCCGATATCACCTTCTTCGTGAACCCCGGCAAGCAGGCCTACGTGCGCCGGATCAATTTCAGGGGCAACGAGAAGACCGACGACAGCGTTCTGCGCCGCGAGATTCGCCAGTACGAAGGAGCGCTGGCTTCGAGCGAGAAAATCGACCTGTCCAAGCTGCGCCTTCAGCGCCTCGGTTTTTTCGAGGAGGTCACTGTCGAGACCGCCAGGGTGGCGGGGGTGCCTGACCAGGTCGACATGAACGTCGCCGTCAAGGAGCAGCCTTCCGGTTCCATCAGCGCCAGCATCGGGTACTCTCAGGGAGCGGGCGTGATCTTCAGTGGCAATGTCAGCCAGAGCAATTTCCTGGGGACCGGCAACCGTTTCTCGCTGGGACTCAGTCGTTCCGAAGTGACAGACTCTTACACGCTTTCCTTTGTAGACCCGTATTTCACGCTGGACGAAGTGAGTCGCGGCTACAACTTCTACTATCGCAAGACAAAGCTGGACTCGCTCAACGTCAGCACCTATACCACCGACTCGCAGGGCGCCAACATCAGCTTCGGCTACCCGATCGACGAGACGGAGCGGGTGAGTTTCTCGCTGGGTATCGACCAGACCGACATTACGCTGGGCGTCGGCCTGCTGGCCTCCAAGTTCGTGTATGACTTCGTGGCGGCCCAGGGCAGCGATTATCGGACCTATACGGGAAGCGTGGCCTGGAGCCGGAACACCCTCAACCGCGGGATGTTCGCTGACCGGGGAGCGTCGCAATCGGTCAGCATGGACTTCGCCTGGCCGCAGAGCGACCTCACTTACTTCCGCCTGAACTACAACAGTCAGCTTTACATTCCCATCAGCGGTCCCTGGTTTGGACGCCTGCATGGCAGCCTGGGCTTTGGTAACGGCTACGGGGATACCGACGTCCTGCCCTTCTACAAGAACTATTTTGCCGGGGGCTTTGGCTCGGTGCGCGGGTATCGTGACAACCGCATGGGGCCGCGCAGCCCGTCCCTGGCCTTCCTGCCTGTGGCGGAAGGGGGATTATGCGTAGACAGCGCGTCCTCCTGCGTGGATGCCAGTCCGGAGGTGGTGGGAGGCAATGTCCTGGTGGAGGGCGGCGCCGAGCTTGTCTTCCCGACCCCTTTCGCTGCCAACAATCGCCAGGTTCGCACCGTCCTGTTCGTGGATGCGGGCAATGTCTTTCATACGGACATTCCCGGGTACAATCCCGATTTCGCAGACCTGCGCTACACCACGGGGATCAGCCTGGCCTGGCTGACTGCGATAGGGCCGCTGAGCTTCAGTCTCTCGCGGCCGCTCAACAAGCAGGCCGGTGACGAGACCAGGGTGTTCCAGTTCTCCATAGGCCAGGGTTTTTGACGGGACGTACAGGGAGCTGCAGGGGGAAGGAACCAGTATAACGGCCGGATGGCCATCACTTGAGGATCAGTACATGCGTAATTCGATGATCGTTGCCGGGCTCATTGCCGGCCTGCTGGCCACTCCGGCGCTTGCAGAACCCAGTGTCGTCGTGCTGGACACCAATGCCGCGATGATGGCCACCGATGTGGCGAAAAAGGCCGACGCGAAGCTGCAGGGTGAGATCAAGGTGCAGGTGGAGCGCATCGGTCAGCTCTCGAAGGAGCTCGAGGCCCTGGAAGCCAAGTACAAGAAGGACGCTGCGGTAATGAGCGAGCAGGACAAGAAGAATGTGGGGAAGCAGTTCGAGAGCAAGGCCCAGGAGCTTCAGAACCTGAAGCAGGCCGTCGAGAAGCGTGGCCGGGATGTCTTGAATGACCTGATCCAGCGTCTGGCCCCCAAGATGGACACCATCGTCAAGGACATGCAGAAGACGAACAAGTACGATCTCATCCTGCACAGGCAGGCCGCCGTGTTCGTCGATGGCAACGCGGACATTACCAAGAAGGTCACGGAAAGGCTGAATGCGGCCATGGCCGCTCCGGCCAAGTAAACGCGGCCGGATGTGACTGACACGACCATGCTCACCCTCGCCGATATTGCCGCGCGGCTCGGTGCCGAGTTGCGCGGCAATGGCGCGCATGTGATCAGGGGGCTGCATACCCTGGCGGTGGCCGGTCCCGATCAGCTGAGCTTTCTATCGAATCCCCGCTACAGGTCCGCGCTCCGCGAAACGCATGCCGGCGCGGTGATCCTGCGCCCGGAGGATGCCGGCGACTTCACCGGCAATGCCTTGCTGATGGCCAACCCCTACTTTGGCTATGCGCAGCTCGCCTTGCTTTTCGACAGCACGCCACGACTGCCGGCCGGCATCCATCCGACGGCCGTGGTGGGCGAGGGCGCCGTGATCGATGCATCGGCAGCGATCGGTCCGTGTGCCGTCATCGGCGAGGGCGTCGAGATCGGCGCCGGCTCGATCATCGAGGCGGGTGCCGTGGTGCAGGCGCGTACCCGGATTGGTCGCGATTGCCGTATCCGCGCCAATGCCGTGGTGTACCACGACTGCGTCATGGGTGACCGCGTAAACATCCACTCCGGCGCCATCATCGGCGGCGACGGCTTTGGCTTTGCCAACGACCGTGGCCGCTGGCGCAAGATTGCCCAGATCGGGCGGGTCGTGATCCACGACGACGTCGATATCGGCGCCAACACCACCGTGGACCGGGGCGCCCTCGATGACACGGTCATCCATGAAGGCGTCATCATCGACAACCTCGTGCAGATCGCCCACAACGTGGTGGTGGGGCCGCATACCGCCATCGCCGGCTGCTGCGGGATTTCCGGCAGCGCGCGCATCGGCGCGCACTGCGTGCTGGCCGGCGGGGTAGGGCTGGTCGGGCATATCGAGATTGCCGACCGTGTGATCATCACCGGCATGACCATGGTGACCAAGTCCATCACCGAGCCCGGCAGTTATTCTTCCGGCACGGCCTTCGAGCCCAGCGACAAGTGGAAGAAGACCGCCGTGCGCATCAAGCAGCTCGACGACATGGCCCGGCGCCTGCGCCAGCTGGAGGCTGAAATCGCTACGCTGCGCAATTCGTCCAGCGATCCGGACTGATTGATTCCCCTATGAAAAAGGCTGCATGAGAACGGCCCAGCCCGTACAATGGGCGCGTTTTTGCGGCGGGCATCTCTGGCCTGCCGTGCAGCGAATCGACAGGGCTGTACACCATGATGGATATTCTTGAGATCCGCCAGTTTCTCCCGCACCGATACCCGTTTTTGCTGGTGGATCGCGTGACGGAGGTACAGCCGGGCAAGTTCATCGCCGGATACAAGAACGTCAGCGTCAATGAGGAGTTCTTCACGGGGCATTTCCCGGAAAAGCCCATCATGCCCGGCATGCTGATCCTGGAGGCCATGGCGCAGCTCGCCGGCATCCTCGGCTTCTACACCACCGGTAAACGCCCGGCCGATGGCTATATTTATCTCTTCGTAGGTGCGGACAGCGTTCGCTTCAAGCGGCAGGTCGTCCCGGGCGACCGTCTCGACCTGCATGCGGAGGCCGGCGCCTGCAAGCGCAATATCTACAAGTTCAACTGCCGGGCGACGGTGAACGGCGAGCTGGCCGCCAGCGCCGAGATCCTGGTCGCCGAACAGCTCGTGTGACATCAACAGAAGACCGAGAACAGTGTGAGACACTCCGCAGCGCTTATCGACCCAGCAGCCCGCCTTGCCGCCGACGTGGAGGTCGGGGCCTACAGCATCATCGGACCTGATGTCGAAATTGGCGCCGGCACCGTGGTCGGCCCCCATGTCGTGATCAGCGGGCACACGAGAATCGGGCAGCGCAACCGCATCTTCCAGTTCGCCTCCGTCGGCGAGGAAAACCAGGACAAGAAATACCGCGGCGAGCCGACCCGGCTCGAGATCGGCGACGACAACGTCATCCGCGAGTACTGCAACATCCACCGCGGCACCGTGCAGGACCGGGGCGTGACCCGCATCGGCCACCGCAACCTGCTCATGACCAGCGTGCATATCGCGCACGACTGCGTGATCGGCGACGACAACATCATTGCCTCCGGCTCCGGCGTCGCCGGCCACGTGCACATCGGCAACCACGTCATCCTCGGCGGCATGACCGGCGTGCACCAGTTCTGCCACCTCGGTTCCCATGCCATGGCGGGTGGCGGCAGCGTGGTGCTGAAGGACGTGCCCGCCTACGTCCTGGTCAGCGGCAATCCGGCCGCGGCCCATGGCATGAACTTCGAGGGCCTGCGCCGCCGCGGCTGGTCTGCCGAAACCATCAGCACCCTGAAGCGCGCCTACCGCATCGTTTATCGCGACGGCCTGACGCTGGAGGTGGCCGTCGCCGAGGCGGAAAAGCTGGTGGCGGAGTGCCCCGAAGTACAGCCCTTCATCGATTCCCTCAAAGCCTCCACGCGCGGCATCGTGCGCTGATCGCCATGGTGGCCGGCAAGCCTCTGAAGATCGGTATCGTCGCCGGCGAGGTATCCGGCGACACGCTGGGCGCGGGGCTCATTCGCGAGCTCAAGTCACGGTATCCCGACGCGGAATTCCTTGGCATCTGCGGCCCGCAGATGGAGGCCGAGGGGGGACGCTCGCTGGTTCCCATGGAGCGGCTCTCCGTCATGGGCCTGGTCGAGGTGCTGGGCCGGCTGCGTGAGCTGTTCGGCATCCGCGACCTGCTGCTGCAGAAATTCTCCGAAGAGAAAATCGATCTCTTCATCGGCATCGATGCGCCCGATTTCAATCTCCGTCTCGACGCGCTGCTGAAGCCCGCCGGCATTGCCACCGTGCATTACGTCAGTCCCTCCGTGTGGGCGTGGCGGCAGGGCAGGGTGGAGGGCATCCGCCAGGCCGTCGACCTCGTGCTCTGCCTGCTGCCTTTCGAAAAACGCTTCTACGACGAGCACGCCGTGCCGGCGGAATTCGTCGGCCATCCGCTTGCGGACAGCATGCCGCTCGTGCACGACACGGCAGCGGCGCGGCATCAGCTTGGCCTCAGGGCGGACGGTGAATACATCGCGCTACTGCCAGGCAGCCGTGGCGGTGAGGTGAAGCGCATTGCCGCTCCGCTTTTTGCCGCAGCGAAACTCGTTCGCGCCAAACGCCCGCAGGCGCGCTTCATTATTCCCGCCATCAACGCGGCGCGCCGTGCCGACATCGAGCGGCATCTCGCCGACGCCGGCCTCGCGGCGCAGGTCTTCGACAGCAGCCTCGGCGCCGGCGTCGGCCGCCTCGTGATGGGCGCCGCCGATGCCGTCGTGCTGGCCTCGGGCACCGCCACGCTGGAAGCCATGCTGCTGAAGAAGCCGATGGTGGTGGCTTACCGCCTGCATTGGCTGACCTACCTGATCGTGCGCTGGCTGGCGAGGGCGCGCTTCATCAGCCTGCCCAACCTGCTGGCCAATGAGGAGCTGGTGCCGGAACTCGTCCAGGGAGCCGCCACGCCCGCGCGCATCGCCGCGGAAACGCTGCGCTGGCTGGAAAACGGCGAGTACCGTGCAAACCGTTTGCGCCATTTCACAGGACTGCACGAAAGCCTGCGGCAGAATGCCGACGTGAAGGCGGCCGGGGCGATTTCCCGGCTGTTGCAGACCCGCGTGGAGAAACGCTGATGGGGCCGCGCCGCGCACCGGAACAGGACGGGCTTTTCCCGGCGCTGCCCGACCTCGCCGGGCAACTCGTGGCGGGTGTCGACGAAGTCGGCCGCGGTCCACTCGCCGGCGCCGTGGTGACGGCAGCAGTCATCCTCGATCCTGCGAAACCCATCAGGGGCCTCGCCGATTCCAAGGCGCTCACCGGGAAGCGGCGCCTCGAACTTGCCGGGGAAATCCGCGCGAAAGCGCTCTGCTTCGCGCTGGGCCGCGCCGAGCCGGCCGAGATCGACGAGATCAACATCCTGCGCGCCAGCCTGCTCGCCATGCAGCGCGCCGTGGCGGCGCTGGCCCTCGCACCGCAGCATGTGCTGGTGGACGGCAACCACGCACCGCAATTCGCCTGCGCGGCGACGGCGGTGATCAGGGGCGATGCCCTGATCCCCGCCATCAGCGCCGCCAGCATTCTTGCCAAGGTGCAGCGCGACGCCGAAATGGATGCGCTGCACGAGATTTATCCGCAGTACGGCTTCTGCCGGCACAAGGGCTATCCCACCGCCGAGCATTTCGCCGCGCTGCAGGCCCATGGCCCCATTGCCGCGCACCGGCGTTCGTTTTCCCCGGTGCGCGAAGCGCTCGCCCGCCACGCAGGAGTGACTGCCCCGTGACCGGTTTTGTCCACCTGCATGTGCGCAGCGAATTTTCGCTGAAGGACAGCATCGTCCGCATCGACGATCTGGTGAAGGCCAGCGCCGCGGCCGGCATGCCGGCCGCAGGCCTGACCGACCGCATGAACCTCTACGGCCTGGTGAAGTTCTACAAGGCTGCCCAGGACAAGGGCCTGAAGCCGGTCTTCGGCGCCGACCTCGTCATCGCCGAAGGCGACGAGCGCCACGAAGCAACGGCGCTGGTGATGAACGCCAGCGGCTACCGCAACCTCATCCAGATCGTTTCGCGCAGCTATATCGAGGGCCAGCAGCTCGGCGAGGCGCTTGCACGGCGCGACTGGATCGCGCAGCACGGCGAGGGCCTGATCTTCCTGCTCGGCAGGCGCAGCGACATCGGCAGGGCGCTGCTCGGCGCCGACGCCCAGCAGGCGCGTCCGGCGCTGGCGCAGTGGATGCGGAGCTTTCCGCAGCGCGTCTACCTGGAGCTCACGCGCACGGGCCGGCCGGGCGAGGAAGACTTCCTGCATGCGGCCGTGGCGCTGGCCGGCGAGCTGCAGTGCCCGGTTGTCGCCACCAACGATGTGTGCTTCGTCTCGCCGGAAGACTTCGAGGCGCACGAAGTGCGCGTCTGCATCGCGCAAAGCTACGTGCTGGATGACCCGAGGCGCCCCCGCGAATACTCGCCGGAGCAGTACCTGAAGACACCGGCGCAGATGGCCGAGCTCTTCGCCGATATTCCCGAGGCGCTGGAAAATACCGTCGAGATCGCCAAACGCTGCACGCTGGAGTTGACGCTGGGCAAGAACTTCCTGCCCGACTATCCGGTGCCGGAGGGCATGAGCATCAACGAGTATTTCGTGCAGTACACGCGCGAGCGCCTCGAAGAGCGCCTGCAGGCCATCCTCGACCCGGCGGCGCCCGATTACGCCGAGCGCCGCAAGACCTACTGCGACCGCCTGGAGTTCGAGCTCGGCATCATCAACCAGATGGGTTTCGCGGGTTACTTCCTGATCGTGATGGACTTCATCCGCTGGGCGAAGGAGAACGGCGTGCCCGTGGGGCCGGGCCGTGGCTCCGGGGCGGGTTCGCTCGTCGCCTATGCGCTCAAGATCACCGACATCGATCCGCTGCCCTACGATCTCCTCTTCGAGCGCTTCCTGAATCCCGAGCGCGTTTCCATGCCCGACTTCGACATCGACTTCTGCATGGACGGGCGCGACAGCGTCATCGATTACGTGGCCAACAACTACGGCCGCCAGGCGGTGTCGCAGATCATCACCTTCGGCACCATGGCGGCGAAGGCCGTGGTGCGCGACGTGGCGCGCGTGCAGGGCAAGTCCTACGGCCTCGCCGACCGCATCTCCAAGCTGATTCCCTTCACGCCCGGCATCACGCTGGAGGCGGCGCGCAAGGAAGAGCCGCAGCTCGACGAGCTGCTCTCCGGCAAGACGCCGGACCGCGACCACGAGGATGCGCTGGAGATCTGGGAGATGGCGCTGAAGCTGGAAGGCATCACGCGCGGCGTCGGCAAGCATGCCGGCGGCGTGCTGATCGCGCCCGGCAAGCTCACCGATTTCACCGCCGTCTACTGCGACGAGGAAGGCCGCTGGGTCAGCCAGTACGACAAGGACGATGTGGAGGCGGTCGGCCTCGTCAAGTTCGACTTCCTCGGCCTGCGCACGCTCACCATCATCGACTGGGCCCTGAAGGACATTAATGCCCGGCGCGCGCAGCGCGGCGAAGCCGCGCTGGACATCATGACACTGCCGCTGGACGACCGGGCTTCCTACCAGCTGCTGCAGGAAGGGCGCACCACCGCCGTGTTCCAGCTGGAATCGCGCGGCATGAAGGAGCTGCTGAAAAAACTCAAGCCGTCGACTTTCGAAGACCTCATCGCACTCGTCGCGCTCTACCGTCCTGGCCCGCTCGAATCCGGCATGGTGGACGACTTCATCAACCGCAAGCACGGCCGCGCGCCGGTGGCCTATCCCGACGCGCAGTACCAGCACGAATGCCTGGAGCCCATTCTCAAGCCGACCTACGGCGTGATCGTGTACCAGGAGCAGGTGATGCAGATCGCGCAGGCCATGGCCGGTTATTCGCTGGGCGGCGCCGACATGCTGCGCCGCGCCATGGGCAAGAAAAAGCTCGAGGAAATGGTGAAGGAGCGCGTCAAGTTCATGGCCGGCGCGGAGGCGCAGAAGATCGACAAGGATCTCGCCGGCCACATCTTCGACCTGATGGAGAAATTCGCGGGCTACGGCTTCAACAAGTCGCATTCCGCCGCCTATGCGCTGGTTTCCTACCAGACCGCATGGCTGAAGGTGCATTACCCGGCCGAGTTCATGGCCGCCGTGCTCTCGTCGGAAATGCACAACACCGACAAGATCGTGACCTTCGTCGAAGAATGCCGCGAGATGAAGCTGAAGATCGAAACGCCGGACGTGAACCACGGCGGCTTCAAGTTCGTCACGCGCGACAACGGCAATATCGTCTACGGCCTCGGCGCCATCAAGGGCGTGGGCGAAGGTCCGGTGGAAAGCATCGTGCAGGCGCGCGCCGCTGAGGGCGACTTCAGGGACCTCTTCGATTTCACGCGCCGCATCGACCTGCGCAAATGCAACAAGCGCACGCTGGAGGCACTGGTGCGCGCCGGCGCGCTGGATGCGCTGGGTCCGCACCGCGCCGCCATCATGGCCACGCTGGACGAAGCCGTGGCCGCCGCCGAGCAGCAGAACCGCAATGCCGATGCCGGCATGGTCGATCTTTTCGGCGACGTGGTGGAAACCGCGCCCGGCGGCGAATTCGTGGAAGCGCTGCCGTGGACGGACGACGAACGGCTCATGGCCGAGAAGGAAACGCTGGGGCTCTACCTCACCGGCCATCCCATCGACCAGTACGAGACCGAGCTCAGGCGCTTCGTCGAGCAGCGCCTCGCCAATCTCGAGCCGACGCGCCGCGGCGTCACCACCACGGTGGCCGGCCTGGTGCTGGCCTCGCGCATCCAGAAAGGCCTGCGCGGCTCGCGCGCCTTCGTGACGCTGGACGACCGCACCGGACGCATCGAGGCCGTGCTGTTCAGCGATACTTACGAGCAGTTCCGCCATCTCCTCGTGAAAGACACGGTGGTGGTGGTGGAGGGCGAGGTCAGCCACGACGATTACTCGGGCGGCCTCAAGATGGTGGTGCGCAAAGTCATGAGCCTGGCCGAGGCGCGCGCCGCGCGCAGCCGCGGCCTGGAACTGAGGCTGGACAGCGGCCGCCTCGGCCTGCGCTTCGCCCAGGAGCTGCAGCAGCTGCTGGGCGCGCACAAGGCGCCGGCCGGCGGCGGCTGCCCGGTCCGGCTGCGCTACCGCTGCAGCGCTGCCGAAGGTACCCTGCGCCTCGGCGACGCCTGGCGGGTGCAGGCCTCCGACGAGCTTCTGAAGCGCCTGCGCCAGCAGTTCGGCAGCGAGGCCGTGGAAGTGCTTTACTGAGGCGGCAGGCCGGTTTTATAGATGGGCCATTAACGCCGGCCGGTGTGCCTGCCCCTGTCGGGGCGGGCACACCGGCCGGCGTCGAGCGGACCGGGCGGAGCCCGGAGAGGAAGGAAACATGAATCCGAACTACCTGGACTTCGAGCAACCCATTGCCGAACTCGAGGCCAAGATCGAAGGCCTCAAGCTGGTCGGCTCGGGCACCGGCCTCAATATCGAGGAAGAGATCGCCCGCCTGCACGACAAGAGCCTGCGGCTCACCGAAGAAATCTTTTCCAGCCTCACGGCCTGGCAGGTTTCGCAGCTCGCGCGGCATCCGCGCCGGCCCTATATGCTCGACTACATCGAGCGCATCTTCACCGACTTCGACGAGCTGCACGGCGACCGCGTCTTCGGCGACGATGCCGCCATCGTCGGCGGCCCGGCGCGCCTGCAGGGCGAACCGGTCATGGTCATCGGCCACCAGAAGGGCCGCGACGTGAAAGAGAAAGTGCGCCGCAATTTCGGCATGCCCAAGCCCGAGGGCTACCGCAAGGCGCTGCGCCTGATGGAGATGGCCGAACGCTACCGGATGCCCATCCTCACCTTCATCGATACGCCGGGCGCCTATCCCGGCATCGATGCCGAAGAGCGCGGCCAGTCCGAGGCCATCGCGCGCAACCTCGGCGTGATGTCGCGCCTGAGGACGCCGATCATCTCCACCGTGATCGGCGAGGGCGGTTCCGGCGGCGCGCTCGCCATCGGCGTCTGCGACAGCCTGCTCATGCTGCAGTACAGCACCTACTCCGTGATCTCTCCCGAAGGTTGCGCCTCCATCCTGTGGAAGACCGCCGACAAGGCGCCGGAAGCGGCGGAAGCCATGGGCCTGACGGCCGGGCGCCTGCAGGAGCTGGGTTTCGTCGACGAGCTCGTGAAGGAGCCCTTGGGCGGTGCGCATCGCGACTTCGATGTCATGGCCGAGAACCTGCGCAAGGCGCTGCTCCGCCAGCTCAAGAAGTTGCGCGTCATGGATGACGCCCTGCTGCTCAACCGCCGTTATGAACGTCTCCTGAGCTACGGCACGGCGAGCCTCCCCGCGGCGGATGCGCAGCAGCCCGCTCAGTAAGAAAGCGCCGGCAGATGCCGGCGTTTTTCCTGCTGCTTCGTTCCCCTCCCGTTCCGGACTTCCGCCGTGCCCGAACCCACCCTGAGAGCTTTCCTGCGGGCGCAGCTGCCGCTGGCGCCCGGCGTCCGGCGCCTGGTGGTGGGGCTTTCGGGCGGCCTCGATTCCACGGTGCTGCTGCATGCGCTGAAAAATGTCGCGCCGGAATTTTCGCTGCCGCTGCGGGCCGTGCATGTGCACCACGGGCTGAGCCCGAACGCCGATGCCTGGGCGGAGCAGGTGGCGGCGCTCTGCGCCGGGCTGCAGCTGCCGCTGGCGATCCAGCGCGTGCAGGTGGGCCGGGGCGCCAGCCGCGAAGGCGCCGCGCGGGAGGCGCGCCATGCCGCATTCGCCTCCGGCCTCGGGGCCGACGAAGCGCTGCTGCTGGCGCAGCACGGTGACGACCAGGCCGAGACCTTTCTGTTCCGCCTGCTGCGGGGCGCGGGAGTGACCGGGCTGGGTGCCATGCGCAGCAGTCGCCTGCTGCGGCGGCCGGATGCTGCTGCCGTGCCGCAGTGGCGGCCCTTTCTCACGCTTTCCCGCCCGGCCTTGCGCGATTATGCGGAGGCGCATCGGCTGCGCTGGATCGAAGACGAGTCCAACCAGGACCGGCGCTATGACCGCAATTTCCTGCGCCTGGAGATCCTGCCGCGGCTGGAGTCGCGCTGGCCCGCCGTGCGGGACATCCTGGCCGCGACGGCATTGCGCCTGCAGGAGGCGGACGCGCTGCTGCAGGATTTCGCGGCGGAGCTGGCCGGCAGTTGCCTGGATGCGGAGAACCGCTGCGCCGTTCCGGCGTTGAAGCAGCTGTCCCGCGGCCGCCAGAAATTGTTGCTGCGCTACTGGCTGGGGCAGATGGGCTTCCTGCTGCCGGACGAGGCGGTGCTGGATCGCGCGCTGGCAGAAATGCTGACAGCGCGTGCTGACGCCATGCCGCGGGTGAGCTGGCCGGGATGCGAGCTGCGCCGTTACCGCGGGCGGCTCTATGCCATGTTGCCGCTGCCCGGGATTCCCCGGGGTTGGGAATGTGACTGGAGCGGCGAGACGCCACTGGCGCTGCCGGACGGGCAGCTGCTGCTGGCCGACGGGGAAGCCGCCAAGAGCGGAAGCTGGACGGTGCGTTACCGTCAGGGCGGCGAGCGCTTCCGGCCGGCGCCGCAGCGGCCCTCGCGCGAGCTGAAAAACCTGCTGCAGGAAGCGGGAGTGCCGCCCTGGCAGCGCGACAGGCTGCCGCTGGTGTTCGACGGCGATGAGCTGATTGGCATGGCGGGCCTCGACGTTCCCGGCGCCGACCTGCGCTGGCGATTCACGCTGCGCCCGCCGTCATCCCGGTAGGAGGGGTCGGCCCGACCCAGAAAAAAGCCGCTTTTGAAAAGCGGCTTTCTGCATTTTTTGCGAGCGCCGTCAGAGCTTGCGCATCACCAGCGACGCATTGGTGCCGCCAAAACCGAAGCTGTTGCTCATGACGGTCTTCAGCCCGGCATTGGCGAGGGTTTCGCGCACGACGGGCATGCCCTCGGCGTCCGGGTCCAGGTTCTGGATATTGGCGGAGCCGGCAATGAAATCGCCTTCCAGCATCAGCAGGCAGTAGATCGCCTCGTGCACGCCGGCCGCGCCCAGCGAATGGCCGGACAGCGACTTGGTGGAGCTGATCTTCGGCATTTTTTCGCCAAAGACTTCGCTCACGGCGCGCAGCTCCATGACATCGCCGGCCGGCGTCGAGGTGCCGTGGGCGTTCAGGTAGTCCACCGTGCCGTCCACCGTCGACATTGCCAGCTGCATGCAGCGCCGGGCGCCTTCGCCGCTCGGGGCCACCATGTCGGCCCCGTCGCTGGTGGCGCCGTAGCCGACGATTTCCGCATAGATCGTCGCGCCGCGCCTGAGCGCGTGTTCGTATTCCTCGAGCACCAGGATGCCGCCGCCGCCGGCGATGACGAAGCCGTCGCGGTCGCGGTCGTAGGCGCGCGAGGCGAGTTCCGGCGTCGCGTTGTATTTGCTCGACATGGCGCCCATGGCGTCGAAGAGGGAAGACAGCGTCCAGTGTTCTTCTTCGCCGCCGCCGGCGAACATGATGTCCTGCTTGCCGAGCTGGATCTGCTCGGCGGCGTTGCCGATGCAGTGCGCACTGGTGGCGCAGGCGGAAGAGATGGAGTAGTTCACGCCCTTGATCTTGAAAGACGTGGAGAGGCAGGCCGACACCGTGCTGCCCATGCAGCGCGGCACCATATACGGGCCGATGCGCTTGATGCCCTTGCTGCGGGCGATGTCGGCGGCGTCGACGAGGTTCTGCGTGGAAGCGCCGCCGGAGCCGGCGATGAGGCCGGTGCGAGGATTGACCACCTGCTCGGGCGCGAGGCCGGCGTCGGCGATGGCGCGCTGCATGGCCACGTAGGCGTAGGCGGCGGCGTCGCCCATGAAGCGCTTGTCCTTGCGGTCGACGAGAGCGTCGAGGTCGATGTCCGGACGGCCGCTGATCTGGCTGCGGAAACCCATTTCCGCGTATACCGGGTTGGCGCGTATTCCCGAGCGCATGAGGCGCAGGCTTGCGCTTACGCCCGCTTTGTCATTGCCCAGGCTGGAGACGATGCCCAGGCCGGTGATTACGACACGTCGCATGTCTTTACCCTCATGTGTAGCAGCAGCCTGCCGCATATAGTGGAGATGACGGCTGGTTCATCCGTACCGCCAGTTTCTCGCCGACCCCTCCCTGTCGGACCGGTGCCGCGATCTGCCCCCACGCCCTGCGATGGGCCGGGGCGCAGTCGCCTCAGAAGTTTTCCGTGCTGGTGAAGAGGCCGCAGCGCAGGTCTTTCGCCGTGTAGATTTCGCGGCCGTCGACCAGCAGGGAGGCATCGGCAATGCCCATGACCAGCTTGCGTTCCACCACGCGCTTGAGGTGCAGGTGGTAGGTGACTTTCTGGTGCTGCGGCAGCACCTGGCCGAAAAACTTGATCTCGCCGGCGCCGAGGGCGCGGCCGCGGCCCGGATTGCCGTGCCAGGCCAGCCAGAAGCCGAGCAGCTGCCACATGGCGTCGACGCCGAGGCAGCCCGGCATGACCGGATCGGATTCGAAATGGCAGGCGAAGAACCAGAGGTCGGGATTGATGTCGAGCTCGGCGATGATTTCGCCCCTGCCGTACTGGCCACCCTCGTCGTTGATGTTCACTACCCGGTCCACCATCAGCATGTTGGGCAAGGGAAGACGGGCGTTCCCCGGCCCGAACATGTCACCGTGGCTGCATGACAGAAGCTCGTCACGGTCGAAAGAGTGCTTGCGCATTTATGAGCTGTCCTTGGATATCGAAGCGGAGCGATGGTTACGGCGTTGTTGGTCTTGTCGGCAGCCGTACCAGGTGAAGCCTGACGATTCTAGCAGGGGGCTTTTGACAGTCTGGCGACTCGCCTTCCCGCAACATGTTTCCAAATGTGTAGACTGTCTCTGCGTTCTCCGCGGCCTTCAAGAACTGTAGCTGGACACAGGGGAAGGGCTGCGTATGATGGCGCCGTTCTTGAACGACGTACTGAGATTTTCCTGTCAAAAGGCGGGTGCGCCGGTTGTGGCGGCGACGCCGTCCGGTGCTCCGAAGCCCTGAACCGGCCAGGGCAGCCAACCGATTAATGTGGGGTCCCGATGCTCGCGGAACTCGGCCACTTTGCCCTGGTGCTGGCCCTCGTGGTGGCGCTGCTGCAGATTGTTCTTCCTTTGTATGGCGTGTGGACCCGCAACGGCGCCGCCCAGGCGCTGGCACGCAGCGCCGCCATGGTGCAGTTCGGCCTCGTCCTCTTTTCCTTCCTGGCGCTGGTGGCGGCTTTCGTCGCCAACGACTTCACCCTCGATTATGTGGCGCGGCAGAGCAACACCCGGCTGCCGGTCTTCTACAAGGTGTCGGCGGTATGGGGCGGCCACGAAGGCTCGCTCCTGCTCTGGGCGCTGGTGCTGGCCGGCTGGACCGCGGCCGTCGCGCTCTTCAGCCGCAGCCTGCCGCGCGACATGACCGCGCGCGTACTCGCCATCCTCGGGGCCGTCAGCGTTGCCTTCCTGCTCTTTATCCTGCTGACCTCGAATCCGTTTGCGCGCCTGCTGCCGGATTTCCCGCCCGACGGCAACGATCTCAATCCCCTGCTGCAGGACCCCGGGCTCATCATCCATCCGCCCATGCTCTATATGGGATATGTCGGCTTCGCCGTGCCCTTTGCCTTCGCGCTCGCGGGGCTCATGGGGGGGCGCCTGGATTCGGCCTGGGCGCGCTGGTCGCGGCCCTGGACGCTGGCCGCCTGGTGCTTTCTGACGCTGGGCATCGCGCTCGGCTCCTGGTGGGCCTATTACGAACTCGGCTGGGGCGGCTGGTGGTTCTGGGATCCGGTGGAAAACGCCTCCTTCATGCCCTGGCTGGCCGGCACCGCGCTGCTGCACTCGATGGCGGTGACGGAAAAGCGCGGCGTGTTCAAGGCCTGGACCGTGCTGCTCGCCATCATCGCCTTCGCGCTCAGCCTGCTCGGCACCTTCCTCGTGCGTTCGGGCGTGCTGACTTCCGTGCATGCCTTTGCCTCGGATCCGTCGCGCGGCCTCTTCGTGCTGGGCATCCTCACCGTCGTGGTCGGCGGTTCGCTGACGCTGTTCGCCGTGCGCGCGCCGCTGCTGGCCAGCGAGTCCCGCTACGAACTCGTCTCGCGCGAGATGTTCCTGCTCGCCAACAACCTGCTGCTGCTGACGGCGACCACGGTGGTGCTGCTCGGCACGCTCTTCCCGCTGGTGGCGGATGCGCTCGACCTCGGCAAGATTTCCGTCGGGCCGCCGTATTTCAACATGCTGTTCTCGCCGCTGATGTTGCTGCTGCTGCTCTTCCTCGGCGTGGGGCCGCAGGCCAACTGGAAGCGCCACGATGCGCAGCGCCTGCTGCGGCCCTATGCCCTCATCCTGCTCGCCGGCCTGCTGCCGGGCGTGGCGTTTCCGCTGCTCTGGTTCGGGACGGGCGACTGGCGCGTGGCCGCGGCCTGCACGCTGGTGTTTGCCGTGCTGATCGCCATCGGGCGCGACGTGGCGCTGAAAGTCGCGACGGCAAAAGCCGGGGCGTGGGCGGGAGTGCGCCGCCTGTCGCGCAGTTACGTCGGCATGCAGCTGGCGCATACCGGCCTGCTGATGACGGTGCTGGGCGTCGCGCTGACCTCGCACTACAGCATCGAAAAAGACATACGCATGGCGGCGGGCGAGCGCATCACCGAAGGCCCGTACACCTTCGTCTTCAAGGGCGTGAGCGAGCGCGAGGGACCGAACTATAGGGCGCGCCGCGGCGAGTTCCAGGTGTACCGGGGCGAGCGCCCGATCGGCACGCTGCATCCGGAAAAACGCATCTATGCCGTGCAGCGCAACGTGATGACGGAAGCGGCCATCGACCCCGGCCTCTTCCGCGATCTCTACATCGCGCTTGGCGAGCCGCTCGATGCGGCGGGTTCCGCCTGGGCCGTGCGCATCTATTACAAGCCCTTCGTGCGCTGGCTGTGGCTGGGCGCGCTCGTCATGGCGGCGGGCGGACTGCTCGCCGCCAGCGACCGGCGTTATCGGCTGCGCCAGAAGGCGGCGCAGGAAAAGTTGCTGGCAACAGGAGGGCAGGCACCGTGAACAAGCCCTGGCGAATCGCACTTTACGCCGGCCCCCTGCTGGTCTTCGTCGCGCTGGCCGTCCTGCTCGGCAGCCGGCTCGGCACCGACCCCACGCTGCTGCCCTCGGCACGGCTCGGCAAGCCGATGCCGGCTTTCCAGCTAAGCTCGCTCACCGCGCCGGAGCGCCTGCTGACGACCGCCGATATCACGGGCCAGGTCAGCGTGCTCAATGTCTGGGCGACCTGGTGCATTGCCTGCCTGGTCGAGCATCCCGTGCTCCTGCAGATGGCGGCGGAGGGCGTGCCCATCGTCGGCGTCAACTACAAGGACAGCCGTGAAGTCGCCCTGCAATACCTCAGGCTGCACGGCGACCCCTTCCGCTTCAGCGTGTACGACGAGAACGGCGACCTCGGTCTCGATCTCGGTGTGTACGGCGCGCCGGAAACCTATCTGCTCGACCGCGACGGGCATATCCGTTACCGCCTCGTCGGCGTGCTCGATCCGCAAAAGTGGGAAACCGTGCTGAAGCCGCGCTACCAGGCGCTCGTCGAAGGCCGGCCGCTGCCGGCGGACGCGGAGGGCGGGACATGAAGCGGCTGCTGTTTCTGTTGCTGTTCATGTGCGGTGCAGCCACGGCCGCCATCGATGTCTACGAATTCGAAACTCCCGAGCAGGAGCAGCGCTACCGGCATCTGATCGACGAGCTGCGCTGTCCGAAATGCCAGAACCAGAACCTGTCCGGTTCCGACGCCGCCGTTGCCCAGGATCTCAAGGATCGCGCCTATACGCTGATGCGGGAGGGCAGGTCGGATGCGGAAATCCGCGCCTATCTCGTCGAGCGTTACGGCGACTTCATCACCTACCGGCCGCCGTTCCGTGCCGGCACGCTCCTGCTGTGGCTGGGGCCGCTCCTCCTGTTGCTGCTGGCGGCGGCCGTGCTGGTCTGGCGCGTGCGCCGTCCGGCCGCCGCGCCCGCGCCGCTGTCCGCGGAAGAGCAGCGGCGCTTGCGCCAGCTGCTCGACGGCCCGGATAAAAAAGGCTGATGCCGCTCATGATCGTCTTCTGGATTCTCGCTGCACTGCTCGCTGTTCTTGCTGCTGTTCTCGTGCTGCTGCCCTTGCGGCGCGGCGCGCAGGGAAACGAGCAGGACCTGCTGGCCCTGAACCGCCGCGTGTTTCGCGAGCGCCTTGCCGAGCTGGAAAAAGACCAGGCGGAAGGCCGCCTCGATGCCGCCACCTGCGCCGAGCTGCGCACCGAGCTCGAGCGCAACCTGCTGACGCTCGCGCCCGAGACCGGCGCGGGCGCCGAACGCCAGCTTTCCCCGCGCCTGGCGGGCGGCGCGATACTGGTGGCGCTGCCGCTGCTGGCCTGCGCTTTCTATTACGCAGCGCTGGCGCCGCAGGGCCTGGGCGAGTGGTGGGCGCTCAAGCGCGAGATGGGGCCGAGCGTCGACCGGCTGCTGCGCGACGGCGAACTCTCCGGTGCCGAGGAAGAACGGCTGGGCATCGCCAACCGCATCCGCCTGCTGCAGGACCGGCTGCAGCGAAATCCCGGGGACGACCGCGGCTGGCTGCTGCTGGGCAAATCCTATCTGTGGATGGGGCAGGTGCCGCCGGCGACGGTCGCACTCGAGCATGCCTGGCGCCTCGATCCGGACAATCCGGAGCATGCCGTCGGCATGGCCCTGGCCCTGATCTTCGGCAACGAGCGCCAGCTCGATGCGCGCAGCCGGCAGCTGCTGGAAGGCGTGCTGGCGAATTACCCCGGGCATGAGGATGCGCTGCGCATCTACGGCGTCTTTGCCTACCGGAGCGGTGACTTCGCCACCGCCGCCACCCTGCTGCAGCGCCTGCTGGCCCTGCAGAATCCGTCGCATACCGACCCCGCGATGCGCCAGGAAATGCAGGCCATGCTGGCGGAGGCCCGGGGGCGCCGTTCCGTGGCCGCGCCGAAGGCGGCGGCAAGCGGCCCCGCGCTCCGCGTCCGGGTGAGGATCGACCGCGCGCTGGCCGGCAGATACGGCCCGGACGACAATCTCTATGTCTTCGCGCGTGCCCTGCAGGGGCCGCCGATGCCGCTGGCCGTGGCCCGGCGCCGCGCCGGCGAGCTGCCGCTGACGCTCGAGCTGGACGACAGCCAGAGCATGGTGCCGGAGCGGCTGCTCTCCTCCGTCCAGGAGATCGCCGTGTCGGCGCGCATCTCGCGCCATGGCGATCCGCAGCCGCAGCCCGGCGACCTCGAGGCGGTCGCGGTGCCGGTGCGCCGGAACGGCGGCACCCAGAGCGTCGAACTGCTGATCCAGAGCGTCCGCTAGGCGGCTGTGCCGGGCGCAGCAGGCGCCGGACTTTCCGCCACGACGGTGCCCGCCGCCCCGCCGCCAGGTCGGTCCGGTGGGTCCGGCCGGGCCGGCTTGGCTTGGGCGGATGGCGCGTGTATCGTTGCGGCCTTCCCGTGCCGACCGCCGCCCAGGACCGCATTAGCCCGGCCCGTCAGTCCTGATTTCTGCTATCTATTCTTTGATGTTTTTGGAGTGACTCAGGTATGCGCATCATTCTTCTGGGAGCGCCCGGTGCGGGCAAGGGCACGCAGGCCCAGCTCATCATGCAGAAATACGGCATTCCCCAGATTTCCACCGGCGACATGCTGCGCGCCGCCGTCAAGGCCGGCACCGAACTCGGCGTCGCCGCCAAGAAGATCATGGATGCCGGCGGCCTCGTTTCCGACGCCATCATCATCGGCCTCGTCAAGGACCGCATCGCCCAGCCGGATTGCGCCAGGGGTTTCCTCTTCGACGGCTTCCCGCGCACGATTCCCCAGGCCCAGGCCATGATCGACGCCGGCGTCAACATCGACCATGTCATCGAGATCCATGTCGACGACGCCGAGATCATCGAGCGTCTTTCCGGCCGCCGCGTGCACCCCGGCTCCGGCCGCGTCTACCACATCAAGTACAATCCGCCCAAGGTCGAAGGCAAGGATGACGTCACCGGCGAAGACCTGGTGCAGCGCGACGACGACAAGGAAGAGACCATCCTGAAGCGTCTCGAGGTCTACCACAGCCAGACCGAGCAGCTCGTGGGCTTCTACCGGAAGCTGGCGGCCGGCGGCCTCGGCACCGCGCCGAAATACGGCCGTGTCGAGGGCGTGGGCCCCCTGGAAGAAATCTCCGCCCGCATCTTCGCCCTGCTGGCCTGATGCGCCTTCCATAAGAAGCGGATCCTGCGAACGCCGTGCACTGCACGGCGTTCTGCTTTCCGCGCCTGGCGGTTGCGCGGCGCCGCGGCAAAACAATTTCCTGCGGCCGGCAGCGAATTCTTTTAGCGCCGCAGGGGATTTGCTTAAATCCGGCCAAGCCTACGCCGGAGTCCTTCATGTCTCAGTCACCGCGCCCCCGCCTGGGGGTGGTGCTCGCCAACCTGGGAACCCCCGATGCGCCGACGCCGGCGGCTGTCCGGAAATACCTGCGGCAATTCCTCTCCGACCCGCGCGTGATCGAGCTGCCGCGACTGCTCTGGTGGGCCATCCTGCATCTCTTCATCCTGCCCTTTCGTCCGCGCCGAGTGGCCCGTCTGTACGCCGGCATCTGGCAGGACGGCGACTCGCCGATGCGCCAGATCCTGCGCGCGCAGTGCCGCCTGCTCGCCGGCGAACTCGCCGCGGCGTTCCCCGGCGCCGATATCCGCGTCGAGCCGGCCATGACCTACGGCCAGCCGTCGCTGGCCTCGGCCCTGGCGCGTCTGCAGGCGGCACAGGTCGAAAAAATCGTGATGCTGCCGCTCTTTCCCCAGTACTCCGCCACCTCCACGGCCGCCGCCTGCGACGCACTCGGGCAATGGCTGGCGGGGCAGCGCAACCTGCCGGCAGTCACCGTCATCAAGGATTACTTTGCGCATCCGCAGTATCTCGGCGCGCTGGCCGCCGCCATCGAAGAGCACTGGGAAGCGCAGGGCCGGAGCGAGCGGCTGCTGTTTTCCTTCCACGGCATTCCGCTGGCGTATGCGCAGAAGGGCGATCCCTATCCGGAGCGCTGCCGCGCGACCGCAGCGCAGGTGGCAGCGCGCTTGCGGCTGCCGCCGGAAGCCTGGGCCTGCAGCTTCCAGTCGCGTTTCGGGCGCCAGGCCTGGGTGCAGCCGTATACGGATGAACTCCTGACGCAGTGGGCGCAGGCCGGCGTCGCCTCCGTGCAGGTTGTCTGCCCGGCTTTTTCGGCAGACTGCCTGGAGACGCTGGAGGAAATCGCGGGCGAGAACCGCGAGCGCTTCCTGCATGCCGGTGGCGACAGCTACCAGTACATCCCGGCCCTGAATACCCGCGCCGATCACATTGCGCTGCTGGTCGCGCTCGTGAAACCGCATCTCGAAGCCCATCTGTGCAGCTGAAAACATCGCCGCATCCGTTCTGCGCCGGGGCGGAACGAAAATATGGACAAATAAGGACAGGATGCGGCGCGCCTGCCCCCGATTTTCTCTTCCTGGCTCATCGGATTCCGTTTCCGCGTCGAATCGACCCCCGAAACCGGCTTTCGCAATTCGGCGCGAGCCTGTCGGCGGTACAACTCGGCGGAGGCGGGGCGTCGAATCTAGCCTGGTGAAAAACGTTTTGCGGGAACGCAGCGGGGCGCGAGAAAGTCGATTCGATGCGCGCGCGCTGTTCGCCTGCTGCGCTGCAGGGTGCGAAAAAATTCCGGCGCGCGCGCTGAAAAATCGTTTTCGAAAGGAAAAAAACCGAATTTGAGGCAAGAATTTCAAAAAAAATGCCAAAAACATGGTTCAAGTGCTTGTATTTTGTACCAACGCTATTTTTTTTATGCTAGTTTTCGTTTCGTAGTACACGCAATTCGCACTTTAAAAATCATAAGGGGGAGATCCTTAAATGGCTCGTTCCACGAAAAAAGCTGCTGCGAAAAAGTCGGCCCGCAAGCCTGCTCGTCGTACCGCTCCCGTGACTACTGCTGCCACTTCTAAAGCCAACGATGCCGTCGCCAAGGCAACCGCTGCGCTGAACGCTGCCAACGCTGCTGCAAAGTCTGCCAAGACCCCATCCCAGAAAGTCAAAGCCAATGCCAAGGTAAAGACCGCCCGTAACGCGTCCCGCGTTGCCAAGGCTGCTCTTTCCAAGGCCAAGGTGCAGGCTGCCGTGGAGAAGGCCAAGGCGGCTGCTGACGCCCGCGTTGCCAGGCTGGCCTCTTCTCTCGAGAAGAAGCGCTCTGCCTCCGTCGCCAAGGCTGCCAAGGCGGCTGAAGCTCGCATTGCGAAGGCTGATGCCGCCAAGGTGAGGGTTGCTGCGAAGAAGGCTGCTGCCAGGGTGAAGGCTGCTGCCAAGCGCGCCGCTGCCAAGCTGAAGGCGATGGCCAGGCGTGAAGCGGTTCGCGCCCGCGCTGCGGAAAAGGCTGCTGCCCGCAAGGCCGCTGCCGCTGCCAAGCGCGTTGCGAAGAAGGTCTCTGCCGCTGCCAAGCGTCCGGCTGCAAAGAAGCCTGCCCGCAAGGCCGCTGCCAAGCGTCCGGCGGTGAAGAAAGCTGCTGCCAAGCGTCCGGCGGCGAAGAAGGCCGCTGCGAAGAGGCCTGCCGCGAAGAAGGCCGCTGCGAAGAGGCCGGCTGCGAAGAAGGCCGCTGCCAAGCGTCCGGCGGCGAAGAAGGTTGCCAAGCCCACGGTCCGTCGTGCTGCCAAGCCGAAGGCTGCCCCGGCTCCGGCGCCTGCTGCCTAAGAAGTGAGAAAAACCCCGCTTCGGCGGGGTTTTTTCTTTGCGGATCTTGAGGCGACGACTGAAAGTCGCCGGGCGTTCTGCCCGCTGAATATCTGGCAGGGATAGGCATCGGCCCCAGCCCGAAGCGAGGCCGACTCTGCCTTCCTCACTCTCTGCTTTCTGCGTCAGAAAGCGGACCTGCCCCGTCTTCCTCCGAATTTCCTGCCGCCTGCAGCGCCTCCGGCGTGTTCACGTTGGCGAACGCCTTCTTGTCGTCGAAACGGACGATGGCTGCGCGTTGCGCCAGGCACCAGATCTCCACCTTGCGGCCGCCGCCGGCGAGATAATCGTTCAGCGCATCCGCCAGCTTGCTGCGCAGCAGCAGGAAAAGCGGCTGCAGGCGCTCGCCGTCGTGCGCGATCACAAGATCGATGCCGGGATGCAGCGCCGGTGCGAGCCGTGCGCGCAGGTCCCGCGGCAGGAAGGGCGCGTCGCAGGGCACGACCAGGGCGGTGGCGTGCCGGCAGAGGGGCAGGGCGGCGGCAATGCCGGCCAGCGGCCCCGCAAAATCCTCCCGGGTGTCGCCAACGACTTGCCGGCCGAAGCCGGCCAGCGCGACCGCATCGCGGTTGTAGTTGATGACGATGTCGTCCACCTGCGGCGCGAGCCGGGCGAGCACGTGTGCGAGCAGGGGCTGTCCCGCCAGCGGCAGCAGCGCCTTGTCGACGCCGCCCATGCGCGTGGCGCGGCCGCCGGCGAGCACGATGGCGGAGCAGGGCGGCTGTGTCGGCATGAGGTCGGACCCTGGCGGGCGGGCGCGGCGCCCACATTCGCGCTGCTTTCGCCCGGCGGTAAGCTGGTAGACTCGTGTTTTCCCCGTAGCGATCCGACATGCCAGATATTTTCGACAGCCAGGACATTCTCGGTGCCCAGGGACGGCTGGCGCAGCATATCCCGGGTTTCCATCCGCGCGAAGCGCAGCTCGCCATGAGCGAGGCCGTGGCGAAGGCGCTCACGGACAAACGCATCCTGATGGTGGAAGCCGGCACCGGCACCGGCAAGACCTTCGCCTATCTCGCGCCGGCGCTGCTCTCCGGCGAGAAGGTCATCGTCTCCACCGGCACCCGCAACCTGCAGGACCAGCTCTTCCACCGCGACCTGCCCACCGTCACCAAGGCGCTCGGCGTTTCCGTGCGCACGGCGCTGCTCAAGGGCCGCGCCAACTATCTTTGCCCCTACCGCCTGGCCATCCATCTCGACGACGGCCGCTTCGCCAGCAAGCAGACCGTGCACGAGCTGCAGGTGGTGCGGGAATGGGCGCAGACCACGACAAGCGGCGACATCGCCGAGCTCGCCGATCTGCCGGAAGACGCCAGCGTCTGGCCGCTGGTCACGAGCACCGCCGACAACTGCCTGGGCCAGGACTGCCCGATGCTGGACGAATGCCCGCTGGTGAAGGCGCGGCAGAAAGCCGGCGAGGCCGAGCTCGTCGTGGTGAACCACCATCTCTTCTTCGCCGACATCGCCCTTCGCGAGGAAGGCTTCGGCGAACTGCTGCCGGACGCCAGCGGAGTGATCTTCGACGAGGCGCACCAGTTGCCGGAGATCGCCTCCATGTTCTTCGGCGAAGGCATTTCCTCGCGCCAGCTGCTGGAGCTGGCGCAGGATGCCGTCGGCGAGATGCTGCAGTCGGCGGGCGAGATGCGTTCCATCCTGGAGGGGGCGACGGCGCTCGAGCACCGCGTCGCCGATCTGCGCCTCGCTTTCGGCGACGACGCGCGCAAGGGCGTGTGGTCGGAGGTCGCGGCGCGTGCCGCCGTGCCGCCCGCCATCGAGGCCGTGAAAAAAGCGCTGGGCGAGCTCTCGAACGTGCTGCACAAGGCGAGCGAGCGCAGCAAGGGCCTGGAGAACTGCCATCGCCGCGCCGAGGAACTCGCCGAGGGTTTCGCCAAGCTCACCGGGGCGACGCCCGCCGACCAGGTGCACTGGTTCGAAACCTTCAAGAAAGGCTTCGTCATTCAATTCACGCCGCTCGATGTCGCCAAGCCTTTCCGCGACATGGTGGCGGGGCGCAAGTCGGCCTGGGTCTTCACCTCGGCGACGCTGGCCGTGCACGACGATTTCCGCCACTTCGCCAGCCAGATCGGCCTCAACGATCTCGAGGCGCTGCAGCTGCCCAGCCCTTTCGCCTACGAGAAGCAGGCGCTCTTCTACGTGCCGCGCGGCCTGCCCGACACCTCCGATGCGCGCTACACGCAGGCCGTGCTGGAAGCCGCGCTGCCCGTGCTCATGGCCAGCCGCGGCCGCGCCTTCGTGCTTTTCACCAGCCATCGCGCGCTGAACGCGGCGGCGGAGTGGCTGCGCGGGCGCCTGGAGTATCCGCTGCTGGTGCAGGGGAGCATGTCCAAGGCCGAGCTGCTGCGCCGCTTCCGCGAGCACGGCAACGCCATCCTGCTCGGCACCGGCAGTTTCTGGGAGGGCGTCGACGTGCGCGGCGAGGCGCTGTCCTGCGTCATCATCGACAAGCTGCCCTTTGCCTCGCCCGGCGAGCCGGTGGTGGCGGCGCGCATCGACGCCTACAAGGCGCGCGGCCGCAATCCTTTCGTGAGCTACCAGCTGCCCGGCGCCATCATCGCCATGAAGCAGGGCGCCGGCCGCCTGATCCGCGACGAGACCGACACCGGCGTGCTCATGATCTGCGATCCCCGGCTCGTCGGCCGCCCCTATGGCCAGCTCTTCCTGCAAAGCCTGCCGCCCATGCGCCGCACCCGCACCCTGGCCGAAGTACAGGAATTCTTCGCCCTGCTCGATTCGATGAAAACCGCCGATGAAACTGCTTGCGCTTGAAACCGCCACCGAGGCCTGCTCCGTCGCCCTGCATGTCGACGGCCGCGTGATCGCGCGCTTCCAGCATGCGCCGCGCCTGCAGACCGAGCTGCTGCTGCCGATGATCGAAGCGGTGCTGGCCGAGGCCGGCCTCGCGCTGAACGCGCTCGATGCGCTGGCCTACAGCCGCGGCCCCGGCGCCTTTACCGGCGTGCGCATCGCCGCGGCGGCGGTGCAGGCGCTGGCCTTTGCGCGCGAGCTGCCGGTGGTCCCCGTCTCCAGCCTGCAGACGCTGGCGCAGGGCGCACAGCGGCTGCACGGCGCGGCGCGCGTGCTGACGGTCTTCGATGCGCGCATGGGCGAGGTCTATGCCGGCGCCTACGCATTGCAAAACGGCCTGATGCAGGCGCTGGACGGCGAGCATCTCTGCGCCCCGGGCAGTCTTCCGCCGCCATTGCGCGGCGAGTTCTTCGTCGCCGGCAATGGCGTCGCCGTGCACGAGGCCGCGCTGCGCGCGCAGATGACGTTCACCGGCAGCGACGCCACGCTGTTCCCCTCGGCCGAAGACGTGCTGCCGCTGGCGCTGGACATTTTCACGCGCGACGGCGGCCGGGCCCCGGAGTTCGCCCTGCCGGTCTACCTGCGCGACGAAGTCTGGAAAAAACTGCCGGGGCGCTAGGAGCGCGTTACGGGATTAGTTATGTGCGGTTGTGCTAGGTCGGGAGTTATCCCGACGACGGCATCGAAATGACCGCCGCCGCCGAAACCAACGCCGATGTCGGGATGAATCCCGACCTACAAAGGCTCTGAACATGCCCGAGATCGCCTGGGATTTCCCCGATCCGCATATCCTGAAAGTGCGCGTGCTGCCCGAGTACATCGACGTCATGCAGCACACCAACAACGTCGTCTACCTGCGCTGGCTGGAAGACGTGGCCTGGGACCATTCCCGCCGGCTCGGCCTCGACGAGGACGCCTACCGCCGCCTCGGCTACGGCGTCGTGGCGCGCCGCCACGAGCTCGACTACCTGCTGCCGACCTTCCTCGGCGAGGAGGTCTGGCTCGCCACCTGGATCATCCGTTCCGATCGCCTGTCGCTGCACCGCGCCTACCAGTTCCTGCGCGCGGCCGACGGCCAGACCGTGTTCCGCGGCCGCACCCACTTCGTCTGCGTGGACATCAAGGAGGGCCGCGTGCGGCGCATGCCTCCGGAATTCCAGGCCGCCTACCAATCGCCGCTGCAAATCGGGGAGACCTAATCCGTGGATCTGCTTCTGCTGTTCCAGGCCCTCGTCATGGGCCTCGTCGAGGGCATCACCGAGTTCCTGCCGGTGTCCAGCACCGGCCACCTCATCATCACCGCCGACCTGCTGGATTTCTGGACCAAGGAAAAGCGCGACGTCTTCGAGGTCGCCATCCAGCTCGGCGCCATCCTCTCGGTCTGCTACGAATACCGGCAGCGGCTCTTCGGCGTGGCGCAGAACATGTTCACGCAGCTTCCCGCGCAGCGCTTCGTACTGAACCTGGTCGTCGCCTTCCTGCCCTCCGCCCTCCTCGGCTTCTTCTTCATCGGCGCCATCAAGTCCTATCTCTTCAACCCCATCGTGGTGGCCGTCGCGCTCATCGTCGGCGGCGTGCTCATCCTCTGGGCGGAGAACCGCCGCCACGAGGTCTCGGCGGAAACCGTCGACGACATGACCTGGCGCCACGCGCTCAAGGTCGGCCTGGCGCAGTGCCTGGCGCTGGTGCCCGGCACCTCGCGCTCGGGCGCCACCATCATCGGCGGCCTCTTCGTCGGGCTCTCGCGCAAGGCGGCGGCGGAGTTCTCTTTCTTCCTCGCCATTCCCACCATGTTCGCCGCCACGCTCTACGATGTGCTCAGGCACCGCGACGAATTCGTCGCGGCGGACCTGCCGGTGTTCGCGGTGGGCTTCGGCGTCTCGTTCATCTCGGCGCTGCTGGTGATCCGCGCGCTGATCCGCTTCGTCTCGCGCCACGATTTCAGCGTCTTCGCCTGGTACCGCATCGTCTTCGGCACCTTCATCCTGCTGTCGGCCTGGACCGGCCTCGTGAACTGGACGCACTGATGCCGCCGCTGCGCTTCCTCGCCTGCGCCGCGCGCGCCGCCGAAGCGCAGGCGCTGGCGCCGCGGCTCGGCCTGCCGCTCGCGCTCTTCGAGGGCAGGGCCAGGGCCGCGCTGAAATCCCTGGCGCCGGAAGGCGCCGCGCTGGTGCTGGAGGAGGCCGGCCTCGGCCTCTACGCGCTCGAGATGCCGGGCTCCGGCGCCGTGCGCGTGGAGCTGGGGGAGGGCCGGCTCGGCTGGCGCCTGGCGGCCGAGCGCGCCCGCCACGAGGCCGTGGTGAAAGCCTGCGGCCTGCTGAAGTCCCCCGCCCCCCTCACCATTGTCGACGCCACGCCCGGCCTGCTGCGCGACGCCTGCGTGCTGGCGGCGGCCGGTGCGCCTGTCGTGCTCGCCGAGCGTTCGCCGGTGATCGCCGCGCTGATCGCGGACGGCCTGGCGCGCGCCGCCCTGCAGCCGGAGCTCGCGCCGCTGCTGTCCCGCCTCGACTTCCGCCCCGGCGACTCCCGGCAGCAGCTCGAAGCCCTGGCCCGCGCGCCGGAGCGGCCGCACGTCGTCTACCTGGACCCGATGTTCCCGCACCGCGACAGGAGCGCGCTGGTGAAAAAGGAGATGCGCGTCTTCCGCGCCGTGGTCGGCGCGGATGCCGACGCCGACACGCTGCTGGCGCCGGCACTCGCTGCCGCCACCCGGCGCGTGGTGGTGAAGCGTCCGGCCGGCGCCCCGTGGCTGGCGGCACGTCCGCCGTCCTTCGCGCAGGAAGGCAAAAGCGCGCGCTTTGACATTTATCTTGTGTAGCGCCGCTGCAATCTTGCGCTGAGTTTTTCCGCTTTCCTGTTGCCCGCGTTCATCGCACGTACCGTCAACCACAACGGGCCGAAGGTTTGATTGCCGGCGGCCCGCGCAATCGCCACCTTATTCCCCAGGGAACGCGGCGGGCCTGCCTTCCCGCGGCAGACCGGACCGCTCCGCGCTGCCGTGGAGGGGTTCGCCGCGCTCCTGCAGCGCCGCGGTTTCTGCTTTTCCCCGTTTCCTGTCGCCACCGCCCGAGCGGGCGCACCGGCCGGCCTTGGCGCCAGGCGGCGGGGAGGCGCGCCCCGCAAGGAAACTGTGGCTGCAGTCGATTCGCACGTTCTCAAACCAGGAGGGATCCATGATGAACAGCAACACGCTTTCCCTGCTTAGTACCGTTATGACCGCCGGTCTTCTGACGGGCGCCACCGTGGCGCAGGCTGCTACCGTCAAGACCACCTTCCCGATTCCCGTCGTCGACCTCAACAACCCCTGCACGCCGGTGCACGACAGCATCGACGGCTCGCTCGACCTGCGCGCGGCGGCGCAGTTCGAGGCCGACGGCGTCACCTGGCTGCGCGTCGGCGTCAGCGGCAGCGGCGCGGACGCCAACGGCCTCGCCTACAACTTCGGCGGCGGCGCGCGCCTGCAATACCACGATCCCCTGCCGGCCCAGCTCGTGATCAAGCTGCGCATGACGGGCCAGACCGCCATCGACAACGCCCGCGTCGACCTCAGGCTGCACGTCAACGAGCAGGGCACGATCACCCAGGCCGAGTTCTCCGGCGTGGAGTGTTTCGGCTGATCCGAAGGCGCCGCCGATAAAAACGCCCCGCCTGCCGGGGCGTTTTGCCTGGCGTGGCGAAGCCGGGCGGGGTTCGCGGCTGAAGCCGCTCCTACGGTCGAGGGTCTGCAGGAGCGGCTTCAGCCGCGAAGCTGCTTTTAATGACCACGCCTGGCACCAGACGCAACAGACGCGACAACAGGCCTCACCGGCCGCCAGCGCGAAGAGGAATGCTCCGGCTCCCGGATTGCTTCTATACTGCCGGCGAAGCCAAGGACTTATCCGGACCGGAGGGCGCCATGGGCCACATCACCCTGAAAGGAAACCCTGTCGACACCGCCGGCGACCTGCCGGCCGTGGGCAGCAAGGCGCCGGCCTTCACGCTGGTGAAGACGGATCTCGGCGAGATCCGCCTGCGCGATTTCGCCGGCCGGCGCGTGCTGCTCAACATCTTCCCCAGCGTCGACACGCCGACCTGCGCCCGCTCGGTGCGCGCCTTCAACGAGAAGGCGGCGGAGTTCCGCAATACCGTCGTGATCTGCGTATCGGCGGACCTGCCGTTTGCCCTGAGCCGCTTCTGCGGCGCGGAAGGCCTCCAGAACGTGGTGACGGGTTCGGTGTTCCGCTCGCCCGAGTTCGGCCGCGATTACGGCGTGCTGATCACGACCGGGCCGCTGGCGGGGCTGCTGTCGCGGGCGGTGGTCATCCTCGACGAGAACGGCAGGGTGATCTACACGCAGCAGGTGAAGGAGATTGCCGACGAGCCGGATTACCAGGCGGCGCTCGATGCCCTGAAATACCAGTTCAGCGACGCCGGCAATATCGGGCCCTCGTCCTGAGCGGACGGCGCGCCCGATAAAAAAACGCCCCGAGGGGCGTTTTTTCATGCGGGCCGGACTTTAAATGTCCGGCGTCGGCTCAGGCGGGTGCCTTCTCCCGGCGTTTTTCCTTTTTTTCCTTCTCGGCCATCGCCGCGGCGATTTCCGCGTCGCTGATGCGGGTGATCTGCTGCACGGCGTGGCGGATATCGGCGGAGAGGATGAGGCGCGACTCGGCGGCGATGGCCACCAGCTGGTCGTCGAAGCGCAGGCAGTCGCGCTCGTCGACGGTGACGACGCCGGCGGCCTTCAGGGTCTCGATGAAATTGCGGAACAGGGCCTTGTCGGAGAATTCCGGCGCGCTGAACTCCTGCAGCACCGAGAGGCGCTGGGCGAGCAGGTGGCAGAGGTCTTCCAGGCGCCGCTGCGGCATGCGGCCGGAGCCGAGCTGGGTGAGCAGCGACACCGTCATGTAGTAGCGCTCCAGGTTCTGGCGCACGCCCTGCGCGAGCACGTTGAGCTCGGCATGGGAGGCGCTCGCCGGGCTGGCGCAGATCAGGTGCTCGTCGTCGCGGGCGATGAGCAGGCCGGTGTCGACGAAGGCGCAGAGCCACTGGCCGATCACGTCCTGCACCGCGTCCTGGCACCAGGGCAGGAAGAGCTCGGACTGCATGAAGCGGTAGATGCTGCGCACCATCTGCACGATCTCGCGCCGCGTCAGCTCGCCGTTGTGCTGCATCAGGCAGGCGATCAGCGCGGGCAGGATGAAGAGGTGCTGCACGTTGTTGCGGAAATAGGTGAGCAGCATGGCCTGCTCGGCGCTGACGCCGATGAGGTCGCCGAGCGGATGCCTGATGCGGTGCAGGATCCTGAGCTGCTCGCCGTAGGCGACGATGGCGCGCGCCGGCATGTCGGTGACGACGAGCTCGCGGCTGTAGGGCACCTTGCGCAGCAGCGTGCGGTAGAGCTCGATCTGGGCCACCAGCGCGTCCTCGTCCATGGCGTGCTTGGGCGTGGCGAGCAGCGCCGTGGCGAGCAGGTTGACCGGATTCACGGCCGCCGCGGCATTGATGTGGGTGACGATGCGCTGGGCCAGCTTGTCGACGGTGCGGGTCATCCACGGCGTCTTCTCGTCCGCGGCCACCGGGGTTTCGCGCCAGGCGGCGAACTCGGCATCGAGCAGCTGCTCCAGGTAGATGGGCTCGCCGAAGGAGAGCTGCACCTTGCCGAAGGTCTTCCTGATCTTGCGCGCGGCGGCGATCACGCCCCAGACCGATTCCTTCTGCTTGGCCTTGCCGGCGAGTTCGCCGATGTAGGTCTTGCCCTCCATCAGCTTTTCATAACCGATGTAGGCCGGGATGAAGACGATGGGGCGGCTGTGGTCGCGCAGGTAGCTGCGCAGCGTCATGGAGAGCATGCCGGCGCGCGGCGCCAGCAGGCGGCCGGTGCGGGAGCGGCCGCCTTCGAGGAAGTATTCGATGGAATAGCCCTTGATGGTGATCTGGTGCAGGTATTCGTTGAACACCGCGCCGTAGAGGAAGTTGCCCTTGAAGCTGCGGCGCAGGAAGAAGGCGCCGGCGCGGCGGATCAGGGTGCCGACCACGGGAATGTCGAGGTTGGCGCCCGCGGCGATGTGCGGCGTGCGCAGGCCGCGGCGGTAGATCACGTAGGAGAGCAGCAGGTAGTCGATGTGGCTGCGGTGGCAGGGCACGTAGACGATCTCGTGGTCCTGCGCCGCCGCGCGCACCGTCTCGAAGTGATGCACCTCGACCCCGTCGTAGAGCCGCGTCCACAGCCAGGTCAGGAAGAGATCGAAAAGCCGGATGACGGAGTGGGTGTAGTCGGCGGCGATCTCGCGGATATAGCCCAGCGCGCGCGCGGTGGCCTTGTCGCGGCTGATCTTCTTTTCGTCCATCTCGCGGGCGATGGCCTGCTGCACCGAGGGGGCCGTGAGAATGCTCTTGGCCAGGGTGCGGCGGTGGGAGAGGTCGGGGCCGATGGCGATCTCGCGCTGGCGGCGGAAGTGCACGCGCAGCACGCGCGAGAGCTTGCGCAGCGTGAGTTCCTCGGTGAGGCCCTCGGCGACGACGCTGCGCGCCGAGACCGGCGCCGAGAACTTCACATAGGTCTGGCGGCCGTGCAGCAGGATGGTGATGAACTGCTTGAGCACGCCCGGTGTCGCCCAGGAGTCGGCGAAGAGGATCTTGAAGACGGATTCTTCCTTGTCCGGCGAACGGCCCCAGAGGATGGTCACCGGCACCAGCTGCACGTCGAGCCCGGGATGCTGGCGCAGGGCCTCGACCAGGCGCACGAAGCGCGGCGAATAGGTGAAGCGGTTGCGCTGCAGCAGCGAGGGATTGGCGCTGCGGGTCAGGAAGAACAGCGACCGCCCCTCGCGCAACAGCGGCGACTGCATGGCGCGCATGGCGCGCGGCAGGCCGGCCCGGCGGGTTTCGGTGTCGAGCACGAGAAGGTTGGAGAGGAAGCGCGTCTGCAGCACGTAGCACACCGGCTTGTCCGGATCGAGCTGCAGCTGCTGCAGGTCCTCCGGCAGCACCGTGGTGCGCACGAAGATGTAGAGCAGCTTGCGGGCGAACAGCAGGAAGAGATTGCTAAGCCATTGGGGCATGCGTGTAAGCCTTTGAGTTGGCGAAAGAAAGCGGCGTCATGGTAACAAAGCGCCGGAAGGCTCGCCGGGAGCATTGCCCGGCAGGAATGTAACAAAAGATTTGCAAGGGAAAGGGGGCGTCGCCGGGCGGACCGGGCCGGCCTGGCCCCCGGCTACTGGTGGGTGGGTCGGACTTCAGTCCGACGCTGTCGGCGAATCTGGCGCCGCTGTCCCGCAGGGACTTCCTCTGCTCGTCGGACTGAAGTCCGACCTACAAAATCCGGCCCTGAAAAAAGCCCGGCCCGCCGCCCTACGACGTCACGTCCTTCACGAAACCGGCCATGGCCGCGACGGCCTTGCGGCCTTCGGGCAGGAAGCGGTGGAAGAGGGGGAAGACGTGCGGCATTTCCTTCCACTCGCGGTAGTGCAGGCGCAGGCCGGCGCGCTTGGCGTTGCGTTTGATGGCGCGGGCGTCGTCGAGCAGGATCTCGGTGGTGCCGACATGCACCATGAGCGGCGGCAGGCCGGCAAGATCGGCATGGGCCGGGCAGAGCAGGGGATCCCTGGGGTTGCGTTCGCCGAGGTGGCGCAGGCCGAGGCGGCGCAGGCCGGCCGGGCTCAGCATGGCCTCGTGCTGCGCGTTCAGGCGGTGCGACTGGTAGCTGCAGGTGAGGTCGGTCCAGGGCGAGAGGCAGATGGCGCCGGCCGGCAGCGGCAGGCCGAGCTCGCGCAGGCGCAGCAGCGTCACCAGGGTCAGGTTGCCGCCCGCCGAGTCGCCGGCGATGACGATGCGCTTGGGCGCCACGCCGGCCTTGAGCAGGAACTGGTAGGCCGCGAGGGCATCGTCCAGCCAGGCCGGAAAGGGGTGCTGGGGCGCCTGGCGGTAGTCCAGCGCCAGCACGCGGGCGCCGCTGCTGCGCGCGAGCTCCGCGGTGAGGGGGCGATGCGTGCGCGGCGAGCCGGCGATATAGGCGCCGCCGTGCAGGTAGAGGATGACGCTGCCGGTCTGGGGCCCGGCGTCCACCCATTCGCCCCGCGGCGCCGCCAGGGGCGTGAAGCGCGCGGCCGGCACCGGCACGAGCACCGCCCCCGCCTCGAGGAAAAAGGCGGAAATTCCCATGCGGGCCGGCGTCGGCTTGCCGGAGAACATCATCGGCTTCAGGGTGTGCCGGAGCACCGAGGAAAGAATGCGGCCCTGCCAGCTACTCATCGTGTCGCTCCGCCCGAGAAAGAATCGCGTAGCGATTGGTACGCGATGGCCGCGCGCCTGTCAAAGCCCGGCGCCGCCGGCAACTGTCTCCGCTGGCCTGCTCTTGGGGAGTGGGTCGGACTTCAGTCCGACGCCGGTGCCCGTATCTCGCGCCGCTGTCCCGCAGGGACTTCCTCTGGTCGTCGGGCTGAAGCCCGACCTACAGAAGCCGACGCCAGCACCGACGCCAGCACCGACGCCGCTGTTCCTGGTCGGCGCCTGTCGGGCTGAAGCCCGACCTACAAAAAGCGGCGGCGGCTCTGCTATGGTGGCGCTGCGGCGGGTCTGGCCGGCTAGCGAGGAGCGTGCATGAGCGTCGTCAACTGCGGGGTCTATCACCGCGACACCGGCCTGAAGGTGGCCGACATTCCCCTCGACCAGGTCAGCGAGGCGCTGGACGAGAGTCCGGCGCATTTCGTGTGGGTGGGCCTGCACGAGCCGGACGCGGCGGAAATGAAGCTGGTGCGCGACGAGTTCGGCCTGCACGAGCTGGCCATCGAAGACGCCACCCGCCCCCAGCACCGCTCCAAGATCGAGGCCTACGGCGACACCCTCTTCGTGGTGCTGCGCACCGCGCGCCTGCAGGGCGAAGACATCTGCATGGGCCACACCTCCCTCTTCACCGGCCCGCGCTACGTGCTGACGGTGCGCCAGGGCGCCTCGCTGAGCTATGCCCCGGTGCGCCAGCGCTGCGAGCGCAGTCCCGAGATGCTGCGCCTCGGCCCGCCCTACGTGCTCTATGCCCTGCTCGATTTCGTCGTCGACAACTTCTATCCCGTGGTCGAGGATCTCTCGGCCTACCTGAAGAGCATCGAGCACGACATCTTCGGCAGCACCTTCAGGCGCAAGACCATCCGCCACCTCTACGACCTCAAGCACGAGCTGGTCGGCATGAAGCTCGCCGCAGGACCGCTGCAGGACATCTGCGCCTACCTGCTGCGCGCCGACGAGAAGGTCATGCCGCGCATGCTCGCGCCCTACCTGCGCGACATCAACGACCACGTGCTGCGCATCAACGACGTCATCAACGCGCAGAGCGAGATGGTGAAGGTGGCCATGGACGTCAACATGGCCATGGTCACCGTCGGCCAGAACGACGTGGTGAAAAAGCTGGCCGCCTGGGCCGCCATCCTCGCCGTTCCCACCATGATCGCCAGCTTCTACGGCATGAACTTCGAGTTCATGCCGGAGCTGAAGTGGCAGTTCGGCTATCCCGTCGTCATGGCCGTCATGTTCGGCGGCTCGGCACTGCTCTGGCGCCGCCTGAAAAAGTCCGGCTGGCTGTAACCGGGTCTATCTGGCTGAAGCGGTTTTTTGTGGGTCGGGCTTCAGCCCGACGCCGCCCCCGCATTCACCGCCGCAGTCGGACTGAAGCCCGACCTGCCACTCCCTCCCGCCCGGCGATTCCACTTCCGCAACGGCTCGGCTAGGCTCGGGCTTTTGCAGCGCTTCACAGGGGAAACCATGAGCAACGTCATGCAGGAGGTCCTGGAACTCCTCGACCTCGAGACCATCGAGAAAGGCATCTATCGCGGCAGGAGCGCCAACTTCTTCGGCAAGCACCTCTTCGGCGGCCAGGTGCTGGGCCAGGCGCTGATGGCCGCGGGCCGCACCGTCCAGGACCGCCTGCCGCATTCCCTGCACGGCTATTTCCTGCGCGCCGGCGACGTCGACGCGCCCATCGTCTACCAGGTCGAGAACATCCGCGAGGGCAAGAGCTTCTGCACGCGCAACGTGAAGGGCATCCAGCACGGCGAGAACATCTTCCTGATGTCCGCTTCCTTCGCCGTGGCGGAGGAGGGCCTCGAGCACCAGGTGCCCATGCCGCAGGTGGAGGGCCCCGAGGGCCTTCCCAGCGAATACGAGCTGCGCCTCAAGGTCGCCCCCCTGATCCCGGAAAAGATCCGCGCGGCCTTCGTGCGCGAGCGGCCCATCGAGATGCGGCCCATCGATCCCGTGAATCCTTTCGCGCCCGCCAAGAAGGAGCCGCGCCGCCACCACTGGATGAAGGCGCAGAGCAGATTGCCGGACGATCCGCTGCTGCATATGTGCCTGCTGGCCTTCGCTTCCGATTTCCTGCTCATGAGCACGGCCATGCTGCCGCACGGCGTTTCTTTCATGCAGAACAACCTGCAGGCGGCCAGCCTCGACCACGCCATGTGGTTCCACCGCGATTTCCGTGCGGACGAGTGGCTGCTTTACGACATGGATGCGCCCAACGCCTCCGCCTCGCGCGGCATGAACTTCGGCCGCATCTTCACCCAGGACGGCAGGCTCGTGGCGACGGTGGCGCAGGAAGGCCTGATGCGCCTGCGCGAAGTGCCGGAGAAATACTGAGCGGCGGCCCGGTCAAGGACGGCGGGCGGCCGGCGGACGGAAAAACATGAGAAACCTGTGCCTGCTCCTCGCGCTTGCCGGCGCCGCGGCAGCCGCGGCCGAGGCGCCGGCGACATCGCCGGCAGCGGTTCCGCCCGCGGCGGTTGCGCCGGCTCAGGCGCCGACGCCGGCTTCGACGCCGGTACAGGCCGCGGCAGCGCTGCCGCCACCGCCGGACGCGGCGCGCCTGAAGATCATGCGCGCCATCGCCGCCGCCGGGGACAAGCCCTTCATCGAGCCCGCCGGCGATCTCAAGGCCCTGCTGCTCGGCCAGAACCCGACGCTGGCGGCGCCGGATTGCGGCGTGCGCTACAAGCTGCTGGACGTCGAGGGCGGCGGCGACGCCCTGACGCTGCTGGTGGCGCCGCAGGGCCGCTGCCGCCGCGAGCCCGGCATGCTGCCGCAGTGGGTGCTGCAGGTCGGCGTGGCGGTGCGGCCGGTGCCGCCGCCACAACAAAAATAAGGAGTGCCTATGGCCGCTGCGATACCGAACAAGACGATCTTCATCGAGCGCCTGCGCGAAATGTTCGCGAACATTGCCGAAGACACGGACTGGGATATGTCGCAGCCCATGCTCTGGGGGCATTTCTTCACGCATCACGAGCCCGGCGCACTGGAAGAGGCCATCCCCAGGCTCATGGCCATGGGCCTCGACGTGGTGGACATCTTCATTGCGGACAAGGAAGAGGAAGGCGAGCCCGACCTGTACTGGCTGCACATGCAGGAAGTCCGCGTCCACACGCCGGAGATTCTGGATGCGCGGAACGACGAGTTCTATGTCTTCGCCCATCGCGAAGGGCTGGATTCCTATGACGGCATGGATGTCGGGCCGGTGCTGCAGTGACGCAGGACCGTTCCGACCTCCCCCGCATCCCCGATGCCCCGCGCGCCATCCAGAAAGGCGTCCCGCTCAAGCATCTGCTCGGCGTAGAGGCGGTAGACTGCCTGGCACACAACCTCCGGCTCGCCCATGCCGCTTTCGATGCGGCGCAATTCCGCGATGCAGCGCTGACCGGGCTGGAAGAACTGGAGCTGATGCAGCGCGGCCAGCACATCGCCGCCGCCTTGCGTCAGTGCCTGCCCGGTACTTATCGCGACGCGATAGAGATATTGCTGCAGTCGCTGACGCCGCCGCAGCAGCAGGCCGAAGCCTTCGGCCTCGCCGAATTTTTCTATTTGCCGCACAGCTTCTTCATTGCGGAGTACGGGCTCGATGCGGCGCACAACGCAGGCGACGATCCCTTCGAACATTCCATGCGCGCCCTGCATGCGCTGACCACGCGCTTCACTTCCGAGTTCGCGATCCGGCCCTTCCTCATTGCGCAGCCGGAGCGCGCGCTGGCCCGGGTCATGGAATGGACGCGCGATCCCAATCCGCACGTCCGCCGTCTGTGTTCGGAAGGCACGCGCCCGCGCCTGCCCTGGGGGAGGCGCATTCCGGCGCTGATTGCCGATCCGCGGCCGGCGCTGCCGATCCTGGAGACACTCAAGGACGATGCCTCGCTGTACGTGCGTCGCAGCGTCGCCAACCATCTCGGCGACATCGCCAAGGATCATCCCGGGCTGGCCTTCGAGGTGTGCGGGCGCTGGCTCGAAGGCCGGGCCTCGAAAGAGCTGAAGTGGCTGATCCGCCACGCGCTGCGGCATCCGGCGAAGAAGGAAAACGCGACGGCGCTGAAGCTGCGGGCGGCGGCGAAGTAACGATCTGCAAGGGAGGGCGCCTGGGCGCGAACTGCCCGGCAGCTTCAATTCATGCCGTTGTGTTCGGCGCGCTTGAATTCCACGACATTGCTCGGCGATTCCGTCGCCACGGCAGCCGCCTCCGGCGCGGCCGTTTCTGCCTCGAGGCCCAGGAAGCGGCGGATTTCCTCGCGCCGCGCGTGTGCGTCGTGATAGCCGAGGTCCATGAGGTCCTGGCAGTAGGGCGCCTCGAAGAGCAGGTAGGAGAGCACGCCGGAGCCGGACTTGTGCGTGGCGCCGGAGCCGCGCACGAACATGCGAATGCTCTTCGGCAAGAGGCGCGCGTGGCGCATGGCGATGGCGTCCAGCACCTCCGCCGGCGGCGTCATCACCAGCACCTCGACCTGGCGCAGCGTGGAGTGCTCGCGCCGCACTTCCTCGGGAATCAGCGCCAGCGTCTTGTTGATGCGGGTGAGGCGCTCGACGTCGGCCTCGAGGCTGTCGACGAAGGAGCTGTTCATGATGTGGCTGACCACCTGCGCGATGCTGGGATAGGCCACCACCTTCTCGCGCGCCTGGCGGCGCGGCTGGCCGCCGACGCCGATCACCAGCACGCGCTCGGCGCCGAGGTGCAGGGCGGGGCTGATCGGCGAGAGCTGGCGCAGGGCGCCGTCGCCGAAGAACTCGCGGTTGACGCGCACCGCCGGAAAGAAGATCGGAATCGCCGCCGAGGCCAGCAGGTGGTCGACGGAGAGCTGGCTGCGCACGCCGAGCCGGCGCGAGCGCCGCCAGCTCTCCAGCGCGCCCTGGCCCTGGAAGAAGCTGACCGACTCGCCGCTGGCATAGCCCGAGGCCGTCATGCACAGCGCGCGCAGGTGGCCGGCATCGATGCCCTGCTGGATGCGCGACATGTCGAGCTGGCGCTTGAGCAGCTCGCGCAGCGGGCTGTTGTCGAGCAGCGAGATCGGCAGGTCGCGGCGCAGGCGGCCGAAGGCGAGCGTCATCATGAAGCGCCAGCCGCGGGCGATGACGCCGGGCCAGTCGGTGCGGTAGACCTGTTCGCAGCGGAATCCGCCCCACACCGATTCCAGCATGGCGACGCCGTCGCTGAGGCAGCCGGCATGGGTGGCGAGGCCGGCGGCGTTGATGGCGCCGGCGGAGGTGCCGCAGATGATGTCGAAGGGATTGGCACAGGCGCTGGGCATGAGCTCGGAGATCGCGCGCAGCACGCCGACCTGGTAGGCCGCCCGCGCCCCCCCTCCCGAAAGGACGAGGCCGATGTGTGGCGGGCGTACGTGTGTCGTCATGCCGGCACCTCCCTGATATTCGCAGTGTAGCGACTTCACCCCGGCTGTCTTCGCGTCACCGTACCAGCGCAAAAAACAGGGGCGTCAGCGGTCGGATGCGGCGGCAGTTCGCGGGCTGGTTCGCGGCTGAAGCCGCTCCTGCGGGGGAGGGGCGGTCTTCGCAGGAGCGGCTTCAGCCGCGAACATTGTCAGCCCGGCCAGCTCACCAGGCCTTCGCCCGCGGCATCGATATGCCACCAGAGGTCCGGGTCGTCGCCCTCGGCCCAGCTGCCCGCCGTGGCGCGCACCTCGGTGCCGAAGCGCGCGAAGACCTCGCGGGCGCAGGCGATGTCGTCGGCCCAGGGCGTGTGCGGACTGTCGAACCACAGCGAGACGTAGCCCGGCGCCGCATCCTGCAGGACCAGCACCGGCACGGGGCGCTCTGCGTGCGGCAGCGTCAGCTGCCACTGCTTCCTGCCGGCCGGGCGCGGCGCACTGGCGCCGGGAAAGCGCTCCCGGAGCCAGTCCAGCACGGCCTCGGGCGTGACGGCGGCGATATAGATCTCGATGTCGGGGGCGATCATGGCGGACGGGTTCCGGGCAATTGGATGAAAGCAGGTGTGCGATAACCCCCGCAAAATCTACCGTTTTTTTGCGTGGTCTGTAAGTTTCTGAACTAACCTGAACCACAGTTGCGGCCTGTCCGGGGCATGGGCGCCCGGTACACCGTCAGTTGCGGTGGCATTTTTCTCCCGGGCAGGATGCAGAGCAGGAGATGGGCATGAGCATTTTTTCCTCGGAGTCCCCTGACGGCAGGGAACTCGTCATCCATATCAAGGGCCGTTTTGATTTCAGCACCCACCAGGATTTCCGCAGCGCCTACGAGAGCGCGCCGGAAGAGCCGGAATCCTATGTGGTCGACCTGCGCGAGGCCACCTATCTCGACAGTTCGGCGCTGGGCATGCTGCTGCTGCTGCGCGACCACGCCGGCGGCGACAGCCGCAAGGTCCGCATCATCAACTGCAATCCGGACGTGAAGAAGATCCTGACGATTTCCAACTTCGAGCAGCTTTTCACCATTCAATAAGAGTCCTGTCGAAATGACCCGCTCGTCATCCCCGCGCAAGCGGGGATCTGGCGACTTCAAAGGCACTGGATTCCCGCTTGCGCGGGAATGACGTCGTTCCGACAGTGGCCCGGGGCCGGCGAATGACGTCGTTCCGACAGTGACTCGGGGCTTGCGAATGGCGGCGTTCCGACAGTGGCCCGGGGGCGGCGACGGAGGTGGGCGTGAAGAGTCGAGGGAAGGGGTGAGCCAGGACAGCCTGCGCATACTGATTGCCGAGGACAGCGTCACCGACCGTCTGATCCTGCAGACCCTGCTGAAGCGGCAGGGCCACGAGGTGGTGAGCTGCGAGAACGGCCGCGAGGCGGTGCACGCCTTCGAGCAGCACCCGCCCGACATGGTGCTGCTCGACGTGATGATGCCGGAGATGGACGGCATCGAGGCGGCGCGCCGCATGCGCGAGATGTCGCCCGGCCAGCTCATTCCCATCATCTTCCTCACCTCGCTGAACGAAGCCCGCGACCTCGCCGCCTGCCTCGATGCCGGCGGCGACGACTTCCTCAGCAAGCCCTACAACACCACCATCCTCGCCGCCAAGATCGGCGCCTTCACGCGCCTGCGCCGCCTGCACACCGAGGTGCGCAAGCAGCGCGAGCACCTGATCGCGGAGCAGCAGGCCGCCAAGCTCATCTTCGACCGCATCATCCGCCTGGGCGCGCTCGACGCGCCCTGCATCCGCTACCTGCTCTCGCCCATGGCCATCTTCGACGGCGACGTGCTGCTCGCCGCGCGCCGCCCCGACGGCGACCTGCTCGTCCTGCTCGGCGATTTCACCGGCCACGGCCTGCCGGCGGCGATCGGCATCCTGCCGCTGGCGGAAATCTTCTACGGCATGGGCAGCAAGGGCTTCGGCCTCGAGGCCATCATGCGCGAGGCCAACGCGCGCCTGAAGCAGGTGCTGCCGCCTTCCGTGTTCTGCTGCGTCACCGCCGTGCACATCGACTACGGCGACCGCGTGCTGGAGATCTGGGCCGGCGGCCTGCCGCCCGGCGTCGTCTACAACCGCCGCGCCGGCAACACCACGCGCATTCCCTCCGCGCACGTGCCGCTCGGCATCCTGCCGGCGGAGGAATTCGAGTACCAGCCGCTCGTCCTCGAGCTGGAGGACGACAGCTCGCTCTACCTCTGGTCCGACGGCGTCAGCGAGGCGCGCAACGCCGCCGACGAGATGTTCGGCGAGGAGCGCCTGCTGGCGCTGTTCAAGGAGGACCATCCGGACATGTTCTGCCGCGTCCAGGAGGCGGTGGCGGAGTTCACCGGCCCGGCCGGCCAGAGCGACGACTACTCGCTGGTCGAGATCTGCCCCGACATGGACGAGCTGCCGCTCTCGCGCAAGGCGCGCACGCGCTTTCCGGCCTACAGCCCCGGCCACTGGGACCTCGAGTACGAGCTGCACGCCGAGAGCCTGAAGACCCAGGACCCGGTGCCGCTGCTCATGTACATGCTGCTGCAGATGCCGGGCCTCTCCGCGCACGGCAGCGCCGTCGGCACCATCCTCTCCGAGCTCTATTCCAACGCGCTCGAGCACGGCCTGCTCGGGCTCTCCTCGGGCCTGAAGCAGGATGCCGAGGGCTTCCGCCGCTATTACCAGCTGCGCAGCGAGCGCCTGATCGGGCTCGGGCCCGACGCCTCCATCTGCATCCATATCCATGTCGAGCCCCTGGCGGGCGGGGGGCTGCTGCGCGTGCGCATGAAGGACAGCGGTCCCGGCTTCGACTTCCGCAGCCACAGCGCGGGCGGCCTGCCGGATTACTACGGCCGGGGCCTCAAGCTGCTGGCCTCGCTATGCCGGCGCGTGGAATACTTCCCGCCAGGAAACGACGTGGTGGCGGAATTCACCTGGCAAGAAGGAGTCGCGGGATGAGCGAGCCGTATCTGGATGAAGCCCTGTTCGAGGAGCTGCGCAGCATTCTCGACGAGGAATTTCCCAACCTGATCAATACCTACGTCCAGGATTCCGCCGCGCGCTTCGACGAGCTGCGCCAGGCCTTCGTCGCCGGCGAGGTGGACAAGGTGCGCAAGAGCGTACACAGCCTGAAAGGCGCCAGCGCCAACCTCGGCCTCGTGCGTCTCGCCGAACTCTGCCGCCAGGTGGAGGAGGCCGCGCGCGAGGGCCGCCTCGAGGGGCAGGAGGCTAACCTGCTGCTCATCCAGCGCGAGCGCGAGCGCGCCGTGGAGCTCCTGCGCGAGCGGCTGTGAGGCGCGGCCCTGCCGGATTTTGTGGCTCCCCGCGGCATTAACCCAACGGCAGATGAGAAATGGCGCCGCGAAGAACGACCTCGGCAAGCGAGCTGAACGAAGTGGTGCTGTACTGGTGTTACCGCCCCATCTGCGCCGGGTATTGGGAGGACAAGTCGCTGCTCCGCTTTCTGGAGACCTTCACGCCCCGGCAGGTCAAGGGCGCCATGCATCTCGCCACCCGTAAAAAGCAGCCGGACCATTTCAGGTATCTCTGCGGCATCTTGCATAACTGGGGCCGGGAACTGGAGGCCGGCCATGAGCTGCAGTACGTCGATATCGGCAAACAGGGCTCTGGCCTGTTGGGTTAATTAACCTTTCAGGGCCGGCCCGCCCCGCACACAAGCACTGACACTCCGCTACATCTCCGCACTGGCCGCCGCGCCGGGTCTCGACGAGTCTTCCGCAAGCGCTGCGCACCCGCCCCAGCGGCGCCGCCGCGACTTTGTTGCGACCGTCCTGCGCCGCAGCAACGGAACTCCGCCAGCGCCATCCCGCCGAGGCCTCGCGAATGGAACTCGATCCCCTCCTGCTCTCGCGCCTGCAGTTCGCCTTCGTGATGTCCTTCCACATCCTGTTCCCGGCCTTCACCATCGGGCTCGCCTCCTATATCGCCGTGCTGGAGGCGCTGGTGCTGCTCACCAAGCGCGACGTGTATGCGCGCCTCTCGCGCTTCTGGACCAAGCTCTTCGCCGTGTCCTTCGGCATGGGCGTGGTGTCGGGCATCGTCATGTCCTACCAGTTCGGCAGCAACTGGAGCCGCTTCGCCGACATCAGCGCCGGCGTCATCGGGCCGCTGCTCGGCTACGAGGTGATGACGGCGTTTTTCCTCGAGGCGACCTTCCTCGGCATCATGCTGTTCGGCCGGCGCCGCGTGCATCCGCGCCTGCATTTCTTCGCCACCTGCATGGTGGCGCTCGGCGTGCTCGCCTCGTCGTTCTGGATTCTCTCCGCCAATAGCTGGATGCACACGCCGGCCGGCTTCCGCACCGAGAACGGCGTGTTCACGGTGACGAGCTGGCGCGAGGTGATCTTCAACCCGTCCTTTCCCTACCGCTTCACGCATATGGTGGCGGCCTCCTATCTCACCACGGCCTTCGTGGTGATCGGCGTCTCGGCCTATTTCCTGCGCCGCAACCGTTTTCCCGACAGCAGCCGCACCGCGCTCAACATGGGCCTCGGCCTCGTCGCCATCCTCGCGCCGCTGCAGCTCGTGATCGGCGACCTGCACGGCCTCAACACGCTGCGGCACCAGCCGGCCAAGATCGCCGCCATCGAAGGCCACTGGGAAACGCAGCGCGGCGCGCCCTTCATTGTCTTCGCGCTGCCGGACCCGGCGCAGGCGCGCAACGATTTCGAGGTCGCCGTGCCGAAACTCGGCAGCCTTATCCTCACGCATTCCTGGGAGGGCGAGATCAAGGGCCTGAAGGAGTGGGCGCCGCAGGACCGGCCGCCGGTGGCCATCGTGTTCTTCGCCTTCCGCCTCATGGTCGGCATCGGCCTGCTGATGATTCTCGTCGGCCTCGTCAGCCTCTACCTGCGCGTGAGAAAACGCCTCTACGACAGCCCGCGCTTCCTGCAGCTCTGCCAGTACTGCCTGCCGCTCGGCTTCGTCGCGCTGCTGGCCGGCTGGTTCACCACCGAGGTCGGGCGCCAGCCCTGGACGGTGTACGGCGTGCTGCGCACGGCGCAGTCCGACACGCCGGCGCTGGCGGGCATCCACGTGCTGGTGTCGCTGCTCGTGTATGTCGTGGTGTATGCGGTGGTCTTCGGCGCCGGCCTCTATTACCTCTACCGCATCGTGCAGGCCGGGCCGGACGAGGCGGAGCCGGCGGGCGGCGTGGTCGCGGCGCGGCGGCCGCTGGCGGCGCCGCGCACGCCGCTGGAAGGCGGGGAGGGCTGAGCCGTGGAGTTCGATCTTGCGCTGATCTGGGCCTTCATCATCGGCTTCGCCGTGGCCATGTACATCCTCATGGACGGCTTCGACCTCGGCGTCGGCATCCTCTTCCCCTGCGTGCGCGACGAGGCCGCGCGCGACGTCATGATGAACACGGTGGCGCCGGTCTGGGACGGCAACGAGACCTGGCTGGTGCTGGGCGGCGCCGGCCTGCTCGCGGCGTTTCCGCTGGCCTACGCCATCATCCTGCCGGCGCTGTATTTTCCGGTGCTGGTCATGCTGGTGGCGCTGATCTTCCGCGGCGTCGCCTTCGAGTTCCGCTTCAAGAGCCAGCACCGCGCGCTCTGGGGCAGGGCCTTCTGCGCGGGCTCGCTGGTCGCGACGTTTGCGCAGGGCCTGGTGCTGGGCGGCTTCCTGCAGGGCTTCAGGGTGGAGGGGCGGCATTTCGCCGGCGGCCTCTTCGACTGGCTGACGCCCTTCGGCGTCGGCTGCGGCGTCGCGCTCGTCGCGGGCTATGCGCTGCTCGGCGCGACCTGGCTGATCCTGAAGACGGAAGGGCCGCTGCAGGAGCGCTGCTTCCGGCTCGCGCTGCCGGTCTGGGGCCTGCTCGTCGCCTTCATCGCGGGATTCTGCGTCTGGGCGCCGCTGACCTATCCCGACATCCGCGCGCGCTGGTTCGCGCTGCCGGATTTCTTTTTCCTGCTGCCGATTCCGCTGGCCACGGCCGGCGTCGCGGGCGCGCTCTTCCTCGCGCTGCGGCAGCGCAAGGAGAACCTGCCCTTCGGGCTGGCGCTGGCGCTGCTGCTGCTCACCTACCTCGGCTTCGGCGTGAACCTCTGGCCCTATGTGGTGCCGCCTTCCCTCACCCTCTGGGAGGCCGCGGCGCCGAAGGAAGCGCAGGTCTTCATGCTGGCCGGCGCCGTCCTGGTCCTGCCGCTCGTGCTGTTCTACACGGGCTACACCTACTACGTGTTCCGCGGCAAGGTCGCGGCGGACGCCGGCTATCACGACTGACGCCTTTCGGGAGTGGCTGGCGGGGGTGGGGGTTCGCGGCTGAAGCCGCTCCTACGGGCAGGAAGTAGGAGCGGCTTCA
>JBMOQI010000021.1:17865-57143 GCA_049320605.1 Pseudomonadota bacterium | reverse complement strand
CGCCCGCCCCGCGTGCCCGTGCGTCTCGGCCGCCTCCGCCCCCCCCCCCCCCCCCCCCCCCCACCCACCCCACCCCGCTAAACATTTAAAACGAAATTCATACCCCCGCGGCATTCCCTCAACGAAGCGGCAACAGTGCGCCCGGCGCGCGGTGCCAGACTTTTTCGTGACGCCTTTCCTGCCCGGCTGTTCCTGGCGTATTCCGGTTCTGGCCGGAGCGTCCGGACGACCGCGGCAGGAACCTGAACCGGCATCGAGGCAGCCGGGAGCGCAGGGACAGGCATTCAGGAAGAAGCGACTGGAGCCCGCGGGTTCCGGAGGCAGCCATGGAAACCGCAACAGGCTTTCCGCCGCAGCACCAGGAGCGGCAGCCGGGCAGCGAGCAGGAGATGATTCCGCCGCCGCAGTCCGCCATGAAGCATTACCAGGGCAGCGGCAAGCTCGAGGGCAAGGTGGCCCTCATCACCGGCGGCGACAGCGGCATCGGCCGCGCCGTCTCCATCGCCTTCGCGAAGGAGGGCGCCGACATCGCCATCGTCTACCTCAACGAGGACGACGACGCGCGCGCCACCAAGAACCTCGTCGAGGACAGCGGCCGGCGCTGCCTGCTCTGCCGCGGCGAGCTGGCCGATCCCAAGTTCTGCCGCAACGTGGTGGAGCAGACGGTGCAGAAGCTCGGCCGCCTCGACATCCTCGTCAACAACGCCGCCCAGCAGTTTCCGCAGGACGGCATCGAGGCCATCTCGCCCGAGCAGCTCGAGCAGACCTTCCGCGTCAACGTCTTCTCGATGTTCTACCTGGTGCAGGCGGCGCTGCCGGAGCTGCGCCGCGGCGGCGGCTGCATCATCAACACGGCTTCCGTCACGGCCTACCGCGGCAGTCCGCACCTGATCGACTACTCCGCGACCAAGGGCGCCATCGTCGCCTTCACGCGCTCGCTGTCGGCCTCGCTGGTCGACGACCACATCCGCGTCAACGCGGTGGCGCCGGGGCCGATCTGGACGCCGCTGATTCCGGCGTCCTTCGACGAGGAGCACGTCGCGCAGTTCGGCAGGAAGGCGCCCATGGGCCGCGCCGGCCAGCCGGACGAGGTGGCGCCCTGCTATGTCTTCCTGGCCAGCAACGATTCCTCGTATTTCACCGGGCAGGTGCTGCATCCCAATGGCGGGGAGATCATCAACGGGTAAGCCACGCCCGGCAGGAGCCCGGCATGACCCGACATGAACCGACATGACGCCCGGCATGAACCGGCAGCCGGCGTCGGACTGAAGTCCGACCCACGGGAGTTGGCTCGGCAGGTCGGACTTCAGTCCGACGCCGCCGCCGAAATTGACGTTATCGCCGGGACCAATCCCGACCGGCGAGAGGCTGCATCGGCAACGAATGGCGCGAGATCGTCATCCCCGCGAAAGCGGGGATCCAGTGACTTCAAAGGCCGCTGAGAAAGACACAGGCTTCCCGCCTTCGCGGGAACGACGTGGTCATTCTGATGCGGCCCCGGTGTCGTAGGGTGGGCATGGCAACGCCATGTCCACGTGTTTTTTTTCATCGACGTATCCCGCGTGGACGCTTCGCGGCGCCCGCCCTACGACCTGTTGCTGATTCCGCCCGGCGTGGTTGCGGAAATGACGGGAATCGGCCCTGCGCCCGTTTTTTGCGACTACGCTGATCAGGCAGAGCTTGCACGCCGGGGTGGGCCATGGGCCTCGAGAAATACTGGAGCAAACGCAACTTCGCGCGCACGCCCGAGCCGCAGGGCGAGGTCGCGCCGGCCGCGGAGCGCCTGCGTTTCGTCATCCAGAAACATGCCGCCAGCCACCTGCATTACGATTTCCGCCTCGAGCTCGAAGGCACCCTGAAGAGCTGGGCGATTCCCAAGGGCCCGAGCCTCGATCCGCAGGAGAAACGCCTCGCGGTGGAGGTCGAGGACCATCCGCTCGATTACGGCAGCTTCGAAGGAAAAATTCCCGAAGGCGAATACGGCGGCGGCACGGTGCTGCTGTGGGACCGCGGCAGCTGGACTCCCGAGGGCGATCCGGCCGAGGGCTATCGCCGGGGCCGCCTGAAATTCCGCCTGGACGGCGAGAAGCTCGAAGGGCAGTGGGCCCTGGTGCGCATGGCGAGCCGCGACGGGAAACGCAGGAACTGGCTGCTGGTGAAGAGCGACGACGAGTTCGCGCGGGAGGGCGACGCCGCCGGCATCACCGAGCGCCGCGGCGAGAGCGTGCTGACGGGCCGCGCGCTGGAGGAGATCGAGGCCGGCAAGCCCGCGCGCCGGCGCCGCGCTGCCCCCGCGGCCGTCGTCGCCGGCGTCACCCTCACGCACCCCTCGCGCCTGGTCTATCCGGCGGCCGGCCTGACCAAGCTCGACGTCGCGCGCTATTACGAGGCCGTCGCCGCCTGGCTGCTGCCGGAGCTGAAGGACCGGCCGCTGACGCTGCTGCGCTGCCCGCAGGGCCTGCAGGCCGACTGCTTCATCCAGCGCCACCTGAGGGAGCCGCTGCCCGCCTCGCTGCGCGCGGTGGCCGTGCCGGGCGGGAAAGGCGGTGCGCCCTACATGACGGCCGGCTCGCTCACCGCCGTGCTCGACCTCGTGCAGCGGGGCGTGCTGGAGCTGCACACCTGGGGCGCGCGTCGCGACCGCCTCGACCGTCCCGACCGCATGATCTTCGATCTCGATCCCGCGCCCGATGTCGCGTGGCGCGACTTCGTCGCCTATGCGCAGTTGCTGCGCGCGCTGCTGCAGGAGTTCGGCCTGCCGGCCTTCCTGAAAACCACGGGCGGCAAGGGCGTGCACGTAGAGGTGCCGCTGCGGCGCGAGCATGCCTGGGAGGCGGTGAAGGCGTTTTCGCAGGGCATCGCGCAACTGCTGGCGCAGCGCCTGCCGGACTGCTTCGTCGCCACGGCCGCGAAGCGGGCGCGCCACGGCCGTGTCTTCGTCGACTACCTGCGCAATGCCGCCGGCGCCACCGCCGTCGCCGCCTATTCCACGCGCGCCCGCACCGGCGCGCCGGTGGCGCTGCCGCTCGGCTGGGACGAGCTGCCCGACACGCCGCCCGGCAGCTGGACCCTCCGCAACGTGCCGGCGCGGCTCGCGGAGCAGGCGCAGTCGCCGTGGCGCGATTATGAAAAATCGCGCGCGGTGCTAGGCAAGGCGCTGTTCGAAAAGCTGGGGCGGGAGGCGCCGGCGCCGTGAACGACGGCGGCGGCCGCGGCCGGCGCGGCTCAGCTTGTCATGAGGCAATCGTCCCCCATCTCTTCTGACGAGAGCGGGCGAAGGAATGATTCTCTGCCGTGCCGTCGCAACGACGGCGCGGCACGACACAAGAGAAGCGGCACCCGCGACGTGCCGCAGCGAGGAGGAAGTTCCGCAGCACCGGCCCGTCCAGGAGGACGGGCGAAGACCGATAAAGGAGTACGGCGATGGCAACCTGGCGCGATGTAATGCTCCCCAGCGGCAAGCACCCCTGGCATTTTTTCTCCCACGCAGAGGAGGCTCCCTCCCTGCTGCTGGCGACCCCGGGCGGACAGGCCGAGCGCCGGCAGGAACTCGAGGCCGGCCTGCTCGCGGACCCGCCCGCGATTCCGCCGAAATTCTTCTACGACGCGCAGGGCTGCGCGCTCTACGCGGCCATCTGCCGGCTCGACGAATACTATCCGGTGAAGGCCGAGGCGGAGATCTTCCGCCGCCAGCGCGCCGACATCGCCGCGCAGATTCCGCGCCGCGCGCAGTGGGTCGACCTCGGCTGCTCGGACGGCAGCAAGTCCTGGCCCTGGCTGGAGCAGGTCGGCGCCGCGCGCTACGTCGGCGTCGACATCTCCGAGGACTGGCTGCGCCTCGCCGTCCGCGACGGCCGCCGGCGCTTTCCCGCGCTGGACTGCATCGGCGTGCTCGCCGACTTCACGCGCCCGCTCGACCTGCCGACGGTGAAGGCGGCCGGCCGCAAGCAGCCGCCGGTGTTCTTCTATCCCGGCTCCTCCATCGGCAATTTCGCGCCGGCCGACACGCTGCACTTCCTGCAATCCATCCAGCAGCACCTGGGCGAGCAGGGCCAGCTCCTCATCAGCGTCGACGGCCCGCGCGATCCGGCCCTGCTGGAGGCCGCCTACGACGACGCGCTCGGCGTCACCGCCGCCTTCAACCGCAACATCCTGCGCGTGGTCAACCGCGAGCTCGAGGCCGACTTCGCGCCCGAGCTGTTCGCGCACCGCGCCCTCTACAACCCCGACGAGAGCCGCATCGAGATGTACCTCGAGGCGCGCGAGACGCACACCGTGCGCATCGGCAGCCAGCGCCGCCGCTTCCATGCCGGCGCGACCATCCTCACCGAGTACTCCTACAAGTACAGCGCCCAGGCCTTCAACGCGCTGCTCGAGGTGTCCGGCTTCGGCAACATCCGGCGCTGGTCCGGCGACGACGCCAGCTACCACGTCTTCCTCGCCGGTGCGAGGCAGCTCTCGTGAGCAGCACGAGCGCGCTCTGGATCGCGCAGAATTCGCTGCGCCTGCACTACGCCGCGGTGCGCCGGCAGACGCTGGAACTGGCGCGCGGGCTGTCCGCCGAGGACTGCATGCTGCAGTCCCTGCCGGAGGCGAGCCCGGTGAAATGGCATCTCGGGCACACCACCTGGTTCTTCGAGACATTCGTGCTGGCGCGCGCGCTGCCGAATTTCCGGCCCTTCAACTCCGCCTGGCTGCCGCTCTTCAATTCCTATTACCTCGGCCTCGGCGAGCCGCATGCGCGCGCGCACCGCGGCCTGCTGTCGCGGCCGGCGCTGACGGAGGTGCTGGCCTGGCGCGCGCGCACCGACCAGCGCATGACGGGCCTGCTCGCCACGCCGCAGCCGCAGGATCTGCTCGATCTCGTCGCGCTCGGCCTCAACCACGAGGAGCAGCACCAGGAGCTCATCCTCACCGACCTCAAGCACCACTTCTGGTGCAATCCGCTGCGCCCCGTGTATCGCGACGCGCCGGCCCCGGCCGGCCGCGACGATCCGATGGCGGAGGTCGCGCCTGCGCTGCTGCATTACCGCGAGCATGCGGGCGGCCTCGTCGCGACCGGCCATGCCGGCGCCGGCTTCGCCTTCGACAACGAGCAGCCGCGCCACCGCACCTGGCTGGAGCCTTTCGGCTTCGCCACCCGGCTCGTCAGCAACGGCGAATACCTCGCCTTCATGCGCGACGGCGGCTACGGCCGCGCCGGCCTGTGGCTGGCCGACGGCTGGGACTGCCGCACGCGCGAGGACTGGCAGGCGCCGCTGTACTGGTTCCGCCACGACGGCCACTGGTGGCAGTTCACCCTGCAGGGCGTGCGTCCCCTGCGCATGGCGGAGCCGGTCTGCCACGTCAGCTTCTACGAGGCCGACGCCTACGCGCGCTGGGCCGGCGCGCGCCTGCCGACGGAGGCGGAGTGGGAGTGCAGCGCGCAATCCGCCGTCCCCGCAACGGCGCAATCCCCCGCCCCCGCCGTTGCCTCTGCCCCCGCATCGGCCCCCGCATCGGCCCCCGCATCGGCCCCCGCCTCCGTATCGGCCGCCACCTCCGCCCCCGCCTCCGCAACGGCCCCCGCATCGGCCTCCGCCCCTGTAGGAGCGGCTTCAGCCGCGAACCCCCCCGCCGAAACCCCCGCTCAATCTCTCCTTCTGCATCCGGCGGTGGCGCCCCCCGGCGACCTGCAACTCTTCGGCGCCGTCTGGCAATGGACGCAGAGCGCCTACCTGCCGTATCCGGGTTTTCGCGCGCGCGCCGGCGCCGCCGGCGAATACAACGGCAAGTTCATGAGCGGGCAGATGGTGTTGCGCGGCAGCGCCTGCGTCACGCCGCCGCTTCATCAGCGGGCGAGCTACCGCAATTACTTCGCGCCATGGTCGCGCTGGCAGTTCGCCGGCATCCGCCTCGCGCGCGATCTGCCGCGCGCGGACGGAGGCCGGCTCAGGTGAGGAGGCCGTCGCGCGGCGCTCGCGCGCCCCGCTCCAGGTGGCGCAGGTTGCGCTCGATGCGGATGAAGATCGAAAGAAAGACGATCAGCAGGAACAGGCCGAAGGCGGCCAGGGCGAAGTAGAGGTTGCGCGCCGCGTCGGCCTTGTCCTGCAGGTGTTCCTGGCGGGCCTGGCTGATCTCTGCCTGGCTGGCCTCGAGCTGGCGGTTGAACTCTTCCGTGTAGAGATCCAGCACCCGGTTCACCACGTCCAGCGCGGTGGACGCGGCGGCCTGCTTCTGCAGGGCTGAGCTGGCGAGCAGCGCTTCCATCGTTTCCGCGAGGCCCTGCGCGTAGCCCGTCACGAGGGCGGGCGTGTCGAAGCTCTCGGCGCGGTCGCGGGTGATCTCGAAGACCTGGTCGCGGTCGGCCACCTCGCCGCCGCTGGAGTGTTTCGCGACGAAGGTGACGATGGCGGCGGTGGTGCGGTCGTAATAGACCTTGTTGGGATCGCCGGCGGGCGCGGCTGCGGCGCCAGCGGCGGACGCGCCGCTGGCGGCGGTGGCGGCCGGCGCGGTCAGTTGCTTCAAGAGCGCGGCGCTCTCGACGGCGGGCGGCGCGAGCGCTTCGCCGGGCCCCTCGCCGAAACCCTGCAGCGTCGCCAGCCCGAAGATCACCACGCAGGCGAGCAGCAGGCCGGAGGCGACGACGACGACGGCGCGGAGGATGTTGAGCCAGGCGTTTTCCAGTTTCTGCAGCATGTCCTTCTCCCTGTTGCCGGCAAAGGCGACGTTGCCGGGGCGCCACTGCATGGGCGGTGCGGGCGGCGGCGGGAAACGGGCCCCGGCGCCGCAGCGCAGGAAGCCCGCTGCCGACGACGGCGGGCTTCAGACGATGCGTTTGTTGCGCAGGCGCTGCGCGGCGGCTTCCAGCGCCTTGACGATGCGGTCCTTGTCGTAGTTCTTGACCTTGTTGACGTCCATGAGCATGGCGAAGCCGTCGAGCTCGTGCTCGATCCAGGTGGCCTGCGCGCCGACGTCGGAGCGGAAGTCCACGACCTGCCAGACCTGCACCGGCTCGGCGATGCCCTTCAGGCGCACCACGCCTTTCTCGCGGCACATGATGCGGTCGCGCACCAGCAGGTAGGTGTCGTTGGAGACCAGGATCTCGTCGACCTCGGCGGCGTTCTGCAGGCGCGCGGCGAGGTTGGCGTCGCGGCCGATGATGGTGTAGTCCATGCGCGACTCGCAGCCGAAGTTGCCGACGTGGCAGTAGCCGGTGGTGATGCCCATGCGGATGTGCAGCGCCTTGTCCACGCCCATGCTCTGCCATTTCTGGCGCAGCACCTGCATGGCCTTGCGCATGTCGATGGCCATGGAGACGCAGGCGACGGCGTCTTCCCGGGAGCCCCGGGTGGCGGGATCGCCGAAGAAGATCAGGATGGCGTCGCCGATGAACTTGTCGATGGTGCCGCCGTACTGCAGCGCGATCTTCGTCATCTGCTCGAAGTAGAGCGCCAGCATCTCGGTGACGAGGTCGGGCGACATCTCGTCCGTCATCGCGGTGAAGTCCTTGATGTCGGAGAAGAACACCGTGAGCTTCTTGCGGTTGTTCTGGATCTTCGCCTCGCGCCGGCCGGAGAAGATGGATTCCCAGACCTGCGGCGCGAGGTATTTGGCGAGCTTGCGCGAGACCAGCACCGCCTGCTCCTGCTGCTCCTTGATCTGGTTGCGCGCGGCGATGAGGCTGTGCGACTGCTGGCGGATGTAGAAGGCGGAGAGGCCGACGTAGAGCGAGAAGCCGCCGATGGCGACGATCACCATGGCGGCCGGCGTGCCCTCGTAGGGGATGGGGTGGAAGCCGAAGAGGAAGCCGCCGATGAGGCCGCCGAACATGGTCACGAAGCCGGTGAGCACGAGCAGGTAGGCGTTGCCGATGGCCATGGCCGCGGTCAGCAGCAGGCCGAGGAAGGTCATGGTCGGCACCAGGCTGAAGCCGGCCGCGGCAATGCCGATGCCGGCCGCCAGGCTGTCGCTGAGCAGCAGGGTGGCATTGGCCTGCTTCGGGTAGTGTTCCAGCAGCCAGGCGTGGAAGAAGCGCTGCGCCCAGGGCACGGCGACGGCAAGGGGAATGAAGAGGATGGCGCTGTTGTCGTAGAAGCCCGAGTAGATGCCGGCCGCATACACGCAGCCGGCCACGATATAGGCGAGCATGCGGGTGTGTTGGGTGGTTACCAGGGCGCGCTGTCGCTGTTCTTGTTCGTCGGTAGACATGTATTTCCGTCTTTTGGACTGTGGCGTCGGCGCAGGCGACGCTGGCGGCCGGTCTGGAACTTCAGCGCTGCCGCCTGGCAGGCTCCAGCCGGAACTAACCGGATCCGTCCGGACCCCGGTCAAAAAGCTATCTTGCCGGTCAGCATGTCCTTGTACATTACAAAATCCCCCCACAGGCTGTAAAACGGGTGCTGGAAGGTGGCGGGGCGATTTTTCTCGAAGAAGAAGTGGCCGATCCAGGCCATGCCGTAACCGGCCAGCGGCACGCCCCAGAGCAGGGAGCGCGGACCCACCGCCAGGGCGGCGGCGACGAGGCCGATCACCGCCGTGGTGCCCGCGAAGTGCAGGCGCCGGCAAGTGCGGTCGGCGTGCTCGCCCAGGTAGTAGGGATAGAACTCGGCGAAGCTGCGGAACGGCTGGCGATCGGTCATGCGGCGGCTCCTCTTGTTGCGGCGATATTCCCCCCGGAACCGGAGGGGGGTCAAGCCGCGCCCGAGGCACGTTCGTGCCGGATGGGGCAGGGCGCCGCCACGGGCCGCGCTCAACGTTCCGCCGCGGGCGGGCGGTCACCGCGGCGTCGCCGAATGCATCTAGACTGTGGGCAGGAGTCCGCCGGCGCCGAGGCCTGCGCGGCGGCCGCCAAGGCGGAAGCAGGGCAGCAATGCCAGGGCAGCAATGCCAGGAGAGACCCATGTTCCCGATCAAGACCCTGCTGGTGGTGCTGTTGCAGGGCCGCGACGAGCAGCCGGCCTGGCTGCAGGCGCAGGCCTGGGCGCGCGTGCTGGGCGCGCGCCTCGAAGTGCTGCTGCCGGTGCTGCCCGACGCCGCCGACCAGCTCGATCTCGCCCCCGGCCTGGAAGAAGCCGCGGCACGCAGCGCCGAGGCCAGGGCGCGGCCCTGGCTCGACAGGGTGATGAGCGCGGCGCCGCCCGGCAGCGGCCAGACCCTGCTCGCCACGCGGCACTGGGCGGAGTCGGTGCTGCACGAGTGTTACCGCCTGGAAGCCGACTTCCTGATGATCGGCGAATATCCCGAGGACGAGGCGCCCGACCTGAAGCCGCTGCTGCGCAAGCTGCCGGCGCCGCTCTTCATCGCCCGGCGCAAGCAGGTGCCGCGGCGTTTCGCCGCCGCGCTCGGCATCGGCGCCGACGACGCGCCGCACCGCCTCGTCAACCAGGCCGCGCTCGAGCACCTCGTCGCGCTGGTGCTGAAGTTCCGCGGCGAGGCGCGCGTCCTTTCCGCGCTGCCCAATCCCGTCGAGCTGGTGCCGCTGATGGGCGACGCCTATGCCGCCAGCTACGTCAGCTCCGATCTCGAGTCCGCCTACCGCGAGAACCTCGTGCAGCAGATCACCCGTTTCGGCCTCGCCGACACCGCGCTGCGCGTCGCGCCCGGCCGGCCCGACCTCGCGCTGCCGGAAATGGTGGCGAGCGAGAAGATCGACTGCCTCATCCTCGGCACCGTCTGCCGCACCGGCTTCGCGGCGTTCTGGCTCGGCAACACCGCCGAGGACGTGATGCCGCGCCTGCACTGCGACGTGCTGCTGCTGCGGCCGCAGGACTATTTCGATCCCTCCTGACGCGCACAAGCTGCTCCGTACCGGGCAGGCGGGCGCCGGCGAACTACGCTTAGCATGCCGTCCGGCGGCAGCCGGAAGTCGGACGCCGGCAGCCGTCTCTCTCCCGGCGTCCGCGCGCCGTCGGCCGGCCCCTGTTCCCCCTTGTCGCGCCGCCGCGTGCCGGCGCTGCCCGGCGCCTTTCCCGCGAACGCAGCAGGCCCGGCCAGGAGGAAAGGGGGCCGGCGCACAGCAAGGACAAGAAGGGGCCTGATCACTTTGGTCAATGTTTTTGGCCATCCCCGTCATTGTCCGCTCCTCCCTCGCGGCGCATGGTACAAACCCTTCCGGGGCGCCCCGGCGCCTCCGATTCCGTGGGTCGGGCGTCAGCCCGACCGCAGCGTCCGCTCCGGCGCCGTCGTCAGGCCGATGCCCGACCCACATGCAATAGACGCAGCACCAGACAGAGGATTTTTCATGGCTACCGAAGCGCTGATTTTTGACGCCGTGCGCACGCCGCGCGGCAAAGGCAAGAAGGACGGCTCGCTGCACACCGTCAAGCCCGTCGACCTCGTGGTCGGCCTGATGCACGCCCTGGAGGAGCGCAACGGCGCCGCGATCAAGAACTGCATCGACGACGTCGTGCTCGGCTGCGTTACCCCGGTCGGCGACCAGGGCATGGACATCGCCAAGACCGCCGCCCTCGCCGCGGGCTGGAACGAGACCACCGCCGGCGTGCAGCTCAACCGCTTCTGCGCCTCCGGCCTCGAAGCCGTGAACACGGGCGCCATGAAGATCCGCTCCGGCTTCGAAGACCTCGTGGTCGTCGGCGGCGTGGAAAGCATGAGCCGCGTGCCCATGGGCTCCGACGGCGGCGCCTGGGCCATGGACCCGGCGCTCAACCTCAAGACCGGCTTCGTGCCCCAGGGCATCGGCGCCGACCTGATCGCCACCATCGAAGGCTTCAGCCGCAGCGACGTCGACCGGTTCGCCGTGCAGTCCAACCTGCGCGCCGCCCGCGCCCGCGCCGAAGGCTGGTTCAAGAAGTCCATCGTGCCGGTGAAGGACCAGAACGGCCTCACCATCCTCGCCGAAGACGAGTTCATCAAGCCGAACTCCAGCGTCGAAGGCATGGCCGCGCTGAATCCCTCCTTCATGATGATGGGCGAGATGGGCGGCTTCGACGCCGTCGCGCTGCAGAAATACCACTGGGTCGAGAAGATCGACCACGTGCACACGCCGGGCAACTCCTCCGGCATCGTCGACGGCGCCGCGCTGATCCTCATCGGCAACGAAGCCACCGGCAAGAAGCTGGGCCTGAAGGCGCGCGCGCGCATCGTCGCCACCGCCGTCTCCGGCGCCGATCCCACCATCATGCTGACGGGCCCCGCGCCGGCCGCCCACAAGGCGCTGGCGAAGGCCGGCCTGTCCGTGAAGGACATCGACCTCTGGGAAATCAACGAAGCCTTCGCCTCGGTGGCCATGCGCTTCATGAAGGACATGGGCATCAAGGACGACATCGTCAACGTCAACGGCGGCTCCATCGCCATGGGCCATCCGCTCGGCGCCACCGGCGCCATGATCGTGCAGATCGCGCTGGACGAACTCGAGCGCCGCAACCTCAAGCGCGCGCTGTGCACGCTCTGCGTGGGCGGCGGCATGGGCATCGCCACCATCATCGAACGCGTTTGAGCCATGAAAACCGCGCTTTCCCGGCGTCTGCTTCGTTGCCAGTTTCCTGCGCGTGCTCACGTACTGCTCGTAGCGGAGCGGAGCGGAACCTGGCGCCTCGCATCCATCCGGGAAATCACGGTTTTCAAGCGCTCAAACCAGATTTGAAAACGAGCGGGCACCAAGCGCCCTCAAGCGAATTGAATTGAAAGAGAGATAGAAAATGACTCAGTCTGCTATCAAATGGGAAAAAGACGCTGACAACATCGTCACGCTGACCCTGGACGACCCCACCCAGTCCGCCAACACCATGAACGCCCTGTACCAGAAGTCCATGGGCGAAACGATGGCGCGCCTGCAGGCCGAAAAAGCCTCCATCGCCGGCGTCATCATCACCTCCGCCAAGAAGACCTTCTTCGCCGGCGGCGACCTCGACCTGCTGATGCAGGTCGGTCCCGAGCAGGCCGAAGAATTCCAGGCCGGCCTCAACGAGCTGAACGGCCAGCTGCGCGCGCTGGAAACGCTGGGCAAGCCCGTGGTGGCCTGCCTGAACGGCACCGCGCTGGGCGGCGGCCTCGAGATCGCGCTGGCCTGCCATCGCCGCATCGCGCTCAACACCAAGGCCGAGTTCGGCCTGCCGGAAGTGATGCTGGGCCTCCTGCCCGGCGGCGGCGGCGTCACCCGCACCGTGCGCATGATCGGCATCCAGAACGCGCTCATGAACGTGCTGATGCAGGGCCAGCGCATGAAGCCGGCCAAGGCGAAAGACACCGGCCTCATCGACGAGATCGTTGAGACCCCGGAAGAAATGTTCAGCAAGGCGCGCGAGTGGATCAAGGCCAACCCCAATGCCCAGCAGCCCTGGGACAAGCCCGGCTACAAGATCCCCGGCGGCACGCCGTCGACGCCGGCTTTCGCCGCCAACCTGCCGGCCTTCCCCGCCAACCTGCGCAAGCAGCTCAAGGGCGCCCACGAAAACTACCCGGCGCCGCGCGCCATCATGTGCGCCGCCGTCGAGGGCGCGCAGGTCGATTTCGACAACGCGCGCAAGATCGAGGGCCGCTATTTCACGCAGCTCGTGATCGGCAAGCACGCCAAGAACATGACCAAGGCCTTCTTCTTCGATCTGCAGCAGAAGATCAACAAGGGCGCCGCGCGTCCCTCCAAGGAAGCCTTCCCCGAGTGGAAGAGCAAGAAGGTCGGCATCCTCGGCGCCGGCATGATGGGCCAGGGCATCGCCTACGTCTCCGCCGACGTCGGCATCGAAGTCGTGCTGCTGGACCGCGACCAGGAATCCGCCGAGCGCGGCAAGGCCTACAGCCAGAAGCTCTGGGAGAAGAAGGTTGCCAAGGGCCGCATGACCAAGGAAGCCGCCGAACAGAAGCTGGCGCTGATCAAGGCCACTTCCCGGTTCGAGGACCTCGCCGGTTGCGATCTCGTCATCGAAGCCGTGTTCGAAGACCGCGCCATCAAGGCCGAAGCCACCAGGAAGACCCAGGCCGTGGTGCCCGACGCGCTCTTCGCCTCCAACACCTCCACGCTGCCCATCACCGGCCTCGCGGAAGCGTCGAACAGCGCCAAGAACTTCATCGGCCTGCATTTCTTCTCGCCCGTCGACAAGATGCCGCTGGTGGAAATCATCATGGGCAAGGAAACCGGCGACGAAGCGCTGGCCAAGGCCTTCGACTACGTGCTGCAGATCAAGAAGACGCCCATCGTGGTGAACGACAGCCGCGGCTTCTTCACCAGCCGCGTGTTCGGCACCTTCTGCATGGAAGGCGTGAACCTGCTGGCCGAAGGCTACAACCCGCTGTCCATCGAGCAGGCCGCGCTGCAGGCCGGCATGCCCATCGGCCCGCTGGCCATCCTGGACGAAGTGAACCTCGAGCTCACCCGCAAGATCCGCAAGCAGACCGAGAAGGACCTGGCCTTGGAGGGCAAGTCCGTCCCGGCCGAAGCGGCCGCGGCCGTGATCGAGAAGATGCTGGACGTGTTCCAGCGCCCCGGCAAGAAAGAGGGCAAGGGCTTCTACGAGTATCCGGAAGGCGGCAAGAAGCACCTCTGGCCCGGCGTTGCCGAGAACTTCATGAAGGCCGAGAAGGCGCGGCCGTCGGAGGTGGAGTTCAAGGAGATGCAGGAGCGCCTGCTGTATCGCCAGGCCATCGAATCCGCGCGCTGCTACGAGGAAGGCGTGCTGCGCAACGTGCCCGACGCCAACATCGGCTCCATCTTCGGCATCGGCTTTGCGCCGTGGACGGGGGGCGTGCTGCAGTACATCAACTTCATCGGGCTGAAGCAGTTCGTGCAGCGCAGCCAGGAACTGGCCGCGAAGCACGGCGAGCGCTTCACGCCGCCCAAGCTGCTGATCGACATGGCCGAGAAGGGCGAGACCTTCGTTTAAGATCGTCTCTCCATGCGGGCATTGTCCCGTAGGGTGGGTAAACGCCTTGGCGTTAACCCACCTTTCCCTTGCCAAATAAAACGCCCCGCCATCCAGCGGGGCGTTTTATTTGGTGCCGTCATCCGTGTTCGAGCGACGCGTCGTCATCCGTAACGCCGACGGCAGCGAGCGCAATTGACGGAATACCAAAACGGTATATATTGGCGGGATGCATGTCATCGCCAAGCCTGTCCTGGTCGCCTTCTGGGCCCGCCATCCGGAGGCACGGGCGCCGCTGTCGGCATGGCATCGGTTGATGGAGTCCGGCGATTTCGTGGATTTCAACGATCTCAGGGCTATCTTTGCCAGCGCGGATTACGTGGCCCCCTTCACCGTGTTCAATATCGGGGGCAATAAATATCGCCTGATTGCCGTGATCCATTACAACCGCGGCAAGGTCTACATCCGTCATGTCCTGACGCATGGCGAATACGACAAGGGCAAGTGGAGAACCTCATGAGTGTCCGCAAAAGCGTTCCCGATGCGCAGGAGATCCTGCGGGCCTGGCTGCCTTTCAAGAAGCTGGTGGGAGTGACCAGCGTGCGCAGCAAGAAGGACTACGAGCGCGCGAACGCGACCATCGCCGCGCTGCTGGCGGAGGTGGGCGATGACGAGACCCACCCGCTCGCCGATGTGCTGGACTACCTCTCGGATCAGGTGCGGGCCTGGGAGGCGGCGCATGTGACCCTCCCTGCCGCCACGCCGGCCGACGTGCTGCGCTTCCTGATGGAGCAGCATGGGCTGCTCCAGGAGGATCTGGCGGACTGTGCGCCGCAGAGCCGCATTTCGGATTATCTGAACGAGCGGCGCGACATCAGCCGGGCGGTTGCCAAACGCCTGGCGGCGCGCTTCGGGGTCAGGGCGGACTTGTTTCTCTAGAGCGGGCCGCGCTGCTGTCAGGCCGTCGTCGACATGGCTGCCGAAGGCAAGACATACACGCTTCAGTCCCTGGTGGCACAGGCCGGCGTCACCGAGGACGAGCTGGTGCAGGCATTCCAGAAGCAGCGCCGGCGCCGTGCCTGATGGCCAGCAAACGGCTCGTGCTCGACGCCATTTGCAGGACCGAGGCTGCGGATGCGACGTGTTGAAGTAGGCTTTCAGAAATTCACACCAGCCATTCTCTGCTCTCCAGCCCTGTAGCCCGGATGCAGCGCAGCGGAATCCGGGACTCCCCAGGCCAATCACAAACAAACGCCGTGGGCCGGCGGGGTGCGGCAGTACATCAACAACATTATCGGCCTGAGCGAGTTCATCCGGCGGTTGGTACTGGCGGGGCGGAAGGGCACCAGGTCCTGATGCAGGCGTCGAAATCGCTCAGGCGCACGGGCTTGGCCAGGAAGTCATCCATGCCGGCGTCGAGGCAGCGCGCCCGCTCGCCGTCGAAGGCCGAGGCCGTCAGCGCAATGATGGGGACGCGCTCCGCTACCTGTTCGGCACGAATGGCCCGGGTCGCGTCATAGCCGTCCAGCACCGGCATGTCGCAGTCCATGAAGATCAGGTCGAAGGACTGCTGCCCTGCCGCATCGAGCGCCTGCTGGCCGTTTTGCGCCAGCGTTACCTCGCAGCCCAGGCGCCTGAGCATTTCCCCCGCCACGAACTGGTTCACCGGATTGTCCTCGGCCAGCAGCACGTGCAGGGTGTTTTCCGGCCGGGACTCGCCGTTCGCAGGCTCCAGCGGGACATGCTCGGGAAAGTCACGGCTGGCGCTCAGGGGGGGATCAAAGGGCAGTTTTACCCAGAAGGTGGTGCCCTCGCCGAGCGCGCTGCTGAAACCGATCTCGCCCCCCATCAGGTCGGTCAGGTTCTGGCAGATGGCGAGGCCAAGGCCGGTGCCGCCATAACGCCGCGTGGTCGAGGCATCGGCCTGGGTGAAAGGCTGGAACAGGTCGGCCGCCAGGGCCGCGTCGATCCCGATGCCCTTGTCCTCGACTTCGAAGCAGAGCCAGGTCCGGGAGCCCGGCTGCGGCAGGCAATGACAGCGCAACCGGATTTCCCCCTGTGCCGTGAACTTGACGGCATTGCTCAGGAGATTCAGGAGGATCTGGCGCAGCCGGTCGGGATCGCCGCGCAGGCTGTGCGGCGCGTCGAGGGACAGGGTCAGGGCCAGTCCCTTGCCGGTCGCCTGCGGCTCGACGATGGCGAGGGTTTCCTCGGCCACATGGTGCGGATCGAAGACGCGCTGCTCCAGCTCAAGCTGGCCGGCCTCCAGCTTGGCGTAGTCGAGGATGTCGTTGACCAGGTGCAGCAACAGCTCGCCGGACTTGCGCGACTGCTCCAGGTACTGGCGCGATTTTTCCTCCTGCGGCATGTCGAGCAGCAGGCTGGTGAGGCCGATGACGCTGTTCAGCGGCGTGCGGATCTCGTGGCTGATGGTGGCCATGAAATCCGACTTGGCGCGATAGGCCTTCTCGGCCGCCTGCCGCGCCTTCTCGGCCAGGCGCTTGGCCTCCTGCTCGGCGAGCAGGCTGCGCACCAGCGCATAGGTATGGCGTTCGCTCACGATGCGCGCGGTGATGCCGAAGGCGGTGGCGATCAGGATCAGCGCGACGCGTGCAATGGACCGGGCGCCGGGCGAAGCCAGCAGATTGGGCGGGATATGGATGACGCTCTCGCTGAACCACAGCCCCAGCACCGCGAGGATGCTGAGGCCCGCCCAGATGCAGGCGACGCGGGTGCCGCCGATGAAGGCGGCGAGGATGGGCAGCACGGGCATGAACCAGGCCGCGACAGACTGGTTCTGGCCGGTGGCCAGGGCATGGCCCAGCAGCACCGTCAGGCACAGCGCCGACACCAGGTGGGCGCCCGCCACCATGCGCGACGCATCGCCAGCGCGAATCACCCAGCGCCGGATCAGCAGGAGGACCAGGGCGCCCATCAGGTCGACCAGGGCCAGCCAGCGCAGGCTGAGATAGCTGTGCTCGAGCGCGAGCCCGCCAAAACCCGCGACGACGATGAGCGAGAGGTAGCGGAAATACTGGAAGGCCTGGAGACGCGTTGTCTCGGTAGGGGTTTCCGGCGGCTCCGTCGGCGGGGGCGGCGGCACTGGCGGCGCTTCGAATCTGTTCATGACATTCCTGTCGGATAAGGAGATCAGGCGGCGGGAGGTTGCAGGAACACTGCAATGAAGGGCGCAAATGGAAGTTCGCCGCGTCTATGCCAGTGAAAAATGTAGCAGCCGGAGCACCGGGCTGCCGAAGGATGTGGGACTGTGTGCGGTACGGGGCAGTCGGGGGCGGCAACCGCACCACGGGAAGCGGACCGGATCGCGACTGAGCGGACGCTTGCAGGGCGCGACAGATGCTCCAAGTACATCATGCCGGCCCTTACCGGGGCGGGCGGGGACCTGCACAGCCAGATTCGCGAAGAAGTGAGCTTCACCCAGGGGCGCATCATCGTTCGTGGCAAGCTGCACAGCCGGGGTGAGCAAAAGCGCGCCGACTACATCCTCTACTACAAATCGAATATTCCCTGGGCCGTGATCGAAGCCAGGGACAATAGCCATAGTGTGGGCGCAGGTATGCAGCAGGCGCTCAACTACGCTGAAACCCTCGGCCTGCCCTTTGTGTTCAGCTCCAACGGCAAAGGCTTCCTGCTGCACGACCGCAGCGGGCTGGCGGAGAAAACCGAACAGGAGCTGGCGATGGATGCCTTCCCCTCGGCGGCCCAACTCTGGCAGCGCTATTGCCAGTGGAAAGGCCTGGAAAGTGCCGATGCCCGCCACACGGTGGAAATGCCTTATTACGATGACGGCGCCAGCCGCGCACCGCGCTACTACCAGGCCAATGCCATCAACAACACGGTAGAGGCCATGCGCCGACTGCAGGTTGAGCCACGCTCGCGCACGATGTCGTTGACGCGGGCCGCGGTCACGCCGAGTTCGCAGGCCAGCGCATTGGCGGAAAGGCCGAGCGGGATCATGCAGTCCTCGCGCAATACTTCGCCGGGGTGGAGCGGCCGCATGGCGTTCTTGCCCATGATGTGTGCGCCGGGTCAGTGATAGTCGACGATTTCCACGACTCCAGGCCCGCTCCCGGTCCCCCTGAATGCCTGGGCTTCAGTCAGGGAAGGAGAGCGCCAACATCCCTGGCGTGATGCAGCACGCGAATGACGGTGATGCCGGATTCTTCGGGGTAATAAAAGATCAGGTAGGGCGTCCCCGTAGGCCAGGAGCGCAGCCCTTCGCCAAGTTCGGCACGCGCACGGCCAATGAGCGGTGAGGCCGCCAGCTGCTGTGCGCTGGCATAAATGGCGTCCACCAGATTGTCGGCGGCCGCAGGATTCTCTTTGGCCACATGGCGCCAGGCGTCCAGCAAGTCCTGTTCGGCCTGCCGGGTGAGCCTGAGCAGCGTCATCAGCGCTTCGAGCCCTGTGCTTTCCGGCCCTGCTGCTTGATGTGGGCCGGGTCGAAGCCCGTCACGCGGCCTGCTTCCCTGTCGGCCATGCCCTGTTCGATATCGCCCCGGAGGGCGGACAAAGCGGCGTGCCGGGAGGCCTCATAGCTGTCCAGCAGGCGCAGCGCCTCACGGACGACCTCGCTGACCGAGCCATAGAGCCCGGATTCAACGCGTTGCCGCACCCGGTTTTCCAGCTCGGGCGGCAGGGAGATATTGATCGACATGACGGGCCTCGGCGGCGACTGGCTTTCAGGGTCAGTATGGCAAGGGATGGCAAATATTGCCACTGGCGGGTTCCCGCCACCCCTTAGAGCACGTTTCAGAAATAGTGCCATGGGGGTTCGCGGCTGAAGCCGCTCCTACGCAACCTATACCCCTCGTAGGAGCGGCTTCAGCCGCGAACCCCGGCCCAGGAAATTCTGAAACCCGCCCCTTAGAGCACGTTTCAAAATCGGCCATGTGCGGTTGTAGTAGGTCGGGATTTATCCCGACAACAGTGGACGCTTCGGCGTCGTCGTCGGGATAAATCCCGACCTACAAAGGATGCAGAGCCAATTTTGAAATCCGCCCTTACGCCCTTTCCGACCCCGAAATACTCAACGCCACCGCCTCCGCCACCTTGATGCCATCCACCGCCGCCGAAAGAATCCCCCCGGCATACCCCGCCCCTTCGCCCGCCGGAAACAGGCCGGCGGTATTGATGCTCTGCAAATTGTCGTCGCGCCGCTTGATGCGGATGGGAGAAGACGTGCGGGTCTCCACGGCGGTGAGCACGGCGTCGTTCATGGCAAAGCCCCTGATCTGTTTGTCGAAGGCGGGCAGGGCTTCACGAATGGCGTTGATGGCGTAATCGGGCAGGGCGGCGTTCAGATCACCCAGGTGCACGCCGGGTTTGTAGGAGGGCTGCACGCTGCCGAATTCAGTCGAGGGGCGGTTGGCGATGAAATCCCCCACCAGTTGCCCCGGCGCGTCATACGTCCCGCCGCCCAGTTCAAACGCCCGCGATTCCCACTGCCGCTGAAAATCGATGCCGGCCAGGGGGCCGCCGGGATAATCCTCCGGCGTGATGCCGACCACGATGGCCGCGTTGGCATTGCGCTCGTTGCGCGAATACTGGCTCATGCCGTTGGTGACGACTCGGCCCGGCTCCGAGGTGGCCGCCACGACTGTGCCGCCGGGGCACATGCAGAAGCTGTAGACCGAGCGCCCGTTCTTGGCGTGATGCACCAGCTTGTAATCGGCGGCGCCCAGGACCGGGTGGCCGGCCTGCGGGCCGAAGCGGCATTTGTCGATCAGGGATTGCGGGTGCTCGACGCGAAGGCCGATGGAAAACGGCTTGGCTTCTACATACACGCCGCGCCGGTGCAGCATCTGAAAAGTGTCGCGCGCGCTATGGCCCACGGCCACGACCACATGATCGCTGCGGATCTGTTCGCCGCTGGCCAGGGTGACGCCGCGCACCTGGCCGTTTTCGATTTCGATATCTTCCACGCGCTGGCTGAAACGGATCTCGCCCCCCAGCGCTTCAATCGTGGCGCGCATGGTTTCCACCATGGTCACCAGCTTGAACGTGCCGATATGCGGCTTGCTCACATACAGGATTTCCGCCGGCGCCCCGGCTTTCACAAATTCCTGGAGCACTTTGCGGCCGTGATGCTGCGGGTCCTTGATCTGACTATACAGCTTGCCATCCGAGAACGTGCCGGCGCCGCCTTCGCCAAACTGCACATTGGATTCGGGATTGAGCTCGCGCCTGCGCCACAGGCCCCAGGTGTCCTTGGTGCGTTCGCGCACGGCCTTGCCGCGCTCGAGAATGATCGGGCGAAACCCCATCTGCGCCAGCAGCAGGCCGGCAAACAGGCCGCAGGGGCCGAGGCCGATCACGATGGGCCGTTGCGCCAGCTTCGCCGGCGCCTGCGCGACAAATTTATAGGAGGTGTCGGGTGCCGGCAGGACATGGGGGTCTTGCGCGAAGCGCTGCAAAACAGCGGCGTCATCGGCGGTTTCCACCTCCACGCTGTAGATCAGGACGATGGCGCCGCGCTTGCGCGCGTCGTAGCTGCGCTTGCAGACGGTGAAACCCCGCAGGGCCTCGGGAGGGATGCCCAGCTTGGCGAGGAGGGCGGCCCTGAGCGCGCCTTCCGGATGATCCAGCGGCAGTTTGATTTCGTTTAAGCGCAGCACGGCAGGGTCCTGGCAGGACGAGGATTGCCTCGTCAGAAGGGATGCCGGGCAGTTTACGGGATTTTCTGAGGGCAGACAGGTTTTCGCCCTTCGAGGGGGATTCCGGCGGGTTTATTTTCGAGAAATAATCCGGCCCCTTTGGGGCTCCTCTCATTTCCCCTCCTTTCCTGACCAGCGTGCTTCTCTGCAGCGCCCCCGGAACCTGAGCCTGAAATCATCATGAACCGCTACAAGCTGCTGGATACGGCCCCTATTCCCGGGAACGGCGGCGAGCTGCGCCTGTTTGAGGTGGGCGATCAGTTCGTCATCAAGCTCACCGGCACCGGCGGCGAGTTGATGAGCACGCGCGCGCATGGCTCCGAAGATGCGCTGGCGGAAATTGCCTGCAGGAAAATCGCGCACCGGCCGCAGCCGCGGGTGCTGATCGGCGGGCTCGGCATGGGCTTTACCCTCGCCGCGGCCCTGCGCCATCTCGGCGACACGGCCGCCGTGGTGGTGGCGGAACTGGTGCCGGGCGTTGTCGAGTGGAACCGCGGCCCGCTGGGCGCCAAGGCCGGCAATCCCCTCCAGGACAAACGCGCGACGGTGCGCGAGCTGGATGTCGCGATCATCCTGAGAGAAGAAACGCAGGCCTACGACGCCATCCTGCTCGATGTGGATAACGGCCCGGCGGGCCTCACCCATAAAGCCAACGACTGGCTGTATTCCCTGGAGGGGTTGAGGCATTGCAGGGAGGCGCTGCGGCCGCGGGGCGTGCTGGCGGTGTGGTCGGCCGGACCCGATCGCGATTTTACCGAACGGCTCAAAAAGACCGGCTTCAAGGTTGAAGAGTTACGGGTGTATGCGCATGGCAAAAGAGGCAGGCGCCATACGCTCTGGATGGCGGAAAAGTAAAAGCGTAAAGGGGCGGGGCGCAGGCCGGCGAAGCTTTTGCCTCTGACCCGGCATGGCGGAGAAGCGTCAAGCCTTCGCCTCAGGCCCGCCCCGCCCCCGGCCTCCCGTGCGCGGAGGGGAGGGGATGAGGGGCTTTTTTTGACAAGAAAAACACTGATTTTGCCGGCTGGTGGCACTACACCGCTGGCCCCGTCTCTCCGCCGCGCAGGCTCCCCTTTTGTCCGAGGCTCTCAGAGCCTCTCCAAAATCTTGGAGTGGTCCATTAAAAGGGGACTGCGATTCTCTTTTCGCGGCTAAAGCCGCTCCTACAGGTATTAATTCCTATGTGGGAGCGGCTTTAGCCGCGAAAAAAGGCGACGGGCAGCGCGACAAATAAATTATGAACAGGCTCTCAGCGAAAATCGAGCAGCACTTTCTCCTGCATATTCTTCTGCATAGCCACACTCTGCATAGCGACTGACGTACAGCGCCGCACCCTGCGCTGAGGTAAAACTTTCTGCGTGCCGTAGGCCGGATCTCGCCGCGACTGCGCTTCGCGCACGAAATGGTCCGGGCCGATTCCGGCCTGCGCTCACCCATGCCCGCACAGGACGTGCAATCCAGGACAGGGAGTCTTGCAATGAAATCCATGTCGCTCCGCGCCCTCGCCACGCTGGCGATGGCGCTCGCTTTTCCCGGTGTTTCTCCGGTGCACGCCAACCCGCCTCCGCCGCCGCCCGCAAGCCTCGACGCCAGCAGCGCCCCACCGCCCGAGCCCATCCAGGAGGCGCAGGAAACCCTGCCGCTCATGCCGCACCTCGCGCATCGCAGGGGCGTGGCGGTGATTGCCGACTTCGCTAATGCCACGCTCGAAGACTGGCAGGGCGAGGGCCTCAACGCCGTCGCCGAGTTCCGCACCGAACTCGACAAGATGGAAGCGCACTGGGCCTGGATGAGCCACGGCAAGGAAACCTTCGCCTGGGACATCGTCCGCATCACGTTGCCGGTCACGCTCGGGCCCGAGGCGTTTCCCGGCGGCTGGCCCCGGTACCGCGAGGCGGTGGGCGCGCTGATCCGCCAGCAGATCGACGTGGACGCGTACGATGCCAATGACGACGGCATCGTCGACAGCGCCTTCGTCATCGCCGCCAACCAGGGCCAGGCCTTCGACTACCTGGCCAGCGGCGCCAGCCGCAACGGCGGCGTGAACATGTTCGTCAACGGCCAGGCCGACCTCGCCGTGGTGCTGCAGACCACCGGCAACTTCAACCACGAGCTCGGCCACACCCTCGGCCTGCCCGATATCTACGGTCCTTACGGCACGCTGTTCTATCTCACCGTCATGGCGGACAGCTGGCCGGTGCCGCCGCAGGATTTCAGCGCCTTCGAGAAAACCAGGCTGGGCTGGCTCACGCCGCGCGAGCTCGGGCCGGGAACGCACGAGGTGAAGTTGCATGCATCCACCCTGCGTCTCGATGCCCTGCGCATCCCGACGTCGCGCCCCTCCGAGTATTTCCTGATCGAGTACCGGCGCCGCCCCGACAGCGGCTTCGCCTCCGTCGCGCCGCCCTATGACGGGCTTGCCGTCTATCACGTGCTGGAGGGATCGCATCAGCGCATCGACCCGCCCCTGCTCAAGCTGGAAGCGGCGGACGGGCAGATCGCCCCCGAGACGGCGCCCGGGCCCGACGACTTCCTGTATCCGGGCAATCCGGCGATGCAGCAGCCGCTGGTCCTGCGTTCGTATTTCGCCAATCTGCCGATTGCCGCGATAGACCGGGTGGCGTGGGCCGGCAACGGCCGCCTTGCCTTCCGGGTGCGCGTGCTGCCGCGCCTGCCGGCGGTCCTCGGCAATTTCCTGCTGAAGAACCGCTTGCGCAATCCGTCCTTCGAGCGTGGCGGCGAGGCGCCGGACCACTGGTTCACGCAGGCCCTGGAGCCGGTCTCGCGGTTGGAGTGGGACGACGACGTCGCCCACCGCGGCCGGCGCAGCGTGAGCATCACCTCGCCCGGCGCCAACGACGCGCGCTGGGAGCAGACGGTGTCCGGCCTGACGCCCGGCCACGCCTATCAGCTCTGCGGCTGGCTGCGCGGCCGGAACCTGCCGGTGCCGCCCCAGGACGCCGTGGGCGCGCATGTCTCGGTCGTGAACGAGCCCGATCGTTCCGATAGTTTCTTCAGGACCTTCGACTGGCGGCAGGCCTGCCTCGTGCACAAGCCGGCCCACCCCGTGGCCACCTATGCCTGCCGGCTGGGCGAGAGCTTCAGCCCGGCCCTCGGCAAGACCTGGTGCGACGACATGACGCTGTATCCGGTGGAAAGCGCCTTCGACTGAGGCGGGCTCGGGCCGGTGCGTGCCGCCGGGCGGCCGGCCCTTTCTGCGATGCGAAAAGGCTGCGTCCCTTCCCTCTTCTTCCCGAGCCTGGGGTAGGCAAACGATGACGCCGGCATGCGTAAAGCACAGGCCCACGGCGCTGCGCCCGGCGATAGGCAGGCATCGGCCGGCGCGCTACCGTGCGCTGACACCGGCCGTCCGGTGCCTGGTCTTTACCTTCCTTCCCGTCATGTTGCGATGCACTCCGCCGGCAGCGGGGCGGTCGCCTGTTTTCAGGAGAATTGGCAATGAAAGGATTCTTTGCGCTCGCCACGGTCTGCAGCCTCTGCTTCGGCACCGCCCGGGCCGCCACCATCACACTGACCCGCGACGACGTCGACAGCGCCCAGGACATCGAGGCAGCCATCAATGCCGCCACCCATTTCGGCACGGCCCCGGGCAAGGTCATCCTCGACGGTCGCCAGGGCGGCTTCACCTACACGGACAGCGACCGGACCATCAACCTCGGCGTCTCCCGCCTGGCGCTGGTCGGCGTCAACGATGCCACGATCGAGAACTGCAACGGCGGTGGCGCGATCCGGTTCGACCCGCTTCCCGTGGCAGACATCCTGATCGAGAACCTGGCCTTCAATTGCGCGAGCGGCGGCATCGTCGTCGTCGACGAGAGCCTCCGCCGGAACGTCACGATCCGGGACAACACCTTCCACACGCAGGGGGCCGCCGTGTTCATCAACAACCTGGTCGACGGCAAGATCTACAACAACACCATCGATGCGGGGGGAACTCCCGTTGCCGCCATCTTCCTCAACGGCGCCCGGGATTCGGAGATCGTCGGCAACACGATCCGCAACGCCGACGCCGGCATCCACCTGGGGACGGAGGCGGACCTCAACTCCACCGGAAACCGGGTCGTCGCCAACCGTGTTTCCGGCGCCGTCGTGGGCATCAACCTGGGCGGGAACGCGGCCGCGAACAGTGTGGCGCTGAACCGCCTCTCGCTGTCCGCCGCGGGGCACACGGGCATCTTCCTGGACAGCGGCACGAGCCATAACCGGGTGCATTTCAACGTTGTCAGCAGCGAGGTGGGCGGGCCGTTCACCACGGTCGACGACCAGGGCGCCGACAACCGGGTTTCCCGCAACCAGCCCTGAGCGGGCGGGTGAATTAAGGAGACGGGACGGAAAGCGGCGCGGTCCGTGGCGGAGTCGTTGCCTTACGCACACTCCTGGTTCACGGGCCGCGCCGCTTTCCGTACTCAGGGCCGGGCCGGACCGCGCGGGTCGTCGGCGGGATTCACGTAAGTGATGCTCCAGGGCCCCTGCACATTGAGCTGCACCACGGTCTCGCTCGCCGTCCACACGTAGTGGCGCATCTCCGGCGGCATGGAGACGAAGCTGCCGGCTGTCAGGGCCCTGGTCGATTTTTTGTCGAAGGTGTCGCCCATGCCGTAGTGGAAGGTGCCTTCGAGCACGGTGACGCGCTCCACGCCCGGGTGCCAGTGCGGCGGGATGCGGTAATTGGCCGGCAGCTTGAGGCGCAGGGTGACGGGGCCGGCCTCGTTCATCCTGCCTTCCATCACCGCCACCCTGGCGCCGGGCGGCAGGGCGTTCGTGTCGGTCCATTTGAGGTCGGCCGGCATCAGCAGGACCATGCCGCTGTCCTGCGCCGCCGCGCCGCCCGCCAGCAGGCCGGCGAGCAGCGCGGCCGTCAATGCAGTTTTCTTCATGATGTTCTCCGTGTCATTCCTTGTGGGTTACCGTACGGCATTGCAGGTATAGCACGGCGCGGAGCCGGCGGCAGCGCGCGCCGCCGCCGGCTCCGCGGCAGGGCGCGAAATATCCGGTGGGGGCGTCCTGGCTGTGGGATAGTGGCGCTACCGCCACTACGAGGAGAACGCCATGAGCAAGGGAATGGAGCGCAAGAAGGAAACCAGGAAGAAGCCGGCGAAGACCCAGCTGGAGAAGCGGGTGGAAAAGAAAGAGAAAAAGGAAAAGCGGGACAAGCAGTAGCCCGCGGAGGCGGGAGCGGGGTCGGGTGAATCCGGGTGGGCGATTCACCCGGCCCTTTTTCGTTGCGGCCGTGGGCATGTCGCCGGCCAGCAACCTGACGGGAGCTGGCCCTGCGTCTGGGGCTGCCGCTGGCGACCGCCGACGCCGACCTGGGCAAGGCTGCCGTGAAAGCGGGAGTGAAGCTGTATCCGGGAGGCGCGAAGGCATAGCGCGGCGCCGTGGCTCCTGCCGCGAGCAAGAAGGCGGAGCGAACGCTTCAGGGGCTTCGCTCCGCCTTCCTTCATTTCCGGGTTACACACGGCAGCTTGGCTCCCCGGCGAAAAAGGCATTTCCTGTAGGCCGCAAGCTTTCCGCAAGCTTTCCGTCGAGGAGCCCTCATGAAAATTCGCGCGCGCTCCGCGCTGCCCCTGCTGTGTCTCGCAATCGCTGCCTGCGTCTCGCTGCCCTACCGGAATCCGCCCGGCCGCGACGTCGCGGAAATCATCTTCCATAACGAGGCGGACGCCGTGGCCACGGCAGAAATCTTCGGCAGGGCGGAGGCGTGCAAGAAACGGCGCGTGACCGGACCGATCGCGGCGGGCGGCGCGGTGAGCGCCCGGCTGCCGGCGGGCCGTCCGGTTTCCTTCTCGCTCGGCTACAAGGGCGCGGGCGCCGGCGGCCCCTACTGCCGGGTGTATGCGACGTTCTCGCCGGCACTGCACGCGCAGTACGCGGCCTTCATCCGGCCCGGGCCGGAGGGCTGCCGCCTGGAGCTGCGCCGGCACGCCGACCTGGCGGCGGGCGCGGGTGAGCGGGTCGAGTTCCGGCGGCGCGAGCCGGCGCCGCATCCGCTCACCGAGTACTCGAGGTTTTGCCGCTAGCGCGTGGCCGCGCCGATTCCCCCTCCAGTCGTCTGCCGGGGCAGGAACAAATCCGGAAGCTGGCCCTTTTCTTGCTGCCTGTCAGTTGGACTGTCCACCTGGCTGCGCTCCAGTTGTGTCTGCCTCCGGCGGACCGCAGGCTGCAGTCCTCGACCACCGGACGGCGGGGTAGCATCGCTTTGCAAAAGTTCAAGCATTGGCGTCGGAAGCTGGCTTCCATCCAGGAATGGAGCGACGTGGAGCGCGCCTGCGTTCCCATTGCGCTGACCGGGCTACTGTATCTGCAGTATTGGCTCTGGGGCCTGTTCACGCTGGCCCATGAGCGGGCGCAGGTGCTGGCCAATCCCGCCTTTTTCCTGCAACTGGCCCTGGTCTCGGCGGCCATCGTCATGGCCGCCGCCCTCCTGGTCCTGGCCGGGCTCGCCCTCAACCGCCGCCGCCCCGATGCGCTCTGGTTCCAGCACGTTGGCGCCAACTTCTACGGCATCAGCCTGGTCTGGGGCGGCTACTGCATCGGCACGCTGAGCCTGCCCATCGGCGTCGTGCTCGCCGGCGCGCCCCTGGTCGGCTTCCTGATGCTGGACCGCCGCGTGATGCTGGCGGCCATCGCCCTCGCTTTCAGCGGCCTCTTGGCGCTCAACCTGGCGGCGGCCTACGGCCTGCTGCCCTATGCGCCCGCGCTGCTGCCGCCCGGCGACACCGGCAGCGCGCTGTTCTGGGTCGGCAGCCACCTGATCTTCGCGGCGCCGCACCTGCTCGTGAATACCGCCCTCTGCGCCGTCCTGCTCGAGCAGTGGCGCCGGCGCGAGGCGCAGGTGCTCGCGCTCAGCCTCACCGACGCGCTGACGCAGGTGCACAACCGGCGCAGCATCCTCGACCTGCTCGAGGCCGAAGTCGCGCGCTCGCGGCGGCAGGGCACGCCGCTCACCGTGGCGATGCTCGACCTCGACTACTTCAAGCAGATCAACGACCGCTACGGCCACCTCGCCGGCGACCGCGTCTTGCGCGCGGCCGCGCGCGTGCTGAAAACGACGCTGCGCCGCTGCGATGCCGTGGGCCGCTTCGGCGGCGAGGAATTCCTGCTGCTGCTGCCCGACACCGAGGCCGGCGTCGCCGCGACGGTGCTGGAGCGCTGCCGCAGCGGGCTGGCGCAGCTCGGCATCCCGGCCGAGGGCGGCGGCGTGATTCCGGTCACGGCGAGTTTCGGCATCGCCTGCTGCGACACCCGCCTGGAGCCCATCGGCGCGGCGCTGGTGAACGCCGCCGACGCCGCGCTCTACCAGGCCAAGCTCGCCGGCCGCAATCGCGTGGTGGTGGCGGAGCGGGCCGCGGTGGCCGCCGCCGTCGACGCCGATACCGGCCAGCTCGCGGCCACGCATTTCCGGCGCCGCCCCGGCAACCAGCGCTGGTGGCGCAGCCGCGCCGGCTGGCAGCAGATGGCGGCGAAAGTGCCGGAGTGGAGCCTGCTGGACAAGGCCGCGCTCTTCCTCGGCCTGCTGCTCACCATGCAGGTGAGCGGGCTGGCGGGCGTGCTGGTCGATCCGCAGCAGGCCTTCGCCACGGTGCTGCCCGGCGCCGGCGTCGCCCGCATCGCCATCTGGCTGCAGCTCGGCCTGAGCGCCGCGACCCTGCTCCTGCTGGGCCTGGCCCGCAAGCTCGCCGCGCAGGGCGTGAAGGCGGCCTGGTTCGAGCACGTCACGCTGCAGTACTTCAGCCTCGCCCTGATTGCCATGGGCTTCGGCACGGGCATCCTCGGCATCTCCACCGGGGTCATCCTCACGGTCGGCCCGCTGGTGGGCTTCATCCTGTTCCGGCGCGCCGCCGTGGTGGCGGCCTTCGTCACGGCGCTGCTCGGCGTCGTCGGCCTCGCCTACGCCAGCGCCCTCGGCTGGCTGCCGTATGCGCCGCTGGTTTTCGAGACGGGTTCCGCCTGGCAGGCCTCCAGCCCGTCCTGGGTGCTGATCAACTATCTCTTCTTCATGCCGGTGCTCGGCGGCGGCCTCGTGCTCGCCGACCAGATCCTCGGCCGCTGGCGCGCGCGCGAGGCGCGCATCCGCGACATGAGCCTCACCGACGCGCTCACCGGCGTGCACAACCGGCGCAGCATCCTCGGCCTGCTGGAGAGCGAGGTCGCGCGCAGCGGCCGCGCCGGCCCGCCGCTCGCCGTCGTCATTCTCGATCTCGACCATTTCAAGAGGATCAACGACACCTTCGGCCATTCCACCGGCGACCGCGTGCTGCAGGAGGCGACGCGCGTGCTGCGCGCCACGCTGCGCCAGTACGACGCGATGGGCCGCTTCGGCGGCGAGGAATTCCTGCTGCTGCTGCCGGACACCACGCTGGAGGGCGCGCTGGCGCTGGCGGAGCGCTGCCGCACGCGCCTCGCCGCCGCCGTGGTCGAAAGCGACGGCGGCGAGCGTGTCGGCTTCACCGCGAGCTTCGGCCTGGCCAGCAACGCGAGCGATCGCAACCTGGGCGGCGAAGCGCTGCTCAAGATCGCGGACGATGCGCTCTATCGCGCCAAGGATGCCGGCCGCAACCGCGTCGAGGCGGTGGCGGCGGGGTTCGCCTGAGAGCCTGTCCAAAATCTTGGGGTGGTCCATTAAAAGATGGGCCTGCGATTCTCTTTTCGCGGCTAAAGCCGCTCCTACAGGTATTAATTCCTATGTAGGAGCGGCTTTAGCCGCGAAAAAAGGCGACGGGCAGCGCGACAAATAGATTAGGAACAGGCTCTGAGAGAAAAGGGGCGCGGGCAAAAAGGGGGCGGAGGCTGAGGGTCCCCCGCTTTTTAACCCGGCGCAGGCACCCTGGCCCCGACGGCGGCGGGCCGTTGTTTTAAACCGGCCGGCCAGCGCCGGGCCGGCTCCATCAGCCCCCGGCGATGCCCCGCGCAGGGCTGCCCCGCCCAGCAGCAAACTCTGCCGTCGCAACGCTGGCCGCGCATCGAACGCCGAGGCCAGGCCTCACTCCTGCAGTGCGGTCACCGCGATCTCGTAGACGGACGTGGTGCCGCTGACCTCGTTGCCGACGATGAGCAGCGGCTTGCCGCCGGGATTGGCGGCGGCGGGCACGAACTTGATGCTCTCCGGACCGAGGTCGCTGCCGGCCGCCACGCTGTTCTGGTCGGGGCCGGCGGTGACGTCGCGCTCGTTCACGTACTGCACGAACTGCGGCGCGAAGGGATTGGAGATGTCGTAGACCATGATGCCGCCCATGCGCTCGAGGCCGACGAAGGCATAGGTGTGGCCGCCGATCCGGCCGACCGCCAGCGCTTCCGGCTCCGGTCCCTTGTTGTCGCTGCGGTCGTCGCCCGTGGCGGGATCGCCGAGGTCGGCGTTGTGGTTCTGGTTGAAGAGCGAGCCGTAGCGCAGCGCGGTGATGCGCTCGAAATCGCTGCCGGAGTCGAACACCTGCTCGCCGCTGGCCGCGTCCCAGATGGCGAAGGAGCGGGCGCCGTAGGCGTAGAGCCTGTTGACGGTGGTGCCGCCGTTCTTGAGCTTGGTGGCCTGGTAGGAGAACTTGAGGCGGCCGAGCGTGCTGTCGGTGTCGAGGCCCGCGAGCGCGGGGCCGGCCACGAGATCGGAGTCGGCGATATCGCGCAGGGCGAGCTCGTCGAGACATTCGCCGTCCACGAAGTAGTAGCCCCGGCTGCCTTCGCAGTCGAGTTCGTCGGCAATGGGGGCCAGCCAGTCGTCGCGGCTGTCGCCTTCGTTGGCGGTGATCACATACTGGCGGCCGTTGTACGCGAACGTGCTCAGCGTATCCGGCATGTACATGCCCATCACCGGCCAGGTCTTGAGGTTGACGCCGTCCCGCTGGCTGGCGTCGAACTCGTTGCCGGGAATGGAGTGGTCCTTGAAGCCCAGGCCGATGATCTTCTCGACGCTGTTGTCGCTCAGGTCGAGCACGGCGATGGCGTTGGCTTCCTGCAGGCTGACGTAGGCCTGCCCGCCGTCGGCGCTCACGGCGATGTATTCCGGCTCCAGGTCCTGGGCAACGCTGCCGTTGAGGCTGTTCAGCACCATCTTCGCGGCGGGCAGCTCGGCGTTGCGGCTGTTGCCGGCATTGAAATCGGTGAAGCCGATGGGGGTGATGGCGAAGGTGCCGACATCGATCACGCTGACCGAGCCTTCGGGGTCGACGCTGTAGCCTTCGTTGGGTTCGCCTTCGTTGGCGACCAGCAGCCGGGCGCCGTCCGGCGTGAAGGCGACCATGTCCGGCAGGGCGCCGACGCTCACGGCATTCACGTAGGCCAGCGTGCCGGCGTTGAGGAACACCACCCAGCCGGCAGCGGTCTTGGGATTGGCTTCCACGGCCACGGCGACGAGGTTGCCGTGCACGCTCAGGCTGTTGGCGTTGCCGACCTCCGCGGTGCTGCCGGCCTTTGCGGCGGCGACCAGCATCGCGCGCAGGTCGAGGCTCTGCGCCGGATTCGCGCCGTTGAGCACGGCGAAACTGCCGGCATCGAACACGTCGACTTCGCCGCTTTCGGCGTTGACGGTGAAAATCCGGTTGCCGACGGCGTCGTATTCGACGATTTCCGCGGCGGCTTCGTCGAAGCCCTGCGAGGCGGTGCGGGCGACGCGCGTCAGCGCGATGACCTGGCCGGCGCCATCCGCGCCGTCGCTGCCGTTGCGGCCGATGGCGCCGTTGTCCCCTTCGAGCGCGCAGCCGCCGAGCGTGGCGAGTGCGATGCCGGCGGCCAGCAGGCCGATGCGATTCTTCATTCCTTATCCCCTTGCACGAAAAAAAATTGCTCCGGCAAGGCTAGAGAAGGGCCATGACGGTTTCCTTAAGGTCGTGCGTAAGCGGAGTGACGGAAACATGGCAGCGCCGGGCGCGGCGCGGCAGCGAATCCGGGCGCCGGCAGGGCGGAAGGGAAAGCCAGCCGGTTTATTCCTGCCCGTCGCGCCGGGCGCGGAAGGCGAGCACGGCGGCAACGGCGGTGAAGCTCGCGACGATGGCGACCACGACCCAGAAGCCCGCGTGGTTGTCGCCGAAAGGCACGCCGCCGACGTTCATGCCGAACAGCCCGGCGATGAGGTTGATCGGCAGCGCCAGCACCGACACCGTGGTCAGCAGGAACAGGCTGCGGCTGGTCTCTTCGTTGCCCTGCGCCGCGATCTCTTCCTGCAGCAGCTTGATGCGTTCCTGCAGCGCGACCATGTCGGTGATGACGGTGGAGAATTCTTCCGTCGACTGCCGCAGCTCGCGCACGTCGACCTCCGCCATCCACTGCGGCGGCCGGTTCAGCAGGCGGAAGAGGGCCGCGGGCTCGGGCGCCAGCAGGCGCTGCAGGCGCACCAGCAGGCGGCGGTAGGCGCCGAGCTGGCTGCGGCTGCCTTCCAGGCGGCTGCGGGTGAGCAGCCGGTCCTCGATGCTGTCCACGCGCGCGGCGATGTCGCGCACGATCTGGATCAGCACGTCGGCTTCGTCGCGCAGGAGGTGGATGAGCAGCTCCGCAGGGGAACGGAGCTGCTCGTCGCCGCGCTTGACCGCTTCGCGCAGGCGGTCGATGGAGCGCAGCGGCTTGCTGCGCGCCGTCACCAGCACGCGCGGCGACACCGAGAGCCACAGCGTCGAGACCTCGGGCGACTCGCAGGTGAAATCGAAGAGCACGTCGTTGACCACCGCCACCAGCGTATTGTCGGCGTAGTCGATGCGGGTCGAGCGCGTGCCTTCGTGCAGGGCCTCGTAGAACACCGGGGAGAGCGTCAGCTGGCGCTGCAGCCATTTCTCGGTGCCGGCATGGGCGAGGTTCATGTGCAGCCAGAGGAATTCGCCGCCCTGCGCGGGCGCCTTGACCCAGGCCTCGACTTCCGCCGCCGCGAGCGCGCGGCCGGCCTGGCCGGGCAGGAAGAGCCAGGCGCAGATCAGGCCGGTGAGGTCCGGGCTGTAGGCGGTGAGGAGCGGGCCGGTCACGGCGGGTTCCGGAGCAGGGCAATAGCCGAAGTTTCTTGCAGCTTCATGATGGCTTCATGACAGCACGGCCTCAGCCTGCCTCGGCCTTCAGTTCCTCGACCCCCTGCAGGAAGTTGGTGATCAGCGTCGAGCCGAGGCGCTCCTTCAGGCAGATCACGTGCACGTGCGTGAAAAGCTGCATGTCGGCAATGGCCAGCGGCACCAGGCGCGGGTCGGTGAAGAAAGCCGACTGCGCCACGACGCCGAGCCCCAGGCCCTGCGCCACCGCCTCGCGCACGGCCTCGCGGCTGCCCATTTCCACCGAGCAGCGGATGCGCACGCCGGCCGCGGCGAGGCCCACCTCGAACACCTTGCGCGTGCGCGAGCCGTCCTCGCGCAGCACGAACTCCTGCCCCTCGAGGTCGTGCAGCGACAGCGCGGCCCGCTGCGCCAGCGCATGGCCCGCCGGCGCGAAGACCAGCAGCTTCTGCCGGCGGTAGGGCAGGCAGTGCACGTCGGCGTCGTCGACGCCGTGCAGCAGCACGCCGACATCGGCGCGGTGCCCGCGCACGCGCTCGACGATCTGCCGGGAGTCGCCGATCTCCACCGACAGGCGCACCTTGCCGTAGCGCGCGCGGAAGCGGCGCAGCATGGGCGTGACGTTGTAGGGGCCGACGGCGCAGAGACGCAGATGGCCCTCGTAGTGGCAGCTCGCGCTGAGCAGGAGCAGCCGCGCCTGTTCCTCCGCCTGGTAGAGGCGGTGCGTGGCCTCGTGCAGCAGGCGGCCGAACTCGGTGAGCTCGACGCCGCGCGATTTGCGGTGGAAGAGCTCGACGCCGAACTGCTGCTCGAGCCGCAGGAGATGTGCCGACACCGTCGGCTGGCTGATGCCGAGCAGGCGCGCCGCGCCCGACATGCTGCCGCTGCGCGCCGCGGCTTCGAAGGCCCGGAGTTCGGCGGTGGAGGTCGTGTGCACGGCGGATGTCCCGGGGTCATAGACAGGACCTATACGTTAATAGGCGTTTGTGTCGGAACGATTAATACATGCGTCATGAAGCCGCGACAGGCTGTGTCCACCCGGCCCCATGGCCCTCGCGCGGATTCCGATCATGACGCCACTGTCCTTTCCTGCCGCCGCCACCGGCGACGGCGCCCCCGAGCTGCTGCGCACCTGCAAGCTGGCGGTGACTTACCGCACCGGCGTGACGGCGCTGCAGCCGACCTCGCTGAGCTTTCGCCCCGGCGAATTCGTGGTGCTGCTGGGCGCCTCGGGCGCCGGCAAGTCCACGCTGCTGCGCGCGCTCAACGGCCTCGCCAAACCCACGGCCGGGCAGGTGCTGGCCGCCGGCATCGGCGATATCGCCGGCCGCGGCGCGCTGCGCCGCCATCGCCGCCAGACCGGCATGATCTTCCAGCAGCACCATCTCATCGGCCGCCTCTCGGTGCTGGAGAACGTGCTGATGGGCCGCCTCGGCTTTCACAACGCGCTGGCGACGCTGGGCGGCTGGTCGCGGGCCGAGAAGGAGCTGGCGCTGGCCGCCGTCGAGCGCGTCGGCCTGCTGGGGCAGGTGCTGTTCCGCGCCGACCAGCTCTCCGGCGGCCAGCAGCAGCGCGTCGGCGTGGCGCGCGCGCTGGTGCAGCAGCCGCGCCTGCTGCTCGCCGACGAGCCCGTCGCCAGCCTCGACCCCGTCACCGCCGAGAGCCTGCTTGCGCTGATCCACGGCATCTGCCGGAGCGACGGCCTCACCGTCGTCGTCAGCCTGCACCAGGTGGAGCTGGCGCGGCGCTTCGCCGACCGCATCGTCGGCCTGCGCCAGGGCGCCGTGATGTTCGACGGCGCGCCCGCCGCGCTCTCGCCCGACGTCGCCGACAGCCTCTATCAGCGCCCGGCGGCCGCGCCTGCTGCGGCCGCCGCCGCTTTCGTTGCCGATCTTTCCCCAACAGGAGTTATGCCATGAACCGTCGTCACCTGCTGGCTGCCGCTGCAGCCCTGCTTGCCACGCTCGCGCTGCCGTTCACCACCCCGGCCGAAGCCGCCGGCAAGAACCCGCCCACGCTGCGCATGGCGCTCTTGCCCGACGAAAACGCGTCGTCGCTGATCCAGAACGCGCAGCCGCTGAAGCAGCACCTGGAGAAGACGCTGGGCAGGCCGGTCGAGCTCATCGTCACCACCGATTATTCCTCGATGATCGAGGCCATGCGTTTCGGCCGCATCGACGTCGGCTATTTCGGACCGTTCTCCTACGTGCTCGCCAAATCCAAGGCGCCGAAGATCGAGCCTTTCGCCGTCGGCGTGGAAAAGGGCCAGCCCTTCTACCATTCCGTGCTCATCGCCACCGCAGGCGGCCCGGTTAAGACGCTGGCCGACGTGCGCGGCAAGCCCTTCGCCTTCGGCGACCAGGCGTCCACCTCCAGCCACCTGGCGCCGCGCGCGCACCTGCTGAAGAAGGCCGGCCTGAATGGCGACAAGGACTACCAGCCCGTGCATCTCGGCACGCACGACTCCGTGGCGCGCGCCGTGGAAGCCGGGCAGGTGCCGGCCGGCGCGCTGTCCAAGCCCATCTTCGACAAGCTGGTGGAAAAGGGCAGCCTCGATCCGAGCAAGGTGGTCGTGCTGGATCTTTCCGCGCCGATTCCCAACTACCCCATCGTCATGCAGGGCGACCTGGACCCGAAGCTGAAGGACGCCATCCGCGCCACCTTCCTTTCCCTGACCGACAAGGAAGTGCTGAAGGCCTTCCGCGTGGAAGCCTTCAGGCCCACCACCGACCAGGCCTATGACGTGCTGCGCGACACCGCCACCATCCTCAACCTCGACCTGGCGAAGATGAAGTGATGGGCGGCTCGACGGCACAGTACGAAGCCATCCTCGCCACGGCGCGGCGCACGGCGGCGCGCCGGGCGGGCCTCGCCGCCGCGCTGCTGGCGGCCTGCGCGCTGGCGCTCTGGATCACCGGCTTCTTCGATCTGCAGCGCTTCGTGGAGAGCGGACCGGCGCTGGCCCAGCTCGCCTCGGAAATGGTGCCGCCGGATTTCGCGCGCTGGCAGGCGTGGCTGCGGCCGCTGCGCGACACGCTGGCGATGTCGGTGGCCGGCACCGCGCTCGCGGTGCTGATCTCGCTGCCGCTGGCGCTGCTCGCCGCGCCCAACACCTCGCCGCACTGGCTGGCGTACCGCGTCACGCGCACGCTGCTGGCGGCCTTCCGCTCGGTGCCGGAAATCATCCTCGGCATTCTTTTTGTCGCGGCGGTCGGCTTCGGCGCGCTGCCCGGCGTGCTGGCGCTGGCGCTGCATTCGGTGGGCATGGTCGGCAAGTTCTATGCGGAAGCCATCGAGCACGTCGATCCGAAACCGCTGGAAGCGGCGAGCGCGGCCGGCGCCAGCCGCCTGCAGGTGATCACGCACGCCGTGCTGCCGCAGGTGCTGCCGCAGCTCGCGGACATCACGATCTATCGCTGGGAATATCATTTCCGCGCCTCGACCGTGCTCGGCATCGTCGGCGCCGGCGGCATCGGTTTCGAGCTGATGGCGGCGCTGCGCCTGATCAAGTACGACGAGGTTGCGGCCATCCTGCTCGCCATTCTCGCCTGCGTGATCGTGGTCGACAGTCTCGGCGGTTATCTGCGCCGGAGGCTGAAGTGATGCGGCCGGTGATCCTGCTGACGAATCCGGTGCACGACGAAGTGCGCGCCCGCCTGCAAGCCGTCGGCGACGTGGTGATGAATGCCGCCGGCGAGCCCTGGCGCGCGGAAGAGGTTGCCGACCGTGTGCGCGAGGCCACGGCCCTGATGGGCTTCATGACCGACCGCGTGGATGCCGCCCTGCTGAAGAACGCGCCGCGGCTGCGCATCGTCGCGGCGGCGCTGAAGGGCTACGACAGCTACGACGCCGCCGCCTGCGCGCGCGCCGGCGTCTGGCTCAGCATCGTGCCGGACCTGCTGACCGAGTCCACGGCCGAGCTCGCCGTCGGCCTCGCCATCGGCCTCGGCCGGCATGTGCGGGCCGGCGACCGTTACGTGCGCGAGGCGGACTACCGCGGCTGGCGCGCGCATTTCTACGGCACCGGCCTCAAGGACGCGGTGGTGGCGGTGGTCGGCCTCGGCCATGTCGGCCGCGCCATCGTCGAGCGTCTCGCCGGCTTCGGCTGCGCGCGGCTGCTCGGCGTCGATCCCGGCGCCGGCTTGCCCGGCGTCGAGGCCGTGGGTCTCGATGCCGCGCTGGCCGAGGCGGATTTCCTGCTGCTGGCGGCGCCGCTCACGCCCGCGACCCGGCATCTGCTGGATGCCGGGCGCCTGCAGCGCTGCAAGCAGGGCCAGCTCATCGTCAACGTCGGCCGCGGCTCGGTCGTCGACGAGCGGGCGCTGGCCGATGCGCTGGCGGCGGGGCGGGTGGGCGGCTATGCCGCCGATGTTTTCGCCTGCGAAGACCGGGGCCTGCCCGATCCCCCCGCCGGGATTCCCCCCGCCTTGCTCGCGCATCCCGCCACGCTGTTCACGCCGCATCTCGGCTCGGCCGTGCGCCGCGTGCGTCTCGCCATCGAGCATCGCGCGGCGGACAACATCATCGCCGTGCTGGAAGGGCGCGTGCCGCCGGATGCCATCGCCGGCCCGCCGGCGGCAATGGCGGAGGCGTATTCGTAGCGAAACGGGAACGGCGAGTCAGGGCGGTCGCTGGCAGAGCGGGGGCGTCGAGGCCGGCAATCCGCGAGGCGAAAAAAGCGGCCAGAGGAGAAGCGGGGAAAAGGCAGCGTGAACCGGGAAGTCGCGCCGCCTTTTTTCAGGCCGGCGCCGTGCCCAGCAGCCGGCGCAGCCGGGCCACCAGCTCCGGCAGCCAGCGCGCGCACTCCGCCTGCTCGCGGCGCCAGCGCGCGACGCAGGGCCGCAGGTCGGTTTCCGTTTCGGCCAGCGCCAGCCAGAGCCTGCGGTCGTGCCAGTCGCCGAGCTGGTCCTGCAGCCGCGCCAGCAGCTTCAGCGCCTTTTCCACGCCGACGTATTCCTGCTCCTCGAGCTGGTAGCGCAGCGTGCGGATGTCGAGGCGCAGGCGGTGCAGGTCGAGTCTGGGCGCATCCAGGCGGCGGCGCAGCCGCTCGATGTCGCGGCCCACGGTCTTGCGGTAGCGCTGCGCCAGCGCGTCGCGGTCGGGCAGCGCGACCAGGGGCGCCGTTTCGGCCGGCGGCTGGCAGCGGCTTTCGAATTCGCGCCACGGCGGCGTGGCGAGCAGGGCATGCAGCGCCGCCTGGAATTCATGGCGGCGCCGGGCGGCCGCCTCCTTCTGCCGGTGCAGCTCGAGGTCGTCGGCCAGCACCTCGAGGTCGCGCAGCGGATTCGTCGCCGCCAGCAGCAGGCCCGACTGCTCGATCAGGGGCGCAAAGGCCTTGCGGCCCGCCAGCGGGCGCAGCAGCGCGCAAAGGCGGCGCAGGTCGGCGCGCAGTTCGTGCAGGGTTTCCGGCGCGGGCGCCTGCACCAGGTTGCCGAGGCTGATGCACAGCGCCCTCTGCCGGGCCGCGAGCTGCTTTCGGAATTGTCTGGGTCGCATGGTTCGGCTCCGCCGGTCGGTGAGGCCCGGTCCGGCCGGCTCAGCCGGCCGTTTCCTCCCGGTCGAGGCCGCTGCCGAACCAGGAGATGGGCCGGCGCCGACGCGTCACATAGAGGATGTTGCCGCCGATGCGCTTGGCCTCCTTCTTGGCGTCGGCGGCCAGCGCGCTCACCTCCAGGTGGCTGTGGCAGTACAGCGGGTCGGGGCTGCAGACGCCGATGGCGATCGAGAGCAGCGGAAACCAGCACTCCTGGCCCTGGCGGTCGCGTCCCTGCAGGCGGCCGCGCGCGGCATCCCCGGCACTGTAGAAGCCGGGCGCGCGATCGCGGAAATCGCGCAGCATCGCCTCGCAGCGGCGCTGCCAGTCGCTGCTGGCGAAGACCACCATGAAGTCGTCGCCGCCGATATGCGCGACGAGATCCTGGCTGTCGGCGTTCTGCATCAGGATCTCGCCGATGGCGTGGATGACCTTGTCGCCGGCGGCGTAGCCGTAGCTGTCGTTATAGGGCTTGAAGTGGTTGCAGTCGACGTAGGCGACGTGCAGGGTCAGGCGCGCGGCGAGGGCGGCCTCGATATGGCGGGCCAGGCTGGCGTTGCCGGGCAGGCCGGTCAGCGGGTTCGCCTCGCGCGCGTCCTGGATCTGCAGCTCGGTGATGCGGCGCAGCAGTTCGCGCACGCGCACGAGGCCGGCGTAGCGCTCGTCGCTGCGCACGACGACGAGGCTGTGCGGCAGCTCGTCGTTCTCCGCGCTCATGGCGATGAGCTGGCGGCCGGCTTCCAGCAGCGGCGTGTGGTCGGGGAGTACGAGGGCGGTCTGCATGATGGCGCCGACCGGCTTGCGCTCGTTGAGGGCGCGCCCGAAGGGCTGCGCGAACAGTTCCAGCAGGTAAGTGCGCTCGACGATGCCGACCGGGCGCTCGTCCTGCAGCACGACCGCGACCGGCAGCGCCGGCAGGTGCCGCAGGCGCTGCTCCAGGCGCTGCGTCGCTTCGTCCGGGCCGACCAGCAGCGTGTCGCAGACGAGGCTGCCGAGGCAGGGCGTGATGGGGAGCGGGAGCGAAGAGGTCATGGGGGGCGCCAGGCTTTTGCGACCCGAGACTAGAACGGCTCTGTGACGGTGTGCTTAAGCCCCTGTGACGGTTCGGCGATGGCCGACGCGCGGCAGCCTTCCGGGCGCGCATCAGCGTTGCCGCGCATCAGGATTACGGCGTTCCCGCGGAAGCGGGAATCCGGCGCCTTTAAAGTCTCTGGATCCCCGCTTTCGCGGGGATGACGATCCCTTCGGCTGCTCCTGATCGACGATCCCTTCGGCCGCTGGTGAGCGAAGCCCA
>JBMOQI010000021.1:0-17765 GCA_049320605.1 Pseudomonadota bacterium | reverse complement strand
CCCGCTTTCGCGGGGATGACGATCCCTTCGGCTGCTCCTGATCGACGATCCCTTCGGCCGCTGGTGAGCGAAGCCCACCAGGGCTCTGGATCCCCGCTTTCGCGGGGATGACGATCCCGGCCGCCGCGGTTTTCAAGTGCTCTCGGCGGGGGACAGCAGCGGCGGGGGCCGCAGCGGCACCAGCTCGCTCTCGAACTGCCGCGCCGCCGCTTCCCAGCTGCAGGCCAGGGCGGCGGCGCGCACGGCGTCGCGGTCGAGGTGCAGGGCGGCGAGGCAGGCGTCGTGCAGGTTTTCGCGCAGCGCGCCGGTGACGCCGTCCTGCACCACGTCGAGCGGGCCCGGCACCGGATAGGCCGCCACCGGCAGGCCGCAGGCCATGGCTTCCAGCATGACGAGGCCGAAGGTCTCGTGGCGGCTGGGGAAGACGAAGACGTCGCCGCTGGCGATCCAGCCGGCGAGCTCGGTGCCGAACTGGTAGCCGGTGAAATGCGCGTCCGGAAAGCGCGCCTGCAGCGCCGCGCGCGCCGGGCCGTCGCCGATGACGAGCTTGCTGCCCGGCAGCGCCAGCGCGAGGAAGGCCTCCAGGTTCTTTTCCACGGCGAGCCGCCCGGCATACACCCAGAGCGGCCGCGGCAGGTCGACGAGCTTGCGGTGCCGCGGCGAGAAATCCTCCGTGTCGACGCCGCGGCCCCAGAGCGCGAGCCGCTCGAAGCCGTAGCCCTGCAGGTGCGCCCGCATATGCGGCGTCGCCACCAGCGTCGCCTCGGCGCGGCCGTGAAACCAGCGCAGCAGGCGGTAGATGAGCTCGACCGGAATCGGCAGGCGCGCCCGCACGAGCTCCGGGAAGCGGGTGTGATAGGAGGTGGTGAAACGGAAGCCGCGGCGCAGGCACCAGGCGCGCGCCGCCAGCCCGACGGGCCCTTCCGTGGCGATATGCAGGCGATCCGGCGCGAACTCCTCGAGCAGGCGCGCCAGGCGCGGGCCCGGCCACCAGGGCAGGCGGATCTCCGGATAGCTCGGCAGCGGGAAGGTGCGGAAGCCGCTGGCCGGCGAGAAGACTCTCAGCTCGTGGCCGAATTTCTCCAGCTCCGCGCAGGTCCGGCTCAGCGTGGTGACCACGCCGTTGACCTGGGGTTTCCAGGCATCGGTGCAGATGGCGATTCTCATGCGCGCACTGTCGGGCCTGCGCATGAAGCTTTGCTTGCAGCCGCGTGAAGGTTTCGTGATGCAAGGGGCGCGGCCGGGGAAGCAGCAGCCCGCGTCAAAACCGGCCGCGCTTTGTGGGCCGGCCTTCAGCGTGGGTCGGCCTTCCGTGTGGGTCGGACCTCAGTGTGGGTCGGACTTCAGTCCGACGGCGGCATCGGATTCGACAACCGCGTCGGACTGAAGTCCGACCCACAGCGCGGCGGGGGCAGGGAGGAAACAGGTGTTGTCCTTCTGCAAGGAAATGCCGGGCCTCGGAAAATATCTGTCGCGTTAACGTGCCTGTCAGAAAAATGGCACGCAACTGTAGCCCGCGGCAGCTAGCCTGTGCGCATGGACAAATCGCTATCGCACAGCCACGCGCTGCGTGGCATTCCCCGGCTGGATGCGCTCGAACACCGCCTCTGCATCTCCTTCAACCGCACTTCGCGCCAGCAGGCCGTCTGCCTCGTCTTCAAGGCGGTGAGCCGCCTGGGCGACGGCGTCTTCTGGTATGCGCTGATGGGCGCGCTCGCGCTGATCGGCGGCGTGGAAGGGCGCGTCGCCGCGCTGCAGATGGGGCTGACCTCGCTGGTGGGCCTCGCGCTCTACAAGCTGCTCAAGAACCGACTGGTGCGTGAAAGGCCCTTCATCACGCACAGCGACATCCGCTGCGCGGGCACGCCGCTGGACCGCTACAGCTTTCCGTCCGGCCACACGCTGCAGGCGGTGCTCTTCACCACCGTGGCGCTGGCCTGGTTCCCGCTGCTGGCGCCGCTGCTGCTGCCGTTCGCGCTGCTGGTGGCGCTCTCGCGCATGGTGCTCGGCCTGCACTATCCCACCGACGTGGTGTGCGGCGCCCTGATCGGCTGGGGACTCGCGGAAATCTCGCTGCGGCTGCTGCCGCTCGCGTGACGGAAAAAGGTGGGCCGATCGGTTTTCAGGTGCGCTGTAAGAGCCTGTCCAAAATCTTGGAGTGGTCCCTTAAAAAGAGGGGGCTGCGATTCTCTTTTCGCGGCTAAAGCCGCTCCTACATAGGAATTAATCATAGGAATTAATACCTGTAGGAGCGGCTTTAGCCGCGAAAAAAGGCGACGGGCAGCGCGACAAATAGATTATGAACAGGCTCTAAGAAACTCTGAAAGGAAAGGAGATAAAGGAGGCGAGAGGTATGCCTGATGGAGCGGTTCATTACGCCACTACAGGCCTTGTCATTAGTTGGCGGCAAAGTGTTGGCGACACCCCACCATGAGTTAACACGCGGCTTATAGAACGCTTATAGAACGCTTATAGAACGCTATAGAGCGTGCATTCCAAAGTCTTATATCGTGGGGGAAGGCCGATACGGATAGTCGTCCATGAAATTATTTCCTTCTCGCACCAAAGATGTGGCGCCGGCGCCATATACCCCTTATCTGGTGCGCATGACCGAGGAGCAGGCACAGCGGCAGTTCAGCAATTTCCTCCTGATCGGCCTGGCGGCGGCCGTTTTCATCGGGGCCGGCCTGCTGGTCATCGGGCACTGGCCAGGGGCCGGTATGGCCGGGGCGCTGGGCCTGGGGCTGCTGGCGCTGCGACGATGGCTGCCCCTGCAGCGCAGCGCCCAGCTCCATCGCATTGCCGTGGCCCTGCTGCTGCTCTGCCTCGCGCTGATCGTGATGGTCGCGCTCCTGGGGGAGGAGCACGCCTCCTTTGCGCCTTTGTTCCTGCCCCTCCTGCCTGTCATGGCGGCGTTCCTGTTCACGCCGCCCACCGCCATGTTGTGGGCAAGCATCACCATGCTCACCGCCGGCGGCCTGTGGGCCTTCGATCGCTATCTGCTCTCGGTGCCGGCGCCCTTCGTTACCACACCGGATGTGGGTTTCTTTGTCCTGCTGGTGCTGATTTTTCTTGCCGCCGCCTTCGGCACCGCGGGCCGCCATGCCACGGACCGGCTGAGCCAGAATCTGGCCAAGAGCCTGCACGGCGAAGAACAGGCCAAACACAGCGCCGAGGCGGCGGAGCAAAAGGCGGAGAAGGCACGCCACGAGGCCGAGCAGGCCGCGCAGGCCAAAGCGGCGTTTCTGGCCATGATGAGCCATGAACTGCGCACCCCGCTGAACGCCGTGATCGGCCTGAACGGCCTGCTGCTGAACACCCCCCTGAGCGAGGCCCAGCGCCGCCATGCCGAGCTGGCGCGCACGGCAGGTGAGACCATGCTGGAGCTCATCAACGGCATTCTGGATTTTTCCAAGTACGAATCCGGCAAGCTGGAGCTGGAAAGCGTCATCTTCGATCCGCGCCAGCTGCTGATCGAGACGCTGGGACTGGTGACGGAACTCGCCAGGACGAAAGGGCTCACCCTCTCCCATGACATCCATGCGCCCGGCGGCCTGCGCGGCGATCCGGCCCGGCTGCGCCAGATCCTGCTCAACCTGCTCAACAATGCCGTGAAGTTCACCCGCGAAGGCGAGGTAATCCTGCGCTGCCATCCGATACGGCAAACCAGCCACTTGCTCTCGCTCTGCTGTGAAGTGCAGGACACCGGCATCGGCATCGATGCCAAGTCACAGGAACTGATCTTCGAGCCCTTCATGCAGGCGGACGCCTCCACCACCCGGTACTTTGGCGGCACCGGGCTCGGCCTCGCCATCTGCAAGCGGCTGACCCAGGCCATGGGCGGCGAGATCGGCTTTCACAGCACGCCCGGCCAGGGCAGCACCTTCTGGGTGGAACTGCCCTTCGAGCCGGTGCCCGAGGCCGACTGGCCACAGCCGGAACCGGCTGTGGCCCTGGCGCAAGACCAGCTCCCGGCGGGCACCCGCATCCTGGTGGCGGAAGACAATGTGGTGAACCAGATCGTCGCCGTCGAAATGCTCAAGCGCCTGGGCTGCACCGTGGATGTGGCCGCCGACGGGCAGGAGGCGGTCACCGCCTGCCAACGCTGCCACTACGATCTGGTGCTGATGGACTGCGACATGCCGGTGATGGATGGCTGCACCGCCTGCGCGACGATTCGCGGCCAGGAGCCACCCGGCCAGCACACTCCCATCATCGCCATGACCGCCGCCGCCTTCGAGGGCGACCGCGAAAAATGCCTGGCCGCCGGCATGGACGATTACCTGCCCAAACCGGTACGCATCAAGGAGCTCAACAATATGATGCAGGCTTGGCTGTCGCCGCGGCACTAGGCTCCAGGCAATTGGCCCCGTATCGGAAAGCCCACATAAGTGCCCGCACAAAACTTTCCGACACCCAAAGCCAGCCATTGCAGGCGCTTCCCCTCTCCCTTGGCGGGAGAGGGCCGGGGAGAGGGGGCAGCGGCCAACGTTCATGGCCCCTCTCCCCAACCCCTCTCCCGCCAGGGGAGAGGGGCTTGTCAGAAAACTTTGGTTCAGGCACTTAAACCAGTTGGCCAGATTCGTTTCTGCGAAAATTTCACGAATCCCGGTCAACCCTCAGGCCTTGGTCTGGGGTCCATCGCTGACGTTGTAGCGGCCGCACATGACGGAATCAGTCCAGTTAACGATCATTCAGGAAGCGCTTCTTCACGTCGTCGTGCGAAATGACGCGGCCTTCTTTGGCCGCCTGCAGGCCGCGCTCGATCTGCTGCATGCGGCGCAGCAGGCGGCTGTCGGGTTGCCGGGCCTTCTTCATGGGCTTGATGCCGAGCAGCTCATCGGCGGCGCCGGCGCGCGGGCGGCTTGCCCGCCGCCGCTGCCTGGCCTGCCCCCGGCCGCGAGACGGGCCTGCCGCCGCCTTCCGGTTTGCGGCCGGAGGCGGGCGCATGGCCCGCGCCAGCGCCGGGTCGGGAAGCCGGCCTGCCGCTGTCCCCGGCTTTGCCGCCACCCGGCTTGCCCGCCCCCGGTTTCGCGCCCCGCGGCGCGCGCGGCGGCAGATCGGTGCGCGGCTTGCGCAGCGGTTCCGGCTTTGCATTCGGGTCGGGCTCGAAACCCGGAATCACCACCGACGCCAGCTTGCGCTTCATCAGCCTCTCGATATCCGCCAGCAGCTTCAGCTCGTCCACGCAGACCAGCGACACCGCTTCGCCCTCGGCGCCGGCGCGGCCGGTGCGGCCGATGCGGTGCACATAATCTTCCGGCGTGTTCGGCAGCTCGTAATTCACCACATGCGGCAGCGCGTCGATGTCGATGCCGCGCGCCGCGATGTCGGTAGCCACGAGTACGCGCAGCGTGCCGGCCTTGAATTCGCCCAGTGCACGCTCGCGCGCGCTCTGGCTCTTGTTGCCGTGGATGGGCAGGGCGCTGATGCCATTCTTGTCGAGCTGCTCGGCCAGGCGGTTGGCGCCGTGCTTGGTACGGGTGAAGACCAGCACCTGCGTCCATTTGCCTTCGCGGATGAGTTTCTCCAGCAGCTCGCGCTTGCGTTCGCGGTCCACCGGATGCACGACCTGCGTCACCAGCTCGGCAGGCGCGTTGCGCCGCGCCACTTCGATATGCACCGGGTCGCGCAGGATGCCGGCGGCGAGCTGCTTGATCTCGTCGGAGAAGGTCGCGGAGAAGAGCAGGTTCTGCCGCTGCGCCGGCAGCAGCGGCAGGATGCGGCGGATGTCGCGGATGAAGCCCATGTCGAGCATGCGGTCGGCTTCGTCCAGCACCAGGGTCTGCACGCCGGAGAGATCGACGGCGCGCTGGCCGGCGAGGTCGAGCAGGCGGCCCGGCGTCGCCACCAGGATGTCGATGCGGCGGTTCAGCTTCTCTTTTTGCGGGACGATGCTGACGCCGCCGAAAATCACCAGCGATTTGACATCGATGTACTTGCCGTAGGTGCGCACGCTTTCCTCGACCTGCGCGGCGAGCTCGCGCGTCGGCGTCAGGATGAGCACGCGGATCTTCGCCCGGGTGGTGGATTTCGCGAAATCCACGGTGGAAATCCGCTGCAGCAGGGGCAGGGTGAAGCCGGCGGTCTTGCCGGTGCCGGTCTGCGCGGCGGCGAGCAGGTCGCGGCCGGCGAGCACGGCGGGAATCGCCTCGGTCTGGATGGGCGTGGGCGTGGTGTAGCCGCTGTCTTTCAGGGCACGGACCAGTTCGGGCGAGAGACCGAGGGTGGCAAAGGCGGTAGGCAAGGGAGGTTCCGGGGCAGCTAAGGAGAAGGGCGCGATTATCGGCGCTGGCGGTTAAAGGGGACAGGTTTATTTTCCGGCCTCACGCGCGCCGCCGCTCCTCTTCGATTTCCTCGATGTTGTGGTGCAGCGCTTCGAAATCCTCCGGGTCGGCGCGCGGGTCGAGCTCGGTCGCCAGCGGCGACGCCCCGAGCGGCATGGCGACGACGCCGTGCGTCTGCTCCGGCACCGGCACCGTCGCCTGGCGTCCGTTGAGCACGACGAGCAGCAGGACCAGCAGGGCGAGGGCGCCGGCGATGAAGAAGAACAGCCCCGCGGGGCCGAACACGGCCATCGCCAGCGGCGCCGCCAGCGGCCCGAGCACGGTGCCCAGGCCGAGCGCGAGCAGCAGCGTGGCGTTGGCGGGAATCACGTGGTGCGCGTCCAGCGCGTCGTGGGTGAGGGCGAGGCTCATGGGGTAGAGCAGGGAGGCGAGCGCGACGTGCAGCGCGATGGCTGTCGCCAATAGCTCGTACGTCAGCTTGCCGGCGAGCGGGACCACCAGTGCCGTCGCCAGCGCCAGGAAGGCAGTGACGCCGAGCACGGATTTGCGCGGCAGCCGGTCCGAGACCCAGCCCACCGGCGCCTGGATCAGCATGGAGGCGACGATGGGCCCGGCCATGAAGAGTGCGATGGTTTCCGGCGCCAGGCCGATGCGCAGGGCATAGATGGGGCCGGCGCCGGAGAAGGCGCTGGTGATCACGCCGGCGGTGAAGGCGGCGACGACGCCGAGCGGCGCATGGCGCGCCAGCTCGCGCAGCTTCAGGCGCGGCGCCGGCAGGATTTCCGGCGCCGTCTCGCGCGTGAGCGCGAGCGGAATCACGGCCAGCGCGACCAGGATGCCGGCGACGCTGAACAGCGCCAGCCGCGTCGGGTCGCCCGCGCGCAGCAGCAGCTGGCCGCAGGCCGCGGCGAGATAGAAGATCACCATGTAGACCGCGAGCAGCCGGCCCCGGTTCTCCACCGTGGCGCGGCCGTTGAGCCAGCTTTCCATGACCAGCGTGAGGCCGGCGATGCAGAAGCCGGTGAGCACGCGCAGCACGACCCAGCCCGGCACCGAGATGTGCAGCGGAAAACTCAGGATGCAGGCGGAGTAGAGCGCGGCGAAGGCGGCGAAGGCGCGGATGTGGCCGACGCGGTGGATGACGCGGTCCAGCCAGAGCGTGCCGACGATGAAGCCCAGCGAGTAGATCGACAGCACGACGGCGATGCTGGCGGTGGCAAACCTCTCGATTTCCAGGCGCACCGAGAGCAGCGTGCCGAGCAGGGCGTTGCCGGCGATCAGCAGCGCCATGCTGGCGAACAGCGCAATCACGCGCACCACGGTCTGGCGCATGGGCATGGCCGAAAACCCTGCAGGTGTTCCTGCTGTTTCTGTGGGCCGGAGTTCAGTCCGACGGTGCCGGATTCAACGCTGCTGTCGGACTGAAGTCCGACCTACAGGTGTCTGGTTCCACAGGTGTCTGGTTCCACAGGTGTCTGATTCCACAGGTGTCTGATTCCACAGGTGTCTGGTTCCACAGGTGTCTGGTTCCACAGGTGTCCGACCCACAGGGGTTGGATTGAAAGCTGATCCCGGGAGCCGGAGCAGGCGTCCCCGGCTGAGAGCCTGTTCATAATCTATTTGTCGCGCTGCCCGTCGCCTTTTTTCGCGGCTAAAGCCGCTCCTACAGGTATTAATTCCTATGATTAATTCCTATGATTAATTCCTATGATTAATTCCTATGATTAATTCCTATGATTAATTCCTATGTAGGAGCGGCTTTAGCCGCGAAAAAAGAATCGCAGCCCCCTCTTTTTAAGGGACCACTCCAAGATTTTGGACAGGCTCTGAGGTCCCTCCCCCGACAGCAGCGCACCCGCTCCTAGAGTGTTAGATGGTTTTTGCCGTCGCGACGCCCTCCTGGCCGGAAGATCGTTGCGGGTAAGTTTCACGAGTGTTGGATTTCGTTCACAGAATTTGACACCTCGCCTCCGCATGTAAACTTTCTAAAGCTGGAGGGCTGCGTTGTGCGGATCGTGTCACGGCATCTCCCGCCGCTTTTCTTCATCCCGGGCGTCGCCACGGAAACCGCTCAGCCTGCGCGCTGCCCTCTGCCGGAGGAGGCCCCGCGCATGTCCCTGCGGATATCGACCATCATCGCCACCCACGACCGCCCGCGTTTCCTGCTGGAGGCGCTGGACTGCCTGGCGGCCCAGCGCCTGCCGCCTTCCGAGGTGATCGTCGTCGACGACGGCTCGGGCCCGGCGACGCGCGGCGCGCTGACGCGCTGGCAGGCGCGCCCGGCTGCCGCCGCCTTCGCGCTGCGCTATGTCCGCCAGCGCAACCGCGGCCCGGCGGCGGCGCGCAATCGCGGCCTGCGCGAAAGCCGCGGCGACGGCATCCATTTCATGGACGACGACGACCTGATGGCGCCCGCCGCCCTGCAGCACCTGGCGCAGGCGCTGGCCGGCGCGCCGGGCGCGGCGGCGAGCATGGCGAGCTACACCCTCCTGCACGACGGCGACGCTGCCGTGTCCGGCGCCGCGCCGGCCGTGGCGCCGCAGCGCAGCGACGTGCTGGCCGCCATGATCGCGGGGCAGTGGTTCGTGCCCATCCACGGTTATCTTTTCACGCGCGCGGCCTGCGCGCGGATGGGACGCTGGGATCCGCGGCTGTCGTCGCAGGAGGACGACGAATACCTGCTGCGCGCGGCGCTGGCGGAGATCGGCTTCATTCCCGCGCCGCAGGCGCTGGTGCATTACCGGCAGCACGGCGGCCTGCGCCGCGCGACGCCGGGCAAGCCCGGCGAAACCGTCGCCGAGGGCCTGCGCAAGCGCCTGCAGGACGACCTCGCGATACGCGAACGCGTCTTCTGCGAGCTGCGCGCGCGCGGCAAGCTGGAGCCGCAGCGCGCCGCCTTCGAGGCCTGGCACCGCCGCCTGCAGCAACGCTACGGCCCGCTGCCGGACGATCTCGAGAACGCCTGGGCGGTGCTCGCCTGGCTGGGCCGCGGGCGGCGTACGGCGCGCGTTGCCGGCGCGGCGGCCGGCGCTGGCCGCCGCGGCAGCGCGCTCACGCTGCCTCCCTAGGCGCGCAGCTCCGGCCTTGCCGCGGCGCGCCTGAAAAAAATCCGGAGTGAGCGGGCGGGGCGGGGCGGTTCGCGGCTGAAGCCGCTCCTACGCAAACCCATGCGCAAAACAATGCGCAAAACCATGCGCAAAACAATGCGCAAAACAATGCGCAAAACAATGCGCAAACCCCTGCCGGGAATTCGGCGGCGGCGGGAATGGCTTCCGCCGGGAATTCCGTCGCGGGGGCGGCTTCCGCCGGGAATTCCGTCGCGGGGGCGGCTTCTGCCGGGGCGCCGGGGCGCGAGCTGTGCCGGCTTCAGCCGATCTTCAGCGTCGGCCGCCGCTCCAGGTGCGCGCCCGGCACCTCGTGGCCTTCCCTGATGGCCCGCGCGATCAGCGTCTTGTCCGGCTCCTCGGTGAACTTCACGCGCAGGTAATCCGCCGGCAGCCGCTGCTCGTCGTCGACGACGACGGCCTCGCGTCCCGGCAGCACGCGCGCCCGGAAGGACTGGTCCAGCGCGGCGATCTCCGCGATGCCGGCGCGCCGCATGTTGCCGAGCAGGTAGTCGCGCAGTTGCGCGGCGCGTTTCTCCAGCGTCTGCCGGCGCTTCTTGATGCGTTCCTCCGCCGCGCGCGCCGCCTCCGCCTCGGCCTCGATGTTGAGCACGAAGGCCGCCACGTTGGCCGCCTTGATCGAGAGTTCGCCCTCGAGGCCTTCCAGCGTGTCGGCGACGGTCTGCTCGTCGAGGTCGGCCTCGGCCAGCACGGTCAGCGCCAGCCGGTACTCCTCTGTCATCTGGTAGAGAGAAAGCGTGCTCCCCATGGCGGACCTCGTCAGAACGGAATGTCGTCGTCGAAGTTATAGGCCGGCGCCGCCGCGCCCTTGGCGGCGGCGCGCGGCGGATAGCCGCGGCGTGGGGCTCCCGGCGGCGCGCTGTCCGCGTAGGCCGGGTAGCTGGCGTCGTTGGCGGCGTCCGCGCGCGGTCCCGGGCTGTCCAGGCGCTGCATGTGCAGGCCGCGGATCTCGGTGACGTAGCGGTCCTGGCCGGTCTCCTTGTCCTGCCACTTGCGCGTCTGCAGCGCGCCTTCCACGAAGACCTTGCTGCCCTTGTGCAGCTGCGCGCCCACGGTTTCCGCGAGCGGGCCGAAGAACACCACGCGGTGCCATTCGGTCTGCTCCTTCTGCTCGCCGGTGTTCTTGTCGCGCCAGGACTCGCTGGTGGCCAGGCTGAGCTTGGTCACCGCCTCGCCGGACGGCGTGTAACGCACGTCCGGCTCGCGCCCCAGGTTGCCCACGAGAATGACTTTGTTCACGCCTCGCATTTATGCGTTCTCCGTAGTGAAGTGGCTTTCGGTTTCGTCGCAGAGCCGGGTCAGCTTCGCGCGTTGCGCCGGCGGCAGCGGCTTGGTGCCGATGTAGCTGCGGATCTCTTCCACCGCGGCGCGCGATTCCGCGTGGCGGATGGAGCTCTCGATCCGCGCCATCCACTCGGGCGGCGCCTCCTGCACGGCCGGCGTCACCTCGTGCGTGCTCGCGTCGGCGTCGTTGTCGCCTTCGGTGGGGATGCAGAAGGCCTGCATGGCCGCGTACTTGTAGGCCGCGCTCATGGCCTTGTTGGTGGCCTTGTCGGCGCTGTCCATGGCCTCGCCGAAGGTGCGGATGGTGTGCGTGCTGCCGTCCTCCGCGCAGACGAGGTCAAACTCGGCCTCGACGGTGACGTAGAACAGGGCGCTCCCGCTCTTCGTCGTTCGCTCCTCGCAGCTACGGTTCAGGATGCGCGGCAGCATCAGCAGGCCGTGCCTGGCCAGGATCGAGCTCAGCGTGTTGTAGACGTCGTCGATGCCGCGGAACTGGTAGCCCTGCTGGGTGTTGCGGCGGTTCTTGCCGATCCCCTCGCTGGCCAGGTCCGCCATCACCGACGCGATGGCCTGATAGACTTTTGACATGACTAATTACCTCGCGGTTACGCCCGCCTCTGGCGGCGCGGCGCTCTTCTTCCCATTCCTGTTGCTCCAGCTCCTCCTGCTGACGCCAGCTGGCGGCGTTTTCTTCCTCGTGCATCGCGGTGTCCCCGCCGGGTGAACTCGAGGCGACAGGGAGGCGGAAGCGCTGCCGCCGGCACGGGGGCAGGGGCAGTCCCGGCTGCTGGCTGCAGCGTGTTCGGTGCGGATCCTTGCGGGGGGTTCTGGCGGGCGCGGCCTGGTCCGGAAGCCTGCGGAGGTTTCTCTTTACGGCCCGGAATCGGCGCGGCTTTTTTACATCACTGTCGTGAGGGAATTAATGGGGGCGGGAGGAGGAATTGCGAGGATTTTTGCAAAAACCATACGCGAAAGTTGCGCGGTTTTCTGTGCGGTGGCGCGCGCCGGCCGAGGCGGATATTTGCTTCCCGAGTACGCAGCGATCGCTCCAAAATTAAAGAACCTGTTCCAGAGCCAGGCTCAAAGATCCTGCTCCAGAACCAAGACTCAAAGATCCTGCTCCAGAGCCAGGCAATGTTGTTGTAGGTCGGACTTCAGTCCGACGACGGCAGAGAATCCGGCGCTGCTGTCGGACTGAAGTCCCCCCACAAAAAGCTGCGGCTGCAGGAGCGAAGCTCGGATTCGAGGCGTTCGAAGGCATTCGCTTGCATGGGGGTCTCCTAGGGTGTGAGTTACCCGCTGCGCGGCAGCGGCCCGATGCGATAGAGCTCCTCCTCCTCGTGGGATGGGCTTCCGAAGGAGGCGGCGGTGAACAGGCGGCTCACGCGGCAGGCGCAGCCCTGGTCCGCGGCGAATTTCTCGAAGAGGCGGCGCGAGGCGGCGTTGCCCGGCGTCACCGTGGTTTCCAGCCAGCGCACGCCGGCGCAGCCGGGACGCGCCAGCAGGTGCTGCAGCATGCGCAGGCCAAGACCCCGGCCGCGCTGCGCGGCGGCGACGGCGACCTGCCAGACGAACAGGGTGTCGGGCGTGCGCGGCGGCAGGTAGGCCGAGACATAGCCCGCCAGCCCGCTGTCCGTTTCCGCCACCACGCAGGTGTCGGCGAGATGCAGTCCCTGCAGCAGGTAGGCGTACACGGAGTTGAGGTCCAGCGGCGGCGAGCGCCGCACCAGCTCGTGCAGCGCCGCGCCGTCCGCGGCGGAGGGCGGCCGCAGCCGGATGCCGCTCGGCGCGTGCATGGCGGCTTCAGTCGGGCTCGGCCGCGCCGGCGCGGCCGGTGATGCCGAGGCTGGCGAGCGTATCCGGCATCGCCTCCGCGATCGGCGCCGTGTCGAGGATGGCCGAGGCGTCGATCTCCCCGGCGCCCATCAGCGCGACGACGCGCTCGAAGGCCAGCGTCAGCGTCGCCTGCTCCAGCTCGGGCAGCTCGCGGAACGACTCCACCAGCCGGTTCTGCAGCGGAAAGGGCGCGCGCTGCGCGGCCTGCTGCCCCTGCACGGTGATCGAGACCATGACCTGGCGGCGGTCGTGGGTGCTGCGCGTACGGGTGACGAGGCCCTTGTCCTCGAGCCGGTCGACGATGCCGACGGTGGTGCTGGGGCTGAGGTCGATGGCCTGGGACAGCGCCTTCAGGGTCAGCGGGCCCGGGCGCATCAGGGTCATCAGGCAGACCAGCTGGGGCGAGGTGATGTCCTGGGCCTGCTGCAGCATCTTGGAATGCATGTCCACGGCGCGGATGACGCGGCGGATGGCGCGCAGCAGGCGGACTTCATAGCCGGGGGACAAATCCATGCGAGCCTTACTCCTGCTATCGTTTGCTCACGAATGATTTGTAGTGATATTTGTTTTTCACGCACGATGTCAACCGCCGCGCGGGGGAGATTTGTAAAACTGCTGAGTTGGAAGGCAGACGCGGGGCTTGCCGGGAGGCCGGCCCCGACCGTGCAGGAACTCCTTAAGCGTTTGATAAGCGGATAAAAAAGGGCGGAGTGACCTGAGTCACTCCACCCTTTTTTGTTCTCGCGGTGACGGCAGCGCTACTGGCCTCAGCGGCTGAAGAAGCTCCTGAGGCGGGTGCTGAGGCTGCCGGACGTCGTGGTGGTCGTGCTGCCCGCGGTGCTGCCGGTGCTCGGCGCCGTGACGACCGGCGCGGTGACCACCGGATCGGTCGGCACCGGCGTGGTCGGGCTCAGGCCGCCTGCGTCCGCGTTGATATGGCGGTCGAGGAAGGCCAGCGCCTTGTCGCGGTACTGCGAGGTCGCGCCCGAGGCCTGGCTGTGGTCCAGGCCCTGCAGCCACACCACTTCCACCGGCACGCCGGCGGCCTGCAGCGTCCTGGCGAAGTTCTCGCTCTGCAGCGGCGGCACCGTGGTGTCGGCCGTGCCGTGGTAGAGGAAGACCGGCGCCATGCCGGTGCGCACCTGGTGGGCCGGCGAGGCCTGCTCGTACAGCGCCGGGATCTGGCTGTAGGAACCGCCCATGAAGATCTTCACGGAAGCCTCGTCACGCGCTTCGGGCGCGGTGAGGTCGGAGGGCGGCGCGCCCGCGAGCACCACGCGCACCGGCGGGAGGTCGGAAGCCGGCTGCACGGCCAGCAGGGCGGCGAGATGGCCGCCCGCCGAATAGCCCCAGGTGGCGAGACGGCTCACGTCGATGCCGAGCTCGGCCGCGTGCGCCACCAGGTAGCGCAGGGCCTGCTGCATGTCCTGCAGCTGGGCGGGATGCGTGGAGCCCGGCGCGAAGCGGTAGTTGATGGCGAAGGCGGCATAGCCGCGGCTGGCCAGCGTCTTGCCCAGGCCCGAGTAGCTGCTCTTGTCGCCGCGCTGCCAGGCGCCGCCGTGCAGCAGCAGGACCACGGGATCGGCCTTGCCGTCCTGGGGCGGCAGGAAGAGGTCGCCCTGCAGGGCCTGCGGCCAGTTGGACGGCGTGTAGGTGACGGTCTGCGTGCTGGTGCTGGAGGTTGTGCTGGGGGTTGTGGTTGTGCTCGTACTGGTGCTGCCGGAGCGGTAGGCGCTCAGCAGGTCGAGAAGACCGGCGGAGGCGTACAGCGGAAACCCTAGTAACAGAACAATGAAAAAGGAGAAAAAACGGTCACGATTCTTAATTCTTCGCATGGATAAAAAGCTCCTTCCAAATACTACTTTAGTTGGGGAGCGAAACATCCAACGTACAGGCTCTTGCTTCAACAGCATGTGGACGAGAGTTCTGTTGCGGAAGGAGAGGATTTGTTTGTTTTTTATTACGAGGGTGGGGTCAGAAAAACTACAGAAGGAGGCCTGTTGGTGACAGCGGGGACAAGAATCAGGACGGAGAAGTATCGCTGGTCAAAAACGGAACTTTTCAAAGGGAGAGTTACAGAATTTACTCTCTGCGTTTTTCCGCAGGGCCCTGTGTGCGGGGGCTGGGATTTGCCTGCCGATTGCCCGGGAGGGCGGGGATTTTGGTTCTATCTCGCTTTACGGTGAAGTGCTCCGGCTGGGTTGCTGCTGCTGTTTCCCTGCAAGGGCGTTGCGCCTTGCCGGCGGGGCCTCACTTTCTTTTTGTCGCAAAAAGAAAGTAGGCAAAGAAAGGCGACTCCTGCGGAGCGCCTGGGCTTGCTGCTACGGCGAGCCCGGGTGCAGCGGGGTTGCGGGGCGATGGCGAGATCGGGTGCGGCGGGGTTGCGGGGCGATGGCGAGCCCTGGTGCGGCGGGGTTGTAGGTCGGACTTCAGTCCGACGACGGCGCCGAAGCATGCACTGCAGTCGGACTGAAATCCGACCCACAGACATAAAACATGCGCCCCGCTGCAATCGCGCGCCATTTTCGGCGGACTGCCTACACTGTTCTGATCGCATTGCGCACAGAGGAGGTGGGTCATGCCCAGCCGCGAATCCCAATGGCCGGCGCTGCCGCTGGAGGCCTGGCAGGACACCCGCGAGACGCTGCAGCGGTGGGCGCAGATCGTCGGCAAGATCCGGCTCTCGCTCACGCCCTGGATCGACCACTCCTCGCATGCGCCGCTCTACGTCACCGCCTGCGGCCTCACCACCTCGCCCATTCCCTACGGCACGCGCACCTTCGAGATCGAGTTCGACCTGCTCGCGCACGAGCTGCTCATCCGCACCAGCAGCGGCGAGCGGCGCGCGCTGCCGCTGCGCGCGCAGACCGTTTCCGAGTTCTACCGCACGCTGCTGCGCGAGCTGGAGACGCTGGACCTCTACATCCACATCGACACGCATCCCGGCGAGGTGGCGCATCCCATCGCCTTCGACCAGGACACCACGCACAAGAGCTACGACCCGGCGTATGCGCAGCGCTTCTTCCAGCTGCTGGCGCAGGCCGACCGCCTGCTGCAGGCCTTTCGCGCGCGCTTTGCCGGCAAGAGCAGTCCGGTGCATTTTTTCGGGGGGAGCTTCGAGCTGGCGGTGACGCGTTTTTCCGGACGGCCGGCGCCGCGCCACCCCGGCGGCCTTGCCCACCTGCCGGACCGGGCCGGGCGCGAGGCCGGCGCGGAGGAGGTCTGCAGCGCCGGTTTCCGGCCGGGCGGCGGCGCGCATCCCTTTCCGCTTTTCTACAGCTACGCGTATCCGGAGCCCAGGGGTTTCAGCGCGGCGCCGGTGCAGCCGCAGGGCGCGTTCTACAGCCGGGAGCTGGAGGAATTCATCCTGCCCTACGACTGCGTGCGCGCCTCGGCCGATCCGGATGCGACGCTGCTCTCCTTCCTGCAGAGCTGCTACGAGGCGGCGGCGCGCCTGGGCCGCTGGGACAGCGAGCTGGATTACCGGTTGCGCCCGCCCCCGCGCGAATCCACGGCCTGGCACACGCGCTGACGCAAGGCGGACGGCGCGGGCCGCCGTGGCTGTTCCGCGGCGCGGCGCACGTTGCGGCGCGCCTCTTCTACACTCGATGTGTCCCGGTTCACGCAGGAGCATCGTCATGCCACGCGGAGACAAGTCCGCCTATACGGACAAGCAGAAGCGCCAGGCCCGGCACATCGAGGCAGGCTACGAGGAGCGCGGCGTTCCGGAACAGGAAGCCGAGCGCCGCGCCTGGGCCACCGTCAACAAGGAAACCGGCGGCGGCAACAAATCGGGCTCGGGCCGCGGCAGGAAAGATACGCACGAATCCGCGCGCCAGGGCGGGCGCATCGGCGGCGGCAGCCGGTCGGCGACGCAGCGCAGCGCGGCGGCGAAAAAGGGCTGGGAGACGCGGCGCGCGCGCGGCGGGGCCTGAGCGGCGTTCGCGCGCGCCGGCCCCCGGGTAATTTCCTGTACGCCCCGGATTAAAAAGAATTCCCGATCTGTTACGCCTTGCAATTACCGCAGCGCCGGCCGCGCCGTGGACTAGCCTGTAGGCGACGCAGTTGTTTCCCGGCTGCATTTTCCGCGCACGAATCGGAGGTGTGTCATGGCACAGAATCAACAGGGCGGCCAGCAGGGCGGCCAGCAGCAACCGCAACGCCAGCAGGGTCAGCAGCAGGGCCAGCAGGGCCAGCAGGGTCAGCAGCAGGACCGGCAGGGCCAGCAGGGCCAGCAGGGTCAGCAGCAGGGCCAGCAGGGTCAGCAGCAGGGCCAGCAGGACCAGAGCCGCCAGCAGAACCGCTAGGCGCGACCCCCTGGCGAGGTAATCGCCGGGGCACACCGGAAAGGCGAAGTGAAGGGCCGCTTTCACTTCGCCTTTCCCTTGGCGGCGGCGGCATTCGCTACACTGAGAGGGGATCTTTCATCCAGGCGCAGCAGGGCGGCGCAGCGCCGGCCTGCTGCGCGCACTCACGAGACGGGAGGCCCGGCATGGATTCCATCAAGCAGCAGCAAGCCGAAAAAAACCATCAGGACCTGCAGGGCGCGGCGGCCATCGCGCAGCTGCGCCACATGGTCGAGGACATGCACAACTGTTTCTTCTGCACGCGCCCCGGCATGAACCGGCAGTTCGAGCCGCGGCCGATGAACGTGCGCCACGTCGACGAGGCCGGCAACCTCTGGTTCCTGAGCTCGGACGACAGCGTGAAGAACCGCGAACTCGCCACCGATGCCGAGGTGGAGCTGTTCTTCCAGGGCGGCAGGCAGACCTGCTTCCTGCACCTCAGCGGCATCGCCACGGTGCTGCGCGACCGCGCCAGGATCGAGCAGCTCTGGTCGCCCCTGCTCAACACCTGGTTCACCGCCGGCAAGGACGATCCGCGCCTCACCGTCATCAAGGTCGCGCCCACCGCGGGCTATTACTGGGACCACAAGCACGGCGATCTCGTCGCCGGCGCGAAGATGATGATCGGTGCGGCACTCGGCAAGACGCTGGACGACACCATCGAGGGCCACCTGAAGCCGCATTGACGCGCGGCGGGCCGGTTTCAGGATCAAAGGCGTTGCGGTTCGCGGCTGAAGCCGCTCCTACAGGCCCAGGGTCGAATCCGTAGGAGCGGCTTCAGCCGCGAACCCCCACCGATCCCCCCCCCGCCCCGCCCCGCCCCCCCCCCGCCCCCCCCCCCCCCCCCCCCCCCCCCCCCCCCCCCCCCCCCCCCCCCCAAAGGGGCC
>JBMOQI010000020.1:0-9679 GCA_049320605.1 Pseudomonadota bacterium | reverse complement strand
AGCCGCTCCTACAGGCATGGGTTTGGTAGGAGCGGCTTCAGCCGCGAACCCCTCTCCCGCCGATTCCCCTCGGGGCGTTCATCAGGCCGGAACCTGCAGGCGCCCGGAGCCGGCCCTCCCCCGCCCCGACCACGCGCTGCGGCTGCAAAAAAAGCCTTGCGGCGCCGACAAATGCTCGGCATGAGCGCCCGACTCGTGGCAAAGTCCAGCCTCCGGAGCGCGGCCCGGGCCAGTACTCCCGGCCCTGCCACAGGCCGCCGCTCCGGCAGCCACGGCCGCCCGGGCCCCGTCCCGGCCGGCCCCACCGCCACGCATTACGCCGGCCGCCCGCGCGGCCGCCGCCAGAACAGGAGCCATCCATGGCCAATTCCGTGCATGTCCCGACGCCCATCGCGCCGATGATTCCCCGTACGCTTCTCAACGCCGACCACGAAGCCTTCCGCCAGACCGCGCGCCGTTTCTTCGAAACCGAGATGGCGCCCCACATGGAGCGCTTCGAGGAACAGCAGCACATCGACCGCCACCTCTGGAACAAGGCCGGCGAACTCGGCCTGCTCTGCGCCACCATGCCCGAGGAATACGGCGGCTCCGGCGTCGACCGCCTCTATTCGATGATCCTGGTGGAAGAGCAGGCGCGCGTCGGCGATTCCGCCTCCGGCTTCGCGCTGCACTCCGACATCGTCGCCAACTACATCAACAACTTCGGCAACGAAGAACAGAAGAAGACCTGGCTGCCGAAGATGGCCACCGGCGAATGCGTCACCGCCATCGCCATGACCGAGCCCGGCACCGGCTCCGACCTGCAGGCCATCCGCACCACCGCCGTGGCCGACGGCGACGACTACATCGTCAACGGCTCCAAGATCTTCATCACCAACGGCTATCTCTGCGACATGGTCGTGGTCGTGGTGAAGAGCGGCGACATCAACGCCGGCGCGCAGGCCGTCTCGCTGCTCATCATCGATGCCAAGACCCCCGGCTTCACCAAGGGCAGGCCGCTGAAGAAGGTCGGCATGCGCGGCCAGGACACCTGCGAGCTGTTCTTCGACAACGTGCGCGTGCCGAAGAGCAACCTGCTCGGCATGGAAGGCATGGGCTTCATCATGCTGATGAAGGAACTCGCCTGGGAACGCATGCTGATCGCCATCGCCTGCGCCTCCGGCTGCGAAGCCGTGCTGGCCACCACGGCCGAATACGTGAAGCAGCGCAAGGCCTTCGGCAAGCCGGTGGCCGCCTTCCAGAACACCCGCTTCAAGCTCGCCGAGATGCGCTCGGAAACCCAGATCGCGCGCGTCTACGTCGACCGCTGCATGGAGCTCGTGCTGAAGGGGGAACTCAGCCCCGAAGCCGCCTGCGCCGCCAAGTACTGGGTCTCGGACCTGATGTCCAAGGTCGTCGACGAGTGCGTGCAGCTGCACGGCGGCTACGGCTTCATGCTCGAGTACCCGGTGGCCCGCGCCTACATCGACACGCGCGCCAACCGCATCTACGGCGGCACCAACGAGATCATGAAGGAACTGATCTCGCGTTCGATCTGACGGGTTCTTGATCGGGAAAATCCCTGATGGGGGAAAGCCCGGGACTTGGGAAAATCCCCGATTGGGGAAAATCCCTGTAGGTCGGACTTCAGTCCGACGACGACGGCGAACTCGACGCTGTTGTCGGACTGAAGTCCGACCTACAAATTGCCTTTGCAAAGGCAAAGTGCAAAGGCAAAGGCAAAGTGCAAAGTGCAAAGTGCAAAGTGCAAAGTGCAAAGTGCAAAGTGCGAAAACAAAAAGGCCGGAAATGTTTCCGGCCTTTTTGTTGGGAAATTTTTCCCGGCAACGACGCGCCGCTCAGCCCGGCGGCGGCCGGCGCAGGAAAGGATTGCCCGTTCCCGCCGCCGTCCGCGCGGCCGCCGCCGGCAGCGGCAGTATCGCCTCCATCTTCGCCACGGCGCCGAGCATGTCGCCGCCCTGCGCGGTGCGGTCGATCTCGTCCAGCGCCCTGCGCAGCGCGCGCACGCGCTCCGCCTTCGCAACATCGGCAAGCGGCAGCGCGCTCAGGCCGCGCATGAAATCGAAGAAGTAGGCCTTGAGGTTCTTCGGCGCCATCGCAAAGCTGTGCGCGGCGATGCGCTGCTCGAGCGCGAAGGCCTCGAGCGGATGCTCGTTGCGGGCGTTCCAGTACTTGGCGAGGCGCAGGAGCGGCAGGATCAGGCCGGCATTCTGCGCGTCCTTCTGCCGCAGCGCCTTGCCGCCGTCCTCGCAGGGCTGCCAGCCGTCGCCGCGCTTGTCGGGAATCTGCAGGCCGCGCAGGCTGTCGAGCGCCGGCACGAGATCGAAGCGCGTGTGCAGCAGCTCGATGTAGAGCGAATGGCCGCGGTGGGCGACGGTGGGACGCGGATAGTGCAGCAGGGCAACCTGCTTCAGCTTCTCGATGAAATACGCCGGCTTCCTGCCTGCCTCCGTGAACACCGCCATGACATCGACGTCGGACTCCCTGTCCATGGCGGGCGGCAGGCTGGTGTCGCGCGTGAAGGCGCCGAAGGCCTCGAGGCGGCTCACGTCGTATTTGTCGAACTCGGCGCGCAGGCGCGTCAGCAGCGTCTTCAGCGAGATGGCGATGACGCCCTTCTCCGTGGCCGAGAGCGTCGCCTTCTGCGCGACGGCGGCCAAGTAGCCGGCGAGGCTGGTGGGCGTGGCGGGCATGCGGGAGTTCCTCGCGCGGGCCGGAGCGGCCGTCCGGAAAAGCGGGGCCATGAAAAGCCATCCGGCCCGCCGCTGTAAAGCGCCGGAGGTCCGAAACTCCCGGGGCCGGCGCCCGGCGCGAAGGCCGCGCCGGCCATCGGCAGGACAGCCGGGATACCGCGGGGCTTCAGCCGGGGCCGCCTTGCCGCAAGGCGGACGAAATGCGGGAAAAGCCCCGGAAAAAAAGCGCGGCGCGAATGCTGCGGGTTGCGGGCAGACGCCGGCGCGCTGGACTACGTTTAACTGCCTCCGCGGCCACCGCGGAGACCGGCGCTGCCCGCCTCCGGCGCGGCGGCGCTGCATCACCGCCTCATCACCGCAGAAAAGACCGTGCCGCGCCAGCGGCCGGTCGGGAGGTCCCCATGCAATTCAGTGAATTCCTCGGCCAGGTGCAGCATCGCGCGCAGCTGCCCACCCTGGGCCATGCCCTGGCCGCCACGCGCGCCACCCTCGTCACGCTCGGCGAACGCCTGCAGGGCGGCGAAGCGTGGGACCTGGCCGCGCAGCTGCCCCGGGAGATCGCGCATTTCGTCACGGCCGGCGATCCGTCCAGCATGAGCCGCGGCGAGCGCTTCAACCTCTCCGAGTTCGTCAACCGCGTCTCGCTGCGCGAGGGCGTGAGCGAGCCGCGGGCGGCCGGGCACGCGCAGGCGGTCTGCAGCGTGCTCAACGAGGCCGTGTCGCCGGGCGAGATGGCGCAGGTGTGCGGGCAGCTGCCGGAGGACATCCGCCGGCTCTTCGAAGGCGGCCGCGACATCGTGCCGGAGAGCGTGGCGGCGAGCGCGGCCAGCGCGGGGTTTTGAAGGCCGCGCAGTGACGGGACGGAGCGGGGGGTCCGGGCCGCGGGCCATGACCCCCTGCGCTTCCTGGGCCGTCATTCACCGCGCTTCCTGGGCCGTCATTCACGGCGCTTCCTGGGCCGTCATTCCCGCGCTTGGGCCGTCATTCCCGCGAAAGCGGGAAGCCAGCGCCTCTAACAGCCGCCGGATTCCCGCGCAGCGGACTGACCTGGCGCGTCGCTCAGTGCGCCTGCCGCCCCGGCTGCGAGATGTCGCGCACCACTTCGCCGGCGGCGCGGCCGCCGAGCTGGCGGGCGAGGTCGGCCTGCGCCACGATGCCGCAGCAGACGCCGCTGTCGTCCACCACCGGCACGCGGCGGATCTGCTTCTCCTCCATCAGCTCGCAGAGGCGCGTCACGTCCTCGCCGGCGCGCACGGTGATGGCGGGCGCGCTCATCACCTCCTGCGCCCGCAGGCGCGCCGGATCCCGGCCCTGCGCCACGGCGCGGATGCAGATGTCGCGGTCGGTGACGACGCCGACGGGGCGGCGCTGCCTGTCCAGCACCGGGATCTCGCCGCAGTCGCAGTCCGCCATCATCCGCGCCACTTCCTGCAGGGTCGTCGCCGGCGTGCAGCAGGCGGGGCTCCTGGTCATGATGTCTTGCACTTGCATGGCTTCCTCCTGCGCCGCATGCGCGGGCTGGTCGATTGCAACCGTCATTCCCGCGCAAGCGGGAATCCAGTGCCTCTCGACAGCTTCGCAAAGGCGCTGGCTCCCCGCCCGCGCGGGGATGACGCCCTGCAAGCCGTCGTTGGGCTCGAAACCCCATAAGGCATAGCACATGGCCCCCGCTTCGCCGCGCGCGGTGCCGCCGGCCGGCCAGATTTCCCAGCGGCGCCGCCCCGCCCGCCCGGTCCCGCCGGGCGCTGCCGTCCGGAGGGCGGCGACGGCCTCCGGTCTAGTGCGGCTTGAGCGCCGCCGCCGGGACAGGCAACTTTCTCTTCATTCTGAGAACAACAACACGGATCGACGCGATGTCGTACGGTATGCGGAGCAGCGCACAGCAAACCGGCCAGCGCCGGCAGAAAGACTGGCGCCAGCTGCTCATCGACATCATCAACTGGAACGCGGTGGACCGCGGCATGCTGCCGCTGATGCTCGCCCTGCCGCTCTACCTGCAGGTGCTGGGCTGGTCCGCCTACGTGCTCGGCCGCCCCGACCGCGACCGCCTCGTGCACGTCGCCGTGGTGGAGCAGGCCGGCGTGGTCATCGGCGCCATGCTCGTGCTGACGCTGCTGCTGTTCGGGCTCGGCTTCGCATTGCGCCGGCGCCACCCCGACGCCGTCTGGTACCAGTACCTGACGAGCATCTCCTATGCCCTGTGCATGTGCTATTGCAGCTGGCTGATCGGCACCCAGTCCTTCGTCACCGGCGCCGTCATGCTGGGCGGGCCGGTGGCGGGCTTCATCCTGCTCGATCGCCGGCCGGTGCTGATCGCCTTCTTCATCGCGTTCACCGTCACCTTCTCGCTGTCGGTGGCGAGTGCGCTCGGCTACGGCGCCTACGCGCCGCTGATGGTGCCGCCCGGCGATGTCGAGAGCGCGCTGTTCTGGACGCTGACCTCGTATTTCCTGGCGCTGATCCCCCTTACCGTGCTGATCGTGCTGGCCGACCGCGCCCTCTCCTCCTGGCGCTCGCGCGAGGCCGGCATCCGCGCCATGAGCCGCACCGACGCCCTCACCGGCATCCACAACCGGCGCAGCATCCTGGAACTGCTCGACAGGGAGATCGCGCGCACCAGGCGCCACGGCCCGCCGCTCGCCGTGGTCATCCTCGACCTCGACCATTTCAAGCGCATCAACGACACCTGGGGCCACCCCACCGGCGACCGCGTGCTGCAGCAGGCGGCCGAGCTGCTCGGCCAGTGCCTGCGCCAGTGCGACGCCGTCGGCCGCTACGGCGGCGAGGAGTTCCTGATCCTGCTGCCCGACACCACGCTGGAAGGCGCGCGCACGCTGGCCGAGCGCTGCCGCGAACGCCTCGCCGCCCTCCACATCGCCGCCGACAGCGGCGAAGAATTCCGCATCAGCGGCAGCTTCGGCCTGGCCTGCAACGAGCAGTGCCTCGAGCACGGCGCCGGCATGCTCATCAAGGCCGCCGACGAAGCCCTCTACCGCGCCAAGGAAGGCGGCCGCAACCGCGTCGAAGCGGTGGCCCCGCCGCCCGGGGACGCCGCGCGCCGCGCCGCCCGCGGCTGAGAAAACGCTGAAAAGCAGAAGGGCCGGCGCCAACGCTCCGGCCCTTCTGCTGGCGCGCCGCCGCGGCGCGGCGCGCGCCTTCTTCGCGCACGCCGGACAGACGGGCATGGCGCCGGCTTCACCAGTTGATCCGCAGCGGCACTGCGGGCAGGGGCGGACTGCTCAGGCGGTTTCCGGGCGGGGAAGGGGGCGAAGACAGCGGCCCTCACGCGCGCCGCGCGCCGGACTCAGGCCGATGTCGCGTCCACTTCCACCCGGCGGCGGCCTTTCTCCCGGGCGCGGCGGAGCGCCACGTCGGCGGCCCGGAGCAGCGGCCCGCTGCCGAAATCGTCGAACTGCCCGCTGCCGACGAGGCCGAAGCTGGCGCTGAGGCTGCAGCCTTCCCCCGGCCCGGCGCTCACCACGGCGCGCGCCAGCTCGGCGCGGCAGCGCTCCACCAGCGTGCGCGCGCCTTCCAGCGTGGTGTCGGGCAGCAGCAGGAGGAACTCCCCGCCGCCGTAGCGGCCGACGGCGTCGCACTGGCGCAGGCACTGGCCGAGCAGCTCGGCCGCCTGTCGCAGCATGCGGTCGCCGACGGGCTGGCCCCAGGTGTCGTGGCCGCGCTTGAAGTGATCCAGCTCGAGCAGCACCAGCGCCAGCGGCGGGCCGTGGCGTTTGCTGCGCGCGATCTCCCTGTCGAGCAGCTCGAGGATGCCGCGCCGGTTGTGGACGCCGGTGAGCATGTCGCTGCGGCCCGCCGGGCCGATGGCCGCCTCCTGCGCGCGCCGGCCGCTGAGCGCGCGGTCGGCCAGCAGCAGGATGATCACGATATGCGGCAGCGCCATCACATGGTTGCTGGCCAGCCAGAAGAGACGGCGCGCCGCATCCGCGGGGGGCCGCATCAGCGGCGCGTAGGGAAGACTGCCCGTCGCGCTGGCGTAACTCGCCAGCAGCAGGAAGGTGAAGGCGATGGCCATGCCGAACAGCACCGGCCGGCGCTCGAGCAGGATGAAGCCGGCCAGGGGCGCGCCCAGCGCCACGATGCCCGCGGCAAAGGACAGGCTGCCGACGACATAGCCGCAATACGCCATGGTGGCCGCGTAGAAGCCGGTGCCGAGGTACTGGAACAGCATCAGCGCGGGCCGGTAGCGGCGCAGCACCAGCCCGAGCGCGGTCAGCGCCAGCGCGCCGGCCAGCATGGCCCACAGCGCCGTGCGCAGCGATTGCGCCGCCGCCACGTCGATCAGCAGGTCGCGGTCGGGGCGGCCCTGCGCGTAATCGACCCAGCCGAGATAGGACAGGAAGACGGGGATGAGCAGCACGACGGGAACCATGCCCTTGTCCACGGCGCTCCACTCCCGCCCGCCTGCCCACTGCCCGCACAGTCCCTTGACCCCTGGCATTGCCCCTTCCCCTGCCTGCGCCGATGCCTTCGCGGCTGAAGCCGCTCCTACGGGGGCCCTGGCATTGCCCCTTCCCCTGCCTGCGCCGATGCCTGGCGACTCCGCCCGCGCTGCGCGGACATGCTGCCGGGGTCGCGGCCTGCTTCCGGCATTGAAGCGGATCGCGCGCGCAGGCGTCAGGCGCTTGCCGACTGGCGGCGCGCCGCGGCCGATGGCCGCAGGGCGCGCCGTGACTCTAGCGCGACGCCGGCGGCGGTTACCGAGCCCTTCTGAAAACAGGACGGCAAATACCGCCGGGCGCGCCTAGAGTGGTGGGCGTGCCGGCGCGGGTCGGGCTTCCTTTGGCTGTACCCCGGACTTGTGGGGCGGAGGCGCATGGAACAGAGCGAGCTGCACCAGAAAACCTTTTTCCTGCTGATCCTGCTCGTCAGCGCGGCGTTCGGCTGGATCCTCCTGCCCTTCTTCAACGCCGTGTTCTGGAGCGCGGTGCTGGCGCTGGTGTTCACGCCGCTGTACCGGCGCCTGCTCGCGCGCTGCCGCCAGCGCCGCAACCTCGCGGCCGCGCTCACGCTGCTGCTCTGCATTCTCATCGTGATCCTGCCGCTGACGCTGGTCGGCAGCATGCTGGTGCGCGAGGCGGTGAGCGTTTACGAGCACATCCAGGCCGGCCAGGTGGATTTCGGACGGCGCTTCCAGCAGGGGCTGGACCTGCTGCCGCGCTGGCTGGTCGGGCTGCTCGAGCGCCACGACCTCGCCGATCTCGGCGCGCTCCAGGAAAAACTCTCGCGCGCGGCCATGCAGGGCAGCCGCCATCTCGTCTCGCAGGCGCTGACGGTGGGCCAGAACACCTTCGCCTTCCTCACCAGCTTCGTGCTCATGCTCTACCTGCTGTTCTTCTTCCTGCGCGACGGCGCCCACCTGGCGGCGCGCGTGCGCCATGCCGTGCCGCTCAGCCTGCGCCACAAGCAGCGCCTGCTCGGCAAGTTCACCGCGGTGATCCGCGCCACCCTCAAGGGCAGCTTCGTGGTGGCGGCCGTGCAGGGCACGCTCGGCGGCATCATCTTCGCCATCCTCGGCGTCGAGGGCGCCGTGCTCTGGGGCGCGGTGATGGCCTTCCTGTCGCTGCTGCCGGCGATAGGCGCGGCGCTGGTGTGGGCGCCGGTGGCGGTGTGGTTCCTGGCGACCGGCGCCCTCGCCAAGGGCATCGCGCTGATCGCCTTCGGCATGCTGGCGATCGGCCTCATCGACAACGTGCTGCGCCCGCTCCTGGTCGGCAAGGACACGCAGATGCCGGACTACGTCGTGCTGATCTCGACGCTGGGCGGCATCGCGCTCTTCGGGCTGGCGGGCTTCATCATCGGGCCGGTGATCGCGGCGCTCTTCATTGCGACCTGGGACATGTTTGCGCCGGCGGGGGAGCCCTCGCCGCGGAACAAGGGACCCGGCTAGGCGCCGGCCGGCTTCGCGCCGAGCTCCCTGACCTCCACCCTCACCTCGCCGAGATCGTTGCCGACGCACTGCGCGACATAGCTGCGGCCGGCCTCGACCTGCAGTTTCGCCTCCCGCTCCTGGCGGAGCACGTGCGTGGGCAGATAGGCCTCGCAGTGCGCCTTCAGCAGGTAGCGGCCCGGCAGCAGGCGCAGCGATTTTGCCTGCAGCGGCGTCGCCGGGCCCGGCGTGTCCTGCTCGTCGAGCAGGCGCCGGATGGAGTCGAAGCCGGTCGGGTAGATGATGCGGTGGCGGTCGAAGTCGCGCGCGAGGCTGGCTTCGGCCAGCGTCGGCACGCGCAGGAAGGCGGTTGCGGCGTCGCTTACGGCGGGATTGACACCGGTCTTGACGGCCGTCGCGCAGGCGGACAGCAGCAACGGCAGCAGCAGACCACAGACCAAGGGCTTCGGCATATTCGGGCTCCTGCGGCAAGGACGGCGGAAACCGCCCGGCAGCGGGCAGTGCCCGATCATAGGAGCCCCTGCGCCGGGCGCGGAAGCCGGGCAGGACGGAACGCCCGTAGCGGCGCCCGAAAGGCGCGCCAGGGCGGCCGGCGCGGCTAGCGATGCAGGGGGGGGCCGGACTCCTCCTGGTGGAACTGCGCCGCGATCAGCTCGTGCAGGCCGCAGAGCACGTCCTCGCGGTTGCAGAAATCGTGCAGCTCGCGGCGCAGCGCCTCTTCCATGAAATGGCACCAGCGCGGCGCGTCGATGCCGAGCTGGTTGGCGACCTCGTTGATCACCGCGAGCGTGTCGCCGATCTCGCCATGGTGGAAGAGGCCGTTGTCGATTGCCGGCCGCAGGGGCCGCTCGCCGGAGGCGATGCTGGCCCGGTAGGGATATTTGAGATGGCTGGCGTTATAGGGCGTGTTGCTCATGGCGGACCTTTGGAGCGCTGGCGGAGGGTTCGCGGCTGAAGCCGCTCCTACAGGGGCCGGGGCCGGGGCCGGGGCCGGGGGCGGGGCCGGGGCCGGGGCCGGGGGCGGGCCGGGCCGGGCCGGGGCGGGATCGGTGGGGGTTGGGGGGGGGGGGCCGGCCGA
>JBMOQI010000019.1:29666-92393 GCA_049320605.1 Pseudomonadota bacterium | reverse complement strand
TTTCCGAACTCAGAAGTGAAACCGCTCCGCGCCGATGATAGTGTGGCATTCGCCATGTGAAAGTAGGTCATCGCCAGGCTCTTCATCCCAGAAAGCCCCGCCTCCGTGCGGGGCTTTCTGCTTTGCGAGGCGCGGGCCCCTTTCAGGATTTCGTTGGCGCGCTTTAGTTCGCGGACCTCGCGTTCCAGTTCCTTGACGCGGGCATCGGTGGCAGGGGCGTTGGGGGCGGCGGGCGCGGCCGCCTTGCGGATCCAGTGGCTCAGGGTCTGCGGGGTGCAGCCGATCTTGCCGGCGACGGCCTCGATGGCGGCCCACTGGGAGGCGTGGGCTTCCCGAACCTCATAGACCATGCGGATGGCGCGCTCCCGGCCTTCGGGTGAAAACGTGTTGGGCTTGGGCATAATGGCTCCATTCTCTCAAAGGGTGGAGCCTCCGCGAAACCTGGGGCGGTTCATATCGAATGATTTCTTCAATTGAAGCGTGGTCGAAGGAAGCTGTGCTCTCTCATCTGTCTCCGCAAATTGCTGAGATGATTCATCATTTTCGCGTGGAGGAGAGGGTGGGCTCTACCAATGATGTTGTGGCTGAGTTAATGCGAGAGCATGCAGTTTCAGGCGTCATCTGCCTCGCTGAAGAGCAGACAAACGGAAGAGGGCGACTTGGACGAAGCTGGTTGTCGCCACTAAGTAAAGGCTTCTATGGCTCACTTGGATGGATATTTCAAGATGGCATTGCGGCAGCTGAAGGCCTAAGTCTTGCGATTGGGGTTGCTATTTTAAGGGCGCTATACCGGTTGGGGATTGTTGGGGTACAGCTGAAATGGCCAAATGATGTGGTAGTCGGCGAAGCGAAATTGGGCGGGGTTCTGATTGAGTCGCAAGTAGAGGCGGCGGGCTCTTGTCGAGTAGTTATTGGGGTTGGGCTTAATGTTAGCGTGCCAGAGGGATTGTCGGAGCGGTTGGGACGGCAGATCACAAGCATCGACTTTCTTACTGGGTATGCTGTAAAGAGAAATGAGCTTGGAGCTATTCTGCTAGAGGAAATTATTAGGATTTTAGTGGACTACCCCAGCAAGGGATTTTCAACGGTTCAGGAAGAGTGGCTGCGTCATGATGCGTTAATAAACGCTGATGTGGTTGTGACAGGCTTGGGAGAGGGGGTGTCCGGTATTGCTCGTGGTGTAAATGAGCAGGGGGCTCTGAAATTGGAAACGCCCTCGGGACTCCAGCTAATACACGCAGGAGAGGTGTCACTTTTGAGGGGGAGGCGTGGTCATAAATTACTATTTTGACATTGGTAATAGCAGGGGCAAGTTCTGGCGATGCTCCAATGGGAGGACGGCCTCCAAAATAATGATTGAACATGAGGGGGACATTGAAAGGCTCATTTCTGAGCTCCCAAGAGATTTTGATGAGGCGCCTGAGAAGCTATGCGGTTTGGCTGTTCTAAATGAGCAACAGGTGGCTCGCTTTAGCGAGCTCTCTGAAGAGAAGTGGCGAAAAACTCCGCTCTTTGCGAAGAGTGAGGTTTGGGGCATGGGAATAAAAAATGGATACCATCAGCCAGAGACGCTCGGAGTTGACAGGTGGGTTGGGTTAATTGCAGTTGGCGCAGCATTCGATAGCTTTTGTGTGGTTGACTGCGGAACTGCGCTCACTTTAGATGTTGTTAAATGCGGTAGTCATCAGGGTGGGTATATCTTGCCTGGTCTTAGAGTCATGAGCGACGTTTTGCGTAGTAGAACAGCCGGGGTTCTGTTTGCCCCTCCCCCGGATATCAATTTGAGACTTGGCCATAATACGGCGGAGGCCGTTGTACATGGAGCCCTTTTGGCAGCTGTGTCAGTGATAGAAAAAGTCGTAAGAGAAAATGACATCTATAAGGTTATCTTGACCGGCGGCGATGCGGCGAGAATATCTTTGCATTTAGAAATAAAGCATATCGTGGAGCCAGAATTAATTCTTAAAGGCTTGATAAAATATTTTAAATAAAGTGAGAATCCATTTTCTGAGGGGCTAAACATGCCTTGGATATTTTTGAGTTTGATGATTGTAAATGCCATTTATTTTGGAGGGAAATTTATTGGGGGAGGACTTCCGCGGAGTGGGGTTGATAAGGCAGAGATTTCGCAGATGCAAGGACGAGAGCTTTCTCTGCTCGGCGAGAGGCATGACTTGGCGCAGCAAAACAACTCTGCTGGCAGCTTCTCGGATAGGGAAGGAGTTGAGAGGTTAGATATAGCTGCCGCTGCGCAGTACTGCTTCAATGTCGGACCTTTTGAGTCCGAGGCTCTGGCTAAAAAATTCGCTTTTCAGATGCGGGCGGAAGGATTTAATGCGGCTCTGCAGATGCGTAAAACTGAAGAGACGGACTTCTGGGTATTTATCCCTCCTTTTACAAACAGAGAAAAAGCGGAAGAGAGGCTAAGAGACCTGAAGGCTAGGGGGGTTCATGGGTTTGTTGTAAGGGATGGGGCCTTTATTAATGCGATCTCGCTGAATCACTTTTCACAGAAAGAGTTGGCCCAGTCTTTTCTGCTGCAAATGCAGGCGGCTGGAGTTCCTGTGGAGTCTCGACAAATAAAGAGTTCGCGTGCGGAGTATTGGGTTTATTTGGCTTCGGGCCACTCCGGCAAGGGCCTGCGGGCTGTTCTTGAGGGTTTTTCCGGGCCGAGCGCGGCTCTAAAGCGTGAGAGCGCGGCCTGCGAAGAATAAATAATTGTCGGCTTAGCATCTATTTCATACAATCATGCGCCTCGCGCCGGCATAGCTCAGTTGGTAGAGCAACTGACTTGTAATCAGTAGGTCGTGAGTTCGAGTCCCACTGCCGGCACCACACCAGTTTTCCCATTTTACGTTTCCGTGTTCTTGCGAGGTCAAGCTATCTCGCTTTTTTCTTTCGCTCAGGCCGCATTTGAGTGCATAACCTGCGCGCACCAGAGGGGCGGATTTTGGTGAAATTTCAAGATTATGCGTGTTGACAATGAGGGTGGGGGTGTTGAAAATGTGCACCCTCGCGTGGGAGGGGTTCCCGAGCGGTCAAAGGGATCAGACTGTAAATCTGACGGCTCAGCCTTCGAAGGTTCGAATCCTTCCCCCTCCACCATTTGCCGTTTCGAGGCATACGCGCGGGTATAGTTTAGTGGTAGAACTTCAGCCTTCCAAGCTGATGGTGCGGGTTCGATTCCCGCTACCCGCTCCATAAGTGTTTGTTTTTAAAAAGCATTTGTGTGTGTTCAAGGCTCATATAGCTCAGTCGGTAGAGCACTTCCTTGGTAAGGAAGAGGTCACCGGTTCAAATCCGGTTATGAGCTCCATTTTTCGGGGTGGTCGCCATTGCGTCCGCCCTTCGTTTGTTGATCTTTGTATAACCGGGCAACTCAACCGCGAGGGAGAAGTTACGATGGCCAAGGCTAAATTTGAACGTAACAAGCCGCACGTGAACGTGGGCACCATTGGTCATGTGGACCATGGCAAGACGACGCTGACGGCGGCGATCACGACGATCTGCGCCAAGACGTATGGTGGCGAAGCCAAGGGTTACGACCAGATCGACTCCGCGCCGGAAGAAAAGGCCCGCGGCATCACCATCAACACCGCGCACGTCGAATACGACAGCCCCATCCGTCACTATGCCCATGTGGACTGCCCGGGCCATGCCGACTACGTGAAGAACATGATCACCGGCGCCGCCCAGATGGATGGCGCCATCCTGGTCTGTTCCGCCGCGGACGGCCCCATGCCGCAGACCCGCGAGCATATCCTGTTGTCCCGCCAAGTGGGTGTGCCCTACATCGTCGTTTTCCTGAACAAGTGCGACATGGTCGACGACGAAGAACTGCTTGAGCTGGTGGAAATGGAAGTGCGCGAGTTGCTGAGCCAGTACCAGTTTCCGGGCGATGACACCCCCATCATCCGCGGCTCTGCCCTGGAAGCCCTGAACGGCTCTGACGGCCCGTACGGCGTGCCGGCCATTCTGAAGCTGGTGGAGACTCTGGATAGCTATATCCCTGAGCCGGTGCGTGCCATCGACAAGCCCTTCCTGATGCCGATCGAAGACGTGTTCTCCATCTCGGGTCGCGGCACCGTGGTCACGGGCCGTGTCGAGCGAGGCATCGTCAAGGTGGGTGAAGAAGTGGAAATCGTGGGTCTGAAGGATACGCAGAAGACCACCTGTACCGGCGTGGAAATGTTCCGCAAGCTGTTGGACGAAGGGCGTGCCGGTGAGAATTGCGGCGTGCTGCTGCGTGGTACCAAGCGTGAAGACGTGCAGCGCGGGCAGGTGCTGGCCAAGCCGGGCACGATCAAGCCGCACACCCAGTTTGAGGCTGAGGTGTACGTACTGTCCAAGGAGGAGGGGGGGCGTCATACGCCGTTCTTCAAGGGCTACCGTCCGCAGTTCTACTTCCGTACGACCGACGTGACGGGTGCCATCGAGCTGCCTGAAGGCGTCGAGATGGTGATGCCGGGTGACAACATCAAGGTGAATGTCACCCTGATCGCCCCGATCGCCATGGAAGAGGGCCTGCGCTTTGCTATCCGTGAAGGGGGGCGTACCGTCGGTGCGGGCGTCGTCGCCAAGATCTTCGCTTAAGACTTTCGCAAGTCTGCATGACGAGCGAGCTTGAGGCCCGGGTAATCCGGGCCTTGTTGTCGAGGCGCTGATCAAAATCGAAGCAAATAAAGAATAGGCCAGTAGTTCAATTGGTAGAGCACCGGTCTCCAAAACCGGGTGTTGGGGGTTCGAGTCCCTCCTGGCCTGCCAAACTCACAAAGGCGTAGATATGCGTCTTTGTAATATGTGTGATTTATCGTTATGGCAACGCAAGTGGAAACTTCGAATAGTGGTGGCCTGGATGCTGTGAAATGGGTTGTGGCTATTCTGCTGCTCATTGCCGCAACACTTGGCAATCATTACGCGGAAAGCTTGTCCTCATTTTTGCGTATTGCTGCAGTTATTGTGTTGGCTGCTGTCGCATTGATAGTGGCACTTACAACCTCAAAAGGGCGCGGTTTCCTTGTCTTGCTGAAGGAGGCGCGTGTTGAGGCTCGAAAGATTGTCTGGCCGGGGCGGCAGGAAACTTGGCAAACCACCTTGATTGTTGCGGGAGTAGTGGTTCTTGCTTCGCTGCTGTTGTGGGGAGTTGACTCGCTTTTTGGTTGGATTGTCTCTGCCATCATTGGCTAATGAGGATGACATGAGCAAGCGCTGGTACGTCGTGCATGCCTATTCAGGCTATGAAAAGCATGTCATGCGCTCCCTGATGGATCGTGTGAAACGATCGGGCATGGAAGACATGTTCGGCGAAATCTTGGTCCCCACCGAAGAGGTGGTGGAAATGAAAAATGGCGTAAAGCGCAAGAGCGAACGCAAGTTTTTCCCGGGCTATGTGCTGGTAAGCATGGAGATGAATGATGCTACTTGGCATTTGGTCAAAGAGTGCCCGAAGGTCATGGGTTTTATTGGCGGCAAGGCGGACAAGCCGGCTCCTATTTCCGATAAGGAGGCCGATGCCATCCTGAATCGCCTTTCTACCAATGCTGATGCTCCTCGTCCCAAAACATTGTTTGAGCCTGGCGAGGTGGTTCGCGTCGCTGATGGTCCCTTTGCAGACTTCAATGGGGTTGTGGAAGAGGTCAACTATGAAAAGAGTCGTCTGCGCGTGGCGGTGATGATTTTTGGGCGCTCCACGCCGGTAGAGCTTGAGTTTAACCAGGTTGAGAAAGCCTGAGGTAACCCGTGGCGGCTATAGTCGTCACAATCCCGGCACTGCCGGTTTTACTGGGGAGCCTAAACGGCGCTAGCACCCACGGAGAAAGAAATGGCTAAGAAAATCGAAGCCTATATCAAACTGCAGGTTCCTGCGGGCAAGGCTAATCCCTCCCCCCCCATTGGCCCGGCCTTGGGTCAGAAGGGTGTCAACATTATGGAGTTCTGCAAGGCTTTCAATGCGGCCACGCAGAAGATGGAGGTCGGTCAGCCGATTCCTGTGGTGATTACGGTGTATTCGGACCGCTCCTTCACCTTCACCATGAAAACCCCTCCGGCTACCTACCTGCTGAAGAAAGCAGCCAGCCTCAAGAGCGGCTCTCCGCGGCCTAATACTCAAAAAGTGGGCAAGGTGACTCGTGCCCAGCTTGAGGAGATTGCAACTATCAAGAAGCCGGACCTGACCGCCGCTGATATGGATGCCGCTGTCCGTACGATTGCGGGCTCGGCCCGCTCCATGGGCCTTGAAGTGGAAGGGGTGAAGTAATTATGGCCAAGCTCACCAAGCGTCAAAAGGCAATTGCCGAAAAGCTCGTTCCGGGCAAATTGTACTCAATTGAAGAAGCTGTGGCTCTGTTGAGTGCGTTCCCACCACTCAAATTCAAGGAATCCATCGACATAGCCGTAAATCTGGGTGTGGATCCTAAGAAGTCCGACCAGGTCGTCCGTGGCGCTACAACTCTGCCGGCGGGTACGGGTAAGACCGTGCGCGTTGCCGTATTTGCGCAGGGCGCAAATGCTGAGGCGGCCAAGGCCGCTGGTGCGGACATCGTAGGTTTCGACGATTTGGCCGAGAGTATCCAGGCCGGCAACTTGAACTTCGATGTGGTTATCGCTACGCCGGACGCCATGCGAGTGGTCGGCAAGCTCGGTACTGTGCTTGGTCCTAGGGGCCTGATGCCGAATCCCAAGGTCGGTACTGTGACTGCCGACGTCGCCACCGCGGTTAAAAATGCCAAGGCAGGTCAGGTCCGCTACCGTGTGGATAAGGCCGGTATCATCCATGCCGGGATCGGCCAAATTGGCTTTACTGCCGATGCCGTTAAGCAAAATGTGGAGGCCCTTATCTCTGATCTGAAGAAGGCCAAGCCAGCCACCTCCAAGGGCGTTTACCTGCAGAAGATTACCCTGTCGACTACCATGGGGCCTGGTCTGGCGATCGATATGGCCTCCTTTGCGGCCTGATCCGGCAACAAGATTCGCCCTGGCCTTGCCGGGGCTCCCAAGACTTTGAGTCAACTGCGATTTTTCGCGGTTGGGCGTCAAAGACCACGGGCGCGGCGACGGTCTCCATGACGGATGCTGCTTAATCTCTCAGCCTGCGCAGACGCGGTGTGGTTCAGGTTCACTGATGCCCCCGCGGTGTTCCGCAAGGAACACAAACTGGTGGCCGATTATTTAATCGGTCGTATCAATTGAGGAGGTTCACAGTGACTCTGAGACTAGAGGACAAGAAAGAGATCGTCGCCGCGGTCAACCAAGCTGCGTCGGGCGCTTTCTCTGCTGTGGTTGCCGACTATCGTGGCCTTACCGTGGAGCAGCTAACCAAGTTGCGCACCAAGGCTCGCGACAACAACGTATACCTGCGTGTAGTGCGTAACACGCTGGCACGTCGTGCCTTCGAGGGCACGGGATTCGCTATTCTGAGCGATTCCTTAGTTGGTCCAACCATTATTGGTCTGTCGATGTCTGAGAACGATATGGGTGCTGCTGCCCGTTTGTTTAAGGACTTCGCCAGGGAAAATCAGCAGTTCGAGCTCAAGACCGCCGCTTATGAGGGCAGGCTGTTCAAGGCATCGGAAATCGATGTGCTGGCCAGTCTGCCTAATCGCGAACAGGCTCTTTCCATGCTGGCATCTGTGCTGCAAGCCCCGCTTTCCAAGTTCGGCCGTCTCTTTACGGCGCTCAAGGAACAGAAGGAAGCTCAGGCTGCTTGATGGTTGCCTGAATCACATACGTAAAAGATTTGGAGTAATTGAAAATGGCTCTGTCCAAAGACGATATCCTGAGTGCGGTTGGTGAAATGTCCGTCCTGGAGCTGGTGGACCTGATCAAGGCGTTCGAAGAGAAGTTCAATGTGTCCGCCGCTGCTGTGGCCGTGGCTGCTGCTCCGGGAGCTGGCGGTGCTGCCGCTGCTGTTGAAGAGCAGACTGAGTTCAATGTCATCCTGACTGGCTTCGGCGCCAACAAGGTGGCCGTTATTAAGATTGTCCGTGAGGCCACGGGCCTTGGCCTTAAAGAAGCCAAAGACTTGGTGGAGGGTGCGCCTAAGGCCGTTAAGGAGGCTGTATCCAAGGATGAAGCGGCTGAACTCAAGAAGAAGCTGGAAGAAGCTGGCGCTACCGCGGAAGTCAAGTAATATACTTGGCTTACTAAGTGTATAGCCGCTTCTAAAGCGCGAGAAAATGGCTGGGGGCTTTCTTGGAAAGCCTCCGGCCTTTTTCCGCTTCCTGAGCGCATCGATTGTTTGGCGCCTCTACAGGCGCATAGTAACGGGACGAAGCAATAGACAGGAGCAATCCTGGAAAGCGGCCGCCACAGCGGTTTGATTCAGACCCCTTTGGCCGCTGCTTTTTACTTTCGTCGCCACATCAACTGGCTCAAGTCACGCTGAGGACCCCAGATGGCATACTCATACACCGAGAAGAAACGTATCCGGAAGAATTTCGGCAAGCTGCCGGCCTTGATGGATGTGCCCTATCTTCTGGCCATTCAGGTCGACTCATACCGTGCCTTCCTTCAGGACGGAAAACTACCTAGGCAGCGTGAAGACCTTGGTCTGCAGGCTGCGTTCAAGTCGGTGTTCCCGATTGTCAGCTACTCCGGGAATGCTGCGCTCGAGTTTGTGGAGTACCAACTGGGTACGCCCATGTTTGATGTGCGCGAATGCGTATTGCGTGGTGTGACATACGCTGCGCCGCTTCGTGTAAAAATTCGATTGATCATTTACGACAGAGAGTCCTCAGTAAAAGCCATCAAGGATATCCGCGAGCAAGAAGTGTACATGGGCGAGATTCCGCTCATGACCGAGAATGGCACTTTCGTAATTAATGGAACCGAGCGCGTCATTGTGTCGCAGCTTCACCGCTCGCCCGGCGTATTTTTTGATCACGATAAAGGTAAGACACACAGCTCCGGCAAGCTGCTCTATAACGCTCGTATCATTCCTTATCGTGGATCTTGGCTCGACTTTGAGTTTGACCCTAAGGATCTTGTTTATGTGCGTATTGACCGTCGTCGGAAGCTGCCTGCGACAATTCTACTGCGCGCGCTCGGCTATAGCGCTGATGAAATCCTTTCCATGTTTTTCGAGACCAGCACTGTCAACATCGGAAAGGAAAGCTATCAACTTGATCTCGTTCCAGAGCGCCTCCGTGGCGAAACGGCGCTTTTTGATATAGTCGCGAAAGGCAAGATTATTGTTGAGACAGGCCGTCGTATTACGGCTCGGCACATTCGTGAAATTGAAAAGGCTGGTCTTACACAGCTCGACGTAACTGCCGAGTACCTTGTCGGCAAGGTAATTGCCAAGACTCTTGTCAATAAGTCTACGGGTGAGGTTGTTGCAGAAGGCAATACGATTATCACTGAGGATCTGCTTAACAGGCTTCGTAAAGCTGAAACCAAAAGCCTGGAGATTCTCTATACAAACGAGCTGGACCGTGGTCCCTTTGTTTCGGATACCTTGCGCGCCGATTCTACCCGCACCGAGCTGGATGCTTTGGTAGAAATCTACCGCATGATGCGCCCGGGCGAGCCGCCCACTAAAGATGCTGCCGAGAACCTGTTCAAGAACCTGTTCTTCTCGGCTGAGCGCTATGACCTGTCGGCCGTAGGCCGCATGAAGTTCAACCGCCGCCTGGGTCGCGACAGCGATCTCGGGGAGGGGGTTCTGAGTCGCGAAGATATCGTCGACGTGTTGAAGACCCTGATCGACATTCGCAACGGCAAGGGCGAAGTGGACGACATCGATCACCTCGGCAACCGCCGCGTGCGCTCCGTGGGCGAAATGACCGAGAACCAGTTCCGCGTGGGTCTCGTGCGCGTCGAGCGTGCCGTGAAGGAGCGCCTGTCGCTGGCCGAGTCCGAAAATCTGATGCCGCAGGATCTGGTAAACGCCAAGCCGGTGTCCGCCGCCATAAAGGAATTCTTCGGCTCGTCGCAGCTGTCGCAGTTCATGGACCAGAACAATCCGCTCTCCGAAGTGACCCACAAGCGCCGCGTTTCCGCGCTGGGCCCGGGCGGCCTGACCCGTGAACGTGCCGGCTTCGAAGTTCGTGACGTGCATCCGACCCACTATGGCCGCGTCTGCCCGATCGAAACGCCGGAAGGCCCGAACATCGGCCTGATCAACTCGCTGGCCTCGTTTGCCCGCACCAACGATTACGGCTTCCTGGAGTCGCCGTATCGCAAGGTGGTGGATTCAAAGGTTACGGACGAGTACGAGTACCTGTCTGCCATCGAGGAAGCCGAGTATGTGGTGGCGCAGGCTGACTCCAAGATGGACAAGAATGGTCGCCTGGTTGACGACCTGGTTGCGGTGCGCCACAAGAACGAATTTACCGTGATGGGGCCGGACAAGGTCCAGTACATGGACATTTCGCCGCGCCAGGTGGTGTCCGTGGCGGCGTCGCTGATCCCCTTCCTTGAGCACGATGACGCTAACCGCGCCCTCATGGGCTCCAACATGCAGCGTCAGGCTGTGCCGACACTGCGTTCGGAAAAACCTCTGGTGGGCACCGGCATGGAGCGGTATGTCGCCCGTGACTCCGGTGTATGCGTAGTTGCCCGTCGTGGTGGTGCCATCGACTATGTCGACGCTGGCCGTATCGTGGTGCGTGTCAGCGATAAGGAAATTGTCACCGGTGAAGCCGGCGTCGATATCTACAACCTGACTAAGTACACCCGCTCCAACCAGAACACCTGTATCAACCAACAGTCGCTGGTGAAGGTGGGCGATGTGGTGGCGCGTGGCGACATCCTGGCTGACGGCCCTTCTGTGGACCTCGGCGAGCTTGCGCTCGGCCAGAACATGCGCGTCGCCTTCATGCCCTGGAACGGCTACAACTTCGAAGACTCCATCCTCATCTCCGAGCGTGTGGTGCAGGAAGACCGTTTCACCTCCATCCACATTCAGGAGCTGAGCTGTATCGCTCGCGACACCAAGCTGGGCCCTGAGGAAATCACCGCGGACATCCCCAATGTGGGTGAAGCCGCGCTGGCCAAGCTGGATGAGAGCGGCATTGTCTATATCGGCGCCGAAGTGAATGCCGGCGACATTCTGGTGGGTAAGGTCACGCCGAAGGGCGAGACCCAGCTGTCGCCCGAAGAAAAGCTGCTGCGTGCCATCTTCGGTGAGAAGGCCTCTGACGTGAAGGACACCTCCCTGCGTGTGCCGTCCGGCACCAAGGGCACGGTGATCGACGTGCAGGTTTTCACCCGTGACGGCATCGAGAAGGATGTCCGTGCACTGGCGATCGAGAAGGAGCAGCTCGACGCCTATCGCAAGGACCTGAAGGAAGAGTACCGCATCTTCGCCGAGGCCACGTCCGCACGTCTGCGCGTTGCACTGGTCGGGCAGAAGATCAATGGCGGTGCCGGCCTCAAGAAGGGTGCCGTGGTGACGGCTGAAGACCTCGGCGGACTCTCTCTTGAGCAGTGGTTCGAAATTCGTCCGGCAGATGAAGCTATCGCCGATCAGCTGGAGAAGGCCCAGGCCTATCTCAAGGACCGCGAAGCCGACATCGAAGCCAAGTTCGAAGACAAGAAGCGCAAGATCACCACGGGGGACGACCTTGCCCACGGGGTGCTCAAGGTCGTGAAGGTTTATCTGGCCGTGAAGCGCCGCATCCAGCCGGGCGACAAGATGGCCGGTCGTCACGGTAACAAGGGAGTGGTCTCTGTGATCATGCCGGTAGAAGACATGCCTCACGACGAGCATGGCGAGCCGGTCGATATCGTGCTGAATCCGTTGGGCGTACCGTCGCGTATGAACGTGGGGCAGATTCTGGAAACCCACTTGGGCTGGGCTGCCAAGGGCTTGGGCCAGCGTATCGGCGAAATGCTGGAGCAGCAGCGCAAGGTCAGCGAACTCCGCAAATACCTCGACGAGATCTACAACGGCGTTGGTGGCCAGCAAGAAGACCTCAAGTCGCTGAACGATGCTGAGGTGCTGGCCCTGGCGGAAAATCTCAGGGATGGCGTGCCAATGGCGACGCCGGTGTTCGACGGTGCATACGAAGCCGAAATCAAGCAGATGTTGAAGCTGGCCGGCCTGAACGAGAATGGCCAGCAGTGGCTGTACGATGGGCGCACCGGCGAGCGATTCGATCGTCAGGTGACCGTCGGCTATATGTACATGCTCAAGCTGAACCACCTCGTGGACGACAAGATGCATGCACGTTCTACTGGATCCTACTCGCTCGTCACCCAGCAGCCGCTGGGCGGCAAGGCCCAGTTCGGGGGCCAGCGCTTCGGGGAGATGGAAGTATGGGCGCTGGAAGCTTACGGCGCCGCCTACACCCTGCAGGAAATGCTGACGGTGAAGTCGGACGACGTGAACGGCCGTACGCGCATCTACAAGAACATCGTCGATGGCGACCACCGCATGGATCCGGGCATGCCCGAGTCCTTCAACGTTTTGATCAAGGAAATCCGTTCGCTCGCCATCAATATCGAGCTCGATACTGACTAAAGAGCGGGAATGCCTGGGTCGCGGCGCCCTCAGTAAATCGCTGATGCTGCCGCCAGAGAATTAACTCCGTGTGCGAACTACTGGAGAAACGCCTTGAAAGACTTGCTCAACCTCCTGAAGAACCAGGGCCAGGAAGAAGAATTCGACAAGATCCGAATCGGTCTTGCCTCGCCCGACATGATCCGTTCTTGGTCCTTCGGCGAAGTGAAGAAGCCGGAGACCATCAATTACCGTACGTTCAAGCCCGAGCGCGACGGCCTGTTCTGCGCCAAGATCTTCGGCCCGATCAAGGACTATGAGTGCCTGTGCGGCAAGTACAAGCGCATGAAGTTCCGTGGCGTAATCTGCGAAAAGTGCGGCGTTGAAGTAACGCTGACCAAGGTGCGCCGAGAGCGCATGGGCCACATCGAGCTGGCCTCGCCGACCGCGCATATCTGGTTCCTGAAGTCGCTGCCGTCCCGTATCGGCCTGCTGCTGGACATGACCCTGCGCGACATCGAGCGCGTGCTCTATTTCGAAAGTTTTGTGGTGATCGATCCGGGCATGACCACAACTCTGGAAAAGGGTCAGCTGCTGTCCGATGAGGAGTACTACAACGCGCTGGAAGAATACGGCGATGACTTCGAAGCCAAGATGGGTGCCGAAGCCATCCAGGCGCTGCTCAAGGACATTGATCTCGACTCCGAAGTGGCCAAGCTGCGTGAGGATATTCCCAACACTACCAGTGAAACCAAGCTGAAGAAGCTTTCCAAGCGGCTCAAGCTGATGGAGTCCTTCCTCGCTTCCGGCAACAAGCCGGAGTGGATGATCCTGACCGTGCTGCCTGTGTTGCCGCCGGACCTGCGTCCGCTGGTGCCGCTGGATGGGGGCCGTTTCGCGACCTCGGATCTCAATGATCTGTACCGCCGCGTGATCAATCGTAACAACCGGCTGAAGCGCCTGCTTGACCTGAATGCGCCGGACATCATCGTGCGCAACGAAAAGCGCATGCTGCAGGAAGCCGTGGACGCCCTGCTGGACAACGGTCGTCGTGGCCGCGCCATCACCGGCTCCAACAAGCGCCCGCTGAAATCCTTGGCCGACATGATCAAGGGCAAGCAGGGCCGCTTCCGTCAGAACCTGCTCGGCAAGCGAGTCGACTACTCCGGCCGCTCCGTGATCGTGGTGGGCCCGACCCTGCGCTTGCATCAGTGCGGCCTGCCCAAGAAGATGGCGCTGGAGCTGTTCAAGCCCTTCATCTTCGGCAAGCTGGAAGGGCGTGGCTTGGCCACGACTATCAAGGCGGCCAAGAAGATGGTGGAGCGCGAGACCGCAGAAGTGTGGGATATCCTCGCCGAGGTGATCCGCGAGCATCCTGTGCTGCTGAACCGCGCCCCGACCCTGCACCGCCTGGGTCTGCAGGCCTTCGAGCCTGTGCTTATCGAGGGCAAGGCCATCCAGTTGCATCCGCTGGTGTGTACTGCTTTCAACGCCGACTTCGACGGCGACCAGATGGCCGTGCATGTGCCGCTGACGCTGGAAGCCCAGCTGGAAGCGCGCGCGCTGATGATGTCTACCAACAATATCCTGTCGCCTGCCAATGGCGAGCCCATCATTGTGCCGTCACAGGACGTGGTGCTGGGCCTGTACTACATCACCCGTGACAAGGTGAACGCCAAGGGCGAAGGCATGGTGTTCGCTGACTATCCGGAAGTAACCCGCGCTCTCGGCACCAAATCAGTTGAGCTGCATGCCAAGGTCAAGGTTCGCATCCATGAAGTGACCATCGACGGAGAGGGCAATCGAGCCGAGCGCCGTTTCCTGGCTGACACGACTCCGGGCCGCTGCATGCTCTGGAACATCGTGCCCCAAGGTCTGCCCTTCGAGCTGGTCAACCAGCCGATGACCAAGAAGAACATCTCCCGGCTGTTGAATACTTGCTACCGTACCTTGGGCCTAAAGGACACGGTTATCTTTGCTGACCAGCTGATGTATCTGGGCTTCCAGCAGGCCACTTACTCTGGTGTGTCTGTGGGCATGGAAGACATGGTGATCCCGACCGAAAAGGAAAAGATCATCAATGCTGCTGAAGAAGAAGTGCGTGAGATCGAGGCGCAGTTTGCCTCAGGTCTTGTGACCAAGGGCGAGCGCTACAATAAAGTAGTCGACATCTGGTCGCGCACCAACGAGCTCGTGGCCAAGGCCATGATGGACAACCTGTCCACTGAGAGGGTGAAGGCGAAGGATGGTTCTGTGGTGGAGCAGAAGTCCTTCAACTCCATCTACATCATGGCGGACTCCGGCGCCCGTGGCAGCGCAGCGCAGATTCGTCAGCTGGCCGGTATGCGTGGCCTGATGGCGAAGCCGGACGGCTCGATCATTGAAACACCGATCAAGGCGAATTTCCGTGAAGGCCTCACTGTGTTGCAGTACTTCATTTCTACTCACGGGGCTCGTAAGGGGCTGGCCGATACTGCTTTGAAGACGGCGAACTCGGGTTATTTGACCCGTCGTCTCGTTGACGTAGCCCAGGATCTGGTTATTACCTTGCCCGACTGTGGCACTAACAACGGTGTCACCATGACGCCCCTTATTGAAGGGGGAGACGTGGTAGAGGCTCTGCGTGATCGAGTGCTGGGGCGCGTCGTGGTGCAAGACGTTTACAGGCCTGGCACGGAAGAGGTGCTGGCGCCGGTTGACACCCTGCTTGATGAAAAGTGGGTTGAGAAGCTGGAGTTGGCTGGCGTAGATGAGGTGGTAGTCCGCTCGGTGATTACGTGCGACTCACGGCAGGGTGTGTGCTCCAAGTGTTACGGCCGTGATTTGGCCCGTGGCCACCAGGTAAACATCGGGGAAGCGGTGGGGGTTATGGCCGCCCAGTCCATCGGTGAGCCGGGCACTCAGCTTACGATGCGCACCTTCCATATCGGTGGCGCGGCCTCTCGCCAGTCCGCCGTTTCCAGTGTGCAGGTGCGCAACGATGGCACCGTTCGATTCCACAACATCAAGACCGTGCAGCAGGCCAATGGCAATCTTGTGGCAGTCTCTCGCTCTGGAGAAGTTGGGGTGGCCGACAATCGTGGCCGTGAGCGCGAGCGTTATAAGCTTCCTTACGGTGCGGTAATCACCGTCAAGGACGGCCAGGAAGTGAGGGGCGGTCAGATTGTGGCCAGCTGGGATCCGCACACCCATCCGATCATTACGGAGGTGGCGGGTCGTGTGAAGTTTGCCGATATGGAAGAGGGCATCACCGTGCGTCATCAGACGGACGAGCTGACTGGCCTCACTAATATCGAAATCATGGACCCGAAGGATCGCCCGGCTGCCGGCAAAGATCTGCGTCCGGCAATACGACTGCTGGATGCCAAGGGCAATTCGATCAAGATTGAAGGTACCGATCAGCCCGTACAGTACTTCTTGCCTGCGCTAGCAATTACGGCACTGCAGGATGGTGCACAGGTAGGCGTGGGTGATGTGGTTGGCCGAATTCCGATGGAATCCTCCAAGACCCGCGATATCACCGGGGGCTTGCCCCGGGTCGCCGATCTCTTCGAGGCTCGTAAGCCCAAAGAACCGGCTATCCTGGCTGAGAAGAGCGGGCTGGTTTCCTTCGGTAAGGAAACCAAGGGTAAGCACCGCCTGATCATTGCCCCGGACGATGGCTCGGACATCTATGAGGAGCTGATCCCGAAGTGGCGTCAAATCAACGTCTTCGAAGGCGAGCGCGTGCAGAAGGGGGAGACTATCTCTGACGGCCCCCAGAATCCGCATGACATCCTTCGTCTCAAGGGCGAGACCGCGCTGGCTACCTATATCGTCAATGAGGTGCAGGATGTGTACCGTCTCCAGGGCGTGAAGATCAACGACAAGCATATCGAGGTGATCATTCGCCAGATGTTGCGCAAGGTTGAGATTCTGGAAAGCGGTGACTCCGGCTTCATCAAGGGCGAGCAGGTGGAATATGGTCGCGTTATGGAGGAGAACGAAACCCTGAAGGTGGCCGAGAAGTTCCCGGCCAAGTTTGAGCGGGTGCTTATGGGTATTACCAAAGCCTCGCTTGCGACCGAGTCCTTCATCTCTGCGGCTTCGTTCCAGGAAACGACTCGTGTCCTTACGGAAGCGGCCGTCACCGGGAAAGAAGATGATCTGCGCGGCCTCAAGGAGAATGTCGTGGTTGGACGCTTGATTCCGGCTGGTACCGGCTTCGCCTATCATGCTGAGCGGCGCCGAGCTCGCCTTGCGGAAAAAACCGCGGCTGCGGGACCAAGCACCAGCGATGTAGAGCAGGCTCTGTCAGAAGCTCTCAATCAGGGAGACTAAAGCCTGTCTTGGGATGCTACGCCTGGCTGGCCGCCCTTGACGGCTAGCCAGGAGCTGCCTAAAATCCGCACCCTCAAAAAAAGCGTCCTTTTTTTGAGGGTTTTTATTCATAACGGGAGAATACTGCCAAATGGCAACCACTAATCAGCTGATTCGCCGGGGTCGCAGCTCCCTGGTGGAAAAGTCAAAGGTGCCGGCCTTGAAGGCCTGCCCTCAGCGTCGCGGCGTATGCACCCGCGTGTATACCACCACCCCCAAGAAGCCAAACTCCGCCCTCCGCAAGGTGTGCCGTGTGCGCCTGACCTCCGGTTTTGAAGTCACCTCCTATATTGGTGGTGAGGGCCACAACCTGCAGGAACACTCTGTCGTGCTGATCCGCGGTGGCCGTGTGAAGGATCTGCCGGGTGTGCGCTATCACACCGTGCGCGGTACACTGGATTGCGCTGGCGTTAAGGATCGCAACCAGAGCCGCTCCAAGTACGGCACCAAGCGTCCCAAGAAGTAAATCTTGATCGCAGTAAGGCCCGGGCATTCAGTGGCTCTGTCTTAAGTCCCGGAACTCCCTGAAGCCACAGAAAGGTTAATTAGAAATGCCAAGACGTCGTGTAGTAGCCGCTCGTGAAATCCTTCCGGATCCGAAATTCGGCAGCCAGACCATCGCCAAGTTCATTAATCACGTGATGGAGCGCGGTAAGAAGTCCATCGCCGAATCAGTCGTTTACGGCGCGCTGGAGCGCGTGGCCGAGAAGACCAAGGGTAATCCCGTGGAATTCTTCGAAACCACGCTCGACAAGGTTCGCCCTACTGTTGAAGTGAAGGCTCGCCGTGTCGGCGGTGCTACCTACCAGGTACCCATGGAAGTACGCCCCTCCCGTCGTACTGCTCTGGCCATGCGCTGGTTGGTGGACTCCGCGCGCAAGCGCTCCGAGAAGAGTATGGCGCTCCGTCTAGCCGGTGAACTGCTGGATGCCGCCGAAGGCAAGGGCGCTGCAATTAAGAAACGTGAAGACGTGCACCGTATGGCTGAAGCCAACAAGGCTTTTGCTCACTACCGCTTCTAACAGCCGGAGATTTGCATCATGGCAAGAATCACTCCGCTAGCGCGGTATCGCAATATTGGCATCAGCGCGCACATTGACGCTGGCAAAACCACGACCACCGAGCGCGTTCTGTTCTATACAGGCAAGTCGCACAAGATCGGCGAAGTGCACGACGGTGCTGCCACTATGGACTGGATGGAGCAGGAGCAAGAGCGCGGTATCACCATTACCTCCGCGGCTACCACCTGTTTCTGGTCCGGCATGGACAAGCAGTTCGATGAACATCAAATCAACATTATCGATACTCCAGGTCACGTGGACTTCACCATTGAGGTGGAGCGCTCCATGCGCGTACTGGATGGCGCCTGCATGGTGTACTGTGCTGTGGGGGGCGTGCAGCCGCAGTCGGAAACCGTGTGGCGTCAGGCCAACAAGTACCGTGTTCCCCGTATTGCCTTCGTCAATAAAATGGACCGTACCGGCGCAAACTTCCTGCGCGCTGTCGAGCAGATGAAGACCCGCCTGGGTGCTAACCCGGTGCCCGTGGTGTTGCCGATCGGGGCTGAGGAAAACTTCGAAGGTGTGATCGACCTCATCAAGATGAAGGCGATCTACTGGGATGAGGCTTCTCAGGGCATGAAGTTCGAGCTGCGTGACATTCCTGCCGAGCTGCAGGCCCAGGCCCGGGAATATCACGAGAAGCTCGTGGAAACTGCCGCCGAAGCTTCGGAAGAGCTGATGAACCAGTATCTGGAAGAAGGCACTCTGAGCGAAAAGGCGATCCACGGCGCTATTCGTCAGCGCACCATCGCTTCGGAAATCGTGCCGGTGCTCTGCGGTTCCGCTTTCAAGAACAAGGGTGTGCAGAAGATGCTCGACGCCGTGGTCCAGTACCTCCCGGCGCCGGTGGACATTCCCCCGGTCAAGGGCATCCTGGACGACAAGGCTGAAACCGAAGCCGAGCGCAAGCCGTCGGACGATGAGCCTTTTGCTGCGCTGGCCTTCAAGATCATGAACGACCCCTACGTGGGCTCACTGACCTTCGTGCGCGTGTATTCGGGCGTGCTGGAAAGCGGCAGCCCGGTCTGGAATCCGGTCAAGAGCAAGAAGGAGCGTGTTGGCCGCATGCTGCAGATGCACGCCAATCAGCGTGAAGAAATCAAGGAAGTGCGCGCCGGTGATATTGCGGCTCTTGTCGGCATGAAGGACGTCACCACGGGTGACACCATCTGCGACGAAGACCACATCATCACACTGGAGCGCATGGAGTTCCCCGAGCCCGTGATTTCCGTGGCCGTGGAGCCCAAGACCAAGGCTGACCAGGAGAAGATGTCGACCGCTCTGGGGCGTCTGGCGAAGGAAGATCCGTCCTTCCGCGTCAAGACCGACGAAGAGTCCGGCCAGACCATTATCTCCGGCATGGGCGAACTGCACCTCGACATTCTCGTCGATCGCATGAAGCGCGAGTTCGGCGTGGAAGCCAATATCGGCAAGCCGCAGGTGGCCTACCGCGAAACCATTCGCAAGACGGTGGAGTCTGAAGGAAAATTCGTGCGCCAGACTGGTGGTCGCGGCAAGTACGGCCACGTCTACGTGCGCCTGGAGCCGATGGGTACCGACGCCGAGAAGGACTATGAGTACGCCGTGGAAGTTGTTGGCGGCACTGTACCGAAGGAGTTTTTCGGCGCCGTTGATAAGGGCATCCAAGATCGCATGAAGACGGGCATCCTGGCGGGCTACCCCATCGTAGGCGTGAAGGCCGTGCTGTTCGATGGCTCTTACCACGATGTTGACTCCGACGAACTCTCGTTCAAGATGGCTGGCTCCATTGCCTTCCGTCTTGGCTTCATGAAGGCGGATCCCGTCCTGCTCGAGCCGATCATGAACATCGAGGTGGAAACGCCGGAAGATTACATGGGCGACATCATGGGCGACCTCAACCGTCGCCGTGGCATGATTCAGGGCATGGACGACATGCCAGGCGGTGGCAAGGCCATCCGCGCGGAAGTGCCGCTGTCGGAAATGTTTGGCTACGCCACTGACATGCGCTCCATGTCGCAGGGTCGCGCCACCTTCTCCATGGAGTTCGCGAAGTACGCCGAAACGCCGAAGAACGTGGCTGAAGCCATCATCAGCAAGTTCGCTGCCAAGCGCAGCGGTGATGACGAAGATTAATCACGGCGGGGCAGCCTCGGCGGCCCCCTCACCGATTTCGATTTGAAGAGGATTTCATCGTGGCAAAAGCTAAATTTGAACGTAACAAGCCGCACGTGAACGTGGGCACCATTGGTCATGTGGACCATGGCAAGACGACGCTGACGGCGGCGATCACGACGATCTGCGCCAAGACGTATGGTGGCGAAGCCAAGGGTTACGACCAGATCGACTCCGCGCCGGAAGAAAAGGCCCGCGGCATCACCATCAACACCGCGCACGTCGAATACGACAGCCCCATCCGTCACTATGCCCATGTGGACTGCCCGGGCCATGCCGACTACGTGAAGAACATGATCACCGGCGCCGCCCAGATGGATGGCGCCATCCTGGTCTGTTCCGCCGCGGACGGCCCCATGCCGCAGACCCGCGAGCATATCCTGTTGTCCCGCCAAGTGGGTGTGCCCTACATCGTCGTTTTCCTGAACAAGTGCGACATGGTCGACGACGAAGAACTGCTTGAGCTGGTGGAAATGGAAGTGCGCGAGTTGCTGAGCCAGTACCAGTTTCCGGGCGATGACACCCCCATCATCCGCGGCTCTGCCCTGGAAGCCCTGAACGGCTCTGACGGCCCGTACGGCGTGCCGGCCATTCTGAAGCTGGTGGAGACTCTGGATAGCTATATCCCTGAGCCGGTGCGTGCCATCGACAAGCCCTTCCTGATGCCGATCGAAGACGTGTTCTCCATCTCGGGTCGCGGCACCGTGGTCACGGGCCGTGTCGAGCGAGGCATCGTCAAGGTGGGTGAAGAAGTGGAAATCGTGGGTCTGAAGGATACGCAGAAGACCACCTGTACCGGCGTGGAAATGTTCCGCAAGCTGTTGGACGAAGGGCGTGCCGGTGAGAATTGCGGCGTGCTGCTGCGTGGTACCAAGCGTGAAGACGTGCAGCGCGGGCAGGTGCTGGCCAAGCCGGGCACGATCAAGCCGCACACCCAGTTTGAGGCTGAGGTGTACGTACTGTCCAAGGAGGAGGGGGGGCGTCATACGCCGTTCTTCAAGGGCTACCGTCCGCAGTTCTACTTCCGTACGACCGACGTGACGGGTGCCATCGAGCTGCCTGAAGGCGTCGAGATGGTGATGCCGGGTGACAACATCAAGGTGAATGTCACCCTGATCGCCCCGATCGCCATGGAAGAGGGCCTGCGCTTTGCTATCCGTGAAGGGGGGCGTACCGTCGGTGCGGGCGTCGTCGCCAAGATCTTCGCTTAAGACTTGGAAGAAAAAGGGCTCCGCGGCGACGTCCCGGGCCCTTTTTCGCTTGTCGCCAGGTATAAACCGCGATATAGTGCGCGCCCTCCTGATAGGCCCTAAGCTGTCTGTCTGGGTGTGAGACAACCGGGGCATGGTTCCCGGACTGGTTTTTGAAGCCTTCCTTCTCTGGATAACTGGGGAGATTGGAGGGTTTTGCTTCGTTAATTTTTGGAGTGGCTGGCATGGCTAACCAGAGAATCCGCATTCGCTTGAAGGCGTTCGATCACCGCCTGATCGATCAGTCTGCTGTCGAGATCGTCGAGACTGCCAGGCGCACTGGCGCCCAGGTGCTGGGCCCGATCCCGATGCCGACTCGCATCGAGCGATTCAATGTACTGACCTCGCCGCATGTCAACAAGGACGCTCGTGACCAGTACGAGATCCGTACTCATAAGCGCTTGGTTGATATCGTGCAGCCGACGGACAAGACCGTGGATGCTCTGATGAAGCTGGACCTCGCGGCTGGTGTGGATGTGCAGATCAGCTTGGGCTGATCGGCTCTCCTGCAAGTTTCCTCTTAAGAAAGTGAAGAAAGAGGTTTGAAGATGGCTATTGGATTAGTCGGTCGCAAGTGCGGCATGACCCGTGTGTTCACCGAGGCCGGTGTGTCCGTGCCGGTGACCGTTATCGAAGTCGATCCGAACCGCATCACTCAGATCAAGTCTGTGGATACTGACGGTTATCAGGCTGTGCAGGTGACTGCTGGCGAGCGTCGCGCTTCTCGCGTGACCAAGGCCATGGCGGGTCATTTCGCCAAGGCCAGCGTGGCTGCGGGCCGGGGTGTGTGGGAGTTCCGTGTGAAAGGTGGCGAGGCGGCCAGCTTGGCTGTCGGCGGCATCATTAGTGCGGATGTCTTCACTGTTGGCCAGGAAGTGGATGTCACCGGTACTTCCAAGGGTAAGGGATTCCAGGGCGGCGTGAAGCGATGGAACTTCCGTACCCAGGACGCCACGCACGGCAACTCCGTGTCGCACCGTGTGCATGGTTCTACGGGTCAGAATCAGAGCCCGGGCAAGGTGTTCAAGGGTAAGAAAATGGCGGGTCATATGGGTGACGAGCGCGTCACCGTGCAGGGCCTGAAAGTGATCTCCGTGGATGCCGAGAAGGGCGTGCTCCTCGTGAAGGGCGCCGTTCCGGGCGCCGCCGGCTACGACGTCATCGTGCGTCCGTCCGTGAAGGCCTGAGGGGGATAGAGCGTGAATCTGAAGACCGTTTCCGGAGTAGCCGTCGAGCTGTCTGAAGTTGCCTTCGGCAAGGAATTCAATGAGGCCTTGGTGCATCAGGTTGTGACTGCCTATTTGGCAGGCGCCCGTCAGGGTAGCAAGGCTCAGAAAACCCGCGCTGAAGTGAGCGGTGGTGGCAAGAAGCCCTGGAAGCAGAAAGGTACCGGCCGTGCGCGTGCCGGCTCCATCCGTAGTCCGATCTGGCGCGGTGGTGGCAAGGCTCACGCCGGTCAGCCGCAGAACTGGGACCAGAAGGTGAACCGGAAGATGTACCGCGGCGCGATGCAGTGCATCCTTTCCGAATTGGTGCGCCAGGATCGCCTTATGCTGGTAGAGGAAATCTCTGTCCCGGCGCCCAAGACTAAAGAGCTGCTGAATAAGCTGAACGGGCTCGGAGTGAGCAATGTGCTCATTGTGACCGATGCCGTTGATGAAAACCTGTACCTGGCAGCGCGCAACCTGCCGCATGTGGACGTGATCGATACTGCGGCCATCGATCCGGTCAGCCTGATCGGTTTCGATAAGGTCATCATGTCCGTGCCGGCTGCCAAGAAGCTTGAGGTAGAACTGGGATGAATCAGGAACGCATTTATCAGGTCCTGCTCGGGCCGCATATCTCCGAGAAGGCCACGGTAGTGGCGGAAAAGAACCGTCAGTACGTGTTCCGTGTCCGTCCCGATGCCAACAAGTTAGAAATCAAGAAGGCGGTCGAAAAGCTGTTTAACGTCCAGGTGGCTTTCGTGAATACCACGATCACCAAGGGAAAGAACAAGCGTTTCGGTCGCAGCCTCGGTCGTCGCTCTGACATCAAGAAGGCCTATGTAGCCCTGAAGGTAGGGTTCGACATCGACTTCACTGGCGCCGCTGAGTAAGGGTTGGGAGAAGAACTATGCCTATAGTGAAGTGCAAGCCGACCTCCCCGGGTCGCCGTTTTGTCGAGAAGGTCGTCCATCCGCATCTGCATAAGGGGCGTCCCCATGCTGCGCTGGTGGAGTCCAAGAAGAAGACCGGTGGCCGCAATAACAACGGTCACATCACCACCCGCCACATCGGTGGCGGCCACAAGCAGCTGTATCGGCTGATCGATTTCAAGCGCAACAAGGATGGCATTCCTGCCGTCGTCGAGCGTCTGGAATACGATCCGAACCGCACCGCCCACATTGCGCTGCTGAAGTATGCCGATGGCGAGCGACGCTATGTGATTGCCCTGAAGAACATGAGCGTGGGTGACGTCGTGCAGTCCGGCGACGACGCCCCCATCAAGAACGGCAACGTGCTGCCCCTGCGCAATATGCCCTTGGGCTCCACGCTGTGCTGCCTCGAACTGAAGCCGGGCAAAGGCGCACAGGTGGCTCGCTCCGCTGGCGCCTCCGTGCAGTTGCTGGGTCGTGACGGTGGTTACGCCATCGTACGTCTGCGCTCCGGTGAAATGCGCAAGATTCATGTCGACTGCCGCGCTACTTTCGGTGAAGTGTCCAACTCCGAAAACAACCTGCGCAGCTTTGGTAAGGCCGGTGCCAAGCGCTGGCGCGGCATCCGCCCGACGGTTCGCGGCATGGCCATGAATCCGGTCGACCATCCGATGGGTGGTGGCGAGGGCCGCAACAAGGGCTGCCATCCGGTTTCGCCCTGGGGTACGCCGGCGAAGGGTTACAAGACCCGTAGCAACAAGCGTACGACGAATATGATCGTGCGCGACCGTCGCGTGAAGTAATGGGTTGAGGGAGATTAAAAGTGCCTCGTTCTCTGAAGAAAGGCCCGTTCGTTGATAACCACCTGTGGGCCAAGGTGGAAACGGCGGTCTCTGCCAACTCCAAGAAGCCGATCAAGACTTGGTCGCGTCGTTCCATGATTCTGCCGGAAATGGTCGGTCTGACCATTGCCGTGCACAACGGCAGACAGCATGTACCGGTTTTCGTGTCCGAGCACATGGTGGGCCACAAGTTGGGCGAGTTTGCGCCGACCCGCACTTATCGCGGTCACGGTGTGGACAAAAAGGCCAAGAAGTAAGGGGTGAGTGATGGAAGCTATCGCTAAACTGCGCGGCGCGCCGATCTCGGCCCAGAAGGTTCGCCTGGTGGCTGACCAGGTTCGCGGTCTTGCCGTGGACAGGGCGCTGAACACACTGGCGTTCAGCAACAAGAAGGCGGCGCACTTTGTGAAGAAGGTGCTCGAGTCGGCTATTGCCAACGCGGAACATAACCAGGGCGCCGACGTGGATGAACTCAAGGTTTCCACGATCTACGTCGATGAAGGCACTTCGTTGAAGCGCATCATGCCACGTGCCAAGGGGCGTGCTGATCGCATCACCAAGCGTACCTGTCACATCACCGTGAAAGTATCGGAAAAGAAGTGAGGCCGTAAAAAATGGGTCAGAAAGTTCATCCGGTCGGCATCCGCCTCGGCATCGTCAAGAAGCATAATTCGAACTGGTACGCCAGCCCGAAGAATTATGCGGATTTCCTGATCACCGATCTCAAGGTGCGTGATCACCTGTACAGTAAGCTGAAAAATGCTTCCGTCAGTCGTATCCTGATCGAGCGTCCTTCCGAGAACGCTCGCATTACGATCTCCACGGCGCGTCCCGGCATCGTCATCGGCAAGAAGGGTGAAGATGTCGAGCGTCTCCGCAAGGAAATCGCCAAGCTGATGAAGACGCCGGTGCAGATCAACATCGACGAGATCCGCAAGCCGGATCTCGATGCGCGCCTCGTGGCGGAAGGCATTGCCTCTCAGCTCGAGCGTCGCGTGATGTTTCGTCGCGCCATGAAACGCGCTGTTCAGAACACCATGCGTGCTGGCGCCAAGGGCATCAAGGTGGAAGTGTCGGGTCGTCTCGGCGGCGCTGAAATCGCCCGTACCGAGTGGTATCGCGAGGGCCGCGTGCCCTTGCACACGCTGCGTGCAGACATCGACTATTCCATCATGCGTGCTGAAACCACCTATGGTTGCATCGGCGTGAAAGTCTGGATTTTCAAGGGTGAAGTCATAGGTGGCATGGAGCAGGCAAATGCTCAGGCCTCGACTGAGGAGCCCACGGCCAGGCCGGCGCGCAAGCGCGGCGGCAAGAGCCAGGAAGCGAGGGGTTAAGAGATGTTGCAGCCTAAGCGCACAAAATTCCGCAAGGTCCACAAGGGCCGTAACCGTGGTCTGGCCCTGCGTGGTAGCACCGTGTCCTTCGGTAGCATCGCGCTCAAGTCTACCGAGCGTGGCCGTTTGACTGCCCGCCAAATCGAAGCGGCGCGTCGAGCCATCACCCGTAAGGTGAAGCGCGGCGGCAAGATTTGGATTCGTGTGTTTCCCGACAAGCCCATCACCGAGAAGCCCCTGGAAGTGCGTATGGGGAACGGCAAGGGCAACGTGGAGTACTGGGTGGCCGAAATCCAGCCCGGCAAGATCCTCTACGAGATGGAGGGTGTGTCCGAAGAGCTGGCCCGTGAAGCCTTTGCCCTCGGCGCAGCCAAGCTGCCGCTGAAGACCGTAATCGTGACTCGGACGGTGATGTGATGAAAGCGACTGAATTGCGTGAAAAGAGCGTGGAAGACCTGCAGAAGCAGCTGGATGAGCTGCAGCGCCAGCAGTTCACCCTGCGCATGGCCAAGGCGACCGGTCAGCTCAGCAAGAGCCACCATGTGGGCTTGGTCCGCAAGGGCATTGCCCGCATCAAGACCGTACTGAATGAGAAGCAGGGTAAGTGATCATGAGCGAAACGAAAGTCAAGCGGACGCTGACCGGCAAAGTGGTCAGCAACAAGATGGACAAGTCCATCACCGTGCTGATCGAGCGCCGCGTGAAGCACCCCGTGTACGGCAAGTACCTCACCAAGTCCACCAAGCTCCACGCCCACGATGAAAACAACGTGTGCAAGGAGGGTGACATGGTGACGATTGCGGAAACCCGCCCGATCTCCAAGACCAAGGCATGGACCTTGGTGGAAGTGGTGGGAAGCGCCGGCGCCTGAGCCCTTTCGGGTTGCGGTGACAGGGTTACTAAGTTAGCATTTGCGCCCTTTTTTCGGGGTGTAGAAGGGTTCGGAGAAGAGCGATGATTCAGACCGAAACGATGCTCGATGTGGCAGATAACAGCGGCGCCCGCCGCGTCCAGTGCATCAAGGTACTGGGCGGCTCGCATCGTCGTTACGCCACCGTCGGCGACATCATCAAGGTCACCGTGAAGGAAGCGATTCCGCGCGGCAAGGTAAAGAAGGGCGACGTGATGAACGCCGTAGTCGTGCGTACCCGCAAAGGTATTCGCCGTGCCGATGGCTCGCTCATCCGCTTCGATGACAACGCCGCCGTGCTTCTGAACAACCAGAAGGCCCCGATCGGCACCCGTATTTTCGGCCCGGTGACCCGTGAGCTGCGTACTGAGCAGTTCATGAAGATTATCTCCCTGGCGCCTGAAGTACTCTGAGGACTGACTGCCATGGCAAAGATCAAGCGTGATGACGAAATCGTCGTGATTACCGGCAAGGACAAGGGCAAGCGCGGCAAGGTTGTGGCCGTCCTTGATGACCGTGTTGTCGTTGCCGGCATCAACATGGTGAAGAAGCATGTGAAGGCCAACCCTAATCGTGGTACCCAAGGCGGTATCGTCGAGCAGGAAGCCTCTCTGCATATCTCCAACGTGGCCCTCTTCAATGCGGCAACGCAGAAGGCGGACCGCGTGGGCTACAAGCGGTTGGAGGATGGCGCCAAGGTGCGTGTCTACAGGTCCAGCGGCGACGTGGTCGACGTTAAGTAAGGGTTGGTTGAAATGGCCAGACTGAGAAGTGTTTACAAGAGCGAGATCGCTGCCAAGCTGAAAGAGGAGCTCGGTCTCGAGAACGTGATGCAGGTTCCCCGCATCACCAAGATTACTCTGAATATGGGAGTGGGTGGCGCTAGCCAGGATAAGAAGCTTATCGATGGTGCCGTGGCCGACATGCAGCTGATCGCTGGCCAGAAACCCATCGTTACCGTTGCCCGCAAGTCCATCGCCGGTTTCAAGATCCGCGAAGGCTGGCCCATTGGCTGCAAAGTGACGCTGCGTGGTGACCGCATGTACGAATTCCTGGATCGCCTGGTCAGCATAACGATCCCGCGCATTCGCGACTTCCGCGGTTTCAGCCCCAAAGCCTTCGATGGCCGTGGCAATTACTCCATGGGCATCAAGGAGCAGATCGTGTTCCCGGAAATTGAATACGACAAGATCGACAAGCTGCGCGGCATGGACATTACCATCACCACGACAGCTGCTTCGGATGACCAGGGCCGTGCTTTGTTGCGCGCCTTCGGCTTCCCCTTCAAGTGAGAGCGTGACCCATGGCTAAAAAGAGCATGATCAACCGCGAGGAAAAGCGCGAAAAGGCCGTGGCCAAATATGCCAAGGTGCGCGCTGAACTGAAGGCGATCATCAAGAGTCCCAAGGCCAGCGACGAAGAGCGTTGGGCTGCCACGCTCAAGCTGCAGAGCCTGCCGCGTGACGCCAGCCCTGTACGTCTGCGTAATCGCTGCGGCCTTACCGGCCGTCCCCATGGCTTCTTCCGCAAGTTCGGCCTGGGTCGTAACAAACTGCGCGAAGCCGTGATGCGTGGTGATGTACCCGGCGTTGTCAAGGCAAGCTGGTAATTCCCGGCTTGTTAATCAGGAGAGTTATTAGATGAGCATGCAAGATACTGTCGCCGACATGCTGACGCGCATCCGCAATGCGCAGCGGGCGAACAAGTCTGCCGTGTCTATTCCTTCCTCCAAGCTGAAGCTGGCCATCGCCAAGCTGCTGCAGGATGAGGGTTACGTCGGCTCCGTCGAAGTGGATGGCGAAGCCAAGCCCACGCTGAACATCGGGCTCAAGTATTACGAAGGTAAGCCCGTGATCGAAGAGATCAAGCGAGTAAGCCGCCCCGGTCTGCGCATCTACAAGAGTGCCTCCGAGCTGCCCAAGGTCAAGCAGGGCCTGGGTATCCTGATCGTCTCCACCAACAAGGGCATCATGACCGATCGCGCCGCTCGTGCAGCTGGCGTCGGCGGTGAAGTGCTCGCCGTTGTGTCGTAAGGGGAACGAACATGTCTCGAGTCGCTAAAGCTCCGGTCACCCTGCCCAAGGGCGTGGAAGTGACCATCAACGGCCAGAATGTTCAGGTGAAGGGCGCCAAAGGCACCCTCAGCACCAGCCTCAACGCCTTGGTTTCCATTACGAATGAAGAAGGTGTGCTCAAGCTGGCGCCGCGTGAGACCACGCAGGACGGCTGGATGCAGACCGGTACGGCGCGCGCGGTACTGAACAATCTCGTGCTTGGCGTCTCCGCCGGCTTCGAGCGCAAGCTGCAACTGATTGGGGTGGGTTACAAGGCTGCGGCCAAGGGTAAGGTGCTGAATCTGGCGCTGGGCTTCTCTCACCCCATCGATTTTCCGTTGCCCGAAGGTGTGACGGCTGAAACGCCGACGCCGACTGAGATCATTCTCAAGTCCACTGACAAGCAGCTGCTGGGCCAGGTCGCCGCCAAGGTGCGTGGTTTCCGTCCGCCAGAACCGTACAAGGGCAAGGGTGTTCGTTACGCGGACGAGACCGTCCTGCGTAAGGAAGCCAAGAAGAAATAAGGGTTGATGTCATGAACGAAAAGAAAGAAGCCCGCCTGCGCCGTGCGCGCAGCACGCGTCTCAAGATCCGTGAACTGGGTGCGGTTCGTCTCTGCGTCAACCGTACTCCGCGTCATATCTACGCCCAGGTGATCTCGGCCGACGGTTCCACCGTGCTGGCCCAGGCCTCTACGCTGGACACCGGCCTGCGCGAAGGCGCTACCGGGAATGCCGATGCCGCCAAGAGGGTTGGTGAGCTGGTGGCACAGCGTGCCAAGGCTGCCGGCGTGAGCAAGGTCGCCTTCGACCGTTCCGGTTTCAAGTACCACGGCCGCATCAAGGCCCTGGCCGACGCCGCGCGTGAAGCCGGTCTGGAGTTTTAATCATGGCGAAGATCGAACAACAGCAGCAGGGCGAAGGCCTGGTCGAGAAGCTGGTTCAGGTGAACCGTGTGGCCAAGGTGGTGAAGGGTGGCCGTATCTTCTCCTTCACGGCACTGACTGTGGTGGGTGACGGCAAGGGCCGTGTCGGCTTCGGCCGCGGTAAGGCCCGTGAAGTGCCGGCCGCCATCCAGAAGGCGCTGGAAGCCGCTCGCCGCAATATGATCCAGGTGGACCTGAACGGCTCCACCCTGCAGCACCCCGTGACCGGTCAGCATGGCGCCTCCCGCGTGTACATGCAGCCTGCCTCCGAGGGTACTGGTGTTATCGCCGGTGGCGCGATGCGTGCCGTGCTGGAAGTGGCCGGTGTGCACAATGTGCTCGCCAAGTGCTATGGCTCCACCAACGCCAATAACGTGGTGCATGCCACGTTCAAGGGCTTGGCCGCCATGTCCTCGCCGGAGCAGGTCGCCGCCAAGCGTGGTAAGACCGTGGAAGAGATTCTGGGGTAAGCAAATGAGCAAGACCATCAAAGTTACCCAGGTGCGCTCCGGCGCCCACAAGCTGAAGAACCATAAACTCTGCCTGCAGGGGTTGGGGTTGCGCCGTATCGGTCACACCGTCGAGGTGCTCGATACGCCGTCCAACCGCGGCATGATCAACAAGGTGTACTACCTCGTTAAGGTGGAAGGTTAATCGCCATGAAGCTGAATGATCTAAGCCCTGCTGAGGGCTCCAAGAAGGCCGCCCGTCGCCCGGGCCGTGGCATCGGTTCCGGCCTCGGCAAAACCGGCGGTGTCGGTGGCAAAGGCCAGACCGCCCGTGGTAGCGGCAAGGTGCGTCCTGGTTTCGAAGGCGGCCAGATGCCGCTGTACCGTCGCCTGCCGAAGTTCGGCTTTACGAACTTGGCATCGCTGAAGGTGGCCGAAGTTCGTCTGTCCGAACTGGTCTATGTCGAAGGGGATGTTGTCACCCTGGAAGCCTTGAAGGCAGCCAATGTTGTGCGTAAGGACAAGACCTCTGCTCGCGTTATCCTGTCGGGTGAGATCGCTCGGGCGCTGACCGTGAAGGGTCTGAAAGTGACCAAGGGTGCCCGTGCTGCCATTGAAGCTGCTGGCGGCAAGGTCGAGGAATAAGGCGCATGGCCAATAATCGCACGCGACAGGCACGGGAAATGATGCAGAGCCCTGGTATGCAGCAGGGTCTGTCCGAGCTGTGGCGTCGTATCGGCTTTCTGCTGATGGCGATCATTATTTTCCGCCTCGGCGCCCATGTTCCGATTCCAGGGATCAATCCCGAGAAGTTGGCGCAGCTGTTCGACCAGAATAAAGACACTATCTTAAGTCTTTTCAACATGTTCTCGGGCGGCGCCCTGGAACGTATGTCGATTCTGGCGCTTGGCATCATGCCTTATATCTCCGCCTCCATCATTATGCAGTTGATGGCTACGGTGATTCCTTCGTTAGAGGCGCTCAAGAAAGAGGGAGAGGCGGGACGGCGCAAGATTAACCAGTACACTCGTTATGGCACTGTGTTGCTGGGGCTCGTGCAGGCTTTCGGGATGAGCATGGGACTGGTCAGCCAAGGCATTACGCTGAGTGTTGGCCTTGATTTCTACATTCCTGCCGTAACGAGCTTGGTTGCTGGCGCAGTTTTCTTGATGTGGCTTGGAGAGCAGATTACGGAGCGCGGTATAGGTAATGGTATATCGATGCTGATTTTTGCCGGCATTGTTGCTGGGCTTCCGAGTGCTATAGGCATGTCGCTGGAGTCGGCCCGGCAAGGCCAGATCAGCATGCTAACCTTACTTGTTCTCGGTGCCTTGGCGATTGTAGTGGTAGGCGCTGTTGTGTTCATGGAGCGAGCCCAAAGGCGGATTACAGTGAACTACGCGCAGAGACAGCAGGGGCGTCGCCTGTATGCCGCCCAGCAGAGCCATTTGCCTCTCAAGGTAAACATGGCTGGTGTGATACCGGCGATTTTCGCCAGCTCACTGCTGTTGTTTCCGGCATCCCTTGGGCAATGGTTCGGGCAGTCTGCCAATCCGAACTGGTTTCAACGCGTTCTTCAGGATGTTGCACTGACCCTGTCGCCTGGACAGCCGCTTTACCTGTTTCTATTTGCATTGCTGATCATATTTTTCTGCTACTTCTACACCGCTCTTATGTTCAGTCCGAAGGACGTAGCGGAAAATTTAAAAAAGTCCGGTGCTTATATGCCTGGCATTCGGCCCGGCGAGCAGACGGCTCGGTATGTGGATACGGTACTGGGGCGCCTTACGCTGATTGGCGCTCTTTATGTGACGCTAATTTGTTTGTTGCCCATGATTTTGCAGGTTGCCTTTCAAGTGCCGTTTCATCTTGGCGGCACGTCGCTCCTGATTGTCGTGGTGGTGGTCATGGATTTCATGGCGCAGGTGCAGTCGCACCTGATGTCTCATCAATACGAGGCCTTGATGAAGAAGGCCAACCTCAAGGGGTATGGCCCGTCCGGGTTGATCCGCTGAGGCAGTTTTGTGGCTTGCTTAAATAGGGTGATAAATCATGAAAGTCCGTGCCTCTGTGAAGAAGATCTGCGCGAACTGCAAGATCGTTAGGCGCAATGGGAGCATCCGCGTAATTTGTAATACGGAGCCTCGCCATAAGCAACGTCAGGGTTAAGTCCTGATAAATGGTTGATTTTTGGTTTCTTGCCGAGTAGACTTCCGCGCCTTTCGCGCTGAGTCCGTCCTCTGCTGGTCAATAGCGGCAACGGTTTATAAGTGGAGTGAGTGTGAATGGCTCGTATAGCCGGCGTTAACATCCCTGACAATAAGCATGCGGTGATTTCGCTGACCTACATCTTTGGGGTTGGACGGACTACTGCCGCCAAAATTCTGGAAGCCGTCGGCATTGTACCGACCACCAAGATCAGGGATCTGACTGATGGTCAGCTTGATCAGGTGCGCGCCGAGGTCGCTAAGGTTCCGACTGAAGGCGATTTGCGCCGTGAAGTTTCTATGAATATCAAGCGCTTGATGGATTTGGGCTGCTACCGTGGCCTACGCCACCGTCGCGGACTTCCTGTTCATGGGCAGCGTACCAAAACCAACGCCCGCACCCGTAAGGGACCGCGTAAAGCCATCAAGAAATAATTGGGTCCTGAAGAGCTATGGCAAAAGATACTACTCGTGCACGTAAGAAGGTAACCCGTCAAGTTGCTGAGGGAATTGCACACATCCACGCCTCCTTCAACAACACGATCGTGACGATCACCGACCGTCAGGGTAATGCACTTTCGTGGGCAACCTCGGGTGGGCAGGGCTTTCGCGGTTCGCGTAAATCCACGCCTTTCGCCGCGCAGGTGGCCGCAGAGGTGGCGGGTAAGGCGGCTCAGGAATATGGGCTGAAGAATCTTGATGTTCTGGTCAAGGGGCCTGGCCCGGGCCGTGAATCGGCTGTGCGCGCTTTGAACGCAGTGGGCTACAAGATCAACAGTATTACCGATATCACGCCGATTCCGCATAACGGCTGCCGTCCGTCCAAGAAGCGTCGTGTGTAAGGGGGTTTGAAAAATGGCTCGATATATTGGTCCTAAGTGCAAACTCGCCCGCCGCGAAGGTACGGACCTTTTCCTCAAGAGTGGCGTACGAGCCCTCGACAGCAAGTGCAAGGCAGATACTCCTCCTGGGCAGCACGGTGCTTCCCGAAAGGGGCGGCTTTCCGACTACGGCCTGCAGCTCCGCGAAAAAATGAAGGTGCGTCGTATCTATGGCGTGCTTGAGCGCCAGTTCAGCAACTACTACAAGGCTGCGGCACAGCTGAAGGGCGCGACAGGTGAGAACCTTCTGCAGTTGCTCGAGGGGCGGCTGGATAACGTGGTTTACCGTATGGGGTTCGGCGCCACGCGTGCGGAAGCTCGTCAGTTGGTCAGTCACCGTGCAATTCTGGTGAATGACAAGCGTGTGAATATTGCTTCTATGCAGGTCAGCCCAGGTGATGTCATTTCCGTCCATGAGAAGTCCCGGAATCAGTTGCGTGTGAAGAGTGCGCTCGAGGTGTCTGCCCAGCGTGGCGTACCGTCGTGGCTGGAAGTGGATGCCTCTAAGATGGAGGGGACGTTCAAAGCGAAGCCTGAGCGGTCCGATCTGTCGTCCGACATCAATGAAAACCTGATCGTCGAGTTGTACTCCAAGTAAGGAACCGCCTGAGGTCTTAGCCCATGTCACATGCTGTCAACGAGTTTTTGACTCCCCGTAGCATCGCGGTTTCCGCAATTAGCTCCACACATGCCAAGGTGACGTTGGAGCCGCTGGAGCGGGGTTTTGGCCACACATTGGGTAATGCTCTGCGTCGAATCCTGCTTTCTTCCATGCCGGGCGCGGCTGTCGCGGAAGTTGAGATTGACGGCGTCGAGCACGAATACAGTGCGATTGAAGGCGTGCAGGAAGACGTTATAGAGATTCTTCTCAACCTGAAAGGTCTCGCGATCAGGCTGCACGAGCAGAATGAGGCCTTTCTTGTGCTGGATAAGAAAGGGCCCAGTGTGGTGACGGCAGCGGATCTTGGCCTGCCTCATAATGTCGAGGTGGTGAACAGGGGCCATGTGATCGCAAATCTTGGCGCCAACGGCCACCTTAAGATGAGGCTCAAGGTCACGCGCGGCCGCGGCTATGAGCCTGCTGATAGCCGGTATGCTGAGGATGAAACCCGCCCCATTGGACGCCTGCAGCTCGATGCTTCCTTCAGCCCGGTGCGCAAGGTCGCTTATGTGGTTGAAGCGGCGCGTGTCGAGCAGCGCACCAATCTTGATAAGTTGGTGATCGATCTTGAAACCAACGGTACGATTGATCCGGAAGAGGCTATTCGTCGGGCCGCTACCATCCTTCAGCAGCAGATTGCCGTGTTTGTCGATCTGCAGAAGGATAAGACGCCGGAAGTTGTCGAAACCCGCGAAGAGGTGGATCCGCTGCTTCTCCGTCCGGTTGATGACTTGGAGCTCACCGTTCGCTCGGCCAACTGCCTCAAGGCCGAGAATATTTATTACATTGGCGATCTGGTCCAGCGTACCGAGGTTGAGCTTCTGAAAACCCCGAACCTTGGCAAGAAGTCTCTGACCGAGATCAAGGACGTGCTGGCCTCTCGTGGCCTTTCGCTCGGAATGCGCTTGGAAAATTGGCCCCCTGCCAGCCTGCGCAATGACGATCGTCTGAATTACCGTAGCCGCTGATCCGGCTGCCGCTTTTTAGGAAATTGAGCCATGCGTCATCGTAATAGTGGTGTCAAACTCGGCCGCAACAGCAGCCATCGGAAAGCCATGTTTCAGAACATGGCGATTTCCCTGTTCGAGCACGAGCTGATCAAGACCACCCTCCCCAAGGCTAAGGAACTTCGTCGCGTTGCCGAGCCTTTGATTACGCTTGCGAAGGTTGATTCGGTTGCAAATCGCCGCCTCGCCTTTGCGCGGACCCGTAACAAGGAAATTGTGGGCAAGCTTTTCACTGTTCTTGGTCCGCGGTACAAGAATCGCAATGGCGGTTACCTCCGTGTGCTTAAGGCTGGCTTTCGCGCCGGCGACTCAGCTCCCATGGCTTATGTGGAGCTGGTGGATCGTGAGATGGCAACCAAGGCCGAAGCCGCTGTCGAATAACGACACGCTTAGCTAAAAAAGCAGAACAAGAAAACCGGGCAATGCCCGGTTTTCTTTTTTGATTCGTGTGATTTGATTCCCTGTCATGCAGCGTGCGATCAGGAAGATCAACGCGGTGGTCAAGTAATCCACCTCGGCCGTTGAGCGTAGTATTTGCCGGGCAAGACAGGGAGTGAAGATGATGTGGCTGCTCTATGCACCGCCAGTCCCGCTTGTAAGGTGCGGCTCCGTTCACAACCTTCCTGCGCATGCCGATGGGGTGCTCGGCTTATGGCTGAGTGGAGAGCCGGCATTTGTTGCTGAATGGCTGGTCGATATACGTCATCAACCTTCCCATGCGCATCTGCCTGTCCTGGTGGATTGTGAGCTGCCGGCAGACCTTCAGCATTTGAGCGACGGTTATGCGTCGTCAGCGGACATGGCCTTGCAGGCAGCCCTGGACTGGAGGCCATCGGTTAGTCGGCTTCAGGGAGCCACTACGGGTTCCGGGCTTGCCCTGATCAGGTATCTATACCTGCGCCCTCTGGTGGCATTGAGCCCTGCACGCGACTGGAAGGCGCATCAGGCCTATCGATATCCGCTTCTGGAGGCTTTTGTAGACGGGGAAACGCCGGCGTCGCTTTTAGCCGTAATGCGAAGCCGAGGCTGGCTGGAGCAGAACCATCTGGTTGACCGCCTTCGTTGTTGCAGCGAGTGCCAGTCGGTTCATCTCAACTATGTGGATATGTGCCCAAGCTGCAAGAGCCTGAATGTTGAGGAGTCGGCCTCTATTCATTGCTTCACCTGCAGTCATCTCGCGCCCGAAAGTGCATTCATCCGTAATGGCGCGCTGATATGTCCGAACTGTCACGCGCGATTACGACACATCGGTGTCGACTACAACCGGCCGCTGGAACAGTTGCATTGCCGTGACTGCACGCTGGCATTCGCGGATGCGTTGGTGCAGGCGAGCTGCCTTGCCTGCGGGCAAAGTTACGATCCTGAAAAGCTTTGCGTGCTTAACGTGGCCTCCTGCAGCTTAAGTGATGCAGGCCGGCTAGCGGCCCGGCAAGGGACCGAGGCGACCTGGAATCTACCCGGCTCTGTGCGGACGCAGGGCATGATGCCGGAGGTCTTCATTGATCTGGCGGACTGGATGATGCATCTGGCGCGCAGGCATGAACAAGCCGGATTCGTGCTACTTGGCATTTACCTGCATACGGATGGCGCGCTCGAGAGTTTCCTGGGAGAGGCCGGTCAGCACGCTCTCCTGGAGGCGTTTGCATTCCGGCTGCGCGAGCTGACGCGGGAAACGGATGTCCTGACGCGTATAAACGACCATCTCTTCTGGATGCTCCTCCCCCAGACTTCGCGAGAGGGAGGGAAGGCGATACTCGAGAAAATAGCGGCACTCGCGGAATGCACGACGCAGGCCGACGGAAGCCGGCTCGAGGTTCGTGGAGTCATCCACGCCGATGCAGATATTCCGGCCGAGGCGACTGCGGAGCATGTGCTGAAGTCTTTCGAAAGCCGGCTGCAGAGAGGCCTTCCTTGCTGAGCTGGATGCCGCACCCTGCCTTCCCGTGGCAGGAACTGGATGGGCTTCAGGCTGTCTTTTCAGTAACCTTGTTCACGATTTTATTTCTTGAGCTTGGTTACCTGGCGTTTGCCAGCTTTGGGGTATTTCGGTTCTGGCTCAGGCATCAGGCCTCAGAATGCGATGGCGAGAAAGAGTCTCTGCGAGTCAGTTGCGTCATCACATGCTATAGCGAGGGCCGCGATGTACAACGCACCATCCTCAGTCTGCTTGAGCAGAGCTACTCCGGTTTTATCGAGATACTCGCCGTTGTAGATGGAGCGCAGCAGAACGGGGAAACGCTAGGCGCCGCGGTGGCCATGCAGGGGCAGGCGGCGAAATATCCAAAGCGCAGTTTGCGGGTGTTGCCGAAGTGGCTGCGTGGTGGGCGTGCGTCAAGCCTCAATGCCGGCCTCTCATTTGCCGGGGGTGAGGTGATCATGGCACTCGATGGGGATACTTCCTTTGATCACGACATGGTGCAGCGTGCCGTAGGAAGGCTGCAGGAACCGGGCGTGGTCGCGCTGGCCGGAACCCTGCGGGTGCGCAATGCCAAGGCCAACCTGCTGACCAGGCTGCAGGCGCTGGATTATCTTCTTTTCCGTCAGTACGTCAGGACCGGCTTAGGCGAGTTCAATGTAATCAACAATATCCCCGGAGCGCACGGAGTTTTCAGGATAGGCTTCCTGCGTACAGTGGGGGGCTGGGATACCGGCTCTGCCGAGGATGTGGACCTGGCCCTGCGTATCAAGAAGTATTTCCGCCAATACCCCGGGCTGCGGGTCGCGGCCGACCCGCACGTGATTAGCCATACGGATGTTCCGGATCGATGGCACGACTTTTTCAGGCAGCGCCTGCGCTGGGAAGGAGATCCGGTCTATCTCCATTTGCGCAAGCATGGGCCGAGCCTGCGGCCTTCGATAATCGGCTGGAAGAATTTTTGGTTTACGCTCTGGTATGGCGTGACCTTTCAAATCCTTATTCCTCCGGCATGGCTGGTCTCCCTGCTGGGAATCCTTGCCCTTTCCGAGGTGGGGACGGCAGTTGCCATATTTCTCCAGATTTATTTCCTGTATTTGTGCGCAGCTTTGTATGCCTTCACTCTCGATATCCTGCTGCTTAGCGAAAGGCCCCGAAGCGATTCCGGTCTGTTTCCGCTGCTTCCGCTCTACCCCCTGTTTGTGGTGCTGGTAAGGCTGTGGAGTGCATTTGCGGTTTTCCACAGCCTTCTCCTGCGCTCTCATCTTGATACGAGCATGGCTCCGTGGTGGGTCCTGAGGAAGGGGAAATTCTAGGCGGCCGAAGACAGTCACGAGGAAGCCACATGAAGGTTCGCTTCCGCTCACCGGAGAAACGGGATCCTCATCGTGACCGCGGCATCAGTTTCGAGATGGCGCCCGCCTCGCGTCCGCGGGGCTTGCTGTGGCGCTGGTATCTTCTCGTGCTGCTGGTGGCACTCCCGGCCATCTGGCTGGTTCTGCGGTTTGCTGGCGAGCTGCTGAGTCTGAAAGGCAGCGGCTATATCACTTATGCGCGATTCGAAGTGAGTGCGCCGGTTAATGGGGTGGTCGGGGAAATCCGGACAGGGGAAGGCAGGCTCATAGGCAAAGGCGATGGCGTGGTTGTGCTTCGTCCTGTAGCGGGGTCCATGCCGGCAGGAGATATTCCTGGCAGCACGCACGGACAAGCTGGCGCGGCAGAAGAGGCTGTCACGTCGGCTGAGGATGGTCGGGTGGAGCGAGTGTGGGTGCGGCCGGGTGAAGCTGTTGCAGTCGGCGCGCCGTTGTTGACCGTGCGCACCCAGGACGAGCCGCTACTGCAGGCCTGGATGGACGTGCGGCATCTCGACAGGCTGTGGCCGGGCCGCTCGGCAACCGTGCAGCTGCCCGATGGCAGCGCGCGGCGCGCGCGTATCACGCATGTACGGCCCAGCACGGAGCTGACCCCGCCCGGCTTGATTTCCGGCGCAGCAGGCCCGCGCAGCAGGCTGGTCATCGGATTGCGTCTGGAAGAGCCGCTGACCAGCAAGCAGATGATCAACCAGCTGCCTGTCGAGGTGAGGCTGCACTGGAGGGACGAATTTTTCCGGAAGTAGCCGCAGCCACTGCAGGGGCCGACGTCTTGATCGCACGCCTACGCACAGGCGATAGGAAATCAGCCCTGCATCTGACGCAGGCGTTCGAAGAGGCAGACAGCCGCCGCCGTCGCCACATTGAGCGAGTCCACGTCGCGCCGCATCGGAATGCGCAGGCGATCGGTAGCGCTGGCCAGCAGCTCCGGACTGGCGCCTCCGCCTTCGCTGCCCAGGGCAAGCACAATGTTGCCGCGAAGGTCGCTGCCATACAGCGGCGCAGCCTCGTCCAGTGTCGTGACGACAATCCTTCCTGCGAATCCCCCAAGGACCTCTGCCAGCGCGACGCGCTCGACGATAGGGAGAAGAAAGTGCGCGCCCATGCCCGCGCGCAATACCCGGGGCGACCAGACGTCTGCACAGCCGGGCGTGAGCCATACCTGGTCGACGCCGGCTGCGGCGGCGGTGCGCAGGATGGAGCCGACGTTGCCGGGGTCCTGAATGCCTTCGAGCAGCAGGCAGCAGCCGTCGCGGCGCGGCGCCGGCGTTTCCGGCAGTGCGGTCAGCGCCAGCAGGCCGACCGTGCTGGGACTTTGCTCGATTTCGGCAAAGAGTTCGCGCGCGAGCTGGAGGGCCGGCACATCCGCCCGCTGCAGCAGCCCGGCAATCTCCGCGTGCGATTCTTCGCCCTCGCAGACGAGAAGTTTTTCGAGTGGCCATCCGGCGGCAAGCGCCGCGTCAACGAGATGGGTGCCGAGCAGCAGGGTCTGGCGCAACTTCAGCCGCTCCCGGCGGTTTTCGGCCAGTTTGATGAGCTGCCTGAGCAGCGGATTCTGCCGGGAGCGAATGATTTCCATTTAAATGAAGGAGTGAGCCTGGGCGGGCCCGCATTCTGTCATGCACCTGCCGAGAGCAACAGCAGGCATAAAAAAACCGGGGCTCGCCCGGTTTTTTTGTGCCGATCAGGCTTAGCGCGAGGTGCCGCCGGTGCCGGTACTGGTGCCGCCACCCGTGCCGCCCGTGGCGGCGCCGCCACTGCTGCCGCTTGCGCCATCGGGACTGCCCCCGGAGCTCGTGCCACCGGCACCCGTGGTGGTATCGGTGCCGGTCGCGGCGCCACCCGTGCCGGTCGTGGGATCGCTAGGGCCCGCTCCCGTGCCGGTATCCCCTGCGGGAGTCGTCGCGTCCGGAGTAGTGGCCGGCGCCTGCGAGGTGTCGGGTGTGCCGGCTTCCTGCTCGTTTCTGTTGCATGCGGCCAGTCCGGCGCCCAGAGCGACTACCAGAACGGCAAGACAAGACTTCTTGGCGATTGACATATCAGCGCCTCCACGTGGCTGCGTATTGGTTAGGCCGGAAGCTTTGCTCAGGGGTTGGGGGTCTTCAGTGCCCGCTATGTTACGGTCCGCTGGCAAGCTGTAAGTCCTGTTGGCCGAGAGGCCGGGTTGTCACGCGAGCTTTAGCATCGGTTTCAGAAAGCGGCCGGTATGTGAATGTTTGTTCTGAGCAATTTCTTCCGGCGTACCGATCGCAATGATCTGGCCGCCGCCGTCGCCACCCTCCGGGCCCATGTCGATAACCCAGTCCGCCGTCTTGATCACGTCCAGGTTGTGCTCGATCACGACGATGGTGTTGCCATGGTCGCGCAGCCGATGCAGCACGGTGAGCAGCTGCTGGATGTCGTGGAAATGCAGGCCGGTGGTCGGCTCGTCCAGGATATAGAGCGTCTGTCCGGTATCGCGCTTGGAAAGCTCGCGCGCAAGCTTCACGCGCTGCGCTTCGCCGCCGGAAAGCGTGGTCGCCGCCTGGCCGAGCGTTATGTAAGAGAGGCCGACATCGACCAGCGTCTGCAGCTTGCGGGCGAGGGCGGGAATGGCCTCGAAAAAGGCGCGTGCGTCCTCGACCGTCATCTCCAGCACTTCCGTAATATTCCTGCCCTTGTATTTCACCTCTAGCGTTTCGCGGTTGTAGCGCTTGCCCTTGCAGACGTCGCAGGGCACGTAGATGTCGGGCAGGAAATGCATCTCGACCTTGATGACGCCGTCGCCCTGGCAGGCCTCGCAGCGGCCGCCCTTGACGTTGAAGGAGAAGCGGCCCGGGCCGTAGCCGCGCGAGCGCGCTTCCTGCGTCGCCGCAAACAACTCGCGGATGGGCGTGAAGATGCCCGTGTAGGTGGCGGGGTTGGAGCGCGGCGTGCGGCCGATCGGGCTCTGGTCGATGTCGACCACCTTGTCCAGGTGCTGCAGCCCGTCGATGCTTTCGTAGGGCGCTGCGTCGAGCACGGTGGCGCCGTTCAGCTCGGTGGCCGTAATGGGATGGAGCGTCGCATTCACCAGCGTGGATTTGCCGGAGCCCGACACGCCGGTGACGCAGGTCATGAGGCCGAGCGGGAATTCCGCCGTGACATTCTTGAGGTTGTTGCCGCTGGCGCCGCGCAGCACCAGCTGCTTTTTCCTGTCGACCGGCGTGCGCCTGGCCGGCACGGCAATCTGCTTGCGTCCGGAGAGATAGGCGCCGGTCAGCGAGTCTTCCTGGCGGAGGATGTCCTCCAGGCTGCCGTGCGCGACGATGCGGCCGCCGTGCACGCCGGCGCCCGGGCCGATGTCCACCACATAGTCCGCCGCGCGGATGGCGTCTTCGTCGTGCTCGACCACGAGCACGGTATTGCCGAGGTCGCGCAGGCGCATGAGCGTGCTGAGCAGGCGCTCGTTGTCGCGCTGGTGCAGGCCGATGGAGGGTTCGTCCAGCACGTACATCACGCCGACGAGGCCGGCGCCGATCTGCGAGGCGAGCCGTATGCGCTGGGCCTCGCCGCCGGAGAGGGTTTCGGCCGAGCGGTCCATGGAGAGATAGTCGAGGCCGACGTTGACGAGGAACTGCAGGCGCTCGCGGATTTCTTTCAGTATCCGGTCGGCGATCTCGCCCTGCTTGCCGGGCAGGCTAAGGCCGGCAAAATAGTCGCAGGCGCGGCGGATGGGCAGCTTCACCACGTCCGGCAGCGTGCAGTCCTCGATGTAGACGTGGCGCGCCTCGCGCTTCAGGCGCGAGCCCTGGCATTCGCTGCAGAGGGTGTGGCTGAGGTACTGCGCCAGGTCTTCGCGCACATTGGCGGAATCGGTGTCGCGATAGCGGCGTTCCATATTCGGCAGCACGCCTTCGAAGGTGTGCTGGCGCGTCACGCGGCGGCCGCGGTCGTTATAGTAGTAGAAGCCGATCTCTTCCTTGCCCGAGCCGTTCAGGATGGCGTTCTGCACCTTCTTCGGCAGCTTTTTCCAGGGCGTGTCGGTGGCGAAGCCGTAGTGGTCGGCGAGCGCCTCCAGCAGCGCGAAATAATAGATGTTGCGCTTGTCCCAGCCGCGGACGGCGCCTTCGGAAATCGCGAGGTCGGGGTCGGTGATGATGCGCGAGGGATCGAAGAACTGCTTCACGCCGAGACCGTCGCAGCTCGGGCAGGCGCCGGCCGGGTTGTTGAAGGAGAACAGGCGCGGCTCGAGCTCGGAGAGCGAATAGCCGCAGTGCGGACAGGCGTAGCGCGCGGAGAAGATCTGGTCGGGGCGCTGGGGCTCGTCCATGTAGGCGACGAGGGCGATGCCGTCGGCCTGGCGCAGCGCCGTCTCGAAGGACTCGGCCAGGCGGATGGCGATGTCCGGCCGCACCTTCACGCGGTCCACCACGACCTCGATGGTGTGCTTCTTGAGCTTGTCGAGGGCCGGCGCGTCGTCGAGGTCGACGACGAGGCCGTCGATGCGCGCGCGCACGAAGCCCTCCGCCTTCAGCTGTTCGAAGACGTGCAGGTGCTCGCCCTTGCGGTCCTGCACGATGGGCGCGAGCAGCATGATGGCCGTGCCCTCCGGCAGGGCCAGCACCTGGTCCACCATCTGCGAGACGGTCTGCGCCTCCAGGGCCACGTCGTGGTCGGGGCAGCGCGGAATGCCGGCGCGGGCGTAGAGCAGGCGCAGGTAGTCGTAGATCTCGGTGATGGTGCCGACCGTGGAGCGCGGATTGTGCGAGGTGGACTTCTGCTCGATGGAAATAGCCGGCGACAGGCCTTCGATATGATCGACGTCCGGCTTCTCCATCAGCGACAGGAATTGCCGGGCATAGGTGGACAGCGACTCCACATAGCGGCGCTGGCCTTCGGCATAAAGCGTGTCGAAGGCCAGCGACGATTTGCCCGAGCCCGAGAGGCCGGTGATCACGACGAATTTGTCGCGTGGCAGGTCGAGGTCGACATTCTTCAGGTTGTGGGTGCGGGCACCGCGAATCACGATCTTGTCCATGGCAAACCTCAAGGCCGGCCCGGCGGGCGGACCGAAAACAAACCGCCGAGTATACGAGATAGGCGGCGCCCGCCCGAGAGAACGCTGCTGCGGATCGGCAACGGAACTCCTGTGCAGCCTAGCCGCTGCTGCTAGAATGCGCCGCCCGCCGTTCCCTGCGGATGTCCAGCCGCTCCAAGAGTCGATGCATGAATGCCATGACCGCCGGCGAACGCCGTGCCGTGGCCACCCTGGCCAGCCTGTTTTCCCTGCGCATGATCGGCCTGTTCATGATCATGCCGGTATTCGCCATCTACGGGCGCGAACTGGACGGCGCCACGCCCTTCCTGGTTGGCCTGGCCATGGGCATGTACGCCCTGGCCCAGGCCCTGCTGCAGATTCCCTTGTCGCAGCTTTCCGACCGTGTCGGCCGCAAGCGGCTGGTGCTGGCCGGCATGTTCCTGTTTGTCGCGGGCGGCGCGATTGCGGCGCTGTCGACGTCCATCTGGGGCGTCCTCATCGGGCGCGGCATCCAGGGCGCCGGCGCGATCTCCGGCGTGGTCATGGCGCTGCTGGCCGACCTGACCCGCATCGAGCAGCGCACCAAGGCCATGGCGGCCATCGGCATGAGCATCGGCCTGTCCTTCGGCCTGGCTTTCGTCGCGGGGCCGCTGCTGGCCGGGCATTTCGGGCTGTCGGGCCTGTTCTGGTCGACCAGCCTCATGGGGCTGGTCGGCATGGCGGTGTGCTACTGGCTGGTGCCGGAGCCGGTGACGGCGGTGAAGCAGAGCCCCTCGACCTACCGCCAGCAGTTCCGCGAGGCGCTGGCGCAGCGGGAACTGCTGCGCCTCAACTGGGGCATCTTCACCCTGCACCTGGTGATGGCGGCGTTCTTCATGTCCATCCCGGTGCTGCTGCGCAACCAGGGCGGCCTGGAAACCACGCGGCATGGCTGGGTGTATCTCGGCGTGCTGTTCTTTTCCTTCGCGGCCATCGTGCCGGCCATCCTCCTGGCCGAGCGGCAGCGCCGCATGAAGGGCGTCTTCGTCGGGGCGATAGCGGTGCTGGCGCTCAGCCTGCTGTGGCTGTCGCATTTCCACGACTCGCTGCTGCAACTGGTCGCGGGCCTGTGCATTTTCTTCGTCGGCTTCAACCTGCTGGAGGCTCTGCTGCCTTCGCTGGTGAGCAAGATCTGTCCGCCCGGCAGCAAGGGCACGGCCATGGGCATCTATTCCACCAGCCAGTTCCTGGGCGCCTTCGCGGGAGGGGCGCTGGGCGGCGCCTTGAGCGGCTATTTCGGCTACGGCCTGCTGTTTGCCGTGCTGGCCGTGCCGGTGGCCGCCTGGCTCGTGGTAGCCGCCACCATGGCGCCGCCGCCCTTTTTGTCCAGCCTGGTCCTGAGCTTCGAAAAGCTCGACGCCGACGCGGCGCCGCAGATCGCCGAGCGCCTGCGCGCCGTGGCCGGCGTGAAGGATGTGGTGGTGCTGGTGGAGGAAAAAGTGGCCTACCTGAAGGTCGACCGGCAGCAGCTCGACGAGCCGGCCCTGGACGTTTTCCAGGCCACCGCCGGCAAGGCCTAGCCTGGCGCCGGGAGCGCGGTCGGGCGCACATTTTTGTCGTGGCTCGCCTGCCAGGCTTGCGGTAGAGTTTCGGCTCCCGGGGGCCGCAGCGGCGCTCCGGTGACCGCAGGCAAGTACGTAACGAGAGAGGTTCACATTATGCGCGGCGTCAACAAGGTGATTCTGGTCGGCAACCTGGGTCGTGATCCCGAGGTTCGCTATCTGCCCTCCGGAGGAGCGGTGGCCAACGTCACCATCGCTACCAGCGAAGCCTGGAAAGACAAGAACACCGGCCAGCAGCAGGAGCAGACCGAATGGCACCGCGTGGTGTTCTACGGCAAGCTCGCGGAGATCGCCGGCGAATACCTGAAGAAAGGTTCCAAGGTGTATGTGGAAGGTTCGCTGCATACCCGCAAGTGGCAGGACAAGCAGACCGGCCAGGACAAATACAGCACCGAGATCAAGGCCAACACCATGCAGATGCTCGACTCGCGTGGCGGGGGCGGTCAGGGTCAGGGCGGCGGTTTCGGCGGGCAGGGCGGCAGCTATGACAACGGCGGCGATTTCGCCGGCGGCGGCAGCTTCCCCAGCTACGAAGACGCCGATCAGACGGCCGCGTCCCCCCCGGCCCCCCCGCAGCGCCAGGGCGGCGCTCCGGCCGGTGCGCCGGCGGGCCGCCAGGCCCCGGCGGATGATTTCGACGACGACATTCCGTTCTGATCGGTGCATCCCGAAAAGCCGGCAAAATTGCCGGCTTTTTTGTTGCTAAGCTCAGGCTGAGCGCGCAGGAGGACGGCATCATGACGGAGCGGCGGAACATCCGTATCGAGAAGGACGCCCTTGGACCGGTGGAGGTGCCCGCGGACCGGCTCTGGGGCGCGCAGACCCAGCGCTCCCTGGAGTTCTTTCCCATCGGGGTGAGCCGTTTCCGCTGGGAGCGGCCGGTCATCCGCGCCTTCGGCATCCTGAAAAAGTGCGCAGCCCTGGCGAACGGGGAGCTCGGCGAGCTGCCGCCGGAGAAGGTCGACCTCATCGTCGCCGCCGCGCAGGAGGTCATCGACGGCAGATGGGACGGCGAATTCCCGCTCGTGGTCTTCCAGACCGGCTCCGGCACGCAGAGCAACATGAACGCCAACGAGGTCGTCGCCAACCGCGCCATACAGCTGGCCGGCGGCGCAGTCGGCTCGAAAAAGCCCATCCATCCCAACGATGACGTCAACTGCGGGCAATCCTCCAACGACGCCTTTCCGGCGGTCATGCACATCGCCACCGCCTCGCTGCTGGTGGAGGCGCTGGTGCCGGCGGTCAGCGCGCTGCGCGACACGCTGCACCGCAAGTCCCAGGCGTTTGCGGAAGTGATCATGCTCGGCCGCACGCACCTGCAAGACGCCACGCCGGTGACGCTGGGCCAGGTCATGTCGGGCTGGGTGGCGCAGCTCGAGCTGGGGCTGGCCGGCATCCACCGCGCGCTGCCGGACGTGTGCGCGCTCGCCACCGGCGGTACGGCGGTCGGCACCGGGCTGAACGCGCATCCGCGCTTCGGCGAGAGGATCGCCGCCCACGTTTCCCGCTGCACGGGCCATCGCTTCGTGTCCGCGCCCAACAAGTTCGCGGCGCTGTCCGCCCACGAGGGCATGCTCAACGTCAGTGCCGCGCTGCGCACGCTGGCCAGCGCCCTGATGAAGATCGCCAACGACATCCGCTGGTATGCCAGCGGCCCGCGTGCCGGCATCGGCGAGATCACCATTCCGGAAAACGAGCCGGGCTCCTCCATCATGCCCGGCAAGATCAACCCCACCCAGTGCGAAGCGCTCACCATGGTGGCGGTGCAGGTCTACGGCAACGACCATGCCGTGGCCTTTGCCGCCTCCCAGGGCAATTTCCAGCTGAACGTCTACAAGCCGGTGATGCTGCACAACGTGCTGGAATCCATTCGCCTGCTGAGCGATGCCTGCCGTACCTTCGATACGCATTGCGCGCAGGGCATCGAGCCCAACCACGAAAGGCTGCGCGAGCACCTGGATAATTCACTGATGCTGGTGACGGCCCTCAATCCGCATATCGGCTACGAGAAGGCCGCGGAGATCGCCCTCAAGGCCTATCGCGAAAAGATTTCCCTGAAAGCCGCGGCATTGGCGCTGAATTACGTGAGCGAAGCCGATTTCGAGCGCTGGGTGCGGCCGGAAGACATGCTGGGGCCGCCTAAGGCCTAGGGCGGAATTTCCGAAGTTGATTCCGGCCGGCGCCGGCAGTCCATGCCTTGACGCAATGGCGCAGCCAGCATTTGGCGGAGTTCCTAACGGCCGCCGCCGCGTTTCGCGTAACGCCGTGCCATCGCCGCGCAAACCATCAGCTGCAGCGGATGGTAGAACATGATGGGCAGCATGATCAGGCCCAGGCCGGGATGGGCGCCGAACAGCACCTTGGCCATGGGCACGCCCGCCGCCAGCGTTTTCTTCGAGCCGCAGAACACGGCCACGATTTCATCTTCCGTCGAAAAGCCCAGCAGCCGCGCCGCCCACGTCGTGAGCAGCAGCGCAGTGGCCAGGAAGACGAGGGTTCCCGCCAGCGTCAGCAGCAATATCCCGGCGCCGTAATCCCGCCACAGGCCGGCCGCTGCCGAATCGCTGAAGCAGACGAATACCAGCAGCAGCACCACGCCGCGATCGAGCAGGCCGGTGTATTTCCGGATGCGGCCGAAATGCGGCGCCAGCCGCGCATGCAGCAGCCGGCCCAGCACAAAGGGCAGCAAGAGCAGCGTGGCGATGCCGCCGACGGCTTCGGCAAAGGCAGGGCCGGTGCCCGTCTGTTTTGCCATCAGGCTCACCAGCAATGGCGTCAGGACAATGCCCAGCACGCTGGAGGCCGTGGCATTGAAAAGCGCGGCCGGCACATTGCCGCGCGCCAGGGCGGTAATGGCGACCGAAGAAGTAATCGTCGAAGGCAGCACGCAGAGATAGAAAAAGCCCAGCATCAGCAGCGGCGGCAGCAGGGTTTCGGCGCCGGGGCGGAAAGCCAGGAAGAGCAGGGGAAAGACGATAAAGGTAAATGCCTGCACCAGGACATGCAGGCGCCAGTTGCCGAGTCCGGCGCGGAGTTGCCCGCCGGGAATGCCGACCCCGTGCAGGAAGAACACCAGGGCGATTCCATAATCGATGAAGGCATCGAGATGCAGCCAGCCGCCGCTTTTGCCGATGTCCGGAAACAGCGAGGCGAGAATGACCGCGAGCACCATGCTGCGCAGGAAGCGGTCGCCGAATAAGCCTTTTATGAACTGCATGAAGTCGCCCGGCTGCAATGGCGGACATCAAGCATTATCGCCGCCTGTTTTATTTTCTGATGCATTTTACTTAATGGGAGTTTTGAAATTCCGCATTAACGCGCCCTGCTCCTGACATAAAGCCGATTGTCCGTGATTGACGGCAGTTCTACAGTGATCCTCTGTCAGGTAATCAGGAGAATAAAACATGGCCGTCAATCTTAATAACCTGTCGGTTCAGGAGCTGGAAAACGTCATTGTGCAGGCTAACGAGCTGATCGAGGCGAAACGCGAGCAGGCCGTGGCCAAGGCGCGCGCCGACATCGAGAAGATCGCCGCCGGCACCGGCTATTCCGTTTCCGATCTGCTGGGCCTGCGGCAGGCGCCCGGCAGGAAGGCGCGCGCCAGGAAAGGGACGGCCGCCGCCGACAAGTATCGTAATCCCAAGGATCCCAGCCAGACCTGGTCCGGCCGCGGCAAGCGGCCCAGGTGGCTGCAGGAAATGCTGGAGAAGGGCGCCAAGCTGGAGAGCTTTCTCGTCAAGCAGGCGGCGGCGCGCCGGCGCTGAGTGACGGCGGTTGCGGCGCAGCAGGGTTGCCTGCGCCGCAACCGGAGCGGATCAGAAGTGCAGGCTCAGCGAGGACAGGTAACGGGTGTCGTCTTCTTCAATGCCGAGCGGCGCCTCGCCGTCGTACATCCAGCGCACGCCGAGCTTGAGGTCGAGGTGGGTGGCGAGCTTCACCACCAGGGCGCTTTCTGCCGAAACGAGGAAGTCGCTGCCGTTGTCGAGGCTGGGCTGGTAGTAGAGGTTGAACATGCCGCGCAACTGCTCGTTGAGCTGGCGCTTGTAGACGAAGTAGCTGTTCAGGCGCCAGTAGTGGTCCTCCACGCCGATCTGCTCTTCCCACTCGTGCAGCGCGCCGATGCCGGCATAGACGGCGCGCACGTCGGCCTCATGGGCCAGCGTGAAGCGCGCGCCGAAACCCAGTTGCGTGCGCGCGTCCAGCAGCTGGAATTCGTCCTTGCGACCGTCAAGAAAAGCCTCGGCGGCAAGGCCGTGCTGGAATTCGTCGCGGTAATGGGCATGCGCCCAGCTGCTGTCCTCGATTTCCTGGTCGAAGGCCTTGGCGCGGCTGTGCTCCGTCAGGATGAACATGTCGGTGTCGCGGGAGCGGTAGTCGAGACGGCCGCCGACGGTGTAGTTCTCGCGGTCGGTGTTGCCGCTGCGGCCGTCGAGCGCCGCCGCGATGCTGCCGTAGCCGCCGGGCTCGGGAATATTGATGGTGTCGGGTTCGAGCGTCTCGTAGGCGTGCGTGGCGAGGGGCAGGGTCAGCACCAGGCAAAGGGCGGCGCGGGACAAATTCATGGACGGGTTTCTCCTTGTTCTCGGTAGGGCGTCTGGGCTCGCCTTTTCACAGTGCCCGCATTATAAAGAAGCCCGATTGCTGGCGATTCCTTTTTTTCACTGCAGGCGGCGGCAATAACAGCACAAGAACGCCCGCCCTGCGCCCTCACCTTCTGCTTCGAGGCCCCGATGACTGAAGTCGCACAGCGCGAGGCTGCTGCCCTCGCGGTGACGCCCTACCTGCTCCTGGGCTGCGTCGTCCTCGTGCTGGCGCTGCTGGCGCGGGCGCCGGCCAGCCTGCTGCAGAAAGCCTTGCCCGCCGCACTGCCGGTGCAGGTGCAGGCCTGGGGCGGCACCGTGTGGAATGGCCAGGCCGTTTTCCGGCAGGGTGCTGAAGAAGGTTTTCTGCAGTGGCAGCTCCTGCCCCTGCGGCTGTTGACGGGAAAGGCGGCGCTGCAGATGCAGGCGCGCGGCGCACTCGACATGGCGGGCGTGGTCGAGCTCGGCCCCGGCAGCTGGCGCCTCCAGGCCCTGCACGGCGAAATGCCGGCGCGCCTGCTGCAGGCGCTGCTGCCGCCCGGCTGGAGCCTGCCCGGCAGCGTGCAGGCCGAACAGGTGGCGCTGGCCCGCAAGGGCAGCCGCGGTCCCTGGCGGCAGGCGTCCGGACGCCTGCTCTGGGGCGGCGGCGCCATGCAGTTCAATCTCGGCGGCCACCCGCAGGGCGCGACCCTGCCGCCGCTGCAGGCAGGCCTGGCGCTGGAGGGCGAGACCCTCGTGCTCAGCCTGAGCGAGGCGGCAAACCATCAGGTTCTGGCCGAGGCGCGCATGGCCCCGGACGGCACGGTGGAGACCCGGCTGCGCGAGCGCCTGCTGCGTTATGCGGGCCGCAGCAGCGGGACCGATCCCGACGCCGTGGCGGTGACCCTGTCGCAAAAGCCGCGCCCGTAACGGCAATCGGGGATACCCGGAAATCGGTATAAGTCAGGCTCTCGCGCTGTGGCATTATCGCGAGGCATGAGGCATCAAGAGCGCAAGGGGAAGGGAGTTGGCGGCATTGGCAGCACTGGCAGGACGGGAAAAGCTGACCGCGCTGGCCGGCCGCGTCCTGTGCGTTGCCGCCACGGTCTGGATGGCCTGGACGCTGGCCGGAATGCTCTGGCTGCTGAGCGGCCACGGCACGGCGCCGCTGCCGGCGCCCGCGGCCAGGGCGCGCCCTGCGGCGCCGGCCGTGGATGTCGGCCGGCTGGCCTCGCTGGATCTCTTTGGCGCCGCGCCCGCGGCCACGGGCCAGGCGGGGGCGGCGGCCAGCGCGCCGGACACCACCTTGCAGCTGCGTCTTGCCGGGGTATTCGTGAATGCCGATCAGGCGCTGTCGAGCGCCATCGTCGCCGACCGCAACAATCCGTCGGCGCCGGCAAAATCCTATGGCGTGAACGAGACCCTGCCGGGCGGGGCCGTCCTCGCCGAGGTCCATGACGACCGCATCCTGCTTCGGCGCGGCGAAAATTCTGAAATACTGCGGTTTGAAAAGACCGGCCTGCTCGACGGCAATGCCGCCGCCGGCCCCGCGCCTGCCGCCGCGCCGGCAGACGACAGCGAAACCATGGACGTGCGGGATGCGCTGGGGAACGCCATCCAGGCGCTGACCCAGGCGCCCGAGGCCTTCATCCAGCAGATGGGGCTGAAGCCCGGCCCCAATGGCTATGAAATCACCGACGGTACGCCGGAAGAACTGCGCGAGGCCCTGGGCCTGCAGGCCGGCGACAGCGTGATGAGTATAAATGGCCGCCGCCTCGGCAATCCCCGCCAGGATCGCGAAGTGCTGGCGGCGTTGAGGTCCAGCGGGTTCGCGCGGGTGGAAATCCAGCGCGGTGGGCAGGTCGTGACCATTGAACGGAAGTTTTAAGAATATGGCTGTCTCCAGAAAAATCGCGGCCCTGGCTCTGGCATTGGCGCTCGCGGCCCCGGCCCATGCCGCCAAGCCCAAGACCTGGAAGGTCAACCTGAAGGATGCGGACATCGGCGCCCTGGTCGCGGAAGTGGCCGAGGTCACGGGCCGGAATTTCATCGTCGATCCGCGCGTGAAGGGGACCATCACCGTCATTTCCAGCAAGGCGCTCACCGCCGGCGAGCTCTACGAGCTCTTCCTCGGCGTGCTCAGCGTCAACGGCTTTGCCGCCGTGCCTTCCGGCAGCGCCATCAAGATCGTGCCCGACGTCACCGCCAAGCAGTTCGGCGTGCCGGTGGACATCAACCTGAGCAGGAAGGGGGAGGGCCTCGTCACCCGTGTCATCCGCCTCGACAACACCAGTGCCGTCGACCTCGTGCCCATCCTGCGCCCCATGATGCCGCAGTTCGCGCACCTGGCCGCGGTGCCCGGCGCCAACGCGCTGGTGCTCTCCGATCACGCCAACAACATCGAATCGCTGACGCAGATCATCAACCAGCTCGACGGCGCCACCGGCAGCGACGAGATCGAAGTGCTGAACCTGAGGGATGCCCGCGTCGACGACGTCGTGGCCATGCTGGAGTCGCTGACCGGCACGGCCACCGGCGCGGCGCCCGCGCCCGGCCGCGCTGGCGACAAGCAGCTGTTCCGGGTGCGCGTGGTGGCCGATGCGCGCGCCAACCGCCTGCTGCTCAAGGGCGACGCCCAGGGCCGCAGGCGCCTGCGCGAGCTGATCGGCACGCTCGACATGCCCAGCGAGCGCCTCGGCGGCGTCAAGGTCTTCCGCCTCAAGCATGCCTCCGCCAAGCAGGTGGCCGAGGTGCTGCGCGGCCTCGTCACCAGTGAGGGCGGCCGCAGCAGCAGTGGCAGTGCGCCGGCGTCAGCCGCGGGAGGCGCTGCGGCCGCCGCGCCCATTGCCATCAACGCCGGCGGCGTCGGACTGATCGCCGACGAGAGCCTGAATGCGCTGGTCGTGCGCGCCGACCCGGCCTTCATGCGCGAGATCATGAATGTCATCGACCAGCTCGATACGCGCCGCTCGCAGGTGCTGATCCAGGCCGCCATCGTCGAGGTGTCGGGGGACGACGCCCGCCAGCTCGGCGTGCAGTGGGCGGCGGGCGATCCTTCCAAGGGCGTCGGGCTGATCAACTTCGGCACCGCCGGCACGCCGATCGCCAACATCGCCCTGGCCATCGAGCAGAACAACCCGGCCCTGGCCGGCTCCATCAACGAGGGTGCTTCGCTGGGTTTCGGCAAGGAAGAAACCAACAGCAACGGCGACAAGACCTTCTTCGGCGCCCTCGTCCAGGCCCTGTCTCGCGTCACCAACGCCAACCTGCTGTCCACGCCCAGCATCGTGACCCTGGACAACCAGGAGGCGAAGATCGTGGTCGGCCAGAACGTGCCCTTCATCACCGGCACCAGCACCAGCGCCAGCAACCCGACCAGCAATCCTTTCCAGACCATCGAGCGCCAGGACGTGGGCATCACGCTCAAGGTCATCCCGCATATCGGGGAGGGCGGCACCGTCCGCCTCGAGATCGAGCAGGAGGTCTCCGCCGTGCTGCCGACCACCACCGGCATCAATTCCGCCGACCTCATCACCAGCAAGCGTTCCATCAAGACCACGGTCCTGGCCGACGATGGCCAGACCATCGTGCTCGGCGGCCTGATCAGGGACGACACGACGAAGACGGTCAGCAAGGTTCCCCTCTTGGGGGATATCCCACTTCTCGGTTATCTTTTCCGCGCGACCGGCAACACGAAGACCAAGCAGAACCTGCTGGTCTTCCTGCAGCCCACGCTGCTGCGCGACAGTGCCAGTGCCGCCGAGATGAGCCAGCGCCAGTACGAGGCCATCCGGACGTTGGACATGGCGGTGAGCCGCAGCGGCAAGGTGACCCGCCTGCCCGAGCAGGTGGAAGCGATTTACCAGGGGTATATGCCCAAGGCGGCACAGTCGGCGCCGACGGCGACTCCGGAAGCGCCCGTGCAAGAGGCGCCTCAGCAAGAGGCTAGGCCCGAGCGTCAAGAGCCCACGGCTGCCCCCGCGCAGCCCTGATCGAGAATTTGTGTTACTGCCAGGTGGAAGGTCGTCATGCTGAAATTACAATTCCTGGATAACCGCCAGCCTTCGATGTGGCTGGTGGACCCGCGCATTTCCATTGGCCGTGACAAGAGCAACAGCCTGGTCATCAACGACGAGGGGGTGAGCGTCTTCCATGCCGAGCTGCGCCAGGAGGACGGCAAGCTCTTCATCTGGGATTCGGGCAGCGTCAACGGCACCTTCGTCAACGGCGAGAAGGTCTCCGGCAAGCGCGAGGTGAATGCCGGCGACGTCATCCGCTTCCACCTGATCGACGTGCAGCTCGTGGACCCGTCCAAGGGCCCGGCCCCGGCCCTGTCGGCCGCCGTGAGGCGCGAGCTCGAGAAGCCCGCCGTGCCGCAGTGGCAGGCCAAGGCCATGACCGGCACCATCTCCGGCAAGATGTTCCTGGTCGACGGCACCAAGGTCATCGGCCGCGATCCCGGCTGCGACATCATCATCGCCGGCCCCCACGTTTCGCGGCGTCATGCCGAACTCTCCATCCGTGGCGGCAAGCTCTGGGTGAAGGACCTGGGCTCTTCCAACGGCACCTTCGTCAACGGCAAGCGCATGGAAGAGGTCGCCCTGAAAAACGGCGATGAGGTGAAGTTCGACGCCATGGCCTTCAGGATCGTCGGCCCGGCCGAAGCGGCGGAGGAAGACTCCTTCGATGAAGCCGAAATGACGCAGTTCCGCCCGGCCATGGCGTCCAGGCCGGCGGCGCCCGCGCCTGCGGCTGCGGCACCCAGGCCGGCGGCCCCGGCGCCGGTCGCTGCCGCGCCGGCTCCCAGGCCCGCGGCTCCTGCCGCCGCTCCGGCACCCCGGCCGGCGCCGGCCCCGGCGCCGAAACCCGCTCCCGCTCCGGGCCCTGGCGCGGCCGCCAGGCCCGCAGTCCCGGCTCCTGCCGCCAAGCCGGCTGCCGCGCCGGCGCCGAAGCCCGCGGCCGCCAGGCCCGCCGCCAAGGCCGCCCCGGCGCCTGCCGCCGCGCCGGCCCAGGGCGGCGGGGGCCTTGGCATCGTCGTGGTGGTCGCTGTCGTGATCGTGGCCGGCGCCGCCGCTTTCTTCCTGATGAAGTAAGGGCCAGGCGCCGGACAAGAAACGGGGCCGCTGGCCCCGTTTCTTATGGTGCTCCGGTCTTGCCGGCGTCACCGTTCGGATCAGCCCGACGCGCGCAACGCCGCGGCAACCTCTGCAAGGGCCGGTTCCCAGCAGCCCTCCTCGCGAGCCCGGAACAGCCGGACGGCGGGATACCACGCCGTGCTGTCCTTCTTCAGTCCCCAGTACCAGAACAGGCCCGTGGCGCGGGACAGCAGCACCCAGGTGGGCCTGCCGAGGGCGGCGGCGACATGCGCGGTGGTGTTGCTGACGGTGATGACCTGATCGAGCGCGGCAATCTGCGCGGCGAGGCCCTCGATGTCGTTGAAGCTGTCGATGCCGGCGTCGTGGTGGATGTCGATGCCGAACAGCTCCTGCGCCGCCTGCAGGTCGGCCCCGGCATCGCCGTACTGCAGGTTGATGAACTGGCAGCCGGGCGTGGCGAGCACGGGCTGCCAGAGCCGGAGGTCGATGGACTTGTGCGCATCCAGCTGCGCCTTCGGGCTGCGCCAGGACAGGCCGACCAGCTTCCGGCCGGGGAACAGGGCCTGGTATTTCTGCCGCAGGGCGGCGGCGCGCGGCGCGTCCGGCTGCAGGCCGCCCGCTTTCCAGCCGACGTTGGCGGTCGAGACCGCGCCGATATCCGCGATGTAGACGAAGGCATCGTGGCGACGGCCGAGCTCCTGCAGCGAGGCCGCGTCGGCGGACGCGACGGCAAGGCCGGGGAAGCTGCGTTGCAGCAGCGCGTGCAGGCGCGCATCGACCGCCGCCGTCACCGTGCCGGCGCGCGGCAGCAGCCCGGGCAGCAGCGCGCTGTAGACGAGCTGGTCGCCGATGCCCTGCTCGCCGATGACCAGCAGGCGCTCCACCGGCGCCACGCCATTCCACTCGGGAATCGGCAGCGCAATTTTCTTCGCCTCATTGAGGCTGGACTGCCAGCGATGGTGCAGCCGCGCAAAGCCCTGCGCATAGTCTTCGCCGCGCAGCAGGTAGATCGCCTGCTCGTAGCGCAGCTCGCCGTGCTGCGGGAATTTCTGGATGGCCGCTTCATACAGCGCGCCGGCCTCGGCCATCAGGCCCAGCTTCTGCAGGGCGCTGCCCCAGTTGATGTAGAGCAGCGGCGCATCGAGGCCCGCCGCGCGCGCCTGGCGGAAATGGTCGGCGGCCGCGGCGATGTCGCCGAGGTCGGAGAGGCAGCAGGCGAGATTGAACAGCCGCAGCGAGTGATCGAGGCCCGGCGCGCCGGCCAGCGCCTCGAGGGCCGGGCGCGCCGCCGCCGCATCGCCCCGGCTCAACTGCACGGAGGCATGGAGGATCTTCAGCGGCCACGACTGCCGGTAGATCGCCGCGGGCACGGCGGCGATCACCTGGGCCGCCGTGGCGGCGTCGCCGAGCTGCAGCAGCATCTCGGCCAGCGCGTGGTAGGGCGCGCTATTGCTGCGGCAGGCGCGGATGGCGTCCTGGTAGGCCTGTGCCGCCGCCTGCAGCTTGCCCTGCCGGCGCAACTCCTGCGCGCGCGCCTGCAGCAACAGGGATTTCTGCAGGGCGGCGGCGGAGGGCTGCGTCATGAAGCGCCTCGCAGCGATTGGGCGACGGCGGCCAGCACGTCGTCCCACTGCCTGTCGCGTTGCGCGCGGAAGAGCCGGGCGGCGGGATACCAGGGCGTGGAGTCGCCGCGCGCGCCCCAGTACCAGAACAGTCCGCTCTGCGCCGGCAGCAGCACCCAGGTGGGCGTGCCGGTCGCGGCGGCGACGTGCGCCGTCGTATTGCTGACGGTGATGACCTGATCGAGCGCCGCGACCTGCGCCGCCAGCGCCTCCAGGCTGACGAGGCTGTCGATTTCCGCATCGACGAAGATGTCGACGCCGAGCTGTTCTTTGGCGAGGCGGATGTCTTCCGCCACTTCGCCGTACTGCAGGCTCAGGAACTGCAGGTCCGGCGTCTGCAGGATGTCCCGCCACTGCGCGAGGGCGATGGACTTGCTCGCGCCGGTGTCCGCCTTCGGGCTCTTCCAGGAAATGCCGACGAGCTTCTTGCCGGGAAAGCGCTCGCGGTAGCGCCGCTGCAGCGCGGCGGCAAGGCCCGGCTCCGGCTGCAGCAGGCCCTGCGTCCAGCCCGTGCCGGCCACCGTCGTGGCGCCGATGTCGCCGGCCAGCACATAGGCGTCGTGGTCGCGGCTGAGCGCTTGCTTGTCGCGGTCCTGCACGGGGGCGATGCCGGGAAAGGAGCGCTGCAGCAGCGGATCGAGGCGCGCGTCGAGGCAGGCCTGCACCGAGTCCGCATGGTCGGCCAGGGCGGGCAGCAGCGCGCTGAAGGCGATCTGGTCGCCGACACCCTGCTCGCTGAGCACGAGCAGCCGGCCGACGCGGGTCTTGCCGTCCCACTGCGGAATCGTCAGCGCGGGCAGCTTGCCGAAGTCGGCGACGCGCGCGCCGCGGCGATGGTGGAAGAGCGCGAAGCCGCGCGCGTACTCGCCCTGGCGCAGGCGCAGCATCGAGACTTCGTAGAGCAGGTCGCTGTTGCCGGGAAAGTGCTGCAGGGCGTCGGCGTACAGCGCTTCCGCCCCGGCGATATCGCCCAGGCTCTGCAGCACGAAGCCCTGGCTGAGCCAGGTCGAGGTGTCGCCCATGCCGGCCTCGCGCGCCTGGCGGAAGTCGTCCAGCGCGCGCCGCAGCTCGCCGAGGCCGATATCGCACCAGCCCAGGTTGAAGCAGAGGCGCGCGCGGTCGATGCCCGGAAGGCGCGCGAGTTTCTCGAACAGCTCCCGCGCCTGGGCAAATTTTTCCTGGCGCAGCAGCAGTCCGGCATGCAGCGACTGCAGCGCCACGGATTGCCGGTACAGCGCCGGCGGCGTCACGGCCAGCACGGTGGCGGCGCCGCCCAGCTCGCCGTGCTCGATCAGCATTTCCAGCAGGCCTTCGTACGGCACGGCGCTCGTCGGGCAGGCCCGCGAAGCTTCCTGGAAGGCGTGCACCGCCTGCTGCAGCCTGCCCTGGCGGCGCCATTCCCGGGCGCTCTCGCAAAGCTGCAGGGCGCGCTTCAGGCTGGCATTGTCGGGGGCGGGGCGATTCATAAGGGTTCCGGCACGTGGCTTAGGCGAATTGAGCCGTCAATCCGGCCCCAGGGCAATGCTCTCAACCGTGTTCCAGGCGGAAGAACTTGCGGATGCTGGCGAGCAGGCGCGCCTGCTGCTGGGCGTGGTCGACGGGGGCCCGCTCCGCCGTCAACGCCACCAGCTGCTTGTCGTGCTCGGTGAGGATCTGCGCGAAATCCTCGGCCAGCTCCGGGCGCGACTGCATGATCTGCTCGAAGCTTGCCTTGTCGATGCGGTAGCACTCGGCGTCGCTGCGCGCCGTTACCGTGGCCCGGCGCGGCGCGCCCGTCATCAGGCCGCGCTCGCCGAAGACCGCGCCCTCCGCCAGCGTGGTGAGATGGCGGCGCGGCTCGCCCTCGGCGTCGTACCAGACGTCGGCCTCGCCGCGGATCAGCACGTAGAGCCAGTGCGCGACGGCGCCCTGGCGGGTGATGACGTCGCCGCGCGCGAACTGCGCATAGGTCAGCGATTCGGCGAGATGCGCGATCTCCTCGTCGGAGAGACGCGCGAACAGCTCGATGCGCTGCAGCGTCTTGTGGCGGATGGCGAGCTCGCGCTCGCGGCGGCGGTGCTCGCGCTCGTCGTTTTCGGCGGTAAGGCGCACGTCCAGCGCCGGCGGCACGAAGCGCCAGCCCTCGCGCTGCAGCGCGGTGTAGAGGTGCACGCGCACGGCGGAGTCGGTGGGGTCGTCGGCCAGCGCATCCGCCAGCCAGTAGCGCAGCGCATAGAGGCCGACGCCCTCCCTGAATTCCATGAGTACGCAGCTCGGCGCGGGAGTGCGGCTCACCAGCGGAATGGCGGCGTCGCCCACGGCTTTTTCCACGGCGCGGATGACGCGCTGCGGCGGCGTTTCCAGGTCCACCGCGAAGTACACCCAGCGCCGCCACTGCGGCGTGTCCTCGCGGCCGACGATGGTGAACTTGGATTTCATCAGGAGCGAGTTGGGCAGCACCACGATCTCGCCGTTGCGGGTGCGCACGGCGGTGTGGCGCCAGTGCACCTCGATGACGCGGCCGGAAACCTCGTCGACCTTGATCCAGTCGCCGATATGGATGGAGTCGTCGAGCTGCAGCGCGATGCCGCCGAGGATGTTGCCCAGCGTGTCCTGCATGGCGAAGGCGAGGATGGCGGTGATCACCGCCGAGGTTGCGACCAGGCTGCCGAGGTCGAGGCCGGCGTAGCGCAGCCGGATCAGGCCCCAGACGATGTAGGCGACGACGATGAGGATGTCTTCGAGGATGCGCGGCGGCGTCAGCCCCAGCACCGGCAGCGCGACCCGGAAGAGGGTGAGGCCGGCGAGGCGGATCACCAGCAGGCCCAGGGCCAGCGTGGCGAGGCCGTCGAGCAGCCCGGCGGTCTCGCTGCGGCCCAGCCAGGCACTGGTGCCGGCGGAGAGGATGAACATGCCGCAGAGGGCGACGAAGATCAGGGTGTTGCGCAGCAGGTGCGGCGCCGGCGCCGGCGCGCGCAGCAGCACGAAGAGCAGCAGCGCGGCCGTGAGCAGCGCGTTCAGGTAGTGGGGGTGCCAGGCCGCGGCGAGGTGCTGGAAAAGCGAGGCGGGAACGGCATCCGGCATGACGGGATTCCTGGGTTTTTTCGCGATTCTATCCGCACGCGGGCGCGGCCGGCGTGGCCCCTGCCGCAAATCCCGCCATGCCGCGCGGACGCCCGGCTGCGCCGGCGACGGCGTCAGGCGGCGTTCAGGTCCAGCGTCCGGTGCAGCGCGTCGCGGAAGGCGGTGTTGACGCCGAGCTGCTTGAGGGTCCAGTAGTGGCCGCCGATGGCGCGGTCCACCAGCATGGTGTCGGGCGAGGGCCGGAACGCTTCCCAGTGCTTCAGCGACTTGCGGGCCAGGTGCAGGACGTCTTCATGCAGCGTGGCGGCGCCGAAATCGAAGGGCGTCGGCGAGAAGGCGCGCTGCAGGAGGGTGGCCCAGGGCGCATAGAACTCCGCCGGCATATGCGGCGTGTGCTCGGTGTTGCGCACGCCCAGGCTGATGAGGGCGCGCTCGAGTTCGGCGTAGTCCGCGCTGAGCGCGGCGCGGGCGCCGCGGCGCAGCGCGGCGACGATTTCCGGCTTGATCTTCTTGACGCAGCCGTAGTCGTAGATGACCAGCGTGCCGTCCGGGCGAAAGGCGAAATTGCCCGGATGCGGATCGCAGTGCACGGCGTGCAGGCTGTATATCTGCGCGCCGATGGCGTCGACCAGGCGGTGGCCGAGCTCGTTCACCATTTCCTGCGGATATAGCGGCGAGCGCACCTGGCGGATGTCGTCACCGGGCTCGTAGGCCAGCGTCAGCACGCGCGTCGCGGTGTACTCCTCGAAGACGCGCGGCACCACGATCTTCGGGTCGCCGGCGTGGAAGGCGGCGAACTCGCGCACGTTCTGCGCTTCCTTGAGGTAGTCGAGCTCATCGACGAGGCTGCGGCGGATCTCGGCGAAGATGCCGTCCAGCATCGCCTTGTCGATGCGCAGCACGCCGGCCACCCGGAGCGCGAGGCGCAGGTGCTTGAGGTCGGACTCCACGCACTGGTCGACGCCGGGATACTGCACCTTCACCACGACCTCCTCGCCGGCATGGGTGCGCGCGCGGTGCACCTGGCCGATGGAGGCGGCGGCAAAAGGCTTGCTGTCGATGAAAGCGAAGAGCTCCGACGGATCCTTGCCGAGTTCCTGGCGGATCTGCCGCTCGATCACGCCGAAGGGCATGGGCGGCGATTCCTTCTGGAGTTTCGCGAGCGCGTCGGCGATTTCCCGGGGAAAGACATCGCGGAACTGCGAGGCGATCTGGCCGACCTTCATGACGGCGCCCTTCATTTCGCCGAGCGTGGTGGCGATCTGCTCGCCGACCTGCGTGAAGAGCTGTTCGCGCTCCTGCAGGCGCTCTTCCTCGGACAGCGTGCCGAGCGCGCTCCTGATGCGGTTTTTCGCAAAGTTGCCGGCGATGCTGGCCGACATGCCGGCCAGCTTCATGAAGCGCTTGCCGGGCGTGGTGGCGCCGAAGCGCTTGTCGTTCTTGTCGTTGTCGGTCATGACTGCCTCATGCCCGCCGCGCGGGGCGGGCGCTGGAAGCGGCGGCGCGCAAGTCGCGCCGGGCCGCGCGCATGCAGGCAGTGTCGGCGCTCGGGGACGGAGCTGGCAAGGGGAGGGCGGCGGTTAGCTGCCGGAAGGCCGGAAACGCGGGTTTGCTGGCGCCGGAGCGCGCGGCGAAGGGCTCAGCCCCCGTACTCGAGCAGCAGCGAGAAGCGCCGGGCGGAGCCGGGCGGCAGGGCGACGAGGTCGGCCTCGACGTTGCCGCATTCGACGCAGACCATGTGCCGCCAGGCCCCGGGCGCCATGTCGGCGAGACGCGCGGCCTTGGCCTGCCCGGGATTCCAGACGATGACGCTGCGGCAGGCCGGGGCGGAAATGCGCAGCGCCTGGCCGCCGGCCGCGTCCACCAGGCGGTATTCGCCGCCGGCATGCAGATGGATCTGGTCGGTTTCGCCGGCGAAGCGCAGCGGGCCCTGCTGCGTGTGGCGCCTGCGCTGCGGATCGAGCTGGTCGATGCGGGGCGTGCCGTCGAGGCCATCGACATGCGCCGCGCGGATGTCGTTGACCGGGAAGTAGCTGTGGAAGGCGAAAGTGAAAGCGAAGGCCGTCGTGCCGGTGTTCTCCACCTCGAGCTGCAGCTGCAGGAAGCGGCCCAGCGCGATGCTGAGCCGGGCCTCGAAATCATGCGGCCACAGCCGGCGCGTCTGCTCGTCGGCGCCGAGCCGGAAATGCAGCAGCAGCGTCTCGCCCGGCTTCTCGGTGTGCACGAGCCGCCAGTCGCGCAGGCGGGCAAAGCCGTGCGCCGGCTTGCCGGCATCCTGCGGATGCGGGCCGAACCAGGGAAAGCAGAGGGGGATGCCGCCGCGAATGGCCTTGCCGGGCCGGTAGCCGGCCTGCTCCGACAGCCACAGCAGCGGCTTCCTGCCCAGCGCCTGGAACTCCAGCACCTGGGCGCCCTGCTGGCTGATCAGCGCACGGCAGAGCGGCGTGGCGATCTTCCAGCCGAGGAGGCCATCCGTACCGAGCGGGATGGCCTGAATTTCTTCAGGCAGCGGAGCGCTGGCGTCCATGCGTTGGCTCTCTTTCTCTGCGGCCGCGGAGGCCGCTGGTTGGCCTGCGGCGCCGCCGTCCCTGGCGCCGCTACCGGCAAGGGCATCGCTCACCTGGCGGGGCGACCTTCGGCATCCAGGCTCAGCCGGCCGCCCCCGAATACCACGAAGGCCAGCAGGCCGCCGCAGATGGCGAAGTTCTTGAGCAGCATGATGCGCTGCATCGGCTCCGGCGCGCCGTGGAAAATGAGCCCGGCCACCAGGGTGAAGAGGGCGAGGGCCAGGGCCGCCAGCCGCGTCTGGAAGCCGGCCAGCAGGGCAAGACCGCCGCCGAGCTCGACCAGGATCACCAGCGGCAGCAGGGCGCCGGGCACGCCCATCGACTCCATGAAGCCCTGCGTGCCGGCATACTGGCCGATCTTTCCGAAACCGGAAATAAGAAAAATGCTGGCCAGGAGCGCGCGCGCGGCCAGCGTCAGCGGACCCTGCAGGTCGGGCCTGGCGACGACGGTCGCGACCCGGTCGTTGAGGCGTCGGAAAAATTCCATCTTGTTCTCCTTAGGGCTTGGGTTGTCGGCCTTCGCAGATGCGCAGGCCGGTGGGTAAAAAATTAAAGAATCTTGGCGAAGTCGGCAAACGGCGGGCGCGGGCTGCGCGGACGCAGCCGGCCGGGGTCGCCGTAGCCGAGGTTGATCAGGAAGTTGGAGCGCACCGTGCTGCCGGCGAAAAATTCCCGGTCGACGCCAGCGGCGTCGAAGCCGGACATGGCGCCGGAATCGAGGCCGAGCGCGCGCGCGGCGAGGATGAGGTAGCCGCCCTGCAGCGAGCTGTTGCGCAGCGCCGTGGTGTCGATCAGCGGCTGGTTGCCGGCGAACCAGGCACGCGCCTCGACGTGCGGATAGAAGGCCGGCAGGTGCTCGTAGAACGCGTAGTCGGTGCCGACGATCACCGTCACCGGCGCGCTCATGGTCTTGTCGACATTGCCGGGCGAGAGATGCGGGCGCAGGCGCTCCCGGGCGGCGGCGCTCTTCACGAACACGAAGCGCGCCGGCTGCGAGTTGGCCGAGGTCGGACCGAGCACGGTGAGTTCGTAGAGCCGGCGCAGCTGTTCGTCGCTGACCGGCCTGTCCAGCCAGGCGACGTGCGAGCGCGCCTCCAGGAAGAGCTGCTTCAGGGCTTTTTCGTCGAGCGGGGTGTTCATTGCATCTCCTGGGGTGGGGGTTCGCGGCTGAAGCCGCTCCTGCGGGGGGCTCGGGGTTGGGGTTGGGGGGGGGGGGCGCCACGAAGCGGGGGGGGGGGGGGGTGGGGGGGGAAACGCGA
>JBMOQI010000019.1:0-29656 GCA_049320605.1 Pseudomonadota bacterium | reverse complement strand
GTAGGAGCGGCTTCAGCCGCGAACAGCCGCGCCCTCCCGCGCTCCTCTCGAACAGCGCGCCTAGGGCAGATCGAAGAGCAGGAACTCGCTCTCGCTCCGGGCCTGCAGCGCGACTTCGGGCAGCTCGCGGATCTCGGCGCCGTCGCCGTCGTGCAGAGTGGTGGCGTCGTCCAGCGCCAGGCTGCCGCGGATCTGCTGCAGCCAGCCCGTCTTGCCGACCATCGTGTGGCGTGCTTCCTGCCCCTCGCCGAGCCGGCCGCGCCAGACGCGCGCCTTCTGGCGGATGCGCAGCGAATCGTGGGCGCCGTCCGGCGAGGCCAGCAACTGCAGCGTTTCGGCATCGGGAAAGCGCTTCTGCTGGTAGCTGGGCTCGGTGTTGTGCGTATTCGGGTAGATCCAGACCTGCAGCAGCTCCAGCTCCTCGCGCTCGCGGTTGTACTCGCTGTGGGTGACGCCGGTGCCGGCACTCATCAGCTGGCATTCGCCGGCGCTGACGCGCACCTCGTTGCCCATGCTGTCGCGGTGGGTGACGGCGCCGCGCAGCACGTAGGTGAGGATCTCCATGTTGTCGTGGCGGTGCGCCGGAAACCCGGTGCCGGGCGCGACGATGTCCTGGTTGATGACGCGCAGGGCGGAGACGCCCATGAAGCGCGGGTCCTGGTAGGACGAAAACGAAAAGGTGTGGCGGGTGTCCAGCCAGCCGAGGTGGGCGTGGCCCCGTTCCTCGCTTCTGCGGATGGTGATCATGTCGGTGTCCTCTGCTGCGGGGGCCGGCCTTCCACGGGAAGGCAAACGCAGGCCCGGCTCAGGGATGAAGAGGGTCCGCCGCGTCCCTGGACCCCTCATGTGCTGTGCATCCTAGTATTGTTCCGGCTGGCTGATTAGTCTCGGTTACGGGAATAAACCGTTCCTTGCACGCGAACAATTGTTCTGGGGGAAGCATGGACCTCAATGACGTCGCCGTCTTTGAGAAAGTCGTCAGCGCAGGCAGCCTGGCCGCCGCCGCCAAGCGTCTCAGCCAGCCCAAGTCGTCGGTGAGCCGGGCTTTGTCCCGCCGCGAGGCCGAACAGGCCGTGACGCAATTGCAGGAAGCGCCGCGCGGCAACCTGCGCCACATTTGCGGCCGCTTCGTGAGTCTGTTGCCCGACTGTTAGCGCTGGTTCAGGTCCCTGCGGCAGAAACCGGGCGGCTGGGCTAGCATGTCTGGCACTGCAAGCAGCCGGACAAGCGAGACAACGTGCGAAATTCACGGGCCTTTAAACTGGTATTTATCTGCGCCGGCCTGGCGGCAGGCGCTCCCGCGCAGGCGCTGGAGTGGAGCGGCAGCCTGGGCGCCGACGTGCGCTGGTTCGACTGGCGCGAACACATCGGCGACAAGCAGATCCTGCAGGAGGCCGGGCCGCTGGCGGCGCCGGTCGGCCTGCTGGAGCTGCGCCAGGAGTCTTTCTTCGCCAGCGTCGAGGTGGCCTGGGGCGGCGGCCGTACCCGCTACGACGGCCATCTGCAGGGCACGCCCGCGCAGCCCATCGGCCCTTCCTACGACGCGGATGCCTGGGAGGAATTCATCGACGCCGAGTGGCGCCTGGGCTGGCTGGGCGACAAGGGCCGCGTCCACTTCGGCTATATGCAGCGCGACTGGAACCGCTATATCGAGGGCAGCGCCACCGTGAATCCGGCCGAGGAGCGTTACCGCTGGCGCTTCGTCACCTTCGGCGGCGAAGCGCCGCTGTTCGCCTCGCCGCGCTGGCGGTTCGCGGTCAATCTCGGCGTTCCCACCGAGAGCCATCAGAAGGTCTACGCACGCACGCACGACGATCTTGCGCTGGAACCGGGCGCCGGCTTTTTCTGGCGCCTCTCCTTCCCGTTCCGCCCCGAAGCGCCGCGCTACGCCGCCCTCTCCCTCGAGCCCTACTACCAGCAGCACTACATGCAGGAGAGCGATCCGGTGCGGATCACGGTGGGCGGCCTGCCCACGCCGAGCCAGGCCTACCAGCCTGCCTCCGTCAGGCGCGAGCTGGGCCTGACGCTGCGCTGGCAGCTTGGCGGTTCGGGAAAGCCGTAGCTCGGCAGATCGGCAGAGGAACGAAAAAAAGCCCGCGCCAGCGGGCTTTCTTCATCGTTCCACGGGCAGCGCCATGGGATTCGGCAGGATCTCGGCAAGATTGCGCAGCCGGCTTTCGAGTTCGTGGTGATGCGCAGCCGTCACCGTGATGTGGCCGAGCTTGCGGCCCTCACGCTCGCTCTTCCCGTAGAGATGCAGGTGCGCATCGGCCTGCCGCAGCACGGCCTGGGCCGCCGGATGCCGGCCGATGATGTTGACCATGGCGACCGGCTTGTCGCAACGCGTCGCCCCCAGCGGCAGGCCGGCCACGGCGCGCACGTGATTCTCGAACTGCGAGCAGGACGCGCCTTCGATGCTCCAGTGCCCCGAGTTGTGCACGCGCGGCGCCGTCTCGTTGGCCATGAGGCCGTCGCGCGTCTCGAACATCTCCAGCGTCATCGCGCCGACATGGCCGAGCTCCTGCAGGATCGAGGAGATGCAATGCTCGGCGGCGAGCTGCACGTTGTCTGCCACCGAAGGCGCGGGCGCCACCGAGTGGCTGAGGATGCCGCGGTGGTGGACGTTCTCGGTGAGCGGATAGCAGACCGTCGCGCCATCCTGGCCGCGCACGGCGATGACGGAGAGCTCGCGCTTGAAGTGCACGAACTCTTCCGCGATCAGCGGCGCCTGCGCGCCGAGCTGTGCCCAGCATTCGGCGACCTGCCGGGCCTCGCGCAGCAGGAACTGGCCCTTGCCGTCATAGCCCATGGTGACGGTCTTCACCACCAGCGGCAGGCCGAGTACGGCCGCGGCATCTTTCAGGTCCTGCTCGGCATTGATCTCGGCAAAGCGCGCCGAGGGAATGTTGAGGCGCGCGAAAAGTTTTTTCTCGTTGAGGCGGTTCTGCGACACCGCCAGCGATTGCACGCCGGGGTGCAGCGGCTTCTTCGCCGCGATGCGCTCCACCCAGGCGACCGGGATGTTCTCGAATTCGTAGGTGAAGACATCGGCGCTCGCGATGAAGGCATCGAGGCTGGCGGTGGAGTTCTGCGCGTCGCCGAACACCGGGCCGAGCGCGGCGGCAGGACAGTCGGGCGTGCTTTCGTAGAAGCAGAAGGCGAGGTCGAGCGGATAGCCCGCCAGCGCCATCATGCGGCCGAGCTGGCCGCCGCCGAGGATGCCGATGCGCAAACGGCTCATGCGCCCTGTCCCGGCACCGGATGGGCCAGCACCGTCTCGGTCTGCTCGCGGCGGAACTTCTCGATGGCGGCGAGATGTTCGGGATGCTTGCCGGCGATGATCTGCGCGGCCAGCAGCGCCGCGTTGATGGCGCCGGCCTTGCCGATGGCCAGCGTGCCGACCGGCACGCCGCCCGGCATCTGCACGATGGAGAGCAGGGAGTCGAGGCCGTTCAGGGCCTGCGACTGCACCGGCACGCCGAGCACCGGCAGCGAGGTCTTGGCGGCGCACATGCCGGGCAGGTGGGCGGCGCCGCCGGCGCCGGCGATGATGACCTCGAGGCCGCGGGCGCGGGCGCTGTCGGCATAGCTGAAGAGCTTGTCGGGGGTGCGGTGGGCGGAGACCACCTCGGTCTCGAAGGGCACGCCCAGCTGCGTGAGCGTGTCAGCGGCGTGCTGCATGGTGGCCCAGTCCGACTGGGACCCCATGATGATGCCGACCAGTGCTGTCATTGCCTTGCCCTCGTGGGCCCTCGGGCCCGGAAAAGCGCGCCATTTTCCGGGCCGGGGGACGCTTGTCAAACCCGCTCGGCCATCCTACTGCACGAGTATCGCCACGACGGCGGAGACGATGCCGATGACCACGACCACGCCGGCCATGAGGCCGATATAGATCCAGGCGGGGCGGAAGCTCTTGGGCAGGGGTTCCCGGGGCTGTTCGTTCTGCATGGTGAATCCTCGCACTCGGTTGGGGCGGGCGCCGGCTTGGGGCGGTTCGACTGTAGGTCGGACTTCAGTCCGACGACAGCGGTGAATCCGACGGCGCAGTCGGACTGAAGTCCGACCTACAAACGGGCGCTCAGGCCCGGAACATGAAATATACCGCACCCGTCAGGTACAGCCCGGCCCAGACGAAGTCGAGCTTGAAAGGCTCCTTCATATAGAACACAACGAACGGGATGAATACTGACAGGGTGATTACTTCCTGCATGATCTTGAGCTGGCTCAGGCTGAGCGTGGCGTGGCCGATGCGGTTGGCGGGCACCATGAGCAGGTACTCGAAGAAGGCGAGGCCCCAGCTGAACAGCACGGCCAGGATGAGGGGCCGCTGCTGCAGGTGCTTGAGATGGGCATACCAGGCAAAAGTCATGAAGACATTCGAGCAGACGAGCAGCAGCGCGGTTTGCAGGGTGACGGGGAGGGCGGGCATGGCGGCATCCTTCGGCTTGGCGGGCATTGTCGAAAACGCGGCCGGCGGCGGCAAGGCCGGCGCTGACGGCCCGGAGCGGCCTTGCCAGAGCATCGCCTGGGCCCGGCCCGGCGGGGCGCCGGCGCCATGAAAGCCTTGTGGACCCTGTTCTGGTCGGTCTGCCAGATGCGCCGGGGGCCGGAGGACATGCCGCATGCGCCCGGCCTGCTGGCGCTGGCGTTGCTGCTCAACCTGCTGCTCGGCCTCGGCATCCAGTGGCTGTCGGAGCCGGTGTCGTTGCCGGTCGCGCTCGGCATCGCGCTGCTGGCGGCGGGCCTCGACGCCGTGGCGCTGTGGCTGCTGCTCCGCTTCAAGCATTTCGAGCTGCGCTACGTGCAGGGCCTGACCACGATCTACGGCGTGGACTTCATCATCGGCTTGCTGGCCCTGCCGCTGGTCGCGCTGGGCGGGGCGCTCGGGCCTTCGCCCTGGCTGGGCGCCGTCGTGGTCGGGCAGATGCTGCTGGTGGGCTGGAACCTCGGCGTGCGCGGCTTTGTGTATCATCGCCTGCTGGCGATCGGCCTCTTCCAGGCCAATATGCTCTCGCTCACGCTGTTCCTGCTGCACATCTTCCTGGCAGCCAAACTGTTTCCCGAACTGCTGACCGCCTCGCGGGCGCAGTAATCATTTCAGGATCTTCCGATGCACATTCACATTCTCGGCATCTGCGGCACCTTCATGGGCTCCCTCGCGGTGCTGGCCAAGGAGCTGGGCTGCAGGGTCACCGGCTCCGACGCCAATGTCTACCCGCCCATGAGCACGCAGCTCGAGGCGCAGGGCATCACACTGCTGCAGGGCTACGATCCGGCGCACCTCGAGCCGCGCCCCGACCTGGTGGTGGTCGGCAACGCCATGAGCCGCGGCAATGCCGCCGTGGAATACGTGCTGAACGAAGGCCTTCCCTACACGTCCGGCCCCGCCTGGCTGGCGCAGCACGTGCTGCAGGGCCGGCACGTGGTCGGCGTCGCCGGCACGCACGGCAAGACCACCACGACCACCATGGTGGCGTGGATTCTCGACCAGGCCGGCCTGGCGCCGGGCTTCCTCATCGGCGGCGTGCCCAAGGGCTTCACGGCGAGCGCGCGCCTCGGCGGCGGCAAGTTCTTCGTGGTCGAGGCCGACGAATACGATTCCGCCTTCTTCGACAAGCGCTCCAAGTTCATCCACTACGCGCCGACCACCGCCATCCTCAACAACCTCGAGTTCGACCACGCCGACATCTTTGAGGACCTCGAGGCCATCAAGAAGCAGTTCCATCACCTCGTGCGCACCGTGCCCGGCCGCGGCCGCCTCATCGTGCCGGCCGACGATCAAAACCTTGCCGACGTGCTGGAGAGGGGCGCGTGGACGCCGGTGGAGCGCTTCACCGTGGACGAAGCGCGCCAGGGCGCCGCCTGGCGTGCCGAGATGCTGGGTGAGGACGGCTCCTCGTTCGCGGTGTATCTCGGGCGCGACAAGGTCGGCGAGGTGCACTGGACCATGAGCGGCCGCCACAGCGTCAACAACGGCCTTGCCGCCGTCATGGCCGCCGAGCATTGCGGCGTGAAACCCGCCGAGGCCTGCGCGGCGCTTTCCGCCTTCCCCGGCGTGAAGCGGCGCATGGAGGTGATCGGCGAGGTGCGCGGCGTCACCGTCTACGATGATTTCGCGCACCACCCGACGGCCATCGCGACGACGCTGGAAGGCCTGCGCCGCAAGGTCGGCCAGGCGAAGATCATTGCCGTCATCGAACCGCGCTCCAACACCATGCGCCTCGGCGCGCACAAGGCAAGCCTCGCGCCCTCGGTGGCCGCGGCGGACCGGGTCTACTGGTACCAGCCGGAAGGCCTGAACTGGGATCTCGGCCCGGTGGTGGCGGCGAGTCCGGTGCCGGCGGCGGTGATGAATTCCCTCGACGCCATCATCGAGAAAGTCGTGAGCGATGCGAAGGCCGGCGACCAGGTCGTGATCATGAGCAACGGCGGTTTCGGCGGCATCCACCAGAAGCTGGTGAAGGCGCTGTCTGCCTGAGAGTCACTGGCAAAATTGGGCGGCGGCAATTCGTCCTGAGCAAGGAAAAGGCGATGACGCGGTAGCGGCTTGTCGCCAACAAAAAGCCCGGCATCTCCGGGCTTTTTGTTGGCGGGGTTGGTTACTTGTAGTGGGTCGGCTTGTTGAGGTGCACCGGCTGCACACGCTTCTTGCGCATGCGGATGTTGAGCATCTCGACACCCAGCGAAAAGGCCATGGCGAAGTACACATAGCCCTTGGGCACGTGGTAGCCGAGGCCGTCGACGATCAGGATCATGCCGATCATGACCAGGAAGGCCAGCGCCAGCATCTTGATCGAGGGATGCCGCTCGACGAACTCGCCGATGGGCCTGGCGGCGAACATCATCACGCCGACGGCGATGACGATGGCCAGCACCATGACCGGGATGTGCTGCGAGAGGCCGACGGCGGTGATGACCGAGTCCAGCGAGAACACGATGTCGATGATGGCGATCTGCAGGATCACGGCCATGAAGCCGTTCTGCGTCATGTGCTTCGCGGCGGACTCTTCCTGCTGCTCCTCGGCCTCCATGCTCTCGAAGATCTCGGTCGAGGCCTTCCAGAGCAGGAAGAGGCCGCCCCCGATGAGGATGATGTCGCGCCCGGACACGGGGTGGCCGAAGGCGGTGAAGAAGGGCTCGGTCAGCTGCATGACCCAGGCCAGCGACAGCAGCAGCAGGATGCGCGTGCCCATGGCGAGGCCGAGGCCGAAGAGGCGGGTCTTGTGGCGTTTGCTCTCCTCGACCTTGTTGACGAGGATGGTCAGGAAAATGATGTTGTCGATGCCCAGGACGATCTCGAGGAAGGTCAGCGAGACCAGGGTGATCCAGGCCTGCGGGTCGGCCATCCATTCGAACATGTCGGTAACTCCCCTTTGCGAGGGTGGGCATATTCCGGGCGCGGTCCGGGGCTGTCAATCGGGCCGGTCCGGGTACGGCTGACATTTTACCTGCGGCTGGCGCCGGGCCCATTTCCGGGACGCTGCGGTTAAACTGGGCGCCCCGCCAGCCAGAAGTGCATTCCATGTCGCGCGATCTCTCCTCCTGGGCCAAGAGCCACGACTTCCACGGCGACACCGGGCGCGCCGAGACCGGCACGCGCCGGGTGGTGTGGCTCACGGCGGCCATGATGGTGGCGGAGATCCTGGCCGGCCATTTCTTCCACTCCATGGCCCTGCTGGCGGACGGCTGGCATATGGGCACGCATGTCGCGGCCTTCCTCATCGCCATGCTGGCCTATGCCCTCATGCGGCGTTACCGCGACGACCTGCGCTTCTCCTTCGGCACCGGCAAGATCGCCGTGCTGGGCGGCTTCGTCAGCGCCCTGGTGCTGGGCGCGGTGGCGGTGGTCATGGCGCTGGAGTCGGTCGACCGCCTGCGCGAGCCGCTGCCGGTGCGCTACGTCGAGGCCCTGCTGGTGGCGGTGCTGGGTCTCGGCGTGAATCTGCTCAGCGCGAAGTGGCTGCATGCCGCCGGGCGCCCCCATCATGCCGACCACGACCACGACCACGACCACGACCACGACCACGACCACGACCACGACCACGACCACGACCACGACCTTGGGCATGGTCACGTTCAGGGGCACGGCCCTTATCACGACATCAACCTGCGCGCTGCCTACCTACACGTGCTGGCCGATGCCCTGACCTCCGTGCTCGCCATCGTGGCGCTGCTGGCCGGCATGCTGCTCGGCTGGCAGTGGCTGGACCCGCTCATGGGGCTGGTTGGCTCGGCCATCATCCTGCACTGGGCGCAGGGCCTGCTGCGCGATGCCACCGCGCAGCTGGTCGACCGCCTGCCCAGCGCCGAACTCCCGCACTACATCCGCCGCACGCTGGAGGCCGAGCCCGCCACCTGGGTCACCGACCTGCATCTCGTGCGTGTCGGGGGGCGCTGCTATGCCGCCGTGATCTCCGTGTATGCCGATGCCCCGCAGGACCCCGAGCACTACAAGCGCCTGCTGGCCGCGCGCCGCGAGCTCATGCACGTGACGGTGGAGGTGCACCGGCACATTCGCCCGCAGCGCGGCTGAAAGCCCGCCGGCGCGAGCGGGCGAGTGGCGGTAACGCCAACCCGGCGGCCGCTCCATTTCTCCTGCGCGCTCGCCAGCCCCCTGCCGGCCTCCTGCAAAAACCGCCGCGGCCAAGCACCGCCGCTGCGCTTGCTGGCGGGACAGCACCGCCTTGCCGGCGCTGTCCCGCTTGGGCCTGGGGCAGGGCCGCCCTGTCCCGGGGCAGGGCGGAGGCCGGTTGCGGGACCGGCCCTGGCAAGGCGGGAACTCAGGCGAAGTGGCAGACGTAATCCAGCAGCTCCAGCGTCTCGATCTCGAAAGAGGAATTGCCCGGCACGTCGAAGGACTGGCCGCCCCGGTATTCCTTCCACTCGCTTTCGCCCTCGAGGCGGATGCGGCAGCGGCCGGCGTTCAGCTCCATGGTTTCCGGCGCGCCGGTGTTGAAGACCAGGCTGGAGGGGAAGATCACCCCCACGGTCTTCTTCGTGCCGTCGGCGAAGAGCAGGGTGTGGCTGACGCATTTGCCGTCGAAGTAGACATTGGCTTGCTTCACGACGCTGACGTTGTCGAACTGGCTCATGACGGCTCCTTCATTGCCCGCCGGATTGCGGGAGCGGCGGATTCTAGGGGGCGGGCGGGCCCGCGCAAAGGCGGATCACGCCGTCTCCTGTCACAAATTCTTAGCGGCTCTGCCATGTCACCGTGACCGTACCGTAAAGGCGCTGTCACCCTGCGCAAGCAGGATGCGCTGCATGCAAAGCCACTTCGTGACGTGCCTATGCTGAGCGCTTTCCAGCGACCGCCCTATCTGGTTGAGACGGCAGCGGTCTCCCTCGCGGAGCTGGAAACCGGCGACCTCATCCTGTTCTCGGGGCGCACGCTGGCGGCGCGCCTGGTGCAGGGCCTCACCGGCAGCTACTGGTCGCACGTCGGCCTCGTGGTGCGCCGGCCCGGCCGCGAGCCTTTGCTGTGGGAGGCGACGCGCGCCAGCAAGCTCGCCGACATCCATTTCGGCATCGCCTTCGACGGCGTGCAGCTCGTCTCGCTGGCGGCGAAGCTCGCGAGCTATCCGGGCGAGACCGCCGTGCGCCGCCTGCTCGATGCCGGCAGCGGGCGCAGCCGCTACCGCAGCGTCCAGCCGCTGGTGCGGCAGTGGCATGCGCGGCCCTACTGCAATTTCGCGGTCAAGAAACTGCTGGCCTGGTGGCACGGCCTGGAGGCGGCGCGCCGGCACCAGGGCGGCTTCTGCAGCGAGCTCGTCGCCGAGGTGTACCAGCACCTGCAACTGCTGCCGCCCGGCAAGCCCGCCATCGATTACGTGCCGCGCGACTTCGCGCCCGAGGCGCCGCTGGCCCTGCTGCGGGGGCGGCTCTCGCCCCCCTGCCGGCTCCTGCACGGCGCGACTGCCGGCGGCCTTCGCACCGCGTGACCGGCGGCCGGAATTTTTCCCGGCGGGATCTTTTCAAACCAGCAAAAAATGCTATGGTCCAAGCAACCTGACAACGCGTGGCCATGCCACCGGGAGGGCTTCGCAGAAACGGATCTCGCTGCAGTTCCCGGCCTTGCCCGCTCACTCCACGTCATCACGCTCACGTTGTCAGGTGCAGAGAATGGAAGAACACAACAGCCGAAAAAAAGCCTACATCCTCGATACCAACGTCCTCATCCACGATCCGAATTCCGTCCTCAATTTCGAAGAACACCGCGTCATCATCCCGATGACCGTGCTGGAAGAGCTCGACAAGCTCAAGTCCGGAAAAGCCTCCGTCTCCGCCGAATGCCGCGCCGCCATCCGCCTGATCGACTCGATCCTCGGCGATGCCGAGCCCGACCGCATCCGCCAGGGCGTGCCGATCTGGCGCGACCTCACCCGCACGCACCAGGGCATGCTCTCCGTGCTCCTGGACACGCAGGACAACATCAGCGCGGAATACCTCTCCAACGAGCTCAACGACAACAAGATCATCAACCAGCTGGTCGCGCTGCAGGCCTCGGACATCCGCACCAAGCTGGTGCTGGTGACGAAGGACATCAACATGCGCCTGAAGGCGCGCGCCTGCGGCCTCGCCGCCGAGGACTACCACAACGACCAGCTCGTCTCCGACATCCGGCAGCTGGCGCGCGGCTACCACGAGTTCCAGGGTTCCTTCTGGGACCGCGTGAAGAGCGTGGAGACCCGGCAGGGCATGGGCGAGACGCTGCACTTCGTTCCGCGCGACAACTTCGACGACTCGCTCTTCCTCAACCAGTTCATCATCGACGAAGAAGGCTTCGTCGGCCGCGTGCGCGAGCTCGACAGCGAGCAGGTGGTGCTGGTCGACCTGCCGCGCGAGCAGCTCATGAACCAGCAGGCCTGGGGCCTGACGCCGCGCAACATCCACCAGGCGCTGGCGCTGAACCTGCTCACCGATCCGAACGTGCACCTGGTCTCCCTGACCGGCCCGGCGGGTTCGGGCAAGACCATCCTCGCGCTCGCCGCCGCCATCGAGATGACCATCGTCGAGCGCCGCTTCAACAAGATCATCGCCACCCGCTCGACGCCGCCGCTGGCCGAGGAGCAGGGCTTCCTGCCCGGCACCGAGGAAGAAAAGATGGACCCGTGGCTGGGCGCCATCAGCGACAACATCGAGGCGCTGCACCTCAGCGACGCCAGTCCCTCGGGCTCCATCGAGTACGTGAAAGAGAAGGCCAACATCCAGTTCAAGGCGCTGAACTACATCCGCGGCCGCAGCTTCCAGCGCTCCCTGATCCTCATCGACGAGTGCCAGAACCTGACGCCGCACCAGATGAAGGCCATCATCACGCGCGCCGGGGACGGCTCGAAGGTGGTGTGCCTGGGCAACCTCGCGCAGATCGACACGCCCTACCTGTCGCCGACCAGCTCCGGCCTCACCTACATGAGCGAGCGCTTCAAGGGCTTCAGGCACGGCGGCCACCTGCAACTGCACGGCGTGCCGCGCTCCATCCTGGCGGAGTATGCGGAGTCCAATCTCTGAGGCCGGCGCGCGGATGGTTCGCGGCTGAAGCCGCTCCTACAGGGCGCGCAGTCGTAGGCGGCAGGGTGCGCAGTCGTAGGAGCGGCAGGGCGCGCAGTCGTAGGCGGCAGGGTGCGCCGTCGTACGTAGGAGCGGCTTCAGCCGCGAACCCCCTCCCCGACCCGCCAGGGGCAAGGAAGGGCCCGGGCCACGGCCCGGCCGCCCCCGCAAGTCGTGACCCGTTTCAAACTGCCGAGGGCTCCTGTCTTGATCGCACCCCCCTTTGCCTTTACCCTTCGCGCTGTCAGTGCCAGGGCGCGCCCTTCGACAGCGCAGCAACCTGACGCAGCTTAGAGAGCCTCTCGAAATCGTCACAAAAGGACCGTGTGATGCGATTTCCAGAGGCTCTTTCATTCTCACTGCCAAACGGGTGACGCCATGCGCCTTGCGGACTACTGCACCGATGCCGAATGGAAGAAGATCAAGGACATTGCCGACACCAAGGAAACCCCTTTCCTCGTCGTCGACCTCGAGATCATCAAACAGAAATTCGAGGAGCTGCACGGCTGCTTCCCGATGGCCCGGGTGCACTACGCGCTGAAGGCCAATCCCGGCACGCCGGTGATCGAGCTGCTGCGCGACCTCGGTTCCAACTTCGACATCGCCTCCATCTTCGAGCTCAACAAGGTGCTCGATGCCGGCGTGGGCCCGGACCGCATTTCCTACGGCAACACCATCAAGAAGGCGGCGCACATCAAGTACGCCTACGAGAAGGGCATCCGCCTTTACGCCACCGATTCCAAGGCCGACCTGCAGTCGATTGCCGACAATGCCCCGGGCTCCCAGATCTTCGTGCGCATCCTCGTGGAAGGCGGCGAGACCGCCGAGTGGCCGCTGTCGCGCAAGTTCGGCTGCCACCCCGACATGGCCATCGACCTGCTGGTGATGGCCAAGCAGCTCGGCCTCGTGCCCTACGGCATCTCCTTCCACGTCGGCTCGCAGCAGAAGGACATCGCCGTGTGGGACGCCGCGCTCTCCAAAGTGAAGTACATGTTCGACTGGATGAAGCTCGAGGAAGACATCGAGCTGAAGATGATCAATATGGGCGGCGGTTTCCCCGCGAACTACATCTCCGAAGTGAACCCCATCCAGACCTATGCCGATGAAATCCTGCGCTACCTGCACGACGACTACGGCGACGACCTGCCCGAGATCATCCTCGAGCCGGGCCGTTCGCTGGTCGGCGAATCGGGCGTGCTGGTGTCCGAGGTCGTGCTGATCTCGCGCAAGTCGCGCACCGACCTCAATCGCTGGGTCTATCTCGACGTCGGCCTCTTCCAGGGCCTCATGGAGACCATGGGCGAGTCCATCAAGTACCCGATCTACATGGAGAAGCTGGAGGGCAATCCGCAGACCGGAACGGTGGTGATCGCCGGCCCGACCTGCGACTCCACCGACATCATGTACGAGAACTCCAACTACCAGCTGCCGCTGAACCTGGCGGTGGGGGACCGCGTGTACTGGCTGACCACGGGCGCCTACACCAATTCCTACAGCTCGGTGGAGTTCAACGGCTTCCCGCCGCTCGCCACCTACTACGTGAAGTAATTTCCCCTTCACCTGTTTTGCAGGAGCGGCTTCAGCCGCGAACGCGAATAAAGAAAGCCGGCAATCGCCGGCTTTCTTTATTGCTGCCGCCTACCGCCATGCCGGCAGCGCCAGCGTTCCCGCCTGCACCATCCCGAGATAGGAATACACGGCGATGCCGACAACGATGCCGAAGAGGACAGGGATCAGCACGCCCGCCACCACACCGGGAGAGTTGGGCGTCGGCCTCGGGCCATAGCGGTTATGCCCGGGCGTGCCCGGCCACAGCATGATGTAAAGCGAGAGAACCAGATTCAGCAGCGGCACGAGCAGCAGCAGCGCCAGCCAGCCGCTCTGGTCGAGATCGTTGAGCCGGCGCCGGGCCGCGACAAAGGCGTAGACCAGGGCAGCGAGGCAGGGCGCGACGATCAGCGCGATGCCCGCGAGGGCGACGTTCTCGGGGGGCGCCGGTTCCGCCCCGGCGACTCCCGTCCCGGCGAACACGGCCATGGCGACGCCGGCCAGGACAGCCAGCAGGTTGACGCCGCCGGTATAGGCCAGGTAGCGCAGCCGTCCGATACGCCCCCGCGTGCTGAAGACGGCGGGCTGGAAGGTCGCGGCATCGGGATCGAGTGCGTCGAGGGTCGGGCTGATCGGCGCGACGGACGCCGTCGGCCTGGCATAGGGGTTCTGCATGGGGCGCTCCATTTTTGTTTGTTGCGGTCGGGTCAGGTCGCCGTGACCGGCGATTTGTCCTGCTGCTCGGCGGCGCGGGCGTCGCTCTCGAACAGCGCTTCCAGCTCCAGCATGGATTCCTTCACGCTCTCGATCAGCTTGGCCTCGTCCTGGTAGATGGCGTGCTGGCGCTGCATGAGTTTCTCGTCGTACTCGCGGAACAGCGCGATGTCGCGCGCCGCGCGCGTCGCATCGAGGCCGACGGCGACCAGCACCTTCTCGGCGAGATCGAGGCTGGAGAGATAGGTTTCGCGGTTGATCACCTTCACGCCGATGTCCATGAGCCGGTAGGCGTGCGAGCGGTCGCGCGCGCGCGCGTACACGGCGACCTGCGGAAAGTGCTTGTGCAGCGCCTCGGCGGTTTTCACCGAGTCCTGCACGTCGTCCATGGCGATCACGAAGACCTTGGCGCGGCCGACGCCCGCCGCGCGCAGCAGCTCGACGTTGGCGGGATTGCCGTAATAGACCTGGTTGCCGAAGCGGCGCACGAAATCGACCTGGCGCGCGTCCGCTTCCAGCGCCGTGAAGCCGATGCGGTGCATGCGCAGGATGCGCGCCACGATCTGGCCGAAACGGCCGAAGCCGGCGATCACCACCGGATGGTCGTGCTCGGGCACGTCGTCGAAGTCGCGGTGGTCGCGCGGGCGCAGGCGCGGCTCCAGCACTTTTTCCAGCAGCATGAAGGCGAGCGGCGTCAGCGCCATGGAAATGGTCACGATGAGGATGAGGCGTTGCGCCAGCCGGTCCGGCAGCAGGGCCTCGGCAGCGGCGGCCGAGAACAGCACGAAGGCGAATTCGCCGCCCTGCGCCAGCGGCACGGCGAGCTGCACGCTGCCGTGCAGCGTGCTGCCACTGAGGCGGCCGACCAGCAGCAGCACGAGGAACTTGATCAGCATCAGCGCGAGCACGCTGCCGAGAATGAGCAGGGCCTCGTTCTCCAGCAGCTTGATGTCGGCCGTCATGCCCACGGCGATGAAGAAGAGGCCGAGCAGCAGCGACTTGATGGGCTGCAGGCTGGCCTCGATCTCGTGCCGGAATTCGGAGTCGGCGAGCAGCACGCCGGCGGCGAAGGCGCCGAGCGGCATCGAGATGCCGAGGAATCCGGTAAGCAGCGCCGCGCCGCAGACCAGGAAGAGCGCCGCCGCCGTGAACACCTCGGGCGTGCCGGCGCTCGCTACGAAGCGCAGCGCCGGACGGATCAGGGTGCGGCTGGAGAGCACGAAGACGCTGGCGACCATGATCAGTTTGGCGAGGTCCGTCCAGCCGTAGTCCGTGCTCTTGCCGCCCAGCCAGGGCACCATGGCGAGCAGCGGAATCACGGCGATGTCCTGGAACAGCAGGATGGCGAAGGCGCGGCGGCCGTGCTTGGAGGTGAGCTGGTTTTTCTCGCTGAGCAGCTGCAGCACGAAGGCGGTGGAGGAGAGGGCGAGGCCGAAGCCGACGATGAAGCTCACCGGCCAGGGCTGCCCGAGCGCGCGCACGATGCCCATCAGTGCGAGGCCGGTGATCGCCACCTGCAGGCCGCCGAGGCCGAACACGGAACGGCGCAGCACCCAGAGGCGCGAGGGCTCGAGCTCGATGCCGATGAGGAAGAGCAGCAGCACGATGCCGTACTCGGAAAACTCCAGCACGTCGTGCGGATCGTGCAGCAGGCCGAAGACATAGGGGCCGAGCAGGATGCCGGTGGCGAGGTAGCCGATCACGGAGGCCAGCCCGAGGCGCTTCAGCAGCGGCACGATGAGGAGCGTGGCGCCGAGAAAAACGGCAACAATTTGCAGCAGATCCATCCGGGTGTTCCTGGTTGCAAGCCTCTGGCAAACGGCCGATAGTGGCGCCTGATTTCCGAAATGACGCAACTCGACGCGCAGCGGCGCGGCCTCGGCCGAACGCCTCGGAATGCCTCGATTTCTACCACAGGGAGGGTCGGTCATGGCACAGCTTTACGACGACAATTCGCTTTCCATCGGCAATACCCCGCTGGTCCGCCTCAATCGCGTGTGCGGGCGCAATGCGCAGGTCTACGCCAAGATCGAGGGCCGCAATCCGTCGCACTCGGTGAAGTGCCGCATCGGCGCCGCCATGGTCTGGGATGCCGAGCGCCGCAACCTGCTGCGGCCCGGCATGGAGATCGTCGAGCCCACCTCGGGCAATACCGGCATCGCCCTGGCCTTCGTGGCGGCGGCCCGCGGTTACGGCATCACGCTCACCATGCCTGCCTCGATGAGCCTGGAGCGGCGCAAGGTGCTGAAGGTGCTGGGCGCCAACCTCGTGCTGACCGACCCGGCCAAGGGCATGAAAGGCGCCATCGGGAGGGCGGCGGAAATCGCCGCCAGCCGGCCCGACCACTACTTCATGCCGCAGCAGTTCGACAACCCGGCGAATCCCGACATCCACGAGCGCACCACCGGTCCGGAGATCTGGCGCGATACCGACGGCAAGATCGACATCTTCGTGGCCGGCGTGGGCACCGGCGGCACCATCACCGGCGTCTCGCGCTACATCAAGAACACCCAGGGCAAGATCATCCGCTCCATCGCCGTGGAGCCCGCGGTCTCGCCCCTCATCACCCAGACACGCAACGGCGAGGCGCTGGCGCCGGCGCCGCACAAGATCCAGGGCATCGGCGCCAACTTCGTCCCGAAGAACCTCGACCTTGCGCTGCTCGACGGCGTCGAGACGGTCGGCAACGACGAGGCCATCGAGTACGCGCGCCGCCTCATGAAGGAGGAAGGCATCCTGGCCGGCATCTCCTCCGGCGCGGCCGTGTGCGCCGCCGCGCGCCTGGCGGCGCAGGAGGAGAACGCCGGCAAGCTCATCGTGGTGGTGATCCCGGATGCCGCCGAGCGCTACCTGTCCTCGCCGCTCTTCGAGGGCCTCTTCACCGAACAGGAGCTGGTGCAATGACGACTGCCTACTGGTGCGTACTGGCGGCCATCCTGCTGCCCTATGTCTGGACCGGCGTGGCCAAGTTCACGAGCGGCTTCCGCCCGCGCGACAACCACAACCCGCGCGAATACCTGGAAAAGCTCGAGGGGCCGGCCAAGCGCGCCCACTGGGCCCAGCTCAACACCTTCGAGTCCATCCCCGGCTTCATGGCGGCGGTCATCATCGCCCACCTGGCCCGGGGCCCGCAGGGCTGGATCGACGCCCTGGCGCTGACCTATATCGGGCTGCGCCTGCTTTACGGCATCCTCTACATCACGGACAGGGCGGCCCTGCGCAGCCTCGTCTGGGGCGCGGGGCTGGCCTGCGTGGCGGGATTGTTCATCGTGGCCGCCTGAGTCGTTCTACGGCTTGGCGGGGCAGGGCGGGGCGCTATAATGCGCCCCGTTTTCTTTTCCCCTCCTGCGAGACAAGCCACATGAGCTACAGCAATGTTCCGGCCGGCAAGGACGTGCCGAACGACATCTACGTCATCATCGAGATCCCGGCCAATGCCGCGCCCATCAAGTACGAGATCGACAAGGCGTCCGATGCCCTGTTCGTGGACCGTTTCATCGGCACCGGCATGTCCTACCCCGTGAACTACGGCTACATCCCGCACACGCTCTCCGAGGACGGCGATCCGCTCGACGTGCTGGTGGTGACGCCCTTCCCGGTGCAGCCGGGCTCCGTGATCCGCGCGCGCGTGATCGGCAAGCTCAACATGGAAGACGAAGCCGGCATCGACACCAAGCTCATCGCCGTGCCGCACGACAAGCTCACCCCGCTCTACAATAACGTGAAGGAATACACCGACCTGCCCGAGCTGCTGCTCGGCCAGATCAAGCATTTCTTCGAGAACTACAAGGCGCTGGAGCCGGGCAAGTGGGTCAAGCTCACCGGCTGGGAAGGCGCCGAGGCCGCCCGCGCCGACGTGCTGAAGGCCATCGCCGCCGCGAAATAAAACGGCAAGCGATGTGACAAAAAGTCCGCGGATGCGGGCTTTTTGTCATTCTAGAATGCAGCTTCCCCGACACTGGCATCGTCAGCAGACACAAGGAGTGTGTGATGAATGACGGCAATCCCCTTCCCTTGTCCCGAAGCGCCGACCAGATCCTCAGCGAGTTGCGTGCCGAGGTGCTGCGCCTCGAGCACGAGCGCGATCATTTCCATGAGCTGCCGCCCGAGCGCCGGCTGAAAAGTCCGGAGGCTTACGCCGAAAGGATTCGCCGTCGCCAGCAATTGCTCGATCTGCTCGGTACGTCTGTCCGCCCGCAATGAAGTTTCAACACAGCCGGCATCAATGTCTGACAATTGCGGGCTGATACGTCCCTGCGGTTTTTATAATTCGCAACGTTGGCCCGGGTCATTACGCATGGCCGGGCCGCTGACTTCGCTAATTTTTCTCTCGTAATTTAAGGAAGTGTGTCATGGGTGAGCTCAAGCAACTGTCCGAATCGCAGCAGAGCCTGGTTGAGCGCGTGAAGAGCGTCGGCCAGCAGGTGTACCTGGCCAACCTCGGTCTGGCCAGCAAGGTGGAAGCAGAAAGCAAGAAGCAGTACGACCGTCTCGTGACGGCCGGTACGGAATCGCGCGGCGAGCAGGCAGCCGAAACCAGCAAGGCCGTACTGGCTGCGGTGGGCCTGGTCGAAGTGCTGAAGACCGAAGCGGAAAAGCTGAAGGCCGAAGGCCTGAAGCTGCAGGTCGAGTCCCTGAAGCAGCGCCTCGGCGGCCTCGACCTGAAGGCCGAAAGCCAGCGCCTCTTCGATGAACTCGTCGCTGCCGGTGAAAAGCGCAAGGCTGCCTGAGCGGCCTCCGCCATCACGCGCTGAAACGTTGTGGTAACCCTCTTGGGGATGGTCCCCTCTGGCCATCCCCTTTTTTATGCCTTTTTCGCCTGGGCCGCCGGGAAGCGCTGCCTGTGGCGGCGGCGCGACGGGGCGGGAAAAAGCCGGGGAGAGTGCCATCACGGGCTTTCTTCCCTCGCCATGGCTGTGGTTAAAATGCCAAGCGGATCAAATCCTAGTATTACCTTGAATTAAGCAGCCGGCAGTTGGAGCTGACCTTAAGGTCGGGTACATTCCGGTAAAACCACAAGAATCCATAATAATAATTAGGGAGCACTCATGAAGCGTGCCGTTGCCTGTCTGGGCCAGATCCTGCTCTGTCTGGGGTTGTCGACCTCCCTTGCCCACGCCAACTCCAAGCCCTTGGTCATCTGCACCTGGGACATCCTCGGGCAGCAGGGTGACGCCACCAACATGATGAAAGACTACGTCCTGGCGGCCAAAGCCTGGGGCGTCAACATCATCTCCAAGAGCTATACCAACGAAGGCATCGCCGCCGACGACTTCAAGGCCAGCCAGTGCGACGGCGCCCTGATTACCGGCCTGCGCGCCCGCTCCTTCAACAAATTCACCGGCTCCATCGACTCGGTGGGCAGCATCCCCAGCTATACCCACATGCGCGACGTGATCGACCTGCTGGCCAGCCCCAAACTGTCCAGGCTCCTGGTCAGTGAGCCCTATGAGGTGGTCGGCGCCATTCCGATAGGCGCCGCCTACGCCTTCGTGAATGACCGCTCCATCAACAACCTCGCCAAGGCGGCCGGCAAGAAGATCGCCGTGCTGGACTGGGACAAGTCGCAGGCCGAGATGGTCAAGATCGTGGGGGCCGTGCCGGTGGCGGCCGACCTCACGTCCTATGGCGGCAAGTTCAACAATGGCCAGGTCGACATCCTGTTCGCCCCCATCCCCCTCTACAAGCCGATGGAGCTGTACAAGGGCCTGGGCAGCAAGGGCGGCATCGCCCGCTTCCCGGTGATCAACCTGACCCTGCAGCTGGTCATCCGCAAGGAGCGCTTCCCGCCCGATTTCGGCCTCAGGAGCCGCCGCTACATTGCCGACCAGGTGCCGCGCTTCTTCGGCATGATCCGCAATATGGAACGCGAGGTGGAGCCCAGGCACTGGATGCACATCCCGCTGTCCGACCGCGACGGCTACGAAAAGATCATGCGCGAAATGCGCATCCACCTGACCAAGTCCGGCTATTACGACCCCCGCATGATGACGCTGCTCAAGCGCGTGCGCTGCAGGCGCGAGCCGGATGCCGCCGAGTGCTCGCTCAACGAAGAGTAAGCCCCCCCTGAAGCGGGCCCGTCGGGCCCGTTTTGCTTTTGTCGGATTCCGTCTGGCCTCACCGTTGACAGCCGGTACGCTATTGCCACAAGCAGCCTGTCTGCCCGCAGGAGGCGGCCGACGAGCTTCCCCAAACGGTGCAGCGCTGTAGCTCAGGGATGACGGAGCCTGCCTGGAGGCATTCTCGACTCAAGCAGTCGACGCCCGAGAAAGGACCGAGGTCAAGGTAATGAATATGCGAGTGCTTCACTTCCTGAGCCCTGCGTTCGGCATGGTGCTGCTGGCGCTGGCCCCGCTGTCCCTGGCCCGCGCCCAGACCGCCTGCGTCTTCGACCTCATGGGGTCGCAGGGGGAGAATTTCGCGCTGGCCCGCGACTTTGCGCTGGAAGCCAGGCGTGAGGGCATCAACCTGCGACTGCTGCCCTATATGAACGAGGGCGTCGCCTATGAGGACTTCAAGGCCGGCCATTGCGACGCGGTCATGATGACCAACCTGCGCGGCCGCCAGTTGAACAAGTTCGTCGGCAGCGTCGACGCCATCGGCGCCGTGCCCACCGAGCAGGCCCTGCGCGCCGTCATCGAACTGTTGATGAGCCCGAAGAGCGCCGCGCGCATGGTCAGCGGCCTTTATGAAGTCGCCGGCATCGTACCGCTGGGCGCCGTCTATCCCTTCGTCGACGACCGCAAGATCAACACCCTGGCCAAGGCGGCCGGCAAGAAGATCGCCGTATTCGACTGGGATGCCACCCAGCGCCAGCTCGTGCAGCGCATCGGTGCCCAGCCGGTCTCGGCCGACATCTTCAATTTCGCCAGCAAGTTCAACAACGGCCAGGTCGACATCATCGCGGCTCCCGCCATCGCCTTCCGGCCGCTGGAGCTGCACCGCGGCCTCGGCACCCGCGGCGCCATCGTCAACATGCCCTTCATGCAGATCACGGCGGTGATCGTCATCCGCCACGAACGCTTCGAGCCGGGCGCCGGGCAGAAGCTGCGCAACCTGATCGTCAAGCGCATGGACCACTCCTTCAAGCTGATCCGCAGGTCCGAGCAGGACATCCCGGCCTACTACTGGTCGACGGTGCCGCAGGTCGAGATCGACGGCTACTTCCGCATGATGCGCGAGGCCCGCGTCAAGCTGACGGAGCAGGGCGAGTACGATGCCGACATGATGCGCTTCCTGAAAAAGGTGCGCTGCCGCTACAACCCGGAAAATGCCGAGTGCATCCTCGACGAGGAGTGAGTCCCCGGTACGAAGCGGGCAGCGCTGCGGTTGCCGCTACTCGCGCAGGAAGGCCAGCAGCTCGCGATTCACCTCGTCGGCGTGCGTCCAGTTGAGGCCGTGCGGCCCGCCCTCGATCACGGCGAGGCGGCTGCCGGGCAGGGCGGCGTGCAGGCGCTGCGCCGAGGCCTCGAGCGGCACGATGCGGTCGGCGTCGCCATGGATGATCAGCGTGGGCAGCATCACGTTCGCGATATCCGCGCGGAAATCCCTGCCCCAGGTGCTCACGCAGTCCAGCGTCGCCTTGGGCGAGGCCAGGGCGGCGATATTCCAGCTGAGCTGCACGACCTCGTCGCTGATGCGCGCGTCGACGAGCTCCTCGAAGTTGTAGAAGTCGAGCAGGAACTCGCCCAGAAAGCAGGGCCGGTCCCTGCGCAGCGCCGCCTGGATGCCGGCGAAGACCGCGGGATCGACCCCTTCGGGATTGTCGTCGGCGCGGCGCAGATACGGGGGAATCGCCGCCATGTACACCGCCTGGCGCACGCGGTCGCTGCCGTAGCGCCCGAGATAGCGCGCCACCTCGCCACCGCCCATGGAAAAGCCCACCAGCGTGGCCTCCTCAACGTTCAGCGCCGTGAGCAGCTCGTGCAGGTCGCGCGCCAGCGTGTCGTAGTCGTAGCCGCAGGAGGGCTTGCCCGATTCGCCGAAGCCGCGGCGGTCATAGGTGATGACGCGGAAGCCCGCCGCCAGCAGCGGCAGCAGCTGTTTCTCCCAGGAGCGGCTGCTCAGCGGCCAGCCGTGGATCAGCACCACCGGCCAGCCGGAGCCCTGGTCTTCGTAGAAGAGTTCGATGTTGGCGGAGTTTTCCCGGTCGACGCAGAGATAGGGCATGGCGGCGCTCCTGGCCCGGCGCGGGGCCGGACCCCTATCACTCTAGATCAGGCTGCAGGATTTTCCGTGCGCCGCGCGGCGCACGGGGAAACTCGGGAAGAATTCAGGGGCGGGGAGACGGTCGGGCGGCGCGCCCCGCTGCGTCGGCGTCGGCCGCGACAAGAAGCGCTGCGTCATCCCGGCGGGCGACGCTTCAGTCCGGCCCCAGGTCAGGGAAGAGGCTGATCATGTGCTCGAAGGTGTCCGGCCTGCCGACGGCCTCGAAGGTCAGGCCGTTGATGATCTGCGCCATTTTCTCGCCGAGGCGGGAGATGCCCTGGTTGGAGGCGCGATAGCTGAGCGCGGTGACCTTGCCCCGGCCGTCCACGGTGATGCGGAAGAGCAGGCTGCCCTGCAGACAGGCGTCGGCCCGGCGCGCCTGCTGGTAGGGAAGGTGCAGCAGGTCGGCGTTGGCCTCGAAAGTGCGGGTGATCGACCGCTCGCTGAGCCGCTCCGGCCGGAAGCGCGGCCCACTGCCGATATTGGCCTCGCCGACCGCCGCGCAGCCGGCGTTAGGGGGCGGCGAGGCGCCGGCCGCCTCGGACAGGGCGCCGTCATCGGCCGCCTCCAGACCGAAGGCCGCGCCGGCCAGGGACAGGCAGAGTGTTGCCAACAGTGCTTTCATGGGGACTCCCGCGGCGCCGGCACGCAAGCGTGCTCGCCTGTGTTTGTTGTTTTTAAGTACCCAAAGCAAAGTTCCCCTCTCTTTTTAAGGGCTAAGTTATTGATTCCTGGCGCCCGCAATGTCGGGGAATTTTCGTTCTCCTACAGGGCTCGCCCCGGATGGCCCGGCAGGACCGAAAGCGGCCCTCGGGATGCCGCTCATGGCGCGACAGGCGCTGACGCTCGGGACAAGGCGGCTCTGCGCCGACTATGGCCCAGCCCGCCCGGGCAGGAAAGGCCGGGCGGGCCGGCCGCCGCCGAACGCCGCCGGCGGGAGGACAAGCTGCCGCCAGCCTTGCTCAGGGCCCGCCGCGCTCACGTGCCTGGACCTCGAAATGGTTGTCCCGGTAAGGCTGTCTGCCCTGCAGCCACCGGTACAGGCTCGAGGCGGGATAGGCCAGGAAGAAGAACGCGCCCCAGCGCTCATACTGCTCGACATGCACCCGCTCGTGCGCCCGCAGCCGCGCCAGGGCCTCGGGATCGGTTCCCAGGATGACGTGGCCGAAGGTGATGGCATGGAAGGGCAGGGGGGGGGCCGCCTCGGCCAGCGCGACCTCCAGCACGCCGCCGACCAGGCGGGCGGAGCCGCCGGCGAGGCAGGCGACGGCGCCCAGCGCCAGCCCGACCGCCGAACACGGCGCCGCCCAGGCATATTTCAGGAGCCGACGGATTTCGTTCTGCATGGGCGCGACGGTTCAATCGGGCGGCCTGGGGCGCGGCCGGCCTTCGGGGTGTTGCCGGGTGGCCGCTTTCTCACGCTGCGGGCTTTCTGCTGATGGACAGCGGCGGCGGATTCTTCAGCGTCTGGTAAACCACGCAATAACGCTCGGTCAGGCGCAGCAAGGTGGCCAGCTCCTCCTCCGCGGCATCGGTCTCCAGCAGAAACTCCAGGCGGATGTTCTGGAAGCCCACGGGAGCCTCCCGGGCCACGCCCAGCGTGCCCCGAAAATCCAGGTCTCCCTCCGCCTGCAGCACGGCCTCGCGCAGCTCGATGCCCAGCGCCGTGGCGACTGCACTGAGCGTAACGCCGGCGCAGGCCACCAGCGCCTCGAGCAGCATGTCGCCCGAGCAGGCCTGCAGGCCGCTGCCGCCCGTGGCCGGATGCAGGCCGGCGACCACGAGACCTTTGCCTGTTTCGATTTTGCAGCTGACGCCTGCGCCGGCCCGCCCCCGGGCCCGCAGCGTAACCAGCGCCGCTGCCGGAGCTTCCTTGTAGCGATCCTTCAGGGGAGCCTGCAGGGCGCGTAAATCGTTTGCGTTCATGGCGATATCCTCGGGCCGGGCGGTCTGCGCAGCGCCCGATCCTGGTACGGGCGTACACGTCGGCTGCGGACAGTAGGCGGTATGACATTTGAGAGCCGGGTGAATAAAGAGCTATAACTTTACCTTAGCGACTACCGCTCGAGCTGCCAGCACCGTCACAGCCTGCCGGCGCGGTTCTTTCGCTTAAGGAAAGCTTCGATAAAAGAAAATCAAGAAGGCCGCGAGGTTCGACCAGATGGCCAAGCATTCCGGTGCGCTTCCCGATTTCCGGCGGCTGTTCGAGTCTGCCCCCGGGCTTTACCTGGTGCTTTCCCCCGCGCTTACCATCCTGGCCGCCAGCGACGCCTACCTGCAGGCGACCATGACCCGTCGTGACGCCATCGTGGGTCACCCCCTCTTCGAGATATTTCCCGACAACCCGGACGATGCGCATGCGACCGGCGTCTCCAACCTCCGCGCCTCGCTGGAGCGGGTGATCGCGCGGCGCGCTCCCGATGCCATGGCCGTGCAGAAATACGATGTGCGCCGGCCCGCGGCGGAAGGCGGCGGCTTCGAGGAGCGGTACTGGAGCCCGCTCAACTCGCCGGTGCTGGGGCCGGAGGGCCAGCTGCTGTACATCATCCACCGCGTGGAGGACGTGACCGATTTCGTTCGGCTCAAGCTAAAGGGCGCCGCGCAGGAAGAAATCGCCGCGGCATTGCGCCTGCATGCGGAGCGCATGGAGCTGGAGGTGTTCCAGCGGGCGCAGCAGATCCAGGAAGCCAACCAGTCCCTGCGCCTCGCCAACGAGGAGCTGAGCCGTATCGACAAGCGCAAGACCCTGTTCTTCGCCAACATGAGCCATGAACTGCGGACGCCGCTCAACGCCATCATCGGCATGAACCGCCTCCTGCTGGAGACCGGGCTGACGGAGCGGCAGCGCGAGTATGCGGAAACGGCACGGACCAGCGGCGAGTTTCTCCTGCAGATCATCAATGACATCCTGGACCTGTCCAAAATCGAGGCGGGCCGGCTGGAGCTGGAGGAGCAGCCTTTCGACGTGCGCCGCTATCTCGAGGACTCGCTGGCGCTGGTGAAGAGCAAGGCGGCGGAAAACAACGTGGAGCTGGGCTACCACTGCGCCCCGAACGTGCCGGGCGTCGTGGTCGGCGACATCAGCCGCCTGCGGCAGGTGCTGGTGAACCTGCTCTCGAACGCCGTCAAGTTCACGCGCAACGGCACGGTGTGCCTGAGCGTGACCGCGCCGGAGTTTTACCAGGACGAAAGCTGCCTGATCCGGATCGTGGTGCAGGATACGGGCATCGGCATTCCCCGCGATCGCGTCGATCGTCTTTTCCTTCCCTACAGCCAGATCGAGACGGCGACGTCGCGGGTCTACGGCGGCACCGGCCTCGGCCTCGCGATCTGCAAGCATCTGGTCGAGCAGATGGGCGGCGCCATCCGGGTCGAGAGCGAACCCGGGGCGGGGTCGACGTTTTCCTTCGATCTCCGGGCGCGCATCAGCGCGGCCATCCTGCCGCCGACCGTGTCGCACGATGAGGCGCCCCTGCAGAAGCTGCCGCAGGCCCTGCGCATCCTTCTGGCCGAAGACAATCCGGTCAATCAGCGCGTCGCGCTTTTCATGCTGGAGCGGCTGGGGCAGAAGGCGGAGGTGGTGGCCGACGGCCGCGAGGCCGTCGAGGCCATGCGGCAGTTCGCCTATGACGTGATTCTCATGGACGTGCTGATGCCGGAGATGGACGGGCTGGAAGCCACCCGCCAGATCCGCCGGATGCTGCCCGCGGAGCGGCAGCCCCGGATCATTGCCATGACGGCCAACTCCATGATCGGCGACCGCGAACGCTGCCTCGAGGCGGGCATGGATGGCTTCATCGCCAAGCCCATCAGCCTGCAGCGTCTCGCCGATCTCCTGGGCAAGATCACGCCGCGGCCGCGCCGGCGCACGGCATCGCAACGGAAGGGTATCGACGCCCCGCCCCTGCAGTCCGAGAGCAAGGACTAGCCCCGCCGTTCCGATCCCGCCCTGACGGGCGCCGCCGGCTTTATAAAGCCGCCGCCCTGGCCCGCGCCCTGTGCAGTTTCTGGTAGTTGTCGATGAGGCGCCGATGCCTGTCGAGGCCCTCCAGCTTCATGCTCGTAGGCGTCAAACCGAAGAAGCGCACGCTGCCGTCCACTGATCCCGTCACCGCGTCCATCCGCGCATTGCCAAACATCCGGCGGAAATTGGCCGCGTAATCGTCCAGCTCGAGATCGGCGTCCAGCAGCACCTCCAGCACGACATCCATGCACTGGTAAAACAGCCCGCGCTCGACGCTATTGGTGTTGTACTGCAGGTAGGTTTCCACCAGCTCCTTCGCTTCTGCCAATCTCTGCAAGGCAAGATAAACCAGGAGCTTCAACTCCAGAATCGTCAACTGGCCCCAGGCCGTGTTGTCGTCAAACTCTATGCCGATCAGGGTGCTTATGTCGGTGTAATCATCCAGCTCACTGGCCTCCAGCCGTTCCACCAGCGCGGCAAGGCCGGCATCGTCCAGGCGATGCAGATTCAAGATATCGGAGCGGAACAACAGCGCTTTGTTGGTGTTGTCCCAGATCAGATCCTCGACCAGGTAAATCTCCGAATAAGCCGGCACCAGGATGCGGCAGCCTGGCGCGCCCAAATGCCCGTACTCCGCCATGTACACTTCCTTGCCCATGTCTTCGAGAATGCCGAACAGAATCGCAGCCTCTTCGGCGTTCGAGTTTTCACCCTGGCCAGAGAAATCCCACTCGACAAAATCGAAGTCGGCTTTGGCACTGAAAAAGCGCCACGACACCACGCCGCTGGAATCAATAAAGTGCTCGACAAAGTTGTTCGGCTCGGTCAGGGCGTTACTTTGAAAGGTCGGCCGAGGTAAATCGTTCAGGCCTTCAAAGCTGCGGCCCTGCAGCAATTCCGTAAGACTGCGTTCCAGCGCCACCTCAAGGCTGGGATGTGCTCCGAAGGAGGCAAACACGCCGCCCGTGCGCGGGTTCATCAGGGTGACGCACATCACCGGAAACCTGCCGCCCAGGGATGCGTCCTTCACCAGCACCGGAAAGCCCTGCTCCTCCAGTGCCCGAATGCCGGCCAGGATGCCGGGGTATTGGGCCAGCACCTCCTGCGGCACATCCGGCAGCGCCATTTCGCCTTCCAGAATCTCGCGCTTCACCGCGCGCTCGAAAATTTCCGACAGGCACTGCACCTGCGCTTCGGCCAGGGTATTGCCGGCGCTCATGCCGTTACTCAGGAACAGGTTTTCAATCAGGTTCGAAGGGAAATACACCACTTCGCCATCCGACTGCCGTACAAACGGCAGCGCACAAATGCCGCGCCTGGTGTTGCCCGAGTTGGTGTCGTACAAGTGCGAGCCACGCAGTTCACCTTCGGGGTCGTAAATTTTCAGGCAGTATTCATCGAGAATTTCCTGCGGCAGCGCATCCTTCCGCCCCGGCTTGAACCATTTTTCATCGGGGTAATGGACAAAGTCGGCATTGGCGATGTCCTCGCCCCAGAACTGGCCGTGATAGAAGAAGTTGCAGTTCAGGCGCTCGATGAATTCACCCAGCGCCGAAGCCAGTGCGCTTTCCTTGGTCGAGCCCTTGCCGTTGCTGAAACACAGGGGCGACTGCGCATCGCGAATATGCAGGGACCACACGTTCGGGACGAGGTTGCGCCATGAGGCGATTTCAATCTTCATGCCCAGGCTTGCCATGATGCCCGACATGTTAGTGATGGTTTCCTCCAGCGGCAGGTCTTTGCCCGGAATACAGGTGCTGCTTGCCGAGGCCAGGCTCGGCATCAACAGCGCCTGCGCGTCGGCATCGATGTTTTCCACGTGCTCGATCACGAACCCCGGGCCGGCTTGCACCACTTTCTTGACGGTGCAGCGCTCGATCGACCGCAAAATGCCCTGGCGGTCCTTGTCGGAAATGTCGGCGGGCAGCTCCACCTGGATCTTGAAGATCTGGTTGTAGCGGTTTTCCGGGTCGACGATGTTGTTCTGCGAGAGGCGGATGTTTTCGGTGGGGATATCGCGGGTCTGACAGTACAGCTTCACAAAGTAAGCCGCACATAACGCCGACGAGGCGAGAAAATAGTCGAACGGTCCCGGCGCCGAACCTTCGCCCTTGTAGCGGAGGGGCTGATCGGCCACCACCGTGAAGTCGTCAAACCTGGCTTCAAGCCGGAGTTTGTCGAGAAAGTTGACCTTGATTTCCATGCCGTTACCTGATGCTGGAGTTGGGGACGAACCGCGCAGCGGGGCGGCCTTGAACGAGTTGGATCACAGTCGCTTGTTAGCTGCCGGCCTACCTACTTTCATAGCGAGGCCAGCTACGCAGAATAACGATGGCCTCTGAATGTGCCGTATACCGCACGATGTATTTGCCGAACACAGCATCACGAACAGATTGTGGCTCGGGCGCGTGCTCTACTTTGCGGCCCAGCTCTGGGAAAAGCTGAATGTGCTCAATGCGTGACAAAAGCTCTGCTGCGACCTGAGCTGCAGCGTGAGGATCATGCTCGGCTATAAAGGCGCGAAGACGAACCAGATCTGCAACCGCCTGCTCGGAATAGATAAGCCTCATCGGCCTGCCTTTGGCGGTAGCAGCTCATCAGTGCTGCCCCAGCTTTGCAGCCAGGACTGAATCGCCTCTCCAGAAACCACCTTGCCCTGAGCCACTGACTCCATGGCTTGAAGGGTTTCCTGCCAGCGTGATTGCTCTTGTGCCTGACGCGCCAGGAACTCACTAAGTGCTTGATTAATAAGCCAGCTCTTGCTGCGCTGCAGCTTGCCGGCCATAGCATTGAGCCCTTCTTCGACTTCTGGCTGAAGCCGCACGGTTGTAACGCTCATGAGAGTGCCTCCTTATGGATAAATGCAATGTAATACAGTGCATTCGCAGGGGCAAGGAGGACGAGATTGTTCTGTGTAAGAGGCAGCTAACGTTGGGGTTAGGGCGGCGCCAAAGGCGTCCGCCTTGAACGACTTGTTAGCCCGCGGGTGATTAATGCGAAGTGACTGCGCGCTGGAGTGCCTCTTGCGCCCATGCATTTAGGCTCTTGCCTTCTGTTTCAGCCAGCATGGCGGCTTTAGCATGAAGGCCGGGATCAATGCGCAGCATTATTTTGCCGGAATAGGGGCGCTGAGGGGAGCGACGCAGTTTCTCGCAGGTAGCCAGATAATCATCAACAGCCTCTTCAAAGGCGGCCTTGAGTTCAGAAACAGACTCGCCGTGGAACCCAACGACATCACGGATGCCGGCGATGTGCCCCACAAAGCATTCATCCTCATCGCTGTATTCAATGCGAGCAGCGTAATCTTTGTAATTCATAACATTCATGGCTTCACTCCGGCTTGCGACAGGAATTCTTTAGCATCTCGAACCTGATAAGGTTTGGCCTCTTTCTGTGGGTGCGGTCGATGAAACGAGGCCACAACCCCATTTAGCTCAAAACGCACACGTGACCCATTGCCTTCAATGACTTGTGCGCCTAGCGCAATAAACAGGGACTCAATCTTTCGCCACTCCAGAGTGGAAGGAGTAGGTGAGCCAAATATGGCTGCTAAGTGCTCAAACAAAAATTTCCTGGCATGAGCTTGCGCAGTTCGACAGCACGGCGCAGACATTCTCACAGAGCGCCTCGAAAGACCGGTAAGACGAGAGCGGCAGCCACTCGTACTTGATCTTC
>JBMOQI010000018.1:0-101138 GCA_049320605.1 Pseudomonadota bacterium | reverse complement strand
CGGGCGGGAGGCGGCCGCCGCGGCGCCACGCGCGGCGCCGGCCGGGACGGCCGGCGTGCCGGGCGCCGTCGGCAGGGGGCGGAAGGCCAGCATGCGCAGCAGCGTCATCTCGAAGCCGGAACGCAGGTCGGCGGCCCAGGGCAGGTCGCGGCGGCCGTGCAGGGCGATCTGGTAATAGAGCTGGGTGTCTTCGGCGGTCATGGCGCCGGCCACGGCCAGCACGCGCTCGCGGTCGCCCAGGGCGTTGTCGACGGCATCGGGCAGCATCTGCGCCAGCGCCACGCGATGCAGTACGGACACCAGCTCGGCGAGCGCGCCGGCAAAATCCACGCTCTGCTCGGCAAGCTGCGCGCAGACGTCGAGCACGGCGGCGGCATCGCCGGAATTCACCGCCTCCAGCACGCGGAAGACGAGGTCGCGGTCGATGCTGCCGAGCATGCTGCGCACCTCGGCCGTGGTGAGCTTTCCGTTGCCGAAGGCGATGGCCTGGTCGGTGAGCGAGAGCGCGTCGCGCATGGAGCCGTCGGCGGCGCGGCCGAGCTCCCAGAGCGCGGCTTCCTCGAAATCCACCAGCTCCTTCTGCAGCACGGCGGCCAGGTGCTCCGCCACGCGCTCCGGCGACATCGCCTTGAGCGCGAACTGCAGGCAGCGCGAGAGCACGGTGACCGGCAGCTTCTGCGGATCGGTGGTGGCGAGCAGGAATTTCACGTGCGGGGGCGGTTCCTCCAGCGTCTTCAGCAGGGCGTTGAAGCTGCTGTTGGAGAGCATGTGCACTTCGTCGATGAGGTAGACCTTGTAGCGGCCGCGGGTGGGCGCGTACTGCACGTTCTCGAGCAGCTCGCGGGTGTCCTCGACCTTGGTGCGGGAGGCGGCGTCGACCTCGATGAGGTCGACGAAGCGGCCCTCGTCGATCTCGCGGCAGCTGCCGCAGACGCCGCAGGGCTCGGAGCTGACGCCGGTCTCGCAGTTCAGGCACCGGGCCAGGATGCGCGCGATGGTGGTCTTGCCGACGCCGCGCGTGCCGGTGAAGAGGTAGGCATGGTGCAGGCGGTCCTGGTCCAGCGCGTTGATCAGCGCGCGCGCCACATGCTCCTGCCCGACGAGCTCGCGAAAGCTGCGGGGCCGGTACTTGCGGGCAAGAACCTGGTAACTCATGCGTATTCCTTCCAGCGTGGGGGTGGCGCCAAGGAGGCGTCCAAAGAAGCGCCTATGCTAGCGCCTGGCCTGGCCGAGCCAAAGCAAAAAGCAACGCGAAACCGTTCGGCACCTCCGGGCGGCGGGCTCGGCGCCGGCTCGACGCTGCCCGGGCCTGGCCCGGCTTTGGTGGGTCGGACTTCAGTCCGACGACGGCGCTGAATTCAACGCTGCTGTCGGACTGAAGTCCGACCTACAGGCCCGACCCCAAACAACCAGGCCGTTACGTTACAAAATCCGTCATGCCGCTGCTTTGAACGCGGCCACGGGCCGCGCTTATCGTGGCCGCAGGCAGGACCGGAGCGGGCAGCATGGGCGGCATGGAACAGGACGCCATGGAAAAGACGGCGCAATACGTCTCGCGCGTGGCCAACGAAACCTACGGCCAGTCGCGCCGCATCATGCCGGAGCAGCCCTGGTGGCAGAACCTGGACCCGGCCTTCTACAAATTCCCCGACGATTTCTACCTGGACCTGCCCACCCAGCTCCTGGTGGACGGCACCGCCCTGCTGGACCGGGGCGTGCGCACCTGCAGCGCCCTGCTGATCCTCTCCACCTCGCTGCCCCTCCTGCTGCGCCGCGACGTCCTCAAGCGCGACTTCGAGCAATGGGGCTTCTACCAGCGCCTGGCCGACCGCCGCGACCCCGCCGTGTTCTTCCCGCGGCCGACGCAGAAGGTGGCCATGCGCAGCCGCCTCGGGGGACGCCTGGATTTCCGGCCGCAGGAGGGCTTCGTGGAGGTGCTCTCCTTCGAGAGCCGGTTCGAGCCGGTCAATCCGGCGCTGCGCGCCACCTATAGCCGCCACGGCCGCAACCGCATCGCCTGGGCCCAGCACTGGCGCCACGACGGCCCGCCCCGCCCCACCATCTGCCTGCTGCACGGCTTCATCGCCGACCCCTACTGGCTGAACAGCCGCTTCCTGGCCCTGCCCCGCTTCTACCGGATGGGCTACAACGTGCTGCTCTACACCCTGCCCTTCCACGGCCCGCGCAAGGAGCCGCGCACGCCCTTCAGCGGCCACGGCTACTTCGCCCACGGCCTCGCCCACACCAACGAGACCATCGCCCACGCCGTGCACGACTTCCGGCTCTTCCTCGACTACCTGGAAATGGCCGGCACGCCGCGTTTCGGCGTCACCGGCATCTCGCTGGGCGGCTATACCGCGGCGCTGCTCGCCGCCATCGATGACCGCCTGCATTTCGCCGTGCCCAACGTGCCGCTGGCCAGCATGCCCGACCTCACCCTGGAGTGGAATCCGGTGGGGCCGCTGCTGCGCATCGCCATGCGCCTCACCGGCATCGACATCCGCCAGCTGCGCCACGCCGGCGCCGTCGCCTGCCCGCTCACCTACACGCCGAAGATCCCGAAGGAGCGCCTGCTCATCATCGGCGGCGCCGGCGACCGCTTCGCACCGCCCAAGCACGTGCGCCTGCTCTGGGACCACTGGAACCGGCCGCGCCTGCACTGGTTTCCCGGCAACCACCTCTTCCACTTCGACCAGGGCCGCTACCTCACCGAGATGGCGGAATTCCTCGGCGAGATCGGCTTCGACCGGCCCTGAGCCGGCCGGCGAATTGCGGGGCCAGGCAGCAGCGGGGGCGGAGGCATGCCGGCTCCCGAAGCAAGAAGCGCGGGGCTTCAGGCCGTGTAAAAACCCCAACACGCAGCTTGCGCCGACTTGATCCAGAAAATTGGGCTTTTACCCGGCCTGGAGGTCGCGCCTCCTCCCGTTGCTGCCGTCAGCCGGCGAGGGCCGAAGGGGCGCAGGCCGTAGCGGTCGGTGGTGTCGCGGATGTAGTGGTGGGTCTGGCGCCAGTCGGCGTAGCGGTGCGTCCAGTCCGGAGGCGTGGCGAAGGAATAGGAATACAGATGCGCCTGCACGTCGCAGGCGGCGCCCAGGATGGCAACGTCCACCTGCTGGGTCATGGGGTTGAGGGGGCCTTGCTCGTCATCTCCAACCTCGCCTTCATTGAGGGGTGAGGCGAGTGTCCGCAAAAAAATTCCGGGCTGGTTTGGTCCCTGTCCAACTCGCGCTCACGTCGGCCCGGGAGGACGGATCGCCGGCCTTTCCGTCGCGATGCCGGACCGCACCGCCCCCGCGGCTTTCCACGGCAACGCGGATGCCTGACAAAACCGATTGCTGCAGCCTGCCTCGTTTCAGAGCCGTTTCCTTGCCGCGCCGGATGGCGGCGTGGGCGTTGCCCGATTTCGGTGCCGGACCGCACCGCCCCCCTTGCTGAAAAGCGGGCATGGCTCTTGCTGTCTCCGGGATGAGGACCTGCCCAGGCAGCCCGGGTACAGGGATTACGCCCCTTTCCAGAGAAGACTGCTGCAATGACGCAATCGCTTCCACTCCCGTCCCCCGGTTACCTGCGCGAGGAAAATGCCGTGAGCAGCGGCATACTCGGCGATCTCGAACTGAAAAGCCTGTACCAGGCGGTGATCAGCCCGGCGCTGCAGCGCAGCGTCGGCATGGAGGCGCGGCTGCTGGCGCAACGCGGCGCCAATGTCGTGGAGGCGGAAAGCCTGGCCGTCCGCCTGAACGCCGGGGAAATCGCCCACCTCGACCGCCTCGCGCTCGCCGTGCACGTGCGCCACGCGCCGACGGCAGCGCAGGGCAATGAGTGGCTGTTTCTGCCCCTGCACCCGCAGACCATCGCGCAGCGCCTTTTCTCGCCCGCGCAGGTGCTGCGCGAGCTGGCCGCGCTCGACATGGACCCGGCGCGCATCGTGCTCGAGATCGCCGACAGCGCCCGCCTCAGCGATGCCGAACTCCAGGAGTTCGTGCTGACCTGGCGCGAATCCGGCTTCCGTATCGCGCTCGACGACTTCGGCGCCGGCGCCTCCAACTTCGACCGCGTGCTGGCGCTGCAGCCGGACATCGTGCGCCTCTCCCCCGCCCTGGTGCAGAACGCCGAGCGTTCGCCGCGCGCGGCCCGGCTGTTCCCGCACATGGTGTCGCTGCTGCGCGAATCCGGTTCGCTGGCGCTGGTCGACGGCATCTCGAGCGAAGCGCAGGCGCGCATCGCCGTCGAGGCCGATGCCGAGCTGCTGCAGGGCGACTGGTTCGCGCCGGCTGCGCCGGAGCTGCCGGATGCCGATGCGGTGCGCAGCAAGGCCGCGCTGCTCATGGGCGTGCCGCGCAACATGCCGGACCGCATCGAGCTGCGCATGCGCAGCCGCTTCATGGAAATCTGGAACGCCTACCGCGACGGCAAGGACCTGGAGGCCTGCGTGCGTGATGTGCCCGACCGCGAGATCACGCGCGTCTATGTCATAGACGGCAGGGGCTACCAGATCGGCGATACCGTGCTCACCGCGCATGCGCTGCGCGGCCGCAACCATCCGCTGTCGGATGCGCGCGGAGCCTGCTGGGCGCGGCGGCAGTATTTCCGCAATGCGATGGAGCAGCCGGGACGGGTGCAGATCACGCGACCCTATCTGTCGCTGACCGAGCAGAGGCTGTGTATTACTTTTTCCTGCATGGTGATGCGGCCGGGGCTGGGGCAGGTGATTCTTTGTATGGATGCGTTGATTAGTTGAAGGGGAATGGAAAAGGATTGCTGTGTTCTTTTTTAAGGTCCCTGTATACGGGTGCTGGGCTTTGCTTGCCGGTTGCCCGGGAGTGCAGGAATTGGCTCTATCTCGCTTTACGGTGAGGTGCTCCGACTGAGTTGCTTCTGCTGTTTCTTTGAGAAAGTGTTGCGCCTGCCGGCGGGGCCTCACTTTCTTTTACTCGGCCTGCGGCCTCGCCCTTCGGGCCGTCCTGCGGACGTTCACCTCGCTGCGCGAGGATGTGCTTCGCCAAAAGAAAGTAAGCAAAGAAAATGCGACCCCTGCGGGGCGCTGGGCCGGCTGCTACGGCTGGGACTGTTTTTGTAGGTCGGAATTTATTCCGACAGCAGCGCCGGTTCAGGCAGCGGCGCCGGAAGGGGATTCGAGAATTTAATGGCGGATTCAAGAACGAAGCCCGTGGACGGCAGCCGAAGCCGAGCGCCTGCGGCGGAGCGGAGCCCGGACATGCGCCGGGCTCCGCGTGTTTTGGGGTGACGGAACGTCACCCCAAAACATCATAAGAAGGGAGGCCCCCCTGCCAGCCCGACCCCGGCACACGCATCACAACTACCGTTGCTTCCTTCCGGACCTGGCGGGATTTGCTGCTTAGCATTGCGGGGGAACCGGCAGGGTTGCCACAGCGGGCGCGCAGTATAGGGCCTGCCCGGTAAAATTCCAAAGCCCGCTGCCAGGGTTCGGGCACGGAGCGGCCGCCATGCCTGGCAGGGCGGGCTCACCGGCGCTGCGCCCGCAACCCCGCCAAGTTCGCGACCAGGAATTTGCCAACCGTGATTTGTTGCCGCTCTATAAATCCCGGTCCGGAAGCGTGAAAGACAAATAGCCAATGGCCATAAGCCGGAAACATAGACCTAACAAGGCTTCTCTACAGGCTGTCACATTGCCGTGACAGACTGGCACGCACATGACGACAGGAGCGCCGCCATGACCCCTCCGCTGTACATAGACCTGATCGCCTCTCCCCTCGGGGGGCTGCTGCTGGCTCACTGCGGGGGCTATCTCTGCGCCCTCGACTATCAGGACTACGAAGTCCGCTTTCGCCAGATGCTGGCGCGCCGCTTCAACCATGTCACGCTCGATCAGCGAACGGCGCCGGATGCGATCCGCCAGCCCCTGACCGCCTACCTGAGCGGTGAGGACATCGCCGCCGTCGAGCATATTCCGGTCCACACCACCGGCACCCGGCTGCAGCAGCAGGTCTGGAAGGCCCTGCGCGCCATTCCGGCCGGCATGATCCGCAGCTATGCGGATCTCGCGCGGACCATCGGCCAGCCGGTGCGCGAGGTCGTGCTGGCCTGTGCACGCAATCCGGTCGCCATCATCGTGCCCTGCCATCGCCTGACGGATAGCGACGGCAAGCTGGCCGCCTATGTCGGTGGCCTGGCGCGCAAGCAATGGCTGCTCCGGCACGAGGGCGCGCTGGCGCCAGAAAACGTCGACAGCGGCGAGAGTCCGCTGGCATTGCCGGCACTCCGGCTCGGGGGCAACAGCGCGGCGGGCTGGAGCAGCTGAGCTTGCGAGGCGCCGGCGCGCTCAACAAAAAAGGGCGCCGCAGTGCGGCGCCCTTTTTTCATCCGGCGGCGAAAGGTCTTGCGGACGAACGCCAGACTCAAATGAAAAACGGCCCTGAATGGACCGTTTTTCATTTGAGTCTGGCGGTGAGGGAGGGATTCGAACCCTCGATACGGTATTAGCGTATACACACTTTCCAGGCGTGCGCCTTCAACCACTCGGCCACCTCACCAGGGAACGCAATGGCCTGCCATCGCGAGGCGCGCATCATATACGAGCCATCCCCAAAGGCAAAGCCGCCGCCCGCGCTTTTCCGGCCCGCTTCGCGCCGGCGGAGAGGTTGCCCCGCGGGGGGCGGAGCGGTGTAAGATGCGCTCCCTCACGCCACCGGCCAGAACCGTTTTCCGTCGCCTGCTCCGCTTGCGCCCGCCGCGGGCAACAGGCTCCCGCGCTACCGGGTTGACGGAACTGTACAGGGGATGCAGCACATGCAGACGACCGAGCCGCAGGGCCTCAAATCTTCCACGACGGCGTTGACCCTGGGCGCTCTCGGCGTGGTCTTCGGCGACATCGGCACCAGCCCGCTCTACGCGCTCAAGGAATGCTTCCACGCCAGCCACGGCATTCCCATCACGCACGACAACGTGCTCGGCATTCTCTCGCTGATCTTCTGGTCCATCACCGTCGTCGTCTCGCTCAAGTACATCGCCTTCATCATGCGCGCCGACAACAACGGCGAAGGCGGCATCATGGCCCTGCTCGCCCTGACGCTGCGCAGCGAGCACCGCCGTGCGCGCCGCCGCCGCCTGCTGATCATGATCGGCCTGTTCGGCGCCGCGCTGTTCTTCGGCGACGGCATCATCACCCCCGCGATCTCCGTGCTCTCGGCGGTGGAAGGCCTCAAAGTCGCGACGCCGGTGCTGGAGCCCTATGTGGTCCCCATCACCATCGGCGTGCTGATCTCGCTGTTCCTGATCCAGCGCCACGGCACCGGCTCGGTAGGCCGCTTCTTCGGCCCGGTGATGGTGCTCTGGTTCACCACGCTGGCCGTGCTCGGCCTCGTCAACATCAGCCGCTATCCGCAGGTGCTGGAGGCCATCAATCCGCTCTGGGCCCTGCAGTTCGTGGCCGAGCAGCGCTTCATCGCCTTCGTCACGCTGGGCGCCGTCGTGCTGACCATCACCGGTGGCGAGGCGCTCTACGCCGACATGGGCCACTTCGGCCGCCGTCCCATCCGCCTTGCCTGGTTCTACATGGTATTTCCGGCGCTGCTGCTCAACTATTGCGGCCAGGGCGCGCTGCTGCTCAGCGATCCGGCCGCCATCGAAAACCCCTTCTACCGGCTGGTACCGGAATGGGGGCTCTTCCCGCTCGTCGTGCTGGCCACGCTGGCCACGGTGATCGCCTCGCAGGCCGTGATCTCCGGCGTGTTCTCCATCACCCGCCAGGCGGTGCAGCTCGGCTACCTGCCCCGCCTCGACATCCACCACACCTCCAGCAAGGAAATCGGCCAGATCTACATTCCGGCCGTCAACTGGGCGCTGCTGGCCAGCATCATCCTGCTGGTGCTCGCCTTCAAATCCTCGAGTAATCTCGCCTCGGCCTACGGCATCGCCGTGACGCTGACCATGATCTGCGACACCATCCTCGCGGTGGTGGTGGCGCGCAAACTGTGGCACTGGCATCCGGCGCTGGCCGTGCTCGTCGCCGTGCCCTTCCTCGTCGTCGACTTCGCCTTCTTCGGCTCGACTTCGCTGAAAGTCCTGCAGGGCGGCTGGTTCCCGCTCCTGGCGGGCCTCCTGGTCTTCACCGTCATGTCGACCTGGAAGCGCGGCCGCCAGCTGCTCTTCCAGAAGCTCTCCAACGAGACCATGCCGCTCAACCTCTTCCTGAACTCCATCGGCGGCAACAGCGTGCAGACCGTGCCCGGCACCGCCGTGTTCATGACCGGCAGCCACCATTACGTACCGCATGCCATGCTGCACAACCTCAAGCACAACAAGATCCTGCACGAGCGCAACATCCTGCTGACGCTGGTGACGCGCGACATTCCCTTCGTGGACGAGGCCGAACGCCTCGTCGTCGCCAAGGTCAGCCACAATTTCTGGCTGATCACCGGCTACTACGGCTTCAAGGAGCAGCCGGACGTGCCCGCCCTGCTCGCCGAATGCGCCTCGCAAGGACTGGAGTTCGACATGATGGACACCAGTTTCTTCCTCTCGCGCGAACGCCTCATCGCCACCGTGGCGCCGGGCATGGCCATGTGGCGCGAGCGGCTCTTCGTGGCGATGTCGCGCAACGCGGCCTCGGCCACCGATTTCTTCCAGATTCCCACCAACCGCGTGGTCGAGCTGGGCACGCAGATCGAACTCTAAAAGCCTGTTCGGGGCTGTGCGAGACGGCCCCCGAGGCGGCGGCCCGCGAGCTCGTCACGGCGGCTACCATTCCCATAAAAAAACCGCGGCTTGTGGCCGCGGTTTTGCGTTCCTTGTTTCTCCGGTCAGGAGAAGCCGGAATTACTTGAGGCGCTCGATGACGGTTGCGATGCCCTGGCCGAGGCCGATGCACATCGTGGCAAGGCCGAGCTCGGTATCCTTCTGCTCCATTACGTTGAGCAGCGTGGTGGTGATGCGGGCGCCGGAGCAGCCGAGCGGATGGCCGAGGGCGATGGCGCCGCCGTTGTGGTTCACCTTTTCTTCCATCTTGCCCAGCAGGTTCAGGCCCTTGAGCACGGCGAGGCCCTGGGCGGCGAAGGCTTCGTTCAGCTCCACCGTCTGGATGTCGTCGATGCTGAGACCGGCGCGCTGCAGCGCCTTCTGCGTGGCCGGCACCGGGCCCCAGCCCATGATGGCGGCGTCGCAGCCGGCCACGGCCATGGCGCGGATTTTCGCGCGCGGCGTCAGGCCCAGGGCCTTGGCGCGTTCGGCGCTCATGACCAGCATCGCAGAAGCACCGTCCGACAGGGCGGACGACGTCCCGGCGGTGACGGTGCCGCCCTTCGGATTGAAGGCCGGTTTCAGCGCGGCGAGCTGCTCCAGCGAGGCGTCCTGGCGGATCACTTCGTCGATTTCGCAGAGCACGCGGAAACCATTCGCGTCATGGCCTTCCACGCCGATGATTTCATTCTTGAAGCGGCCGTTGACGGTGGCTTCCCAGGCCTTCTTGTGCGAGCGCAGGCCGAACTCGTCCTGCATCGGGCGGCTGATGCCGTGCATCATGCCCAGCATTTCCGCCGTCAGGCCCATCATGTTCGAGGCCTTGGCGTAGTACTTGGACGCGGCGGGATTGAGGTCGATGCCCTGCGTCATGCCGACATGGCCCATGTGCTCGACGCCACCGATGACGAACACGTCGCCCTGCCCCGTCATGATCTGGGCCGCCGCGGTGTGCAGCGCCTGCATGGAAGAGCCGCAGAGGCGGTTCACGGTCTGGCCGGGCACGGTGCGCGGCAGCTCGGCCAGCATGGCGATATTGCGGCCGATGTTCATGCCCTGCTCCAGGGTCTGGTTCACGCAGCCCCAGATCACGTCTTCCACTTCGGCGGGATCGACGCCGGGGTTGCGCTGGAACAGCGCGCGCACCAGCCCGGCGGACAGGCTGTCGGCGCGCACGTTGCGGAACATGCCGGCCTTGGAACGGCCCATGGCGCTGCGCACGCCATCCACAATCACTACATCACGCGGATCGAGACTCATTTTTTAACTCTCCGAATTCGTAGGGCGGATGAGCGAAAGCGTATCCGCCGCAAGCGGTGGGTTACGGCCCCTGGCCTCACCCGCCCTGCATTTCTCGTTGGGCCATTAGCCGAAAAATTTCGTGTTCGCTGCCGCCATGTCGCGCAGCAGTTTCGGCGCCTCATAGGCCTTGCCCAGAGACGCATACTTTTCGCAAAGGGCGACGTAACTGGCCGCACCCATCTGGTCCACGTAGCGGCAGGCGCCGCCGCGGAACGGGGGGAAGCCGATGCCCATGATCAGCGCCATGTCGGCTTCGGCCGGGGACGCCACGATCTTCTCCTCCAGGCAGCGCGCGACTTCGTTGACCAGCGGAAGCATGCAGCGGGCGACGATCTCTTCGGCGTCGAATTCGCGGCGCTCGGCGACCAGGGGCCTGATCAGCTCGTAGGTGACGGGGTCCTCGACCTTCCTGGGCTTGCCCTTCTTGTCCGGCTCGTAGCTGTAGTAGCCCTTGCCGTTCTTCTGGCCGAAGCGCTTGTTCTCGAACATGACCACGGTGGCGGACTTGTAGTCCGGCTTCATGCGGTCGGGGAAGCCTTCGGCCATCACGTTGGAGGCGTGCACGCCGGTGTCGATGCCGACCACGTCGAGCAGGTAGGCCGGGCCCATGGGCCAGCCGAACTTCTCCATGACCTTGTCGACGGCCTGGAAGTCGGCGCCGTCGCGCACCAGCATGTCGAAGCCGCCGAAGTAGGGGAACAGCACGCGGTTCACGAAGAAGCCCGGGCAGTCGTTCACGACGATGGGCGTCTTGCCCATCTGCGTGGCCAGCTTCACGGTGGACGCCACGGCCGCCGCGGAGGACTGCTTGCCGCGTATCACTTCCACGAGCGGCATCATGTGCACCGGGTTGAAGAAGTGCATGCCGACGAAGTTCTCGGGACGCTTCAGCGATTGGGCGAGGAAGGAAATGGAAATCGTCGAGGTGTTGGAGGCGATGATGGCGTCGTCCTTCACCAGGCTTTCCACTTCGCAGAGCACGGACTGCTTGACCTTGGGATTCTCCACCACGGCCTCGATGACGACGTCGACTTCCTTGAAGTCGCCGTAGTTCAGCGTGGGACGGATCCTGGACAGCGTCTCGCCCATCTTCTGCGGCGTGAGACGGCCCTTCTCCACCTGGCGCGACAGCAGCTTGGTGGCTTCGCCCATGCCGAGGTCCAGCGCCTCGCTGCGAATGTCCTTCATGATGATGGGCGTGCCCTTGCTGGCGCTCTGGTAGGCGATGCCGCCGCCCATGATGCCGGCGCCCAGCACGGCGGCCTGCTTGATCTGCTTGTCGGAGCCCTTCTCGTGTTTCTTGGCGGCCTTCTTCACGGCCTGCTCGGCGAGGAAGAGGCCGACCAGCGCATTGGCCTGCGGCGTCACCGCGGCCTGGGCGAAGTGCTGGGCTTCGATCTGGAGGGCCTCGTCGCGCCTGCTGCTGGCCTGCGCCTGCATGTTCTGGATGGCGAGCCTGGGCGCCGGATAATTCGGACCGGCCTGGCCGGCGATCATCGCGGTGGCCGTGTTGAAGGCCATCATCTGTTCCAGGTTGTTGAGCCGGATCGGATCCAGCTTTTCCTGGCGCCTGGCTTTCCAGTCGAGCTTGCCGGCGATGCACTGCTGCACGAGGGCAATCGCGGCGTCCTTCAGCTTTTCCGGCTCGACCACGGCGTCGACGGCGCCGTCCTTCAGCGCCACGTCGGGTTTCTTCTCGGCGCCGGCGGCGATCCACTCGGCGGCGTTGTCGACACCGATCACGCGCATCAGGCGCACGGTGCCGCCGAAGCCCGGCATGATGCCCAGCTTGGTTTCCGGCAGGCCGACCCGGGCGGCGGTGGACATGACGCGGTATTCGCAGGCCAGGCACATCTCGAAGCCGCCCCCCAGCGCGAAGCCGTTGATGGCGACGACCTTGGGCACGTCGAGGTCTTCGAAGGCGGAGAACACCTTGCTGGCCCCGATGCACCAGCCGGCGATCTGCGCTTCGCCGCCGGCGAACAGCGCACCGAATTCGGTGATGTCGGCGCCGACGATGAACACGCCCTTGCCGGACGTGACGATCACGCCCTTCACGTTCTTGTCCGCCTTGATCGCGCCGGTCGCCGCGGCCAGCTCGGTCAGCGTGGCGCGGTCGAACTTGTTCACGGATTCGCTGGCGAGATCGAATTTGAGTTCAGCGATGCCGTCGCCAAGCAGCGAGACGCTGAGGGCTGATCCCGAATAAATCATGTGGTGATCTCCGTTGTGGGATGGTGAGCGTTTGCCTGCAGGTATGGCTCCGGGAGGGCGGAGCCGCAGGTCGTCGCAGCGCTGCGGGTGCCGGAGGCCGTTGCTGCAGGAAGCAGCCGGGCGGGCGTCCGGGCGGCGCACAGGGGCGTCAAGTGTATGCGCCTGAAAAAGGTTTTAAAACGTGCAAGGTGACCGCATGGACACGGCGCCGGCCGGCACGGAAGCGGGCGGGCGGCGCCTCGGCCTTTTGCGGCTTTGCCTGCTCCTGCCCCCGCCGCCAGCCGGGGGCAGGAGCAGGCCGGCGCTCTCTGGCCTGCGACTGAAGAGAAGCGGCCTCAGCGCCCCGCCGGCTTGAGATCGATGAAGGGCGTGGCGCCGCCGGTGACCTGCGGCAGATGCCCGTCCCACTTCTCGATGGCGCGCTGCTGCATCTCGATCTGGCGCAGCTTGATCAGGTTCTCGGTGACGATTTCCTTCTGCAGGCGCAGGGCCTCGGCTTCAGCCTTGGCGCTGCTGATCTTCTGGTCGGCCTCGATGCGGATGCGCTCGAGATCGCGCAGCGCCTTGAGCTTGAGCTGCTCGGCCGTGGTCTTGGCTTCGATGGCGTTGCTGAATTCCTTCGAGAAGGCAAAGTTGACGATGGAGAACTCGTCCACGATCACGCCATTCTTGCTCAGGCGTTCGCGCAGCAGGCTGCGGATCATGTCGCGCACTTCCTGGCGGCGCGACACCAGTTCCTCGGCGGTGTAGAGCGCGGTGGCGGCTTTCACCGATTCCTGCACGGCCGGCAGGATGATGCGCACTTCCACGGCATCGAGGTTGCCCACGGTCTGGTAGGTCTCGCCGACGCGGGCCGGGTCGAGGTGATAGTTCACCGCCACGTTGGTGGTGACCTGCTGCAGGTCCTTGGAGGCGGCATCGCCCTGCCCTTCGCCTTTCTGCACCTTCACGTCCATCTTGATGACGCGCTGCATGAGGGGTATGCGCAGGTGCAGGCCTTCCCCCATGATCTCTTTCTGCACCGCGCCGAAGTTCAGCACCACGCCGCGCTCGCCGGGGCCGATGACCACGAAAGGATTGAGAATCCAGAACAGGGCCAGGATCGCCAGGAGCGCGATAAGAGGGCGGGCAAGCTGCGGGGCCATGAAAATGTCCTTCTGGTTGGGGAAAAAACGGCAGGGCCAGAGCATGGCGGAAACACCGGGGCTTGTCAGCCCGGAAGGCGCGCTTCGCGCTTGTCGCGCGCCGGCGCAGCCCCGACAATTGCCGCATCCGCCGTGGAGCCTGCCGTGATCCCTGCCCGTTCCGCCCGCCTGCCGCACGCCTGCCTGCTGCTCCTGCTCGGCCTGGCCGGCCTGTGGCCGGGCACGGCCACGGCCGAACTGAAGCGCATCGTGCCCGGCGGCCAGCCGACTTTCCTCCGCGCCGCGCAGGCCTTCCAGTTGCTGCCCCATGTCGTCGAGGGGGGGCTGGCGCTGGAGTTCCGCGTCGCGCCCGGCTACTACCTCTACCGCGACCGCTTCCGCTTCACGGCGGAAGGCGGCGGTCTCACGCTCGGCGCCCCGGCCTTCTCCGCCGACGGCGAATGGAAGGACGACCCCACCTTCGGCCGTGTGCGCGTGCATCACGAAGACATCACCGTCACCCTGCCGCTGCAGGGCAGGGGCCGCCTCGCCGTGCGCTGGCAGGGCTGCGCCGACGCCGGGCTCTGCTATCCGCCGCAGGACCAGCTGCTCGAAATCAGGGCGAACGGCGTCGTGCCCGTCGCGGCGGCCGCGCCGGGCACCGGCGAGAAAACCGCGACACCCGCCGCGCCCGCCGGCCGCCCGACCCAGCTCTTCATCATGTTCCTGCTGGGCCTGGCGCTTGCCTTCACGCCCTGCATGCTGCCCATGCTGCCCATCCTGGCCGGCATCGTGGCGCGCCAGCACACCAGCTCGGCGCTGCGCGGCTTCCTGCTGGCGCTGGCCTATGTGCTCGGCGTCAGCGCCGTCTATGCGCTGATCGGCTTCGTCGTGGCGCTCTTCGGCCAGCAGGTCAACCTGCCGGGCTGGTTCCAGCAGCCGCTCGTGCTCATCGTCTTCGCGCTGCTCTTCCTCGCGCTGGCGCTCAGCCTGTTCGGCCTCTTCGAGCTGCGCCTGCCGGCGGCGCTGCAAAACCACTTCAACAATCTGGGCCAGCGCCAGCAGGGCGGCGCCCTCGCCGGCAGCTTTTTGATGGGGGCGTTCTCGGCGCTGGTGGTATCGCCCTGCGTGTCGGCGCCGCTGTTCGGCGTGCTGCTGCACATCAGCACGACGGGCGACGCCGCCTTCGGCTCGCTGTCGCTGTTCCTGCTCGCCTTCGGCATGGGCGTGCCGCTGCTGATCCTGGGCGCGACCGAAGGCCGCCTGCTGCCCCGCGCCGGCGCCTGGATGGCGGAGGTGAAGACTTTCTTCGGCTTCCTGCTGCTGTTCGTCGCCGCCGAGCTGCTCAGCCGCCTGTTGCCGCCGCCGGCAGCGCTGGCGCTCTACGGCCTGTGCGCCGCCATGCTGGCGTTCTGGCTGTGGCCGCTCGATCACGGCCCGCGCCAGCTACGCCTGCTGGCGCGCGGCGCGGCGTTCTGCGTCATGGTGTATGCCGGCGCGCTCATCGCCGGCGCCGCGACCGGCGGCGACGATCCGCTGCGCCCCCTCGCTGCCCTCGGCAGCCAGGCCGACGCCGCGCGCCCTACCGCCTTCGTCAGGGTGCGCACCAGCGCCGACCTCGATCGCGAGATCGCCGTCGCGCGCGCGCAGGGCAAGGCGCTGATGCTGGATTTCTATGCGGACTGGTGCGTGAGCTGCAAGATCATGGAACGCCGCGTCTTCCGCCGGCCGGAAATCGCCGCGCGGCTGCAGCGCCTGCACCTGGTGCAGGCCGACGTGACCGCCAACAGCGCGGACGACCGCGCCCTGCTGCAGCGCTTCGCCCTGCTGGGGCCGCCCACCCTCGTCTTCTTCGACAAGGACGGCCATGAGGTGAGCCAGGCCCGCCTCGTCGGCGAGAAGAACGCCGCGGAATTCCTGGCGCATCTGGACGAATACGGCTTGTAAAGGTTCCGCCGCCGGGCGCGTCGCCACCGGCCGGCCGCGACGCCTACACTTTTCCCCTATTGACGCCGCCAGGGCCGCGGCAGGACAACAGAGGTCGGCCTGCCGCAGTACCGCCCGGACGCAGCCGCCGAGGATTCGCTATGCAACTGGCCGAACGCCATCAATTCATGCTGGAGCTGCTGCGCGCCGTGGAGACGGAGCTGCGCTCGGTCGGGCTCTGGTCCGCCGTGCCGCCCTCGCCGTCGGCGCTGGCCTCCAGCACGCCCTTCATGTACGACACGCTGCGCCTGCACGAGTGGCTGCAATGGGTGTTCCTGCCCCGCACCCGTGCCGTCATCGACGCCGCCTCGCCCCTGCCCGGCAACTGCCATATCCATCCGCTGGCCGAGCACGAGTTCGCGCGGCTGCAGGACATCGAGACCGCCCGGCTGCTGGAGCTGATACGGCAGGTCGACAGCCTGATGAACATGTCCTGAGCCCGTTTCGAACATAAAAAAGGCGGCCACGCGGCCGCCTTTTTCAGCGCGCGTCCGGCTTAACGGCGCCGGCGCGTGTGCTTCGGCAGCGGCACTTCCTCCGGCACGGGATGATGCCTGGGCTTCCTGTCCTCTTCGCCCTCCTCGTCGTCTTCCTTTTCGTCGTCCTTGTCCTTGTGGTCGCGCTTCTCGGCGTCGTGCCAGGCCTGCAAGCGCTCGGCAACCTTGCGGAACACCGTGTTTTCCGCGAAGCGGCCCTGCTGGTCTTCCTGGCCGGCCGGCAGGCCGGTCAGCAGCTCGATGGCCTCTTCGACGCGCGCCACCGCATAGATGAAGAGCTTCTTCGCCCGCACCGCCTCCACCACGTCGTCGCGCAGCATCAGGTGCCGCACGTTCTGCACCGGGATGATCACGACCTGCGGGCCCTCATAGCCCTTGAGCTGGCAGGCCGCGTAGAAGCCCTCGATCTTCTCGTTCACGCCGCCGATGGGCTGCACTTCGCCGAACTGGTTCATCGAGCCCGTGATCGCCACGTTCTGGCGGATGGGCACGCGACCGATGGCCGAGAGCAGGCCGCAGAGCTCGCCGACCGAGGCGCTGTCGCCGTCGACGCCGCCGTAGGACTGCTCGAAAGCGATATTGGCGGCGAAGCGCAGAGCGCGCTCGGCGCCGAAGATGGACTTCAGGTAGCTCGAGAGGATGAGCACGCCCTTGGAGTGGAGGGCGCCGCCGAGATCGACGTCGCGCTCGATGTCGTTGATGTCGCCGTGGCCGTAATGCGCCGTCACGGAAATACGCGAGGGCATGCCGAATTCCGCATCGGCGTATTGCACGACGGTGAGGCCGTTGACCTGGCCGACGATCTCGCCCTCGCCGGTGAAGAGCTGCGTGCCCTTCAGGATTTCTTCCATGTACAGCTTGCGCAGGCGCTCGTGCCGGCGCTCCTGGCCCTCCAGCGCGCGCCGGATGTGCTGGTCCTTGATCAGCCTGGCATTGTCGAGGCCGGCCCAGTAATTGGCCTCGCGCAGCAGGTCGCCGACGCTGGCGGCGTGCAGCGAAAGTTTTTCCTGATCCTCGGCGTCGCGCGCGGCCTCCTCGACGAGGCGCATGACGCCGCTCCGGTCGAGCACACGCAGGTTCTCCTTCTGCACGAAGTCCGCCAGGAAATTGGCATAGCGGACCTCGCTCTCCGGCGTGCGCGGCATGGTGTTCTCGAAATCGGCGCGCATCTTGAAGAATTCGCCGAGCTCGGGATCGAACTGCTGCAGCAGGTAGAACGTTTCGCGATCGCCGAGCAGCACCACCTTCACGTTGAAGGGAATGCCGTCGGGCTCGATGGAGATGGTGCCGGTCAGCGTCAGCATCTGTTCCAGCGACGACAGCTTCAGCGACTTGGAGCGGAAGGCGCGCTTCAGCCCCTGCCAGGCATAGGGCTGTTCCAGCACCTGCTCGGCCTCGAGCAGCAGAAAGCCGCCGTTGGCGCGATGCAGCGCACCGGCGCGGATCAGCGTGAAGTCGGTGGCCACGGTGCCCATATAGGTCACCTGCTCGACATGGCCCATCAGGTTGTAGTGCGTGGGCAGGTCTTCGAACACCACCGGCGCGCCCTTCCCGGGATCGTTGCTGACGATGACGTTGACCTGGTAGCGCGAGGGAATCGTCGCCTCGCTGCTGACCGTGGCGACCACGTCCTGCTGCGCCTCCTGGGTATTCAGGATGACGTCGACGTTGTCGATCACGTCCTTCTCGTAGGCCACGAGATACGCCAGGAATTTCGGGAATTCGCTGTACTTGCTGCGCATGCGCTCCAGATGCGTGTCGATGGCGCGCGAGGTGACCTCGTCGTTGAGCTGGCGCACCTTGCCGCGGTTCATTTCCTCGGCCTGGTTGAGGCCGCGGGCGACCTTGCGCAGGCGCGTCTCCATGGCCGTCATGGTCTCCTTCAGGCGGTCCTGCTCCTTCTTCGGCAGCGCGTTGAAATCCTCGACGCCCATGACCTCGCCCTGGGCGTTCATGGGCGAGAAGCCGTAGCCGCCCGGCGTGCGCAGCACCAGCTTCACGCCCTTCTTCTCACCCGCGCCGGCGAGGCCGGACAGCGCCTCCTGCTGGGCCCGCGAAAGTTCGCCCTTGAGCAGCTCCATGCGCTCGAAATACTGCTCGCTCTCGAAAGAGGCGATGACGGCCTCGGCCATGTCGCGCCAGAGCATGGCCATGTCCTTCTTCACTTCCTTGCCCATGCCGGCCGGGAACTCCAGCACGATGGGATAGCGCGGCTCGACGAAGTTGTTCACGTAGACCCAGTCGGAGGGCGCCGGGCGCGTCGCCGCGAGCTCGGTGAGAAAACGCTTGATCATGGTGCGCTTGCCGAGCCCGCTCGTGCCGACGGCGAAGATGTTGTAGCCGTCGTGCGGCAGGGCCACGGCCATGGCCACGGCCTCCTTGGCGCGCTCCTGGCCGAGGAAATCGTTGAAGGGCTCGCAGTCTTTCGTGGAGCGGAAGGGAAAATCGGCGGCCTTGCAGGCCCTGTAGAGCTGGCTGATCGCCAGCGGCTTGGGAATTGCCATCAATCACACATCTCGTCTTCGGAATGCTTCATTCGTTGCGGGTCGGGCGTCAGCCGGGGCGCCTCCGACGGCAGCGTTCATGCCTGCGCCGTCGGCGGGACAAGTCCTGACCCCTGTATCCATGCCCTGCTGGACGCCGTGGGCAATCTCGGCAGGAATCAGGGTCATGGGGAGTTTTCCGGGCCTGGAAGAGGACGGGCCTTGCGGCCGGCAGGCGCGAGTGTACCTGAGCCGGGCCGGCGCTGCCGAGACCGGCAGACCGCCCGATTTACAAGGCATAAACGATTGTTGGCCGCAGGCCCCGGCCCGTACAATTCCGGCCTTTCCCGTCCACCGCTGCCACAGGAAATCCCATGCGCGTCAGCCGAATGCTGCTTGCCACCCTGCGCGAAACCCCCGCCGATGCGGAAGTCATCTCCCACCAGCTGATGCTGCGCGCCGGCATGATCCGCAAGGTCGCCGCCGGCCTCTACAACTGGCTGCCGCTGGGCCGGCGCGTGCTGCACAAGGTCGAAGCCATCATCCGCGAGGAAATGGACCGCGCCGGCGCGCTGGAAGTGCTGATGCCGGTGACCCAGCCCGCCGAGCTCTGGGAGGAATCCGGCCGCCACGTACAGTACGGCCCCGAGCTGCTGCGCTTCCGTGACCGCCATGACCGTGCCTTCGTGCTCGGCCCCACGCATGAAGAAGTCGTCACCGATCTCGCCCGCAACGAGCTGCAGAGCTACAAGCAGCTGCCGGTGAACCTCTACCAGGTTCAGACCAAGTTCCGCGACGAGATCCGCCCGCGCTTCGGCGTCATGCGCGCGCGCGAGTTCATCATGAAGGACGCCTATTCCTTCCACAGCGATCAGGCTTCCCTGCAGGAAACCTACGAGGCGATGTACGCCGCCTACTGCCGCATCTTCACGCGCCTGGGGCTGGACTTCCGCCCGGTGCAGGCCGATACCGGCTCCATCGGCGGCACCGGCTCGCATGAATTCCACGTGCTGGCGCAGAGCGGCGAAGACGACATTGCCTTTTCCGACAGCAGCGATTACGCCGCCAACGTGGAAATGGCCGAGGCGCTCGCCCCGACCGCGCCGCGCGCGCCCGCCACGGAGCAGATGCGCGAAGTCAGTACGCCGACGCAAACGGCCTGCGCCGACGTTGCCGCCCTGCTCGGCATCCCGGTGACCCGTCTGGTGAAAGCCGTGGCGCTGTTTTCCGAAACCCAGGCCGACGCGCAGGCGCCGAAGGTCAGGCACTTCACCCTCTGCCTGCTGCGCGGCGATCACGCCCTCAACGAAGTGAAAGTCGGCAAGATCGATGGCTTGAAGGATTTCCGCCTCGCCTCCGAGGCCGAAATCGTCGAATACCTCGGCGGCAAGCCGGGCTTTATCGGCCCGGTCGGCGCGAGCGACAAAGTGCGTGTGATTGCCGACCGTACCGTGGCTGCAATGAGCGATTTCGTCTGCGGCGCCAACCGTGAAGGCTTCCACCTCGCCGGCGTGAATTTCGGCCGCGACCTGCCGGAGCCCTCGCTGGTGGCGGACATTCGCAATGTCGTGGACGGAGATGCCGCACCGGACGGCAAAGGCAGGCTGCTCATCAAGCGCGGCATCGAAGTCGGCCACATCTTCCAGCTCGGCAAGAAATATTCGGAAGCGCTCAAGCTTTCCGTGCTGGGCGAAGACGGCAAGCCCCTGGTCGTGACCATGGGCTGCTACGGCATCGGCGTCACCCGTGTGGTGGCCGCCGCCATCGAGCAGAACTGGGACGACCGGGGCATCCTCTGGCCGGACGCCATCGCGCCCTTCCAGATCGCGCTGATTCCCATGAACTGGGGCAAGTCGGTGCGCATCCAGGAAGAAAGCACGAAGCTGTACGAGGAATTGAGCGCCGCCGGCTACGAGGTCTATTTCGACGACCGCAACGAGCGCCCCGGCGTGAAGTTCTCGGATGCCGAGCTGATCGGCATTCCGCACCGCATCGTGGTCGGCGAGAAGGGCCTGGACGCCGGCACGCTGGAATACAAGGGCCGCCGCGACGCCGAATCGCGCGACATCCAGCGCGGCGAATTGATGGAGCTCCTGGCACGGGCGGTGAGACGCTGAAGGGGCGCAGGCGGCCTGGCGGGGCTTGCCATGCCTCGCCAAATCGTTACCATACGCGCCTCGCTTCAAGCGGGCGATTAGCTCAGCGGGAGAGCACTGCCTTCACACGGCAGGGGTCACTGGTTCAATCCCAGTATCGCCCACCAGTTCGGCCGGTCCGCACCGGCCACCAAGACGCGCCTTCCGGCGCGTTTTTCGTTTCCGTACCGCCCTCTTCAACGCAGCGCCTGCAGCATCTGCTCCATATCGCGCTGGCGCAGCCGGTTGTGAACCGCGGTGGCGGCAATCGCGGCCTGGCCGGCCGCCACGGTGATCTGGTTGAGCGCCAGCACCACGTCGCCGGCGGCATAGAGCCCTGGCACGCTGGTCTGCATATGCGCATCGACCACCAGCTCGCCTTCGCCGCTGCGGCGCACGTTCAGCGCCGCCGCCAGCTCGGAGCGCATCTCGCAGCCCAGCGCCAGGTAGACACTGTCGAACTCCAGGCGCCGGCCATCGCTCAAGCAGCAGACGAAGCGATCTGCCTCTACCACGCCGTTCAGCAGCGGCGCCTCCAGGACGCGGATGCCGGCGGCCGCCAGTTTCTGCCGGCTCTCCGCCGATGCCGCCAGGGCGCCGCCTCCGCTCAGCAGGGTTACCTCCGGCGTGAAATGCTGCACGAAGAGCGCTTCCCGCACGGCATGCTCGCCCTTGCCGAGGACGGCGATGTTTTTGTCGATTACTTCGAAGCCGTCGCACACCGGGCAGTAGCGCAGGTAGCCGCCGCGCACGGCATCCTCTGTCGTGGGCCAGCCGGGGGCGACATCGACACAGCCGGTGGCGAGGATAATGCTGCGCGCACGCAACTGCGCGCCATCGGCAGCAACCGCAAAGGTGCCGTCCTGGCATGGCTGCAGGCGCGTCACGGCGGCCGGCGTGACGGCTGCCCCCCGGCGCGCCGCCTGCTCCCTCAACACCTGCAGCAGCGCCTTGCCGCCAATGCCATCCGGGAAACCCGGGAAATTCCGCGCAACCGGAATCAGGGCGGCGCGACTCGCGCCAGCATCGAACACGGCGAAGCGCCGTCTGAAGCGGGCCAGGTAGATCGCTGCCGTCAGACCGGCGGGGCCGGCACCAACGATGATGCAGTCCAGCACCTCGTTCTCAGTCATCGCATTCCGGAAACAGGCCGGCCGGGTGGGCGGCGTCAGTCGGGGAATATGAAGACTAGTACGCGCACGCAGGCCTGCTTCGCCGCAGCGAGCGTGTATGCATTTCCGCAGCGGGCGGAATTTTTGCTTGGATTCAGCGACCTTAGCGTGTAAAGTCCGCCGCTCCTCGCCACTGAATGCACTTTCAGAGGGCGATGGCGCAAGGCAGCTTCGCAGACGAACAGAAGCCCGCCTCATTGCATGGCCCTCACCGGCCCTCTGCTTGTCCGGGAAGCGTCCCGGACACCGGCAACAGCGACACGGCTGTTTGCCCCGAAAGCTCCCACAGCCCTTCTTGTTTCAGGCTCAGGAACTTTCTCATCGTTCCTGACCTTCCCTCCTGCATCTGCAGTGAATCCCGGTTGGCGACGATACGCGCCAGCGGTGTTCGGGCCTCCGCCCGATTCCGGCTTGCATTTGATCGATCATCAGGGCCCCCGTGCCCCGGAGTAACACTTTGTCTTTTTCCTCGCTGAACCTGCACGAGTCCGTGCAGCGCGCGCTGGCTGCGGCCGGCTATACCGAACCCACGCCCGTCCAGGCCCAGGCCATTCCGCCCGCGCTGGCAGGCCATGACCTCATCGTGTCCGCGCAGACCGGCACCGGCAAGACCGCCGCCTTCATGCTGCCGGCGCTGTCCGCCATCGCCGACGAGTCGCGCAAGCCGGGCCGCGGCCCGCGCATGCTCGTGCTGACGCCGACCCGTGAACTCGCGCAGCAGGTCACTGCCGCGGCGCAGAAATACGGCTCCGAACAGAAGAACCTACGCACCGTTTCCGTGCTGGGCGGCATGCCCTTCCCCGCGCAGAACCGCCTGCTGGCGCGCCCCTACGACATTCTCGTCGCGACGCCGGGCCGCCTGCTCGACCACATGAACCGCGGCCGTATCGTTTTCGAACGTCTCGAGATGCTCGTGCTGGACGAAGCCGACCGCATGCTCGACATGGGCTTCATCGACGACGTCGAGCAGATCGCCGCGGCCTGTCCGGCCGAGCGCCAGACGCTGCTGTTCTCGGCCACTTTCGAAGACCGCATGGCCAAGCTGGCCGCGACGCTGCTGAAGAATCCGCAGCGCATCGACATCGCCGGCCATCAGACCAAGCACGAATCGATCGCGCAGAAGGCCTATTACGCCGACGACCAGGACCACAAGAAGAAGCTGCTGATGCACATGCTCTCGGGCGTGGACGTCAACCAGGCCATCGTCTTCGCCGGCACCCGCGTCGACGCCGATGCGCTGGCCGACGAGCTCGCGCAGTTCGGTTTCCCGGTGGATTCGCTGCATGGCGACATGAAGCAGAGCTCGCGCAACCGCACGCTCACGAGCCTGCGCAGCGGCCGCACCAAGGTGCTGGTCGCCACCGACGTCGCTGCCCGCGGCCTCGACGTGCCCGGCATCAGCCACGTGATCAACTACGACCTGCCGAAGAATGCGGAAGACTATGTGCACCGCATCGGCCGCACCGGCCGCGCCGGCCGCAACGGCATCGCCTGCTCGCTGGTGGGCCCGCGCGACCGCAGCGTGCTGCGCCGCATCGAGCACTTCCTGCAGCAGAAGCTGGATATCGAAACCGTCGAAGGCCTGGAACCGCAGCGTCGCGTCGACCACGACCGTCCGCGCCGTCCCGGCGACAAGCCGCGCTGGGGCCACAAGGATCGCGAGCAGCGCGACGACCGCCAGCAGCGTGTCGCCGATCGCGGTGACCGGGAGCCGCGTCCGGCACGCACCACTACCGGTCCCGGTGGCGACAAGCCGCGCTTCGGCGCCGGCACTGGCGGCGACAGGCCGCGCTTCGGCGCCGGCAACGGCGGCGACCGGCCGCGTTACGGCAAGCCCGATTTGGGCGACCGCCAGCCGCGCGACAGCCAGCCCGGCAAGCGCCCCGCGCTCGATCTCGGCGACCGCCAGCCACGCCTGGATGGCGATCACGGCGAAGTCCAGCGCCGCGATTTCATGGAGCGCACCGGCCTTGAGCGCCGTCCCCGCAGCGCAGGCTTCGCGCAGCGCAAGCCGCGCGCTGAAGGCGGCGGCCATGGCGATCGTCGCTTCGGCAACGGCAGCGGCAACGGCAGCCGTCCTTTCCGTGACGGCCCGCGCAGCGACGCGCCATCGCGCGATGCCGGCGGCAGGCCCGAGGTGCGCGTCAAGCCGCGTCGCGCTTTCGGCGATGACCGGCGCCCCGCGACCGCCAGTGACGACTTCGGCAACCGCTGAGACGAGCTGAAAATAAAAAAGCCGGCGCACAAGCCGGCTTTTTTATTTGCATAAGCAGTAAAGAAAAATCAGCCCGGCTGCACCATGGACCAGGCGCAAGCACGGTTGCGTCCCCGGCTTTTGGCCAGGTAGAGCGCCTGGTCGGCGTTGGCGATCAGCGCCGGCACGCCGGCATCGCTCGCGCCCGGACGCAGGGACGCGACACCGATGCTCACCGTCAGGCGATCGCAGACCTGCGAACTCTCGTGCCGCAACTCTCTGGCGTGCACATGCGCCAGCACCTCGCGCGCAATCGCCAGGGCGTCGTCCTCGGACGAGCCCGGCAGGATGAGCGCGAATTCCTCGCCGCCATACCGGGCCGCCATGTCGCCGGGGCGGCGCGCGAAGCCGGCCAGGGATTGCGCCACATGGATCAGCGCCTGGTCGCCGGCCTGGTGCCCGTAGCTGTCGTTGTACTGCTTGAAGCAGTCGACATCGAGCATCAGCAGCGCCAGCGGATAGGCACCGCGCTCGGCGCGCCGGAACTCCTCTTCAAGGCGCTGGTCGAAATGCCGGCGGTTGGCGATGCCGGTAAGGGCGTCGCTGCGCAGCAGGTATTCCAGATGCTGATTGCTCTCCTCCAGGTCCTGCTGCCGGAATTCCAGCAGGCGCTGCTGCAGGTAGTCCGACCGCGCCGAGCGCTCCATCAGGTAGTTCGCGACAAGGCAGAGCATGCCGGCAAAGATGATCAGGATCAGGTCGATGCGCCATTCGCCGGGATGGCCGGGAAAATCGAGCAGGGAGAGCGCGAGCCCGGTGCCGGCGGCCAGCGTCAGGACGCAGGCCAGGGCATAGGGAAACTGCATGCGCAGCAGGGCAAGCCCGAAGATCTGGATCAGCAGCAGCGTGTCGAGATAGATGCGTCCCAGGGGAGAACTCACGAAGTAGGCCATGAGCAGGAAGGCCGTGGCGCCCCCCAAAGTGGACAGCATGAGAATGGACTGCTGCCAGGCCGCCAGCGCGGGCCGGCGGATCAGGAACAGCAGCAGCAGGACCACCGGCAGGACGACACCGAAGCGGATGAACAGCGGCATGACGCGCTGCCCGGACGGCAGCAGGAAATCCTCGAATGCCGACACCACCATGGCCAGGGCGCCGACCGCCAGCCCCAGGGCCATGTGGCCGCGGTAACGCTCCGCGTAATAACCCTGGAAATCGGCCTCCAGCGGCGAAGCCCAGGCAAGGCGCCAGCCGCCCTTGCCGCTGGCCTTCCAGGCTGATTCGTAGAGGGACGCGTCCTGCGCAGGTCGGGAGACTGCTGTGCTCATGGTTGCTGCATCGCCAGGGAGATTGTTCAGGTTAACAGGGCGGCATCTGCCGTTGTTGATGCAATGCACAACAGGGCAAGGCCGGCGCGACGCCGCCGGCAGGATCAGTAACCGAGAGCGAAGGTGTAGCTGAAGAAGATGGCGGGCTCGGCCTCCAGATCGGCATTGCCGTTTTCCATCGGCTCGAGGATGCCCAGGCCTACGGTCAGTGCGGAGCGACGGTACTCGGTGACCCACTGATGGCCCATCTCGGCGCCGATGCCGAGACGCAGGCGGTCCTCCCTGCCAATTTTTTCGCCGGCCAGATGGCCGCCGAAGAAACCGAGGTAGTAGCCGGTGCCGTTCGGCGGGGCGTCTTCTTCGGCATCGGCATCCGCCAGCCGCTTGCGCCAGCTCACGTTGAACGCCATGCGCTCGTTGTCCTGGAAGCGGCCACCGCGCAACTGGAAATTGCCCCAGCGGGTCATGCTCTCGACATTGACGTTGGCCATATCGCTGAACAAACCGATGCCGATATAAAAGTCATCGGCCTCGATGGCTGGCTTGGGGGGAGAAGGCGGAGGCGCATCGGCATGAGCGCAGGCAGCGCCCAGGGCCGCTGTCAGAAAGAGGGTCTTGAACAGTCTGGACATGAAAGATCCCGCGCCACGCCGCAGATGCCGAAGCGGCGGCATTGTTGTTTTTTTAACGCGGCGCCAGCGGCAGCCTGCGCTTGAGCGCCCGAGTTTAGGGAGCCTAGGAACAAATATCCATAGCTTCCCCCGCCGGTTGCCGAAACCGATCAGGCGGAACGGAAGCCGAGGCCGCGCAGGACCGGCCACAGCGGATCGGCCGCCGGCAACGCCAGACGATGGGCCGTGAACTCGCGGCGCGCCGGATAATTCCTGCGCAGGACGTCGAAGGCCGCGCCACGGTCGGCAGCGGCCATGCTCTGGCGTAACGCCCCGTCATCCCGGGCGATGGGACAGGCCTGTCCGAGGATTTCCGCAAGCCGCCGGGCCGGCGCGGCCGCGGTGGCACCCAGTCCGGGCAGGCCGGTTTCCGTCCGCGTCCGGTCGAAGCCGCTGGCCACGGGCAGTCCGAAGCATTCGCAGAAGGCCTGATACACCATCTCCGTCCCCCGCCATTTGCCTTCCTGGCTGTAGCCGGCCACATGCGGCGTACCGAAACGGACAGCCTCCAGCAGTTCGGGGACAAGCCCGGGCTCTCCCTCCCAGACGTCCAGCACGGCCGTCAGGTCCGGCCTGCCGGAAAGCGTCGCCAGCAGCGCCGCGCCCTCCACCACCTCGCCCCGGCAGGCGTTGATGAGGATGGCCCCGGCAGGCAGCCCGGCAAGGGCCGCCGCATCCATGAGATGCCAGGTGGGATGGCCGCCCCCCCGCGTCAGCGGCACATGGAATGAAAGGATGTCGGCGCGGGCCAGCAGATCCCGGAAGCCCAGTTGCTCGATGCCGGGCAGGCGCACATACGGGTCGCACCCGACGACGCGGAATCCCAGGGCCGTCGCCAGGGCTGCGGCCTGGCGGCCGGTATGACCCAGTCCGACCACGCCCAGCGTCCGCGCCGCGGGCTCCCAGTCCTGCTCGGCGGCAAGCATCGCCAGCGCGGTGGCGACATATTCCCCCACCGCCCGCGCGTTGCAGCCCGGCGCCGAGGCCACCCGGACCCCAAGGTCGGCCAGCGCCGCCAGGTCGATGTGGTCGGTGCCAATGGTCGCCGTCCCCACGAAGCGGACCGGCGTATCGTCGAGCAGGCGGCGGTCCACCCGCGTCACCGATCGCACCAGCAGCGCATCCGCGCCCTGCAGGTCGCTGCGGCGGATCGCCCGCCCGGGCAGCCGTATCACCTCGTGCCCGGCAAAGAGCTCCGGCAGCAGCGGCAGGTTTTCATCGGCAATGAGGCGCATGGCAGCAGGCCCTCGGGAAAATGGCGGCACTTTGCCGCTGCCGGCCCGCCCTGGCAAGCCGAAGTGAAGCGACCGGCACGCAGCGCCCGGGACAAGCGGCGGATTTTTGCGGATCAGCGGAAAGCGGATGGCGCAGGCGCCCCCAACTTTCTGTATTCGCCCGCCGCAAGCTCCGGAGGCTGCCTGCGACCACTGTTTTATCCGCATGAAATAGCCGACGCAACATGCTGAAACTGCACTATTTCGAGTCTTTGACGGGCGAATAGTGTTGTGCGTTAATAGCTCGCGATCGAGGCGCGGACCGCCTGCCGATGACTGACCGGCGCGCCGATCTGGACACGGCCGCGGGCCCCGTCCAGCCCTCTGCGCCCCACATAAAAACAAGACCTGGATCAACAAATAATGACTCGTGGACGTTTGTACGCCCTTGCACTTTTTTTCTCCCTTGCGGGCGCAATTCCTCCGTCTCTCCTGCAGGCGGCCGACGCGCCGCTGCCCAAGGATCTCCAGGGCCTGAAGGGCGAGCTGCTGAATCTCAATCGCGACATCACCCAGCTGGAAAAAGAACTGCTGTTCCCCAGCACGGAAACCGCGGTCGTGGTCGCGCTGGATTCCGGCTCCTCCATCAAGATCGTCGACCTGAAGCTGCAACTCGACGACAAGGACGTGGGCTACCACTACTACAGCGACGCCGAGCTCGCCGCCCTCGCCAAGGGCGGCATGCAGCGCATCTATTCCGGCAATCTCACCAGCGGCACGCATACCCTGAAGGCCACCCTCACCGTGCGCGACCAGGAGGGCAGGGAGTCGCAGCGCTTTGGCGCCTACAGCTTCACCAAGGGCGCCCAGCGCAAGGTCATCGAGATCAAGGCGGCCGATGCGGCCGCTACGGCGCAGAGCAACATCCGCTTCCGGGAGTGGGAAAGCCAGTAAGTAAAAACCGCCGCTCGAATCCTTCACCCGCATCAGCATCGTTCAGGACAGGGGCATGAAAACAACCTTCCGCTTTCGACGCGCCGCGCAGCTTCTGGCGCTGGCGCTCGCCGCGGCCGGCCTGGCAGAGGCGGGAATGGCGGCCGACCTGCGCCAGCGCCTGAACGTGCGCCAGGAAGCCAGCGAGGTGGTGCTGGGCGAGGTCATGAACGCTTACTACATGGGCAACAGCTTCGCGGCCATGAACCACCTTCTGGTCGCCAAGGCCATGGGGCGCATCGACGCGCGCGCCACTACCTCGGAGCTGCTGCTGGGCGACCTCTACACGGCCTTCGGCATGCCCGAAGAAGCCAATAACGTCTTTGCCTATCTGGGCACGCGCGACATTCGCACGCAGACCCGTAACGAAACGGTGTTCCGCCAGGGCCGGCTGCAATATCGCCAGGGCAACTATTTCGAGGCCGAGCGCATCCTCAGTACCCCGCTCGATACGCAGCTGTCCCAGCTCGAGACCGAACGCCGCGTCATGCTGGCCAACGTGCTGATGACGCGCAACGCCTATGCCGAGGCGCGCGCCGCGCTGCTGCCGATCCCGCTGGACCATCCGCTGGGCGCCTATGCCACCTACAACAGCGGCGTGTCCCACCTGCGCACCAACCAGGCGGCGCAGGGCAAGCAGCTGCTCGAGCAGGTGATGAACCTGCCGGTAAGCGAAACTCCCGAGACCAATGCCCTGAAGGATCGCGCCGCGCTGGCCCTGGGTTACGGCTACCTGCAACTGCAGCAGCCGGAAAAGGCGCGCGACGCCCTGGTCAACGTGCGCCTGAAAGGTCCGTTCAGCAATAACGCCATGCTGGCACTGGGCTGGGCCAACTATGAGCGCAAGGATTACAAGCGCGCCCTCGCCTACTGGCTGGAGCTGCTGACCCGCAACTCCGCCGACCGCTTCGTGCAGGAAGCCCTGCTGCTGGCGCCGCGCGCCTACGAGGCCCTGCAGGCCAACCAGCAGGCGCTCTACGGCTACAAGCTCGCCGCCGCGACGCTGACGAGCCAACTGGAAACGATCGAGAAACTGGAAAGCGACATCAAGGGCAACGGCTGGCTGGACCGTTTGAACGCCAGGGCGGAAGCCGACCGCTTCGCCGATCCGATGGCACCTTCCGGCACCGCGATTGCCGGCGACGCCATGACCACGGCGCAACTCTACAGCCTCTTCACCAGCCATCCCTTCAATGAAGCCTACCAGCAGTACGAGCAGCTGAAGCGGCTGCGCACCGTGCTCGACCAGCGCAGCGGCGACCTGCGCGCCCTGCGCGACTCCGCCGCCTTCATGCGCCGGCGCCAGGCCGAACTGCCCGGGCTGGCCGGACGGGTCGACAGCGTGCAGGGGCGCCTGGGTCAGGTGGCCGATCGCTTCCCCCTGCTCGACAAGCGCGCCCGCCAGAGCGCGCGCGCCAATGCCGGTGCCGCCCGCGCCCCGGTCGGCCTGAAGACGATGGAGCAGCAGTTCAAGCTGCAGCAGGTCGAGACGAAACTCGCGAAGCTGCCGGACAACGCCGCCACCCGCGCCCTGCGCGAGCGCGTACGTGTGCTGAAAGGCCTGATCCTGATGGACAACGCCAGCAAGATCCCGGTTTCCGAAGAACAGATCTATGCCGATCTCGGCGCTGCCGAGCGCCAGTTGCGCCTGCTCCAGCTGCGCATGGAGGCCGTGCAGCAGCTGCTCGCCGACAACCAGAAAATTGCCGGCGACACTCCCGAGGCGCGGATCAACGCCATGGAAAGTCGCCTGCAAAGCGCCTACCAGTCCCTGGACAGGGCGCTGGACGAGTACCGCCGCTATCTGAACCAGCTGGCCTACAACCAGGTGGAAGACAGCCGCAACCGCATCAACAGCGATATTGCCGAAGCCCATCTCAGCATCGCCCGGCTCCAGGACGCGTCATTGCTCCGCGATGACCGCCAGGCCGCTCTGCCCGAGAAGCCCATGCCATGAAACCGCCTTCCTTTCCCGATGTCCGCCGGGCTCCCCTCGCCCTGGCCCTCGTGCTCCTGGCCGCTTGCGCCGGCGCACCGCCCGCCAAGCAGCAGGCGGCGCCGCTGAACCGCCACTCCGGCACCCTGGCCGACCTGGAAAACCGCGAGATCGAGATCAAGCAGGAGCAGGTCCTGCCGCAGACGGCCGAGGAAGTGCTGGCCAATTACCAGACGGCGCTGAAGCTGTTCCGCGATCCCGCGGCGCGCCTCGACACGCTGAAGCGCATGGCCGACCTGACCATGGAATCCTCGCAGGCGCGCGATGCCGAAAAAAGTGGCCAGGCCGAGCCCAGCGAACGCGCCAAGCAGGAGGCCGCGCTGCACGACAGCTATATGCAGGGGCTCGACAAGACCGCCGGCAAGACCAAGCCCGCCAACGCCGTGCAGAAAACCCGCCAACACCAGTCCCAGCTCGAAGTGAACTACGCCGAGGCGGTCGAGCTCTATGCCGCCGTGCTCAAGAATGCGCAGACGCCGGCCGAACGCGCCGACGCCTATTACAACCTCGCCAAGGCCTACGACATGAACGGGCAACGGGCGGAGTCGGTGGACACGCTGCGCCATCTGATCACGCAGTTCCCCGACAATCCCATCGCCACCGAAGCGCGTTTCCGCATCGCGGAATACGAATTCACGGTCGGCAAATACATCCCCGCCGCCGACAACTACGCCATCGTCGTAAAGTCCAGGGACAATACCGATTTCCGCGACCAGGCCCTCTACAAGCAGGGCTGGGCGCTGTACAAGGCCTCCGACTACGACGCCTCGCAGCCGATCTTCTTCCAGGTCCTGGAAGAGCTGGAGCCCAAGGTCCGCAGCGTGGATCCGAAGGTCCGCGAAAATGCGAAGAAGCTGCGCGACGACACCTACAACATCATCAGCCTCGGCTTCATCCAGCAGGACGGCGCCAAGGCCGTCGAAGAATATTTCAGGAAGGTCGGCCCGAAGAATTACGAAACCGAAGTCTATATGCAGCTCGGCAAGGCCTACCTCGGCAAGCGCCTCTTCCGCAACGCGGCCGACAGCTACGATTTCTTCGTCGCCAAATACCCGTTCAGTGCGCGCGCGCCGGAATTCAGCTCGGCCGCCATCAAGGCTTACCAGGACGGCGGCTTCCCGACCGAAGTGTTGCCGGCCAAGGAAAAGTTCATCCAGCGCTACAACCGCCAAAGCGAGTTCTGGGCGAAGTCGGATGAAAGCACGCGCCAGAACCTGCTGCCCTTCCTGCAGTCGCACGTCATGGACCTCGCCAAGTACTGGCACGCCGCGGCGCAGGAGGGCAAGAAGGACGACGACTACCTCAAGGCCGCCAAGTGGTATCGCGAATACCTGACGCTGAATCCGCCGGAGCTGGAAGCCGTCACCATCAACCAGCTGCTGGCCGAGGCGCTGTTCGCCGCCAAGCGCTTCGACGACGCCATCGTCGAATTCGAAAAGACCGCCTACGGCTACCAGCGCAGCGGCCGCGCCAACGAGGCCGCCTACTTCGCCCTGCTCGCCTATAACGAGCAGGAGAAGGCCGGCCTCCAGGGCACGCCGCAAGAACAGGAGGCGTGGTGGGCGCGCCGCACGGAAAGCACCTACCGCTTTGCCAAGAAGTTCCCGCACGACACCAACGCGGCGGTCCTGCTGCAGGGCCTGAGCAACGACCAGCTCGCGCGCAAGGACCTGCGCGGCGCCATGAAGACCGCCAGCACCATCCTGCAGCTGAATCCGCCCGCCCCCCTGGCCGTGCAGAAGGAAGCCTGGATGGTGGTGGCCGACGGCGAGTTCGACCTGGGCCGTCCGGAAGCGGCCGAAATCGCCTACGGCAAGGTGCTGGCCTTCAAGGACCTCTCGCCGGAAGAGCGCAGGAAATACGAGGAGCGCATCACGGCCTCCGTCTACAAGCAGGCCGAGAAGCTGCGCGCCGCCAACGATGTGGAAGGCGCGGTCGCCGCCTACCTGCGTGCCGCCGACGTCTCGGTCGACCCCAAGCTCAAGGCCGCCGCCCGCTACGACGCGGCCGCGGTGTACATGGGCGCGGCCCGCTATGCCTCCGCCATTCCCATGCTGGTGGCGTTCCGCGCCGCCTATCCGGACAACAGCCTCAACGCGAGCATTCCCGAAAAGCTCGCGCTGGCCTATGAAAAGACCAACCAGTTCGACAAGGCCGCCGGCGAATACGAACTCATCTCCCTGGCCAACACCAGCAGCAATCCGGAGCTGGCCCGCGAGGCCATGTGGACGGCGGCAGACATGTTCGCCAAGGCCGACCGCGCCGACGATGCCGTGCGCCTCTACCGGCGCTACGTCGCGGCCTATCCCAGGCCCGTCGACATCAACATGGAGGCGGCCTTCCGTCTCCACACGCACTACAGCAAGCTCGGCAACGCCGCCGAGAGCACGGCCTGGCTGAGCGCGCTGGCCGCCACCTTCGACCGCGCCGGCAGCGAGAACACCGCGCGCACCAGCTATCTCGGTGCCATGGCGAAGTTCAGGCTGAATCAGCCGCTGTACGACGAGTTCGCCGCCATTCCGCTCGCGCAGCCGCTCAAGCAGAGCCTCGGCCGCAAGAAGCTGGCGATGCAGAAGGCACTCGACGCCTACACGAAGACGGCCCAGATCGGCGTGGCGGAATTCACCACGGCGTCGAACTACCAGATCGCGGAGATCTACCGCAAGCTGGCGGCCGACCTGATGGCGAGCGAACGCCCGAAGGGGCTTTCCGAGCTCGAGCTCGAACAGTACGCGATCCTGCTGGAAGAGCAGGCCACGCCCTTCGAGGACAAGGCCCTGGACCTCTACACGGCCAACGCCCAGCTCGCCCGGCAGAACATCTACGACGACTCCGTGCGCAAGAGTTTCGCGGCCCTCGCCAAGCTGTCACCGGGCCGCTACAACAAGCATGAGCAGTCCGAAACCTTCATCGACGTGATCTACTGAGGCTGCCCATGAGCATCCCGCACATCCTTGCCCGCAGCGCGCTTGCCGCCGCCCTCGCCCTGCCCCTCCTGCTGGCGGGCTGCACCGCCCCCCAGAAGCGTCCGGCCGGCGCTCCTGCCGACGACGCCAGCGTCGGCAGCAACGAGCCCGACCTCGTCGCCCAGCTGCGCCAGCGCATGGCCTCCGGCAAGCTCCAGCGCAGGGAGAAGGCGGCCACCGGCCCGACGGCCAGCGGCCGCGACACCTCGAGCGCACCCACCGTCACCGTCAACCCCGAGAAGCAGCTCGCGGCCCAGGCGGTGGGCGCCGACTATGCGCGCGCCCTGATCCTGATGAAGCAGGGCAGCGACGCCGAGGCTGCCGCCCTGCTGACGCAGATCAGCCGCCGCACGCCGGAGTTCTCCGGCCCGCTGGTGAACCTGGCCGTCCTCCTGCTCAAGCAGGGAAAATTCGCCGAAGCCGAAAGGCAGCTGCGCGACGCGCTGGCCATCAATCCGAAGAACCCCTATGCCCGCAACCTGCTCGGCATCACCCTGCGCGAGCAGGGCAAGTTCCAGGACGCCAGGGCCGCCTACGAGGCCGCGCTCGCGCTCGACCCCAACTACGCCAAGGCGCACTTCAACCTGGGCGTGCTGGCCGACCTCTACATCCAGGACCTGCCGACCGCCCTCGGCCATTACGAGCGCTACCAGAGCCTGCAGTCGAAGCCCGACCCGGCAGTTGCCAACTGGATCATCGATTTGCAGAAACGTAGCGGTGTATACAAGGCACCGGCGCGGCCGGCCGCGCCGGTGGTGGCGGCGCCCGAACCTGAAGAGGCGGCGGCGGACGCCGGTGCCGCCACGGAAACGCCGGCAACCGGCGAGGCTCCGGCAACGGCCCCGGCCCCGGCTCCCGACGCGACAGCCCAACAGAAACAGAAGGCCGCATCATGAAAAACAGGATCAGCCTGGGCCTGCTGGCCCTGCTGCAGAGCAGCGTGCTGCTGGCGGCGCCGGCCGACGGCAAGGAGCAACAGGATGGCAGCGCCGCGCCCGCCACGACGCAGACCGACGTGATCGGCACCCAGGAAGCGCCCGGCGTGTTCAACGTGGTGCCCTGGAAGGACAAGGCCTCCATGCTGCCCAAGAAAGAAGTGACCACCTCGATCCTGCGCGAAACGCTGCAGCCGCTCGACCCCGACGTGCTGCGCCGGGAAATCGAGCTGCAGAAGCGGCTCGAAGCACCGCAATGATTACGGATCATGCCGTCTGCGGCAGGCGCTGCATGATCCCTCCACTTAACTGCCGTTACTGATCCGTATTCCGCCACTTCGGCCTCGTCGCCAAAAAAACAACCAAGGAGTTTCCGATGAACATGTTCCAGTCGTTTGCGTCCTTCATGCAGGAAGGGGGCGTTTGGATGTACCCGATCCTGGTCACGCTCGTGGCCGGCATCGCCATCAGCATCGAGCGCTGGCTGTATCTGTCCAAGGTAGAGAAGGTGAACAAGGCGCTCTGGGCCGAAACCTTCGCGCTCGTCTCCAAGGGCCAGGTCAAGCCGGCGCTGGAAAAGACCAAGAATTCCGACTCCGCCCTCGGCGTCATCCTCACCAACGGCCTCACCCGCCTCATCACCTCGCGCAAGATGGACGACGTGGAAATGGCCATGGAAGAAGGCCTGATGGAATCCCTGCCGCGCCTGGAAAAGCGCACGCACTATCTTTCCACGCTGGCCAACGTCGCCACCCTGCTCGGCCTGCTCGGCACGATCATCGGCCTGATCCACGCCTTCACCGCCGTGGCCTCCGCCGACCCCGCCGAAAAGGCCAACCTGCTCTCCGCCGCCGTGGGCGAAGCCATGAACTGCACGGCCTTCGGCCTCATCACCGCGATTCCACTGCTGGTGATGTTCTCGCTGCTGCAGTCCAAGACCGGCCAGGCCGTGGAATCTCTGGAAGCCGCGTCCATCAAGTTCCAGAACGTCATCCGCCAGATCAGCAGCCAGCAGGCGCAGCAGTAAGAGGCCCGCCCCTAACGTCTTCCGGAGTACGACCTCATGAGGCGCCGTAAAAACCGCGAGATGGAAGCCGACCTGGACATGACCACCTTCATCAACCTGATGGTGGTACTGCTCGCCTTCCTGCTCGTGACCTCTGCATTTACCGAACTGTCGCGGCTGCAGGTCAACCTGCCGTCCGGCGGTGGCGGTGCGGGGGGCGCGGATGCGCCCAAGCCGCTGGTTCTCGAAATCTCGATCTACAAGGACAAGTTCGTGATCGCCGACCGCCAGTCCGGCCCGCTGAAAATCGTGCCGGCCACAGCCAAGGGCATGGATTACAAAGGGCTCAACGACTATCTGGTCGGCGTGAAGGCCAGCCATCCGTCGGTGACCGAAGTCACCCTGCTGCTGGAGCCGGACACCAACTACGACACCCTGATCCACACCATGGACTCGGTGCGCTACAAGCCGCGCCAGGTGAACGGCCAGTGGATCAAGGCCTCGCTGTTCCCGGACATCGGGATCGGCGACGCTCCCGACGCCGCCGAAGCCGGAGGTGCCGCATGAGCAAGCAGTCCGCCCAGGTCGCGCGCATGGCGCGCCGCCACCGCCTGAAGAAGCCGGCCACGATCCAGCTCACCTCGCTCATCGACATCCTCACGGTGCTGGTGTTCTTCCTGCTGGTGAACTCGCAGAACGTCACCAACATCCCCGACAGCCAGATGCTCGAGCTGCCGAAGTCGACCGCCGACCGGCGCGCCGAGGAAACCGTGCTGACGGTGATGGTCAACGCCAAGGACATCGTCGTGCAGGGCGTGAAGGTGGCCACCACCGCCGAAGCCCTGGCGGTCCAGGGCGACGTCATCCCCGGCCTCGCCAGGGAACTCGCCTATCGCGCCAGCAAGGCTCCGCCCAAGCTGAACGAACAGGGCATCCCCGAGCGCGAGATCATGATCCTCGGCGACAAGAACATCCCCTACACGCTGCTGCGCAAGGTCATGGCGACCTGCTCGGCCTCGGACTACAGCAAGATCGCCTTCGCGGTGATGCGCACGAAGGAGGGAACGCTGTGAGCAATCTCGTTCTCGAATACGTCCGCCCCACCCTGCCCTGGGATCCCCTGCCGGGGGAAAGCCGCCGCTTCCGCGTGCTGATGATCATCTTCCTGCTGCTGGCGCTGCTGATCTGGATCGTGGTGCCGCGCATCGAGATCCCCAAGGTCGATCGCGCCCAGGCCGAAGCCGTGCCGGAAAATCTCGCCAAGGTGGTGATGAAGCGCAAGGAAGTGCCGCCTCCGCCGCCGCCCGAGCCGGTGCAGAAGAAGGAGGAGGTAAAGCCGGAAGAAGCCGTCAAGAAGGAAGAAGCCGCGCCCAAGCCGGCTGACGACGCGACGCCGAAGCCGGTGGTGACCGACCTGCAGAAGAGCGCCGCCAAGGCCCGCGCCAGCCAGGCCATCCAGGAGGCCGGTTTCGACGACCTCGCGGACCTGCGCGACCTGGACGTGGGCGCCGTCGGCACGCCGACCGGCATGCCCGGACAGGCCGGCAACGGCACCGGCGGCCTCATCACCAGCACGCAGGAAGCCGGCACCAGCCGCAACCTGATCACCAGCCGTGCCGGCACGGGCTCCGGCTCCGGCGTCGGCAACTACAGCGGCCCGGTGAGCAGCGGCTACGGCGGCGGCAAGGCCGGCGGCAAAGGCACGGCCGGCGCCCTCGGCGCCATTGCGGCGGCCGGTGGCGGCAGCAAGCTGCAGGCGGTGCAGAGCAATATCAACACCAGCGCCGTCGCGGCCGGCAACGTCAAGGTCGGCAAGGACGGCAAGGCGCGGCGTAGCCAGGAGAACATCACCAAGGGCTTCGACCGCTACGGCGCACGCCTGAACAACCTCTACCAGCGCGCCCTGCGTGACGACCCCAATATGCAGGGCACGGTGACGGTGAGGCTGACCATCGCCCCCGATGGCTCGGTCACGGACGCTTCGGTCGCCAACAGCCAGCTCGGCAATCCCGACCTGGAAGCGAAGATCGTGGCGCTGGTGAAGGGCTTCAACTTCGGCGCAGAAAACGTCGAGACGTGGAGCGGCAATCACACGCTGAACTTCTACGCCAACTGACGGCGGTCGCTGCAGCAGAAAAGGCGCGGATAACCTCCGCGCCTTTTTTGTTTCTGGCGCGGCGTCAGGCCGGATGCGCCGTCGCGAACGCCGCTCCCTGCCCTGCTACACTTCGCAACTCCTTCCGAGGCCGGCATGTTCCCGACTCCCTCCTTCCGCAGCGAACTTCAGGCGCTCGGCCTCCTGCTCGGCCCCATCCTGGTCAGCCAGCTCGCGCAGGCCGCCTTCGGTTTCGTCGATACCGTGATGGCCGGCCAGGCGTCGCCGCTGGATCTCGCGGCGGTGGCGCTCGGCGCCAGCATCTGGCTGCCGCTGATGCTGCTCGTCACCGGCATCCTGCTCGCGACCACGCCGCTGATCGCCGCCGCGCGCGGCCGCCGCGACCATGCCGAGGTCCCGCACATCGCCCACCAGGCGCTCTGGCTGGCGGTCGCGGTCGGCCTGGCCGGCGCGGCCTTGCTGCACTGCATCGACCCGGTCTTCGACCTGCTCGAGACGCCGGCGCCGCTGCGCGACCTCAGCCGCCGCTTCCTCGCCGCCATCGCCTGGGGCCTGCCCGCCACGGCGCTCTTCGCGGTGCTGCGCAACTATTGCGAGGGCATGGGCCGGCCGCTGCCGGTGACGCTGGTCAGCATTCTCGGCCTGCTGCTGCTGATCCCGCTCAACTACGTGCTGATCCACGGCAAGCTCGGCCTGCCGCGCCTGGGCGGCGTCGGCTGCGGCGTCGCCTCGGCCATCGTCGCCTGGCTGATGCTGCTGCTCCTGCTGGGCTATGTGCTGAAGGCGCCGCACTTCGCCAACGTGCGGCTGCTGCAGGCGCGCAGCCGCCCCGAAGGCGAACGCCTGCTGGCCTTCCTCAGGCTCGGCCTGCCCATCGGCATCGCCATCTTTTTCGAGGTCAGCGTCTTCGCCCTCGTCGCCATCCTGATCAGTCCGCTCGGCGAGCTGCAGGTGGCCGGCCACCAGATCGCACTGTCGCTGACCTCGCTGCTCTTCATGTTCCCGCTCAGCTTCGCGTTCTGCATGACCATCCGCGTCGGGCACGCCTACGGCCGCCGCGACTTCGCCGCCATCCGCCACACCCGCCGCGTCGGCCTCATCGCCCTGGCGGTTTTCGCCACGCTCTCCGCACTGTTCATCGTGCTCGCGCGCCACGGCCTCACCGCGCTCTACACCGACAATGCAGAAGTGCGCCAGCTCGCGGCCGACCTGCTGCTCTTCGCCGCCGCCTACCAGGTCGTCGACGCGCTGCAGGTCGGCGCCGCCGGCAGCCTGCGCGGCCTGCACGACACCCGCGGCCCCATGGTGATGACGCTGATCGCCTACTGGGTCGTCGCCCTGCCCGTCGGCTACGTGCTCGGCCTGACCTTCCTCACCGGCACGCGTTACGGACCCTACGGCTTCTGGGCCGGCCTCGTGCTCGGCCTGAGCGTGGCCGCCGTGCTGCTCAACCAGCGCCTCGCCCGGCAGTTGCGCCTGCTGGAGCACCGCGCATCGGCCGCAGGCAACCGCCTCCCTGCCGGGCGGTGATCTCTTCCCCGGGCGCTCCGTTGTAAGACATCGCCGGGGTCTCACGGCCTCGGCCGGAGTTAACATCGTCCTTCGCAAAATTCAGACGGCGAATCGCCAGGGAATGTCATGCAGCCTCGCACCCTCCACTTTTTCTCTTCTCTCCTGCTCGTGACCGGCCTGCTGCTCAGCCCGGCGGCACTGGCGCTGCAGAAAGTCATGTTCTGCGTTTACGATCCGCTCGGCCCGCGCGGCGAAGCCTTCAGCCGGGCCCGCGACCAGGCCCTGGTGGCGCGCAACTGGGGCGTCGACATGCAGCTCCGCGCCTACACCGACGAGCGCGTCGCCGCCGAGGACTTCAAGGCCGGCATCTGCGACGGCGTCGCCCTCACCACCATCCGCGCCCGCCAGTTCAACGCCTTCGTCGGCAGCGTCGACTCCATCGGCGCCCTGCCCACGGAAAAGCACATGCGCCTGCTCCAGGAAGCGCTGGCCAATCCCAAGCTGGCGCCGCTCATGGTCACGGCCCCGTACGAGGTCGTCGGCGTCGTTCCCATGGGCCCCGCCTACGTGCTCGTCATCGATCGCGCCATCGATTCGGTGGAAAAAGCCGCCGGCAAGAAGGTCGCCGTGCTCGATCTCGACAAGGCGCAGGCCAGGATCGTGCAGCGCCTCGGCGCCCAGCCGGTGGCCTCCGATCTCAGCAACTTCGCCGGCAAGTTCAACAACCACCAGGTCGATATCCTGGTCGCGCCGGTGCTGCTCTATACGCCCATGGAACTCGGCAAGGGCGTCGGCAGCAAAGGCGCCATCTACCGCTTCCCGCTCGGCCAGATCAGCGCCACGCTGCTGATCCACCAGCAGCGCTTTCCGGCGGGCTACGGCGCCAAGAGCCGCGCCTACGTCCTGGCGCAGCTGGACAAGGCCTTCGGCATCGTGAAGAAAGCCGAGCAGGAAATTCCCGAAGCGCAGTGGATGAGCCTGCCGCGCCCGGAGGAAGTCCGCTTTTCCAAGCTGATGCGCGAGGCGCGCATCCAGCTCGCGAACGAGGGCATTTATGACAAGCGCATGATGAAGCTGCTGAAGAACGTGCGCTGCAAGGTGGAGCCCGGCAACGCGGAATGCGCGCTCGCGGACGAATAAGCCCATCCGGAAAAATCCGCGCATAAAAAAACCGGCACTGCCGGTTTTTTTATGCCTGTCGTTGCCACCGCCTTTAGAGCCTGTGCAAAATCTTGGAGTGGTCCATTAAAGAGGGGGCTGCGATTCTCTTTTCGCGGCTAAAGCCGCTCCTACAGGTATTAATTCCTATGTAGGAGCGGCTTTAGCCGCGAAAAAAGGCACCGGCAGCGCGACAAACAGATTATGAACAGGCTCTTAGCCGCCCTTGCGGATCAGGTAGCGGAATTCGCCGCTGTCCTCGCGGCTTTCCTGCGTCACCAGCGCGTGGCCGAGGAAGCGGCAGAACGTCGGGATGTCGCGGGTCGTCGAGGGATCGGTGGCCAGCACTTCCAGCAGCTCGCCGGGCTGCATGCCGCGCACCTTGTTGTGCAGCAGCATGACCGGCTCGGGGCAGTTGAGGCCGCGGGCGTCGAGGTGGTGCCGGATATCGCTCATGGTCGGATGAAGGCGCGCTCAGGGGCGCGCATTGTCCCCCGAAAGCGCCGCTGCCGGAAGCGGCAGCGCCTGCAGGCCGGGAATGCGGCGGCAATACACCGCGGCCGGCCAGAGCAGCAGCAGCGCGAGCGCGCCCGACACCAGGAAGTAGCCGGTATAGCCCAGGACCTCGGCGACGATGCCGGCAAGGAGATGCAGGCTGCCGCCGAAGGTGGCGAGAATGCTGACCTGCACCGTGAAATCCGAGGCGGCGTGCTCGGGCCGGCACAGGTCCATGACGGCCGTCAGCATCGCCGCCATCGCCATGCCGCTCACGAAGTGCTCGAGCGCGTTGATGCCGTAAACGAGGTCCAGGTTCACCGCCAGGCCCTGCGCCTGCTGCCACGACAGCCAGCCGTAGGCCGCCACGCCCAGCGCCTGCAGCGCACCGAAGCCGATGATCGCGGCGAAGCGCCCCACCACGCTGGTCAGCCAGCCGCCGAGCAGCGCGCCCAGCAGCGTCGCCAGCGAGCCCACCAGGCTCACCATGAGCCCGATCTGTTTGAAGTCGAGGCCCATGTCCACCAGCATGGGCTTCACCATCGCCGAGCCCAGCGACTCGCCCATCTTGTAGGTGACGAGCACGACCAGCCAGCCGACCATGCCGGGCCGCGCGAAAAAGCTGGTGAAGATACGCAGGTAAGGCAGCCGTCGGCTTTCTTCCTGCAGCAGGGGCGGCGGTTCGCGAAAACGCAGGACGGGCAGCGTCAGCAGCGCCATGAAGGCCGCCACCAGCAGGAAGGAGGCCTGCCAGCTCACGCTGCCGAGCAGGTAGAGCAGCAAGCCGCCGCCCAGGATCAGGCCGAGGCGATAGCCGCCGACCTGCACGCCGTTGCCCATGCCGCGCTCGTGATAGGCCAGCGTGCGCACGGCGAGGCCGTCGGTGGCGATGTCCTGGGTCGCGGCGAAAAGATTGATGAGGAAGATGAGGGTGAAGAACAGCGTCACGCCGGCCGTGGTGTTCAGGCGCTGCGGATCGAAGCAGGCGATCCCCAGGAGCAGCGCCAGCGCCGCCAGCTGCATGGGCAGGATCCACGAGCGGCGGTGGCCCCAGCGCGCGACGAAGTAGCGCTCCACGAACGGCGCCCACAGGAACTTGACCGCCCAGGGCAGCGCCAGGAAGCCGGTCAGCCCGATGACGGTCAGCGAGACGTCATGGCGGCGGAGGATGGCGGGCAGCGCCTGCGTCAGCACGCCGGTCGGCAGGCCCTGGCAGATGTAGAGCGTGAGCAGCAGCCAGAGGCGAGAGTTCAGGGAAGCGGGTGCATTCATGAAAATGTCCGGGCCGGGCCCGGCGGCCGCCTGGCGGCAGCGCAGATCGAAACGAGCCAGAGTAAATCCGGCGCTGCGGTTTCCGCCGGCACGCATGGCGCGCCGCGGCCGCCGTCAGCGCCGCGCCTACAGCAGGCTTTCAATGGACTCGCGCAGCGCCGCGTCTTCCGGCGGCGTCCGGGGCGAAAAACGCGCCTTCACCTCGCCGTCGCGCCCGACCAGGAATTTCTCGAAATTCCAGGTGATGTCGCCGGGAAAGGCCGCGCCCTCGCCCGCCAGCCAGGCGTAGAGCGGATGCCGGCCCGGACCGTTCACCTCGGTCTTGGCGGTGAGGGGAAAACTCACGTTGAACTGCCTGTCGCAGAAATGCCGGATCTCGGTGGCATCGCCGGGCTCCTGCCCGCCGAACTGGTTGCAGGGCACGCCCAGCACGGTGAAGCCGCGCGCGCCGTAGTCCTGCTGCAGCGCCTGCAGGCCCTTGTACTGCGGCGTCAGCCCGCACTGGCTGGCGACGTTCACCACCAGCACGACCCTGCCTTCCAGCAGCTTGCGGTCGAGGGCCTGGTCGTCCAGGGAGCGGCAGGCGAAGTCGGTAATTTTCATGTCGGTCTCCACAGGCCCGCCAGGCGGCGCGCCTGCAGGAATTCTAGCCGTTCTCCACCGCCGCGCAGGCCGGGCCCCTGCGCCTAGTTGAAGACGATGGTCTTGTTGCCGTGCACGATGACGCGGTCTTCCAGATGCCATTTCACGGCGCGCGCCAGCACGTTGCGCTCGACGTCCTGGCCGAGCTCGCGCAGCGTCTCGACATCGTCGCGGTGCGAGACGCGCTCCACGCCCTGCTCGATGATGGGCCCCTGGTCGAGGTCGGCCGTGACGTAGTGCGCGGTGGCGCCGATCAGCTTGACGCCCTTGTCATGGGCCTGCCGGTAGGGATTGGCGCCGACGAAGGCGGGCAGGAAGGAGTGGTGGATGTTGATGATGCGCTGCGGCCACTGCGCCACGAAGCCGGCGGAGAGCACCTGCATGTAGCGCGCCAGCACGACGAGGTCGCAGTCGGCGATCAGGCCCTGGATCTTCGCCTCGGCCGCGGCCTTGCTCTCCGCCGGCACCGGCACGACGTGGAAGGGCACCGCGAATTTTTCCACCTGCTGCTGCAGGTCGGCATGGTTGCTCACCACGCAGCCGATGGCGCAGGGCAGCGCGCCGCGCGACCAGCGCCAGAGCAGCTCCAGCATGGCGTGGTCGTATTTCGAGACGAGCACGGCGACCTTCTTGAAGTCGGCGGCGTAGCTGATGCGCCAGTCCATGCCGTAGCGCTGCGCGACGGCGTCGCCGAAGGTCTTGGCGAAGACCTGGCGCGGCAGGTCGAGGTGCGGGGTCTGGAATTCGAGGCGCATGAAGTAGGTGCCGCCTTCCGCTTCGGTGGAGTGCTGGTCGAGGGCGGTGATGTTGGCGCCGTGGTTGTACAGGAAGGTGGTGACGGCGCTGACGATGCCGGGCTGGTCGGGGCAGGTGATGAGCAGGCGGGCGGTGGTGTTGGTGTCGGGCATGGTCCGTGAGCCGGTGTTGCGAAGAGGGCTGACTCTACCGCAATCGGGCCGGGCTTAGGAGCGCTGCGGTGGTAGTCGTGGCCCGGCTTCGGTTGAGGGCGTGGCCCGGCTTCGGTTGAGGGCGATGGGCGAAGGCCCGGGGCTCTTTTTGAAAAGGGGATTCCCGGCAAGCCAACCCTCTTTTCAAAAAGAGCCCCGGGCCTTCGCCTGCGGCATCAGTTCGTGCCTTCGGCGGAAACGCAAAACCGGTTGCTCTGGATGCCGCCTGTCTTGTAGGTCGGACTTCAGTCCGACAGCAGCGACGGGCTCAGCGCCAGCCTCGGACTGAAGTCCGACCTACGGGGGATCAGCCGGCGACCCAGCCTTCGTCGTCGTTTTCCGCCTCCGGCGGCAGGCCGAGCAGTTCGCGGCGGTAGGCGGCCGGCGTCTGGCCCGTCCATTTCTTGAAGGCGCGGTGGAAGGAGCTGGCTTCGGAGAAACCCATCATGAGCGCGATCTCGTCGATGGAGAGTTCTTCCTTGGCGAGGTAGTAGCGCGCGGCGTCCTGGCGGATGCCGTCCTTGATGGCCTGGTAGCTGGTGTTTTCTTCCTTGAGGCGGCGGCGCAGGGTCTGCGGCGTCATGCTCAGGCTCTCGCAGACCTGGGCGAAGTCGGGGAAGGCGTTGCCGTAGCCCTTGGAGATGATGGCCTTGATCTGCTCGGTGAGGCCGATGGGCTGCTGGTTGCCGACGATGATGAGGGCCAGCGAATCCTTGAGGAACTTCGAGAGCGAGAGCGGGTTCTGCACCAGCGGCAGCGCCAGCCAGGCGGTGGGGAAGACGATGGCGTTGCGCGCGTTGTTGTAGGTGACGGGGCCGCGGAAGGCGCGGCGGAACTCGTCGGCCTGCGGCGGCTCGGGGAAGTCGAGCTGGAGCGAGATGGGCTCGAGCGCGCGGCCGGTGAGCCAGCTCCAGAAGCGCACCGAGATGAAGATCATGGCCTCTAGGGTGTTGTCGCGCTCCGGCGCCTCGGTGGTGAGGATGAGGCGGCTTTCGGTGCTGCCCTCCTCCAGCTTGAGGCCGATGGGAAAGTCGACGATGCGGTAGAACTGCGCCGAGCGCTCGATGGCCTTGCCGAGGTTGGGCGTGTTGATCACCGCATGCGCCATCATCGAGAAGGTGCCGGGCTTGGACTTGGCGCCGCGCCCGAGGCCGATGAACTCGTCCTCGGTGCGGCGCATGACGATCTGCAGCAGGCGGATGAACTCGCCGGTGCGGATGCGGACGTCCGGCTGCTCGAGCAGCGCCGGGTCGAGCCCGGCCTCGCGGAACAGGCTGGCCATGTCCACGCCCTCGCGGGCCGCATCCTGCAGCAGCCGGGTCACGTAGGCGATGGTGATGGCGCCTCTGCTCACGCTCTCTTCTCGTTTTGCTTCGGTAAATCAGGAGGTTATCAAAAGCCCTCCGCGCCTGCACGGGGCCTGGGCGTTATTGTCAGGAATTTTGGGCGATGCGGTCATTGGCGCTCCACAGGTCGCGATGGAGACTCGCCGCACTTTCGCCGGCCGGCCACGGCGGCGACTTCTGTAACACCCGTAGGAGCGGCTTCAGCCGCGAACATGCCGGGTATTCGCGGCTGAAGCCGCTCCTACGGGCATTGCCACGGGCGTAACGCCATCTGCATTCGCAACGAGAGGTTTGATCCATGCAGCGTCCCATTTTCGATTCCGAACACGAGCTCTTCCGCGACAACTTCCGCAAGTTCTGCGAAGCCGAAGTGAAGCCCCATCAGGAAGAGTGGCTCAAGGCCGGCATCGTTTCGCGCGAGATCTGGAAGAAGGCCGGCGAGCAGGGCTACCTCTGCCCCTTCGTCGACGAGGAATACGGCGGCCTCGGCCTGAAAGACTACCGCTACCTGCAGATCATGGGCGAAGAGCTCTGCCGCATCGGCGAATCCGGTTTCGGCCTGATGCTGCACAACGACGTCGTTGCGCCCTACATCGATTCCTTCGGCACGCCCGGGCAGAAGAAGAAGTGGCTGCCGCGCTGCGCCTCGGGCGACGCCATCCTCGCCATCGGCATGACCGAGCCCGGCACCGGCTCCGACCTGCGCAACCTCAAGACCCGCCTCGAGGACAAGGGCGACCACCTGATCCTGAACGGCTCCAAGATCTTCATCACCAACGGCATCCTGGCCGACATCGTGGTGGTGGCCGCGCAGTACGAAGACAAGGGCATCACGCTCTGCGTGATCGAGCGCGGCATGGAAGGCTTCGAGCGCGGCCGCAAGCTGGAAAAAATGGGCATGCACTCGCAGGACACCGCCGAGCTGTTCTTCAACAACGTCGTGGTGCCGAAGGAAAATCTCCTCGGCGCGCCCGGCATGGGCTTCATCATGATGATGCAGAAGCTCGCGCAGGAACGCATCGCCTGCGCCGTCGCCGCCGTCGGCGGCGCCTGGGCCGCCTTCAACATGACGCTGGACTACGTGAAGGAGCGCGAGGCCTTCGGCAAGCCCATCGGCAAGTTCCAGAACACGCGCTTCAAGATGGCCGAGATGAAGACCGAGATCACCATCGCGCAGACCTTCCTCGACCAGCTCGTGCTCGCCCACAACAAGGGCGAGGCGACGCCGGACGAGGCCTGCATGGCCAAGTACTGGACCACCGACCTGCTGAACAAGGTGGTGTACGAATGCACCCAGTTGCACGGCGGCTACGGCTACATGATGGAGTACCCGATCGCCCGCGCCTACATCGACGCGCGCATCACCACCGTGTTCGCCGGCACCAACGAGATCATGAAGGAAGTCATCGGCCGCTCCATGGGGCTGTAAGTTTCACCCGGGGTTTATTGATCGCCTTGATCGGACCGCGCTGCGCCTGCAGCGCGGTCTTTTTTTTGCCCCGGTTTCCGTAGGTCGGGATTCATCCCGACGACCATGTTGAAGCAGGCGCCGCAGTCGGGCTGAAGCCCGACCTACAGGTACCCGGAGGCGAGTGCTATAGTGCGCGCATCACTGCCACAGGCCCCGCCATGTTCGAACTGCACCCCCGCCTCGCCGCCGACACCCTCCCCGTGGGCGACTTCCCGCTCTGCCGCTGCCTGCTCATGAACGACATGCACTATCCCTGGCTCATCCTGGTGCCGCGGGTAGAGGGCGTCCGCGAAATCTTCGAGCTCAGCGCGAAGGACCAGCAGCAGCTCATGCGCGAATCCAGCTATGTGAGCGAGCGCCTGGCGAAGCACTTCAATGCCGACAAGATCAACATCGGCGCGCTCGGCAACATGGTGCCGCAGTTGCACCTGCACCATATCGCCCGCTACGTGAACGACGCCGCCTGGCCCGGCCCGGTGTGGGGCAGGCATCCGGCCGAGGCGTATACCGGGGACAACCTGCAGATGATGCAGGAGCGCCTGAAGCAGGCGTTCGCGGATGCGGGGAAGCTGCAGTTCGCGCGGGCCTGAAGCGCACCCTTGCCCGGGACCGAGTGCCACTATAGTATCACTGCATGCGCACCGAACTCGTTACCACCCTCAAACGCCAGGCGACCGAGCTGCTGTCCGAACTCGAGCGCGACAAGGAACCCATCCTGATCACTCAGCACGGGCTGCCGAGCGCCTATCTCGTCGATGTGGAAAGCTTCGAGAGAATGCAGCAACGCATGGCCATCCTCGAGGGCATTGCCCGCGGCGAGATGGCCGTCGCCGAAGGCCGGGTGCTCACGCATGACCAGGCCAAAGCCCGCATGGCCCGATGGCTCAAGTAATCTGGACCGGGCCGGCGCTCAACGACCTGGATGCCATTGCCGACTACATTGCGATAGAGGATTCCGCCGCGGCCGCCGGGCTGGTCCAGCGCGTGTTCAAACACGTCGGGCTGCTGGAGCGGCAGCCGGAGAGCGGCAGCAGGCCGCCGGAACTGAAGCGCTCGCGCTATCGGCAGATCGTTGAGTCGCCCTGCAGAGTTTTCTATCGATACGATGGGGATAAAGTCTTCGTGCTGTTTGGCATGCGGGTTGAGCAGCTTCTGCGCATAGGCGAGCTTGTTTCGCGGGGCTAAGCATCTCTGCGCAGCCCCGGTGAATGCCTCGACAATTTCAGGACCCGGCGCTCCTGCGCCCATCCTGCCGAAGTCGAGCTTTCTCCCTGATCTCACGACGCCACCCGCCGCAGGAATTTTTCAATTCCATCTATCCTCAAGCCGCCTGCCAGCTTGCCGCCAGCACCGCATCAAGCTGCTGGTGCTGCGCTGCCGTCAGCTCGCTCTGGCCCGCTGCCGGCGGCGTCATCGATGCCATGGCCTGCACCAGTTGCTCGACCCTGCTGTCGAGCAGGTAAAGGCCATCGGCCACCTGGATCTTCTCGACGTGATTGCCGGCGCCGCCGTACCAGTTGCTCACCGTCACCTGGTCCGCGCTACCGATCACGCTGATCTCCAGCCCATTGCCGACCTGGCGGAACCAGAGCTGGTCGTGATCGATGCCGGCATCCAGCAGCAGGAGGTCGGCATTGCCGGCGCTGCTGTCGCTGTCGACAAGGGTGTCGGCCGCGCCGCCGCGCCCGAAGAGATAGGTGTCGTTGCCGGCGCCGCCGTTGAGCACGTTGTTGCCGGCGTTGCCGCGCAGCCGGTTGGCCAGCGCATTGCCGGTGGCGTTCACGGCGCCGCTGCCGGTCAGCGTCAGGTTCTCGAGGTGGCTGCCCAGTACCCAGGCGATGGCGGACTCCACCGTGTCGATGCCTTCGCCGGCGTATTCCGTGACGGTGTCGCCGCTGCCGACCCCATAGGTGTCGTTGCCCCGGCCGCCTTTCAGCACGTTGGCCGCGCCATTGCCCTGCAGCCGGTTGTCGAGCTCGTTGCCCGTGCCCGCGATCCTTGCCGTGCCGGTCAGTATCAGGTCTTCGAGATTGGCGCCGAGCGTCCAGGCGACGACGCTCTGCACGGTATCCCGGCCTTCGCCGGCGGCTTCGATCACCGCGTCCTTGCTGCCGACGACATAGACGTCGTCGCCCTGCCCGCCCCGCAACACGTTCGCGGCGGCATTGCCGGTCAGTGTGTTGTCCTGCGCATTGCCGCTGCCGTTGATGGCCGCCTTGCCCGTCAGCAGGAGCTGCTCGACGTTTGCCGAAAGCGTGTGGGTCACGCTGCTCTGCACCGTATCGAAACCTTGCGCTCCCTGCTCGACGACCTGATCGCCGACGTTGTCGACGACGTACACATCGGCGCCGGCGCCGCCCTCCATCACGTCGGCGCCCGCAGCGCCATTCAGGGTGTTGTCCAGGCTGTTGCCCCAGAGCCGGTTGGCCAGCGCGTTGCCGCCGGCCAGCAGCGCGGCGGCCTGCTCGGCCAGCCGCAGGTTCTCCACGTTGTCCGCCAGCGTCAGGCTGGTTTCGGCGACCACGGTGTCGAGGCCGGCATTGCTGCCCTCCACGACGGCATCGCCGGCGCCGAGGTAATAAGTGTCGTTGCCCAGTCCGCCGGCGAGCACGTTGGCGGCGCCGTTGCCGCGCAAGACGTTGTCGAGGGGGTTGCCGGTGCCATTGATGGCGGCCGTCCCGGTGAGCGTCAGGTTCTCGACATTTTCTGCAAGCGTGCAGGTGAGGCTCGTCTCGACGCTGTCGCTGCCGCCCGCCGCGAATTCCGAGACGTAATCGCTGATGTCGTCGACCACGTAGACGTCGTCGCCCGCGCCGCCGGCCAGGACATCGGCGCCGGCGCCGCCGTCCAGGCGGTTGGCGGCGGCATTGCCGTAGAGATGATTCTGCGCGTCGTTGCCGCTGGCATTCAGGGCGGCATCGCCCTGCAGCCGCGCCACTTCGACATGCGCGGGCAGCACCAGGGTCACCCAGCTCTCGAGGGTGTCGTAGCCCTCCCCCAGCTCTTCGATCACCGCGTCGGCGTCGCGCAGCACATAGGTGTCGTTGCCCGGGCCGCCCAGCAGGCGGTCGCTGCCCGCGCCGCCTTCCAGCCGGTCGGCGCCGTCCAGGCCGCTGAGCGCATCGTCGCCGTCCCAGCCGAACAGAATGTCGTCGCCGTTGCTGCCGGCAATGACGTCGTCGCCTTCGGTGGCGCCGTAGACGCCGAGATAAATGGCCGGGCGGCCGACTTCGCCGCCGTCCGCGAAGCCGATCGCCGGCGCCGCGTCCTCGTTGCGGAAATACTGCCTCAGGGTCAGCGACGCCGCACCGTCGAGGCGCAGCACCAGGTCATCCAGGCTGCGTGCGAAATGGAGATCCGCCGGCGTCAGGCCGGCCTGCAGCATCACGACGTCGCGCACGCCGTCCGGCGTCACGCTGTCGACGCTGTCGGCGCCGGACTGCCGCCCGAAGGAATAGCTGTCGCTCGCCGCGCCACCGCTGAACCAGTCCGGCCCTTCGTTGTCGACCAGGAGCGAATAATCATCCGCCAGCGCCGAACCCGCCTGCAGCGTGAAATTGCCGATGCGCACGCTGACAGGCCCGCTGCCCGCCCCGACAACGCGCAGGCGGCCGTCGGGCTCGATGCGGTAGGGCAGGGCCGTATCCATGGGCGTGACATCGAGCAGGCTGAAGCTGCCCAGCGGCTCTCCCGCCGGCCCCAGCGAACCGACGAGCAGGTCGTCGCCGCTGCGCTCCGTGGTGTAGCGCGCGCCCGGCGTGCTTTCCGCTCCCGTCCCCGCAATGCGGACGTTGCCGCTGTAATGCCCGGGCGTGTTGCGCAGCCACTCGAACCACTCCGCGGCCGTCATGGTGCCGTCACGCGTGGTGACCTGGCTGAGCTGGCTCAGGCTGCCGCTGTCCATCACCACCACGCCGCCTGCTTCATGGGCAATGCTCAGCCGGCCCTGGTTGACGCTGACGTAGAGGTCGTCGCGCGTCGCGTCGCGAAACTCCAGCGCGAACCGGCCGCTGCCGGCGACGAGGTTCTCGTACACGTCGCCGCTGCCGACGACGCCGGTGGCGAAGCCCGCGCCCAGCACCAGCGTGTCGTAGCCGGCGCCGCCGTAGAGCACGTCGTTGTCGCCCTGCGCATAAAGCGTGTCGCTGCCGCTGCCGCCGAAAAGAGTGTTGGCGCCGGCGCCGCCGTAGAGGTAATCGTCGCCGGCGCCGCCCTGCAGCGTGTCGTTGCCCTCGTCGCCGTAGAGCGAGTCGGCATGGGTCCCGCCGTTCAGGGTGTCGTCGCCGCCATAGCCGCGGAGGCGCGTGTTGAACCCGGCCTGGCTGCCCAGCACGTTGTTGCCGGCGTTGCCGGAAAGGCTCCAGGTGGAGGCGTAAACGCCGCTGCCCTCCGCGTCGATGAGCGTGGCGTTCTCGATGTGCTGGCCCAGCGTGTAGGAATCTGCCGCGACGAACACCATGTCGATCCCGCCGCCGCTGGCCTCGATCACCTGGTCCTGCCGCGTGACGTGGTAGTAGGTGTCGTTGCCGAGGCCGCCCGCGAGCGTGTCGGCCGCCGTCGAGTAACGGGCGTCGAAATAATTGTCCTGGGCGTTGCCGGTGATCTGGCTGCTGCCGCCCAGCCACGACAGCGCAACATCCTCGACGTAGGCGGGCAGCGTCCAGCTCCCGGAGAAATACAGCCGAACGAAATCCCTGCCGCCGCCGTCCAGCTCCACCAGCTGGTCGATGGCCTCGAAGATGCCGTACTGGTCGTTGCCGGCGCCGCCGCTGAGAACGTCGGCCATGCCGTCGGCGGCGGTCTCCACCAGCCAGTCGTTGCCGTCGCCGCCGTTGACGCGGTCGCGGCCGGCGCCGCCGTAGAGATAGTCGAGGCCGCTGCCGCCCTCGAGAAGGTCATCGTCCTCGTTGCCTTCGAGCGTATCGCTGCCGTCGCCGCCCTGGAGCGTGTCGTTGCCGAGGTTGCCGTAAAGCTGGTCGTCGCCGGGCCCGCCTTGCAGCGTGTCGTTGCCGGCATCGCCGTAGATAGTGTCGTGGCCGCCGGCCGCATCGACGACATCGTCGCCACCCAGCATGTGCAGGCTGTCATCGTCGTCGAGCAGCAGGAGCGTATCGTCGCCTTCCGACAGCGGCGCCTTCCGCAGCAGGTCGGCCGCGCTCCAGACGGTGCCATCGGCGAAGGCGACCGTCAGGCTGGCGAAGTTGGGGGATGCGACGGCTACCGTGATGCGGTCGTCGCTGCCGTACAGCTTCAGCACGATGCGCTCGGCGCCGGCGCGCGACACCTGCACCTGGTCGGGAGTCAGGCCTGCCATCGCAATGATGTCGTTGCCGGCGCCGGCGCCGAGGTCGACCCCGCTCACCACCTCGATCTTGTCGCGGCCGCTGCCGGCGCCGAAGACATAGGTGTCGTCGCCGGCATCGACGGCGAGCACGTCGGCGCCGCTGCCGCCGTCGAGGCGGTCGTCGCCGCCGCCGCCGACCAGCGTGTCGTTGCCGTCGCCGCCGGAAAGCGAGTCGGCCGCGTCGAAGCCGACGATAGTCTCGTCGCCCGCGCCGCCCTGCAGCACGCGCGCGCGCACGCTGGCATAGTCGTAGTGCAGGCCATCGGTGCTGACGATGTCGATGCTGGCCGCCGAGGAGGCGCCATCGTTGTCGAAGTAGCGCTCTATGGTGACGGTATCGCTGCTGTTCGGAAAACTGATGACAAGGTCACCGCGATCGCGCCGGAACGAAGTCTCGCCGCCGGCATGACCGAGCAGCACCCGGTCGCCGAGATAATCTTTCGGGTCGCTGAAGCTTAGCGGGTTGAAAGAGTGGAGCGTCTCGATGCTGTCCTGGCCGTCGCCTTTCGCGAAGACAAAAGTATCGGCGCCGTCGTTGCCAAGGAGAACGTCGTTGCCCCTGCCGCCGATCAGCAGGTCGTCGCCGGTGCCGCCCTGCAGGGTGTCGTGGCCGGCGTCGCCGTAGAGCGCATCGGCCTCCGTCCCGCCCTTCACCGTGTCGTCGCCGTCGCCGCCGCGCAGGGTGTCCTGGCCGGCGCCGCCGTCGAGGGTGTCGTTGCCGGCCAGCCCCGCCAGATAGTCGTCGGTGAAGAAGCCGGTGATGCGATCCGCACCGCCCGTCGCCGGCGTCAGCACGCGGGCCATCAGGTCGTAGAGCGACCAGCGCGAGCCATCCTCGAACACGACGGCGCCGAGGCCCTGTTCGGCATAGCTCCCGCTGTCCGTCGCGTTGGCCACGACATCGAAAAAGTCGTGCACGGTCAGGCTGTCGGCGCTGCCGGCAAAGCGGAAGACCAGCAGGGCGCCCTCGCGGCTGACGGAAGTGGCCGCCGGCGTGACGCCGAGCAGGCGCAGGCTGCTGCCGGCCTCGCCGCCGGCGATATCGCAGTAGATGTGATCGCTGCCCTCGCCGACCCGGTAGAGATACGTGTTGCTGCCGGCGCCGCCGCGCAACTCGTCCGCGCCGCCCGCGCCGTAGAGCTGGTCGTTGCCGCTGCCGCCGTGGAGCACATCGCGGCCCGCCTGGCCGACCAGTGTATCGGCGCCGGCATTTCCATACAGCGTGCCGCCCTGCGGCGCGGCCATGAGCAGGTCTGCGGTGGAGCTGCCGTTCAGCGACGAGGCGGCCGCGACCTGCAGCAGGCCGCCGCAAAGCCGCTCCGAGAATCCCGCCAGCTCCGGCACCAGCGCGAGCTGCTCCGCGAGGTAAGGCAGCGGCGACCAGCCCAGCGCCTGCAGCGCGCCCGCGCCATAGGCGCTGACGAACTCGGCCAGGTCCGTGACGCCGGCGCGCGCATCGCGGGCGATCGCCTGCCCGAACAGCGCCTCGACCGGGCTGAAATCCGCGACGAGATCATCGCCCGTCACCTGCAGGCCGATGGCATCCACATAGGGCTGCAGGCGCGTTTCCAGCAGCAGCGCGCCGTATATGTCGGCGCGGAAGAGGTCGTAGGCGCGGTTGATGGCATCGAGCTGGACCGTCATCAGGCTGACGGTGGTATTGCCGGCCGTGGCGGCAACCGCCGACGTGCGCACGCCGTTGCCGGTATAAGTAAAGCCCATGAAGGTCTCGACGACGCCGATGCGCCGCAGCATCTCCGCCTGCGCCGCAGTGCCGGCCGCATAGCCCTGCAGGCTGTAGCTCAGCGTGGCGGGATTGCCCGCGGCATTGAGCGCGGCGAACTGCTGCTGCAGCGAACCGAGATCCGAGGTGGCCGACCACGCCGTCAGCACCGTATCGATACCGGCGAGCTGCGCCGCGCGCGTTGTCTGCGCCGCGTAGTCGAGCAATACCGATTGCAGTTCCGGCGCGAGGCTGGCCGCCTCGCGCAGGTCGCGCAGGCGCCCCGAGCCCGCCACATCGGGCAGCCGGGCCGCCTCCGGCGTGAGCGCGACGCTGTCGGCGTAATCGCTGTAGAACGTGTTGGTCAGCAGGTTCAGGTTGGCCGCCAGCGAATCCAGTTGCACCGTGCTGCCGCTGCTGCCGTCGATTCGCGTAAAACTGCCGGCGGCGGTCTGCAGATTGCCGCCGCCGAGGTTGACCGTGCCCGGCGTGCCGTTGACGCCGATGCTGAGGATGCCGGCCTGCGCCAGGCCCTGCAGCTCGCCGGCCTGCGCCACGCCGTCCTGGTCGAGGTCGCGCCAGATCCGCAGGCTGGCGAAGACGGCGTCGCTTGCGGAGACCACGCCGTCGGCGTTGGCGTCCCATTCGCGCAGCGCCGCAAACCCGTCGCTGGCGTGGGCGCCGTTCTGCAGCACGGTATCGACGCCGAAGAGCTCGCCGCCGTTGTCGATGGCGCCGTTGCCGTTGCGGTCCATGACGAGCCAGCCGTCGTCCGGCGCGACCCAGCCCGTGCCGGTGCGCACGCCGTCGCCGTCGTGGTCGAAGAGCACGGCATTGCCGTCGATGACCCCGACCGTCTCGATGCCGTCGCCGTCGAGGTCCAGCGCCAGCGGATCCCGGTACACCGGGCGCAACGCGGCGCTGGAGGCGGCCGCGGCGCCGGCGGCACTGGCGCCCGCCGTGGGCGCATCGGTCCAGGTGATGCCGAAATCGTTGGTCTCACGGTCGTAGTTCAGGACGCGCAGGCCGCCCTCGCCATGGCTGTCGCGCACCACGAGCAGCTCGGCGCCGTTGGCGGCAGGAATGCGCAGGAAAATGCAGCCTTCGGCTGCGTAGACGCCGGAGCTTTGCCGGACGACTTCCGTGATGACTGCCCCGTTGATCTGCAGGCGGCCGCCGGTGTCGTTGCCGGCTTCGTCGATTTCGAAGACGCGGTCGTTGCCGTCGCCGCGCTTCCAGACATAGGTGTCGATGCCTTCGCCGCCCTCGAGGTAGTCGTTGTCGCGCTTGCCTTCGAGCGTGTCGGCGCCGGCCAGGCCGTAGAGGCGGTCTTCTTCGGCGCCGCCCTGCAGGGAGTCGGCGGCGTCGGCGCTGAAGACGATGCGGTGCAGATTCACTCCGGCGGCGCTGGGCTGCAGCTCCCAGCGGGTAACCCTTACGGCTTCGTCAGCAGCCATATCCACATAGTGGACTCCCCCCTCCGGAGCAGCGGCGGTAACGAGAGTGAAGGTCCCGTCGGCGGCAGCGACATTGGCTTCGTTCACCTCGGCCACCCAGTGAATGAGCCGCCTGCGGTCACCGATCCACGAATCCGTGAAAAACTCCGGTTGGTCTGCCGCGTTATCGCTCTGCCATTTGGCGAAGAGCGCTGGGTGCTCCGTCGCCAGTATCTGGTCGACGAAGTACTCACTGCCCGGCAGCGGCTTGAGGGCAACGGGAGAGAGATTCACGAGCGCCAGCAGGGAGGCAAAGCTTTCCCGCGGCTGCAGGCCGCTCCCCGCCTCCGCATCGGTCAGATCAATCGTGACGCGCCCGCACAAGGCCTGAAACGCGTCACTCTTCACGAGTGCATCGAGATTGCCGTGGAAAGCCTGCCGCGAGAGCCAGTCGCCAAAGCCTCCCGCGCCCTCCTTGAACGTCGTTTCCTCGAAGCCGGGCCGCAGGAATGTCGCGCGCAGCGCATCCAGGATATTTTCAAGAGCGTCTGCCTCGTAGTTCACCGCCATCACATTGTGCGTGTCCATTGCAGACGCATAAGGCAGCCACTCGATCATCCTGTCGGGGGTGAATGCAGGATCCAGCTTTTGAAGGGCGCGCTGCAACGCAAGCGAGTCCGCAAGCAAATCGATGGAGTGGGCGAAGCCATAATCCCCCGGCAGATTGAACTCGTGCCCGGCCATGTTTATCTCCTGGCCGGCCAGCCCACCGATGACGGGTTGCGATTCGATGCCGACTCTGAGTTCCGGGCCGTTGTTCTGGGAGTTTGCCGTCATGTTCAGGTTGTTGAGGGTTTCGTAGCCATACACCTGGGTAATTTCGGAATCGGCCAGCGTGCCATGGCCGGTTCCGGGCAATTGCGGCGCCAGGCCGAACTTCAGCATGGTCGCGATTACTGCCCATCCGTAGCGGGGGTCCTCATAGATGGATTTATCGTCGAAGACCAGGTCATCGACAGCGGCGGCCGCGTCCCGGATGTCGGCAAGCGAGCTGATCTCGAGAGGGATATCCGTGCCTTCAAGGAATTCGGCAAGAAACCCGGTGCCTGCCGCCCAGGCATAGGCCAATCCAAGACTGCTCGGTGGGACATCGTCGAGATTCAGGTCTGCGCTGAGGGGATCATTCAGAACCTGGCGGTAATAAGCCAGGAAGTCAGCCTCGCTGCCCATGCTGCCGTTCCAGGTTCCCCTGCCGGCGCCGTTGAATGTCACGGTCTGGCCAAATTCCCCAAGGTAGGGATCGTTCTGGTGAATCTCGGTGAAGACCGTAGCCAGATGGCCGCCCAGGCTGTAGCCGGTGACGTTGAGCGTTGCGCCCCGAGGAATAAAATTGTTGTCCTTCAACCACTGGTAGTAGCTTTCCAGCGCATCGAGCTGGGCGAGCGCGAAGCCTGTGGCAGCGACGCCCCACTGGTCAGTGGCGACAAGATCGCGCTCGGAGTCGCCGCCATCCGACCATTCCCGTGACTCTGTTGAGCGGATGGCCAGGGTGTACTCACCTGTTGTACGGTTTCGAATCAGCGTCGCGGAAAAACCGGTATTGGCCAGCATGTCCAGACCGTTGAGCTGCAGGCCGCCAGTGTTCACGCTGTCAGGCTCAGGTCGGACGCCAGGAACACTTCCCGTGGATGGGTTATCGGACCATTGATGGAGAACTTGGAATTTCGCCAGGAATTCGGAAATCTGCGGATCGGTTAGGCGCGTAAGTCCCGGCCATCCGTCGTTAAGGTCCGGGCTCCCTAAGCTCGGATCATCATCATTGTTGTAGCCAAATCTGTTTGTACCCAATTGAAGCCGACTAATTAGGTACTGGCGGTCATTCAGCTTGCTTGAATCTTCGAGGTATGATTCGGCGGCAAACTGCTGAAGACAGAATTCATAGAGCTTTTCGATACTTAAGTCAGTCATTCCCTTGACCCTTCAAGCATTTTTAAGTTTCGTCACTCCCGATCGGGGAGGACCCGCTGCGCATATGCGGATAGGTACAAGCCTTCCCGTATATCGATACCTTCACGACAAACTGGCGAAATAAGCCAAGTCGCGCCAAATGGCCGTCTCGGATGACTTCTGGTTAGCTGGAATGTCCTGCTTACCGAAATGATTTCGCGGGCAAGCCTGTCGAATATGACCAGCTCGCCTCCGGCGATGCGGAATTCACGATCTCGAGGGCGGGTGATGCCACGCCATGTGTATACATATCTTGCTGTAGGAGATTGAATGCCAATGACCTGCATCGGCGTAATCACGTTTAATGCCTCAACAACTTCGCCAGGCTTTACGAAAACCCCCGTTGTTATCCCAAACATACGAATGTAAGGCGCTTCAATATCCGCCTGCCATTTAATGTCCCGTCTCGGTTCCTCCACGAACTGGTATTGCCTGAAGGGAGGGCTGACGAATTGGCCGCCCCTGTCCCGTGCATTTTCGAGCATGAGCTGAAACTCCCTTTCCACCCAGGGCGCTTCAGGTCCATACACATTCCCTAAATAATCGTCGGAAAGATCGCCCTTAGGTCGCGCAAAATACAGCCCGTCCACCTTCCCGACTTTCCTGAATGTCCACTCGCCCGCCTCTGTCCTGCACAAATGCCTGAAATAGGCGACCGCCACCTCGCGATCCTTCTTCGGCCAGTACCACGGCCCGTCCGCCTCGTCGAAATCGAAAGGCACCGGCTTCGGCAGCGAATCCGGCAGCTTCAGGCTGTGCGCAATCTTTCCTTCCGGCGTGCCCAGCCAGGCCTCGGGGATGGGATAGAACTGCCCCTCGGTCTGCACGAGCCTGCGCCAGGCCTCCGGCAGCTGTTCTTCGGCGCCGCTCCCCCAGGAACGCGCCAACACAAGCACCAGGACGCCGACTCCCAGCAGCACGATTGATTTATTCATGAAAGTCCCCTGTCCCTGTCCTTGTCCCTGCCCTGCAGGCCAACCCGGCGGCACCAGGCTCTTTAATCTCAACCAGGGAATGAATGATCCGCCGCTTCATTTTTATTGACTTCCCTGCAACGGAATCCGCTGAAGAATTGAAAGTGGCCCCTGCAAAGAGAGGCCCTGCCGAGACTCGATTAATGCGTGACGTAAAGCGCAGGAGACTCTAGCAGAACGTTACGGGATTGAAGCCCGCACAAATGCTGATTCAAATGGAGAAAGCCGGCCCGATCATTTGCCCGGCCTTATCTCCTGGCACAGGACATTCGGCCCGGCCTGTCGTGGCCAGGGGCCGCCCGGCAGCGCAGGCCCGCCGCTCCCTCCGGCACTGCCGTCCCGGCCGGCAGATGCCTGCACAAGCCGGGAAGCAGCCATCTCCGCCTGCATGGACTTCACCCGAAGGCGCCTCGCCGAATCCTCTCTTCTTTCCGGTGCGGCGGAAAAAAGCCGTGCCCGTTGCCGCCAGGCAGCACCTCCGCGCGTCCGGTGGCTAAAAGGGCCTGAAAATCGAGGCCTGCCGGAACCGGCATGCAAATCCGAATTGCCGACCATCCGCGGCTCCAGCTGATCGCCTGGAACCGGCGGCCGGCCGGACGCCACCGGGGGCGAACGCGAAGCCCTGGCGCTGGACGAATACCGCGAGTCCCGCGACGCCGATTCGGGATTCATCCCGACAGCGGGGCTCGATACATAGGCCCAGGTCGGGATAAATCCCGACCTGCAAAAACAGCGCGCCGGCATCACAGCTTGCCGACCAGGTTGATGAAGAAACCCTGGTCGTCGTAGCTCAGGTCGGTGAGGTCGTCGGAGAAGTTCGTGAAGTTGTAGCCGGCGCCGAACTTGATGTGCTCGTTGAAGTGCCGGTACGCCGCCACCAGCACGCCGCTCCGGCTGTCGCCCGCATCCGGCAGCGCAAGCCAACGGCCTTCCACCACGGCATCCCAGTGCCGGATCACGTGCCAGTCGACGCGCAAGATGGAGAGGCTGGCGCGGCTGTCGAAGAACTGCGGGTTGACGCGGTCCTGGCTCACCTGCCCGCGGCGGTAGGCGTACTTGCCGCCCACGCTCCAGCGCGGCGTGAGGTCGTAGATCGCATCCAGGGAGGCGATATGGCTTTTCTGGATGAACTCGGCCGCGGTGTTATTGATCGTCACCTGCTCCGCCGCCGGCAGGTTGTAGAAGTAGGTGTACTTCATCAGCGCATTCAGGCGGTCGTGGCTCACCGGGCGGTAGCCGTAGCCCAGCACCGCTTCCGTGTAGTTGCCGTCGTAGAACTCGCCGCGCGAGCTCTGGCTTTCCGAATAATTCAGCTTGCCGATCAGGCGCCAGTCCGGCGCGAGCTGGTATTTCAGGCTGTTGCGCGTGAGCCAGGTGCTGCGCTCTTCGCTGCTCAAGTCGGCGAACTCGCGATCGTCGAGGCGCAGCTCGAAGTGACTGGCGAAGGTCACCGCGGCATGCGAATAGCCCACTTTCAGGCCCAGCGCCTGGCGCTCCAGCCCGGCGCCGCTGAGGTTGTCGCGCAGCGTGCCGATGTCGAGGCTGGCGCCGTAGTTCCAGCGGTCGTTGGGCGCGAGGTCGATGCCGGCAGCATGCGTGAGGCCGGTGGGCACGTCGCCGTGCGTGTATTTTTCCTCGGCGTACACGCTCACGGTATCGGACCAGCGCGAACGCAGGCCGGTGCTGGCGCTGCCGCGGCGCGCACGCACGCCGTTATCCGTGCGTTCGTTTTCCAGCGCATAGTTCAGGTAGAGATTGCTGCGGTCGGAGACGAGGTAATCGGTGCCGGCCTTCGCCGCCATGCCGAGGTCGCCGCCCGAGGCTTCGCCGTTCAGCTTGAGGCGGTCGGTGACGCGCCAGTTGCCGCCGCTGCCGAGGCGGCCGTTGTCTTCCTGGTTGCCGTTCGAGGCCACCGTGCCCTGCGCATAGCCGTAGGCGGTCCAGCGTCCTTTCGAGTCGTAATCGGTGCGCAGCACCATATCGCTGCGGTCGCCCTGGACCTGCGTCAGCGGCACCACCGGCGAGTTGTCGGTCCGGCTTTCCTGGCGCAGGCCGGAGCTGACCTGCCAGCGCTCGTTGAGGCGGTAATCCACATCGAGCTCGGCGGCGTCGGTTTCCAGGCCCTGCGTCTGTTCCTTGCTGTCCAGGCGCGCGCGCAGGCCGACGCGTTCCGTCACCGGCATCGTCAGGGCGGCGCCGACCTGCTCGGTGTCTTTCGCGGTGATGAGGCCCGGCGCGGTGTAGCCGGCCTCGACGCTCTGCTGGTAGGCGGTCAGCGTGCCCCTGGCCTTGTCGTGCACGTCATGCAGATCAACGCTGGCTTCGAAGCGCGCGGCATCGGCCTGCAGGCTTTCCGCGGCGCCGGGCAGCGCGCCGCTCGCGGCCTGGCCGAAATCGAAGCCGCCGTCCTGGGAAACGAAGGCCGTGCTGCCCTCGCCTTCGCTCTGCGCGAGCTCGGCCCGCACCCAGGTCTGCGCGCTCTTGCGCAGCGTGATGTCGGTGCCGGCGAGGTTGCTCCGGTTGCCGGCTTCGGTGCTGTTGTTGGCGGTGAGGCCGATCTTGAGGTAATCGCCCAGCCAGTAGTGCAGGCGGCCGCCGCTGGCGAGGTTGCCGATCTCGTCGAAACCCGTCGAATACTCGTAGCGCGTCACGAGGTAAACCTCGTTGCCGCTGCCGGCGTCGCTGGCGACGAGCAGGCCGTCGGCGCTGGTGGCCGAGAGCGGCTCGTTGAGCAGCAGGCGGCCCTGCAGGTAGTCGATGTCGTAGTCCAGCGCCGGCGTCAGGTTTTTCACCGCGAGCACGAGGCCGGAGACCTTGTCGCGCACTTCGATGCGCAGGCGCTCGGAACCCTGCAGCACGTCCTGGTGGCGCAGCCAGTAAAGCGAGCCGCCGGTGCCGCGGAATTCGTCGCGGCCGGCCAGCGTGCCGGGGTCGGCGGCAAAGCCGTCGACCAGGAAGCGCTTTTCGCCAAAGCCGGTCGCGGCTTCGGACCGATAATGCACGTTGGCGCCGTAGAGGCTGCGGTCGACGTGCGCCAGCGTGTTGTCGGTATAGCCGACCTTGAAGTTGCCCCAGAGGCCGTAGTCGTCGTCGTGGCGCAGCTTCAGGTAGAACTTGCCGAGCGTCGGCGCGTCCTCTTCCACGGTGCTGTCGTCGCCGTAGGTGGGCAGCGCGTAGTCGGGGTCGATGCGGCGGAGCATGGCGTCCGGCGACTTCTGCAGGAAGTTGCTGAAAATATCCTCCACCGGGCCTTCCAGGGTGTCGGCGCTGGCGGTGAGGTGCCAGTCCCTGCCGAACTTGCCGCGCGTGTAGAACGCCAGGCGGCCGTCCACGGAAAGATCGTCGTCGGTGTGGCCGCCTTCGGGCTGCAGCAGCGCGGCCGGGCCGCTGGTGTCCGACTGCGAGGCGGTGAGGTCGGCGATGCCGACGGTGAACCAGTCGTTCTTTTCCAGCTCGAGGTCGCGCAGGAAGAGTTCGCCGTTGCCCTGGCGGTCGAGCACCGCCACTTCCACGGTATGCAGGCCGTTCGGCAGGATTTCCTCCACCACGAACTCGCCCTGCTCGCTCACCGGCGCGGCGCGGCCCGCGACCCAGACCTGGTGGCCGGCGGGAATCTTCGTGCCGTGGGCCTTGATGGTGCCGCCGTTCAGGGGAATGTGGCGCTGCGCCACGCGGTTCTCGCCGTAGCCCACCAGCAGCTCCTTCTCGGCATCGGCAGTGTCGGCGCCTTCGGCGAGGCGGTCCGTCACCCACAGCGTCTGCTCGGCGGTTTCGTCGTAGCGGCCGGCCTTGTCGTAAACGCGCAGCAGGTATTTCAGCTCGCGCCCCGGGGCCACATGCTTTTCAAAGGCGGCGTTCCATTCCGCGCGGCCGTTCCTGTCCACCGGCACCACGGCGAACGGCGTGTCGCGCAGCGAGCTGCCGTTCTCGAAAAGGCGGATCTCGGCGCGCTCGATAAAGGCCGGGTAGTTGCTGTAGAGGCGGAACTGCACGCGGTTGTCGGCCGCATCGGTCGCCGCATCGTCCTGGTAGCGCACCGCGCTGGGCCAGGCGGTCGCGTTGAGGCGCGGCTTGATGTCGAGGTTGTCGTACTTGAACTGCAGGTCGGCCTTGTCGAGCGCGACGTCGGTGCAGCGCTCCACGTCGGGCACGGCGCGGGCAGGATCGTCGATGGGGCGGCCATCCACGGTGATGCGCATGAGGTTGAGCGCATAGGGGTTGGCGGTGTCGACTTCGCGCGTCAGGCGCTGGATTTCCATGGCGTCGAGGTCGTCCAGCTCGGCGAGATCGTCGTAGACCACCTGCACGTCGACGCGCGACGTCGCCGCCTCGACGAAGCCGGCGTTGACCACGTCGTCGGTCTGCACGAAGCCGTGGCCTTCGAACTCGACCTGCCCGGCACCAAGCCCGAGGCGCGGCGCGACCAGTTCCATGACGCGCCGGGCGCGCGCCGTGGAGAGACCGATGTCATCGCCGTAGACCATGGCGGTACGGCGGTCGAGGCGTTCGTTGGCGACGTGGCCGATGAAGCGCAGGCGCAGGCGGGTCTTGTCTTTGACTTCGGCGAGGATGCCGCGCAGGCGCTCGACATAGGCGTCGGTCAGCAGCGGCTGGCCATTTTCATAGGGCACCGCCTCGAGCGGACCGTCGGCCGGCTCGTGCACGCGCGTGACGGTTTCCGCGGCGGCGGCTTCCGGGCAGAGCTGCGGTTCCTGCGACAGTTCCTGCAGCGCGTCGTCGTACCAGAACTCGACTTCGATGCGGCGGTTCAGCGCGCGCCCCGCTTCGCTGTCGTTGGAGGCGACCGGCTGGCTGGCGCCGCGGCCGTCGCTGTCGAGCATGGCGGAGGGCAGCTTCAGCGCGTCCTGCAGGGCCAGTGCGGCGCGGCGCGCGCGGGCGCGCGAGAGGCCGAGGTGGTTGCCGTAGATGCGTTCGTCGCGGCCGGCCAAGGCCAGGTTGTCGGTATGGCCGATCAGCTTCACCACCACGTTCTGCTTGGTGTTCAGGTTGCTCAGCGTGTGCAGCACCTGCTGCCGGAACTCTTCCGGCAGTTCGACGGCTTCGCCGCTGAAGTGCAGCGGCGCGATCAGGTTCTTCACGCGCGTGCGCCTGGCGTGGTCGGATTTGTAGGTGAGCTTGCAGACCGTTTCGACGCGGCAGACCTTGATGCGGTTGAGCTTCTCGGAGACGACGACCTGCCTCTCCACCGTCTGCTCTTCGATCTCGTCGTACCAGACCTGCACCTCCACGCGGCGGTTCCTCGCCTTGCCGGCCGGCGTGGCGTTGCTGGCGATGGGCTGGCTGTCGCCGGCGCCCTCGTAGGCGATGGATTCCGCCGGCAGCTTCAGCGCTTCCTGGAAAAATTCGGCGGCCGTGCCGGCGCGCTCGCGCGAGAGGCCGAAGTTGTCGCCGAAGACCGCGGCCAGCGCGGGCTTCAGCGCGGTGTTGTCGGAATGGCCCACGAAGTGCAGGCGCACGTTGCGCCGGCCTTCCATGCGCTTCAGCACGTTGCGCAGCAGGCCGACGTAGCTCTCGGGAATCTTCGCATCGCCGGAGCCGTAATGGATGGGAGGCACCACATTGGGCAGCTTGATGGTCTTGACCACCTGCTCCTGCACCCTCTGCGTCTCGATGCGGTCGCCGCGGTTTTTCTCGTAGAGGCTGTCGTCCTGCCGCCAGCGTTGCGGCTCGATATAGAGCGGCAGCTGTTTTTCCACCGCCTCGCCGAGCGCGCCGTCGCGCACCAGGGCTTTGAGGCGCGGTTCGGCGGGGGCTGGAGCGGGCTGGGCCTGGTTCGCGGCTGAAGCCGCTCCTGCGGCAGGAACGCTAGCCACAGGAGCAGGTGCGAAAACGGCGTCCGCGGATTCGGCAACGGGCGTGGATGTGCCCGTAGGAGCGGCTTCAGCCGCGAACGAATACGAGGCGGGCAAAGTCGCCAGGCTCGCGGCAACGACGAAGGCGAACGGTGTCGGCATACGGAACAGCCCGCGGCGAAGCGGCGCGCAGCGCAGCAGGAAAGACGGCAGGGGCAGCTCGGGGCGGCGGCTCATCGCGCGGCCCTCCGCGTGGGCGGCGCGCCCGTGCGCCAGAACACTTCCGTTTCCAGGGTGAGTTCAAAGGGATGGCGGGCTTCGCTCCAGCGCCTGGCGATTTCCTGCTTCAGCGCCTTCACGCGGGCATCCACCAGCGCGGGCTCCTCGGTTTCGCCCATGTAGGCGACGCGCAGCACCGCCGGGCCTTTCTTCAGCTCGGCGACCAGCAGCGGCAGGCGGGTCTGCCACTGCGGGCGCAACGTGGTCTTGCCCGGCTCGAAGACGCCGTCGGCGACATCGAGGCGCACCACGCGGTGCAGCGTCGCGCCGAAGTTGAACTTCACCAGCTTGCCGCGCGTGGCGCGCTGCACCAGCGGATTCTCCGTGGTCAGGCGGTAGCCGGTGGGCAGCGTGCGGTCGTCGAGCTTGACGATGAAATTGGCGCCGCGTTTCTCATCCGGCGTGATCGCGCAGCTGAAGTGGTAGCGGCCGTGCGCGTCGGTGGTCGCGATCAGGCCGCGGGCCGTCACCACGCGCACGCCGCCGAGGCCCTTCTCGCCGTCGTCCTGCATGCCGTTCAGGTTGGCGTCGTCGAAGACCTTGCCGATGACGTCGCTGCAGTCGAAGGTCGGGTCGGGCACCACGCGCACCGTCGCCGTGGCCTCGCCCGAGGCCGCGCCGCCGGTGACGGTGTTGATGACCTGCGCGCGGTTCACGTAGGCGCCTTCGCTGACGCCCGCGCCCGGGATGAAGAGCAGCTTCAGCGTGCGCTGCGTGTTGGTCGGCATCGCGAGGCCGGGCCAGCTCAGCGTGAAGCCGTTCGCCACCGGCTCCACCGCGACGCCGTCGAGGCGGGCCGAGCCCGCCACGTACTTGAAGCCGGCCGGGAAACGGTCCTGCAGCGCGATGTCGGTGAGCGCCACCGGCAGCGTATTGCTGACGGTGATGACATAGGGCACCAGGTCGCCGCGGCTGACGTTCACCCGCGCCGAGGTCTTGCGGATGGTGACGGCGTTGTCCAGCAGGGGATCGAGCGGGATGTGGTTGTTGAAGACCTGGCTGTCGGCCGGCAGCGCGCTGCCGGCGAACTGCAGGTGCAGGTGATACGCCGTGCCCGCCCCGGCCGGCACGGCGGTGCCCGGCGCGTCGGCGCTGGCCAGCACTTCGCACTCGGCACTGCTGCCGACGGCATCGCCCGCGCACACCGGCACGGAGTAGGCGGCGCTGGCGACGTTGCTGGTCGGCGGAATCAGGCGCGACTCGCCGGCCTCGAAACCGCTCGCCGGCGGCGTCACGCGGATCAGGTAATTGCCGCCCGTGGGGCAGGAGGCAGCGCTGAAGTTGAGGTCGAACTTGTAGAAGCCGGTGCTGCCGGTGACCTGGTTCTGCTGCGCCGGATCGTCGAAGCAGCTCGCGGCCACCGCTGTGCCGGCGCCATCGGTCAGCGTCAGCGTGGCGCCCGCCACCGGGGCGCGCAGGATGGCGTCGTAGACCACGCCGTTGGGATCGAGGGGCAGGTTCAGGTTCTGCACGCTGCTGCCGCTGGCGGCGCCGATGCTGCTGATGCGCTGCAGGCTGATGCCGCCGATGCGGTCCAGGCTGTTGGTGAAGGCGGAGGCGGGACGGCCGAGCAGCGCCGTCGTCGCGCTGGCGCCCGGCGCGGTGAAGCGCAGCTCGTACTGGTCGGCGGCGGCGACCGTCGCCGCGAGGCCGCTGAAGCGGTAGAGGCCGTTGCTGTCGGTGGTGGTGCTGCCGAGCTGCGCCGCGCCGCGGTAGAGCGCGACGTTCCAGCCGGCGAGGTTGCGCTCGCCGCTGTCGAAGGTGTCGTTGAAGTTGGCGTCGTGCCAGACGTGGCCGTTCAGCGCGGCGACGCCGGGCGTGGCGCCGATATCGATAGCCGCCGTGCTGCTCTGCGGCGGCAGCGCGTTCCAGGCCACCGTGCCGGTGTTGCTGACGGTGTCGCCGCTGTTCAGCGTCGGCGCGCCCGCCAGTTGCACGCGGAAGCGCAGCGTCGCCGTGGCACCCGGCGGCAGCGCGCCGTAGGTGCCGGCGTAGTCGGCAGTGATCAGCGGCGTGCTGGCATTCACGCCAGCGGTGCCGCCGTTCAGGCGCGCGGAGCCGGCCACATAGGTCGCCGGCAGCGTGGCAATGTCGTCGCTGATCTGCAGCTGCGTGGCCGGCACCGTGCCGGTGTTGGTCGCGCGCACCGTGTATTCGAGCACGCTGCCCGGCAACGCGATGCCGCCGCCCACCACCGCCACTTCCTTGACGATGGCCACCTGCTGGTCGCTGCCCACCACGATGGTGGTCGGCTGGTCGCCGTTGCCGTCGAGGCCGTCGGCATCGGTGGGCTCCACCGGCAATTCGGCGCTGTCCACGAAGCCCTGGTTGCTGATGACGGTGCCGGCCGCCAGCGCGCCCACGGTCACCTCGAAGACCACCGTGGCGCTGGCGCCGCCGGCCAGCGTGCCGATGTTCACGTCGACGCTGCCGGCGCCGAAGGCGGCGTCGTCGTAGGCGAGCGCGTTCAGCGTCGTCGAGTTGTCGATATACGTCGTGCCGGCGGGCAGGGGATCGTTCAGCACCACGCCCGTGGCCGGCACCGTGCCGCTGTTGCCGACGGTGATGGTGTAACGCAGCACGTCACCGGCGCCGACGACGCCGTCGCCGTTCTGGTCCACCAGTTGCACCGTCTTCTGCGCATCCAGCAGCGGCAGGTTGCCGACGATGTCGCGGGTCGGATCGTCGGCGACCGTCGTGGCCGGATCGTCCGAGGGTTTTTCCGGGAAGGCGGTGCCGCCCGCGCCCCTGCCGTTCAGGAAGCCCTGGTTGGCGATGAGGGTGCCGCTCACGGCGCCGGCGTCGACCGTCACGTTGAAGGTGATGGTGGCGAGGTTGCTGGCCGCCGGCGACGCATCCATGGCGCCGACTGCGGCGTTGCCGGGCGCATTGATCAGCAGGCCGTTCTGCAGCGGCGAAACGCCGGCCGCGGGATCGGCCACCGCCACGCCGTTCAGCCGCGTGGTGTTGGACACATAGGTGGTGAAGGCCGGCGCCAGGTCGCGCAGCACCACATCGACGGCGTTCTCCTTGCCGATGTTCTGCACCGTGAGGGTGTAGCGCAGCGTGTCGCCCGGCTGCAGCGCGGCGGGATCGCCGGTGAGGTCCTGCGAGGTTTTCTGCAGCAGCCAGAGCGGCGCGGAACGGACCAGCGTCTCGGTGGGATTCGCGGCGCCGGCAATGGCCGGAGCGTCGGTGCTGGCGACGGGCGCGCCGAAAGCGCTGAGCGTGCCCTGGTTGTAGACAACGGTGCCGTCGTCGATGACCGCGGCCAGCGTGACATCGAAGCTCACCACCACGACGCCGGTAAGGCTGCCCTGCGGGCCGAGCGCCAGATTGCGCACGTCCACCAGGCCGGCGCCGTTAGTACCGCCATTCGCATTGGTGGCCGAAGTGTCGGCGCCGGCCGGCGCGCTCAGGTTGGCCAGGCTGCCTGGTGCGAACACGGCGCTGGCGTTGAGCGCGCCGGGATCATCGGTCAACGCGAAGTTCGGCAGCGCAATCGGACCGGTATTGGTGACGGTGACGGTGTAGCGCAGCGTGTCGCCCGGATTGACGACGCCATCGCCGTTCACGTCGTTCTGCAACGCGGCCGTCTTTTCCACCAGCATGGCCGGCGGCTCGGTGGTCAGCGTATGCGCGTCTTCATGATCGGGCGTGCCGGCGCTGCCGTTGCCCAGCGTGCGCGTGAAGGTGCGGGTCGCGCCGGTGGCGCCGGCGCCGGCCGTGTCCTGGCTGAACCATTCGGTGGCGCCCGCGACATTGGTCAGCGTCGCGTTCGCCGGATTGTCGGCGTCGATGAAGGCCTGGTAGGTCAGGAGCAGGCGATGCGTCGGCGCCAGCGCGGCAGTGGCGGACACACCGGTGAACGTGAAGGCGCAGCTCGGCGTGCCGGCCGTGAAGGAAGTCGTGAAATCGGTGCCGGCCGCCAGCGTGGCCACCAGCGTGGCGCCGTCGAACACCTGCGCGGAAATTATCGAGGGCGCCACGTCGCACATGCCGCCCGGGGCCGGGTTGGGCAGGCGGTCGGTGAGCGTGATGTCCCAGGCGGTGGCCGTGCCGGTGTTCTGCACGTCCAGCGTGAACACGCCGGCCTGGCCGTAGCCGAGCGTGGCCGGGCCGGATTTTTCCAGCGTCAGCGTGTCGGCGCCGGTGAGGGTGGTGTCGCCGGAAGTGCCCGGCAGGCCGGACGCCTGCGTCGCCGCGGTATTGTCGACGCGGTTGTAGGTGTAATCCGCGCTGTTATTGAAGACGAGGCCGCTGACGTTGCCGGCGGTGTCCAGCACCTCGACGGTGATCGCCACGCTGATCTGCTCGCCCGCGGGAATGTCGATGCCGGTCGTGGTGTCTTCGATCACGAGCTGCGACGTGCTGCCGCTGGTGTTGGCCGGCGTCCACGCACCGGAGCCGGCAATCCTGCTCACGCTGACGAAGCGCAGGTCCGCGGCGGAGGCCGCGAGATCGTCGGTGATGCGCACGTCGTGCAGCGCCGTGCTGACCGCCACGGCCGGCACGGTGATGGTGTAGGTGAACTGCTGGCCGACGGCGACGGTGGCCGCCGTCGTGGCTTTCTGCAAGGCGCCCGGCGCCGCTGTCGTCACCGTGGCGATGGCGGTATTGGACGGGCCGTAGAGCTCGCGCTGGGCGGCGCTGCCACCGGCCGGCAGGGCTTCGTCGTCGAAGGAGTAATAGCGCGAGGCGACCGCGCCGTTGCCCAGCGTCAGGCTAGCGCCGACGTTGGCGTCGGCCAGCACCGTGTACACCACGCGCAGGGTGTCGCCGGCGGGAACCGTGTAGCTGTCGGCGCTACCGTTGTCGAAATTCCAGGTGGCGACGCCGGTGGCGGCGCTATAGGCCGGCGCCAGCAGCGGCAGCGCGGTGCCGGCATTGACCAGGCGGATCGACGTGGTGGTGACGCCGCCCTGGCGCAGGCCGGCGGGCAGCGTGTCCGTCAGCACCGTGTCATAGGCCGGCGCGGTGCCGCTGTTGACGATGTCGACGGTGTAGGTGATGACCTCGCCCGCGACCACGACGCTGTCGCCGCCGGGAGTGGCCACGCTCTTGCCGACGGCGAGGCTGGGCTGCAGCACGGTGACGTTCTGCATCGCCGTTTTGGGCAGCACGGCCACGCCACCCACCGTGTAGTTCAGCGCGGCGTTGTTGGCGAGGGACTGCGTGGTGGGCGATTGCGCCAGCGTGTCGTTATTGAGCACGCGCACGCGGTAGACGATGGCGATGAAATCGTTGAGCGCACTGGCGTCGGCAGGATTGGTCTGCGTGCCGAGATTCCAGGTCAGGGTCTGCGGCGTGGTCACGCCGTCGCCGCTGACTGCCGGCGCCGGCGTGCCGGGCGCGCTGGCCGTGCCGAAGACGCTGCCGCCGACCACGCTCTCGTAGACCATGCCGAGCGGCAGCGTGTCGGTGACCACGAGGTTGTTGTGCGTGCCTTCCTGCAAGCCGATGCGCAATTCGAAATCGACGCGGTCACCGATGCGCAGGCTGGCGTCGGCGGCATCGAAGGTGTCGGTGAGGCGCGACTTGGCGAAAGTGGTGTTGTCGGGCGCGCCGAGGCTGGTGCTGGCCGAGGCGAAATAATCGTTGTGCGCGGGCGCCGCGCTGCCGTTGCGCTCGTTGGTGTTGCTGCCGTCGAGGCTGGTCCAGCGCGCCGTCACGCTGTTGCTCAGCACCTGCGCCGGCGTGACGCCGTTCAGCACGCGCACGTCGTATGCCACGGCGACGGTCGTGCCTTCGGGAATGTCGATGCCGCTCCAGGTCAGGGCCTGCGGCGTGGCCACGCCGTCGCCGCTCACTACCGGCGCTACCGCGACGCCGTCGACCGTGGCGGTGCCGGCCACGTATTCCAGGCCGAGGCTCAGCGTGTCGACGAGGCCGAGGTCATAGGCATTGGAAAAATTCGCGCCCGTGCTGGCGCTGAGGTCCACCGTGTAATTCAGGATGTCGCCGGCTACCGGTGGCGTGGTCGGCGTCACCGCCTTGGCCACGGCAACGCCTGGCTCGACAATGGTGAGCGGGGCTGTCGGCAGGCTGGTGAGCGCCGGGCCGCTGTAGCCTGTGTAGGTATAGGACGCTTGGTTGCCGAAGGTGTTGCCGGCATTGCTGGTGGCATCGTTGGCCACATGCGCGCTCAGCGTGATCATGGCCTCCTGGCCGGCGGGAATCTGTGCAAGGGTCAGGCTCACCTGCCCCGGCGCCACGCTGTTGTCGGTGAGCGCCACCGCCACGCCGTTCACCGTGGCGCTGGCGCTGTCGTAGACCAGCGCCGCCGGCAGCGAATCGGTGACGACGACATTGCTGCGCGATGCGTTCGTCGCCGGCACGGTGACCCGGTACACCACGGCCTGGCCGATGGTGGCTTCGGTGGCCGGCGCCACCAGGCTCTTCAGCGGCGACGGATCGGTGCTGTTGTTAGTCATCCAGAACTGCGCCGGGCCCACCGCCGCATAGCGCTGGCCGCTGGCGCCGGGCAGCGACCAGTAGCCGGCGGCGCTGACGCTGTTGTTCCAGAGCTGGTTGGGCGCGACGTCGGTATGGAAGCCGACGCCGTACTCGACGACGGCGCACTCCCCCGCCAGCAGCGGCGTGTTGAACACGAAGGTCATGGTGCCGCCGCGACCGGCAGGCGGCGTATAGACGTAGCCGACGCCGGCGGTTTGCGCGGCGCCGTTCACCGTCACCACCGCTGCGGAAATACTGGTTTCATCGAGCGGGCCGGCCAGCGTGTCGACCAGTTGCAGGCTGTAAGCCGGCGCAGCGGAAGCACTCGCATTACAGGCCTGCAGGCGGAATTGCAGGGTGTCGCTGGCGAGGTTCACGTTGCGCGGCGCGGCGCTGCTCGGGAAGGCGTTGCCGAGCGAATCGGTCTTGCTCACCGTCACGATCACCGGCTGCCGCACTTCGAGGGCGACGCTGCCGGTCTTGGTGCTGCCGCCGGTATAGGCGAACTCGGCGCTGTTGTTGAGCGCCGTCGTTGCGGTATGCGCGAGCGTGTTCGTCGCCACGCGGGCGCGGTATTCGATGACGAAGGTGTCGTTGGCGGTGTTGTTGTCGATGGCGTTGACGACATCGCCGATGGTCCAGGTCACGACATTGCCGGCCACGGCCGGCGCTGCGATGTCGGCATGCGCGAACGGCGCAACGGCGGCAAAGGGCGCGGCGCTGGCGCCGTTGACGGCGACCACGGCGTCGAAGGCGAGGCCGGCCGGCAGCGTGTCGCGCACCACCACATTCTGGGTCCGGCCTTCGCGCAGGCTGAGCGCGAGGCGGTACACCACGGTGTCGCCGACGCGCAGCACGGCATCGCTGGCGGTGCTGGGCGCCGTGCTCCAGCTATCGGAGACCACGGTTTTCGCCAGCGCATTGGTGTCGACGGTGGTCACCGTCGCGACCGCCGGGCCCGTGCAATACGTGTCGGGCGCCGTGACGGTCGGGCAGCCGGCGCCGCTACGCTCGGCGTTGCTGCTCGCGCCGTCCAGCGAGGTCCAGTCCACGGTCACGCTGTTGGCGAGCGTGGCGCCCGTCGCGCCCACCACGTTGACGCGATAGGTCAGCAGCAGCGTCTGGCCGACCGGAATGTCCAGCGTCTCGTCGCCGTTGCCGCTGCCCCAGAGCAGCAGGCCGCCGGCCTGCGCCGTGGGCGTGGCCACGAAGCCGGCGACGGCACTGCCATTAATGGTGGCGGTGGGCGTGAAGGCGGCGTTCAGCGCCAGCTCCGCCGGCAGCGTGTCCACCACGTTCACGTCAAAGGCCGGGGCATTGCTGCCCGCGGCGTGGGCAACCCTGATCTCGTATTCGAGCACGTCGCCGCCCGCGGCCGGATCGGCCGCGGCCTTGCCGGGCGTGACGTTGCTCACCGTCTTGCCGACGAGGGTCAGTGCCGGCTCGATCACGGTCATGGTGCCGGTGCTGGCGCCGCTGCCGGCGGTTTGCGTGCCGGTGTCGCCGTTGACGCGGTTGTAGGCATAGGAGGCGCTGTTGCTGAACGTCGCGCCCCTGACGTTGGCGGTGCTGTTCACCACTTCCACGGTGACGTCGACGATCGCCTGGCGGCCGGCGGGAATGTCGATGCCGGTGCTGGCTTCCTGCAGCACCAGGTTGTTGTCGGCGCCGCCATCGCTATCGGACAGCGTCAGCGTGGTGACGCCCACCTGCGCCGTCGCGCCGATGAAACGCAGGTTGGCGGGCAGCGTGTCGAGTATGCGCACGTCGTACAGCGGCATCGCCACCGCCGTGCCGGGCACGGTGATGCGGTAGGTGAAGCGCTCGCCGATGGTGGCCGTGGTGACGGCCGGATTGGTCTTGGCCAGCGGGCCGGGCGTGATGATGACGAGATTGGTGGGATCTTCGTCCGTCGCGATGGCGGGGTCGGAGACGCCGTTCACATAAGGGTCGTCGCTCTGATACTGGGGACCGGGATCGGTGCTGATGCCGGTGGCGGTGAGCACCGCCTGGTTGGACACGACAGTGCCGTTGGCCAGGCCGGGCTGCAGGGTGACGTCGAACTCGATCACCAGGTCGTCGCCCTGCGGCAGGCGCAGGGCCTTGCCGCCGGCGCCGGTCACCTGCAACTGGCCCGCGCTGAAGCTGCAGAGCGGCGTCATGGTTTCGCTGGCGGTGTCGGCCACGAGCACGGGGCCGACGACGGCGCAGGTCACGATGGCGGGCGGCAACACGAAGCTGGCCGCGCCCAGCGGATCGGCGATGCCGATGTTGCTGATGTTCTGGTTGACGTTGAACAGATGCAGCCGGTAGCGCAGCGCGTCGCCGGGCGCCGCGGAAGTCGCCGGAAACGCGCCCGTCTCCAGGTTGGTGACGGTCTTCTCGAAGTAGTAGCCGCTCAGCGCCGCGGTGACGGTGGCGTTGTCTTCGTGGTCGGTCACCGCCGGCGTGCCGTTGCTCAGCGTCCGGCTGTAGCCGATACGGCCGGCCACGCTGCTCGCGCCGTTGTACCACTGCGTCGCGCCGGCGACGTTGGTCAGGCTGCTGCCGCTGGCGGTGAAACCCGGATCGAGCCGGGTCTGGTAGGTGACGACGAGGTGCTGGCTCGGCGCGATGGCGCCGCCGGCGTCGGTCAGGGTCAGGCTGAGCTGGCAGGTGCCGGCGCCGGCCCAGCTCACCGAGTAATCCGTGCCCGCCGTCAGGGTCCGCACCGTCGTCGCGCCGTCCGCGGCGACGATGCGCGCGCCGAGGCCCGTGCCCCAGGTGCCGGGGTCGGTGTCGCACATGCCGACGGGGATGTTGTCGCGCAGCGTGGCGTTCCATGCCTCCCAGCCCCCGACGTTCTGCGCATCGATGGTGTAGGTCGCGGTGTTCGTCGGGTTGATCGCCGTCGCCGGCGTGGTCTTGTTCACCACGAGGTCGGGCCCGGTAATGGTCATGGGCGGCGACACGCCCCACTCGCCCGGCAGCGGATCGAAGAATTCCCCCGGCTCGATGATGCCGTTCTCGTTGAGGTCGATGGAGCGCGAGAACGTCCACTTGGCGGTGTTGGTGAACACCGTGTTGGTCGCGTTGGCGGGCACGCTGTCCAGCACGGCCGTGATCTCGACCAGGATCTGCTCGCCGGCCGGGATGTTCGGCAGCGTGAAATCGAGATGCTTGCTGTCGCCGATATTGGTGACGGGCACCGCGGTGCCGCTGCTGCGGAAATAGGCGTTGATGCCCAGCACGGTCATCTCCGCGCCGGTGGCGGCCGCGGTGAGGTCGTCGGTGACGTGGATGTTGCCCAGGGTGTTGGGCGAGCCGCTGTTGCTGATGACGGTGCCATCGCCCGGAAAGAACATGACCGGGATGGTGAGCGTGTAGGTGAAGGGCACGCCGACGGCAGCGGTGGCGGCGGGCGAGCTCTTGTCGATCTTCTCGACGGGGATGACCAGGTCCTGGCAGGAGTTGTTGATGTCGAAGACGGAGTTGTTGGTCAGCCAGAGCTTGTGCTCGATGTTGGCGCAGGCCAGGTTGCCCGTGTAGTAGACGTTGTCGAAGACGATCAGGTAGATCGGCTTGGGATTGGTGTTGGGCGTGTAGAAATTGATGGTGAGGTGCAGCGGCCGCGACTGCGTGAAATTCTTGATCGTGCAGGTCTGGTCCATGCCCAGGGTCGAGGCGGCCTCGATGGCGGCATAGGTCGCGGGATTGCTGCCGTCGATCACGCCCCCGAAATTGGAGCAGAGCACCTCGCCTGCCCATGCCGAGCTGGCCGTGCCCAGCAGGAGGAAGCAGGCCAGGAGGTGGCCGGCTAGCCTTGTCCTGCGCGCGTCACGCTCCTTATGGTTGCGCCCCGTTTTCGAGATCATGTCCAGCGAGCGCTGCAGCGCTCCCAGGAAAATCGTATTTTTCAACGCAACGGCCTTTTTTAAGGTTCTTCGCGATGCCGCGGGCGGAATACATAGTTCGGCCAGTAAATTCTAAAAATAAACGGAAGAAAATAACGTGAAGCCCTGCGCACTCGTCCGGGCATTCGCATTCTTTTGTGTGAATCGCGTCTAAAAAATCCGGAAAAAACTGACACGAGGGCAAGACCTTACATCCACAATCTCATCCATCGCCTGCATTGCGGAGCGGCGCACTGCCGCGCCTGCCTGCCGCGCAGCGAAAGAACCCGGCAGTGCCTTTGAGAAAAATGAGCCCGAAAAAACTGCCGCCGCCCGGAGGCGGCGGCAGAACCAGCGGCGGGCCTCAGCCCGCCGGCAGGAAGTCGATGGGATAGAGGATCCTGGTCGCCGGCACGCCCTCCTTCGCGCCGAAATCGAACTTGAGCACACGCGCCACGATGTCGGCGGAGAGCGCCGGCGAGTTCATGTCGGTGGACTGCACGCGGCAGGCCGAGACGCGGCCGTCGGGCTCGATGGTCAGCGCCAGCACCATCTTGCCGCGCAGCGTCGGATCGTTGCGCAACTCGCGGTTGTAGATGCGGTAGAGCGCGGCCTTGTACTTGTCGAAAACGATCTGGATTTCCTCGTCGGTGCGCGACGGACCGGCGCCCTTGCCGAGCGGCCGCCCGGCTTCCTTCGCGTCGGCGGCGATGCTGCTGGTGGCGCGCCCCACGGCCACGCCGCTGCCGGCGATGGCACTGCCGCTGCCGCTGCCGACGCCGCCGCGGCTGATGGCCGCGCCGGCGATGCCGCCGCTGCCACCGCCCGCTTGCGCGAGAATGAGCGAGCGCCTGCCGGCGGCGCCGTGGCCCGGCGCGCCGCCCAGGGCCTGGCGGCCGGCGTTGCTGATGCGCGCGTCGGCGCCGAGCTGCGAGGGCATGCCCTCGTCGATGAGGTCGGTAAAGCTGTCCTTGAAGGCGAGCACGCCCTTGGTTTCGGCGCGTGCACGCGCTTCCCTTAGCTGCACGGGCGTGGCCGTGGCGATCTCCTTGGGCTTGTCGTCCTTTTTCGCCGTCTTGGCCGGATCCTCTTCCTTCCTGGCCTCGCGCGGCTTCTCGATCGGCTTCGGCGCTTCCTTCTTCTTCATCATCTGCACCAGGCGCTCGGGAATTTCCGCCTTCTTGTGGCGGTCCGGCACCGGCAGCTTCCAGACCTGCGGGATGACGCCGATGAACAGCATGAGCAGCATTGCGATCTTCAGGATCTTGCGCAGGCGGCGGCGGTCTTCTTCCGGACTGGACCAGGGCAGGACGCCGGCGTGGAACGCGCGGTCGCCCGGCTCGCGCTCGACGATGAATTCGAATTTGGCGTCCTCTTCCGCCTGCAGCACGCCCTCGAGGTGGTATTCGAGTTCGCCGATCTGCTCGTGACGGTTGCGGATATCCGACAGCAGCAAACGGCGCGTTTCGCCGAGCGCCTCCAGGCGGCCGTTGAACGTCGCGACGGCTGCGCGGCTGCGCTGGAGATTCGCCTCCTGGTCGACGCCGGCGGCCTCGCCCCAGAACAGGGCTGCGGCACCCAACTCCCTGAGCTGGTCCAGCGCGGCGCAGATCGTTTCCAGCAACCGGTACTGCTGGCACTGCGGCGCCAGGCCCGAGAGTTCGGCATCGACATCGTGCAGTCGCGTCTCGAGACCGGAGAGCGCCTCTTTCTCTCTTGCGAGCTGCGCACGCAGCGCCTGTTGCCGCTGTGCAAAGGATGTATTCACGGGATCATGCCAACCTGAAAATCATTTCTGGTTCACCGCCAGCGAGATCCTGGTGTAGCCGGCGGCCGTGCAGGACGTCATGACGCGCTTCATGGCGCGGAAGTGCACCTTCTTGTTCGCCATGACCGTCACCTCGTCGCTCTGTCCTTCCGCCTGCGTGCCGAAACCCGCGGCGTTGGCGCGGATCTCGGCCATGCGCGCGCGGATCGGCTCGATGACGTCGCCCGGGCTCGCCATCACCTGGGCCATCGTGGCGACGCGTTCGCCGCCCACCGTCACATCCTCGTCGCTCACCGCCACCACCAGGGTCTCGCGCGGCTTGGTCGCGGCGATGGAATCCGGCAGCTTGATGTTCCTGGGCGGCTCCGTCACGGTGCCGGAGGACTGGTTGACCAGCAGGTAGAGCAGCAGGATGGTGAAGATGTCCATCAGCGAGGTCAGGCTGAGCGAGGCGACCTGCTGCTTGCGCATGCGTGCCATGCGCTTCATGCGGCGGGAATCGGTCATGGCGTATCCCCTATGGAGATTTCCGGGAACAGCACCACGGCCTGGTCAGGCTTGCCGCGCACCTTGTCGATGTCGGCCTTGACCGCGTCCATGACGCCGATCATGTCGCTGTATTCGATGTCCGGCTCCAGCAGCACGGTGACGTCCTGCTTGTCCGGATACCGGGCCTTGAGATTGCGCAGCTCGTCCGAGAGGCGCGCGAGATCGTATTTCCCCTCCTTCATCGGAATGCTGTCGGTAATGGCCTTGCCGTTGCCGATCTCCAGCCCCTTCTTGCGCACCATGACCTCGATGGTCACCAGCGGCGTGTCGGGCACCGCGCCGCCCGCCGCGGCCTGCGGCAGGTTCAGCTCCTGGATGCTGACCTGCGAGAACACCGCCGTGGCGAGCAGGAAGGGAATCAGCACCACCATCAGGTTCATGAAGGTGGTGACGTCCAGTTCCAGCGCCTGGCCCTGTTTCTTGAAAGCTCTTCTGGCCATGATCAGACCGTCTGCTCGGCCGGCTCGGTCTTCTGGGCCTGCGGGGCCTGCTGGTAGCTACGCTTGCTCATCCCGCTGATCAGCTTCAGCGTCTTCACGGAGATCATTTCCAGGCTGCCGGCGATGGCGCCCGCCTTGGCGCCGACCATGCAGTAGAAGACCAGCAGCGGAATGGCGACGATCAGGCCGAAGGCCGTCGTGTTCATGGCCACGGAGATGGAGGACGACAGCAGCGCCGCCTTGTCCGCGGGATTGGCGTTCGCCACCGCGTCGAAGGCCGCGATCAGGCCGACGATGGTGCCGAGCAGGCCGAGCAGCGTGGCGATATTGGCGAACAGCGCGATATAGACCGTACGCGCTTCGAGCTGCGGCACGATTTCCATCATCGCCTCATCCATGGCGATCTCGATGTCGTCGCGGCGACGCACGCTGCCCTGTACTTCCAGGCCCATGGACAGCAGCTCCGCCACCGCCGACTTGTCGTTGGCGACCATTTCGCGCGCCTTGTCGAAATCACCCTGCAGCAGCACCGGATGCAGCTCCTCCCACATGCGGCGGTTGGCGCGCTCCAGCAGCCTGAGCTTGACGAAGCGCTCGACGGCGAAGGCCGCGCCGAGCATGCCGACGAACAGGATGGGATACATCCAGAAGCCGCCTTCGACGAAGAACTTGATGACGTAATTGATGGTGTCCACTATTGCTTCCCCTTACTTGAATCGCGTTGTCGTTCAGCGTGGCTGACTTGGTAAAAATCCAGTTGGCGCTGGAACACCGGCTTGTCCACCGGCCCCGGCGTTTCGTCGAGCAGGCTGGAGCGGAACTCTGACTCCTTGCCGAGCTCCGAGCTTTTCCAGGGCACGATGTAGAGCGATTTCGGCGCGTCGTTGTTGCCGAGGATGGACATGCCCGAGACCATCTTGGCGTCGCCCTCGGCCGGCATGCCCGACCTGGCTTCCGCCGCCGGCAGCGTCGCCGGCAGCAGCATCAGGAACATCGTCAGCAGGTATTTCATGGCTCGTTTCCTACCGTGGCCGCGCGCGGGTCTGTGCCGAGCCGCTTGTGCACGTCGGCCATCCAGATACGGGCGTTCTTGTCGTCGGGCAGCGCGTTGCTGTAGGCGGTATAGCCGCGCAGCGCGCACTCGTAGTCGCGCAGGTAGAGGTCGCAGAGAATGGCCAGGTTCTTGTTGGCGACGGGGTAACGGGGATATTTGCCGAGCAGCTTCTCATAGGTTGTCCGGGCTTCCGCGAAGCGTCCGGTCTTGCGGTAAAGAATGCCGAGTTCATTGTTGGCCACCGGATTGTCCGGGTCTATCTCGAGCGCTTTCTTCAAATTATTTTCGGCGTCGTCGAGCTTGCCTTTTTTCATGTTTACTATCGCGAGATTAATGTGCGGCACCGCATTATTCTGTGACTGGCTCGCCACTCGGCGCAGCAATTCCATGCCTTTCTCATAGTTTCCCGCGCCGATCAGCTGCATCGCTTCGTCGAACTCGGCGCGCGTCTGCGGCGAAATCGGTGCCGGCGCGTTCAGGTTGCCGGTGGGTACGGGGGCCGGCGCTGGCGCGCTGGCGCAGCCGACGATGGCGCCGGCCAGGGCGGCGAACACGACGCGGCGCGGCGTCGGGCTTCTCGCGATTCTGTTCATGACGGAGGGGCTCCGTTCGTTTTCGCTGCCACAGGCAGGCAAGGTCTGCATGGCGTCACTCCCGACGACTGACGGCGAGCGGCGCGGCTATCGCTGTCGCGGCGTTTGCCGCCACCGGCGCCGCGTCGTCTGCGGGCGGCGCGCTTGCCGGGGCGGCGTCGACCACGGGCTGGGCGGCGGCCGGCGTGCCGCTCGCCGGTGCGGCGGGCAGCGGCGCCGGCGCGGGCGCGGGCGGCTCGGTGATCTCCTGGTAGCCGGCCACTTCGAGCGCGGGAATGAAACCCGTGCTTTCCTCGAACTTGGCGTAGCGGCCCGGCATCAGTTCGGCAAGGCGGCCCATGCTCTTGTCCACCCAGGCGTTGTAGACGCCACGGCTGATGAGCTCGGCGTTCTTCTCGTGGATCTGGATGCCCTTCTCCTCGAAGGGATAGGACTGCTCGTCGAGCGCCTCTTCGTACTGCTCCTTCTCCAGCTCGTCGAGGTCGCCGGGACGCTCGGACTGCTTCAGCGCCGTGCTGAAGTTGGTATACGCCTCGGCGATGTAGAAGGTCGCCGCCGAGGTCACCTCGCCCACTTCATAGGCCAGCAGTTTTCCGAAGACGTCGTTTGCCGACTTCATCGCGGCCTTTTTCTTTTTCAGGCTCTTGTCGAAGGGCTGGGTGAGCTTGATCTCGGCGTACTGCGCGTACGTCGGTTCAGCCAGGATCAGCGCGGCAGTCGCGGCGAGGTAGCGGATGCGGTCGCTGCGCTCCGCGCCGGCCTTCGCGTCCGTCGCGACGATGGCTTTCAGTTCACGCTGATAACCGGCGCTGTCGTTGCGCGCCTTCAGGAGAGTGGCGATCTTGTGGCGGGTTTCCACCGCCGGCTCCAGCGGCCGCGGGAAATAGCCGAGGAAGCGGGCGTAGACCAGCAGCGCCCTGTCGCCGGCGCCGGCCTTCAAATGGAGATCGGCCGCCACCTGCAGCGCTTCGCGGCGCAGCGTCTCGTCCCTGGTTTCGGTCTCGATGCGCTCGTATTCGGCGGCGGCCTGCGCCAGCTTGCCGGCTTCGTGGAAGACGTGCGCGATCTTGCGCGTGACGTCGGGCTGCAGCGTGTGCCCCGGATACTGCTGGCGGAAGGCGTGCAGCACGGTGGCGGCGCGTTCCCAGTCCTTGAGCTGGATCAGCACGGCGCCGCCGTCGTAGTCGGCGGTCGGGCGGATCTTCGAGGTCGGGGCCACCTGGCCGACGCGCAGGAATTGCGTCGCAGCGCCGGCGAGGTCGCCCGCGGCCTGTGCCTGTTCGCCCTGCTTGTAGACGGAAGCCGCCAGGTTTTCGACAAGCCCGGCGCGGTCGCTGGCGTCGGCAGCGGTGAGCTGCAGCACGTTGCCGTAGCCCTCCTCCGCCGCGGCGTACTGCGCGAGCTCGAAGGCGGAATGCGCGACCACCAGCCAGGCGCCGCGGCGCAGCGCCGGATCGGCAGTCGGGAACAGTGCGAGCAGGCGGCGGCCGGTGGTCTGCGCCGCCGTGTAGTCCCTGCTGCCGTAGATGTCTTCCAGTGCGGCGCCCATGGCCAGCGCGGCCTTCTCGTGCTGCGGGAAGGCTTCGGCAAAGCGCAGCGAGCTGCGGATAGCCTGCTGGCGCGCGCCCTCCTTGTCACGCTCCGCCACCGCGGCGAGATGCTCGCGCCAGGCATAGACGGCGGCATAGCCGGCCGCCGCGGCTTTTTCATGCGCGGGATAATCGTAGGCGGCGCGCTCGTAGGCCGCCGCAGCTTGCGCGAAGGCGCGGTTTTCCAGCAGCAGGTCGGCGAGCTGGTAGTTCATCACCGGCGCTTCGGCGTCCTTCGGGAAGGACTCCAGGAATTCGCTGTACCAGTGCGAGGCCTCGCGGAAATTCTCCGGCTTCGCCTTGGCGAACTGCGGCTCCTGGTAGAGCGCGTGGTAGTGGTTGGCCAGTTCCTTCAGGTTGGTCTTGAGGTGGCCCAGCACGTCGGGATAGGCGTTGACGTCGAAACGCGTCCAGTAGACCGCCTTCAGGCCGTAGTCGGTGGCGAAGGCCTTGTTGGCCTCGGTCACGAGCTGCGGAAAGCCCCCCTGCCTGTAGATGGCGATGACGCGCATGTCGAAGTGCGGCGCCACCTGGTGATACGGGTTTTGCTGCACGAAAGCCCTGTAGGCGGCCGCGGCGTCGGCGTAGCGGCGCTTCTCGAGATAGTGCTCGCCGAGGTTGCGGTAGACGTCGACCTCGTAATTGCGCCGGCCATGCTTCTTGAAATGGGCGACGATGGCGTCGGCGCCGCCCTGCGCGGAGAAGCTCAGGCTGATGACGCGGTAGGTATCCTCGACGCGCTTGGCCTCGAACTCGTCCTTTGGTTTCTCGAAGTCGTAGCCGGTGGCGATCTTGTGGTCGAGCAGGGCGGTGAACTGCTGCAGCGCCTCCTCGTGCATTTCCTGCTTGTAGAAGCTCCAGCCCAGCTTGTAGAGCGCGAGCTCGTAGTAGAACGATTTTGCGCCCGCCTTGACGATGGCCTGGTAGGCGCCTTCCGCCGGCAGGAACTGCTTGCGGGTGAAATGGTATTCGCCGCGGCGGAACTGGATTTCGTCGCTGTAGCGCGAGGCCGGATAGTCCCTGGCGATGCGGTTCATCACGGCCATGGCTGCGTCGACCTGGCCGAGTTCCTCGTGCGCGCGCGCGAGCTGGTAGAGCACCTGGTCGTTGCGCGGGTAATGCGGGTATTTCTCGAGCAGTTGCTTGTAGAGCGCGATGGCTTCGGTGGCGCCGGCATTGCTGAGATCGGCGCCGTCGGCGTCCGGGATGGCGGCCGTCACCGGGATGGCGGCGGCCTGCGTGGCGCGCTGCTCGAAGGATTTGCTGTTTTCGCGCTGCGGATCGGCGGCGAGCGCCGGCGCGCTGCCGACGGCTGCGGCCGCGACCTGCGCGCGCTCGGGCCTAACTGCGGCGGTGGCCGTAAGCGGCAGCCTGTGTGCCGCGCCCTTCTCCAGCACCCCGTATTCACGCTCGAGCTTGAGGTCGGCGAGCCGACGCAGGGCTTCCGGCGTCATCGACGATTCCGGCGTTTCCTCCAGGAATTTCTGGTAGCCCTGCATTGCCTTCTCGATACCGCCTTCGATTTTCTCGTCGGCCAGCTCCAGCTTCGCCTGGCGCAGGTCGGCGATGGTGCCCTTCTGCGGAGCGCTGGAGCAGGAGGCGAGCAGGATGGCGCAGGCAAGCAGGCTGAGACGGGGCACGTTCATTTTCGCACCGCCTCTGCCGGTTCGGCTTTCGCCGCGACGTCCTTCGATGCCGTTTCGGTACGCTGCTGCGCCTTGAGCGCGCGGTCGTAGCTTTCCGCCATGGCGAAGCGCGCCTGCACCTGGTAGTCCTCGAGGCGGTAGCGGCGCTGCTCGAGTTCCTGCAGCGCCAGCCTCTCGAGCTGGCTGCCCTGCAGCTGCATCAGCGCCGCGACTTTTTCGCGCGCGGCGCGGGTGCGCTGCCGCGCCTGGCGCAGGCGGGCGTCGTAACCCTGGTAGCTCTGCGTCGCGGCCTGGCGCGTGCGCACATAGGAGGTGTGGATCTTCTGCAGCGCCGCGACGTGCGTGTCGAGCTCGCGCAGATGCTGCCAGGCGTCGGTGAGGCGCTGGTCGTAGCCGGTGGCGATGTTCCAGCGGATGACGCCCTGCAGGCGGCGGATACGCTCGCGCGCGGCAATGCCTGCCGGGCTGGAGTCGTTGCGGTATTGCGCTTCCAGCTTGTCGAGCGCAGCGAGCTGCAGGCGCTCGTCGGCGGTGGTGAGCATGTCCGGGCGCGGTGCCACCAGCAGTTTCTGCAGGCGGTCGTCGAGGCGCTGGCGCTGTTCGAGACGCAGGCGCAGCTGCGCGTCGAGCGCGCGGTAACGGCTGTCGATACCGGGCAGCAGCGGCTCGTAATAGCGGCGGCGCAGCACGATAAGGTCTTCCCAGGCATCGAGGTGGACGTCCCCGGCCTCGAGGCGACGGCCGAGATCGACGAGGTCCTGGTAATTCTTCAGCGCCGACTGGAAGTCGTTGGAGGCCATGAGCTCGGCCAGGTACCAGGTTTCCGGCGTTTCCGGCAGTTCGCGCAGGCGGATCACCCAGTTCGGGTCCTGCTTCAGCTCCTCGCGCACCAGCGCTTTCAGGAAGCTGCCGCTCTTGATGCTGGCCGTCGAAGCATGGAGCCGCGCGATCTCCCTGCCGAACACCTCGAGCGCGTTGCCGTAGAGCAGCGCGGCGCGGCCGTGCAGGTTCAGCCTGGCATAGGCATAGGGCACGCCGAGCAGACTTTCCTGCACGGCCTTGCCGGTGGGATCGCGCTTGACCAGCAGGCTCCAGGGCACCAGCGCGCGTTCGAAGCGGCCGGCGCGCACATCCGACCAGCCGGCACCGAGCAGGGCCTGCTCGGAGAAGGGACCTTCGAGGCGCACGCGCTCGAGATAGGGCTTGGCGTCGCCGGCTTTTTCCGTCTGCAGGAGGCGCAGGCCGAGCGCGAGATTGGCCTTGTCGCGGATGGCGCGGGCGGCGTCGTCGCGCGCCTCGATCTGGCCGGCGCGGGCGAGCTGCTCATGCGCCTCCTCCACTTTCTCCTGCCGCAGCAGTGCGATGCCGAGGTTGTAGCCGGCAAAGCCTGCATAGCCCGGCACGCCGCGCAGATCACGCAGGAGGGTAACGGCGTCGGCCAGGCGGTCGTTGGCCATGTAGATCTGCGCGCGCAGCAGTTGCTCGTCGGCGCGCAGGGTTTCGGGCAGCTTGCCGCCGATGCGCAGGATGACGCGCAGTGCCGGCTCCGCCTCGCCTTTTTCGAAATGGATGCGTGCCAGGCGGTAGGCGGCCTCGTTGCGGATGTCGGCGGCGACGTTGCCTTCCAGCACGGCGCGAATGGCGCGGCCGGCGCGCTGGTGCATGCGATAGGAGAGTTCGAAATCGCCGACCGAGAATTCGGCGTGGCCCGCCTGCAGGTGCAGCGGATCGAGGCCGGGCTCGTCGAGCCGGCGGTACTGGCCGAGTTCGGTGTCGAGGCGCGAGATGGCGTCGAAGTACGCGCCCTGGCGGGCCTGGTAGAAAGCTTCGCCGAGGAAAAGATCGCGTGCCGGCGGCGGCGCGGCCGGCGCCGCATGCGCCGCCGGCAAGGCGACGCACAAGCCGAGCAGCGCAAGGCGGGGAGCGCGCATGATTTACAGTGCCTTGAAGCGGATGGCGTCGCTGCCGGCGCCGGGCCCGGCGAGCGTCATCTCGACCAGCCGCGGTCCTTCTTCCTTGGTGAAGCGGTAGGTCGCGCTTTCGCGATAGTCGTCGTTGCCGGCGGTCTTGCCGATCAGCGACACCTCCAGCACATGCTCGCCGGAGCGCAGGTTGCCGGTATAGAGGCGCTGCACGCCACCGCTCTGCAGGGCTTCGAGCTCCTTGTGCGTATAGAGGTGGTGCGTGGCCTCGCGGCCGTCGAGCTTCACCTCCATCGCATCGAGACGGAACTTCTGCCCGGGCACCAACGCCAGGAACAGCGAGACCTGGGTGTCGGAGGGATAGATCAGCTTTTCCTCGAGCTGCATCAGCTCCGTGGAAATGCCGAGCACATCGGATTTGATGTCCTGTACCTGTTCGTCCAGGCCCTTGATCTGTTCGCGGGAGACTGCCTCGGTCGCCTCCAGGCTGCCCACTTCCGAGAACATCATCACGAGCGCGGCCGTGATTCTCATTTTTGTATTCATGTCGCTCACCCGAAAGATCGAAATCCTTCTTTTCTGAAGGCAATACAACCATGCGGGGCTGCAACAAACTTTCGACTGCGCCGCATTCCGTTGTTTTGGTGGTTCTCATTTTTCAGGCGGGGCAAGGGGATGGAGGGGGGTCTTCATGCCCTGCGGTAAATTGCCTGCGGCGCTGGGGAAGTTATTTTTGTACGGTGCGTCACAGTTTGAGTGTGATATGGGGCGCAATAAAAATTGGGGTTGGTGGCATTGGCTTCCTGCGTTTTTTCTGATCCCCCTGAGTACGGGGGCCGGGATCTGCTTACCCCTTGCCCGGGAGTGAGCAAAGAAAAGGCGACCCCTGCGGGGCGCCTGGGCGGCGGTTAAAGATAGTTGGGATGGGGTTCCCAATAAAAAGGTCCGCATTGGCGGACCTTTTTATTGGATGCGAGGGCTTAGTTCTCCTGCCATTCGCGGTGGTGCTTGCGCTGCTCCTTGTAGCGCTCCTTGTAGAACTTGCCGCGCTCCCTGTGGAATTTCGCGCGGTCGTTGTGGTGGCCGCGGCGCCAGCCGTGGTCGTGGCGGCCCGCGTACTCGTAGCGCACGACCCGCTGCACCGGCTGGTACACCAGCACCGGCCGGGGCTGGACGTAGACGACGCGCTCGTGGACTACCGGCGCTGCGTAGTGGACTACCGGCGCTGCATAGACGACACGCTCGCGATAGCGGTAGTCGTCATCGTCATCGTCGTTGTAGAGGTAGGCGTCGCGGTCGTAGTCGCTGTCGCGCTGCGCCTCGCGCGCGCGCTGGCGGTCGGTGGCGATGGAGGTGCCCACCGCCGCGCCGAGCGCGCCGCCGACGATGGCGCCGTCGCGCCCGCTCATGTGATGGCCGAGGGCGGCGCCGGCCGCGCCGCCGATGAGGGCGCCGGTCACGGCAGTGCCGCGCTCGCCTGCCATGGCGGCGCCGCTGAACAGGGAAACGGCCAGCACGGGAATGGTCAGCATGAATTTCATTCTGGTTACCTCCAGCAGCGTCTCCGGCAGGTAGCGCCGGCGACAGTTCAGTACCTGCGAGAGAAAACGGCTCGGCTGCGGAACGGTTGACGGCTGCGGAGAAAAACTACGCAGGCGCCGTCATTTCGTGACGGGCTCGACACTCGCCGGGGCATGGCGGGCGAGTTCGGCAGCGACGAGCAGGCGCTTGCGCGTCTCGCCCCAGCGATAGCCGCCCAGCACGCCGCTGCTGCGGATGACGCGGTGACAGGGAATCAGCAGCGCCACCGGGTTGGCGCCGACGGCGGAACCGACGGCGCGGCTGGCGCCGGGCTGGCCGAGGCTCTGCGCCAGCGTGCCGTAGGTGATGAGCCGGCCCTCCGGAATTTTCAGCAGCGCCTCCCAGACGCGGAGCTGGAACTGCGTGCCCTTGACGAAGAGCGGCAGCGGTTCGGGCTCGCGATAGGCGGCGAAGATGCGCCGCGCCAGCGCCTGCGCCGCGGCGTCATCCCGGGCGAGGCCGGCGGCGGGCCAGGCCTGCTGCAGCTCGGCCAGGGCGGCCGGGCTGGCGCTGGCGTCCTCCAGGAAAGACAGCTGCATCAGCCCGCGCCCGCTCGCCGCCAGCAAGGCCGGTCCGAAGGGCGTGGCGGCCACGCCCCAGCCGATGCGCAGGCCGGCGCCGCCGCTTTTGATCTCGCCCGGCGTCGCCGCTGTGCAGCTCACCATGAGGTCGTGCAGGCGGCCGGGGCCGGAAAGGCCGGCGGCGAGGCTGGCCCCGAGCAGGTCCTGGCCCGCCAGCAGCGCCTCCTGCGCCCGCTCCCGCGCCAGGTGCTGCAGGAAGCGCTTGGGGCTGAGGCCCGCCCAGCGCGAGAACAGCCGCTGCAGGTGGAACTCGGAGAGGCCGACATGCGCCGCGAGGTCGGCCAGCGCCGGCGGCGCGTCGGCCTGCGCCTGCAGCCAGTGCAGGGCGGCGGCGATGGTCCGGTAGGCCGCGGCGCGCTCGTCGAGGCTGGCGGTGGCGGTGGCGTCGGCAGAAGTGTTCATGCGGCCATCATAAGGAGGGCGTACCGCGCTTGCCCACCCGATTCTTGCGGCGCCCGGGGGACGACGGCGCGCGGTGGCGGGGCCGACGGCGTCGAGCGTGAAGCCGCGCTGCGCCGTCAGGCTCGACGCCTGGCAGCGCGCTAGCTGAGCGGGCTGCTAAGAGCCTGTTCATAATCTATTTGTCGCGCTGCCCGTCGCCTTTTTTCGCGGCTAAAGCCGCTCCTACATAGGAATTATATCTGTAGGAGCGGCTTTAGCCGCGAAAAAAGAGAATCGCAGGCCCATCTTTTAATGGACCACCCCAAGATTTTGGACAGGCTCTAAGAAATTGGCATGAAAAAGCCTTTCTCGGCACGGGGCCGAAAATAAGCGGCCGGCCGGCCGTGCTAATCTCGCGCTCCGGTGACAAGGATTTGTCGCCGTCAAGGAAACAGCGGCAACCGGAGTATCAGCCACCGGCCCGGTTTCCTCCGCTGTCGCATTCGTCGCCATGGTTTTGCCGCACGGCGCCAGCCGTTGCCCACAAGGACAAGGACGTCATGACCGAACTTTCCCAGTTCTGGCAGGAACTTTCTGCGCGCCCCGATTTCTGGGGTTTCATCAGCATTCCCTGCGTCGCCGCCGTGGTCACCTGGCTGCATGTCTGGTGGGCCATGCAGATGGTGTTCTATCCGCTCGAATTCATGGGCCTCAGGGTCGGCGGCAAGGAGCGCGGCATCAACCTGCTCGGCTGGCAGGGCATCATTCCGCGCAAGGCGCGCAAGATGTCGGACATCGTCATCGAGCGCATGCTCAGCAAGATGGGCTCGCCCGCCGACTTCATGCGCCAGATGGAGCCGGAGAAAGTCGGCCAGTTCGTGGCCAAGTCGGTGGAGTCGCATATCGAGGAATACACCGACGCGGTGATGTGCGAGCGCCACAGCCTGCTCTGGGAAAACCTGCCGGTGCGCATCCGGCGCCGCGTCTACGACCACGTGCGCAAGAACCTGCCCCGGGTCATGGAGAGCCTGGTCGACGCCCTCATCGGCAACATCGACGAGCTGGTGGACGTGAAGGAAATGTGCGGCCGCCGGATGGAAGAAGACAAGGCGCTGCTCGTGCGCATCTTCAAGGAGGTCGGCGACAGGGAAATCCGCTTCATCATCAACGCCAGCTTCTGGATCGGCCTCGCCTTCGGCTGCGTGCAGATGGTGCTGTTCTACTTTCTGCCCTGGCACGGCCTGCTGCCGGTCTACGCCGCCGTGCTGGGCCTGCTCACCAACTGGATCGCGCTGGCCATGGTGTTCCGCCCGCTGAACCCCGTCAGGGTCGGCCCCTTCACGTTGCAGGGCCTCTTCCTGCGCCGCCAGGAACAGGTCGCCGAGAAGTTCGCCGAGCTCACCTCGCAGGAGCTGCTCACCATCGGCCGCTTCATGCGGGAGGTGCTGACCGGCGAACGCTCCAGCCGCGCCCGGCAGCTCATCAAGCGCCACGTCAGCGTGCTGGTCGACCAGTCGGCGCTGGCGCGCACCGGCGCCCAGCTCGCCATCGGCCCGACCGGCTTCGCCGACCTCAAGAGCACGCTCATCGACAAGAGCACGCGCATGGCGCTGGAGCCGCTGGAGAACAGCAAGTCCTTCAACCAGGAACGCGCGGCCGTGCTGGCGAAACTCTTCTCCGGAAAAATGAAGGAGATGACGCCGGGGGAATTCCAGGACCTGCTGCGGCCGGCCTTCCAGGAGGACGAGTGGATACTGCTGGCGCTGGGCGCCGCCACCGGCCTCGCCGCCGGGCTGGTCCAGCTCATGCTGGGCTTCCAGTAGCCCGGGGCCTGCGGAACCGGGGGCGTTCGCGGCTGAAGCCGCTGCCGCGCGAAGATCAGGGGGCGTTCGCGGCTGAAGCCGCTCCTACAGGGGCCTGGATACTGCTGCCTGCCGTAGGAGCGGCTTCAGCCGCGAACCCGGCCCGGCCACACGCTCGCGCCTGCCCCCCTGTCCTTGCACAAAGTTTCAGCAGGGACAATTCAGCTACAAGAAACCCGATTTCCAGCGCACACCCCCCGAAAGTCGTAGCTACCTTTTAGGGCAGCTCCGTTAACAGGGGCGGTGAAGCATCACGCTGCAGCAGCCGTGACTGGCTGACGCGACTTTGTCTGTTATGGATCGTAGTGAGTCGAACAACAGGAGAGAGCATCATGAACAAGCCCATCAAGAAATCCCTGCTGAGCATGGCCTTCGTCATTCCCCTGCTGTCGGGCGCGGCCCAGGCGATGGACAGCGGCCTCACCCTGTCCCTCGATGCCGGCCAGGCGGAATCCCGCGACGCCTGCGACAACGTGGTCAACTGCGAAAGCGACGACAGCACCGTGCGCGGCGCCCTCGGCTACAACTTCAACGACATGATCGGCCTGGAAGTCGGCTACACCAGCTTCGGCACGGTGTTCGATTCCAGTTCCAACAACAACACCGCGGGCTTTGCCGCCAAGCAGGACGCCAACGCCATCACCGCCAGCGTCATCGGCGCCTTCCCGGTCGGCGAGCGCTTCGGCATCTTCGGCCGCGCCGGCGTGGCGCGCTTCGACAACGACAAGGAGGTGCAGGGCGTGCCGGTCGACAGCGACGACCGCACCAAGCCCTACTTCGGCGCCGGCCTGAAGTTCGGCCTCACCGACAACTTCGCCCTGCGCGGCGAATACCAGCGCTACAAGGACCTGGCGGACATCGACGGCATAGAGGATGACGTCGACGCCTGGACCGGCGGGGTCGTCTTCACCTTCTGAGCGCCGCGCCTAAAAAAAACGCCACCTCCTGTGGCGTTTTTTATGCGCGTTCCCGCCTCTCCGCTGTCCGGCGCCGTCTCGTTACAGAATTCCTCATACAGACTCGGCAGATTTACTTCACTGCCCATGTGTTTTCCGTCGCGGCGCCTATTCTGGAGCAGCGGGCCTGGCGGTCTCGCTGCCGACCATGCTGCGCTGTTCACCCTCGCCGGGAAGGCGCCCTCCAGGAGGACATCATGCTGTCCGAACTGCTGACCCGAATGTTCCTGTTTCCGCTCTATCACACGCCCGATCCCTCGCCGCGCCCGCAGCCCGAACCGCCGCCGGACCAGCCCGGCCGCCCGCCCCGCCCCGATCCGCAGCCGCCGGAACCCGCGCCCGATCCGACGCCTCCCGATCCCTCGCCGCGCCCCGGCCCGGGCACGCCGCCGGATTCGCCGCCGCCGATCTGGGCCTCGCGCTAGCGCGGGCGAAGTGTGTAGCCTCCGCCCGCCTTCGCGGCCGGACGCGGCGGAGCTGCTAGGCTTAGGGCTGCTCTGCATCACCGCCGGCATCTCCGCAATGCCGCGAGGAGGCGACATGTTTGCTCCAGGCGCGGGAGGCCACGGGCTGGGCTGGCTGCTGAAGTGCGCCGTGAAGGATTTCCTCGACGACGACATGCCGACCTATGCCTCGGCCCTCGCCTACCAGATTTTTTTCTCGCTGTTTCCCTTCCTGCTCTTTCTGATCGCGCTGATCGGCTTCTTCAACCTGCCGGACTTCTTCGCCTGGCTGCAGCAGCAGGCGGCGCTGGTCGTGCCGGCCGAGGCCATGGACGAGATCGCGCCCATCATCCTGCAGCTGCAGAACGAACAGGGCGGCCTGCTCTCGGTGGGCATCGTCGTCGCGATCTGGTCGGCGAGCTCCGGCATCCGCTCCGCCATGCACGCGCTCAACGTCGCCTACGACGTCAAGGAAGGCCGGCCGCCGTGGAAGAAGATTCCGCTGTCGGTGCTCTACACCATCGGCCTCGCGCTGCTGCTCATGCTGGTGGCCGGCCTCATGGTGACCGGCCCCGCGGCGATGCGCTGGGCGGCGGCGCAGTTCGGCATGGAGGAGGCCATCGTCACCGTGTGGACCTGGGCGCGCTGGCCGGTCGCCGTGCTCGTCATGGTGCTGGTGGTGGCCATCGTCTATTACGTCGCGCCCGACGTGGAGCAGGAATTCCGCTTCATCACGCCGGGCTCGGTGCTGGCGGTGCTGGTGTGGATCGCCGCCTCCGCCGGCTTCGGCTATTACCTGAAGAATTTCGGCAACTACAACGCCATGTACGGCAGCATCGGCGCCATCATCATCCTGCTGCTGTATTTCTATCTGTCCGCGGCGGTGCTGCTGTTCGGCGCCGAGCTCAACGCCGTCATCGAGCACAACGCGCCGGCAGGAAAAGACCCGGGCGAGAAAGTGCCGGGCGACACGCAACCAGGCAGCGGCAGCAGCGCGGCGGAACGCAAGGCAACGCAGCAGGCCTCGTGAGAACAGAGGGGCCGGGTGGCGGCGACATTTGCCGGTACCCGGGGTTCAGCCCCGCAACACCTTCAGGCTGATGCGCTCCCGGGGGCCGGTAGCGGGCGGCGGCGCCACGCGGCCCGCGCGGATCAGCTCCGCCTCGTCCGCCGGCTCACGCCGCTGTTCCTCGCCGGCGGTCTCGGCCTCGCTGCCGGCGAAGGCGGCGTCCGGCTGCGAAATGCCGGCGCCCGACAGGCCTTCGTCATCGAGATTCTCGAAAGCCTGCGCGCCCGTGCCAGAGGCAAGCAGCAGCGCGGCCACTGCGGCGCAAAAGCGGTTGCGGAAATCAGCCATGGCGTCCTCGTGCATTCCCTGCCGGCCGGCCTGTTGCAGGCGGACCGCTTTGCCTTCCTGGCGGCAGGAACGACAGCCGCCCTGCGCGGCAGCGCGTTTCCTGCAGGAGCGGCGTGATGCCGCGCCCTGGCGCCACTATAGCGCCCTCGCCGGCCGGCGTCCTCAGCACAAGGTCCGCCAGAGGGCCTGCGCACACCCCGGGCGCTCCGGCCTTGTCATCGCCGCAGGCGCCTGGCTCGGAAAAAAGAGGGAGTGCCGCGGAATCAGGGCTCGCGCATGCCGAGGCCGGCGAGGAGGGCGAGGAAGGCCGTGATGTCCCTGACGAAGCAGAGCTGCACGAGATTGAACACCACGAGGCGCGCGGTTTTCTGGCCGGGCAGGCAGGATTCCTTCACGGTGCAGATATAGCCTTCGTCGCCGAGCGAGGAGAGATCGTCGTCGCCGTATTCGAACATCGGATGGGCGAGCACGCCCTCCGGCGTGGCCAGGAAGCGCAGCTCGGCCAGGCTGCGGTGGCCGTCCGCGCCCTGGCACTCGCGCAGGTGCAGCACGGTCTCGCCGCGGCGCTGGTCGATGACGACGGCGACGGTGGAAAAGCGGCTGCGGAAGGCCAGCGAGCGGAAATCCGGCTGGCGCGCATAGCAGGCGACCTCGACGGCGCGGCCGTAATGCCGCAGCGCCTCGGGCAGCGGCAGGATGAGCGGATGGCGGCCGCTGGCGTCGCGCCCGGCGAGGAAACGGTGGATGGCCAGCAGCGCCGGAATGTCGCCGCTCAACTGCTCCGCCACCACCGATTCCAGCGCCAGGTGCGCCGTCGAGCTGCCGGGAAAGCCGGCGTCGCCGATGGCGTGCATGACCTTGCCCAGCGTGCAGGCCACCACGAATTCGTTCAGTTCCTCGCCGAACCATTCGCGCAGCAGCGCCAGCACATCCGCGCTGGCGCAGTCGATCTCATGGGAGACGTCTTCCAGCGCCGCGCGGTCTTTCTGGCGGCGCACGTCGTCGAGGTTGTAGACATTGCCACGAATGGGCCTGTGCATAGACACGCTCGGCAACCAGTGCAGAAAGCTTCTGGAAAATAAGCGTAGCCCTGCCCGCATCCCCTCCATAGAAGTTTATGGATGCAGTATGGGGATTCTTCGGTTGACTTAATTTATGCGGGAATAACGCAGCAGGGCGCTCTGTCGCGCTCCCGTATAGAACGGCCCAGGCGCTTCGGCGTAGTTCGGCGCAGGACGCGGCCTTCCCCCGTGGGTCGGACTGAAGTCCGACCCACGGAATCAGAGCAGGTCGCGCAGGCGGAACCACAGCATGCCGAGCATCAGCGCCGGCGTGCGCATCCAGGCGCCGCCCGGGAAGGGCAGGTGCCGGATGCGCGCGAACAGGTCGAAGCGCTCGGCCTGGCCGGCGATGGCCTCGGCCACCAGCTTGCCGGCCATGCCGGTCAGGGCGAGGCCGTGCCCGGAGAACCCCTGCAGGTAGTAGATGTTGTCGCCGATGCGGCCGAAGTCGGGCGCGCGGTTCATGGTGACGTCGACGAAGCCGCCCCAGGCGTAATCGATCTCCAGGTCGGCGAGCTGCGGGAAGACCGCCAGCATCTGCCGCTGCAGCTTGCCGACCAGCTTGCGCGGCGTCGCCGCGCTGTAGCTGTCGCCGGAGCCGAAGAGCAGGCGGTGGTCCGTGGACAGGCGGAAATAGTCGAGCACGAAATTGGTGTCGGAGGCGGCGGCGCGGCGGGCGATGAGCGCCGCGGCACGCGCGGGCCCCATGGATTCCGTGGCGACGATGTAGGTGCCGACCGGCATGATGCGCCCGGTCAGCTCCGGCGCCACCGTATTGCCCCACTCGCCGAGGTAGACGTTGCCCGCCAGCACCACGAAGCGGCACTCGACCTCGCCGGCCGCGGTCTGCACCCGCGGCCGCGGCCCGCGCTCGATATGCCGCGCCGGCGAGTTCTCGAAAAACAATACGCCGGTGCGGCGCGCCGCCTCCGCGAGACCGAGGCAGAACTGCAGCGGATGCAGGTGGCCGGACGCAGCGTCGTAAGTGCCGGCATGGAAGCGCGCGCTGGCCACCCAGTTGCCGATCTCCGCGGGCGGAATCCACTGCAGCGGATATTCGTACAGGCGCTGCACGCGCCCGGCCCAGCGCTGCAGCGCCTCCGCCTTGCGCGCGTTCACCGCCAGCGTGAGGTAGCCGGGCTGGTAGTCGCAATCGATGGCATATTTCGCGATGCGCTCGCGCAGCAGGCGCATGCCTTCCGCGGAAATCTCCCAGGCCTGGCGCGCCTGCGCCAGCGTGAGCTGGTCCTCCATGACGTGGTCGGTGGCGTAGCCGACGATGACGTGGCCGCCATTGCGTCCGGAGGCGCCCCAGCCGATGGTGCGCGCCTCCAGCAGCGCCACGCGGTAACCCTGCAGCGCCAGCTCCAGCGCCGCGGAGAGGCCGGCGTAGCCGCCGCCCACCACGCAGACGTCGGCCTCGACGCGGCCGGCGAGCGCGGGCGCCGGGGCGGGCCGCGCCGCCGTGGCTTCGTAATAGGAATTCTCGGTGAGCCCGTTTTCCTTCTCGAGTAACACCTCGGCTCCTCGCGTGCGTCAGGTCACGCGGAAATTCAGGAACTGCCAGGGATCACTGGCATCGATCGCTTCCGGATAAAGACGGCTGCGCCCGGCCAGCGGCGTCCAGTCGCTGTAGACGCCGACGAGCTCGCCGAGATAGGGCCGCGCCACGTCGAGCACGCTGTCGTGATCGATATCGTCGGGCTCGACGACGCCGGCCGCGGGATGCGCGAGCACCCAGGCCATGCCGCCCAGAATGCCCGCCGCCACCTGCAGGCTGGTGGCGTTGTTGCAGGGCGCGAGCTGCCGCGCCGTTTCGATGCCGAGGCGCGAGCCGTACCAGTAGGCGCCGCGCGCATGCCCCATGAGCAGCACGCCGAGCTCGTCCATGCCGCTCGAAATCTCGTCGCGCAGGATGCGTCGCGCGCGCGGCGCCTGGTAATTGCGGCCGGCGAGCTCGTGCAGCGAGAGCAGGGCGTCGTCGCAGGGGTAGTAGGCGTAGTTCACGGTGGGGCGGTAGCGCAGCTGGCCGTCCTCGTGCAGCGTCAGGTGGTCGGCGATGGAGATCGACTCCGCGTGCGTGATGAGGAAACCCTGGTAGGACCCTTCCAGCGGCGTCCAGCTGCGCACGCGCGTGGCGACGCCGGGCCGCTTCAGGTAGATCGCCGCGTCGCTGCCGAAGCCGTGGCGCTCCGCATCTTCCGGCCAGTGCTTCTCGTGGCTGCCCCAGCCGAGCTCGCAGGGCTGCAGGCCCTCGCCGACGAAGCCCGCCACCGACCAGGTGTTGACGAATTCGTCGCGGCGCTTGCGCGTGGCGGAGAGCTGCGTGTCGCGCTCGGCGACGTGGATCACCTTCACGCCGAGTTCCTGCGCGAGCAGCGCCCAGTCCGCCGCGCAGGTCGGCCGCTCGACCTCGAGGCGGCGGTCGGCGGCGAGGTGGCGCAGCGCCTGCTTGACGAAGCCGGAGACCAGGCCGGGATTCGCGCCCTGCGTCACCAGCGCCGTCGGCCCGCGCGCATGCTCGCGCCGGAAGGCCAGCACGGCTTCGCGCAGCGCGTAGTTGGAGCGCTGCGAGAGCGAGCGCCCGAGATCGGTATAGCCGCCCGCCCAGGGCTCGATGCTGGTGTCGAGATAGAGCGCGCCCTGCTCCGCGCAGAGGCGGATGAGGTCGAGGCTGAGCACGTCGACGGAGAGGTTGAGCAGGAAGTCGCCGGGCCCGAGCAAGGGCAGGAGCGCGGCGCGGTAATTGCCGGGCGTCAGCGGCGCCAGCGAAAAGCCGACCTGGTACTGCTGCGCCAGCTCGCTGCCGCCGGCATCGGCGGCCAGGATGGCGAGGCGTTCGGGCGTGAGGTCGAAATGGCGGAACAGCAGCGGCAGCATGGCCTGGCCGATGCTGCCGCAGCCCACCATGACCAGCCGGCCGGCCAGCGGCATGCGCGGAACGTTCATGTGCCCTTCCCCTGTCCGTGGCGGAGTCGGAAAGCCAACAGCACACTGACGAGCCAGGCTCCTGTCAGTCATTCAAGGATAGGCGACATTCCTGAGCTGGCCATGGCGCCTGCGGGCGCGGCGCGTAACGCCGGGTATCCGGCCTGCGGAAATGCAAAGCGGGCAAAGGTTTTGCCTTTGCCCGCTTCGTAACAACGCTGCGTTCAGGAATGCATCAGGTAGGGTCCGGCGCCTCCGGCTCATCGCGCAAGTAGAGCCAGTAAGTGCCGGAATGCGCGGGCAGCTCTGCGTCGCTGCTGTCGTAGGCGGTGAAGGTGTACTGCTGGTTGCTGCCGAGCAACGCGCCGCCGGTGAAAACATCCGTTCCGCCACAACTGCTGCTGGCGTCGCCGGTCAGCTTCATGCACTTGTAGGTGCGGAAATTGTTGAAACTGTCTTCGAAGACAGACTGATCGAGCTTCAGGCCACCCTCGGGCAGGCCCGGGCCGGTGACGATCAGATAGGCAATGCCTGTCGGCCAGGCGTCGTAGGCCTTCGCCGTGATGTCGAAGTAGTTCTGCAGGCTGTTGTGGTGGACATCCAGCCACAGCGTCTGCTGGTCGCCCTTGAACTTCCACTTGTTGCCGTCGGCGGCATCCTGGAAGAACCAACTTTCGAGGAAGAAGATTCCCGAGTTCGTGCCGTCGGAGGCCAGCAGGGTGAAGCGCGCCTTGTAGCCGATATCCGATTTGCCAACGATGACGGGGTTGCTATAGCTGATGCTGTCGTCGCCGGTGCGGTTGATCAGATTGTAGTCGCGCGTGTCGATTTCCTGGATGTCGAGCCAGATGCCGTCGGTGAGGTCGATGGCGCTGGTGTGGCTCTCGTGCAGCAAGTTGATCGAGTCGAAATGCGCGAGGCAGAGGACCGTACTGGAGACCGCCGGCGTGCCGCAGTGCGCCGTGATGTCGGCGAGCAGCTGGGCGATGCCCGCCGCGGCATCGGCGTATTCGAACAGGCTGGCCTCGGAGGCCGCACCCACCGTCGCGATGACGGTATCGTGGGAGGTGAGATCATCGGTGGCGATGGGCGTGCCGGCCTTGTCGGTGATGGTGGCAACATCGCCCGCGATGGTCACGGTGATCGCATCCAGCACCCTGTCGAGGCCGCTGTGGTCCGCCGCGAAGCTGCCGCGAAGCAGCCCCGCCGTGCTGGGTTCGACGCCCAGTGCATCGAAAACCGGGTCGAGCATCATGACGGCATGTTCGACGGCCGTACCCAGGTTGGCGGTCAGCTCGACGGCATCGGCGGCGCCGTAGCCGGCGAACAGCGTGGCGGGAGATTCGCCGGCGGCATTGCCGACCACGAGCGAGGACAGCGGCGTGATGTTGATGCGGCCGCCCACGTCGGAGGCCAGCGCGGCGGAATACACCGTGGTGTTGTCGAGCCCCACGGCCTTCAGCAAGAAGGGCGCGGTGAGGCCGGCGGCGCTGACGCTGTAGCTGCCGTCGAGTCCGGTCACGGCCGTGCGGATCTGGCCGTTCACGTCCTTCAGGGTGACCATCGCACCCGCCAGCGCCGCGCCCGTCGCCGCGACGCCGCTGACGCTGGTCGACGCCGGCGTGCCGCTGCTTCCGCTACTTCCGCCGCCGCAGCCGCAGCCGCCCAGCAGCCCTGCCGAGACCAGAAGCGCCACTGCCGATTTCCGTAAATTCACTTTTTTCACCACGTCACTCCCTCAACGGTTGTTGTTTTTCCAGGGGAGGGAATTTAGGGAGGCGGGCCGGCGCTCGCCAGCACCGGCCGATATCCGAGAGATTGGAGTGACGGGAAGCATGGCCGGCACCGCGGCCCGGCAAGGCAGAACGGCCCAAGCGCTAGAGCCCTTCGCGCTGCAGCCACCTCGCCAGCAGCAGCGCCAGCTCCTGCCGCCGCAGGGGCTTGCCGAGCACGTCGTCCATGCCGGCGGCGAGGCAGTGCTCGCGGTCGCGCGCATGGCTCGAGGCGGTGAGCGCGACGATGGGGGTGGCGGACCGCGCCGCGGCCGCCTCTTCGGCGCGGATGGCGCGGCAGGCGGCGGGGCCGTCCAGCACCGGCATCCAGAGGTCCATGAGGATGAGGTCGTAGCGCGTGCGCGCGGCGGCGGCCACGGCCTCGGCGCCGTCGGCGACGCTGTCGACGCGATGGCCGAGCTGCTCGATCAGGCGCCGCGTCAGCAGCCGGTTCACCGCGTTGTCTTCCACCAGCAGCACGAGATAGTCGCGCTGCGGCCGCGGCGCGGCACGGCGGGCCTGGCGCGCGGCGCCGTCCTCCTGCTGCGGGGCGGCGGCGGGCTGGAAGGGCAGCTCGAGCCAGAAGGTGCTGCCGCGGCCTTCGACGCTGGTGACGCCGAGGCGGCCGTCCATGCCTTCGGCGAGCGCCTTGCAGAGGGCGAGGCTGTCGCGCGAGGGCGCGGCGGCGGCTCGCCGGAACAGCTGCGCCAGCGTGGCGGCGGACATGCCGCAGCCGGTGTCGCTCACCACGAAGCGCAGCCACACCGCCTCGCCCTCGCGCGCCAGCGTGCTGCATTCCACGGCGACACGGCCCTGCGCCGTGAAGGCCACGGCATTGCCGAGCAGGTGGCGGAGGATACGGCGCAGCCAGGCGGCATTGCCGACCAGGCGCGGCGCGGCGTGGCTGCGGTGGATGAGGCGCAGGCCCCTGGCCTCGGCGCCGGGGCGCAGGCTTTCGACAATGTCGCGCACGATTTCCTGCGGCTGGAATTCCTGCTCCCCGAGCGACGAGCCGGCCCCGGCTGCCGCCGCTGCGGAGGCAGCGGGCGCGGCCTCAGGCAGGCCCGCGCCAGGCGGCAGGAAGGGCGGCGGCCCGGCGGTTTCCCGCGGTCCGGGATTGCTGTGTCGAGGCATGCTGCCTCCTTCGGTGACGCGGGTGATGCGCAAGACGCCCGCCGACGCAGGCCGGCGGCCTGCGCCTGCAGTATAGAAGCCGGGAAGGACGGCGCCGCCCCAGGCTGTGAAGCCGCTCGCACTTTGCGGCTCAGGGTTCGTTTCCGCGCTCGGGGCCGGGACGGATTTCCGCCATCCGCACCATGAGCTGCATCTGGTTGTCCTGGTTGACGCCGACCAGCAGGTCCTCCGGCAGCGAGTCCAGCAGATACACCTGCTTCTCGCCGCGGCTCCACTCGATGAAGAGCTCGTTGCCCTGCACCCGCCACTGGCCGGGATAGGAAACGTAGTTGTAGGCGGTGGGCGCGCCGGGGTTGCTGCCGATCTGGCCGTCGGCGCGCAGGAACATGAAGTAGGGCGAAAATTCGCGGCGGTCGCAGGCCTCGCAGCTCACGCGCCACGCGGTGTCGCGCAGGGCCTCGCGCGCGGCATCGGCTTGCGTGTCCGCGGCGGGTTCTGCGGCGCCGGCTTTCGCCTTTGCCGCCTTTGCCGTGTTGGCCGCCTGGCCGGCGCCGGGCGCGGCCGGCGTTTCCGCCGCGCCCGCCACGCCGCCGCACAGAAAGACCAGAAATCCGGCCCGGCTGATCCATTTCATGTCGCTTCCCCTGTTGTCGCCCGTTCGGGGCCGCGGCCCGGCCGGCGCTGCTCCGGCAGCGTTCCCGCCCTGACCGACCCGCTCCATAAATACGCCGTCCCGGCCGCATCTGGCAACCGCCGGCGCGGCCGGGACGTACTAGGCTTGCCGGGATGCCAACCGCCGGAGAGCCGTCATGCCCGTTCCCTTTGCCTCCCTCATGGTGCCCATCGACCGCCTGCAGGCGCGCGTGCTGGACAGCGCGGGCGCCGGCCCCGTCGTGCTGATCCTGGCCAGCCCGCTCATCAATGCCGATCTCTACCGCCCGACGCTCGCCGCGCTGACGCCGCAGTGGCGCGTGCTCGTGGCGGAGCTGCCGGGCTCCGGCGCGGCAACGCAACTGGCGGCGCCCTACACCACCTCGCAGCTCGCGGACCTGGTGCCGCCGCTGCTCGAGGCGCTCGGCATCGACAGCGTGGCGCAGCTGGTGGGCCACTCCAGCGCCGGCGCGATCGCGCTGCAGGTGGCGGTGCGCCATCCGCGCCGCCTGCAGCGCCTGGTGCTGGCCGACAGCAGCGGCGGCCATCCGCCCGCGCCGCTGCTCGCCGTGCTGGCGGCACGCGCGCTCGACGGCCTGCTCGAGTGGCGGCTGACGCTGGCCGGCGCGCCGGCCCTGCTCGCCAACCTGCGCCGGCACCGGCGCAGTTTTCTCCGCCACCTGCGGGACAGCCGCGAGGATGCGCTGCTGCTGCAGGCGCCGCAGGTGTCGTGTCCGGTGCTGCTCGCCTGGGGCGGCCGCGACCACACCATGCCCCTGGCGAGCGCGCGGCGTTTTCTCGCGGCGCTGCCGGCGGCGCGCCTGCTGGTGCTGCCCGACGGCAGCCACGACTGGCTGATCGAATATCCGCAGGCGTTCGCGCATGCGCTCGGTATTCCCGGCACGACGGCGCTGGAAGAGTGGCTGGAACCGGCGCGTCCCGCGTCGCGGCTGGCGCGGGCGCGCGACCGCCTGGCGGAACTCGCCCGCCGCCGCCCGCCGCGGGGCGCGGCGCCGGCGCTGACCGCGGGAAGCGCCAGGGAAGCGGCCGCGGCGCTGGCCCGCAGCGCCTGAGCACCCTGCATGACAGGGCCGGGCCAGGCGCTGCGGGCGTCAGCTCCCGGCGACGGCTTTAGAGCCTGTTCAAAATCCTGGAGGGGGCATTTAAAGAGGGGCGGCGATGCTCTTTTTTTCGCGGCTAAAGCCGCTCCTACAGGAGGAATTAATACCTGTAGGAGCGGCTTTAGCCGCGAAAAAAGGCGGGCAGCGCGACAAATATCGTGAACAGGCTAGTCCGGCCTGCGGTAGCCGAGCACCCGCGCCAGGAAGGCGACGATGTCGTCCTCCAGGCCCGGCAGGTCCTCGTAACGCTGCTCGCAGAGGCAGTGATAGACGAGTTCGAAGGCGCCGCCCACCGCGGCCTCGTAGCACTTCGGGGGCACCGCTTGCCAGCACTGCGGCGCCAGTTCCAGGGCGCGCTCGTGACCCTGGCGCAGCAACTGCGCCAGGGTCACGAAAAAGCTGTTGCGCATGGCCAGCGTGCGCGGCCCGGCGTTCGGGAATTCCACCGCCCAGGCGCGGGCGAACTCCCGCTCTTCCACGCAGGTGTGCAGGTAGGCGCGGAGGGGGATGCGCAGCCAGGCGTCGCGGTCCGGCGCCTGCGCCGCGGCAGAGGCCAGGGGCGCCAGCACGCCGAGCAGGGCCTGGCGCCCGAAGGCCTCGGCATCCAGGAAGCAGTCCTCCTTGGAGGCATAGAGCTCGTAGAACACCTGCCGCGCCACGCGCGCGCGCCCGACGATGTCGGAGATCGTGGTGGCGGCATAGCCGCGCTCTGCAAAGGCGGAAATCGCGGCGCGCACGAGGCGGCGGCGCTGCGCCTCGCGCGCCTCCGCCGGCGCCAGGCTGCTGCGCCCGCGCGGCAGGCCGGCCTGGTCGCCGTGGGCGCCGGAAAGCTTGCTCCTGGCGTTCATGCCGGCCTCACTCCTCGAGCAGGCTGCGCAGCATCCATGCCGTCTTCTCGTGGACGTCGAGGCGCTGCGTCAGCAGGTCGGCGGTGGGCTGGTCGTTGGCGGCGGCGACGCGGTCGAAGAGGCCGCGCGCGGTGCGCGCCGTGGCCTCCTGCGCCGCCACCAGGTGCCGCACCATGTCGAGCGCCTTCGGCACGCCGTCGACTTCCTTGATCGAGGCGAGCTTGACGAACTGCCGGTAGGTGCCGGGCGCCGGGAAGCCCAAGGCGCGGATGCGCTCGGCGATCTGGTCGAGCGCATTCCACTGCTCGGTGTACTGGCCCATGAACATGAGGTGCAGGGTGTTGAACATCGGGCCGGTGACGTTCCAGTGGAAGTTGTGGGTCATGAGATAGAGGGTGTAGCTGTCGGCCAGCAGCTGCGCCAGGCCGGCGGCGATCTGCGCGCGCTGGGGCTCGGCAATGCCGATATCGATGGGCAGGCTGCTGCCGTGCTTGCCGGGGCTGGCGCCCTTCCCTGCCGTGGCGACTTTCCTTGCATTCTTCATCGGGACTCCTGACGGGTTCGAAGGTAACGCCATCCTAGCAGAGGCCAGGCGCCGGAAAAGCGGAACGGCGAACAGGCGGAACGGCCGGCCGCAAAGCGCAAAGACGGCGCGGCCGGCGCCGGCCGCGGATTCCTGCCTATGCTTAAGGCCCATCGCCACCCCGCAACAGGAGAGCAGTCATGGCCAGGCAACGCCGCAACCCCAGGGACCAGGCCCGCGAAACCAGCCGCGAAGCGCAGGCCACCCGGCGTGGCGAGGTTCGCCAGGACTTCGGCACCCGCGAGTTCCAGCGCGGCACGCAGCGCAACGAAACCCAGATCGAGGGCGGCCAGCGCCGCGACGACGCCGGCAACATCGCCCCGGGCAAGCGCCGCAGCAGCCGGCACTGAGCGGCGCGCCCGCCCTGCCCCGCGACTCGGACTTCCCTGCCGTGTGTGAGTCTGACTTCAGTTCCTTGTGGGTCGGACTTCAGTTCCTTGTGGGTCGGACTTCAGTTCCTTGTGGGTCGGACTTCAGTCCGACGACGGCATCGCACCCGTCGCTGCTGTCGGACTGAAGTCCGA
>JBMOQI010000017.1:0-1606 GCA_049320605.1 Pseudomonadota bacterium | reverse complement strand
GTCAGACCTGCGAAATCACTTTCCGGCCCATGCCCGCGACAGCGAAGTCGGGCGTGATGGAAATGCCTTCGAGGGGGCGATGCAGGGCATGAGGGCGAACTGCCGCAGCGCGAGCAGCAGCGACAAGGCCAAGGAAAGGGCCGTCAGGCCGCGGGCGGCGATGGCCCGCAGCAGCCAGCGGATGTTGAAGCCGGCCGCGCACAGCACTGCGTGCAGCACGTCGCCGTCGCTGCCCTTGAGCCAGCAGCGGTCCATGCGGTGATCTGCCTTGAGGTGCCCGATGCTCGGCTCGATGGCCTGTCGGCGGCGCAGCCATTGGCGCTGAGCGTTCGTCAGCGTCTTGCTCTTGCCCCGATGCACCACCGTCACCGGCGCGAGGTCGTGATCCACGCCGCGATAGCCCAGGTCCACGATGGCCGTGGTGGGCTTCACCCCGATGTCCTGCAGCAGCGTCGTGGTCTGCTCGATCTGCTCGGCCAGCGTGTGCCCGTCGTACGGGTTGCCGGGGAAGGCTCGCGCGCCCACCATCAGGCCGTGCCGATGGGTGACGGCCAGGCTGACCTTCACGCCGAATTCGTAGGGCCGGCGCGCCTTGCCCTTGCCGATGCATTCGACCTCCGGGGCGTGCAGCGCGTACAGCTTGCCCTTGTCGGCGGGCTTCTGGGCCTGGATGCGCTCGGCCCGGGCCACCCAGGTCTCCAACGCGGCGCGCGTCTCATCGCCCAGCGCGCCCATCTTGCGCCGTACCTCGCGCAGCAGGCTGCCCAGGATCGTGCGCTGGCGCCGCAGCACCCGCTTCAGGCGCTTGAACTGCTTGGCGTGCGCGTAGCCCGCGGCGCGCCGCCGCAGCGTCTTGCCCTCGCGCTCGTGCGTGAGCTTCAGCCGCAGGCCGGCTCGCTTGGCCAGCCGCACGATCTTCTCGCGTGCCACCTCCAGCAGCCGGCTGTCGGTCGGGTGTGCGATGGCCTTCTCTTGCACGGTCGAGTCCACGATCACGCGCTCGAACTCTCGCTTGGTCACCGCGCCGATCGCCACCGCCGTCTCGATCGTCGTCTTCAGCAGTTGCTCGACGCCGGCCTCGCCGAGCACGCGACGAAAGCGCCCAACCTGCGTCGCATCGCAGGGCAACTTGGGCGTGTAGTACGCCATGCCGCTGAAGAACTGCCAGACCACGTTCTCGCTCCAGCGCTCGACGAGTTCCTCGTCGCTCAGGTCGAAGGCGTGCTTCAGGTACAGCAGGGCCACCATCAGCCGCATCGGCAGCCGTGGCCGGCCCGCAGCGCTCACGCCCGCACCGGCCAGTTGCGCCGTCGTGCCGAACAAATCGGCGCCTTCGACCAGGCGGCCCTTGCGGTCCTTGTGCGCCAACGCCGGCGCCAGCGCCCGCTCGATCTCAGCCCAGGGCATGCGCGTGGCCAGCACGGCCAGCGGATGGCGCAGGTCGATCATCTGGTCCAGGCGGGCGCGGAAGAAATCGTCGGTGGCCATCGGGTCCAAACTCCCAGGAACTGAACTCCATTGGATTCGTTCCCGCGAGTTCGCACCATCGGCATTCACCCCGCAAACCCAATGTTCATGCGGGTTGCAGAGGTTTTGCAGGCGTGAC
>JBMOQI010000016.1:0-14968 GCA_049320605.1 Pseudomonadota bacterium | reverse complement strand
GCTCAACTGCCATCTTCCGGATTTCTTCCAGCGTTTTGTGGTCGAGTTGGCGGCCGTCTCGTTTCATGCAGATACTATAACCCAATTCGCGGCCGGAATGTCGCCTTACTTACTGACTTATGAGTAATGTCACGTGCCGCATGACCGGTTTTCACCAGATGCTTCCAAGCATCAGGAACCGTTTCTTCAACAGGCGAGCCGCATCCTGGCAGTAGTATTACCAAAAGCATAATTGCGATAACTTTCAAAGGTCTTTCTCTAATCACTTGCATCCCCATCTCTGCGCATTCCAATTCGCCAAATCGAGAAACTCCGAAGCAGCCTCGTTTAGGCCTCCCCTCTGCTCTGAATGGTCCTAATTTATCTTTCTGGCTCATCAGGGTTTTGCATGGGTAGCCGGATAGAGTTCCAGCCCGCCACAGTGGAACAGAATGTCCGATTTGAAGTTATCGATGTTGCGATAGCCGCGTGACTGGCAAATCATTTTCTGGATCTTGGCGTTGATGCTTTCGGCCGTCGCATTGGTGATCGGATGCTGGCAGTAGTTCAGCAATCCTTGCAGATGTCGCTTGACCGTTTTTGCCGCCGCCACCACCGGCGCCAGTCGGCTGTGCGTCGCCCAGTAATACCAGCGATCAAAAAACTTGCGTGCCCAGGTCTTGCTGCGATAGCTCCACATCTGCTTCAGCATTTCCTTGATCGCCCAGGCCCGCGACGTTTTCAGGTTCAGATCCTTCAGCGCGCTAAACGCCTGATATTGCTCCGCCCCCATGGTGTCGACATTGCGCAGCCACAGATATTTCGATCCCTTCAAACGCGTATCGCCGTCCTGCAGCAAGGCCTGGTGCTCGCTCCGGCGCACCTTGTCCACCGCCTCCGTCAGCTTGCCCATGATGTGAAAGCGGTCGAAGACAATTTTCCCGTCTGGCTCGGGCAGTGCTTCTTTCGTGGCCGTGATAAAGGCCGGCCACATGTCCATCGCCACCGCCTCAATACCGCTCTTTTCCGCGGCGCTGAGCCCTGCATAGAAGCCGGACAGCGCTTCCTTGGTCCGCGTTTCGACGACATGACGCACGTGGCCCGTGCCCAGTTCGCTGACCACGGTCACGTAACGGTGGCCACGCTTGAAGGCCTTCTCGTCCACGCCCAAAGACCCCGCCACCAGGGGGGGGCGTGCTTTCATTCCCCGCTCCACGGCCCGACGCTTGATCCCATGGGCTTCATCCCAACTCAGCCCCAGCAGACGCGCGGCGGCCTGCGTGTCACAGGCCTTGAGCACATCGATGGCCATGCGCTCGAACAAGAGCGTAAACCGTGAACGCATTTCCGCCCACGGCAGCGGGACGGTCTTCACGCCATGCTCGGGGCAGTGCACGCGCGGCGGACGGGCGTGCAGAAAGGTGTGAAACTGGCAGCTGTCCAGATGCCGCCACACGCGTTCCTGGCCGTGGTCATACACGGGCCACTCCCGCTGGCAGTCGGGACAGGCAAAGGACTGCCCTTCCGGGTGCGCCACCCACACGTCCACGCGCTGCTGCTCCACCGACAATTCGACATCGCCCACCCTCCACGGCGTCGTAATGCCCAGCAAATGCCGATAAAGCTCAACGTCACGCATGGCGGATTCTCCCAGGGTCAGAAATGCCGGTATTTTAAGGGTGACCCACGGGAAAGTCGGAAGTCCCTTATTGATTAAATGCCCACAATGATTTTTCCGGCGTTACCCAATACTCTGGAGCCGGCCTTTCGATTTTTTTACCTATTCCGCGCTGCCCTTCGTTATTCGCTTTCCAAAACCAGGTATTCCCATCACGGTCTATCAGTGCATAAACCCCTAACCCACCCGTAAAGCTCCTTGCCGGCATTTTCGTCATAAACGGCAGAAGATGGGGTACATCCAAATCGTGTCGGGGAAACGGTGCAGCAGGCGGGGGCCCACCAGCAGACACGCCCCAGACGATCACCTCGCCCGCTTCTGTAAGACCTGCTCCTCCGTCAGCACTAGCTATCGCTACCACACCAGAAATGGATTTGATTTTATTGGGCACAGACGCAATGACACTGCGGCTTTCACCAGTGCCCAGCTCTCCACCTCGGTTATTTCCCCAAGACCACACAGAGCCATCACTCAGTAGCGCATAACTCGCACCGGACTGCGCCGAGACATCGACTACAGGTAATGGCAGAGAAACTTTTTGAGGCTGAAAACTTCCCTTTCCATTTTTATCCGCTGCCCTGCCCAGCCTCGGAAGATCGTTGCCATAGGACCAGAGCACTCCCTTCTTATCAATCGCAAACGAGGCCCCCATACCTACTTCGATCCTTACGATGTGACGTAAACCTTCGATCTGCCTAGGCATGAAGATGCTAGCTTCCTCACTGAAGCCCAGCTTGCCGCTGGCGTTCCAACCCCAGCCCCAAACGGTTCCATCACGTCTGAGAGCTTGGCTCGTTTCCGCCTGCGTCGAAATATCGATGACATCGGACAAACCAGTAATCATTTTTGGCACAGCAGAATAAATTTCTTCGGTCTTATAGCCCAGCTGCCCATGGGCATTCCTGCCCCAACTCCATACGGTTCCATCCTTTTTCAAGATAAGCACGCAATCGGCTGCAGAGACCGATATTGCTTCAGAAAGGTTGGGTACCTTGGCTGGGGTATAGCCCTCAATCTCGCTTCCTACCGGGCGAGCTAATATGTCACGATGATTATGTCCCCATGTCCACACGGAGCCGTCTTTCTTGACCCCAACTGAAAAGCCGTATCCCAGCGCCAAAAGCCGTGGTTTGGTGTTAATCGCCAACGGGCCGCTCAAAGAGCGACTTTCGATGTTTGCCTTTTGCAAGCCGCGAGAGCAGCTCGTCACTACCGCTGTCATAAGCACTCCCACCCCTAATATTATCCAGACCACAAGTCTTTGTTTCATTTCAATGCAAGCCTCAGAAATTCATTGAAGTAATTAGCGCTCTTTAATGCTCTCATTTCCATGCTGCATAACTGGACTTAAGAAATAATCAATGACTCGGCGCTTCCCCGTCTTAATCTCTACGCTCACCACCATCCCCGGCACGAGCGGCACTCGCTTGCCTTCCACATCAATCCAGGTCTTATCGAGTAGCACCCGCGTCTGATAAAGCAGGCCCCGCTTCTCATCCGCAACTGCATCTAACGACACATTCACGACCTCACCCTCCAGCGTCCCATACCGCGTAAAGGGAAATGCCTCGACCTTGACCTCGGCCATCTGCCCCTTCTCGATAAAGCCGATGTCCTTGTTCTCGACCATCGCATCAATCTCCAACCGCTCATTGGCCGGCACGATGACCAGCAGTGGCTGCGCTTCCGTCACCACCCCGCCCTCGGTATGCACCGCGAGCTGCTGCACCGTGCCATCGACCGGCGCCCGCAGCGCCAGCATGTCGCTGCGGCTCTGCAGCTTGACGCCCTCCTGCTGCAACTGGGCGAGCTGCTGCTCGGCCTGCAGCAACTGCTCCCGCGTCTGCCGCACGAAGTTGGCGACGATGGCTTCCCGCTGCTCGCGCTGCTGCGCCATCAGCGTTTCGGTCTCGATCAGGCGCCGGCGCTGCACGTCGATGTCCTTGGCGGTTTCGGTGCGACGGTTTTCCTGCTCCAGGTAGTCATGGCGGGATACATAGTTCTTCTCGAGCAGGTGCTTGAGGTCGGCGCTGCGCTGCTCGTACAGCGGCTGGAGCGCCAGCAGCTTGTTCAGGGTCTCCTGCGTCGTGGCGCTTTGGGCCTGCAGGTGCAGGGCTTCGGCATCGCGGGCCAGCAACTCGCTGCGGAAAGCCTGGTATTCGGAGGCCAGCAGGCGGTTGGCTTCCGCCAGCGTGGCGACAGGCATGCTCTTGTTGCCGGGGAGGGCGCGCGCCGTCGCGGATTTCCGCTGCACCGCCTCCAGCAGGGAGCGGGCACGGGCGGCGGCCAGCGTGGCGTCGATCAGGCTGCTCTGCACCTTCTCCTGCTCGGCACCCAGCTCGGTGGCATCCAGCTCGATCAGGAGCTGGCCCTTCTTCACCTGCATGCCGTCGCGCACCAGCAGCCGCTTCACCACGGCACGCTCGTAGGGCTGCACCACCTTCACCTGTCCCGACGGCACGACCTTGCCCTGCGCCACGGCGATGATGTCGAGCTGCCCGAAGATGGCCCACAGCAATGCGATCACAACAAAAGCAAGGGTGCCCCACAGAATCCAGCGCGCCGACTGCGAGGGCGGTGTCTCCACCAGTTCCAGCGCGGCGGGCAGGAACTCAAGTTCCGACTTCAGGCGCTGCTCGGGGGCGAGCTGGTCGCGCTCGGCCCAGGCGGCGCGGAAGACGGTTTTGTATTTTTCTGAGAGGGTCATGCGGTCTTTGTCTTTGTTGGGGCTTTTGTTCGCGGCTGAAGCCGCTCCTACGGTTCAAGGCGGAAGCTGCTCCTACGGTTCAAGGCGGAGGCTGCTCCTACGGTTCGCGGCTGAAGCCGCTCCTACGGTTCTTTTTAGGTGGGGCGGGAGCGCCTCGCCCCGGTCCTCTCTCCGCGGGCGGGGAGAGAGGTAGGGTGATGAAATTTTTCATGTTTGCTGCTGGGCGAAGAGGTGGCGGTAGAGGCCGTTCTCTTTGGCCAGCAGCTCCGGCGGCGTGCCCTGCTCCGCCAGGGCGCCCTTGTCGATCACGAAGATGCGCTGGGCGTTGCGCAGCGCCGTCAGGCGATGCGCGATGATGATCACCGTGCGGCCCTGGCAGATGGCCTGCATGTTCTGCTGGATGATGCGTTCGGACTCGTAGTCGAGGGCGCTGGTGGCCTCGTCGAAGATCAGGATGCGCGGATTGGTGACGAGCGCACGGGCGATGGCGATGCGCTGCCGCTGCCCGCCGGAGAGCGAGGCGCCCTGCTCGCCCACCATGGTGTCGTAGGCCTCCGGCAGCTCCAGGATGAACTCGTGCGCACCCGCCAGTTTCGCCGCGGCAATCACGCGCTCCATGGGCAGGCCCGGATCGCCGAGCGCGATGTTCTCGCGGATGCTGCGGTTGAAGAGCCGGTTCTCCTGCAGCACCACGCCGATCTGCCTTCTCAGCCAGGCGGGGTCGACGAGGGCCAGATCGACGCCGTCCACCAGCACCCGGCCGCGCTCCGGCACGTACAGGCGCTGCACCAGCTTGGCGATGGTGCTCTTGCCCGAGCCGGAGCGGCCGACAAAGCCCACCACTTCTCCCGGCCTGATGTCGAATCCGATATTGCGCAGCGTTTCCGGGCCATCGGGCCGATAGCGGAACACAACGTTGTCGAAGGTGATGCGGCCCTGTGCCGGCGGCAACGCCGAGCGGCTGGAACCCGCCACTTCGGTGCGCGCATTGAGAATGTCGCCCAGGCGCTGCACGGAAATGCCGGCCTGCTGGAAATCCTGCCAGAGCTGGGTCAGGCGCAGCACCGGTGCGGAGACGCGCTGCGCCAGCATGTTGAAGGCCACGAACTGGCCCACGGTGAGCTCGCCGTTCATGACGGCGCGCGCGCCGAACCACAGCGTCAGCACCGTCACCGCCTTGTTGATGAACTGCGCGCCCTGCCCCGCGATGTTCGAAACATGACTCGTGCGAAAACTGGCGGAGACATACGCGGCAAGCTGATTGTCCCAGTGCCGCTGCATCTGCGGCTCCACGGCCAGTGCCTTCACCGTCTCGATGCCGCTGACCGACTCCACGAGAAAGGCCTGGTTCTCCGCCCCCCGCGCGAACTTCTCGTTGAGGCGGGAGCGGATGATGGGCGTCGCCCACAGCGAGAGCAGCACATAGCACGGCAGCGAGAGCAGCACGATCAGCGTGAGGTTGACGCTGTAGTAGAGCATCACCGCAATGAAGACGAGGGCGAAGAACAGGTCCAGCACCACCGTCACGGCGGAGCTGGTCAGGAAGTTGCGGATGTTCTCCAGCTCGCGCACGCGCGCCACGGAGTCGCCCACCCGGCGCGCCCCGAAATACGGCAACGGCAGCGCCAGCAGGTGGCGGAACAGGCGCGAGCCCAGCTCGACATCGATGCGGTTGGTGGTATGCGAGAACACATAGCTGCGCAGCCCGCCCAGCAGCACCTCGAACACCGACACCACCAGCAGGCCGAAGCACAGCACGTCCAGCGTGGAGTGACTCTGGTGGCCCAGCACCTTGTCGATGGTGACCTGGAAGAAGAGCGGCGAGACCAGCGCCAGCAGTTGAATGAAGAAGGACACCCCCAGCACGTCGCGCAGCAGGTGGCGGTACTTGACGAGGGCGGGGATGAACCAGGTGACATCGAAGGTGGCAAGCTCGCCCAGCAGGGAGGCGCGCGAGGCCACCAGGATGAGCTGTCCGCCCCAGCGGCCGAGCAGCTCGTCATGGCTCAGCAGCCGGGGCGCCTGCTCGCGCGGATCCTGGATCAGGACCTTGCCCCCTTCGGCCTTGGCAATGATGAACCAGCCGCCGTCCAGCGCGGCGGCAATGGCCGGCAGGGGCGTCTTCTCCAGGCGCTCGATGCGGGTCTGGGCCGGCCGGGCCTTGAGGCCCAGCTTCCTGGCCGCGAGCAACATTTCCTGCGGGCCGAAGGCGGTGCCGGCCTGGCCGAACTCGTGCACGAGCTGAGAGGGCTCCACGGCCTGCTGGTGAAAGCGGGCCAGCAGGACCAGGCAGATGAGGCCGGTATCGAGCGGAGGATGTGCAGCGGCACCCGTGATGGCCGGGCTTTCGTCCTTGAGTGAAAACATGTCCCGTCCTTGTGATCAGGCGTAGAAGGCGGGCCAGAGGTAAAGGCCGCCCGCGCCGAAGCGGGGGCAATCTACCAGATAAAGCGGCTAGTAGAATGATAAGAGAGCAGTACCGGAAGCCGGGCCCTGCCCTTCACAACCCACGTCCGAATCGGCCGAAAATAACGCGCCGCTGGTCAGTGCCGCCCCCGTTCGGGGGTAACACCCACTACACTTGTTCCCTAGACTTCGCAGCACTATTTGATACGGAAATCTACGCAGGATTGCTTCATGTCAGCCAAAGAAAACTCATCTAATTCATTATTTGTAGAGCTATCCAAAAGGGAAACCGAAGTGCTGACCTGCATCAGCAAGGGCATGCGGGTTTCCGACACGGCCCGCCACCTCGGCCTCGCCGAGAGCACCGTGGCCAGTTACATCAAGAATCTCTATCGCAAACTGCACATCACCTCGCGCGCGGAAGCGGCGGTCGAAGCCGTCCGCCGCGGTCTGGTCTGAACGTCCGGGCTCAACGCCAGGGCAGCAAGGACGCTGCCGCCCCTTCTCTCCCCGCTTTTTCAGACACGGCTCCCGGCCTCAAACAAGCGCCGACCGTTGCCTAAGCCACGCCGAAGCCGCCGCCTTTCCCGCCTGCTTTTCCTTCCAACAAATCTGAACAATTAGCTGCAAAACACGGCACAGAGAGCCGTTGAATATTCTTTGCCATAAAGCCGTAATCATCCTGCTTTCAGCGCCGGCATGCTCCCCTGCCCTGCAGGAGATTTTCCCGCGCACTACCGCGACCTGATCGGCCTTCTGAAAATACCGGCAGGCCAGGGAGCCTGAAAAGCGACGGGCATGGCCTGCATGTAGCGCAGGGCTGCGCGTCCCTCACGATCAATCCACGCTGAATCCGGGCGCGCCCGGCATATGACCAAAAGGAGATTGGCCAATGAAGACGATCGCGATAGCCACCACCTTGCTCCTGGCACTGTGTCTGGCGCTGCCGGCAACGGCGCAAGGGCCCGATCAGTATGGTGACACCGGCAACAGCACCCCCGCGGGCGCCGCGCCGGCGCCGGGCACTGCCGGCGCGCCGGCCGATGGCGCAGCGCCGCCAGCCGGCGCTCAAGCGGGCGACCGGGCGGCCAGCAGGCAGGATCGCCGCTTCATCGAGAAAGCCGCCGTCGGCGGCATGGCCGAGGTGCAGATGGGCCAGCTCGCCGCACAGAAGGGCCAGAACCAGGCGGTGCGCGACTTTGGCAACGCCATGGTGAACGACCATACCGCCGGCAACCAGCGCCTGATGAATATCGCCGGTGCACTTGGCGTAACGCCGCCTTCCGACCTGGATTTCATGCAGCGGCGCATGAGCAAGAAACTGAACAAGGCCCGCGAGCAGGAATTTGACGAGATGTACATCGAGTCGCAGGTCAAGGACCACAAGAAGATGATCGAGCTGATGGAGGAGCAAGCCCGCGACGGCCAGAATACCGAACTGAAGCAATACGCCGCCGAGATGCTGCCGAAGCTGCGCAATCACCTGCAGATGGCCGAGCAGATCGAAGGGCAGATCAAGCAGAAGCCCTGAGCCAGGAGCATTAATGATGTCTGTAGGAGCGGCTTCAGCCGCGAACAAAATGAAGGGTTCGCGGCTGAAGCCGCTCCTACAGGACGTTGTGAAAGGTTCGCGTACAAGACGTTGTGAAGGGTTCGCGGCTGAAGCCGCTCCTACAGGACGTTGTGAAGGGTTCGCGGCGGGCAATTAACGGCTGGCCGCCTCAGGCGTTGCCGGGGGTCGCCAGCTTCAGCTGCTTCGCGAAATCCAGCATGCGCTGCAGCGGCACCACGGCGCGCCGCGCGGTTTCCGGATCGACAGGGATGGCCGGGGCGCCGGTTTCCAGCGCCTGCGCGAGATTGTCGAGGGCGTTCATCGCCATCCACGGGCAGTGTGCGCAGGAGCGGCAGGTGGCGCCGTGGCCCGCGGTGGGGGCCTCGAAGAATTCCTTCTCCGGCGCGGCCTGCTGCATCTTGTAGAAGATGCCCCTGTCGGTGGCGACGATCAGGCGCCGGTTGGGCAGGTTCTTCGCGGCGGCGATGAGCTGCGTGGTGGAGCCGACCGCATCGGCGATCTCCACCACGGCGTCGGGCGACTCCGGATGCACGAGCACCGCGGCATCGGGATAAACCTTCTTGAGATCGAGCACGCCGCGCGCCTTGAACTCCTCGTGCACGATGCAGGCGCCGTCCCAGAGCAGCATCTCGGCGCCGGTCATCTTCTGCACGTAGTGGCCGAGGTGCTTGTCGGGCGCCCAGATGATTTTTTCGCCCCGGGCGGCGAGATGCTCGACCACGTCCACGGCGATGCTGGAGGTCACCACCCAGTCCGCGCGCGCCTTCACCGCGGCGGAGGTGTTCGCGTACACGACCACGGTGTAGTCGGGATGGGCGTCGCAGAAGGCGGTGAACTCGTCCGCCGGGCAGCCCAGGTCCAGCGAGCAGGTCGCCTCCAGGGTCGGCATCAGCACGCGCTTTTCGGGATTCAGGATCTTGGCGGTCTCGCCCATGAATTTCACGCCGGCGACGATGAGCGTCGTGGCCGGATGGGCATTGCCGAAGCGCGCCATCTCCAGCGAGTCGGAGACGCAGCCGCCGGTTTCCTCGGCCAGGGACTGCAGCTCGGCATCGGTGTAGTAGTGCGCTACCAGCACGGCGTCCTCGCGCCGGAGCAGTTCCTTGATGCGGGCGCGCAGCGCGTCCTTCTGCGCGCGCGAGAGCGTGTCGGCGGCTTCGTGCATGTGGTCGAGGTAGTCCTGGACCAGATGCTTGGCGCGGTTGTCGATCAGCTGGCTCATGGCAATTCCGCTGCGGGCTTCGAGGCGGCAATTCTACCAGCCCCTGCCGCATTGTTCAGGGCCGAATCTTTTGCCGCGCCGGTTTGCAAACGGCAGAGCTTTCACTTTACTGAAAGGGACAGACCTTCGGGGCCCCCATGAATCCGCTGCTGCCGGACCTGCCCGAGCTGCCCTGCGATTTCCACGCCCTGCGCGAGCTGGCCGCGCTGGGCGAGGCGCAGGCGCTGGAAAGACTGCTGCCGCTGGCCAAGCTGGACGATCCCGCCGTGGCCGCGCTGGCGACGCGCCTTGTGACCGCGGCCCGCACGCACCGCTCGCCCGCCTTCAACGAGTTCCTCGCCACCTGGAAGCTCTCCAGCGAGGAAGGCCGCGCCCTGCTCACCCTGGCCGAGGCCCTGCTGCGCATTCCGGACAAGGAGTCGGCTCACCGCCTCATCAACGATCTCGTCGTGCGCGGCGACTGGCTGGCCGGTCTCCAGGGCAGCGCGATTCCGGTGCAGCTCGCCGGCTTCGGCCTGACCTTCGGCAAGCGCTTCATCCAGGAAGAGAGCCTGTCCGGCACCTGGCGGACGCTGCTGCTGAAAATGGGCGACGTCCTCTTCCGCCGCGCCATCGAGGCCGGCCTGCAGTTCCTGGCCGGCCGGTTCGTGCTGGGCGAGGCGATGGCGCCGGCGCTGGCGCGGCGCAAGCCCGGCCTGCGCTACTCCTTCGACCGCCTGGGCGAGGCGGCGCAGACCGCCGACGACACGCGCCGCTACTTCCAGGACTACCGCGAAGCCATCGAGGCGCTGGCCGGGCAGGACCCGGAGCTGCCGCTGCTGGCGCGCGACGGCATCTCCATCAAGCTCTCCGCCCTGCATCCGCGCTTCGAGTACGCGCAGTGGGACCGCCTCGTGCACGAGCTGCTGCCGCGCCTGCGCACGCTGGCCGAGCTCGCCACCGAGGCCGGCATCCCGATCACGCTGGATGCGGAGGAAAGCGAGCGCCTGGAGATCGGCGTCGCCATCTATTCGGAAATGGCGCGGCTGCCGGCGCTGCGCCACTGGGGCGGCCTGGGCCTCGCCGTGCAGGCCTACCAGAAGCGCGCGCCGGCCGTGCTGGACCTGCTCGGCCGCAGCGCCGGCGAGTTCCGCCATCCGGTGCCGGTACGGCTCGTCAAGGGCGCCTACTGGGACAGCGAGATCAAGCGCGCGCAGCAGCTCGGCCTGCCGGACTATCCCGTCTACACGCGCAAGGCGCACACCGACGTGGCGTATCTCGCCTGCGCGCGCAAGCTGCTCGCCAATCGCGACGCCTTCTTCCCCCAGTTTGCCACGCACAACGCGCACACCCTGGCCTGGGTGGAAACGTGCGCGCAGCAGTTCGGCGCCGATTACGAGGTGCAGAAGCTGGTCGGCATGGGCGACGCCGTGCACGCCGCCTTCCAGGAGGCGTGCCGGCGCCCGCTGCGCGTCTATGCACCGGTGGGTTCCTTCCACACCCTGCTGCCCTATCTCGTGCGGCGCCTGCTCGAGAACGGCAGCTCGCAGTCCTTCGTCAACCAGCTCGCCGACAAATCGCTGCCGCCCGAGCAGCTCGTGCAGGACCCGCTGGCCAGGCTCGCGCAACCGCCCGCGCCGCATCCGCAGCTGCCCTCGCCCCTGCACATCTTTCCCGACCGCCCGGTGGCGCCCGGCTTCCATGCCGCCGATGCCGCCACGTTGCTCGTGCTGCGCCAGCACCTGCCGAGATTCGCGCCGGTGGAGGCGACTTCGCTGGCAATGGCCGAGCACGGCATCGATGTCGTGGTGGAAAAGCGCCGCAGCCCGGCCCATACCGACATGAGCATCGGCACGCTGCGCCCGGCCACGTCCATCGAGGTGGGCCAGGCCTATGTGCAGGGCCGCCATGCCTTCACGCGCTGGAGCGCGCTGCCGGTGGGCGAGCGCGCGCAGCGGCTGCGCCTGCTCGCCGGACAGCTGGAGAAATCGCGCAACGAACTGCTCGGCCTGCTCCTGCGCGAGGGCGGCAAGACGCTGATGGACGCGCAGGCGGAATGGCGCGAGGCCATCGACTTCTGCCACTACTACGCCAACGCGGCGGAGCGGCTCTGCGCGCCGCAGGAGCTGCCCGGCATCAGCGGCGAGAGCAACCGCCTCAGCCTGCACGGGCGCGGCGTCTTCCTCTGCATCAGCCCCTGGAATTTCCCGCTCGCCATCTGCATCGGCCAGGTCGCGGCGGCGCTGGCCGCCGGCAACACCGTCATCGCCAAGCCGGCGAGCCAGACGCCGCTGATCGCCTACCGCGCGGTGGAGCTCGCCTACCGCGCCGGCATCCCGCGCGACGTGCTGCAGTTCCTGCCCGGCCCGAGCGGCCTGCTCGCGACGCCGCTGCTCCTGCATCCGCTGCTGGCCGGCGTCGCCTTCACGGGCTCCGCGCAGGTCGCCACCGAAATCAGCCGCCGCCTGGCCGGGCGCGAGGGCGCGCGGCTGCCGCTGATCGCGGAAACCGGCGGCCTCAACGTCATGGTGGCCGACAGCTCGGCGCTGCCCGAGCAGCTCGCCGCCGACGTCCTGGTGTCGGCCTTCAACAGCGCCGGCCAGCGCTGCTCGGCCCTGCGCGTGCTCTGGCTGCAGGAGGAAATCCGCGACACCGTGCTGCCGCGCCTGGCCGGCATGATGGCGGAGCTGAACATCGGCGACCCGGGCCGCTACCACAACGACATCGGCCCGGTGATCGACGCCGCCAGCCAGGCGCAACTGGAGGCCGTCATCCGGGAGCTGGGCGGCAAGGCGCGCTGGCAGGCCGGCGGTGCGCTGCCGGCCGGAACGCAGGGCCACTTCGTCGCGCCGCGGGCCTTCCTGCTCGCGCGCGAGGATCTGCCGCGGGAGGAAATCTTCGGCCCCGTGCTCTGCATCGCCACCTGGAGCGCCGGCGAGCTGCCGCAGGTCATCGACTGGATCAACGCCAGCGGCTACGGCCTGACGCTGGGCGTGCACAGCCGCATCCAGTCGACGCTCGATCTCGTGGCGCAGCAGGCGCGTGTCGGCAACATCTACTTCAACCGCAACCAGATCGGCGCCATGGTGGGCTGCCAGCCCTTCGGCGGCGAGGGCCTCTCCGGCACCGGCTTCAAGGCCGGCGGCCCGCACTACCTGCTGCGCTTCATGACCGAGCGCAGCCTCACCGCCAACCTTTCCGCGCTGGGCGTGAACACGGCGCTGCTCGATCTGGAATAGGCGGGCATGGGCAGGCCCTGCCCATGCGGCGCGCTGTGGTATGGGAAGCCTGGGTTTGGAATTGATCGCCGTTTGTGGGTCGGGCTTCAGCCCGACTGCGGCAGGGCATCCTGCGCCGCTGTCGGACTGAAGTCCGACCTACACTGGAAGCAGTCCCGTGAGCTGTCGGACTGAAGTCCGGCCTACACCGGAGGCAGTCCCGTGAGTGAAGGCAAATGCCGCGGCGGAACAGGCTTCCGCATCAGGCGCCGAGCTGTGCTTCCTTCTCCGCCTCGCTCTGCTGCAGCGCCCACAGGCGCGCATAGATGCCGTCGCGCGCCAGCAGCTCGCGATGGCTGCCGCGCTCGACGATATGGCCCTGCTCCATCACCAGGATCACGTCGGCATTCACCACCGTGGAGAGCCGGTGCGCGACGATGAGCGTGGTGCGCGCGGCGGCGATGGCGTGCAGCTCGGCCTGGATGGCGCGCTCGGTCTTCGAATCCAGCGCCGAGGTGGCCTCGTCGAGAACGAGGATGGGCGGATTCTTGAGCAGCGTGCGCGCGATCGCCACGCGCTGCTTCTCGCCGCCGGAGAGTTTCAGGCCGCGCTCGCCCACCGGCGTGTCCCAGCCCTGCGGCAGGCTGTCGATGAAATCGAGGATGTGGGCGGCGCGCGCGGCCGCGACGACTTCCGCGCGGCTTGCGGCAGGGCGGCCGTAGGCGACGTTGTAGTAAATGGTGTCGTTGAACAGCACCGTGTCCTGCGGCACGATGCCGACATGCGCGCGCAGGCTCGCCTGGGTGAGGTCGCGCACGTCGCGGCCATCGATGCGCACCGCGCCGCGGTCGGCCTCGTAGAAGCGGAACAGCAGGCGCGACAGCGTCGACTTGCCGGCGCCGGAACTGCCCACCACCGCCACCGTCTTGCCCGCGGGAATCGTGAAGTCCGTGTCGAAAAGGATCTGGCGGTTCTTCTCGTAGCCGAAACCCACGTGCTCGAAGCGCACCGTCGGCGAGGTCGTCTGCAGCGCCACGGCGCCGGGCCGGTCGGTGATCTCCGCCTCCTCCTGCATCAGGCTGAACATCTTTTCCATGTCGGTCAGCGCCTGCCTGATCTCGCGGTAGGCCATGCCGAGCACGTTGAGCGGCGAGTAGAGCTGGATCAGGAAGGCGTTCACGGCGACGAGGTCGCCGAGGGTCATGCTGCCGCGCACCACGCCGTCCGCCGCCAGCCACACCAGCGCCGTCACGCCGAGGGCGATGATGCCGGACTGGCCGCTGTTGAGGATGCCGATGGATTTCTCGTTCCGGACGGCGGATTTTTCCCAGAGCGCCATGGACTCGTCGTAGCGCGCCGCCTCGAACTTCTCGTTGCCGAAATACTTCACCGTCTCGTAGTTGAGCAGCGCATCCACGGCGCGGGCGTTGGCGCGCGAATCCTGCTCGTTCATGGCGCGGCGCGTCTTGCTGCGCCATTCGGTGACGACGACGGTCCAGGCGATGTAGGCCGCGAGCGTCGCCAGCGTGACCACGGCGAAGCGCCAGTCGTAGAGCGCCACCAGGATGAGGGTGATGAAAGTGATCTCGAGGATGGTCGGCAGGATGTTGAACAGCATGAAGCTGAGCAGCGAGCCGATGCCGCGCGTGCCGCGCGCGATGTCGCGCGTCAGGCCGCCGGTCTGGCGGCCGAGGTGGTAGCGCAGGCTGAGCCTGTGCAGGTGGTTGAAGGTTTCCAGCGCGACCTGGCGGATGGCGCGCTGCGCCACCTTGGCAAAAACGGCATCGCGCAGTTCGCCGAGCGCGGTGGCGGCGAGACGCAGCAGGCCGTAGGCGACGATGAGCCCGAGCGGCACCGCCAGCGCCGCGGCAGAAGCGGCCGTGAGGTGATCGACGATTTCCTTGAGGATGAGCGGGATCGCCACCGTGGCCAGCTTGGCCAGCACCAGGCAGGCGAGCGCGATGACGACACGGGCACGGTAACGCCAGAGGTAGGGGAACAGCGTTTTCAGCGTCTGCCAGTCACCGCGCACGGGGCGCGGGGGAGCGGGGTTGTCGTTGTCGGCCATGGCGTGAGTGTAATGCGGGCAGTCCGCCATTGAGGGTGGCGACCGGCATTTTTATCAAGCGCTTGCCCGCGTTTTCCCGCTGTCCCGTAGGAGCGGCTTCAGCCGCGAACCTTCGTTCCGGGGCGGATGGGTTCGCGG
>JBMOQI010000015.1:0-126879 GCA_049320605.1 Pseudomonadota bacterium | reverse complement strand
AGCTGGAGTTGGTCGTGAAGGAGCATGGCAAACCTCCGGCAGAAAGCGGAGGCAACAGCTTGGGTCGGATCAGGCCCGTCCGCAAAAAGTTAAGGCGCCCGAAGGCGCCTTAACTGAGTGGCATTGCCCGCATGGCGGGTCCTTTTTATTGGGCGACCTGCGCGGATTCCGGCGGAGGCGGGGGCACGGGGGCGGCCGCAGGCGCCAGGTCCGGCCCCCTGAAGGGCCAGCGCCGGCGGGCCGCGTTGACGGCGGAGCGGCCGTCGCGCAGCAGCACCTCGGCCTCCGCCAGCGTGCTGTCGAGGCGCGGCGCAGAATCATCCAGCAGCTTCTCGGCCCGTGTCGCGGCCCGGGTGGCCGCCGTGGCGGCCTGCTCCAGCGACTGCAGCGAACGGTCCGCCTGCCTGCTCAGCGCCGGTATGGCTTTTTCCAGCTCCTGCAGGCTGGCCTCGGCACGCGCCAGCGCCGCCGGCGCCTCGTGGGCGGCCAGGCGGCCGATCCTGGCTATCGCGCCGTCGACTTCACGCCGGGTGTGCTGCAGCTGCGCCGCCAGCTGGCGCAACTCGCGGAAGCTGCCGCGCACATCGCCCCGGGGATCGTTGGTGTACTGCAGCAACTTGTGCATCTCGTCGATGACCGGGACGATGCGATTGCGCACGTCCATGGCGATATCGCCGACGCTGCTGCCCATGGCAAAGCGCAGGCGGTCTTCCGGCGCCAGCGCCGGCAGGGCCGGATTGCCGGTGCTGATATTGATGAAGCTGTCGCCGAGCAGGCCCTCGCGCGCGAGCATGGCCACCGAATCGGTCTTGATCCATTTCAGGTAGCGTTCCTCGACCTGCATCTCGACATCGACGCGCGCCAGCTCGTTGAGCTCGACACTGACGACCTCGCCGATCTTGAAGCCGGAAAGCTTGACGGCCATGCCGGGCCGGAGGTCCGTGCCGGTTTCGGCCTGGAAATACACCGGGGTCTTGGCCGCAAAATAGCCCTGGCGGACGGCGAGGCTGAGCAGGAAGCCGAGGCCCAGCACCACGCCGACGCCCACGAACAGCCCGAGCTTCAGGCCCAGGCGGTGGAAGCGCGGATCGGTTTCGGCAGGCAGGCTCATGCGGGATTGCCCTCGGCGGGAACAGGCGGTTCAGGCTGCGGCCATGCTGGCCAATCCGGCGCAGGCTCGGCAAGCAGAAGCAGACGAGCCTGCGCAAAAGCGGCGACCAGCTGACTGCCGGCCTGGGCCAGGCTGGCCGGATGCAGCACCAGCACCTCCGGCGCCAGCAGCGCCACCCGCAGCAGGCCGGCCTGCTGCAGTTGCCGGGCGCGCAGCTGCGCCGGACGCTGCTGCAGCCATTCCGGCCGCGGCATCGGCACCAGGGCCAGGGCCTGCTCCAGATCCGCCGCGAAGGAGGCCCCGTCGCGGTGGTGCCAGTCGTGCAGGAGCCGGAGGTTTTCCGCCACGCTCAGATTGCTGAGAAAGCCCGCCTCCGGCGCCAGCCACCCCGTCCGCAGGCCCTGGCGTTGCGCCGCCTGCAGCAGCGCCTCGGCCAGGCGCTGGGCTTCAGCGCCCAGCGCCCAGCGCCCCGGCGGCGGCAGCCCGCTCAGAGCAGGCTCCACAGCGCGTCGATGACAAAGACCACGAGCAGGCTGCTGACCACCGCGCGCGAGGCGGCGCGCGGAATCTCCGTCATGGCGTTCCCCGCGCGCAAACCCGCGCGACAGGCGATGGCGGCAATGGCGACGCCGAACAGCGCCGTCTTGCCCGCCCCGACGAGGACATGGGTGATCGGCAGCGCTTCGCCCAGCAGGCGCAGCTCGCCGGCTGCATTGGCGCCGGACACCATGACCGCCGCGGTCAGCAGGGCGGCGACGGCGAGGTAGATCGCCAGCAGCACGCTCGCCAGCAGCATGCCGGCAACGCGCGGCAGCACCAGGTAGTGCACGGGATTCACGCCGAACTGCTTCAGCATCCAGACTTCGTTGTTCACGCGCATCACCGCCAGCTCGCTGGCCATGGCCGACGACGAGCGCGCGATCAGGATGAGCGCCGTGAGCAGCGGCGCCAGCTCGCGGAGCATGAGGCCGCTCATCAGGCGCAGCGTTTCGGCGCCGCTCTGGCCGAAACCGAAGTGCAGCTGGGAAACGATGATGGCGCCGACGGCGATGCCGATCAGCAGCACCAGGTTCAGCGATTCGAGGCCGGTGAAGTAGAGCTGGCGCGCCAGCACGCGCCGGACCGGCGCGCGGAACCAGTAGCGCAGCGAGAGCGCGGAGACCGCCGGGTTCATGGCGCCCGGCCCCTACTGGAAGGGATGCCGCAGGACGATGGTCTCGTCGCGGTCGGGCCCCGTGGAAATGATGTCGATGGGGCAGCCCACCACTTCCTCGATGCGCCGGATGTAGGCGCGCGCATTCGCCGGCAGGTCCTCGAGCCGCCTGATGCCGACGGTGGAGCCGCTCCAGCCCGGCAGCTCTTCATAGACCGGCACCACGTTCTCGAAGGATTCGGCGTCCGACATCAGGTATTCCATCGCGCCGCACTCGGCCCGCTCGTAGCCGGTGCAGATGCGCACGGTTTCGAGGCCGTCGAGCACGTCGAGCTTGGTGAGGCAGAGGCCGGAGATGGAGTTGATCTCGACGCCGCGGCGCAGCACGACGGCATCGAACCAGCCGCAGCGGCGCTGGCGGCCGGTGGTGGAACCGAACTCGTGGCCCCTGGTGCCGAGATGCTTGCCGACGGCGTCGCCGACGTCGTTGGCGGCGTCGTAGACCAGCTCGGTCGGGAACGGTCCCGAGCCGACGCGCGTGGTGTAGGCCTTGGTGATGCCGAGGATGTAGTCGAGGTAGAGCGGGCCGAAGCCGGAGCCGGTGCTGGTGCCGCCGGCGGTGGTGTTGCTCGATGTCACGTAGGGATAGGTGCCGTGGTCGATGTCGAGCAGCGAGCCCTGCGCGCCCTCGAACATGATGTCTTTTCCGTCACGGCGGAACTGGTGCAGGATGGCCGGCACGTCGGCGACGAGCTCGCGGAGCTGGTCGGCCCAGCTGAGCGCGTCGTCCAGCGTCTTCTGGAAATCGACGATCTCGGCCTTGTAGTAATTCTTGAGCTGGAAATTGTGGTAGTCGAGCACTTCGCCGAGGCGCGCGGCGAGGGTTTCGCGGCGGAAGAGATCGCCGAGGCGCAGCCCGCGGCGCGCGACCTTGTCTTCGTAGGCGGGGCCGATGCCGCGCCCGGTGGTGCCGATCTTGGCGCTGCCGCGTGCGGCTTCGCGCGCCTTATCCAGCGCGGCGTGATACGGCAGGATCAGCGGGCAGGCCGCCGACACCTTCAGGCGCGAGCGCGGGTCGACGCCCCGGGCCTCGAGGCTGGCGATTTCGCGCAGCAGCGCGTCCGGCGCCAGCACCACGCCGTTGCCGATCAGGCAGAGCACGTTCTTGCGCAGGATGCCGGAGGGAATCAGGTGCAGCACGGTCTTCTCGCCCGCCACCCACAGCGTGTGGCCGGCGTTGTGGCCGCCCTGGAAGCGCACCACGGCCGACGCGTTGTCGGTCAGCAAATCCACGATCTTGCCCTTGCCTTCGTCACCCCACTGGGTGCCGAGCACGACGACGTTCTTGCCCATAACTTTTCTCGGTTACCGCCAACGGAAATTCAGGAATTGACGACGGCCCACCGGCCGCCTGCGAGCCTCAGCGCGCGCCTGCAGGCGCAGGACTGCGCGCTGGAGCCATCGCCCGGCAGCGCCTGCACGACGCGCTCGCCCTTGGCGCGCAGCGCGGCGATGGCGGCGCGCAGCGCGGCGTCGTCGCCGGCCGGGGCGTAGATGGCGGAGGCGGCGGGGCCTTCGGTGAAGCAGTCCAGCAGGTTCTTCAGGTCGGCGCTGAAACCGGTGGCCGGCCGCGAGCGGCCGAAGGCCTCGCCGACGTGATCGTAGCGGCCGCCCTTGGCGAGCTCGGCGCGCGCGCCCGGCGTGTAGGCCGCGAACACGAGACCGGTGTGGTAGCGATAGCCGCGCAATTCGGTGAGGTCGAAGTACAGCGCGACATCGGGATGCGAGACGGCGATCGCCGCCGCGACGGTTTCCAGCGCAGCGATCGCCGCCTCGATCTCCGGCGCCACGCCCGCGAGCAGCTGGCGCGCCTCGGCCAGCACGCGGCGGTCGCCGGCGAGCTTGAGCAGGCCGGCGAAGCGCGCCGCGACATTCGCCGGCAGGGCGCGCGCTTCGAAAAATTCCTTCAGCTCGGCCACGGCCTTGCGCTGGTAGATATCGAAGAGCAGGGCTTCGTCGCGCCCCAGGATGCCGGCTTCGCGCGCGAGGCCGCGGAAAATGGCGACGTGGCCGAGATCGAGCTGAATGGATGTGCAGCCGGCGAGGGCGAGCGTCTCCAGCATCAGGCGCAGGATCTCGATGTCGCCGGCGACGCCGGCATAACCATACAGCTCGGCGCCGACCTGCACCGGGCAGCGCGAGGCGGCAAGCGCGGCCGGACGCGTGTTCAGCGTGGTGCCGGCGTAGCAGTAGCGCGCCGGGCCTTCTACCGGCAGCACATGCGCGTCGAGGCGCGCCACCTGCGGCGTGATGTCGGCGCGCACGCCCATCATGCGCCCGGTGAGCTGGTCGGTGAACTTGAAGGTCATGAGGTCGAGGTCGTGGCCGGAGCCCGTGAGCAGGGAATCCAGGTATTCCATCAGCGGCGGAAACACCAGCTGGTAGCCCCAGGCGGCATAGCGGTCGAGCAGGCGGCGGCGCAGGGCCTCGAGGCGGGCGGCCTCGGCCGGCAGCACATCGCTGACGCCTTCGGGCAAGAGCCAGGTATCGACGGGACGGGTCATGGAGGGGGCCTTGGAACAGCGCACGGACACAAAAAAACCGAGTCGGCACTCGGTTTGGCGAATGCTAGCACGGGCCGGAAAGCAGCCCAACCCCGAAGCGCTGCCATCGCCGCAGGCCCGCCGGCCTCGTTTGGAATCGACCGAAAAACTCGCGCCCGGTGATGGCGCGGAGGCGGGCCGGCCTGTTCACCGCAGCAGCAGATGCACCAGGGGCGGCAACCAGAACGCCGTCAGCATGCCGTTGAGGCCCATGCCCAGCGCGGCAAAGGCGCCGGCAGTGGGATGCAGCTGGAAGGCCCGCGCCGTGCCCACGCCGTGGGCGGCCAGGCCGAGCGCGAAGCCGCGCGCCACGTCGCTCTGCACGCCCTTGAGCAGCGGCTCCGCGACTGCGGCGCCGAGCACGCCGGAAAAACCGACCAGGGCCGCCGCCAGTGCCACCGGCGCGCCGATCTCGCCGGCAATGCCGATGGCGATGGGCGTGGTGACGGCGCGCGTGCCGAACGCCAGGATGCTGGCGTCCGAAAGCTGCAGCAGCCAGGCCAGGCCCATGGCGCTGCCGGCACCCAGCAGGCTGCCGGCCAGCAGCGTGCCGGCCAGCGGACGAAACGCCGCGAGCAGGCGCGGCAGGGCGTGGTAGAGCGGCACCGCCAGCGCCACCGTCGCCGGCCCCAGCATGAAATGCAGCAGGGCGTTGCCGCGGAAATACAGCTGGTAATCGATCTGCAGCAGGCTGAGCGCGCCGATCAGCAGCGCCAGCGTGATCAGCAGGGGCGGCGCCCACACCGGCTCGCCGAGCCGGCGGAACAGCCAGTTGCCGAGTTCGAAGGCCGCCAGCGTGGCGAGCAGCCAGGGCAGGGGCGACTGCAGCAGCGCGTTCATGCCAGCCCCCGGCGCCGCAGCCAGCGATCCAGGCCGTAGCCGCAGACCAGCAGGGGAAGCAGGGTCGACAGCACCATGGCGAGGCCGATGCGCAGGCCTTCCTGCGCCAGGAGCGGCCCCATCGTCATGATGCCGACCGAGGCCGGCACGAAATACAGGGCGAGCGGCCGCAGCAGCGCCTGGCTGCTGCGCTCCAGCCCCTCCGGCACGCCGCGGCGCAGCAGCAGCGCCAGAAAGAGGATGAGCATGCCGAGGACGGCGCCCGGCACCGGCAGCCCGGTTGCCCGGGCAATCAGCTCGCCGGCGAACTGGCAGGACAGCAGCACCAGCAGGCTGCGGATCATCGCGGCGTCTCCGGCGCCGGCGCGGTGAAGGCGATGCGGCGGAGGCGCACCGCCAGGATTTCCAGGCCCCGCTCGCGCCGCGCCACCGCGCAGTTCTCGGCCGTCATTCTGTCCAGCACCAACTCCGGTACTCCTCTCGTGTTTTGCGGCCAGGCGGCGAAGGCGAAGGCGCGGCGCAGGCCTGCCTGCAGCGGCCTCCGGAAATACGGCCCGGGCGGCAGGCCGATGCGCCTGACCTCGCCGAAGCGGCGCAGCAGGCCGCGCTCGTGCCCGGACACGACGGTAACGCTGTTGAGCAGCAGCAGGAAGCCCGGGCCGACTCTACGCCCTGACGACTCCGCGCTTCCTGCCCTAACGCTCCTCAGCCCGCCGCGGCGGGTCCCGCCTGCGCCCGCTCCGGGCCGGGCGCCTCCACGTCCGCGAGGCTCAGGCCCTCGCGCCGCAGCAACTGCTCGAGGTCCGGCCGCGGCAGCCGCAGCCGGATCTGCAGGCCGCCCTCGTCGTCGATGTGTTCCTGCAGCACGGCGCCGCTGGCGAAGAGGCGCGAGCGCAGCCGCGCCTGCGCCGGCTCCAGCTTCAGCCAGCCCTCGAAGCGCTGCGGCCCGAGGCGCTCGGCAATGGCCTGGCGCAGCAGGTCTAGGCCGCTGCCTTCCTGCGCCGACAGCCACACCGCCCGCGGCACGCCGTGCTCGTCGCGGTCGCTGCGCGGCAGGCGCGACTCGAGCAGGTCGACCTTGTTGTAGACGATCAGCATGGGCGCCGTGGCACCCACCTCCTCCAGCACCTCGTCGACGGCGGCGATGTGGCGGTCGCGCTCGGGACTGGCCGCGTCCACCACCTGCAGCAACAGGTCGGCCTCCACGGTCTCCTCGAGCGTGGCGCGGAAGGCATCGACCAGGCGGTGCGGCAGATGCCGGATGAAGCCAACGGTGTCGGCCAGCACGACCGGCCCGAAATTCTCCAGGTCGAGGCGGCGCAGCGTCGGGTCCAGCGTCGCGAAAAGCTGGTTGGCGGCATAGACGTCGGCGGCGGTGAGGCGATTGAAGAGCGTGGACTTGCCGGCGTTGGTATAGCCCACCAGCGCCACCGTCGGCACCGCCGCCTTCTGCCGCGAGGCGCGGCCCTGGGCGCGCACCTGCCGCACTTTCTCCAGGCGCTCGCTCAGCATGGCGATGCGCGCCTTCAGCAGGCGGCGGTCGGTTTCGAGCTGGGTCTCGCCGGGGCCGCGCAGGCCGATGCCGCCTTTCTGGCGCTCGAGATGGGTCCAGCCGCGCACCAGGCGCGAGGCCAGGTGCTGCAGCTGCGCCAGCTCGACCTGCAGCTTGCCCTCGAAGGTGCGCGCGCGCTGCGCGAAAATGTCGAGGATGAGGCCGGTGCGGTCGAGCACGCGGCACTGCAGCGCGCGCTCGAGATTGCGCTCCTGGGCCGGCGTCAGCGCATGGTTGAAGAGCACCACCTCCGCCGCCTGCGCCTCGACCAGCCCGCGGATCTCCTCGACCTTGCCGGTGCCGGCAAAGAACTTGGGGTCCGGACGCTGGCGCGCGCCGCGCACCACGGCGACGGTCTCGACGCCGGCGGAGCCGGCCAGCAGCCGGAACTCCTCCAGGTCTTCGTCCTGGCGCTCGGCGCGCATGTCGAGATGCACCAGCACCGCTTTTTCTCCCCCGGCGGGGCGTTCGAAAAATTCCAATCTGGCCTCGTGATCTGTCGTGGTCTGCCGTGATCGCCGGCAGCGGCTGGCGGTCGCGCCGGCAGCCTCGGCTGCCCGTGACAGCATAGGTCGCGGCGGCGCCGGCCGGCGCGGCAGGGTGCCGAAAAATCACTCCCTGCCCAAAAAAAACAGCGCCGCCCGGAGGCGGCGCTGCGTATCGCGGAGCAACGGCTGCCGTCAGAAATTCGGCTGGCGTTCGCTGTCCTCGAAGCCGTCGTCGTCCTGCATGCCCCCGCCCGGCTGGTAGCCGCCGGGGCCGGCGGCGGCCGGCCCATGGGTGCCGCCCGGCACATTGGCGCGCGGATTGCGGGCCGGCACGACGGTGGAGATCGCATGCTTGTACACCATCTGGCTGACGGTGTTCTTGAGCAGCACGACGTACTGGTCGAAGGATTCGATCTGGCCCTGCAGCTTGATGCCGTTGACGAGGAAGATGGAAACCGGAATGCGCTCCTTGCGCAGGGCATTCAGGAAGGGGTCCTGCAGTGTTTGTCCCTTGGACATGGTGTTCTCCTATTGAACCCAAAACGGGCCTAAAAAAATGAAACGCGCAAAAAAAAGCCCTTGCGGGCCACGGCGCGGGACATAAGCCGGCGCCTTCCCTGTGCGCAGGAAATCCCCTGAACGCAGTGCCGGCCTTATTCCCTCGCCCCTTTTAATGTGCTGTCTGCCCGCCACTTTTTCAAGAGCAGTCCCGCCAGTCCTTCCTGTGCGCCATCGTAGCAAGCGGCCTGCTGAAAACGGCGTAGCCAGGTATGTTGACGCTTGGCCAGCTGGCGCGTGGCATAGATGCCGCGCAGGCGCATCTCGGCGTGATCGTACTGCCCTTCCAGATAAGCCCAGACCTGGGCATAGCCCACCGCCCGCATGGACGGCAGCCCGGCGTGCAGCTCCGGGCGCGCCCGCAGCCCTTCCACTTCGCGCACCAGGCCGCGCTCCAGCATTTCATCGAAACGCTGCTCGATGCGCGCGTGCAGCTCGCCGCGTGCCGGCGGCGCCAGCGCGAGCTGGACAAAGCGGTAAGGCGCTGGCGGCGGCGCCTGCTGCGCGTGCCATTGCGACAGCGGCGTGCCGGTCAGCTCGTAGACCTCGAGGGCGCGCTGCAGGCGCTGGCCGTCGTTGGGCTGGAGGCGGGCGGCGCTCGCCGGATCGACCGCCGCCAGCCGCGCATGCAGGGCCGGCCAGCCCAGCTCGGCGGCCTCGGCCGCCAGCCGGGCGCGCAGTTCCGCATCGGCTTCCGGCAGGCTGGCCAGGCCTTCGAGCAGGACCTTGAAATAGAGCATGGTGCCGCCCACCAGCAGCGGAATGCGTCCGGCCGCGACGCTCGCCGCCATCTCGCGCAGCGCATCCTGGCGGAACTCGGCCGCCGAATAGGGCTGCTGCGGCTCGCGGATGTCGATGAGGCGGTGCGGCGCCCGCTGCAGTGTCGCGGCATCGGGCTTGGCGGTGCCGATGTCCATGCCGCGGTACACCATGCCGGAATCCACGGAAACGATGTCGAAAGGGCCGCGCGCCGCCAGCTCGATGGCCAGCCGGGTCTTGCCCGAGGCGGTGGGGCCCATCAGCAGGAGGGCGGGAGGCAGCATGGCAGTCATGGCGATGAGCGCGGCAGGGCGCGGCCCGGGGAAGGTCGCCGCGATTCTATAGCCCCGGCCGCGCCGGCAACCAGCGCTGCAGCACCGCCGAGAGGTCGGTGAGCCGCACCGGCTTGGCCAGGTAATCGTCCATGCCCACCGCCAGGCAGTGTTCGCGGTCGCCCTGAACGGCGCTGGCCGTCATGGCGATGATGGGCACGTGCGGGTGGCGGACCTGCGGATTCCCGACCGGCAAAGCGCCGGCGTGAAGGGCTCCGCCCCGGCACCCCGCTTCTTCGCGCGCGCGGATGGTGCGGCAGGCCTCGTAGCCATCCATGACCGGCATGCGGCAATCCATCAGGACGAGATCGTAGGACGCGCTTTCCAGGGCCGCCACGGCCGCCAGGCCGTTGTCGACGAGGTCGGCCTGCACGCCGAGCCGCTTCAGCATGGCGCTGGCCACCATCTGGTTGACGGCATTGTCTTCCGCCACCAGCACGCGCACGGTGCGATCGAGCGGCAGGGGCAGGCCGGGCGCCGGCGCCCGGGGCGCCGCCCCGCCGGAGCTGACCGCAAACGGCAACTCGACGCGGAAAACGCTGCCCGCGCCCACGGTGCTGCTGACCCCGAGGCGGCCGCCCATGAGCTCCGCGAGCCGCTTCGAGATCGCCAGCCCCAGGCCGGTGCCGCCGTACTTGCGCGTGGTCGAGGCATCCATCTGGGTGAAGGGCAGGAACAGGCGGGGAATATCCGCCGCGGCGATGCCGATGCCGGTATCGCGAACCTCGATGCACAACCAGCCCTGCGCCGGGCTCTCGCCGCGGAAACGGCAATGCAGCGCGATCTCGCCGTGCGCGGTGAACTTCACGGCATTGCCGACGAGATTCACCAGGATCTGGCGCAGGCGGGCGGCGTCGCCGAGCAGGCCGGGGGGCAGGCCGGAACTCACCTGCTGCGCCACGCGGATGCCCTTGCCGCGCGCCCACTCCGTGGCCAGGTCGGCAACCTCGCGGCACAGCCGGCCGGGATCGAAGGCCAGGGTCTCGAGCTCGACATGGCCGGACTCGATCCTGGAAAAATCCAGCAGGTCGTTGAGCAGGTGCAGCAGGGATTCGCCGGACTGCCGGGCCAGCTCCACCAGCCGCCGCTGTTCTTCGTCGAGCGGCGTATCGACGAGCAGCGCATTGAGGCCGATGACGCCGTTCAGCGGCGTGCGGATCTCGTGGCTCATGGTGGCGAGGAAATCGGACTTGGCGCGGTTCGCGGCCTCGGCGCTGCGCTTCGCCTCCTGCGCGCTCGCCAGCGCCTCGGCGAGCACCCGCGCCTGTTCGACGATGATCGCCTTCTGCGCCTGCAGCGCGCGGATGTGGTGATTGCCGCTCACGCGCGACACGATGCCGATGCCGGCGCAGAGCAGCACCAGCACGATGCGGCAGAGGTTCTCGTAATTGCTGCCCGGCAGCACATGCGGCGGCACCGGCGCGAAATATTCGGAGAGCGAGAGCAGCAGCAGGCCCGCACAGCCGGCCACCGCCCAGTACAGCGCCAGGCGCGCATTGCCGACGAAGGCGACGGCGAGCGGAATCAGCACCACGTACCAGGCGATGAAGGCGGAGGCCTGCCCCGTGAACAGCGACAGCGTCAGCAGGGCCAGCAGGTTGGCGCCGGCGGCGAGATGGCAGGCGAGATCCAGGCGCCGCTGCTCGCCGCGGCGCAGCACCCAGCGGCGGAGCAGCAGGCAGAACGCCGCCGCCACGACATTGACGAGAAAGAGGGCCCGGAATCCGAGCGCGAGCGTCACGATCAGGGCGTAGCCGCCCCAGCCGATGGCGATGACCAGCAGCATCAGGCTGGCGCGCCGCAGATCGGCGAGACTGGCCTGGCGATTGCTCGAGACTGCATCCATTTCAGTCCTCCTCCCTGAGCCGTCAGCTCCCCGGCCGCCGTCCTGGCGCTCCGTCCCTCCGGATATTCCTGGCGCGCCAGGAACAGGAAACTGCCCGCTAGTTCCTTTGTTTGAGTGTTAGGGCGGCACTAGCGACCGCGGAGAAAGAGTTTATCCAATTCGCCCAGCGTCAGTCGCGTCCATGTCGGACGACCGTGATTGCATTGCCCGGAACGCTCCGTCGCCTCCATGTCGCGCAGCAGGGCGTTCATCTCGGCCGGCGAGAGCTGCCGGCCGGCGCGCACGCTGCCATGGCAGGCCATGGTGGCGAGCAGCTCGTTATGGCTTTCCTCGATGCGCCGGCTGCGGCCGTGCACGGCGAGATCGGCCAGCACGTCGCGCAGCAGCGCCTCCGCGCGCGCCTGGCCGAGCAGGGCCGGCACCGCGCGCAGCAGCAGGGTTTCCGGCCCCATGCGCTCGAGCTCGAGGCCGAGGCGGCGGAAAAATTCCTGCTCGGCCTCGGCCAGGTCGGCCTCGCGCGAACTCACCGCCAGCGCGAGCGGCACCAGCAGCGGCTGCGCCTGCAGCGCGCCGGCATCGAAGCTGCGCTTCAGGCGCTCGTAGGTGATGCGCTCGTGCGCCGCATGCATGTCGACGACGACGAGGCCCTCGGCGTTCTGCGCGAGGATGTAGATGCCGTGCAGCTGCGCGATGGCAAAACCCAGCGGCGGCACCTCGCCGGGCTGGCCCGCTGCCGGCATGGCCGGCGCGGGACGCTGGAAATCGAAAGCCGGGGCATAGGCGGCGCGGTCTTCCGCCAGGGCCGCGGGGGCGAACGCCCTCGGCGGGGCCGCGGCGGAATGCGCCACCTGCGCCGGCAGCGCCAGCGCCGCCTGCTCGCGCAGGCCCTGCGGCGCCGCGGCCGGCGCGGACGCCGGCGCCAGCCCCTGCGCCTGCGGCTTCAGCTCGGCGATCACGCGGTGCAGGCTGCGAAAAAGAAAATCGTGCACCTGCCGCTGCTCGCGGAAACGCACCTCGTGCTTGGCGGGATGCACGTTCACGTCCACCGCGCCGGGATCGAGCTCGAAGAACAGCACATAGGCCGGATGCCGGCCATGGAAGAGCACGTCGGCATAGGCCTGGCGCACGGCATGCGTGACGACGCGGTCGCGCACCATGCGCCCGTTCACGTAGAAATACTGCAGGTCCGCCTGCGCCCGCGAGAACGTCGGCAGGCCGAGCCAGCCGCGCAGCTGCAGGCCGCCGCTCTCGATCTGCAGCGGCACGGCCTGCTCCGTGAAGGCAGGTCCGCAGAGCGAGGCCAGACGCCGGCGCCACTCGGCTTCTTCGGCGGCGGCGCGCAGCGCGTGCACCGGCCGGCCGTTGTGGCTCAGCGCAATGGCGACTTCGGGATGCGCGAGCGCCAGGCGCTTGACGGTTTCCGCCAGGTGCGAGAATTCCGTCTGCTCGCTTTTCAGGAATTTGCGGCGCGCCGGCGTATTGAAAAACAGGTCGCGCACCTCGACGGTGGTGCCGCGCGCATGCGGCGTTGCCGCCACGACGACTTCCATGTCGCGCCCTTCCGAGCGCACTGCCTGGCCGACGCCCGAGGCGTCGGCGCTGCTCGCGAGCAGCAGGCGCGACACCGAGGCGATCGAGGCCAGCGCCTCGCCGCGAAACCCCAGCGTCGCCACCGCCTCCAGATCCTCGAGGTCGCGGATCTTGCTCGTGGCATGCCGCGCCAGCGCCAGCGGCAGGTCCGCCGGCGCCATGCCCTCGCCGTTGTCGCGCACGCGGATCAGCCGCACGCCGCCCTGCTCGACATCGATGTCGATGCGCGTGCTGCCGGCATCCAGCGCATTCTCCACCAGCTCCTTCACCACCGAGGCCGGCCGCTCCACCACCTCGCCGGCGGCGATCTGGTTGGCAAGGCGGGTATCGAGGCGGTGGATGCGGGACATGGGCAACCTGCGGAGGTGGTTTCAGCGCGGCCGGACCGCACTGGTTGCAAAGCTTGGGCGCGAGCGCCAGCCGTGGCGCGGGCGCCGTCAGTTGACCGGGATCTTCAGCACCTGGCCGATCATCACCTTGTCGCCGCGCAATTTGTTGGCCTGGCGCAACGCAGGCAAGGAGACCCGGTATTGCGCCGCCAGTGCGGTGAGGTTCTCGCCGCGGGCGACCTTGTGCCTCACGAAGGTCGGCGCCGCCGGCCGGTCCTCCCGACGCAGGGGCAGGGTGGCGGAGACCCGCACCGGCGCCGCGCCGCCGTTTCCGGCCGTGGCGGCCTGGGCGTCGGCCGCGCTGACCGCAGCGGCGCCCGCCACCGCCGCCCCGGCTTTGCCGCCGCCCTCGCGGCCACGCTCGGCGCGCCAGGCAAAATAGGTGCTGGGCACCGGATACTGCAGGCAGTAGCGGCGCACGCCGCGCGCCACGGCCTCGGCGATCTCGCGCTGATGGCGCTTCGAGGTCAGCTTCTTTTCTTCGGCCGGATTGGAGATGAAGCCGGTTTCCACCAGCAGCGACAGCATGCCCGGCTCCTTGAGCACGGCAAAGCCGGCCTGCTCGACACGGGGGCTGTGGAGGTCGCCGATCTGCTGCAGGCCGGCGAGGATGTTGCGGCCCATGTGCAGGCTGTGCTCGAGGGAACCGGCCACGACCATGTCGGCCAGCACGTTGCGCAGGATGTCGTCGCTGTTGTCCAGGGCCACGCCACCGATGAGGTCGGCGCGGTTCTCGCGCTCGGCCAGCATGCGCGCAAAACGCGACGTCGCCGTGCCGGCGCCCTTCAGCGACAGCGCAAAAACGGAGGCGCCGCGCGCCGCGCGATTCTCGGCGGCATCGGCGTGAATGGAAATGAAGATGTCGGCCTTGTGCTCGTAGCGCGCCCTGCGGCGGCGCTCCTGCAGGGGGATGAAGTAGTCGCCGTCGCGCGTCAGCACCGCGGTGATGCCGGGCTCGGCTTCGAGCAGCTCCTGCAGCGCGCGCGCGATGGCGAGCGTCAGGGTCTTCTCGTAGCTGCCGTTGCGGCCGATGGCGCCGGGATCTTCGCCGCCGTGGCCGGGGTCGATCGCCACGACGATATTGCGGTAGCGGCTGCGGTCGTAGGGTTCGGGCGCAACAGGCGCGGGCGCCAGGCGCGGCGTCGCCCCGGCTTTTTCCGCCGGTGCAGGCAGGGGCTTCAGCTCCGGCGCCCTGGCGGCGGCCGCGGCCGGCTCCTGCCGCGGCGCCGGCGCGGCCACCGCGGCTTCGGCGGTGGGCGGCGCCACCAGCACCGGCGCCGGCGCGGCCTTTTCCTCGCGGATTTCGCCGGCCGGTTTCGGCGCCGCCCCGGCGTCGGCCTTTTCCGCGGCAGCCGCTGCCGCCGCCACCGCCGGCGGCGGGCCCGCCGGCTTGTCGTAGAGGTCCAGCACCAGGCGGTGGCCGTATTTTTCATTGGGCGGCAGCTGGAAGATGTTCGGCAGCAGCTCGAGCGCGGTCTCGATGACGAGGCGCTGGCCGCTGCCGCTGCGCTCCAGGCGCAGCGCCTTCAGCGGCGCCTGCACGGCCGGCATCGCCAGCGGCCCCGCCGTCGTCGCGCCCTCGATCTCCACGATGACGCGGGCCGGCGTGCTGTCGGGGCTCAGGCGGTACTGCACCGGCGCGGAAAGATCGATGACGAGGCGGGTGTTGTCCGGCGCACGCCAGGAGCGCAGCGCGCCGATCTCGGCGGCCCGGGCCGGCGCCGTTGCCGCGAGGGACAGCAGCAGGACGAGCGCCAGGCGCTGCAGGAGGGAATTCGGCGAATAAACCACGTCAGCCTCTCAGTGCGTTCAGCACTGAACGTCCGTATTCATTGCACGCCGCGAATTCGAGTGTGCGGCCGTTATTGCCGGCACGGATGGTAATGGCCACGTCCGCGGGCGGCAAAAGCGGCTGGCCGCGTTCCGGCCACTCTAGCAGCACCAGCGCATCGGGCCGGAAATACTCGCGCATGCCCATGAGCTCGAGCTCTTCGGGATCGGTCAGCCGGTAGAGATCGAAGTGGTAGACGGCGATGCCGGCGAGCTCGTAGGGCTCGACCAGCGTGTAGGTCGGGCTCTTCACCGCGCCTGCATGGCCGTAGCCGCGCAGCACGCCGCGCGTCAGCGTGGTCTTGCCGGCGCCGAGATCGCCCTGCAGGTAGACGACGCCGCGGCCGCGCAGCGCGGCGGCCAGGCGGCGGCCCAGCGCCTCCTGGGCGTCGGCATCGGCGGCCGCCAGGCGCAGCGCGCTCACGGATTCACCCACTGCCGCAGGAAGGGAAACAGGTCGGAGGCCAGCAGGCCGCGCTCGCCGCCGTCCGCGGCGGCCTGGTCGCCGGCCAGCGCATGCACCAGCACCGCCATCGCGGCGGCCTGCGGAAACTGCTGCGCCAGCAGCGCGCCGGCGACGCCGGAGAGCACGTCGCCCATGCCGGCCGTGGCCATGCCGGGATTGCCGTAGGGACAGAGGGCGAGGCCGCTGTCGTCGAGGATCAGGGTGCCGGCGCCCTTCAGCACGATGCTGCCGCCGTAGCGTTCTTGCAGCGCGCGGATGGCGCTGAAGCGGTCGGCCTGCACGGCGGCGGCCGAGCTGCCAAGCAGGCGCGCGGCCTCGCCCGGATGCGGCGTCAGCAGCCAGTTGCCGCGCGTCTCCGGCATCTGCGCCAGCAGGTTGAGCGCATCGGCGTCGAGCACGAGCGGCAGCCCGCTGTCGAGCACGGCGCCAAACAGGGCGCGGCTCCAGGCATCGCGGCCGAGGCCCGGGCCCAGCACCACCACGTCGGCCCGGGCCAGGAGCGGCGCCAGCCCGGCACGCGTCTCGACGCCATGGCACATCAGTTCGGGCCGGCGCGCCGTCGGCAGCGCGGCATGCGCCGCGCGCGTCGCCAGCGAGACCAGGCCGGCGCCGCTGCGCAGCGCGGCTTCGCCCGCCAGCGCCACCGCGCCCGCCATGCCGTGATTGCCGCCGACGACGAGCACATGCCCGCTCAGGCCCTTGTGCGCGTCGCGCGGCCGCCGGCCCAGCGCGGCGAGTTCCGCCGCCACCAGGCGCCGCGCCACCGGCGGGGCGCCGGCGTACGTCGTCTCCGGCAGCGACAGCGCGCTGAAGAACAGCTCGCCGGTCAATGCCGGGCCGCGCCCGGTGAGCAGGCCGGCCTTGAGGCCGATGAAGCTGAGGGTGGCGTCGGCGCGCACGGCCTCGCCGAGTTCGGCGCCGGTGTCGGCCTCAAGGCCGGAGGGAATGTCGAGCGCCAGCACGGGCCGGCCGCTGCGGTTGAGCGCGGCGATGGCGGCGGCGAAATCGCCGCCGACCGGCTGGTTGAGGCCGGTGCCGAAGAGCGCGTCGACGTAGACGTCGGCCTCGGGCAGCGCGCCCTGCCAGCCGCTTTCCGGCACGCGGGCGCGGGTGGCGTCGCTGGCGGCCTCGGCGGCCTCGCCCGTCAGGGGCTCGTGGTTGCCGACGGTGAGCACTTTCACGTCGAGGTGCTGGCTCCAGGCCAGGCGCGCCAGCACATAGCCGTCGCCCCCGTTGTTGCCGGGGCCGGCGAGCACGACAATGCGCGTCGCCTGCGGCCAGCGCTCGCGCAGGAGCTGGAAGGCGGCCTCGCCGGCGCGCGTCATCAGGGCGTAGCCGCCGATGCCGGACGCGATCGCGCGCCGGTCGAGCTCGCGTGTCTGCGCGGCGGTGTAAAGTGAGCGGGGTAACGACGACATGGCGCGGCACCGGAAAAAACTCGGCAGAAACTAGCATGAAGCCCATTCCCACGGCGAGCGCGGATCCCGATTTCGGCCGGCTCGCCGACGACATCAGACGCTGGGGGCGCGAGCTCGGTTTCCAGCAGGTCGGCATCAGCGACATCGCGCTCGGCGAGCATCCCGCGCGCCTCGGCGAATGGCTGGCGCGCGGCTTCCATGCCGACATGGAGTTCATGGCCGAGACGGAAAAGCGCACCCGCCCCGACGTGCTCATCCCCGGCACGCGGCGGGTGATCTCGGTACGCATGGACTACTGGCCGGCCGACACCCGGCCCGACGAGATCCTGCGCGACGCCACGCGCGCCTACGTCTCCCGCTACGCGCTCGGCCGCGACTACCACAAGGTGCTGCGCCGGCGCCTGCAGAAACTCGCCGACCGGATCACCGGGGCCGCGGGCGCTTTCGGCTACCGCGCCTTCGTGGATTCCGGGCCGGTGATGGAAAAACCCTTCGCCCTGCAGGCCGGCCTCGGCTGGATGGGCAAGCACACGCTCATCATCAACCGCAGCGCCGGCTCGTATTTCTTTCTCGGCGAGCTGCTCACCGATCTGCCGCTGCCCGTGGATTCTCCCGTCGGCGCGCATTGCGGCAGCTGCACCGCCTGCCTCGACATCTGCCCGACGCAGGCCATCGTCGCGCCCTACCAGCTCGATGCGCGCCGCTGCATCTCCTGGCTCACCATCGAATTCGAAGGCGTGATTCCCGAAGCATTGCGCCGGCCCATGGGCAACCGCGTGTTCGGCTGCGACGACTGCCAGCTGGTCTGCCCCTGGAACCGCTACGCGAAGGCCTCGCCCGAACCGGACTTCCTGCCGCGCCACCGGCTCGATCGCGCCACCCTGCTCGAGCTGTTCCGCTGGCGCGAGGAGGACTATCTGCGCGCCACCGAGGGCATGGCGCTGCGGCGCGCGCGCTATCCGCTGTTTCTGCGCAATGTCGCCATCGGCCTCGGCAATGCGCCGCCGGACCCGGCCGTGATCGCCGCGCTGGAAGCGCGCCTGCCGGAAGCGGATCCCGTGCTGGCCGAGCACATCCGCTGGGCGCTGGCGGAACAGCGCGGCAAGGCCTCCGCCTCCGCCGCCTCCGCCCCCGCCCCGTAGGAGCGGCTTCAGCCGCGAATGCCGCCCCGCCGGCGCGCCCTCCCGCGCCTCTCCATGTCGGCGCCTCGCGGCCCGGCGGCCGCTCCCGCCGGCGCGCCGGTCGTGCTTGAATAGCCGCCTCTATCCCGACTCAAGGAGCCGCCATGGCCGGATCCAGCCTGCTTGCCCTCATCGACGACATCGCCACCGTGCTCGACGACGTGGCGGTCATGACCAAGGTTGCCGCCAAGAAAACCGCCGGCGTGCTCGGCGACGACCTCGCCCTTAACGCGCAGCAGGTCGCCGGCGTCGATGCCGACCGCGAGCTGCCCGTGGTCTGGGCCGTGGCGAAAGGCTCGGCGCGCAACAAGCTCATCCTGGTGCCGGCGGCGCTGCTGATCAGCGCCTTCGCGACCTGGGCGGTGACGCCGCTGCTCATGCTGGGCGGCGCCTATCTCTGCTTTGAAGGCGTCGAGAAGCTGGCGCACAGATTCCTGCACAGCCGCGCCGACGACGCGGCGCATCACCAGGAGCTGGTCGCCGCGCTCCGCGACGCGCAGGTCGACATGGTCGCCTTCGAAAAGGAAAAAATCCGCGGCGCCGTGCGCACCGACTTCATTCTTTCCGCGGAAATCATCGTGATCGCGCTCGGCACCGTGGCGCCGGCGCCGCTGCCGCAGCAGGTCGCCGTGCTGGCCGGCATCGCCACCCTCATGACCGTCGGCGTCTACGGCCTCGTCGCCGGCATCGTGAAGCTGGACGACGCCGGGCTGTGGCTCAGCCGCGAAGGCGGCGGCGCGGCGCTGCGGCCGCTGGGCCGCGGCCTCCTCTGGACGGCGCCGCATCTCATGAAAAGCCTTTCGGTGATCGGCACGGCGGCGATGTTCCTGGTCGGCGGCGGCATTCTCGTGCACGGCATTCCGGCCCTGCATCACGCCGTCGCGCATGCGGCGGCAGCGGCGGGCGCCGGCGGCGTGCTCGTGGCCCTGCTCGGCGACGGCCTCGCCGGCCTCCTGGCCGGCGCCCTCGTGCTCGCCGCCGTCACCGTCGCCGCCAGGCTCTGGCACCGCGGCAGGCCGGCGCAGGAATAATGGCGCGCCCATGAAAAAGGCCGGTCAGCGACCGGCCTTTTTCATTTCTGATCCGGCCCGCAAAACAATATTCAGTCGCCGCTCGGCAGCCGGAAGAAATATTCGCGGTAATAACGCAGCTCGGCGATGGAGTCGCGGATGTCGTCCAGCGCGAGATGCGAGCTCTGCTTGGTGAACTTGTTCAGCAGCTCGGGATACCAGCGCCGCGCCAGCTCCTTGATCGTGCTCACGTCGAGGTTGCGGTAGTGGAAGAACGCTTCCAGCTTCGGCATGGTGCGGTGCAGGAAACGGCGGTCCTGGCAGATGGAGTTGCCGCACATGGGCGATTTGCGCGGGTCCACGAAGCGACTGAGGAACTCGATGGTTTCGGCCTCGGCGCGCGCCTCGTCGGCCTGGCTGCGACGCACGCGCTCGATCAGGCCGGACTGGCCGTGCTGGCGGGTATTCCACTCGTCCATGGCGTTGAGCACGATGTCCTTCTGGTGGATGGCGAAGACCGGGCCCTCGGCCAGCACGTTGAGATGCGCATCGGTGACGATGGTCGCGATCTCGATGATGCGGTCCTTGTCCGTGTCGAGTCCGGTCATCTCCAGGTCGATCCAGACCAGGTTGCCTTCCCGATTGTTGGCTTTATTACTGCTGCTCATGCACGGCTCCAGTGGCAGAATGCGTTCATCGTCGTCGAGGCAGGCATCATAGCAGAGGCCTCGTCCCCTACCGGAACCCGGTCACGCCCATGAGCAAACGCAAGCTTTCGCGCCAGCAGGCCTTCCGCGTGCAGCGCATCCAGGACGAACGCATCGCCCGCGCCCGCCGGCGCGGCGCGGCGGCGGACGACCTGCTGGAAAGCGGCGAGCTCGGCGCCGGGGAAGAAGGCCTCGTGGTCACCCACTACGGCACCCAGATCGAGGTCGAGGCGCTGCAGGGCGAGCACCGGGGCCAGGTCTTCCGCTGCCATATGCGCGCCAACCTCGAGGCGCTGGTCACCGGCGATCGCGTCATCTGGCAGGCGCCGCCGGCCGGCAGCGACGAGGCCATCGGCGTCATCACCGCGCTTTTGCCGCGGCGGAGCCTGCTGGTGCGGCCCGACCCCTACGGCAAGCTGAAGCCGGTGGCCGCCAACATCGACCGCATCATCCTCGTCATCGCGCCCTTTCCCGAGCCCTCCGCCCTGCTCGTCGACCGCTACCTCGTGGCCTGCGAGCTGACCGGCATCCGCCCCGTCATCCTGCTCAACAAGGCCGATCTCGTGACGCCCGAACTCGCGCCGCAGCTCGACGCGCTGCTCGGCGAATACGCGGCCATCGGCTACGAGGTGCGCCAGGTCAGCGCCAGCACCGGCCAGTTGCAGGACCTTGCCGGGCTGATCGGCGAACGCACGGTGGTCTTCGTCGGCCAGTCCGGCGTCGGCAAGTCGTCCATCGTGAACGTGCTGCTGCCCTCGGCGGCGCAGCGCGTCAGCGCGCTCTCCGATGCCTCCCGGCTCGGCCAGCACACCACCACCACCGCCCGGCTTTTCCACCTGCCGGAAGGCGGCGTCCTGATCGACTCGCCCGGCATCCGCGAGTTCGGCCTCTGGCATGTGGACGCAGCGCAGCTGCTCGAGGGCTATGTGGAATTCCGGCCTGTGCTCGGCACCTGCCGCTTCCGCAACTGCGCGCACCGCGAGGAGCCGGGCTGCGCGCTCAAGGCCGCCGTGGCGGACGGGCGCATCGCCGCCCGCCGCTTCGAGCGCTTCTGCCGGCTGCGCGACGAGCTGTCCGAACGGCGTCCGGGGCAGGGCGCCGGGCCGGAGCGGCCGGCGTGAACATTCGCGGCTGAAGCCGCTCCTACGGGGGGCGCGGGGCGGCTATACTGCCGGCCCGTTTGCTCCGACCGTATGCCTCCATGGACCGTTTCTTCGACTTCCTGCTCGCCCATTACCTCCTCACCGGCACCTTCGTGGGCCTCTTCATCGCCTTCGTGATCAACGAGATGGCGCGCGGCGGCAAAACCGTTTCGCCGCAGGGCCTGTCGAGCCTGGTCAACCAGGAAAACGCCCGCGTCATCGACGTGCGCGAGGCGGCGGAATTCCGCGCCGGCCACATTGCCGGCAGCGAGCACCTTCCCCAGGCCCGCCTGGCCGACCATCTGCCGGATTTGAAAAGCGACCCGGACCGCCCCATCGTTATCGTGTGCAATATGGGCCAGGTCGCCGGCAGCGTCGGCCAGCAGCTCAAGGCCGCGGGCCTGACCCGCGTTTACCGGCTCGACGGCGGCATCAGCAACTGGAAGGCCCAGTCCCTGCCCGTCGTCAGAAAAAAGTGATTGCCATGGCTGAAGTCATCATCTACACCACCCTGGTCTGCCCCTACTGCGTGCGGGCCAAGCACCTGCTGCGGAAGAAGGGCGTGCCGTACCGGGAAGTGGACGTGAGCCACGATCACGAGGCCCGCCTGGCGCTCATGCAGCGCACCGGCCGCCGCACCGTGCCGCAGATATTCATCGACGATGAACCTATCGGCGGCTGCGACGAACTTTACGCCCTCGAGCGCGCCGGCCAGCTGGATGCCAGGCTGGCGGCCTGAGCGCCGCCGCAGCCTCATCACTTTCATAACAACAAGGATTTTTTTCATGTCAGAACCGCAGCAGTCCCAGCAAGGCCAATTTTCCCTGCAGCGCATCTACGTCAAGGATCTTTCCTTCGAATCGCCCGGCGCGCCCAAGACCTTTCTCACCACCTGGCAGCCCGAGGTCAGCATCGAGCTCGGCACCTCCGCCGTCCGCCTGGACGACGGCAAGAGTTTCGAAGTGGTGCTGCACGTCACGGTGACGGTGAAAAACGAGAACGCCACGGCCTTTCTGGCCGAGGTCAAGCAGGCCGGCCTCTTCACCATCGAAGGCGTGCCCGACGCCCAGCTCGGCCAGCTGCTCGGCGCCTACTGCCCCAACCTGCTCTTCCCCTATGCGCGCGAAACGATTTCCGATGTCGTCACCCGCGGCAGCTTCCCGCAGCTGCTGCTGGCGCCCGTGAACTTCGACGCCGTGTTCGCCGAAGCGCAGCGCAAGCGCCAGGCCGAGGGCGCCCCGGCCAATCTGCAGTAAGTCCCGCGGGCGGCACGGGCCACCCGTTTTTTGGAACGCGCACCATGCTCCGGACCGCGCCCGCCCTGCTGCTGCTGACGCTGGCGTTGCCCGCCGGCGCCGAACTCTACAAATGGACCGACGCCAGCGGCCGCCTGCAGTTCTCCGACCGGCCGCCCGCGCAGGCGCGCAAGGCGGAAACGCTGGAAGCGCCCCGCGCCACCCCGCTTTCCGGTGCCGCGGCGACGCCCGCCGCCTACGACAGCGCCGAGCAGGCGCAGCGCCAGCGCCGTCTCGCCGAGGCCTGGCGCCAGGAGGCCGAGCAGCGCGAGCGCGAGGAGCGGCGCGCGGCCGCCGAAAAAGCGGAGCGCGCCGGCGCCTGCGAGGAGCTGCGCCACCGGCTCCGGTCCAGCGAAGGGCGACCGGTCTACATCACCGGGGAAAACGGCGAGAAGGAATATCTCGACGACGCCACGCGCCGGGAGTACAGCGACAGGGCCAACCGCCACCTGCAGGAAAACTGTCAATAACGCGGCGCCCGCCAGGCCCGCACGCGGTCGAGCCCGCATCCGGCCGCTGCAGCCGTCGCCCCTTTGCGCCGCTTCATCGCGGCATGACGAAAGGTTGCATCTCATGTGGCACTCGCGCATTCCCGCCTATCTTCTTGAATTTTCTTGAGACAAAAGCGAAGCGCTGCGTCAATGAAACTTTCGCAATTTTTATTGTGTCCGCTAGCACAGGCGCGCACGTTCGCTCAAGGCTGGAAATGCGCGGAGCAAGTGCACAAAATGCGCTGACAAATGCGCCCTCCTGATCTATACATGGAGGCCATCATTCAGCGGCAGGCAGGGAACGCCTGCATCAGTCAAATGATCCTGTTGAGGGGCGAGCATCATGGCCAACGACGATTACGATGAAATGGACGACACCGCCGACCCGGCAGACGACGAGGTCGAGGAAGAAGCGGAAGAAGGCTCCGAAGAAGAAGTGGTTGCCGAAGCCGGCAGCAGCGAGGCCCCGGCACCGCGCCCCGTCGATCTCGAAGACGCGGAAACGCTGACGGTCTCCAGCAAGGAATCCCTGCGGCGCCAGCTCGAGGAGGAAATGGCGCGCTTCCTGGCCCAGGGCGGCCAGATCAAGGAGATCCCGCCGGATGTCACGGCCGATCCTCCGCAGAAGCCGGTCAGCAACTACGGCTCCAAGCCGATCTGATCTCGGGACATAATTCACAGCGACCAGGGCAAGCCCCGCTCATGCGGGGCCTGTTTTTTTTCGGGCGGTCCCTTGCCGCCTGCCGGAGCCGGGATGCGCGCACTTTTCACCATCCACTCGCGGGTGCAGCGCGCCATGCTGGTCGCCATTGCCGCGGCGCTCGTCACCATCGCGCTGAAGCTCGGCGCCTGGGCGCTGACGGGATCGCTGGCGCTCTACTCCGACGCCGTGGAAGGGCTGGTGAACCTGGCAGCGGCCACGCTCGGCTTCATCCTGCTCGGCCTCGCCGCGCAACCCGCCGATGCCGAACACCCTTACGGTCATGAAAAGGCGGAGTATTTCGCCAGCGGCTTCGAGGGCCTGCTGATCCTGGTGGCGGCGCTGGCCATCGGCTGGCAGGGCGTGCAGGGTTTCATCACGCCCACGCCGCTCGAACATCTCGACCACGGACTGCTGCTGTCTTTTCTCGCCACGCTGGTCAATGGCGGCGTTGCGCTCTGGCTGCTGCGCGTCGGGCGCGAGGAAGGCAGCCTCGCCGTGGAGGCCGATGCCCGCCACCTGCTCACCGACGTCTGGACCTCGGCCGGCATGCTGGCCGCCTTGCTCCTGCTCCTGGCATTTCCCGCGGCCTGGTGGCTGGACCCCCTGGTCGCGCTCGCCGTGGCGTTCAACATCGTGCGCACCGGCCTGCATCTGCTCAGGCATTCCGTGGGCGCGCTGATGGACACCCAGCTACCCTCGGACGAATTCGGCCGCATCGAGGCGCGGCTGCGCTCGGCGTTGCCGGGGCCGGCGGCGCTGGACGGCCTGCGCACGCGCAAGGCCGGCCCGCGCCGCTTCGTGGAATTCAACCTGCTGGTGCCGGGCGGCTGGACGGTGCACCAGTCGCACCAGCTCTGCGACTGCCTGGAGGCGGCGATACGCGCCGAGTTCCCCAAGGTGGACATCCGCATCCATGTCGAGCCGCTGGCCGGCGCGCCCTGACCTCAGTCCTGCGCCAGGGCCTCCGCGACGGCGTAGCAGTCGTCGATATGCCGGTAGGCCAGCTTGCGCATCACGAAATACCCCAGGCTCGCCGCCACGATCTGCCCGCCCAGGGGAATGAACTTCGCCACCTGGCGCGCGAGCAGGCGGCCGGCAAAGGTCTGGAAACTGCGGCGCACCACTTCCCGCGTCAGCACGATGCCGAGCAGCTCGCTGCCGCGCGCGCGGATGACCTGCCAGGCGCGCCGGCGGCGCTGCTCGTCCAGGTGCTGGATCCGCTCCGGCGCCAGGCCGAAACGCTGGCTGATCTCGGGCAGGAGCCGCATGAGAATGCGGGCATCCACCACGACATCGAGAAAGGGCAGCGGCACCACGGCCACGCCGGCCGAGACCAGGGCGCGCTTGCGCACCAGCCGGCGGCATTCGTCCCGGACCGCATCGAGATCGGTTTTCCTGCTCATGACGAACCTGTTCTGCTGCGCATTGCGGACTTTCCTCCTGCTATCGCCGGCGACATGCCGGCCAGGGCTTGAATTGTTATATTATAACAATATCATCTACCCCCTCCGCACCCGACAACTCTGCAGGGATCCACCATGCGCCTCCCTTCGACTTCACGCCTAATCCTCGCCGGCCTTGCCGGCCTTGCCGCCGCGCTGCAGGGCAGTGCCGGCCATGCCCAGGACAGCTCGCAGGCGATCACCGCGGGCACCGCCTTCAATCCGCAGATAGCGCTGATCCTGACCGGCGATTTCTATCACGACAACGCGCGCGGCGCCGGCAGCGAGATCGTCGGGGAGGCGGCCGGCATCCTCCACGGCATGCATTTCCAGGAGCATGGCCACGCGCCGGAGAACGGCTTCAACCTCGGCGAATCCGAGCTGGTGCTCGCCGCCACCGTCGATCCCTACTTCGATGGCCGCTTCATTGCCGCCTTCGGCGGCGCCGGCGAGGTCGAGATCGAGGAAGCCTGGCTGCAGACGCGCATGCTGCCGGCCGGCCTCAAGGTGAAGGCCGGCCGGTTTCTCAGCGATCTCGGCTACCAGAACAACCAGCACCCGCACGCCTGGGATTTCAGCGACCGGAACCTCGCCTACACGGCGCTGCTCGGCGCCCACGGGCTGCAGGACAGCGGCCTGCAGCTGACCTGGCTGGCGCCCGCGCCGTTCTACCTGCTGCTCGGCGCCGAAGCCTTGCAGGGCAGCGGGCAGAAGCGCTTCGGCACCGTGATCGAGGCAGACGCTGCCGCCACCGTGCTCGACCCGGCGCTCGGCAGCCTGCCCGAGCACGAGGACGGCCCGCGCCTCGCCACGGCCTTCGCCAAGTTCGGCCCCGACCTCGGCGACACGCATGCGCTGCAGTTCGGGCTCTCGTATGCGCGGGCCCGGCAGTTCCAGCAGGTGATCGATCCGGACGATGCCCAGCCCGATGACGAGTACCTGCTCGATGGCGACCAGCAGCTCTGGGGCCTCGACCTGGTCTACAAGTTCGATGCCGCCGGCGCCGGCGGCGCCGGTGATTTCCGCCTCGCCGCGGAATACCTGCGTCTTGAAAAGGACATGACCGTCACTGGCGCCGGCGCGGCCGTCACGGCGCTGCTGCCCGGCGCCGCCGTCAGCGGCGAGCAGGACGGCTGCTACGTGCAGGCCACCTACGGCATCGCCCGCCGCTGGCAGCTCGGCCTGCGCCACGACGCCACCGGCGACCGCAATGAACTCGACACGGCCGGCACGATTGCGGCGCTCGCTTCTTCAGCGCGCACGACGCTCGCGCTCAGCTACCTGCCCAGCGAATTCTCGCGCCTGCGCCTGCAGGCCGCACAGGGCGAGATACGCGACGAGAGCGGCGCGGCCATCGAGCTCGACCAGATCTGGCTGACCTACACTCTCAGCCTCGGCGCGCACGGCGCCCACACCTTCTGAGCCCGGCCATGAAATCCTCCACCGCTCTGCTGCTCGGCCTGCTGCTCCTCGGTAACGGCGCGCAGGCCGCGCTCGCGACCGTCGCTTCGACGACCTCGGCGGAAATGCTGCTGCGCGAGATCGGCGGCGACGCCGTCACCCTCGCCACGCTGGCGCCGCCCGACCGCGACGCGCACACGCTGCAGGTGAAGCCGTCGATGCTGCGCGCGCTGCGCACGGCGCGCCTCGTCGTGGCCATCGGCGCCGAACTCGAGGCCGGCTGGCTGCCGCTCGCCATCAGCGCGGCCGCCAATCCGAAAATCCTGCCGGGCCAGGACGGCTATTTCGAGATTGCCGCGCAGGTGCCGCTGCTCGCCGTGCAGGGCGCGGGCGGCGCCGACCGCGCGCGCGGCGACGTGCATCCGATGGGCAATCCGCATGTGCAGATGGACCCGGTGCGCCTGGCCGATGCCGGCGTCGCGCTCGCCGAACGTCTCGCCAAACTCGAACCGGCCCAGGCCGTGGCATTCCGCAGGCGCGCGCAGCGTTTCCGCCAGGAGGTCGCGGCGCGCATGCCGGCGTGGCGGCAGCAGCTGGCCGGCGCGCCCGGCGCCCTGCTCTACCACAAGGACGCCGAATACCTGATGACGCGCTTCGAGCTGCCCATCCTCGGCTACGTCGAGCCCCTGCCCGGCCTGCCGCCCACCGCCTCGCACCTGGCCGGCCTCGTCGGCCGCCTCAAGGGCAGCAGGGGCGTCATCGTGCATACGGTCTTCCAGTCGCACCGCGGCATTGCCACGCTCGCCGCGCAGCTCGGCTGGCCGGCGCATGCGCTGCCGCTCGACCCGCCGCCGGGCGCCAGTGGCGCGGCCTACTTCGCCCTGATCGGGCAGTGGGTACAGGCGCTCGCCTCCGCCCGCTGAGGCGCCCCCTGCCGGCGGGGTCCGGCGCCCGCGGCGCCGTGCCATGATGCGGCGCAACCTCCGTCACGCCATGCTTCGCTGAGAGGGCTACTTCTTGCTGCTTCGCGCTTCCGATCTCGTGGTGGGCTATGCCGCGCCGGTGCTGGGACCGCTGTCGTTCACGCTGACGCCCGGGCAGGCGCTGGGCCTCGTCGGCGCCAATGGCTGCGGCAAGACCACGCTGCTCAAGGCCCTCTACGGGCAGGCGCGCATCTTCGGCGGCAGCCTCGAGCGCGCGCCGGGCATCGCGCTCGCCTGCCAGCTGCAGCATCCCGTGCGTCTCGCGCAGGCGCCGGTGGCGGTGCTCGACTACCTGCGCCTGCTGGAAGCCGACGGCCAACCCCTGCCCGCCCGCCTCGCCGCGCTCGGCAAGCGCCGTCTCGACACGCTCTCCGGCGGCCAGTACCAGCTGCTCGCCCTGTGGGCCTGCCTGGCCTCGCCGGCGCAGGTCGTGCTGCTCGACGAGCCCACCAACAATCTCGACCCCGACGGCGTGGCCCTGCTCACCGCCTGGCTGCAGCAGCGCGATGCCGCGCGCGGCCTCCTGCTCATCAGCCACGATGCCGACTTCATGGCCGCGGTCTGCGACGTGCGCATCGACATCACGGCGCAGCACCGCAGCGACCTGCCACCGCAGGAGGCGTGCTGATGGCCCTGCTCTTCGATCCGCTCTTCCGCGTGCCGCTCCTTGCCGGCCTCGTCGTGGCGCTGCTGCTGCCGCTGCTCGGCTGCTACCTGCGCCTGCGCGACGAGTGGCTGGCCGCGCTCGGCCTGGCGCACGTCGCCGCGGCCTGTCATCTGCTCGGCAGCGCGCTGCAGCTGCCGCTGCTGCTGTCCGGGGCCGGCGGCGCGCTGCTCGCCGTCGCGCTCAAGCAGGGGCTGAAGCGCGAGGGCAACGGCGGTTACGCCCTGATGATGCTGGGCGGCTGGGCCGCGCTGTTTCTGGCGGCCGCCAATACCACGCTGGGCGAAGCGCTGTCGCACGCGCTCTCGGATGGCCAGCTCTATTTCGCGAGCCGGCAGCAGCTCGCGGCGCTGCTGCTGGCGGGCGCGGCGACGCTCGTCCTGCTGCCGTGGTGGCGCCGGCGCCTGCTGCGGGCGCGCTTCTTTCCCGCCCATGAGGCCGCCAATCGCCTGCCGGCCTGGCGCTGGCATCTGAGCTTCGACCTGGCGGTGGCGCTGCTGCTCGCGCTGGCCACCGGCGTCGTCGGCCTCATGGGCGCCTTCGCGCTCGTCTTCCTGCCGCCCTGGCTGGCCTTCCGGCTGGCGCCGCACTGGCAGGCGGGGCTGCTCATCGCGGCGGGCACGGGCGTGACGGGCTACCTGGTCGCCTTCGTGCTGGCGCTGCGCTACGACCAGCCCTTCGGGCCGGTGCTGGTGGGCGTGCTGCTGCTGTTCACGGCCGCCGGCCTGCTGCGGCGCGCGCACTAGCCGCTTTCCCCTTCGCGCCGCACTGAAAAACCGCGCGACGCAGGCGCCTGGCGGCAGCGCGTTCCGGCCTGCCGCCACGCGATTGACCGCCCGCCGGCCCGGGGCTACTGTTCGCGCGTCTTCCGCCATCCCCGCTCCCGCCATGGCCCGCAAACCCAAAGCCATCGATTTCGAAAAAGCCCTCGCCGATCTCGAGCAGCAGGTGCACCTGCTGGAAAGCGGCGAGCTGTCCCTGGAAGATTCCCTCAAGGCCTTCGAGGCCGGCATCCGCCTCACCCGCGAATGCCAGCAGGCCCTGACCGAGGCCGAACAGAAAGTGCAGCGGCTGCTGGAGCGCTCGGACGGCGCCGTCGATTACGCCGACTTCGACGACGATGCCGACGCCGACGCCTGAGCAGCCCCTGCTGCTCCTGGCCCGGCAGCGCTTCCCCGCCGCGCTGGACTGCTTCCTCTCCCGCCACGCTGCCGCCGCCGAACGCCTCGCGGCCGCCGTCCGCTATGCCGCCACCAACGGCGGCAAGCGCGTGCGGCCGGCGCTGGTCTACGGCGCCGCCCGGGCCTGCGGCGCCGGGCTGGCCGCCGCCGAGCCGGCCGCGCTCGCCGTCGAGCTGATCCACTGTTATTCGCTGGTCCACGACGACCTGCCCGCCATGGACGACGACGACCTGCGCCGCGGCCAGCCGACCTGCCACAAGGCCTTCGACGAGGCCACCGCCATCCTCGCCGGCGATGCCCTGCACAGCCTGGCCTTCCTGGCCCTGGCCACGAGCCCGCTGCCCGCCGAGCGCATCGCGCGCCAGCTCGCCGTGCTCGCCCGCGCCGCCACCGACATGGCGGCCGGCCAGGCCCTGGACCTCGCCGCCGAGGGCCGGCGCCTGGAGCGGGAGGCGCTGGAGAACGTGCACCGCCACAAGACCGGCGCGCTGATCCGCGCCGCCGTGGCCCTGGGCGGCATCGCGGCCGGCGCCGATGCCACGGCCGCGGCCGCCCTCGACCGCTTTGCCGACCGCCTGGGCCTCGCCTTCCAGGTGCATGACGACGTGCTGGACGTCATCGGCGACACCACGACGATCGGCAAGCCGGCCGGCAGCGACGCCGCCCGCGAGAAATCCACCTACCCGGCCCTGCTCGGCCTCGCGGCGGCGCAGGCGCTGGCCCTGCGCCTGCACGACGAGGCCGTGGCCGCGCTCGCGCCGCTGGGCGCGGCGGCCGCGCCGCTGCGCGAGCTGGCGGATTTCCTCGTCGCCCGCGACCACTGACGCCCTCCCGCAAAAGCCCTCCTCACAAGCCCTCCGGCAACCGGGCGGTCCGGCGCGGCGCGGCGCCGGATTCACACGGATTTCGCTCTCCGGGCCCGGAGCGCTCCGTTATAATCTGCCTTCCTGCCAGGATGCTGCCGCCGATGTTCACCGAAATTCCGCGCCACCGCCCCGATACGCCGCTGCTGGACCACGTCGCCACGCCGGACAAGCTGCGCCAGCTGCCGCCCGGGGTGCTGCCGGCACTGGCGAGCGAGGTGCGCGAGTACCTGCTGTGGTGCACCGGCCAGACCGGCGGCCACTTCGGCGCCGGCCTCGGCGTGATCGAGCTCACCGTCGCCCTGCATTACGTCTACAACACGCCCTTCGACCGCGTCGTCTGGGACGTCGGCCACCAGACCTATCCGCACAAGATCCTCACCGGGCGCAAGGAACAGATGCTGAGCATGCGCCACAAGGACGGCCTCGCCGCCTTCCCGCGCCGCGAGGAATCCGAGTACGACACCTTCGGCGTCGGCCACGCCTCCACCTCGATTTCCGCCGCGCTCGGCATGGAAGTCGCGGCCCGCATGACGGGCAGCCGGCGCAAGATCTGCGCCGTGATCGGCGACGGCGCCATCACCGGCGGCATGGCCTTCGAGGCGCTGAACGACGCCGCGCACCAGGGCGCCAACATGCTGGTCATCCTCAACGACAACGGCATGGCGATTTCCAAGAACGTCGGCGGCCTCTCCAACTATTTCGCGCGCATCTGGGCCAGCAAGTCCTATATCGCGCTGCGCGAAGGCGGCAAGCGCGTGCTCGCCGCCATGCCGGCGACGCTGAATTTCACGCGCCGCGCCGAAGAGAGCATGAAGCACCTGGTGAATTCGCCGGGCGCGCTGTTCGAGAGCATCGGCTTCAACTACGTCGGGCCCATCGACGGCCACGACCTCGAGGCGCTGGTGACGACGATCTCCAACCTGCGCAATGCGCCGGGGCCGCAGCTGCTGCATGTCTACACCACCAAGGGCAAGGGCTTCGCGCCGGCCGAGGCCGATCCCATCGGCTATCACGCCATCACCAAGATCGCCCCCGCCGCCGAGCGCGAGAAGCCCGCGACCGCCGCGCCGAAGAAACCGAAATATTCCGACGTGTTCGGCGACTGGCTCTGCGACATGGCCGCCGCCGACGCGCGCTGCGTCGGCATCACGCCGGCGATGTGCGAAGGCTCGGGCATGGTGCGCTTCGCGAAGGAATTTCCCGCGCGCTACCACGACGTCGCCATCGCCGAGCAGCATGCGCTCACGCTCGCCGCCGGCATGGCCTGCGAGGGCGTGAAGCCCGTCGTCGCGATCTACTCGACCTTCCTGCAGCGCGCCTACGACCAGCTCATCCACGACATCGCGCTGCAGAACCTCGATGTCACCTTCGGCATCGACCGCGCCGGCCTGGTCGGCGAGGACGGCCCGACGCATGCCGGCGCCTACGATTACGCCTTCATGCGCACCGTGCCCAATATCGTGCTCATGGCGCCCTCCGACGAGAACGAATGCCGGCAGATGCTCTATACGGCTTTCGAGCACAAGGGGCCGGCCGCGGTGCGTTATCCGCGCGGCAGCGGCCCCGGCGCCCGGATCGAGAAGCAGATGACGGCGCTGGCGATCGGCAAGGGCGTGAAAAGGCGCAGCGGCGAAAAGGTCGCGATCCTGGCGTTCGGCTCCCTGCTGGCGCCGGCGCTGGCCGTTGCGGAAAGGCTGAACGCCACCGTCGTCGACATGCGCTTCGTGAAACCGCTGGACGAGGCGCTGATCCGCGAGATGGCGCAGTCGCACAGGCTGCTGGTGACGGTGGAGGAGCACGCCGTGATGGGCGGCGCCGGTTCCGCCGTGAACGAATTCCTGGCGCGCGAGCGCCTCGTCGCGCCCCTGCTGAACCTCGGCATTCCCGACGCGTTCATCGAGCACGGCACGCCGGCGGAAATGCTGGCCGACTGCGGGCTGGATGCGGCGGGCATCGAGAAATCCATCCGCGCGCGGCTGGAGACGGCGCCGACGCTGACCTTGATAGCCACCGAAAAGCCCTCGTCGTAGGAGCGGCTTTAGCCGCGAACCGGTGCGCGGCCAAAGCCGCTCCTACGGGGGCCGGAGAGCCCCTGGCGGCGGTCGTCGAAAAAGCAAAAAGCCGGCTTCGCCGGCTTTTTCATTTCCCGTATCCGCCACCGCCTTCATTCGTCCTGCTCGAACACATGCCCCAGCTTGCCGCGCTTGGTCGCGAGATACTGCTCGTTGTGCGGATTGCTCCCCGTCATCAGCGGCACGCGCTCCACCACCGCAATGCCGTGCGACTCCAGCGCCGCCACCTTGCGCGGGTTGTTGGTCATGAGGCGCACGGCCGCGATGCCGAGGTGCTGCAACATGTCCTGGCACATGGAGTATTCGCGCTGGTCGGCGGAAAAGCCGAGCTGCTCGTTGGCTTCCACGGTGTCGGCGCCGGCATCCTGCAGGTCGTAGGCGCGGATCTTGTTGAGCAGGCCGATGCCGCGGCCTTCCTGGCGCAGGTAGAGGATGACGCCGCGGCCTTCGCCGGCGACCTTCTGCAGGGCGGCCTCGAGCTGGGGGCCGCAGTCGCAGCGCAGGCTGCCGAAGCAGTCGCCGGTGAGGCACTCGGAATGCACGCGCAGCAGCACCGGCAGGCCGTCGCCGACAGCGCCCATGACCAGCGCCACATGCTCCTTGCCCGCCTGCGGCTCTTCGAAGCCATGGAGGGTGAAGGTGCCGTGACGCGTCGGCAGGCGGGAGGAGGCAACGAAGACGACAGCCACGGGAAACTCCGGTTGCAGGGAGCGGGGAGCGGGGAGTGTAGCAATCCCGCCGGAGGGCCGCGACCCGACAACGCCCCGGATCAGCGCGCGCTCAGCTTCATGCGATTGTTTTCCTGCTGCAGGCTGACGCGGCTCAGGAACGTCATGCCGAGCAGGACGGGCGCGTTGTCGTTCGACTCGCGCACCGTGGCCTGCACGTTTTTCACGGTGATGGGGCCGACCGTCACGCTCTTCAGGGTGACGCCCCAGGCCTTGACGACGCCGCCGGCCGTCATGCTGGCGCCCTGGACGCCGTCGACCCGGTAGTCGATGCCGAGGCGCCGCGCATCGTGCGAGGTCATGGACACGGTATTGGCGCCGGTATCGACGAGAAACTCCACGACGCGGCCGTTGATGGTGCCGTGGGCGATGAACTGGCCGCGGCCGTTCATGACCAGCTCGACGCTGGCATCCTGCGCCGCGCGCGCCGCGATGCCGCCGGTATCCATGCCCATGCCGAGGCGCACTTCGCGCGCGCCGATGCGCAGCAGGGCCTGTCCCGCCTCCACGCTGACGAGGGTGACGCCGGCGCGGGTCTCGCCCGGCTGCAGCATGGCCTGCTCGCCGTCGATGCGCAGGATGGCGCGGTTGCCGATCAGGCCGATCACGTTGACATGGGGATCGCGGAACGGCGCCGCCGTGGCGGCGGGCAGCGCCGCCGCCAGCAGGCCGGCCAGCACCGGCATGGATATGCGCCTCTTCATGGCCTGCCCCCGTCGTTATCCGGCCAGCTTCAGCAACAGCAGCAGCACGGCCGCCGCGAATGCGCCCGCCAGCAGATCGTCCAGCATGATGCCGAGGCCGCCGTGGACCTTCCTGTCCAGATAGCCAATCGGCCAGGGCTTGGCAATGTCGAAGAGGCGGAAGAGCGCAAAGCCGGCGACGAGCCACAGCGCATCGCGCGGCGTCCACGCCAGCACCGGCACCAGCGGCGCCAGCGTGAGCCACTGGCCGGCGAATTCGTCCCAGACGATGCGGCCATCGTCGTGCACGCCGAGGGCGCGCGCGGCATGACCGCAGATCGGGCCGCCGGCCAGGGCGGCGAGCGCGACGACGGCGAGATAGGCGGGCAGGGTCAGCAGCGCCAGCAGCGGAAAGAACAGCAGCGCCAGCAGCGAGCCGAAGGTGCCCGGCGCCCCGGGCGCAAGGCCGCTGCCGAAGCCGAAGGCGAGCAGTTGCAGGGGGTCGCGGAGATTGGGCTTCTTGTCCATGGTCATGCTGCTCTCGTTTTCCCGTAGGAGCGGCTTCAGCCGCGAACCGAATGTCCCGTGTTCGCGGCTGAAGCCGCTCCTACGGGAAGTCTGATGCGGGGCGCCGGCATCCGCCGCTCAGAAATGGGTGAAGCCGGCCACCGGCATTTCCACCGCCTTACCGGCGCGCAGCAGGCGCAGCCCCGGCGTCTCCGTCATCGTGCCGATGCGCGTGCAGGGCACCGGCAGCGCCGCAATTTTTTCGCGGGCGGAGGGCGGCGCGGCAAAAAGCAGCTCGTAATCGTCGCCGCTGGTCAGCGCCAGAATATCCGCAAGGGCCGGGGCTAGGGCGGCCAGGGCCTGGCTGCGCGGCAGCCGGTCGAGTTCCAGCGCGGCGCCGGTGCCGGAAGCGGCCAGCAGATGGCCCAGGTCCTGGGCGAGGCCGTCGGAAACATCCAGGCCGGCCGTGGCGATGCCGCGCAGCGCCTGGCCCAGCGCCAGGCGCGGCTCGGGACGGCGCAGGCGCTGCAGCGCGAACTCGCGCGCCTCCGCCGTGATGGCGTGCGGCCACTGGCCGAGCTCGAGGCGCAGGCCGAGCCCGGCAGCGCCGATCGTGCCGGAAACGTGGATATCGTCGCCGGCGCGGGCGCCGCCGCGCCGCAGGGCGCTGCCCTGCGCCAGCGTGCCCAGCGCCGTGACGGTGATGCTGAGCGGCCCGCGCGTGGTATCGCCGCCGACCAGGCTCACCTTCTCGCGCTCCGCCAGGGCGAAGAAGCCGCGCGCGAACTCGCGCAAGAAGTTTTCCTCACTGGCGGGCAGCGTCAGCGCCAGCACGACCCAGCGCGCGTCCGCGCCCATGGCCGCCAGATCCGAGAGGTTCACCGCCAGCGCCTTCCAGCCGATGTCGAAAGGCGGCGTGGCCTCCGGGAAATGCCGGCCGCCGACCAGCGTATCGGTGCTGACGACGAGCTCCTGCCCCGCCGGCACGGCGAGCAGCGCAGCATCGTCGCCGATGCCCAGATGCACGCTCGCATCCGCCGGCTCGCGCCGGAAGAACTCGCGGATCAGTTCGAACTCGCCTTTCTGCACCATGGCCGGTCCTCGCGTTATGCGGAGCGCTCCGCCTTGCGCTGCCGCCGGGCCACCTCGTCGAGGATGCCGTTCACGTACTTGTGCGATTCGGTGGCGCCAAAATCCTTGGCCAGCTCGATGCCCTCGTTGATCACCACGCGGTAGGGCACGTCGGGGCGATGCAGCAGCTCGTAGGTGCCGAGGCGCAGGATGGCGCGCTCGACATGGTCGAGATCGTGGAACTTGCGGTCGAGATACGGCATGAAGGCATCGTCGACGGCGTCGCACTGCTTCTCGATCCCGGTGATGAGCTCGTGGAAATACTCGAGATCGACCTTGTGCATGGCGTTCTCGACGCGATAGCGGGCCTCGATCTCGAACATGGGATTGCCCGAGATCGCCCACTCGTACAGCGCCTGCAGCGCGAAACGCCGCGCCTTGCGCCGCGCGGCCGGCCGGACGCCGTCGTTGTTCCTGCTCATCAGCCCAGTGCTCGCAGAACGGAAACCATTTCGATGGCGCTCAGCGCGGCATCGCTGCCCTTGTTGCCGGCCTTGGTGCCGGCGCGCTCGATGGCCTGCTCGATGGAATCGGTGGTGAGCACGCCGAAGATCACCGGCAGCCCGTATTCCAGGCCGATCGCGCCGAGGCCCTTGGCGGCCTCGCTGCAAACATAGTCGAAATGCGGCGTGCCGCCGCGGATCACGGCGCCCAGGCCGATGATGGCGTCGAAGGCCTTCTTTTCGGCCAGCTTCTTCGCCGCCAGCGGCAGTTCCCAGGCGCCCGGCACGCGCACCACGGTGATGTTTTCGGCGGCCACGCCATGCCGCTTCAGCGTGTCGAGGGCGCCGGCCAGCAGCGATTCCACGACGAAGCCGTTGAAGCGCGCCACGGCAATGGCATAGCGGCCGTTGGCCTGGGTGAAGCCGCCTTCGACGAATTTCACGTTGCTCATTTCTCTCTCCCCTTTTTGGGCCTTCTCGCGCTTGCGGAAAGAAGGCGAAAACTCATTCGGTGGTCACGTATTCCACGATTTCCAGGCCGAAGCCGGACAGCGCGTTGAACTTCATCGGCGAGCTCAGCAGGCGCATCTTGGTCACGCCGAGATCGCGCAGGATCTGCGAGCCGGTGCCGATGTTGCGGTACATGCCGGAGCCCGAGCCCTCGCTCGTGCGCGGCCGCGTGCCGAAGAATTCCTCGATATGCGCCACCATGTCGCTGGAGACGTAGTCCTGGCCGAGCAGCACGATGACGCCGGCGTCGGCCGCCGCGATTTCCTTCAGGCTCTTCTGCAGGTTCCAGCCGAGGCGGCCGTGGTACTTGGCGTGCAGCAGGTCGCGCATGGGGTTCACCACGTGCACGCGCACCAGCGGCACCCCGCCGCCGTCGAGACGGCCCTTCACCAGCGCCACGTGCACGTCGTCGCCGCCGGCGTCGCGATAGAGATGCAGGCGGAAGTCGCCGTATTCGGTGGGCAGGGTCTGCACGTCGATGCGCTGCACGGTCTGCTCGTTGACCATGCGGTAGTGGATGAGGTCGGCGATGGTGCCGATCCTGAGGTTGTGCTCGGCGGCGAACTTCTCGAGATCGGGCCGGCGCGCCATGGTGCCGTCCTCGTTCATGATCTCGCAGATCACGCCGGCGGGCTCGAGCCCGGCGAGGCGCGCGAGGTCGCAGGCGGCCTCCGTGTGGCCGGCGCGGCGCAGCACGCCGCCCGGCTCCGCCATCAGCGGGAAGATGTGGCCGGGCTGCACGATGTCGGCGGCTTTCGCGTCGCGCGCCACGGCGGCCTGGATGGTGCGGGCGCGGTCGGCGGCGGAGATGCCGGTGCTGACCCCGCTCGCGGCCTCGATCGACACCGTGAACTTGGTGCCGTAGCCGGAGCCGTTGCGCTGCACCATGAGCGGCAGCTTCAGCAGCTCGCAACGCTCGCGCGGCATCGGCAGGCAGACGAGGCCGCGCGCGTACCTGATCATGAAATTGATGTCCTCGGGACGCACATGCGTCGCCGCCATGACGAGATCGCCCTCGTTCTCGCGGTCCTCGTCGTCCATCAGGACGACCATGCGGCCGAGACGGATGTCGGCAATCAGCTCTTCAATCGTGTTCAGTGCCATTTTCATTTCTCTCCCCTCCTCCCACGCATGAGAGAAGGCACAAAACGCCGCCTGCCAGTCAAAACCCCAGGGGGCCGCTATTTCAAAAAGCCGTTTTCGGCCAGGAGGCCCAGGGTGAGGCCGCCCGCCGGCGCAGCCGCCGCCTGGTCGCCCTGCAGCAGGCGCTCGAGGTGGCGGGCGATCACGTCCACTTCCAGGTTCACCTTCGTCCCCGCCTGCCAGCCGCCGACCGTCGTTTCCTGCACGGTGTGCGGCACGATGGCGAGGTCGAACTCGGCGCCGTGCACGCCGTTCACCGTCAGGCTGATGCCGTCCACCGTGATCGAGCCCTTCTCGGCGATGTACTTCGCCAGCTCCTGCGGCGCGCGCACGCGGAACAGCAGGGCGCGCGCCGACGCCTCGCGCCGCAGCACCGCACCGATGCCGTCGACGTGGCCGCTGACGATATGGCCGCCGAGCCGCGACTGCGGCTGCAGGGCCTTCTCCAGATTCACCGGCGCGCCGACCTTGAGGCCGGCGAGCGTGGAGCGCGTCAACGTCTCGGTGGACACGTCGGCGACGAAGCCGTCGCCGGGCAGCGCCACCGCGGTCAGGCAGACGCCGCTGGTGGCAATGGAGTCGCCGGGCTTCACGTCGGCAAGATCGAGCCTGCCGGTGGCGATGCGCAGGCGCACGTCGCCGCCTTTCGGCTCGATGGCGCGGACGGTGCCGACGGCTGCGATGATGCCTGTAAACATTTTTCCACTCCGCTCATTTGTTCCCTCTCCCCACGCGTGGGGGAGGGTTAGGGTGAGGGTGGCGGCCGAAGCCACTTTCCCCTCACCCCGGCCCTCTCTCCATAAATGGGAGAGGGAGAAATCACTTCGGCTTTGCGAGCAGCCGCAGATCGCCGCCCACCATGCGCGTATCGACGATAGTGAAACGGCGCTGGTCGCGGAGGCTCTGCAGCGGCCACTCCAGCAGCGGCCGCGCCGTGCTGCCCAGCACCACCGGCGCCATGTAGAGGATGTATTCGTCCACCAGGCCCGCCTGCGCGAAGGCACCGGCCACCCTGGCGCCGGCTTCGACCAGGACTTCGTTGGCGCCGGCTGCCGCCAGCTTCTTCAGCAGGGCCGTCAAGTCGGTCCGGCCATGCGGTCCGGGCAGCAGCCAGGTTTCCGCGCCGGCTGCCGCCAGCGCCTGCTGCCGCGCCGGCTGCGCCTTCGCGCCGACGACGATGACACGCCCCGGCGCCGCCAAGATCCGCGCCGTCGGCGGCGTGCGGAAATCCGCATCCAGCACGACGCGCCAGGGCGGCACCACCTCGCCGTGGCCCCACTCCCGCCATTCTTCCGGCCGCACCGTCAGCGCCGGGTCGTCGGCAAGCACGGTGCCGACGCCGGTGACGATGGCCGAGCTCATCGCGCGCCATTTCTGCACGTCGCGCCGCGCATCGGGCCCGGTGATCCATTGCGATTCGCCGTTGGCCATCGCCGTGCGGCCATCCAGGCTCATCGCCATTTTCAGGCGCAGCCAGGGCAGGCCGCCGCTGATGCGGCGCAGGAAGCCGGCGTTCAGCGCCTGCGCTTCTGCCGCGAGCAGGCCGGCTTCGACGGCGATGCCGGCGCCCTGGAGAATTTTAAAACCTTTGCCCGCCACCAGCGGATTCGCGTCTTCCGTCGCCGCGACGACGCGCCGGATGCCGGCCGCCACGAGCGCGCCGGCGCAGGGCGGCGTGCGGCCGTGATGCGCGCAGGGCTCCAGCGTGACGTAGGCGGTGGCGCCGAGGGCGCGCGGCCCGGCCTGCTGCAGCGCGACGATCTCGGCATGCGCCCCCCCGGCCCGCGCGTGGTAGCCCGCGCCGACGATGACCTCGTCCTTCACGATCACGCAGCCCACGCGCGGATTCGGCTGCGTGGTGTAGCGGCCCCGGCGCGCCAGGCGCAGGGCTTCGCTCATATGGCGCAGATCGTCGGCCGGCGTGCTCACTGGCTGCTCTGCGTATCGCGTTCGAGTTTCTCGATTTCCGTGCGGAATTCGCTGATGTCCTGGAAGCTGCGGTACACCGAGGCGAAACGCACGTAGGCGACGGAGTCGAGCTGCTTGAGCTCGTCCATCACGATCTCGCCGAGCAGGCGCGATTTCACTTCGCGCTCACCGGTGGCGCGCAGGCGGTGCAGGATGCGGTTCACGGCCGCATCGATCTGCTCGATGGCGACGGGGCGCTTCTGCAGCGCGTGCATCATGCCGGAACGGAGCTTGGCCTCGTCGAAGGGCTGGCGCACGTCATCGGACTTGATGATGCGCGGCAGCACGAGCTCGGCGGTTTCAAAGGTGGTGAAGCGCTCGCCGCAGGAGGTGCATTCGCGGCGGCGGCGAACCTGGTCGCCGTCGGCGACGAGGCGGGAATCGATGACCTTGGTGTCATCGGCGCTGCAGAAGGGGCAGTGCATATAAAAACCTCTAAAGAGCCTTCCTGTGTTTCGGCAACACCAGTGCTACTTGTACTGCTTGTACTGCTTGTACTGCTTGTACTGCTTGTACTGCTTGTACTGCTTGTACTGCTTGTACTGCTTGTACTGCTTGTACTGCTTGTACTGCATCCCTCGCCCGTAGGAGCGGCTTCAGCCGCGAAGGTTTTCCCTGAAATTCGCGGCTGAAGCCGCTCCTACGGACGAGAGACCGGGCAGGGCCGCGGCCCTGCCCGTCAGCTTACTTCGGGTAGACCGGGAACTTCGCGCAGACCGCCTTGACCTTGGCCGCCGTCTTCCCGATCACGGCCGCGTCGCCGCGGCTATCGATGATGTCGGCGATCCAGCCCGCCAGCTCCGCGCACTCGGCTTCGCCGAAGCCGCGCGTCGTCACCGCCGGCGTGCCGATGCGGATGCCCGAGGTCACGAAGGGCGAGCGCGGATCGTCGGGCACGGCGTTCTTGTTCACGGTGATGCCGGCGTGGCCCAGCCAGGCGTCCGCATCCTTGCCCGTCACGTCCTGCCTGATCAGCGAGAGCAGGAAGAGATGGTTGTCGGTGCCGCCGGAGACGATGTCGTAGCCGCGCTGGATCAGCACGTTGGCCATGGTCTGCGCGTTCTTCACCACCTGCTTCTGGTAGGCGACGAAGTCGGGGCTCATGGCTTCCTTGAAGGCCACCGCCTTGGCGGCGATGACGTGCTCGAGCGGGCCGCCCTGGAGGCCGGGGAACACCGCGCTCTGCAGCTTCTTTTCGATTTCTTCGTTGGCGCGCGCCAGGATCAGGCCGGCACGGGGACCGCGCAGCGTCTTGTGCGTGGTCGTCGTGGTGACGTCGGCGATCGGCACCGGGTTCGGGTACACCCCGGCGGCAACGAGGCCGGCCACATGCGCCATGTCCACCATCAGGTAGGCGCCGACCTTGTCGGCGATGGTGCGGAAGCGCTGCCAGTCCATGATGCGCGAGTAGGCGGAGAAGCCGGCCACGATCATCTTCGGCTTGTGTTCCAGTGCCAGGCGCTCGACTGCGTCGTAATCGACTTCGCCGGTGGCGGTGTCGAGGCCGTACTGGATGGCGTTGTAGCTCTTGCCGGAGAAATTCACCTTGGCGCCGTGGGTGAGGTGGCCGCCGTGGGCCAGGCTCATGCCGAGCACGGTGTCGCCCGGGTTCAGCAGCGCGAGATACACGGCACCGTTGGCCTGGGAGCCGGCATGCGGCTGCACGTTGGCGTAGGCGGCGCCGAAGAGTTTCTTGGCGCGGTCGATGGCGAGCTGCTCGACGATATCGACGTACTCGCAGCCGCCGTAGTAGCGCTTGCCCGGATAGCCTTCCGCGTACTTGTTGGTGAGCTTGCTGCCCTGGGCTTCCATGACGGCCGGCGAGCAGTAGTTTTCCGAAGCGATCAGCTCGATATGGTCTTCCTGGCGGGCCTCTTCCTGGGCGATGGCCTCTGCCAGTTCCGGATCGAAGCTGGCAAGCGTCACGTTGCTGAACATCACTACCTCAACAGGGATGGGGAGAGCGGGGAGGCGCGCATTCTAGCGGATTCGGGGGTAAGAAGGCAGGCCGGAAGCCCTGCCGGGCGGCATTCGCGCCGCGGCTTCGGCAGCCTGCGGTTCAGGCGCCGGTGGCGCGCCGGTACCAGGCCGCCAGGGCGTTGGTGATGGCGCCGTTGTAGCCGGCATAGGCCGCGGCCAGCTCGCCGAGACACGCCTCCTGCGCCGGCGTCCAGGCGCCGACCTCGCCCATGCCGGCCTCGCTGGCCGGCATGCCGCCGGGAAAGGCCGCCCGCACGGCGTCGCGGGTGATGCGCGCCGGCTCCGGCAGGCCCAGCTCCTCCAGCCGGGCCGCGGCCTGGCGGATCTCGGCGAGGGTGGCCCAGCGGAAATACTGCTCGAAGGAGGCGCCGCCATTCACTTCCTGGCCGAGCATTTCCACCTCGTAGACCATCTGCTCGGGCGCGGACAGGTCATGGCCTTCGGCGCGTTCCTGCAACACGCGGGTGTAGACCGCGCTGACCAGCGCTTCGTTTTCGGGAATGCTCATTTCCATCGGACGTCCTCCAGCCTGTCGGAGCTCTCGCCGTATTAGCGCCGGACCGGACGCCGACTGGCAAGGCGCCGACCCGCCGCTCGCGGCCTCCGCCCTGCCGTCCGCCGTGGCGGCGCCGGAAATCGGGAAGCCGGCCTGCCGCGCCTGATACCGCCGCCCGATTCACGCGCCCGGCGAAGCCGGCAAGAATCCCTGCCGGAGAGGGCGCCGCATCCGCCGCGCGCCGCGCCCTGCCGTATCCCCTCCCGCCCTGCGGCGGCATCGCGGGCACCGCTTCTCTCCCCCGCCACGGAGGCAGGCGTCATGCAGCTCCGGCTCTACCGTACCTACTGGGGCGTCACCACCTCCTATGCGGAATTCGCGGCCGAAGCGCGCGCCGACGGCTACGACGGCCTGGAGGCGCCGGTGCCGCAGGACAAGCCCAGCCGCGCGCTGCTGCAGGCGGCGCTCGCCGATTTCGACTGCGACCTGATCGCCGAGATCAGCACCGGCGGCGGCCCCGTGCCCGACCGGCGCGCCACGCCCGGCGACCATCTCGACGATTTCCTGCGCAAGCTGGAAGCCGCCGCCGCGCTGGCGCCGCAGCGCATCAACTGCATCGCCGGCTGCGACGCCTGGCCGCCCGGGCAGTCGCTGGCCTTCCTCGGCGAACTGATCGAGCGCGCGCGCCGGATCGGCATTCCCATCAGCTTCGAGACGCGCCGCGCGCGCAGCCTGTTCACGCCCTGGATCACGCGCGACCTCGTGCTGGCCCTGCCGGAGCTCCACCTCACCTGCGACTTCAGCCACTGGTGCGTGGTTTGCGAGCGGCTGCTCGACGACGAGCGGGACGTGCTGGAAACCATCGCGCCGCGCACCCGCCACATCCACGCCCGCGTCGGCTACGCGCAGGGGCCGCAGGTGCCGCATCCGGCCGCGCCCGAATACGCCCTGGCGCTGCTCGCGCACCAGCGCTGGTGGGCGCTGTGCTGGCAGGCCATGGCCGGCGCCGGCCTGCGCGAATTCAGCATGACGCCCGAATTCGGCCCCGGCAGCCACCTGCCGCACCTTCCCTTTATCGAGCAGCCCGCAGCGCCCCCGCGCGACCTCAACCGCTGGATGCTGAAAGCCGAACGCGCGCACTTCGCGCACTGGACGGCCCGAGGCTGAAGGCGCCGAACCGCCCCCTGAATCCGATTCCCGCTGCCGCTTTCAGAAGCCGGGATTCCGGCGCGACCAGCCCAGCGTGTACGCCAGCCCCAGCGCAATCACGAGGGCAATCTCGAACACCGCATCGACGAGATGGACGGGCGCAATGCGCCCGCCCAAGCCATACCGCAGGTCGATCGCGGCCAGGCTCGCCGCCGTCAGCATGCCCAGCGCGACGATGGCGCGGTCCGGCGGCGCCTGCCGGTGCCGCGTGCCGAGCCACAGCGCCAGGGCGATGCCGGCCAGCAGCAGGCCGACCTTGCGCGCGAGCCAGGCGTCGGTGACGGCGCCGCCGACCGCCTCGAAACTCGCCAGGTGAAACAGCGGCCAGAGACCGGTCACGAAATAGACCAGCGCCTGCAGCCGCAGGATAAGACGCAGCATGCTCCCGTCCCCGCAGACGCCGCGGCCGACGCGGCAGTGCCTACAGCCTAGATCACGACGCGGCGCGCAATGCACGCGGCGGGGAGGGCGCGGTTCCGGCGGGCACGGCGGAAATTGCCGCCCCCGGCGGCCGGCTGCGGCGGGCAGGCGCCGGCCGGGCGCCTAGCCGCGATCGAAGCCGATGTCGCGCAGGAAGCGCGCCATCTCGCGCAGGTAACGCCCCTGGTCGAGATGGATCAGGTGATTGCCCGGGAACCAGTGCAGGCGCGGATGCTCCCAGTGATCCCAGATCAGCCGCGCATGCTTGGGCGGCGCAAAGCGGTCGCCAGCGCCGCCGACGATCATCAGCCGCTCCTTCGGCAGCAGCGGCTTGTAGGTCAGCGGGCAGCAGGCCGCCGTGGCGTGCCGCACCTCCTGCAGCGAGGTGCCGGTGGCGCGCAGCAGCGTCTTCACGATCGGCGCGACGGGAAACCACTCCAGCACGAGATCGATCAGGCTGGCCACCGGCACGTTGGGCACGGCAAACGCAAGCCGGTCTTCCACCGCCGCCAGCAGCGCGGTCGTGTAGCCGCCCAGCGAAATCCCGGTAACGCCGAACTGCGGCACGCCCTCGCCCTCCAGGTAATCGAGGAAGAGCCGGAAGTCGTGCACGGCATGCGCAAAGGTTTCGTTGAGATGCGAGAAGCCGTAGGAGAACACGCCGTGGCCGCTCATCGGCGCAAACCACTCCTTGCGCCGGCCGTGGAAGGGCAGCGTATAGAGCAGCACGTTGTAGCCGAGCTTGTAGAACCAGGGCAGCGCGAGGAAGCGGCTGTTCACCCAGTAGGGGTCGGCGATGTAGCCGTGGATGAGGCAGATGGTCGGACGCGGCGCGCCGTCGTGACGCCAGTACTCGGCGCAGGCGATGCGGTTGCGGCGGAACTTCGCCCAGTGCGCGCGCATGGCGGGATTCACCGGCTCGAAATTGCTTGCGAAGGAGAGCACCTCCACCGTGCCTTCCGGCGGCCGGTACTCGAGCAGCGGCGGCTTGTGGCGGCGCATCTCGATGTTGTGGCGCGGGCGCGCGAAGAATTGCGCGGGGTCGTGCGTGTCGGCGATGGCCTTGTAGAAATCCCACTGCGCGTGGTCGTGCCGCAGCCGCTGCGGCCACAGCGCGGTGGGCAGCGCCATCGAGAGCGCCAGCGTGGCGGCGGCGGTGCGGATGCCGATGTCCACCGCGGCCGTGGCGGTCACCATCGCCTGGGTTTTCAGGTCGAGACAGAAATCGTCCGGTAATTTATGGAAGGCCGGGTCCAGGTTGTGCCACCAGGGCTGCTCCGGCAGCAGGCGGCGGGAATGGCCATAGGTCTCGTTGGCGACACGGGAAACGTAGCGGGCCTGGGCTGAAGTCATCGGGATCTCGGGCAGAATGCGGGACTCGGGTCTGGCGACTTTCCCAGACGGGGCCGGAAACGGAAAGTCGCAAGGCGCCCTGATGTCCGTTTTCGCCGATGAGAACCCCGATTCGGGGCACATCGCAGTCGTCCGACAGACGATGGCTGTGCTAGGCCCAATTCTCCAGCGCCAGCGCTGGTACCCGCTCGAACTCGCGCAGCTTATTGGTGAGCAGCGTCAACCCGAGGGCACAAGCATGCGCGGCAATCCACAGATCGTTGCCCCCAATCACCGTGCCGCTGCGCTGCAGATGAGCAAGCATGCGGCCGTATTCCGCACCGGCATCGGCACTTAACTCCAGCACGGGAATGAGTTCGCGCAGGCGCTCCAGTGCCGCCAGCACGGCCTCGCGCTGTGCGCTCTTCTCGGCGCCATGGCACAGCTCGCCCCAGGTGATGGCCGACATCGCTACTTCGCCGGACCGCAATTGCCGGAAACGCTCCAGCACCGCGGGCGGGCGGGCCTTGGTGATGTAGATGCAGATATTGGTATCGAGCAGATAGCGGAGCGCGGCCATGATTTAGAGCTCGTCGCGCGCCTGCGGCGGTGGGTTGTGGCGCCCCTCGCTCATGAAGTCGTCAGGCAGGGCGGCAAGGAGTTCGAAGGCCTCGGCCAGGCTGGCCGCCTTCACGGCCACGCGCGCCAACGTATCCCGCCTTTCCCGGATTGCGCTGCGCTTCATCCGGGCTACGGGGGGGCTTTGGCTGGGAAAGCAAACGTAGCCCGGATGAAGTGCAACGGAATCCGGGTTATTCCCCGCCCAGGCCATCAACCTTCACGGCCACGCGCGCCAATGTATCCGGCCTTTCCCGGATTGCGCTGCGCTTCATCCGGGCTACGGTGGGGCTTTGGCTGGGAAAGCAAACGTAGCCCGGATGAAGTGCAACGGAATCCGGGTTATTCCCCGCCCAGGCCACCAACCTTCACGACCACGCGCGCCAATGTATCCCGCCTTTCCCGGATTGCGCTGCGCTTCATCCGGGCTACGGGGGGCTTTGGCTGGGAAAGCAAACGTAGCCCGGATGAAGTGCAACGGAATCCGGGTTATTCCCCGCCCAGGCCACCAACCTTCACGACCACGCGCGCCAACGTATCCCGCCTTTCCCGGATTGCGCTGCGCTTCATCCGGGCTACGGTGGGGCTTTGGCGGGGGGCGATCGGGGAAAGGGGGACGGCGGCGAAGCGGTTGCGCCAGGCGTTCGCCTCGATCACGGCCAGCTTGATATTGCGGTAGACCGGCACGTAGTCGGCAATCTCGGCCCGGGCCCGTTTGCCCGCCCCGCCCCGCCCCGCCCCGCCCTGCAAGCGGCCCTGGGTGATGTTGTGCTCGCGCAGGCGCGCGCCCAACGGCGACGCGATACAGCCGAGCAACGCCAGCTTGACCAAAAGCTTGTTCATGCCGCCTCCCGCCACGGTCGCGCGATCTGACTCCATGTTTTGGGTCGGACTTCAGTCCGACGACGACTTCACCTCCGCCGCTGCAGCCGGACTGAAGTCCGACCTGCAAAAAGAGAGATGATTGCGAGGCATGCCCTCGAAAGGAATCGGCCAGGAAGGCGCCTACGTGGTCGTAATGCCTGAGCCGCATCGCCATGGAGGTGATGTCGGCCTGCGTCCCGGCATGGCGCGAGGCCAAGAAGAAGCACTGGCGTTTTCAGGCGAGGAGCCCCGAACACGGGCCTGCATTCAGCGTCACCGGCGCCGGCGTCCGCAGGCCATCGCTTGCGGGCGCCGCTCGGGCGGACAGCGGATGGACCCTGCCAAAGACATCCACTAGCTTGAACTTCAGCCCCGGGAGGACACCGCCATGACACTCCGCTTTGCCCTGCTTCTGCTGCTGGCCGCCGGCACGGCGGCGCAGGCCGAGATCTACCAGTGGAAGGACGAGCAGGGCCGCACGCACTTCGGCGAAGACGTGCCGGCCCGATACCGCCAGGCCGCGAAGCAGGTGGACAGCGGCAGGCTCAACACCATGCCCGCGCAGAAGCCCGCCGCGCCGCGGCCCGAGGTTGCCGCCGAGCCGGCGCAGAGCGCGGAGGCGGCGCCGCCGCGCGCCCCGCTTTCGGAGGAGGAGCGCTGCGAAGCCGCCCTGCTGCACTTCGGGGAAAGCCAGGCCTGCTTCGCGCGCTTCCGCCTCGCCAACGGCGCGCTCAGGCCGGAGGCCTACGACGAATGCCCGGTGGTCGCGATGCCGTCGGGCTGCAGCACGAACCGCTGACCTCACGCCTAACCGAACAAGAGTCCCTCAGGCCTGTCGCGTGGTGTTGGCGGCGGCGGGGGATCGGACTCCAGTTTGGCGACGGCGCTGAAACCTGCGCCGCCGTCCCTTGGAAACTTCCGCTGTTGTCGGGCTGAAGTGGGCCCCAAAAACATTTTTAAAACGCGCCATCTCCCCCTAAAAACATCGGCGCCCTGGCGCCGATGTTTTTTACTCGTGCTGACGCGTCTTTCAAACGCCCAAACTCCGCGTCCTTCAGCTCATCGCTTGACCAATTTTTCACGACACAAATTTTTACTCCCCTAACAAATTAGCAAAAGTCCTTATGTAACGGCCCGCCCTTGTCCTGTAAAAATTCACTCCGTTCTACTTAGCATCAAGCGTGACGCCTCAGCGTTTTTGTCGAAACTTGTGCGCAGTTTTTTGTTTCAGCAGTTATCTGGTGACAGGCCGAACACAAGATCGCGCAGCAGTTTTACAAATACAAATGTAGCGACACGCCTACACTGATCCAGCACAGCGTTAACTGTGCGGGCGACAAGGAAGCCGCCGGTGAAGACGGCTCCCCGCCTCATCCCAACCCCCGGTTATGGAGAACCGTTATGAAGACGCTGATGCAGAAGTTCCTGCGCGATGAATCCGGCGCCACCATGGTCGAATACGGCATCATGGTTGCCCTGATTGCCGCCATTGCCATCGGCATTGTCGGCACCCTGGGCGGCAATGTCCGAGATGCCTTCACCGACGTGAACACCGCCCTGGAAGGCGCCCAGGCCCCCGCTGGCGGGGGCGACGGCGGGGGCGAAGCCGGCGGCGCCTGATTCCTTCCGGCTGCGCGTGACACTGCACGGTATCCGTACCGTGCAGATTCAGGCTCTCGCTGCCCAGGAGAGTGATGTTGAAGGCAAAGGACTGCCCGACATGAACACCCCGTTTCTGCTGCCGCTCCTGCTCGGCCTGCTCCTGCCGGCCGCCTGGTTCGACATTCGCAGCCGCTGCATTCCCAATGCGCTGTGCCTGGCCGGCTGTGTCGCCGGCCTCCTGCTCGCCCTCGCGCAGGGTGGGACGACGCCGGGCGCCAGCCTGCTCGGCATGGTGCTGGCCTTCAGCCTGGCCATTCCGCTCTGGCTGTGCCGCTGGCTCGGCGCCGGCGACGTCAAGCTGCTGGCCGCCGTCGGCGCGCTCGCCGGCAGCGCGCTGCTGCCGCGCATTCTCGTGTTCACCGCACTCTCCGGCGCGCTGCTGTCGCTGCTGGCCATGCTCTGGCTGGGCCAGACGCGGGCCACGCTGGCGCGGCTCGTCGCCATTTTCACCCCGGCTTCCCGGAGCGCCTCCGGCGCCGATGCCGAGGCGGAAGCACGCTTCAGGTTGCCCTATGCAGTCGCGATTGCCGCCGGCAGCTTTCTTGCGGTGCTGCTGCCGGCCGGCGCCCGGCTGCCGGTGTAGGCCGGCGCAGTACTCGTCCCACGCGACAAGGAGAACATCATGCAAAGGCGTCCCTTAACAATGCTGGCCCTGGCTCTCGTGCTGGGCAGCCTCTCGGTCTTCCTGGTCAACGGTTTCCTCGAGAAAAAAAGCGCGCAGGGCCGCCTGCAGCCCATGCGCACCGTGCCGGTGGTGGTGGCGGCGACCGACATCCAGGCCGGCACCAAGCTCGATGCGCTGCTGCTGAAGACCGTCGACTGGCCGGAAGACGCCCTGCCCAGCGGCAGCTTCCCCAGCCTGTCCTCGGTGCTCGGCCCGCTGCCGCCGGTAGCGCTGCGCGAGATGCGCAAGGACGAGCTCGTGCTGGCCTACAAGCTCTCTGGCCAGGGCGCCCGCGGCGGCCTCATCAGCCGCATTCCCGAAGACAAGCGCGCCATCTCGATTCCGGTCACGGAAATCTCCGGCGTTTCCGGCTTCGTGCTGCCGGGCAGCTTCGTCGACGTGCTGCATACCTCGGCCGCCGGCCGCGGCGACCACATTCCCGCGACCAGGGTGCTGCTGCAGAACGTGCCGGTGATCGGTATCGGCCAGCACAGCGCCGAGAACCAAACCGATCCCAAGCTGGTGAAGGCGGTGACGCTGCTGGTCGATCCGGCCTCCGGCCAGAAAGTGGCGCTGGCGCTCGCCACCGGCCAGCTCAGCCTGCTGCTGCGCAACGATTTCGACGCCTCGCTGCTCGCCACCCAGGAAGTCACCTGGCGCGACCTCGGTCCCTCGCAGCAGGCGCCGGCGCAGCTGCGCGTGGTGAAGCGCGAGCACCGCAGGCCGGCGGCGCTCGCCGCGCGCCTCGCCGCGCTGCCCGCGAGCCATGCCCGGATCGAGATGGTGCGCGGCCTCAAGGTGACGCAGCAGACGGTGTCGGATGCGCCGGCAGCGGCGCCGGAAGCGGCCGGCGCGCCCGCCGAACCGCCGCAGGAATAACCGTGGTTTTCTGTGGAGTCAGATTTCAGTCCGCCCTACAGGAACAGGAACAGAGGCAGAGGCAGGAGCAGGAGCAGGAGCAGGAGCAGGGAGCGAAAGCTGGAAGCAGGGTCGGGGCACGCTCGACACGAGTTCGAAGCAGGAATTTTTTTCAGCAGTCTGGCGACAAGGAGAAAGTGGCCATGAAAACAAGAGGCTTGCCATTGCTGGCCATGCTGGGGGCATTGGGCGGCGCGCCGCAGGCGCAGACGCCGGAGCCGGTGACGCTGGATTTCGCCAGCCGCGAGCAGCAGGAAGTCCACCTGCAGGTCGGGCAGTCGCGCCTGATCACCTCGCCGGTGCCGCTGACGCAGGCGGTCATCGGCAGTCCCGAGATCGCCGACATCAAGCTGCTGTCGTCGCAGCGCATCCTCGTGCTCGGCATCCGCCCCGGCAGCACCAACCTCATGCTGCGCCCCAAGGACACCGACACCACTGCGGTGCTGGCGGTGAGCGTCAGCTTCGACCGCAACGGCATCAAGCGCAAGATCGCCGAGGCGCTGCCGCAGGAGGAGCGCATCGAGGTGCGCGACTCCAACGACAAGGTCATCCTCTCCGGCCAGGCCTCCAGCGCCGCCGCGCTGGAGATGGCGCTGGCCATCGCGCGCAGCTTCGTGCCGCAGGAGAAGGTGGTCAACCTGATGCAGGTCGCCGGCAGCCAGCAGGTGATGCTGGAGGCGCGCGTCGCGGAGATCTCGCGCAACTCGCTGAAGGACCTCGGCATCCGCACCGCCATCCTCGACAACAACGGCAAGTGGAATTTTTCCAGCGGCCTGCCGCTCACCGGCGCCTTCGGCACGGCGGGCTACCTCGACACCGGCTCGCCCTTCGACAGCCTCTCGGTGACGCTGCAGGCGCTGGAGAAAAAAGGCCTCGCCAAGACGCTGGCCGAGCCCAACCTGGTGGCGCTCTCCGGCCAGGAAGCCAACTTCCTCGCCGGCGGCGAGATTCCCATCCCGGTGGCGCAGAACGCCGGCCTCTCCAACAGCATCACCGTGGAGTACAAGGAATTCGGCGTCGGCCTGCGCTTCACGCCCACCGTGCTCGACCGCGACCGCATCAACCTCAAGCTGCTCTCGGAGGTCTCGGCCATCGATCCCTCCAACGCCTTCACCATCGGCGGCGGCATTTCCGTGCCGGCCATCAGCACGCGCCGCGCCGGCACCTCGGTGGAACTCGGCGACGGCCAGAGCTTCGCCATCGCCGGCCTCATGCAGAGCAACATGAAAAACGCCATCAGCCAGCTCCCCCTGCTCGGCAACATCCCCGTGCTGGGCGCGCTGTTCCGCTCCACCGATTTCCAGCGCGAGGAATCCGAGCTCGTCATCATCGTCACCGCGCGCCTGGTGAAGCCCGTGCACCGCAGCCAGCTCGCCGCGCCCACCGACGTCTTCACGCCGCCCGGCGATCTCGACCAGTACCTGCTCGGCCGCGTCGAAGGCAAGAGCAAGCCGCGCCAGGCCGTGCAGGCCGCGGCGCCCGCGCAGGCCGGCGGAGGCGTGGACGGCAGTTTCGGCCACCAGCTGAATGCAGACCCGGAGAGCAAGGAGCAAATAAATGTGCAGTAAGACCCTGACCCCCGTCCTCCTCCTGGCGCTGCTGGCCGGCTGCAGCGCGCGCGAGCACCTGCGCGCGGATTTCGGCGCCAGCAACACCGTCAACATCGCCGCGCACACGCTGGACCCGGCGTCGGCACAGCGCGAACGCGCGCCGCTCATGGGCGACGGCCAGAAGATGGAGCAGGCGCTCAAGGACTACCGCAAGGGCAAGCCGGAAGCCTCGCGCGACCAGCTCATCATCAGCACCGGCAAGTGAGGCCCTCATGCCCGGCAGAGCGCGGCAGCGCGGCGCCTTCCTCGTCCTCGCCGCCTTCCTGATGGCAGTGCTGCTCGGCATCGTCGCGCTCGGCATCGATGTCGGCCGCCTCTACGCGCTGCGTTCGGAAATGCAGAACGCGGTGGACGCGGCGGCGCTGGCGGCGGCGGCCGAACTCGACGGCAGGCCCGACTCGCGCGCGCGCGCCATCGCCGCGGCGCGCGGCCTGCTGCAGCACGACAGCCGCTTCGCGCAGGTGGCGGCGCTGCTCGGCGAGGCCGGCCTGCCGGCCGAGGTCTTCACCTTCTACTGCCTGATCGGCGCGAAATACGACCCGCCCTTCAGCACCACCTACTGCAGCAACTCGCCGGACGGCGCAGGCCGCTACTACGCCAGCAGCGATGCCGAGGCCCATTACGTGCGCCTCGTGCTGGACCCGTCCCGGGTCGCCGACCGCTTCCGCCTGCAGCTGCTCTTCCTGCCGGTGCTCTCCGCCGTCGGCGTGCCGACGCAGAGCGTGGCGAGCGTGCGCGCCCAGGCGCTCGGCGGCCGCAACTTCTACACCTGCGACGTGCCGCCCATGGCCATCTGCGATCCCTTCGAAGGCAGCGGCACGACCTTCCAGGAGCAGATGCAGCCCGGTGCCGGCATCGAGCTGCGCGCCAGCGGCTCGGGGCAGTGGACCAACGGCAACTTCGGCTTCCTGCGGCCGCCCAACGGCGCGAGCGGCGCGTCCGCGCTCGCCGAGCTCATCGCCAACGAAAACGGCGTCGGCTGCGCGCCGCCCTATATCCACACCGAGCCGGGCGCCATGGCCGGCCCCACCACCCAGGCCTTCAACACGCGCTTCGACATTTACGGCGGCCGCTTCAGCGGCGACTGGGACGAGTATCCGCCGGCGCCCAACGTCGTCGACTATCCGCACGACGCCACCCGGCGCGCCCTCGACGACCGCTTCGGCAACGGCGACTGGGACTTCGACAGCTACTGGAACGGCGCCCATCCCGGCGTCGCGCCGCCCAACGGCTGGTCCAACCTGAGCCGGCCCCTGCGCTGGCAGGTCTACAACCACGAGGTCGACAACGCGCTGGTGCCGAACGTGCCGCCCGTCCATGCCGGCCGCCCCGCGCCCGGCCACGTCGGCCCGGGCAGCGTGAAGAACCGTCGCCTGCTCTCCATCGCCGTCGTGAGCTGCACCGCCATGAACCTGCAGGGCGCCAGCGAAGGCGCGATCCGCGCGCCCGACGGCTACGCGAAGATTTTCCTGTACCGCAAGGCCGAGGGCCCGCCCGACCTGCGCGCCTGGGGCGAGTTCGTCGAGTGGGAAAGCGTCGGCGACAAATTCCACGTGGACGTGCTGCTCTATGAATAAGTCGCGCAACGGCGGCGCCGCCATGGTCGAGCTCGCCATCCTCCTGCCGGTGCTGCTCGCCCTCTTCTTCGGGCTGGCCGAGCTCGGGCGCGCGCTGCTGCTCGAGCACACGCTGCTGCGCCACACCGAAGCGGCGGCGCGCTACCTCGGCCGCGCCCACCGGGGCCTCGCCGCCGACTGCAGCGAGAACGCCGCCTGGCCGGACGCCCGCGCCACCGCCACCCATCTCGCCGTGTACGGCAACGAAGCCGGCAGCGGCGAGGCGCTGATCAGCGGCCTCGACGCCGACGACGTCACCATTGCCGTCGAGAGCGGCGGCGTGCCGGGCGGCGCCGTCGCCTGCGTCGTCCGCGTCAGCGCGGCCCTGCCCTATCCCGGTCTCTTCGGCGACAAAATTCCGCTGCTCGGCCTCGATCAACCCACCCTGCGCGCGCAGAGCGAGGAACGTTATGTCGGCGAATGAGCAGCGCCCCTCTGCACACCTGGCTGGCGAGTCGGCGCGGCTCCCCTCCCGCGCCACGCCCGACCGCCAGCCGGGTCTGCAGCCACGCCGGCGCCCGTTCCGGCGCCAGCTCCGGCGCAAAGGCCAGCGCGGCGCCGCCATGGTCGAGTTCGCCGTCGGCTTCGCGCTCTTCCTGCTGCTGGTGTTCGGCATCATGGAGCTGGCGCTGACGTATTTCGCCTGGAACCGCGTCAGCGAGGCGGCGCGCGACGGCGCCCGCCATCTCATCGTCAACGCGCCGCTCACCGACCTCTCGGCGCAGAGCTGCGCCGCGGCCTCGCCCGCCGCCGTGACCGTGAACTGCAGCGACGGCGGCTGCGCGACGCTGATGCCGCGCCTGCAGGCGCAGGCGCCCTACGTGCAGCCGGCCCATGTCAGCGTCGACTACCGCTGCTCCGGCGCCGGCAATCCCTCGGCGCCGGACGAGAACCGCGTCCGCAGCATCACGCTGCGCATCGGCGGCGTGCCGCACCGGCAGGCGCTTCCGCTGCTGAGTGCCTTCGGCTGGAACAATCCCTCGCTGCTGCCGGCCGTCAGCGTCACGCGCACCGGCGAAGACCTGCATACCCCCGCCCCGTAAGGGGCACCGGCTCTCAAGGAGGAAAGCCATGCGCCAGAAACTGCACATCCTGGCAGCACCCGCCAGCACCCACACCGCCAGCCAGCTGCGCCGGCATCTCGGCGCGGCCAGCGCCTACGACGTCACCCTGCTGCCGCCCGGCAGCAGCAGCCTGATGCTCTACGAGGCCATGCCGGACGTGCTGCTCTACGAGCTGCCGGCCCTGCAGGACGACGGCCTCGCCACGCTGCAGGCGCTGCTGGACAGCCGCCCCGGCGGCCTCGCCGTGTTCGTCATCGGCCAGGTCGACAGTCCCGGCCTCATGCGCTCGCTCATGCAGATGGGCGTGCGCGACGTGCTGCACGATCCGCTCGACGAAGACGAGCTGCTGGAGGTGCTGCGGCGCGTCGGCGAGGAGAAGCGCGCGCGCTTCACCGCCGACGCCACGCCCTGCACCACCGCCGCCTTCTTCAACGCCCACGGCGGCGGCGGCGCCAGCCTGCTCGCCGTCAACACCGCGACGGCGCTGGCGCGCCAGCACGGCGCGCGCGTCGCGCTGCTCGACTTCGACCTGCAGTTCGGCAAGGTCGCGCACCTGCTCGACCTCAAGCCGCAGGCGCATGTGCTGGACGCGCTGCGCGACGCCCACCGCCTCGACCAGGTCTTCCTGCGGGCGCTGATGTGCGAGCACGCCTCCGGTGTGCAGGTGCTGGCGGCGCCGCCGCACCTGATGCCGCTGGAAGTGCCGACCGGCGCCGTGCGCCGGCTGATCGAAACGGCCGCGGCGAATTACGACGTCGTCCTGCTCGACCTGCCGCGCGTCGTCACGGAATGGACGCTGGATGCCATGGCGCAGAGCGACAAGGTGCTGCTGGTGGCGCAGAACAGCCTCGGCGCCGTGCGCGACACGCGGCGCCTGCTGGATTTCCTCGCCGGCCACAGCGACCTGCGCCGCGACGCGCTGGAGGTGGTGAACAACCGCGCCATGTCGCGCCTCGCCAGCACCTCCATCGAGCAGATGAAGAAGGCCGTCGGCGTGCTGCGCCTGCACCGCATCCGCAACGACTACGCCGCCGCGCTCTCCGCCGAGGACCAGGGCGTGCCGCTCCACGACGTGGCGCCGCAGTCGCCGCTCACCCAGGACAGCGGGCGCCTGGCCGAACACATCTGGCGGCTGCGCCACCCCGACACGCCGGCGACCCCGGTGCGCTCGCTGCGCTGGTTCGACCGCCTGCGCGGCAGCGCCGTGCCGGCCACGCCGGTGAACTGACCACCTTGCGCCGGCCACCGTGGACCTCTGCAGGCCTCTGCAGGCCTCTGTAGGTCGGGCTTCAGTCCGACAGAACCGCCGGCTTCAACGCCGTCGTCGGACTGAAGGCCGACCTACAGGCATGAAAAAAAACGAACACTCAAAGGACAGGGAGACAGGCATGCCCCGCATCACCGCCGACGCGCCGCACCGGGAAACCCAGGCGCTGAAGAACCGCATCCATGGCGAGGTCATGGCGCAGATCAACCTCAAGCTCGTCGACAAGCTCGCGCCCGAGCAGCTGCACGAGCAGATCGGCCGCCTCGTCCTCCACACCCTCGAGCGCCAGGACCTGCCCTTCAACCAGCAGGAGCGCGAAGTCCTCATCCAGGAAATCCAGGACGAGATCATGGGCTACGGGCCGCTCGAGCCGCTGCTGCGCGACGCCACCGTCAACGACATCCTGGTCAACACCTACAAGCAGGTCTACGTGGAGCGGCACGGCAAGCTGGAGAAGACGTCCATCACCTTCCAGAACAACGAGCACCTGAAGCGCATCATCGAGAAGATCACCAACGGCGTCGGCCGCCGCATCGACGAGTCCATGCCCATGGTGGACGCCCGCCTGCCCGACGGCTCGCGCGTCAACGCCGTGATCCCGCCGCTGGCGCTGGACGGCCCGCTGCTCTCCATCCGCAAGTTCGCCGCCGATCCCTACACGGTGAAGGACCTCATCGGCTTCCGCTCGCTGACGCCGGGGATGGCGGAGTTCCTCTCGGCGGCGGTGAAGGCGCGCGTCAACATCATCATTTCCGGCGGCACCGGCGCCGGCAAGACGACGCTGCTCAACGTCTGCTCCAGCTTCATTCCCGCCAACGAGCGCATCCTCACCATCGAGGATTCCGCCGAGCTGCAATTGCAGCAGCCGCATGTGGCGCGCCTGGAAACGCGGCCGGCGAACATCGAGGGCGCCGGCGAGATCAGGCAGCGCGACCTCGTCAGGAACGCGCTGCGCATGCGCCCCGACCGCATCATCGTCGGCGAGGTGCGCGGCGCCGAGGCGCTGGACATGCTGCAGGCCATGAACACCGGCCACGACGGCTCGCTCACCACCCTCCACGCCAACACGCCGCGCGACTGCCTGACCCGCCTCGAGCACATGGTCGGCATGAGCGGGCTGACGCTGGCGGGCAACGTCGTGCGCCAGCAGATCGCCGCGGCCATCGACCTCGTCCTGCAGTCCGAGCGCCTCGCCGACGGCCGCCGCGTCATCACCTCCATCGCCGAGATCACCGGCATGGAAGAAAGCGTCGTCACCATGCAGGAGCTCTTCGTCTTCCAGCGCAGGGGCATGGACGAGCACGGCAAGGTGAAGGGCGAGTTCCGCGCCACCGGCCTCAGGCCGCAGATGCTGAAGCGCTTCGCCGAGCGCGGCGTGCGCCTCAACGAGGCGCTCTTCGATCCCAACCGCCTCTACGAGTGAAGGCCGCCATGTCCGCCGAAATCGCCCGCTACATCGTCTACCTGCTCGCCTTCGTCGCCGCGCTCGCGCTCGCCGACGGGCTCTACGGCTTCTGGATCGGCCTCAACCTGAAGCGCAAGGTCCGCATCTCGCGCCGCCTGCGCTCGCTGGCCGTCGACACGCCGCAGGAAGAAGCCGTGAGCCTGCTGCGCGAGGTGCGCCTCTCCGAGCTGCCCGCGCTCGACCGCCTGCTGAAACGCGTGCCGTATTTCTCGCGCTGCCACAGCCTGCTGGAGCAGGCCGGCCTCGACATCAGCGTGGCGCGCTACCTCGGCCTGCAGGTCGCGCTCGGCGTACTGGTCTTCGCGCTGCTGGCGCGCTTCACGCCGGCGCATCCGCTGCTGGCGCTGGCGCTCGCCCTCGCGCTCGGCGCCGGCCTGCCGCGCCTGCATCTGCGCCGCGCCCGGCGCGCCCGCCTGCGCCGCTTCACCGAGCTGCTGCCCGACACCATGGACTACCTCGCGCGCAGCATGCGCGCCGGCAATCCCTTCACGGCATCGCTGAAGAACGCCTCCGGCGAGATGCCGGAGCCCATCGCCGGCGAGCTGCGCACCGCTTTCGAGGAGATGAACTTCGGCGTCGACCTGGCGCAGGCGCTGCGCCATCTCGGCGAGCGCAACGGCTCGGAGGAGCTGCGCTACTTCATCACCGCCGTGCTGATCCAGCGCACCACCGGCGGCAACCTCGCCGAGGTGCTGACGCGCATCGCCGGCGTGATGCGCTCGCGCGCCGGCATGGTGCGCGAGATCGCCGCCATCTCGGCCGAGATGAATTATTCCGCCAGGGTGCTGATCGCCCTGCCCTTCGTCATGGCGATCATGCTCTCCGTGCTCAACCCGGAGTACCTGCACGTGCTCGTCGAGCACCCCGTCGGCCTCTACCTGATCGGCGCACAGGTCCTGCTCATGGGCATGGGCTGGTATGTGATCCGCCAGATGATCAATTTCCGGATCTGAGGAGACGCCCATGGAAGCCACTCTCGCGGCCCCCGTGCTGCACTACCTGCTGCTCGGCCTGGTCTTCGTCACCACGCTCCTGCTCGTGCTCGGCGCCGGCGCCTGGCTTGCGGGCCTGAACCGCCCGCTGCGCCGGCGCCTGGCCGAGGTCGGCGCGAACGCCGACGCCGGCTTGGCCGACGCCGGCGCGGCGGGCGCCTTCCGGCTGCGCCTGCTGACGCCCCTGGCGAAAACCCTGCTGCCCGAGCAGGACTGGCGCAGTTCCCCCCTGCGCACGCGCCTGGTGCGCGCCGGCTTCCGCGAGCCGCAGGCGCTGCCGCTCTATCTCGCCGCCAAGCTTGCGCTCGGCCTCGGCCTGCCGCTGCTCGCCGGCATCCTGCTGCTGGCCGGCGGCTGGGGCGCCACGCATCCGCTGCCGGCCGCCGCCCTCGTCGCCGTGGCGGCCGTGCTGGGCTTCTTCGCGCCCAACCTCTTCCTGCTGCACCACAGCGAGCGGCGCCAGCAGACCATGGCCGAGAGCTTCCCGGACGGCCTCGACATGCTGGTGGTGTGCGTGGAGGCCGGCCTCAGCCTGGATGCCGCCATCCAGCGTGTCGGCAGGGAGCTCGAGCACTCGCATCCGCTGCTCGCCGAGGAGCTCGCCCTCGTCAGCCTCGAGCTGCGCGCCGGCCGTTCGCGCGCCGAGGCGCTGCACGGCCTCGCCGACCGCAGCGGCGTGGACGACATCCGCGCCTTCGTCAGCATCCTCCTGCAGACCCAGCACTTCGGCAGCAGCATCGGCGGCGCGCTGCGCGAGCAGGCCAACGACCTCCGCCAGATCCGCATGCAGCGGGCGCGCGAGAAAGCCAACAAGCTGCCGGTCAAGCTCATCTTCCCGATCATGGCCTTCATCTTTCCCGCCATGTTCCTGGTGATCCTGGGCCCGGCCCTGATCCGCATCTTCGTCGCCATCATCAACCGGAGTCCCTGACCATGCGCCTGCTCACCGTCCTGCTGCTGGCCGCCCTGGCCGGCTGCGCCCACCGTTCCGCCGCCGACGTTCCCGCCGGCCCCCAGCGCACGCCCGAAGAAAGCGCCGCCGCCTCCGCCCGGCGCGGCGATTACCGCGAGGCCGTCCGCCTCTACGGCGAGATCCTCAAGGAGCATCCCCGGCAGCGCGTCGCCCGCCTCGGGCTCGGCGAGGCCTGGCTCGGCCTCGGCGCGCCGCGCCCGGCGCTGGCGGCTTTCGAAGAAGTGCTGAAGGCAGAACCGCTCGACGCCGGGGCCCTCGAAGGCAGCGCCCTCGCCCTGCTCGGCCAGCACCAGTACGCGCGCGCCGAAGAACGCCTGCTGCGCGTGCTGATGCAGCGCCCGGACAGCTGGCGCGCGCTCAACGGCATGGGCCTCCTCGCCGACATGAAGGGCGACTACCCGGCGGCCCAGGCCTGGTACGAGAAGGCGCTCGCCGTGCGCGAGGGCGAAGCCTCGCTCTACAACAATTACGGCTACTCGCTGCTCATGGCCGGCGACCCTCCGCGCGCCGAGCTGCTGCTGACCCAGGCCATGCGGCTCAGCCCGCGCAACGGCCGCGTGCGCAACAACCTGATGCAGGCCATCGCCTGGCAGGGCAACTACGAGCGCGCCGTCAGCCTGCGCGGCGAGCTGCCGCTGCACACGGCGCTCAACAACGTCGGCTATATCGCCGCGCTGCGCCAGGACCGGGCCGGCGCCGCCCGCCTCTTCCAGCGCGCCCTCGACGCCAGCCCGAACTGGTACGCCACCGCCGCCGCCAACCTCGAGCGCCTGCAGCAGCCCAGCCTCGCCGGCACGCCGGCCGCCCCCCCGCCAAAGCCCCGTAGCCCGGATGAAGCGCAGCGCAATCCGGGAAAGACCGGATACGTTGGCGCACGTGGCCAGGAAGGTTAATAGCCTGGGCGGGGGAATAACCCGGATTCCGTTGCACTTCATCCGGGCTACGCTTGCTTTCCCCGATCGCCCCCCGCCAAAGCCCCGTAGCCCGGATGAAGCGCAGCGCAATCCGGGAAAGGCCGGATACGTTGGCGCACGTGGCCGTGAAGGTTAATAGCCTGGGCGGAGGAATAACCCGGATTCCGTTGCACTTCATCCGGGCTACGCTTGCTGCGGAGGAAAAGCCCAAGAATTCCCGCCAAGCCGGTATACTGGCCGCCCTCTGGCCGGCGCCCGCCGGCCACCTCAATCCATTCACGATCCGGCTTATCCGGGGCGCCTTCCGCGCCCCGGCCAGGCGCAGGAAACGCGCAGGCCGCGGCATTGCCCCGCAGGCCCGCCGCGCCCGCGTCCGCCCGCCGGATCAACCGACCCTCAAGGTCCGAGGCAGCTAGCAACACGATGGCCCAGTACATCTACACCATGAACCGCGTTTCGAAGCTCGTCCCGCCGAAACGCGAGATCCTGAAAGACATTTCCCTTTCCTTTTTTCCGGGCGCCAAGATCGGCGTGCTGGGCCTCAACGGCGCCGGCAAGTCCACGCTCTTGCGCATCATGGCCGGCGTCGACACCGACATCCAGGGCGAGGCCCGCGCCCAGGCCGGCATCAAGATCGGCTACCTGCAGCAGGAGCCGCCGCTGGACGAAACCAAGGACGTGCGCGGCAATGTCGAAGACGGCGTGCGCGAATGCCTGGACGCCATGAAGCGCCTCGACGAAGTCTTCGCCGAATACGCCGAGGAAGGCGCCGACTTCGACAAGCTCGCCGCCGAGCAGGAAAAGCTGGAGCAGATCATCCAGGCCTGGGACGGCCACAACCTCGACAACCAGCTCGAACAGGCCGCCGACGCCCTGCGCCTGCCGGCCTGGGACGCCGACGTCAGCAAGCTCTCCGGGGGCGAGCGCCGCCGCGTCGCGCTCTGCCGCCTGCTGCTGTCCAAGCCCGACATGCTGCTGCTCGACGAACCCACCAACCATCTCGACGCGGAATCGGTGAGCTGGCTGGAGCGCTTCCTCAAGGATTTCCCCGGCACCATCGTCGCCATCACCCACGACCGCTACTTCCTCGACAACGTCGCCGAGTGGATTCTCGAACTCGACCGCGGCCACGGCATTCCCTGGCAGGGCAACTACACCAACTGGCTGGAACAGAAGACCACCCGCCTCGAGACCGAGCAGAAGCAGGAAGAAGCCCACGCCAAGGCGCTCAAGCGCGAACTGGAATGGGTGCGCCAGAACGCCAAGGGCCGCCAGAGCAAGAGCAAGGCGCGCATGGCGGCCTATGACGAGCTCGCCTCCAAGGAATTCCAGAAGCGCGCCGAAACGCAGGAAATCTACATTCCGCCCGGCGAGCGCCTGGGCGACCAGATCGTGGAAGTGAAGGACATCGCCAAGGCCTTCGGCGACCGCCTGCTGTACGAGAACGTGAGCTTCACGGTGCCCAAGGGCGCCATCGTCGGCATCGTCGGCCCCAACGGCGCCGGCAAGACCACGCTGTTCCGCATGATCACCGGCGAGCAGCAGCCCGATAAGGGCGAAGTGATCGTGGGCGAGAGCGTGAAGGTGGCCTATGTCGGCCAGATCCGCGACCACCTCGACGACAAGAAGACGGTGTGGGAGGAAGTCTCCGGCGGCCTCGACATCATGAAGGTCGGCGACTACGAGATGCCCTCGCGCGCCTATATCGGCCGCTTCAACTTCAAGGGCTCCGACCAGCAGAAGCGCGTCGGCGAACTCTCCGGCGGCGAGCGCAACCGTTTGCAGCTCGCGAAGATCCTCTCGGCCGGCGCCAACGTCATCCTCCTCGACGAACCCTCCAACGACCTCGACGTGGAAACGCTGCGTGCGCTGGAAGAGGCGATCACCACCTTCCCGGGCGTGGTGATGTGCGTATCGCACGATCGCTGGTTCCTGGACCGTATCTGCACGCACATCCTGTCGTTCGATGGCGATGTGGTGGAGTGGTACGACGGCAACTACTCCGAGTTCGAGGAGTACCGGAAGAAGAAGCTGGGGGCGGCGGCGGGGCCGCATCGGATTAAGTACAAGAAGATTGGGGGTTAATGAAAAGGGCGGTCAAATGACCGCCCTTTTTATTGCGCGACATTTGCACAGCCGCTTCTTTTCATCAGGGCCAACGAATCAACTTCAGCTCCTTGATGCGACGAGCCATCGCGGAATCCGAAACTCCGAACTGCTGCGCCAGCGAATTCATGTAACGACCGTTGAAGCGGGTGCATCGAGCCAAAGCCAGCTCCCGATCCAAAGACTCACTACTTGCGTAATGCAGCGAGTCAGGGTCACCCGGTGAAAGCTGAAAGCTAGAGGCTTCATTAAAGATGAACTGCCCCTTCACCCCGAACTGCGCGTTGAAATACTCCTGCAGTAACCGCTCGGGCATAAGAAAGCAGGCAGAGAAATAATTCGCCTCTCGCTCAATCAGCGTCTTGGGGACAACTGAGCCATCAATCGGCAAATCGCGATGCATGGTTTCAACACGGCCGTGATGCAGCATCCAATGCCCTAGCTCGTGGCCTGCCGTAAACCGCATTACCGTTTCCGCAAACTCGCTAGAAACCAGGATTCGCTCGTCAGCAAAGCTGATGAGCCCAGCAGCGCGAAACTGCTTTCCCTTGGAACCGAACCGCGGCTCACCCAGCGAGGGAACCTCTTGGTAGTCCAGCCCGAGGACAAACGCAGCGTAGTCGGGCTGCAGAATCTCAATGGGAGTCAACTGACGGCTTTGGGTTAGAAGGTCCCGGCTCCTCCAGATTTCAACCTGGAGGTCGCGAGCAGCTCTTTGAATTCGGGCGTAGTCCATGCGGCAACCACTATAGGTAGTGTTTTTCTGGAATATATTCACTACATGTGGAATGGTCAAGAAACGATCAGGGCAAGGCACGAAACGACAGTAACGTCGTTACAGCAGTTGACGGCATGCCACAGCCCGGCTATAAATCAGCCATCCTGTTGTAAAGGCTTTCCTGCAAATGTATCTCGATGAACTGGCAGACATTCAACTCGGCTACCCCTTCCGGTCGCGCTTGGAGCCCGACCCGAAGGGCGACGTCTTCGTTATCCAGATGAAGGACGTCGATGACGCCAACCTGCTGCATGTGGAGAACTCCGTCCGCCTTGCGCTACCAAAGCGAGGGGAGCACCACCTGCTTCGCCCGGGCGACCTCCTGCTCCGCTCTCGGGGTCGCAGTAACGGCGTGGCACTGGTAGCGGATGGCCTTCCTCCCGCCATTCTTGCCGCCCCCATGATTCGCATCCGGCCAGACACCTCCAAAGTGCTGCCGGCCTACCTCAACTGGTTCATGAACTCGCCGGCCGGCCAGGCACAGATCGCGGCGAAGGCCGAAGGCACACTGGTCATGATGATCAGTGTCGACGAAATCAAAAGTCTCGAAGTTCCCCTGCCCTCGCTTGAACGGCAGGCCGCCATCGCCGACGTGGCGCAATTGGCGCAACGCGAACACCAACTGCTTTCCGAAATCGCCGGCCTCCGCGAGCGCACCACCCACCACATCCTGATGAATGAAGCCAAGAAGGCCACGCCATGACCGACCAACTTTCCCAGCAAGACGTAAACAACACCGCGTGGGCCGCCTGCGACACCTTCCGCGGCGTTGTCGACCCCGCCCAGTACAAGGACTACATCCTGGCGATGCTGTTCCTGAAGTACATCAGTGACCTCTGGGCCGACCACTACGCTAAGTTCCAGAAGGAATACGGCGACAACGAAGAACGCATCCGCCGCAAGCTGGAACGTGAACGCTTCATCCTCCCCTACGTCGAATTCAAGGATGAAAAGACCGGTGAGGTGACCGACCGCTTCCTGGCCGACTTCAATTCCCTGTACGAGCGCCGCAAGGCCGCCAACATCGGCGAGCTGATCAATGTCGTGCTCGACCAGATCGAAGAAGCCAACAAGACCAAGCTGGAAGGCGTCTTCCGCAACATCGACTTCAATTCCGAGGCCAACCTCGGCAAGGCCAAGGACCGCAACCGCCGCCTGGAAAACCTTCTCGGCGACTTCAAAAAGCTCGACCTGCGCCCGTCGCGCGTGTCTGAAGACGTCATCGGAGACACCTACATCTACCTGATCGAGCGCTTCGCCTCGGATGCCGGCAAGAAGGCCGGCGAGTTCTACACGCCCAAGCGCGTGTCGCAACTTCTGGCGCAACTGGCGGCCCCCAAGCCCGGCGACCGCATCTGCGACCCCACCTGCGGGGCCGGCGGCCTGCTGATCGAGGCTGCAGCCCTGGTAGAAGCGCAGGGCAGCCGCGATTTCGCGCTGTTCGGGCAGGAAGTGAACGGCAGCACCTGGGCCTTGGCCCGCATGAACATGTTCCTGCATGGCAAGGACTCGGCGCGCATCGAATGGGGCGACACCATCAACAGCCCGGCGCTCGTGGAAGGTGACCGCCTGATGCGCTTCAACGTGGTGGTCGCCAACCCGCCCTTCAGCCTGGACAAATGGGGCAGCCAGGAGATCGAGGCCGACCGCTACAGCCGCTTCTGGCGCGGCCTGCCGCCCAAGTCGAAGGGCGACTATGCCTTCATCACCCACATGATCGAATCGGCACTGCCGCAGGAAGGCCGTGTCGCGGTGGTCGTGCCGCACGGCGTGCTGTTCCGGGGTGGCGCCGAGGGGCGCATCCGTCGCAGCCTGATCGAGGATAACCTGCTGGATGCCGTGATCGGCCTGCCGGGCAACCTCTTCCCCACCACCTCCATCCCGGTGGCCATCCTGGTCTTCGACCGTGCCCGTGAGAAAGGCGGCAGCCGCGAAGCCTGCCAGGATGTCCTGTTCATCGATGCCAGCAAGGAGTTCCAGCCGGGCAAGAACCAGAACGCCCTGCTGGATACCCACATGGCGCGCATCCTCGAGACCTTCCGCGCCCGCCAGGCCGTCGAGAAGTACGCCTACGTGGCCAGCCTTAAGGAAATCGCCGAGAACGACTACAACCTGAACATCCCCCGCTACGTCGACACCTTCGAGGAAGAGGAAGAGATCGACGTGGCCGCCGTCGAGCGGGAGATCGAGCGCCTGGAGGGCGAGCTGGTCGAGGTGCGGGCCCGCATGAAGCAGTACCTGAAGGAGCTGGGCGTATGAAAAAGACCGGCCCATCCATCGCGAATCAGCATCACCAGACCTTCGAAGGAATTCGCCAGGTCGACGCGGACGGCAATGAGTACTGGCTGGCCCGCCAGTTGGCCAAGGTCCTGGAGTACTCGGAATATCGTCACTTCCTGCCCGTGGTTGAACGGGCCAAGGAGGCCTGCCGGAACAGCGGCCACCCCGAGGAGGACCATTTCGAGGACGTCCTCGATATGGTCGAAATTGGCTCGGGGGCCAAACGCCAGGTCGCCGACATTCACCTCTCGCGCTATGCCTGCTACTTGATCGTGCAGAACGGCGACCCCACCAAGCCGGTGATCGCCAATGGCCAGACCTACTTCGCCCTGCAAACACGCCGGCAGGAGCTGCGGGACGACGAAGCCTTCGCCCGCCTGAGCGAGGAGGAAAAGCGGCTGACGATCCGCAACGAGCTGGCCAACCACAACAAGCACTTGGCGGCCGCCGCCAAAGAGGCTGGCGTCGAGAGCCCCCTGGATTTCGCCATCTTCCAGGACCACGGCTACAAGGGGCTGTACGGCGGGCGGGGCGCCAAGGACATCCATGCCGCCAAAGGCCTGAAGAAAAGCCAGAAGATCCTCGACCACATGGGCAGCACCGAGCTTGCCGCCAACCTGTTCCGTGCCACCCAGACCGAGGAAAAGCTGCGCCGTGACCAGGTGCGCGGAAAGCGGGACGCCAACCAGACCCACTTCGAGGTCGGCCAGAAGGTGCGCCAGACCATCGCCGACCTGGGCGGCACCATGCCCGAGGAACTCCCCACGCCGGAAGCCAGCATCCAGCAGCTCGAGAAAGGCAAGAAGGGACAGGAGAAACTGGAGAAGCCGGAGAAAAAGAAGTGACCCGGAAAAAAGAGGAGGGGCAGGCGCCCCACGGCGAGCTGCGCATCCGTAACAGCACCGCCGAGTTCCTGATCTTCACCCGGCAGGCCGGGGCGGAGAGCATCAACGTCCGGCTGGAGGATGGCAGCATCTGGCTGACCCAGAAGCTGATCGCCGAGCTGTTCGACGTGACGGTGCCCACCATCAACGAGCACCTGAAAAACATCTTTGCATGCGGGGAGCTGGAGGAGGAGGCAGTTATTAGGAATTTCCGAATAACTGCCGCCGACGGCAAGAACTACCAGACCCGGCACTACAACCTGGACGCCATCATCTCGGTGGGCTACCGGGTCAACTCGCTGCGCGCCACCCAGTTCCGGCAATGGGCCACCCAGGTCCTGAGCGAGTTCGCCGTCAAGGGCTATGTGCTGGACCGCAAGCGCCTGGAGAACGGGGCTTTCCTGGGGGTGGACTACTTCGAGCGCTTGCTCGAAGAGATCCGGGAAATCCGCCTCTCCGAGCGGCGCTTCTACCAGAAGATTACCGACATCTACGCCACCGCCGTCGACTACAACCCGAACAGCCCTGCCACACGGGAGTTCTTTGCCAAGGTGCAGAACAAACTGCACTTCGCCATCCATGGCCACACGGCGGCCGAACTCATTCATGCCCGCGCCGATGCCAGCCAGCCCGGGATGGGGCTGGTCACCTGGGAGAAGGCCCCGCAGGGCCGGATCCTCAAGACTGACGTGGGCATCGCCAAGAACTACCTGAGCCAGGATGAGCTCACCGCGCTGGGGCGCATCGTCAACAGCTATCTCGATCTCGCCGAAGACCGCGCGCAGCGCCGTCTTCCGATGACGATGGAGGATTGGGCGAAGCAGCTCGACCGCTTCCTCGAACTGACCGAACGCGGCATTTTGCAGAACGCTGGCAGCGTCAGTGCAGAGGCAGCAAGAGCCCATGCGGAGGGCGAGTTCGAGAAGTACCGGCGAATTCAGGAGGATCAGTACGAGTCAGACTTTGACCGGTTGGCGAAGGCCGGGGCGAAGCGGTTGCTGGGGGATGCAGGGGATGTGCAGGGACTGGAGCAGATAGGGCGTGAGTTGGAAGGCAAAGGGCGAGGGAAAATGAAGTGAATAATCTCGCAAGCAAAGCATCTGGCTGGCGCGAGGTCCATTTGGAGGACCTCACAGATCAAGACTCTCCGATTTGCTACGGCATTGTGTTGCCGGGCGATCATATTGCTGAGGGGGTCCCTGTCATTAAGGTTAAAGACATCGCCCAAGGTGGCGTTCGGACCACTGCACTCTTGCGCACATCGCCAGATATCGACGCCAAGTACAAGCGCTCTCGCTTGACTGGGGGCGATATCCTCTTGTCGATACGAGGAACTGTTGGCCGCCTTGGCATTGTGCCGGATGAACTAGCTGGCGCGAATATCACCCAGGATACTGCGCGAATCCGAATCTCATGTTCAGAAACCCGGGCCTATGTATACCAAACACTTCAGAGTGAAGATCTGCAGACACAGATTCGGGATCACGTAGTAGGTCAAGCAGTTAAGGGCATCAATATTCGCGATGTCAAACGTCTGAAACTTCTCCTACCCAGTGACCGTCGTGCGCAAAAGTACATTGCAGAGCTACTGAGCACTCAAGACATTGCCATCCGTAAAACTGAGCAACTGATCGCGGCGAAGGAGCGTCAGTACACAGCTACATCCAGTCAACTTCTCTTTGGGAAAGCGCGATTTAAGAAATTCGGATCTTCTACGTTGAAGTCACTCCACTGGTTCTCAATATCGAGCGACTGGTCTGTTGTTGAGATTGGAGAGATTGCCAGAGAAGTGTCGGCCGTAAACAAATCGACGGATGCACTACCCGTACTGTCATGTACCAAGTACGACGGGCTGGTTGACTCCCTCCAGTACTTCAATAAGCAGGTATTTAGCCATAACACCGAAAAATACAAGCTGGTAAGACACGGTCAGTTTGCATACGCCACTAATCACATCGAGGAAGGGTCTATTGGTTACCAAGACTTTGTTCCTGCCGGCCTCGTAAGCCCAATTTACACAGTATTTCAGGCGGATTCGTCCCGAATTCATGATGGCTATCTCTACAAGCTATTGAAAACCGAAAAGCTTCGGCAACTTTTTGCCGCAAGCACAAATGCCTCCGTTGATCGTCGAGGAAGCTTGCGCTGGAAGGAGTTCGCACGCATTCACATACCGCTCCCTTCCCTTGAAGAGCAACTAAGCATCAGCAACTTCCTAGATTCCGCAAAGCAGGAGATCGATCTTCTCCGGGCAGAAGTCGCGGCGATCAGGACCCAGAAGCGCGGCCTGATGCAAAAACTACTGACAGGCCAGTGGCGGCTGCCTGTGCCAATGGCGGTAAATTTATGAGTGATCTCATGGAAGCACTATCCGCAGAAGCCAAGCGGATTGAGGAAGACACTGAACACTCATTTAAAGGGCACTACAACGCAGCGGCCCGCTGGGCACGCTATCACCTATATATAGGCATCCCCTCTGCGCTAGTGGCTGCAGTTGCCGGTGCAGCTGCATTCAAGGATCAGCCCGAACTGGCAGGGAGCTTGGCACTCATCTCCACCGCGCTGACAACCCTTCTCACGTTTCTGAAGCCATCAGAGCGGTCGGAGATTCATAAGTCCGTCGCCGGCCAGTACCACGCATTGAGGAGCCAGGCACGCATGTTTCGGGAAATTGAGCTCCTGGAAAATCCAGAGCCAAAAATAGCAAAGACGCTCCTGCTCGAGATGGCGAGAAGCCGAGACGAGCTGAATCAGGCATCCCCTGCCATTTCGCGCTGCGATTATGAACAAGCAAAATCAGATATAGACGACGGCCGAGCGCGCTACCAGGTGGACGGGACGAAAACATGAGTATTAACAGCTGCCTCACCAACCTTGCCGACCAGGCCATCTTGCGGGATGCAGAGAAAGCCGGTGTACAGCGCTCCGTTGCAGCACTTGAATCACGTCTGGCGGCACACTTCGGCACACAAGTCAGTCAGCACGTCGTCTTCGGCTCCTACAGCCGGGGAACCATCCTGCCGCGCTCGATGGACCCGCAATCCGACGTCGACTACATGGTCGTATTCTCGGACCCCGGCTTGCAGCCACTGAGTTACCTTGAGCGACTGCGCCGTTTTGCAGAGGCAAGATATGCCAGCTCGGAAGTTGCAAAGTCTCACCCTGCGGTTGTTCTGGAGCTAAATCACATCCGTTTTGAGCTCGTGCCTGCACTAAAGGATTGGTGGAACGGAGTGCGCATTCCCGGCAAGGAATCTGGATATCAAAGTTGGCAGGAAACAGACCCTAAAGGTTTCAATGACAAGTTGATTAGTGCAAACCAGGCCAATGGCAACCTTATCAAGCCCCTTATCCGAGTTATGAAGTACTGGAATGCAAAGGCCAATTATCCATTCGAGTCATACGCACTGGAGCAAAAGGTCGCTGGGCATTACTACAGCTTCTTTGGGTTGATGTATCCGCGCTATCTCGGTGAGTACTTCTTCCAGATAGTTGACGTGCTTGACGCAGGCTTTTTCGCGCCACAGTGGAAAAAAGACGCCGTTGCGCGACTGAAGCAACTGACCTCGCAGGCCCGCGCATTTGAGCGTTCTGGGCAGAATGTTCAGGCGGAGGCAATCATGGCAAAGCTTATGCCCCCAGTCGGCGGGTTGCTGGGGAGATAAGGGCTATGGATGCTTTCCAGTTTGACGAAAAATACCTGTCCCAGATTCCTGCCCTGCAGGTCCTGATCAACCTTGGCTACACCTATCTCTCGCCCGAGCAGGCACTAGCCGCGCGGGGCGGAAAGACCAGCCAGGTGCTGCTGGAAGGCGTGCTGCGCGAACGCCTCAAGCAGAACAACCGCATCCAGTACAAAGGGCAGAGCTACCTCTTCTCCGAGGAGAATATCCAGACCGCCATCCAGCGCCTGAAGAACGTCAAGTACGACGGCCTGCTGAAGACCAACGAGGCGATCTACGACCTGCTGACACTCGGCGTATCGCTGGAGCAGCCCATCGAGGGCGACAGCAAGAGCTTCACGCTCAATTACATCGACTGGAAGAACCCGGCCAACAACGATTACCACGTCACGGCCGAGTTCTCCGTCGAGCGGACCCGCAGCAACGACACCTGCCGCCCGGACCTCGTGCTCTTCGTCAACGGCATCCCCTTTGCTGTGATCGAGTGCAAATCGCCCAAGATCGAGGTCGTGGAAGCCATCTCGCAGATGGTGCGCAACCAGCGTGACGAATACATCCCGCGTCTGTTTACTTACGCCCAGCTCGTACTGGCGGCGAACAAGAACGAAGTGCGCTATGCCACGGTAGGCACGCCCTCCAAATTCTGGTCGAAGTGGAAAGAAGAGGTCGATGACGCGGCCGTTGCCGCGTTGCTGGAAACACCCCTGGCCGAGTCCATCAAGGCCTCGCTCTTCGACATGGCCTTTCGCGAGCTCGGCGTTCGTGAGGACGTGACCCCCTACCTGGCGAGCCGCCAGGTCACGGAACAGGACCGCAATCTCTACGCACTGTGCCGCCCCGAGCGCCTGCTGGAGCTGGTGTGGAAGTATTCGGTGTTTGATGGCGGCATCCGCAAGGTGGCCCGCTACCAGCAGGTGTTCGCCATCCGCGATATCCTGCAGCGGGTCAAGCAGGTCGACTCTGAGGGTCGCCGCAGCGGTGGCATCGTCTGGCACACCCAGGGCTCCGGCAAGTCGTTGACCATGGTGATGCTGGCGCGTGCGCTGGCCATGGAGCCGGGCCTGCACTCCCCCCGCATCATCCTGGTGACGGACCGCGTCGATCTCGACAAGCAGCTCGGCAATACCTTTGCGGCCTGCGGCCTCTCCCCGGATCGCGCGGAAAGTGGCCGGCACCTGATCGAGCTGGTGGCGGATGACAAGGCCCACATCATCACCTCCCTCGTCCACAAGTTCGACAAGGCGCTCACCCACAAGAAGTTCACGGTCGACTCACCGGATATCTTCGTGCTGGTCGACGAGACCCAGCGCACCCAGCTCGGCAGCTTTGCAGCACGCATGCGCCAGATGTTCCCGAAGGCCTGCTATATCGGCTTCACCGGCACCCCCCTGCTGAACCGCGAAAAGAGCGATGTCGGGCGGTTTGGCGGTGTCATTCACACTTACGCCATCGATCAGGCCGTGGCGGACGGGGCCATTGTCCCCCTGCTGTACGAGGGCCGCATGGCGGAGCTGGAGCAGAACAAGGCGGCCATCGATGTCTGGTTCGAGCGTCATACCCAAGGCCTCAGCGTTGAGCAGAAAGCAGACCTCAAGAAGAAGTACGCCCGCGCGGAGATGCTCAACAAGGCCGAACAGGTGATCTACATGCGCGCCTTCGACATCAGCGAGCACTTCCGGCAGAACTGGAAGGGCACCGGCTTCAAGGCCCAGCTCGTGGCGCCCGGCAAGGCGTCGGCGCTTCGCTACAAGGCGTTCCTGGACGAGCTAGGGGCTGTCAGTAGCGAGGTGATCATTTCGTCACAGGACGAGCGCAAAGGCTTTGAAGAGATTGATGACGAAGAGTCCAGCGACGCGGTCGTGGCCTTCTGGCAGAAGATGATGAAGCGCTATGGTTCCGAAGAGGACTACAACAAGCACATCATCAACGCCTTCAAGAATGGCGACGATCCGGAAATCCTGATTGTGGTCGACAAACTCCTGACCGGCTTCGACGCCCCGCGCAACACGGTGCTTTACCTCACCCGCCGACTGAAGGAACACACGCTGCTGCAGGCTATTGCCCGTGTGAACCGCCTTTACGAGGACGAATCCGGCAGCCGGATCAAGGATTTCGGCTACATCATCGACTACGTGGGCATCTTGGGTGAGCTCGATCACGCACTGACCACCTACAGTGCCTTGAACGGCTTTGATGAATCAGACCTCAAGGGCGCTCTGGCCTCTATCAACGAGGAAGTCCGGAAGCTTCCCCAGCGTAATGCGGAGCTGTGGGATCTCTTCAAGACAGTCAAGAATCGCCAGGACGAAGAGGCCTTCGAGCAGTTGCTGGCAGATGACAAGATCCGCGCCGATTTCTACGACCGCCTTTCGGCCTTCGCCAAGACGCTGGCCATTGCCCTCTCCAGCGAGAAATTCGTCAGCGAGACGCCCGAGCAGAAACTGAATGGCTATCGCAATGACCTAAAGCGCTTTGTGAACCTCAAGGCTGCGGTGAAGTTGCGCTTCGCGGAAGCCATCGATTACCGGGACTTCGAGCCGCGCATCCAGAAGCTGCTAGATACGCATATCAGCGCCAGTGAGGTCGTTCGTCTTAACGCACCTGTGAACATCTTTGATGAGTCGGCTTTCAAGAAGGTGGTCGAGGATCAGGGGGTGGGCAATGAAAAGAGCCTGGGCGCAAAAGCCGACATGATTGCCCATGCGACCAAGCGAGCCATTACCGAGCGACTGGAGCAAGACCCGGCGTTCTACGAGAAATTCTCGCGGCTTATCCAGCAGGCCATCGACGATTACCGTGCCAAGCGCCTGTCGGACATGGAGTACCTGCACCGTGTTACGGAAATCAAGGATGCTGTCGTCCAGCGCAAGGATGAAGACCTCCCGGCCACTCTCGCCAACGATGCTGATAGTGCCGCCATCTTCGGTCTGATAAAACCCTTCGTGGGCGCGCATGTGGACGACCAGCCTCATGCAATCGCCGTGGCAGCCGAAGCGGCAAAGTCGATCTGGGCCATCTTCCAGGACAACCGCAAGGTGGGCTATTGGGATGACCTCGATGCACAGCGTCGCACCATGAATGAGATCGATGACTATCTTTACGACACCGTGAAAGGTATCCATGGCGTCGATCTCGCGACCGATGAGATGGACCAGATCATCGAAAAGGCCATGCAACTGGCCCGTCACCGGATGCCGGGATGACACAGATACGGCGGACGGTTTCCTTCGGCCAGCAGGTCATCCCCTACGATGTTCGTTTTCTTGCAAGCCGCAAGACTTTGGGCATTGAGGTGCATCCTGACGGTGCCGTTTGGGTTCGTGCGCCGAAGGATTGCCCAGAGAGCCTGATTCAGGAACGCATGCAGAAACGGGCGGGCTGGATCAGTCGGCAATTGACGGAGTTTGACCGCTACAAGCCGCGAACACCGTCCAGACAGTACATTGGCGGAGAAACGCATCTGTATCTGGGCCGGCAATATCGGCTCAAAGTTGAGAAGAGCGATGACCCAGGCGTCAAGTTGCAGCGAGGACAGCTGATCGTGACCTGTCCCGGACAGCCTGAGCCCGCGCTCATTCAGGCGCAGCTGCATCGGTGGTATCTAGATAGAGCACACATGGTGTTTGCCGACGTGCTGCAGTCTTGCCTGACGCACTTCAAGGAGGCTTCTCCTCCCCGGATTATCGTTCGCGCCATGCGTTCGCGCTGGGGCAGTCTTTCGCCATCAGGCACGATAACCCTCAATGCCAGCCTGGCCCGTGCGCCACGGCCGTGCATCGAGTACGTGATTACGCATGAGCTCTGCCATCTGAAATTCCGCGACCATGACGCGCGATTCTTCAAGAAGCTGGCTTCGATCATGCCTGACTGGGAAGCACGCAAGAAACGTTTGGAAGAGTCACTTCTTTAGCAGCTTGCTGAAAAACTCCCTGCCACCGCCACATATAGCGATTTTTTGCTGAGCTTAAGCACTATGGGTGGTGGCCGAAATTCGTTTTTCAGCAGCCTGTTAGGTAGCGGCCTTGTCGGCCAGCACGGCATCGGGAATTTCCGCCAGGGAGGTTTCCGCTTGGGCGCTCCAGTGCAGGGCCTGCAGTTCCAGCGCCAAGCATTTGGCCACCCGCTCGCCGAGCAGGGTGCGCAGCAGTGATTTCGGATGCTGTTTTTTCTGCTGCAGCAGCCAGGCGTTCATGTCTTCGCCGGGGAAAAGATCGACGGCCACGCTTTCCCCGGGCCACCAAGAAAAGGGGAAGAAATGGGGTCAGAATGGTTTATCCACGAAAGTCCCTCAGGCGCTGTCTCCCTGTTTTTCTCGCCCCCTTCTCCCTGCCCGTCTGCAGCCCCTCCCTGCCCAGCCTCCGCACCGGCGACAAGCCCGTGCCGCAGCAACCGGGTGAGCTGGCTCAGGCGCAGCGGCTTGGACATGAAATCGTCCATGCCGGCGTCGAAGCAGCGTTCCGGATCGCCCTGCAGGGCCGAGGCCGTCATGGCGATGACGGGTGTGCGCGGCTCGCCGGCCCGCAGGCCGTCCGCTTCCAGCTGGCGCATGGCGCGCGTGGCGTCGAAGCCGTTCTGCTGCGGCATCTCGCAGTCCATGAACACCAGATCGTAAGGCCGGCTCCGGAAGGCCTGGACCGCCTCCCGGCCGTTCCCCACCACATCGACCGTGCAGCCCAGGCGCCTGAATATCTCTGCCGCCAGCAGCGGGCTGACCGGATTGTCTTCCGCCACCAGGATGCTGCTGGGCGGAATTTCCCGGGCCGCCTGCTCCAGATTTTCCAGACCGCTGTCGGCCAAAGCAACGCGGCGGTCGGCGGCCAGCACCTCGAAGGGCAGCTCCAGCCAGAACGTGCTGCCCTCGCCCCAGGTGCTGTCAAAGCCGATGCGTCCGCCCATGGCCCGAGGCGCTTGCTGATCACCAGCCCCAGGCCGGTACCGCCGAAGCGGCGGGTGGTCGAGGCGTCGGCCTGCATGAAGGGCTGGAACAGCCGCGCACTGGTTGCCGTGTCGATGCCGATGCCGGTGTCGGTGTCGGTCACGCAAAAGCGCAGGCGGACCCGGTCCGCCACCTGCGCAGCGGTTTCGCAGCGGAGCGCAACGTGGCCCTGCGCGGTAAATTTCACGGCGTTGTTGAGCAGGCTGAGCAAGCGTAGCCCGGATGAAGTGCAACGGAATCCGGGTTATTCCCCCGCCCAGGCCATCAACCTTCACGGCCACGCGCGCCAACGTATCCGCCTTTCCCGGATTGCGCTGCGCTTCATCCGGGCTACGTTTGCTGGCGGAGCGGGAGCGCGGCAGGGTGGAACACCCGGAGGGTTTTCCACCGCTGCAGACCTGGCACGCGAAGTAGCGTGGCAAACACGGAAAATAGATGCTTTTAAGGTTTGGGGTTGATCCCGAACTGCTTATGGCGGAAAATCCTCCGGGTGTTCCACCCTACCGCGCTGTGTTGCGCCACCCCATCCAGCCGAGTACCCTTTGATCATGGCCATTCCAGTCGAAAAGCTCACTGAGGAAGTGCTCGCTCTCCCGAGTGATGCGCGGGCTTTGCTTGCAGATCGCCTGGTAGAAAGCCTGGACCCTATCAATGATGGGGCGGTCCGTGCCCTGTGGGCCGCAGAGGCGCTTCGCCGTCTGGGTGAGGTAAAGTCAGGCGCCGTTAACGCCGTTCCTGCTGAGGGTGTTCTTACAGAAGCACGCAACCTCATCAAGAAATGAAAGTTGAATTTCATCCAGAAGCGCGCCTTGAGCTGCTGAACTCAGTTTCTCACTACTCCGAAATTCAACCCGCATTGGGCGAGCGCTTCCTTGAAAGCGTCACCTCTTCCCTGCAAAGCATCAGTGAAAACCCTGAGTTAGGTGCCGAAATCGAGCGCGGCATTCGGCGCAAGCTAACACGGGTTTTTCCCTATGCGCTTCTTTATGTAGTTGAATCAGAGCGCATTCTCATCCTTGCCGTCCTGCACTGTCATCAACGCCCCGGCTATTGGCGCTCCCGTCTTGCACGCGGCTAACACGGGAAAAGCAAGCGTAGCCCGGATGAAGTGCAACGGAATCCGGGTTATTCCCCCGCCCAAGCCACCCACCTTCACGACCACGCGCGCCAGCGTATCCGCCTTTCCCGGATTGCGCTGCGCTTCATCCGGGCTACGTTTGCTGGGTGATGTTGTGCTTGCGCAGGCGGCGGCTGCCCTCGACAACGCTTCCGTGCCCACTGGATTCCTCCCAAAATGGGTGCTACATTTCTCCCAAATTGGGAGCGGTAGCGCATGCGCGTAATTGCAAAGAGCACGCTTCGACGCTTCTATAGCCAGAAGCGCTACAGCGATGCGCGGGGTCCGCTGGAGGCTTGGCATGACGAGGCGGGCGCCGCTGACTGGAAGACGCCCCAGGACATCAAGGACTTGTACGCCGCCGCCAGTTTTTGCGGCAACAACCGCGTGGTCTTCAATATCGGCGGCAACAAGTATCGCTTGGTCGTCGAGGTGCAGTACGCCGCAGGCATCGTATGGGTCAAGTTCGTTGGCACCCATGCCCAGTACGACACGATCGATGCCGCGACCGTCAGCGCGTACTAGCCAAGAGCCAGAACTTCACCTGTTGGATCAAGTAGGGTAGCCCATGAACATCAAGCCCATCCGGAATGACAAGGACCTGCGACAGGCGTTCAAGCGACTGGAGGAGATCTTTCAGGCAAAACCGAAGACGCCCGAATATGACGAGATGGAGATTCTGGCGACGCTGATCGAGGTTTACGAAAACAAGCATTACCCGATGGGGCCGGCCACCCCTGTGGAGGCCATCAAGTTTCGCATGGAGCAACAGGGCTTGACGCCCCGTGATCTTGAAGCCTACATCGGCTCGAGTGGCCGCGTGTCGGAGGTGCTGAATGGCAAGCGCTCCCTGAGCTTGCGCATGATCAAGAGTCTCCATGATGGCCTGCATATTCCTTACGAGAGTTTGCTGTCGTCGTCTTCGTAGGAGCTTAGCCACAGCATCAGGATGACACTGTGGCCACGGTACATTTACAGACTGGGCAGGGAGCTCGATAGTCAACCCTCACCAGGGGGCGCATCCAGATTGCAGAGCACCGGCGATGACTGAACAAGAAATCGAACAAAGCTTCCCGCCTTTCCCGGATTGCGCTGCGCTTCATCCGGGCTACGGGGCTTTGGCGGGGGGCGACCGGGGAAAAGGGACGCAAGCGTAGCCCGGATGAAGTGCAACGAAATCCGGGTTATTCCCCCGCCCAAGCCACCCACCTTCCCGACCATGCGCGCCAACGTATCCCGCCTTTCCCGGATTGCGCTGCGCTTCATCCGGGCTACGGTGGGGCTTTGGCTGGGGGCGATCATGGTGCTGTATCGGCGTAGCCGTGCCGCGGGCGGGACATTCTTTTTCACGGTGACGTTGCGCGACCGGAGTTCGTCGCTGCTGGTGGAGCGCGCGCCACTGCTGACACGCACCATGCGCGTGGTGCGCGCCCGGCGCCCCTGGCGCACGCTCGGCCTTGTCATCCTTCCCGATCATCTGCACGCGGTGTGGGAGCTGCCTGAGGGCGACGCCGATTTCTCGGGCCGCTGGCGGGCCATCAAGAGCGGCTTTGTCCGGGCGCTGGCGCGGGAGGGACATCCGGTTGCCCGCAATGCCAAGGGCGAGTGCGATCTCTGGCAGCGGCGTTTCTGGGAACACACTATCCGCGATGCGTCCGACCTGGAGCGTCACATCGCTTACCTGCACTTCAATCCCGTAAAGCACGGCTATGTGGCGCGCGTTAAGGATTGGCGCTGGTCGACGTTCCATCGTTATGTGCAACAGGGAGTATTGGGGGCTGACTGGGCGGGAGCGGCAGGTGACCCGGATTCCATTGCACTTCATCCGGGCTACGTTTGAGCGGTGACCCGGATTGCGCTGCGCTTCATCCGGGCTACGCTTGTGCAGGCGTTTTTCTCGCGGCAGCTTGCCGGGCTGCCGCCGAAAACCGCCTCAAGCCACCTGCCCGGCGGCGTAGCCGGAAGACCAGGCCCACTGGAAGTTGAAGCCGCCAAGATGCCCGGTCACATCCAGCACTTCGCCAATGAAATAAAGCCCGGGCTGACGCCGGCTCTCCATGGTCTTCGACGAAATCTCGCCGGTATCGACGCCGCCCAGCGTCACTTCCGCCGTGCGATACCCTTCCGTGCCCGAGGGCTTGAGCAGCCAGGCCTGCAGCCGGGCCGCGATGCCGGCCAGCACGGCATCGGGAATTTCCGCCAGGGGAATTTCCGCCTGCGCGCTCCAGTGCAGGGCCTGCAGTTCCAGCACCAGGCTTTTCGCCAACCGCTCGCCCAGCAATGTGCGCAGCAGCGATCTCGGATGCTGTTTTTTCTGCTGCCGCAGCCAGGCGTTCAGGTCTTCGCCGGGGAACAGATCGACGGCCACGCCTTCACCGGGCCACCAGTAATTCGAGAGCTGCAAGACGGCGGGCCCGGAGAGGCCGCGGTGCGTGAACAGGATGGCCTCGGCAAAGCTCTTGCGCTCGTTGCTGATGAGCGCGTCATGCGCGAGCCCGGAAAGCCGCTCGGCCACGGCCTTGAAACCGTCGCTGAAGGTGAAGGGCACGAGCCCGGCGCGCGTCGGGAGGACGGCGTGGCCGAACTGGCGGGCGATCTCGTAGCCGAAGCCGCTGGCGCCCAGGGTGGGAATGGACAGCCCGCCGCTCGCGACCACCAGGGAGTCGGCCGAGAACTCCCCGAGCGAGCTCTGCAGCCGGAAGCGCGCGCCTTTTTCATGGATCGCGGTAACGGTGGAAATTTCGCAGGACGTGCGGAGGCCGACCCCGCCCTTTTCGCATTCGGCCAGCAGCATGTTGAGAATGGCCTTGGCCGAGTCATTGCAGAAAAGCTGGCCGTGCTTGCGCTCGTGCCAGGCAATGCCGTGTTTTTCCACCAGCGCCAGGAAATCCCACTGCGTGTAGCGGCTCAGGGCGGAGATGCAGAAATGCGGGTTGGCCGAGAGGAAATGCTCGGCCTCCACAAACAGGTTCATGAAGTTGCAGCGGCCGCCGCCGGACATGAGGATTTTCTTGCCCACCCTGTTGCTGCGGTCCAGCACCAGCACGCGCCGGCCGCGCTGGCCGGCCTGCAGGGCGCACATGAGGCCGGAGGCGCCGCCGCCGATGATGATCACATCGTAGTGGGTCACGTCGATTTCCAGACAGGGGGCTTGTCGTTCAGGGTGAGCGCCGGGGCAGGGATGACGAGCCGGTCCGCCGGCGCTGCCGCGGAGTCTACAGGATCGAACTTTTCCGGCGAGCGTGCTCGCGCCCGGCCTCCGCCCCGGGCCGCACCCCGGCGCCTACCCGGCTCACGCAGCCCCTACAACTTGCCACGCAATTGCTGCTTACCCGCCGCCGCGCGGAGCGGCACAGTTTGCCGGTGTACCGAGCCTGTCCCGGCCGGCAATGTACGGCCGACCGCCGCTCGGGAATGCCTGACAGGTCCAGCCCTCGGTCCGCCGCCATGAAAACACCTCTCGCCATTTTCGTGCTGCTCGCCCTCCTCCCGGCCGCGCAGGCCACGGAGCAGAAGGCGCTCGCCGTCGCGCCCGATCTCGCGCTCGTGGCGTCCGCCGGAAAGCATCGCCTGCTCGCCTTCCAGGAGTGCTCCGAGGAGAACTGCTGGCATCGCTTCTATGTGCAGGAGCTCAGCCTCAGCCCCGCGCGCCGCCTCATCTGCTCGAAAGCCGTGGCGGAGCTGAACCGGAGCGAGGCCAGCATGGCGAGCAATGCGCAGTGGCGGGCGGGCGCCTTCGGCGAGCTGGAGCTGTCGCTGCATTCGCCGCAGGATGAATTCGTGCCGTACACGGCCACCCTCACCTTCGCGCGCCACTGCGACTACGAGCTGCGGCCCGCCGCGCCGCCGCCACTCGAGGTGGCGCCGGCGCCCGGGCCGCCGGAATAGCGGCCGTGCCCGTCTTCTTTTTTCGCGGCTAAAGCCGCGAAAAAAGGCGACAGGCAGCGCGACAAACAGATTATGAACAGGCTCTTATAGATACGGCAGGCTCACGCCAAGGCCGTGAGAAGCTTTCCGTCACCCGTCAGAAGAGCAGGCAAGATGGCAACAGACAAAGCCGGCAGCGCCAAAGGTTACGCGCGACTGGAACAGGGCTACCGCGACAAGGCGCTCAAGCTGTACCCATGGATTTGTGCGCGCTGCGGCCGCGAATTCGTCTATTCCAAGCTGCGCGAGCTCACCGTCCACCACAAGGACCACAATCACGACAACAATCCCCCCGATGGCAGCAACTGGGAACTGTTGTGCATTTATTGCCACGACTACGAGCACAGCAAGTTCAGCGAATTGGTGCTGTACGGCCCGACCCGGGAAGACGAGCCGGCGCCGGCCACCCACCATCCCTTTGCCAAACTGAAAGACCTGCTCGAGAAAAAGTAGCGGAGGGCGGCGGCGCCCAGCCGCGGCCGGCACGCCCCGCGTCGACCCCGGCGCGCGCCTGAAGAGGCGCCGGCAAGAACGCGCGCGGCCCCTGCGGAAGCGCGCGGCCGGCCTTTCCCGCGCGCAAGCGCGCAACAAATCTCCAATCAAAACAAGGCGGGGCTTCTGCTTACCTGAGTTCGCGTCACCGGTCCTGCCCTCTCCTGCACGCCGGAAAATACTCATGAGCAAGCACAGGCCCTCCGCCCCGCATGCCCCCGCAGCCGCGCCGCCGCCGCTCGAAGACATGACGGAAGGCTTTGCCCTCGGCGAGGCGCTCTTCACTGCCGAAGGCGAGATAGCCGGCGCCCGGCTGCTCGACGCCAACGCCGCGTTCCTGGCGCAGACCGGCCTGCCCGGCGCGGCCATCGGCCAGCCCTCGCGGGCATGGACAGGCGGACAGGACAGCGCGTGGCTGAAGCATTGCTGCGAAGTGGCCGGCAGCGGCCAGCCCCGGCGCTTTCCCTACGTCAACAGCGCTACCGGCCGCCATTACGAAGGCTTCTGCTTCAGCCCGCTGGCCGGCCGCTTCGCGCTGTTCTTCCACGACGTCAGCGCGCGGCAGTGCATGGAGCAGGCGCTGCGGGACAGCGAAGCCTATCTGCGCCAGATGATCGACAGCCTGCCCAACCTGGTGTGGACCTCCGACGCCACCGGCTTCACCGATTATTTCAGCCCGCAAGTGCTGGCCTACACCGGCCTCTCGCCGGAGCGGTTGCAGGGCAGCGGCTGGCTGGCGGTGGTGCATCCGGAGGACCGCGACCTGGCCCTCGCCGCCTGGAACCACGCCGTCACCAGCGGCACGGCCTACGAGGTGAACTGCCGCCTCCGCCGCCACGACGGCGTCTATCGCTGGTTCAGCGCGCGCGCCACGCCCATCTTCGACGGAGACGGCCGCATCCGGCGCTGGTTCGGCGCCAGCACCGACATCGACGACCTCAAACAGAGCCAGGAGGCGCTGCGCGAGAGCGAGGAGCACCTGCGCGCCGCCTTCGAGCAGGCGGCGGTCGGCATGGCCTACCGGACGGCGGACGGCCACTGGCTGCGCCTCAACCGCAAATACCTGGAGATGCTGGGCTACTCGGCCACCGAGCTGCAGGGCATGACCTACCAGGACATTTCCTATCCGCGCGAGCTGGCGCAGCAGCGGCCGCAGGAGCTGCGGCTGAAGCGCGGCGAGATCGGCAGCTACACCATCGAAAAACGCTTTCGGCACAAAGCCGGCCACCCGGTGTGGGCGCGGGTGACGGTGAGTGCCATCCGCGACGCGGCAGGGCGGCATCTCTACAACTTCGTGATCGCCGAGGACATCGGCGCGCGCAAGGAGCTGGAGGCCGAGCTGGAGCGGCGCGTCGAGCAGCGCACGGCGGAGCTCCAGGCCGCCCTCAAGGCGCTCGGCCAGTCCGAGGCGCGCGCGCGCCTCGTGCTGGAGACGACGACCGATGCGCACGTCGCCGTCGACGACAGGGGCGGCATCGTGGAATGGAACCGCGCCGCCGAGAAGATGTTCGGCTGGACGCGGCAGGAAGCGCTGGGGCTGACCCTCGTGGACACCATCGTCCCGCCGCGGTTTCGCGCGGCGCACGAGGCCGGCTTCGCGCGCTTCCTGCAGACCGGCGCCGCCGAGGTCCGCGGCCATGCGCGGGAATTCCAGGCCCGGCGCCGCGACGGCAGCGAGTTTCCGGTGGAAATTGCGCTAACCGCCAACCGTATCGACGACAGGTGGCTGGTCAGTTCCTTCATGCGCGACATCAGCGAGCGCAAGCAGCACGAGGCGGCCTTGCAGGAGGCCACGCGGCAGGCCGAGGCGGCGCGGCGGAAAGCCGAGGCGGCGCGCGCGCAGGCCGAGTCCGCCAACCGCGCGAAAAGCGAATTCCTCGCCACCATGAGCCACGAGATCCGCACGCCGCTGAACGGCGTCATCGGCTTCACCGGCCTGCTGCTGGAGGGGCCGCTGACCGACGAGAAGCGCCCCTACGCCGAGCTCGCGCGCAAATCCGGCGAGTCCCTGCTGCACCTGCTCAACGACTTCCTGGATTTCTCCCGGATCGAGGCCGGCCGGCTGCAGCTCGAGGAATTCGAGTTCGATCCGCACCAGGAGATCCGCCATCTCATGACGCTGGTGCAGGAGGAGGCGCAAGCCAAGGGCCTCGAGCTCTCGATCGACATCAGCGCGCCGGACCGGGTGCGCGGCGATGTCGCGCGCCTGCGCCAGATCCTGCTCAACCTGCTGTCCAACGCCGTCAAGTTCACCGAGCGCGGGCGCGTGACGCTCTGCGGCGAGGAGATCGTGCGCACGGGGGACCGGGTCTGGCTCTGCTTCCTGGTGAGCGACACCGGCATCGGCATCGATGCCGAGACGAGGCAGAAACTGTTCCAGCCCTTCAGCCAGGCGGATGCCTCCACCACGCGCAAATACGGCGGCACCGGCCTCGGCCTCGCAATCTCCAAGCGCATGGCCGAGGCCATGGGCGGCGGCATCGGGTTTCGCAGCCAGCCCGGCGAGGGCAGCGTGTTCTGGGTGAAGCTGCCCTTCGGCCTGCCCGAGGCCGATGCCGGCATCGTGCACAGCGAGCCCGCGCCGCTGGAAATCGCGCCCGCCAGCGCCGAGCACCGTGGCCGCGTGCTGGTGGTGGAGGACAATCCGGTGAGCCAGCTGCTGACCGCGGAAATCCTCAGACGCCTGGGCTGCCAGGCCGATGTCGCGGGCAACGGCCAGGAAGCGGTGGAAGCCTGGCGGCAACTGCCCTACGACCTCGTCTTCATGGACTGCGACATGCCGGTCATGAACGGCTTCGACGCCACGCGCGAGATCCGCGCGGCGGAAGCCGCCGACGCCTCCGCGCCCCACCGGCACGTTCCCATCATCGCCATGACCGCCTCCGCGCTGCAGGGCGATGCCGAGAAGTGCTTCGCGGCCGGCATGGACGATTTCATGGCCAAGCCGCTGCGCCTGCAGCTGATCGCGAAGATGGTGGAGAAATGGCTGCAGCGGCAGGAGGACGGCGCCACAGGCTAAGAGCCTGTTCATAATCTGTTTGTCGCGCTGCCTGTCGCCTTTTTTCGCGGCTAAAGCCGCTCCTACACAGGAATTAATACCTGAATTAATACCTGAATTAATACCTGAATTAATACCTGAATTAATGCCTGAATTAATACCTGAATTAATACCTGAATTAATACCTGAATTAATACCTGAATTAATACCTGAATTAATACCTGAATTAATACCTGAATTAATACCTGAATTAATACCTGAATTAATGCCTGAATTAATGCCTGAATTAATACCTGTAGGAGCGGCTTCAGCCGCGAAAAGAGAATCGCAGGCCCCTCTTTTAATGGACCGCTCCAAGATTTTGAACAGGCCCTAAGCAGCCGCACAGAAATTCCCCGAGCTTAGGTCCGCCGCCCCGGGATGAGGCCCTGGACGATCCCGGGTTTTATGCGCCGACTTCCCCCAGGGGTGGCGGCATCGCCGCGGCCATCGCGGCATGGGGAACGAGCCGCCTGCTGCCCGCCACCGCCGGCCAGTGTTCGGCAGCGCACAGAAGCGGCAGCCCCCACGGCCCATACTCGCTCCCCAGCCCCCGCACTCATGCGGCCAGGCAATCGTGCCGCCTGTCATGGCGGCAGAGCCGGAGCAAAATGTCATGAAGATCCGTTCAGCGTTCACTTCCCTCGTACTGACGACGGCACTGCTGGTGAATGCCGTGCCCGTACACGCCGCGATGGTCGGCACCGACAGCCTGCTGAGGCAGCAGTCGCAGGCCAGCCAGCTCACCGAAGTCCAGGCGTATCTGGCGCGCGAGGATGTGCAGAAGCAGATGAAGGCGCTGGGCGTGGACCCGGCGGTCGCCGCCACCCGCGTGGCCGCGATGACCCCCGGCGAGCTGAGCCAGGCGCAACAGCACATCAAGGACATGCCGGCCGGAGGCAGTGCGGTGGGCGTGGTCCTGACCGTGCTGCTGATCCTGATCCTGCTGGAGCTCGTCGGCGCCATCAATATCTTCTCGCGCATCTGAGGGCGCCGGCACATGGTCCGCCTGGCGGCGCTCCTCGGGCTCGCCGCGCTGCTGGCCGCCTGCGCGAGCAGCCCGGCGCTGCGTGAGCGCGGGCTGCCGGCCGCCCCGGTCGAACTGACGGCCACCCCCTTTTATCCGCAGGCCGCCTACCAGTGCGGGCCGGCCGCGCTGGCGACCGTGCTGGTGGCCAGCGGCGCCGCCGTGACCCCGGATGAACTCGTCCCGAAGATCTACCTTCCCGGTCGCCGCGGAAGCACGCAGACCGAAATCATCGCGGCAACGCGAACCCATGAGCGCCTTCCCTATGTGCTGTCGCCGGATATCGCGGCGCTGCTGACGGAAGTCGCGGCAGGCACGCCGGTGCTGGTCCTGCAGAACCTGGGGCTCAAGTACCTGGCGCTCTGGCATTACGCCGTCGTGATCGGTTACGACCCGGCATCGGACACCCTGCTGCTGCGCTCCGGCACCGAGAAGCGCCTGAGCGTTTCCCGGCGCCGCTTCATGGCGGGCTGGAAACGCGCCGGTCACTGGGCGCTGGTTGCGACCCCCCTCGACCGGATCCCGGCGACCGCCAGCAGCCATGGCTGGTTAAGCGCGGCCAGCGCCTTCGAGGCGCTGCAGCGGCCTGCAATGGCCGAAGCCGCCTATGCCGCCGCCACGCGGCGCTGGCCGGAGCAGGCGCTGCCCTGGCAGGCACTGGCCAATGCGCGCCATGCGCTGGGCAATGCCGCCGGCGCGGAAGCGGCCCTGCGCGCCGCGCTGCAAATCGGCGCCGCCGCTGCCGCCTACAACAACCTGTCACAACTCTTGCTGGAGCGGGGCTGCCGGTCGGCCGCGCTGGCGGCGATCACCAGCGCCGAGGCCGCGGCGGATGCCGGTGCGCACCGGGCTGTCCTGGCCGCCACCCGGAACGGTATCGAGCACTCCACCACGGGCGATGCGCCCGCCTGCCCGTGAGCGCCTGTGTTCGCCACCGCACAGAGGCGGCGGCGAATGCGGCGTAGGCTGCGTTTCCGGTGGCAGCCGCCACTCCGTGAAAAGGAATCATCATGAATGACCACTCCCTGTACACCCAGAAGCTCAAGGCCCAGCTCGAGGAATGGAAGGCGGATATCGACAAGCTGAAAGCCCGGGCGAAGGGCGCTTCCGTGGATGCGCAGCTCGACATGCACAAGCGGGTCGACGCCCTGGACGCCCGGGTGACCGAAGCCGGGGTGAAGCTGGAAGAGCTCGCGGCAGCCGGCGCGGATGCCTGGGTCGATTTGAAGACGAACGTGGAGCACACCTGGGCCGGTCTCAAGTCGTCCATGCAGGAGGCCGTAGAGAAGCTCAAGTCCTGATCGACCATGGCGGTGGCGGGCGGTGGCATGGCCCGGTGCCGCGGGCCTGGCCTGCAGCTTCGGTTTCCCGAACTGAAGGTCGTCAGTGCCACGCTCCAAGCGTTCCTTTGAAAAGGGATGAAACGAAAAGGCCCGCAGGTCACCCTGCAGGCCTTTGTGCGCTGCTAAGAGCCTGAACCAAAGTTTTCTGACAAGCCCCTCTCGCCTGGCGGGAGAGGGGTTGGGCAGAGGGGCCATGAACCTTGCTTTGGCCGCTGCCCCTCTCCCCGGCCCTCTCCCGCAAGGGGAGAGGGGGAAGCGCCTGCAATAGCTGGCTTTGGAGGTCGGAAATTTTTGTGCGAGTCCTCAGAGCCTGTCCAAAATCTGGGAGTGGTCCATTAAAAGAGGGGCCTGCGATTCTCTTTTCGCGGCTGAAGCCGCTCCTACAGGTATTAATTCAGGCATTAATTCCTGTGTAGGAGCGGCTTCAGCCGCGAAAAAAGGCGACGCGCAGCGCGACAAACAGATTATGAACAGGCTCTAAGTTTTCAAGGGGTAAAGGGCTGGCGGGCCTCAAAGGCGTCCATTGGCCACGCCACACGCTCTAAGCCGACCTTTTTGAAAAATCGCCGTGCCGCGCCGTAAAGGGTGCCGCACGGCGATTTTTTTTTGCCTGCACAGGCCCAGGGCCAGCCGCTGGCAGGCGCCCCCTTCATGAATGTCCCGCCTAAGCGCGCCAGCACACCGAGACTCTGGCGGCGAAAGGATTAACTCCGTGCAGTGGTGGGCAGCACTGCACCGGGAGCCCTGCAAGGTTCCTGGCCTTACTTAAAAACAGCGAAGACCGGCATGAACATCCAATCATGCCGATGGCTTCCTGGACCCGATGAAGAGGAAACAAAATGAACAAATCTGAAAATTATTCCAGGGGCCGGACATGGCTCACGACGGCGCTGCTCGGCGCCCTGGTGGCGGGTTGCGGAGGCGGCGACCCCATCCTGGGTGCTTCCAGCAGCGCGCAGGCAACGGTGGGCGTCATCATCCCCGGTGCGGTATGTACCGTCGCCGCGGGGATCGGCATTCCCACGGCGACCTCATCCAATCCCAGCAGCGCCGACCAGTCCGTGACCACGAGCACCAGCGGTGTCGCGGGCGGGGGCAAGCTGATCATTGCCAATTTCAGCCTGGCGATGGACCCGCTGTCCCTCGACTCGCCGCTGCTCACCTTTACGCTCAAGGAAACAGCCAGCGGAATTAACGCGCCCGGCACGGTTTCCCTGGATGCGGCAGGCACGACAGCGACGCTGACCACGGCCGCCGCGCTGCAGCCCGGCATCTCCTACACGGCGACCATCACCACGGCCGCCACCAGCGCCACCGGCACGCCCCTCGGCTGCACCTATGAATGGGCCTTCACGACCATCACTCCCGCGGCAACGGGCCTGGCGCCGGTCAACCTCGGCCTGGCCGCCCCGATGGGGATTGCCGCCACCGCCGGCGTGACCAACACCACCACCCTCCCGATCTCCCACATCAACGGCGACGTGGTGCTGGACCCGAACGCGACCTGTAATGCGGTGACCATCGACGCCGCCGGCGGTTTCGGTCTGTGCGGCAGCAACGGCTCCACGCCCACCCTCAGCGGCATCGTCATCAGCCCCCTGTTCCCCGATGCCGGGGCCACCTCGGGCGCCATCATGAATGACCTGAAGGCGGCGTTTCTCAGCATCACTCCCCCGGCCGGTCCGCCGGCGGCCGGCTCCCTGGGCGGGGCCACCGACCTCCCGGCCGGCACGACGCTGGGCGAGCCTGCCGACGCGGCGCTGGTGCAGGGCGACAACTACTTCGCGCCCGGCCTGTATCAGTCCCTGACCTCGATCCTGATCACCGGCGACCTCACGCTGGACGGCCAGGGCGACTCCAACGCGCAATTCGTCTTCCAGTCCTCGAGCACCGTTAACGCGGCGGCCGGCGCCGCGGCTCCCGGCCCCCACACCCGCATCATCCTGATCAATGGCGCCAGGGCCTCCAATGTCTGGTGGCAGGCCGGTACCTCCGCAACGCTGGGAACGGCGGCGGAATGGAACGGCAATATCCTGGCCTCTGAAAACATCACGATGGAAACCGGTGCGAGTTCCTGCGGCCGGTTGCTGGCCGGTGCCTTCGCGGCAGGCGCCTTCGTCCTCGATGCCAATGTGGTGTCAGTGCCCGGCAACGCGAATGCCCCCAGCACCTGCCAATAAAAAAACCGGCGGCACCTGAACTGAAGGCAGCACCCATAAAAAGCAGAAATGCCGGTGAGCGCCTCCCCACCAGGGGGCGATCACCGGAACCGAATGAATCACAGCCGGTGGCAGTCAATGAATTGCCACCGGCTCTCTGGAGAAGAACATGAAACACGTAGCTAAAAAAATCGGGGCGCTGAGCCTGGTCACCCTTTCCGGAATGGCCAGCCCCTGGGCCACGGCAGAGGCAGAGGCAGAGGATGCCGGCTGGTACGCCGGCGCCAGCATCGGCCAGTCAATGGCGGAAATCGACGACGACAGGATCAATCGCAGCCTGCTGGCGAGCGGCTTTACCGCCACCACCATCCGTGATGACGACAAGGACATCGGCTACAAGCTCTTCGGCGGCTACCAGTTCAACCGGAATTTTTCCCTGGAAGGCGGCTACTTCGATCTGGGCAAGATGGGCTTTACCGCGACCACGACACCGGCCGGCACCCTGCAGGGCAACATCAGGCTCAACGGCCTGAATGTCGACGCTGTCGGCCTGCTGCCCCTGACGGAAAAGTTTTCCCTGCTGGGTCGGGCGGGCCTGAACTACGCCGAAGCCAGGGATGCTTTCAGCGGAACCGGTGCCGTGACCGTGGCCAACCCCAGTACCAGCAAGCGGGATCTGAATTACAAGGTCGGTGTGGGTGCTCAGTATGACTTCACCCGGTCATTCGGCATGCGCGCCGAAGCGGAGCGTTACCGGATCAACGATGCCGTCGGCAACGACGGGGATGTCGACCTGCTGTCACTCGGCGTGGTCTATCGCTTTGGCCGGGGCAAGCAGGCCGGACAAGAGACGGCAGCCGCTCCCGCGCCCGCGCCCGTTGCAATAGTGGCGCCGGTGCTGGTCGTGGTGCCGGTGGCGGCGCGTACGGCACAGTACTGCAGCATTCTCGATATCCAGTTCGAAATTAACCAGGACGAAATGCAGCGCGAAGAGAAAGAAAAACTCGGCGTGCTGGGCACCTTCCTGAAGAAATATCCGGATACCACCGCCGTGATCGAGGGCCACTCCGACAATGTCGGCGACAGCTCGCACAATATCGCCCTCTCCCTGCACCGCGCCGAAAGTGTGGTGAGTTATGTGGTGACCAACTTCCAGATAGCGCCTTCCCGCCTCCAGGCCAGGGGTCACGGATCCGCCCGGCCCGTGGCAGACAACAACACCGAAGAAGGCAAGCGGATGAACCGTCGCATCCATGCGGTGATCGCCTGCGCCACGGATATCGAAGGGCTCGCGGTGCTTCCCGCCCGAACGACCATCGCCATGGAGATGGAGTTCGACGAAAACCAGGCCGGCGTCAAGTCGCAGTACGATGCCGAGCTGCGCAAGGTGGCGAAATTCCTGAAAGCCAATCCCCGCGTCACGGCCACCGTTGAGGGGCATACCGGCAACCTGCAGGCCAGCCCTGAGCGGGCCATGGAAATATCGCAGCGCCGCGCCCAGAACGTGGTGAATTATCTGGTCGACAAGCACGGCGTCGACCGTGCACAGCTCACGGCCGAAGGCTTCGGCCAGACCCGCCGCTTCGCCTACAACACGAGTGTCGAAGGCCAGCAGGAAAACCGCCGCGTCAACATCATCTTCAATTACCGCAAATAAGGAACGGGCAGAGGGCGACCCGCCAGACAAGGCCTGCCTTGTGACTGGCGGGAGCCCCCTGCCCAGGCGCAGCGCCGGCGGCCATCGCTTCCGGCACTTCCAGAAATTCCAGAAATTCCAGAAATTCCAGAAATTCCAGAAATTCCAGAAAGGAAATCAACATGACTCAGTCCCTGAAAGTTCTAGCGGCGAAAGCCAGCCCGGTCTCATCGTGGCGACGGGCCAGCATCGCGGCAGGTCTGCTGGCGCTGGCGGCCTGCGCCTCGGTGCCGCTGCCCCCCACCCAGGCCCTGCAGGCGGCCGAGCAGGCCATTGCCAGCGCCGAGCAGGCACGCGCCGCGGAGTTCGCCTCACCCGAGCTCGGTGCAGCCCGCCAGAGCCTCACGGCGGCACGCACGGCGGCAGAGCAAAAGAAAATGGATATCGCACAGCGTCTTGCCGAACAGGCCCGTGCCGATGCCGAACTGGCCCTGGCCAGGGCCGAGGCCGCCAAGGCCCAGGCCATCAACGCCGAAATGCAGGCCAGCACTGCCGTCCTGAAGCAGGAAATGCAGCGCAATACCGGAGCAAAGAAATGAAAACATCCCCCCCGAAAACCCTGATCGCCGCCGCCATGGCTTCATTGCTGATGACCGCCTGTTCCTCGCTGCCGGTCAAGCCGGAAGGCGCCGACAATGCGCGGGTCAAGCTGACCCGGTTGCAGGCCGATCCACGCCTGGCCAGCCTGGCGCCCGTCGCGATCAAGGACGCGGAGCTCGCCGTGCGCGCCGCCGAAACACCGCAGAACGATGCGGCGGTCGGCGCGCATCTGGTGGTCATGGCGGAGCGCCGGGTCGACATCGCCTGGGCCCAGGCGCAAACCCGCCTGGCCGAAGACGAGCGCAGCATGCTGAAGGAGCAGCGCGAGAGCGCGCGGCTCGACTCCCGCAGCCGCGAAGCCGAAATGGCGCGCAACGATGCGACGCTGGCCCGTAACGACGCCACGCTGGCCCGCATCGACGCCAGCGCCGCGCATAACCGGGCCAATGTCGCCCGTGCGGATGCCGACATCGCGCGCCGACAGGCCGACGCGGCCGATGTCGACACGGCAGCCGCCCTGCAGCAGTCGGCTGAATTGCAGAGCCAGATTGCCGCCCTGAATGCCCGGCCCACCGACCGCGGCCTGGTCGTGACGCTGGGTGACGTGCTGTTTTCAAGCGGCCGCTCCGAGCTGAATGACGGCGCCACCAGCAGCCTCGGCAAGCTGGCGGCTTTTCTCATCCAGTATCCGGAGCGCACCGTGGCCATCGAAGGCCACACCGACAGCGTCGGCAGTGCGGAGATCAACCTCGGTTTGTCGCAGCGTCGGGCTGACGCGGTGAAGGCCTATCTCGTGACCCGCGGCATTGCCGCCACCCGCCTCACCACTTCGGGCAAGGGCGAGGCAGTGCCGGTCGCCGGCAACGGCGCAGCGGCGGACCGTCAGCGGAACCGCCGTGTCGAAGTCATCATCGCAAACCTGGCCGCACGCTAGCCCTGAGGCCGGCGCGAGTCCGTAGATAGCAGGGGCGGTGCCTCCGCGCCCGGGCCTGCACAGCTAGCGCTGTGCGGGCTTTTGCCGCTGCGGAATGCGCCGCCTCGCCAAACGTACAGCCGCGGGAAAGCGGCGTAGACTGGATTTTTCGCGCTCCATTTTTTTCGGTGACTCCCTCCACGGCCATGGCTGAGTGTCTGGGGTGGTGAACGCGCCAGCCACAGACGACGCCTGAAGAAGGGACTGGTATGAATGTTCGCGATCCAGATTTGAACCCGAAAGCCGGTGCTGGCGATGGCCCTGTCGCTGTCGGGGAATTTCAGCAGCGGCAAACCCTGCTCAAGGCCGACGCCCTGCAGGACGCCATCTTCAACAGCGCCTACTTCTCCAGCATCGCGACGGATGAAAAAGGCGTGATCCAGATCTTCAATGTCGGTGCCGAACGCATGCTGGGCTATGCGGCCGTGGATGTCGTCAACCGCATCACGCCGGCCGATATCTCCGATCCCGAGGAATTGGCCACGCGGGCCCGGGCCCTGAGCCGGGAGCTGGCGACGCCGATCACGCCGGGCTTCGAGGCCCTGGTCTTCAAGGCCCGGCGCGGCATCGAGGATATTTACGAGCTGACCTATGTGCGCAAGGACGGCAGCCGCTTTCCGGGCATGGTGTCGGTGACGGCCCTGCGCGATGGGCACGGCAGGATCATCGGCTATCTGCTGATCGCCACCGACAACACGGCGCGGCAGCAGGCGAAAGCAGAGCGCATCCGGCTCGCGCAGGTGCTGGAAGAAAAAAGCGCGGAACTGGAAAGCGCCCGGTTCGCGGCGGAAAAAGCCAATCTGGCCAAATCGGATTTCCTCTCCAGCATGAGCCACGAGTTGCGCACGCCGCTCAGCGCCATTCTCGGCTTTGCCCAGCTCATCGAGTCCGGCAATCCCAAGCCGACGCCGACGCAGAAGCGCAGCATCGATCAGATCCTCAAGGCGGGCTGGTACCTGCTGGAGCTGATCAACGAGATCCTGGATCTGGCGCTGATCGAATCGGGCAAGCTGTCGCTGTCGATAGAACCCATGGCGCTGGCGGATGTCATGCACGAATGCCAGACCATGGTGGAACCGCAGGCGCAGCAGCGCGGCATCAGCGTGACCTTCCCCCTGCTCGAGACGCCGTATTTCCTCAACGCCGACCGGACGCGCGTGAAGCAGATCCTGATCAACCTGCTGTCCAATGCCATCAAGTACAACCGGGCGAACGGCAGCGTCGTCGTCACCTGCGGCATGGGCGCGCCGGGGCGCCTGCGGATTGGCGTCAAGGACACGGGCCAGGGACTGACCCCGGAAGAAATCTCGCAACTGTTCCAGCCCTTCAACCGCCTCGGGCAAGAGGCCAATGCCGAGCAGGGCACCGGCATTGGCCTGGTGGTGTGCAAGCGGCTGGTCGAATTGATGGGCGGCAGCATCGGCGTGGAAAGCCGGGTGGATGAAGGCAGCGAGTTCTGGGTCGAGCTGAACCTGACGGACAAGCCGCAGGTTGTCGCTGACGCGGCGGAGCCCGCGGCGGTCGCTCTGCCCAAGACCCAGGACGGCGCGCCCTTGCACACCCTGCTTTATGTCGAGGACAACCCGGCCAACCTGATGCTGGTCGAGGACCTCATTGCGCGCCGGCCGGATATCCGCCTGCTGAGTGCGCGGGACGGCAGGAGCGGCATCGAGATGGCGCGCGCTGCGCAACCGGATGTCATCCTGATGGATATCAACCTGCCCGGCATCAGCGGCATCACGGCCATGCAGATCCTGGCGGAAGACCCGGCAACCAGCCATATCCCCGTCGTGGCGCTGAGCGCCAATGCCATGCCCCGCGACATCGAGAAAGGGCTGGAGGCCGGGTTTTTCCGTTATCTCACCAAGCCGATCAAGGTCAATGAATTCATGAGCACGCTGGATCTCGCCCTGCTGTTCGCCAACACGGGCCTGGGCAGCCTCGACAAAGAAGAGGAGCCCTCATGATGTTGAGCAAGGATGACATCCTCAGCGCCAGCATCCTGATCGTTGACGATCAGGCGTCCAACGTGGCCTTGTTGGCGCAATTGCTGGAAGAGGCGGGCTACCGCCGTGTCAGCTCGACCCTGAACCCGACGGAAGTGGACGCGCTGCACGGCGCCCATCATTACGACCTGATCCTGCTCGATCTCCAGATGCCGGGCATGGATGGCTTCCAGGTGATGGAAAGCCTCCAGGCGGGAAGCGCGGACGGCTACCTGCCCGTCATCGTGCTCACCGCCCAGCCGAACCACAAGCTGCGTGCCCTGCAGTCGGGCGCCCGGGACTTCATCAGCAAGCCCTTCGATCTGCTCGAGGTCAAGACGCGCATCCGCAACATGCTGGAGGTGCGGCTGCTGTACAAGAAACTGGAAGGCTACAGCCAGGAACTGGAGCAGGCCGTGGCGGAACGCACGGCCGAATTGCGCGAAAGCGAAGCCCGCTTTCGCCGCCTGACGGAACTGGCCTCGGACTGGTACTGGGAACAGGACGAGCACGGACGCTTCACCCGGGTGGCCGGCGCCGCGCTGAACATGCTGGGAATGCAGACCGAGGCCTTGCAGCAGGACGCCGATGACCAATACGCGACCGGCTGGAACGAGGCGGAGCGGGATGCCTTGAAGGCCACGATTGCCGCGCGCCAGCCCTTCATCGATTTCCGCCTCAGCCGCGTCCAGCCGGATGGCGCGTTGCAGGAATTCCGGGTGAGCGGCGAGCCGATGTTCAACCCGTCGGGCCGCTTCATCGGTTACCGCGGTATCGGCGTGGAATGCAGCGCCAGGAAGTAGCAGGCCATGTCTCAAGGGTTCGCAATGTCATCAACGCCGGCGCCACCGCACAACCATCTTCTCGCGGCTCTGCCCATGGCGGAGCGGGAGCTGCTCGCTGCGCGCCTCGAGCTGGTCCCGCTGCCGCTGGGTGAAATGCTCTACGAGCCCGGCAAGCCGCTGCGGCATGCGTATTTTCCCACCACGGCCATCGTGTCGCTGCACTATGTCACGGCGTCGGGCGCCTCGGCCGAAGCCGCCGGGGTGGGCAATGAAGGGATGGTGGGGGTCTCGCTCTTCCTGGGCGGCACCACGCCCAGTTCGGCCGTGGTGCAAACCGCCGGGCATGCCTATCGGCTGGAGCGTAGCGCGTTGAGAGAGGAATTCGATCGCGCTGGTTTGCTGCAGCGTTTGTTGCTGCGCTACACCCAGGCACTGCTCACGCAGACCATCCAGACGGCGGCCTGCAATCGCCATCACGCGGTGGAGCAGCAGCTCTCCCGCTGGCTCTTGTTGACGAGCGATCAGGCGCCGCCGCGCGAGCTGGTCATGACGCAGGAACTGATCGGCAGCATGCTCGGCGTGCGCCGGGAAGCCATTACCGAGGCCGCCGGGAAATTGCAGCAGGCCGGCTTTATCCGTTACCGCCGCGGCCATATTGCCGTGCTCGACCGCGCCGGCCTGGAGATCCGCGCCTGTGAGTGCTACGCCGTGGTGAGGCAGGAATTTGGCCGGCTGCTATCCGATGTGCGTCCGGCAGGCTGATGAAGCCGCTCCTGCGGGGGCGGGGCGCTTCAGGAGTTTTCCTGGATCACTGCCGCCAGCAGCAGCACGAAGCCCAGCAGCGCCAGCGCGCCATGCCCGCCCATGACGGCAAACGGCAGCGGCTGGCTCTTCTGCCGGAAGGCGAGGTTGAGATAGATGCCGCCCGAGGCCGCCAGCGCCAGCGCGCCCAGCGCCAGCAGGGCGAGCTGCGGCAGGCCTGTCGTCACCGCCTCCTCGATCAGCAGCGTAAACCCCGCCGCCGCCAGGAACCCGTGCAGCATGGACAGCCAGGCCGGCGGCTGCTCCGCGCCCCGCATCAGCATGACGGCCATGGTGATGCCGCCGGCGGCGGCCAAGGCAAACAGAACAGCGGCAGCTTCCATGCCGACCTCCTCAAAAAATGCCTCAAGCGGCCAGTTGCGCGCAGCTCTCCGAGCAGCGCAGGCAGACCTGCTCGCAAAGACGGATCTGGGCGTCGCCGCGCCGCTCGCCGCAGAACTCGGCGCAGCGCTCGCAGATGGTGGCGCAGGCCCGGCAGACAGGGGGGTACATGTCGGAACCGCGCAGCAGGAAGTTGGCGCAGGTGTGGCAGATGTCGGCGCAATCCATGAGCAGGCGCAGGTGGGACTCGTGGAGGGGATGGTCGGTCTGGCGCGTGGCATGCACCACGGTCTGTAGGCAGATGCGGTAGCAGTTCTCGCAGTTTTCCTGGCATTCCTGCGCGGTGAATTGGGTGACCATCTTCCCTCCCTGACTGGTGCCCGTGGGTCGCTGTTCCGACCGTTGTATCGGGAAGGGCGGGGCGCTGCCAGGCGCCTTTTGTTTGGCCTCCGTAGTAATTGCGCTGTCCGCGCCTAGGCCGGCGTGGACGGCGCCGCCCGGCGGCTGAAACGGTCCAGGCAGAGGTAGATGACCGGCGTGATGTAGAGCGTCAGCCACTGCGACACCAGCAGGCCGCCGACCACGGCATAGCCCAGCGGCTGCCGCACTTCCGCGCCGGCGCCGTAGGCGAAGGCGATGGGCAGCGCGCCGGCGAGCGCGGCCATGGTCGTCATCATGATGGGGCGGAAGCGCACCAGCGCCGCCTCGCGGATGGCGGCGGCGGCGGCCATGCCGTGGCGCTGCCGCTCCAGTGCGAAGTCGATCATCATGATCGCGTTCTTCTTTACGATGCCGACCAGCATGATGACGCCGACAAAGGCATACAGCCCCAGCGGCGTATCGAAGAGCAGCAGCGCGAGCAGCGCGCCCACGCCCGCCGCCGGCAGGCCGGAGAGGATGGTGAGCGGGTGGATGAAGCTCTCGTAGAGAATGCCGAGCACGAGATACACCACCAGCACCGCAATCAGCAGCAGCCAGCCCATGCCGCGGAAGGACTCTTCGAAAGCCTGCGCCGTGCCTTCCAGCCTGGTCGTGAGCGTGGCGGGCACGCTCACCGTGCGCTCCATGGCGCGGATGCGCTCCACGGCCTCGCCAAGGGAAACGCCGGGCTGCAGGTTGAAGGAAATCGTGACCGAGGGGAGCTGGCCCGCATGGTTCACGGTCAGCGACTGCAGTTCGCGCCGCACCGACGCCACCGCATCCAGCGGCACCAGCCGCGTCTCGCCGTTCGCCGTGCTCTGCACATGCAGGCGCGCGAGCAGCGCCGGGTCGGCCTGGTAGGCCGGCAGCAATTCGAGAATCACCTGGTACTGGTTGGCGGCGCCATAGATGGTGGAGATCTGGCGCGCGCTGAAGGCGCTCTGCAGCGCGTCCTCGACCTGCGCATAGGTGAGGCCGACGGCGGCGAGGCGCTCGCGATCGACATCGACCACCAGCGAGGGGCTGCCGATGTTGAGGTTGGTGGCGACGTCGGTGAAGCCCGGCAGCTTGCGCACCTCGTCGAGCAGCGTATCGGCCCAGCGGTAGAGCTCGTCGATGTCGCTGCCCTGCAGCGTGTACTGGTACTGCGCCGAGGTGAGCTGACCGCCGATGCGGATGGCCGGCGGATTCTGCAGCGAGACCTTGATGCCGGGGATGTTGGCGAGCTGGGGGCGCAGGCGCTGCACGATCTCGTCGGCATGCAGGTCGCGTTCGCCGTGCGGCCTCAGGGAGATGAAGAGCGTGCCGGTGTTGGCGGTGGGGCGCGCGCCGCCGGCGCCGACGGTGGAATTGAAGAGGCGCACGTCCGGGTCCTGCGCGAGGATGGCGGCGACCTGGCGCTGGCGCTGCACCATGCTGGCAAACGACGCGTCCTGCGCGCCTTCGGTGAAGGCGATGATCTGGCCGGTGTCGCCGCCCGGCAGGAAATCCTTGCTGGTCTGCGTGTACAGCAGCGCGGTCAGCGCGATGGTGCCGACAAAGACGCCGAGGATGAAGCGCGGCCGCGCCAGCGACCAGTCCAGCGAACGCCCATAGGCCTGCAGCAGTTTGTGGAACCGGGCCTCGCTCCAGTCGAAGAAGCGCGAGGGCTTTTGCTCCGCATGCGGCTTCAGGTAGCGGCTGCAGAGCATGGGCGTCAGCGTCAGCGAGACGATGCCCGAGACCACGATGGCGGCGCAGATGGTGACGGCGAACTCGTGCAGCAGCCGCCCGACGATGCCGCCCATGAACAGCACCGGGATGAACACCGCCATCAGCGACAGTGTCATGGAGAGGATGGTGAAGCCGATTTCCTTCGAGCCCTTGAGCGCCGCGTCCCAGGGCCGCTCACCCTCCTCGATGTGGCGCACGATGTTCTCGAGCATCACGATGGCATCGTCCACCACGAAGCCGACGGCGAGCGTGAGCGCCAGCAGCGTCAGGTTGTTCACGCTGAAGCCCATGGCCTGCATCACGGCGAAGGTGCCGATGATGGAGATGGGTAATGCCAGCGCCGGAATCACCGTCGCGGAGAGATTGCGCAGGAAGAGCAGGATGACCAGCACGACGAGCAAGGCCGCCAGCAGCAGCGTGAACTGCACGTCGCGGATGGAGTGGTAGATGGATTCGCTGCGGTCGAACAGCACTTCGAGCTTGATACCGGCCGGCAGCGATTCCCGGAAAGCCGGCAGCAGCTCCTTGATGCCCGCCACCGTCGCCACGGTGTTGGCGCCCGGCTGGCGCTGCACGGCGAGGGTGATGGCGCGCTTGTCCACCAGCCAGGTGGCGACCCTGTTGTTCTCGACGCCGTCGATGGCGTTCGCCACGTCTTCCAGGCGCACCGGCGCGCCGTTGCGCCAGGCCACCACCAGCGGCCGGTACTGCGCGGCCCGCAGCAGCTGCCCGTTGGTCTTGATGGCGACGGTCTGCTCCGCGCCTTCGAAGCTGCCGACGGGCTGGTTGACATTGGCGGCGCTGATGGCGCGCTGCAGCTCGTCGATGCCCATATTGCGCGCCGCCAGCTTGCCGGGGTCGGCCTGGATGCGCACCGCGGCCTTCTGCGAGCCGAACACATTCACCTGCGCCACGCCGGGCAGCGTGGAGATGCGCTGCGCGAGCTGCGTCTCGGCGTATTCGTTGACCGTCGTGATGGGCAGCGTTTCCGAATACATCGAGATGTAGAAGACCGGCGAATCGGCCGGATTCACCTTGCGCAGCGAGGGCGGCGAGGGCATGCCGGGCGGCAGGCGCCGGCTGGCGGCGGAGAGGGCGGCCTGCACGTCCTGCGCGGCGGCGTCGATGTCGCGGTCGAGATTGAACTGCAGCGTGATGCGGGTGCTGCCCTGCGAACTCACCGAGCTCATGGAGTCGATGCCGGCGATCGTCGCGAACTGGCCTTCCAGCGGCGTCGCCACCGCCGCGGCCATGGTCTCCGGCGACGCGCCGGGCAGGCTGGCCGACACGGAGATGGTGGGGAAATCCACGTTCGGCAATTCGCTCACCGGCAAGAGCCGATACGCCGCGAGGCCGAAGACGATGAACGCCGCCATCAGCAGCGTCGTCATCACCGGACGGCGGATGCAGAGTTCGGAAATATTCATTGCGGCTGGCCCTGGACCTGCACGTTGGCGCCCGGCGTCAGGCGCAGATGGCCGTCGATCACCACGGTTTCGCCGGCGCGCAGTCCCTCGGCGATGGCGGCGAGGCCCCCGCGCTGGTCGCTGATGCGCACCGCCCGCAGCTGCGCTTTCTTTTGCGCATCGACGACGTAGACCGTGGTCTTCTCGCCGTCCTGCTGCAGCGCGGCGGCGGGCACGGTGATGGCGTTCTTCAGCGTGGCCAGCGCCAGGCTCACTTTCACGAAGGCGCCCGGCGTCAGGCGGTCGTCCTGGTTGGGAAAGGTCGCTTTCACCTGGATGGTGCCGCTGGCGGGATCGACGGCGTTGTCGATGAAGTCGGCAACGCCCTCCGCACGCAGCGCGGCATCGCTGTCGGCGGTAATGACGACTTGCAGGCGCCGGCCTTCACGCAGCGGCTGCAACTGGCCGAGGAACTTCTCCGGCACGGCAAAGGCGACCTGCACCGGCCGCAGGCGATTGATGACGGCCAGCACCGTGTCGTTGGCGCGCACCGCCGCGCCCGGCGAGACCAGGCGCGCGCCGATACGGCCGGCGAAGGGCGCGCGCACCACGGTATAGGAGAGCTGCAGCCGCGCATTCTCCAGCGCCGCGCGTGCGCCTTTCACGGCCGCCGCCAGCGCGGCGGCTTCGGTGCGTGCCGCGCGCAGCATGTCATCGGAAACGTAGTTCTTCGCCTTGAGGGTCTCGAGACGCTCGAGCTGGACGCGCGCATTGGCGAGCTGTGCCTCGTCGCGCGCCAGCACGGCCTCGGCCTGGGTCAGGCGCGCCCTGAACTCGGCGGCGTCGAGGCGGATCAGCACCTCGCCGGCCTGCACCTGCCGGCCTTCCTGCATCAGCACCTGCGCGACCTGGCCGTCGACGCGCGCGCGCAGCGTCACCGTCTCCGAGGGCTGCACGCGGCCGACGCTGACCAGCGTCAGCGGATAATCCCGCGTCACCACCGGCGCGACGCGCACGGGCACGCTCTGGACACGCTTGCCGGCCGTCTCCGCCGCCGGCCAGAGCGCGCGCAGCAGCAGGGCCAACGCCAGCAGGGCAATCAGGAGGGCGGGGAGGAAACGCTTGACGGATGGGAGCATTGGCTCGGGTCCTTACCGTTGAACAACTGAAGACGGCCAGCCTGGACCGGCGGCCTGACTGTATCGTGAATGCTGTTCCACCTTAAGCCGCTTGCAGGCGGCAAGGCCTTCCGGCGAATTAGCGCGCAGTGCTGAGGGAGGTCGCCCGGCGCCTGCCGCAGAATACCGCGGGCCCGCTGTCGGGCCGGCGTGGGATAAAACAAGGTCAAGCGAGACAGGGAGTGTCGCGATGGGCAAATGGATTGCCGTGCTGCTCGGGGCGGTGGCTGCCGGGGCGCAGGCCGAGAGCATCCTCAAGTGTGTGGACGCGGCGGGCCGCGTCACCTGGACCAACCGGAGCTGCCAGGGCGGCGAGACGGCGACGCCGGTGGCGGTCGTTGAGCCTTCAGTGGCGGACAGCAGCGGCTTGCGCGAGTGGGCGAAGCGCAATCCTCCGCCCAGGCCCGCCAGGACTACGGCGGTGGCGCAGAGCCGCAAGCCGGAGAAGCGCATCGATCCCGTCGACTGCGAGAACGCCCGCCGCGCCCATGCCTTCGAGCAGGGCTGGCGCCTCCGCAAGGCGGACCAGGTGGCGTACCGGCGCAAGGAGGTGTGCCGGAGCTGCGGCGAGTGCCCCTGAGCCGGAGGCCGAAACGAAAAAGAGACCGCGAGGGTCTCTTTTTTATTTGGCGCGCCAGGCGGGATTCGAACCCACGACCCCTGCCTTCGGAGGGCGGGGGAGCGGAGTAATCGGGTGTGCGGAGCGGTATTAAAGTCTAATAGTATTAGACACTTATATTTTTTCTGGTTCGCTGAAGTTCGTGGTAATTTTCCGTATATGTTCCGTACGGAAAATTTCCCCTATGCCATCTGCCATCAAATCAGTTGCTGACCGTAAGAAGCTGTTGTCTCGCCGTGAGCCTTATTGGGATCGCCTTGAGGCGGGCTGCTACGTGGGGTATCGCAAGCTAGTCGATGGCACCGGAACTTGGATTGCCCGCTGGCGTTCTGATGAAGGTGGTCAGAAATACCATGCTCTCGGCAGCTTTCCGGACTATGACTCAGCGGTGAGGGCGGCTCGGGAGTGGTTTGAGCAGTGCAAGGGTGGCAGTACCGAAGTGATAGATGTGGCTGAGGCATGCCGCCGCTATACCGAAGATCGCCGAGCCGAGAAGGGGGAAAAGACCGCCATGGATGCGGAGGGGCGGTTCAGTTTAGAGTCTCGGGAGCAGCTAAGAGAGGCTTTAAGAACTCCCTGCCAACGCCCGCTGCTAACTCTGTGGCAGTGGTGTTGGTATCTTCGAGCATGCTCATGGTCGATGTTCCCCGCTCTTCGATGGTGCGAAGCCTTAAAGGCTGAAGTTAGCTGAGGAGCGCAAGTTTGCTTTTAAATGCTTCCAATGCCTTCGGGCCGAACTCTGCGTCATAAATCTTCAGACGATCATCAGCACAGTACGAAAGCCACCGCTCAATCGCTAGATAATGTCCACGGCCATGCACACGGTCCTCGTTATCAATCCCCTCAAGAAATTGGTCGGGGATTTCAATAGCTTGATCCGGGCACCACCGGCGAACTTCAAGAATATCTATTCCATCTGGGTCGCAATACGAGAAAAGAGAAAGCCCGTTGACATGCTTTTTCATCCAATCCTTAGAGACTACTCTGCCTAGCGGATAGACTTCATGCTGGTATGCGATAGCTAAGCAAGCATACATATCTACATGCGACTTCCAGTACGCGAAGTTCAAGTTATCGCAGAGGTGGTAACGGAAAATAGGCCGGCCGCTGATCTCGCCTACTTTCTCGGCAATCAGGATAAAGCCGTTGTTGTGCTGCCAGAAAATTTCATCTGAGATGATGGCATAGCACTCCAATGAGCCCTTTCCTGACCGTCCAATCAGGCCCTGAAGAAAATTGGAGAATTCTTCAGGGTGCTTATAGAAGTCATGTGTCTCGTATATCTTCTCGGTCGCGCCATACATCCATTCGGGATGGACGCCAAAGAGCTTGGCAGCGTCATTGAGGAGCTGGTCGTTAATGACGGCAAGAAGTGATTGGTTATCTTTGACAGATGCCAAAGTAAGATCGTGATTAAAAAAGAGAGGAATCTGACTGCGACGAACGCCGTGTGCTTCAAAGACTCTAACGAAGCGGTCGGCCGCAGCCTCAGGTGAAGAAGATGGAATTTGAGGTTGTGGCTTCGATCTCCTCTTGAAGGTTTCCCATGTGCTGAACAAGCTGGAGATTAACTTTAGAAGGCCGCTAAGAAGCCCGATTACTTCACTCATAAGGCCGCCGCCTTTGCCGGATCGGCGGTTTTCAAGGTGCTTACGGCGCCATTAAATATGCCCATATTTTGGCAAGCGTCCAAAAACGGCTTCCTCAGAAAATTGCAGTCAGCATAGGGGCGGCTCTGCGCCTGCTGGGCTCGCATATTCAGGATGTCGACGGGCTGCTTGTCATACGCCTGACATTCCTCGAGCACCTGCGTCAGCCAGTATTTTCCATCGTTTCCCCCGCAGAGCTTGGCTTTGTGGCGCTCTTCAATACCGTACACGTCCTTCCATGTGTCAAGTTCTTCAGCCAGTGCCGCAGGACCGAATTGCATCGTGATGTCAGCAGGCAACAACTTGTCTACATCCGCGTGCTGCAAGGTAACCTGTATTTGAACAGCATGGCTCGCCGCGGCATACGGATTGAAGGCCTTACGCCGGCCAGCCTCATTGTGCACGGGATCTTTGCTCAGCTTGTAGGCGCTGTTGCACTCATGGCATGCGGGGGCCAGATTGCGGAAGTTGGTGGTGTTGAATGGGTAGTGCGCTTGGGGCAGGTAATGGTCGTAAGCCTCACGCGTTGTGTGATGAGGTCCTTTGATGTCGTACAAGCCACAGAAAGGGCATTTCCCGGAATTATTGGCAGACAAAAAAGCATGGTAATAATGATCGTCAATGTCGCCGATCTTTTCGCGCAGGGCTGCCTTACCCAAGAATGAATACAGGCCCTTGAAAAATTTGCCGAGCTGGTCGGCAAGGTCCTTGTAGTTGGCAGCGATGTCTGAGTAACGCGCCAACTGCGCCGATGGATCATTGGCACACACCTTCTCTAAATCGTTATTGCCCCGGTACCACTGCTGAAACTGATTTATCTGCGCGGTGGTCAGTCCTGAAAACAAGTTGTAGATACGCTCTACGTGACCCGAGAAAAAGTCAGCCCCTTTGCTGTCATCGTAGTGAAACGCCGTCATCACCTCAAACAGCTCAGGATTCGAGGCGAATAGCTCTAGACGGTAGGAGCCTTTTGACGGTGCCTGGCACCACACCGCGTAGAAGATGTAGTCGATGAATGCCTGCATCTTCTCTATCTGGTGCGGCACATAGGTGTATGGAAACAGCATCAGCCCTGAGCCTCCCCATTGCCTGTCTGATCGGCATTGAGGATGGCCTTGATCAACAGTACTTTTTCCACCGAGTCGCCGAGTTGCTGGTGAATTTCCGTGATCAGTGCTTCCTTGTCTTCGGTGCCCTGCTCATATCTCGCCCGCAACGCATCCAGTAAAGCCTGCGCATGGCCGCCGATGGTTTCGCGCTTGTCGAAGGTGTTCATGGTGATTTTGTTGATCGAAGCGCCCAGCGTGTTGTAGTCCGGATGGCGGATGCTGACTGCGCCGCTGGTTTTGTCCTTGGCAAACACCAGCACCTTGTCCGGCTTGCTGTCGGAGATCAGGAAAGGTGTATGGGTAGTGATCAGCATTTCCTGCGCGAATTTACCTTTACCCGGCAGGCACTGGCGCAGGCGGGTAATGAAGTTGGCGCGCCAGTCGGGGTTGAAGTGCGTTTCGGGCTCATCGAGCAGGAACAGGCTGTTGGTGTCACGAAACAGCAGGCACAGCCCGAGGCTGTGCAGCAATTGATGCTCGCCGTCCGACAACTCCTTGAGCATCATCGGTTGCGCCGCGCCCTGCTTGGTGAAGCGCACGAACTTGAAGCGCATGATGCGCTGGTCGGATGCCAAGATTGGCACCGTCTCGCTGACGTAGTGGCTGGTGGAGGTGTAAAGATCGGTCTTCAGAACCTCGTTGACAGCATACAGGTTGAGCGTCAGCAGCACCTGAAACGACTGGAACAGTGACAGCGCCGAACCATCGAAGTTCTCGCGGAATGCCTGCCGGGTTGCCTCATTCACCCAGTAGTCAAGCACCAATGCATCGCTAGCGTCGTCGATGTAACTCAGCGTGGCGCAACGCTTGAGGGCGCTCACCACCAGCGAGGATTTCTCGTCACCCTCCAGCAGCTGCAGCAGATTCAGGCGATATCGCGTGTTGCCCAGCTCGTCGGTTGCAGCGTGCAGGGCCGGGTTGCCCTTGACGATATCCTCCAGCGACTGGCGCGTACTTTCATCTTCGCTTGCGAAGGCTGCCAGTTGCTCCGGCCGTAATTCGATGCTGCGGCGCAGGATGATGCGGAATTCCCGCAATGCGTCGATACCCACATCCTCGCGGAAGGGCTGCAGTGTGGCCTCGTCCTGAAACAGGAGGTTGCACAGCAGGATGGCCTGGCTGAATCCGCTGTCCAGATAGGCCAGCCTTGTCTCCGGGTGGCCGGGGTAACTCAGTTGCCGGGTCAGTGCATTCCAGTGCTCGTCGAACTGCACGAAACGCATCTTGAAGAATGGCAGGCTGAGGATCTCGTTCTCCCCCGAGGAATAGCCCAGCACGTATTGCGGCAGCAGGATGTCGGCGTGTCCGCCCTTGAACGCCTCGACCACATCGGTGCTGAAGTCGCCCTGGTTCTCCCAGAGGAGGCGCACCGATTCGCCGGCGTTCTTCCACACACCCACCTTCGCCCACTCTGGGCTATCGGGGCTGCGGTACTCGGCGGGCACGCGGATCAGGTAGTCCAGCTCGAAGGCGACGGGCGAAACATCCAGCGCCTCGTCCTGCAAGGCTTCGGGCAGAAAGCTGCGGCGCACGCGCAGCACTTCCAGCTGGAAGAAAATGGCCGCCAGCGCTTCGAGCAGGTTGGATTTGCCGCTGCCATTGGGCCCGGCGCACACGAAGGGCGCAAAGTCGTTCGCTTGCGCCAGCTCGTCCTGCAAGCTCCACTCGGTGCGGAAGTGGTGCTCAAAACCGCAGGGCAGGCTGCGAAAGCCTGCAGGGTCGGTGATCTTGAGGCGCAGCAGCTTCATGCCGGGCTTGGCTCGGTGGCGGCTTTGAGCTCGATGCGGTTGCCGTCGTCGTCAAACGCCTGTGTCAGGGCACCAGCGGCCAAGGACTCGAACACCCAAGCCTTGATGGACTCGTAGTCGCTGGCAGCCCATTCGAAATCATTGTCCGGGTGCAGTTCCACCAGCCGGTTTTGCGCGGCGGCGATGAAGCGCTCGAGGGAGAAAGCCGCACTGCCCAACTGCGTGCGATAGGCCTCCAGCCAGAAACGCAGCAGCGGCGCCAGCTGTGCGCGGTCTTGCAGTGCGGGTAGCAGTAAATCGGTTTCGGGCAGTTCGATCACCGGCGTGGTGATGGGCGCAGGCACGGCAGCGGCCACGGGGCTTTCTCCTTCGATGGGTAAGGCAGGCAGGGCCACCTGCGACAAATCCAACTCGCCCTTGAAGGCCTGCTGGCTCAGGGCACCGTAGAGGGCTTCGAGATCGGTGAGGCTTTGCTGGTAGCGGGATTTGAGGGCTTCAACCTTCTCGACGATGGTGGCGAATTGGTTTTGGAGACCATCAGGAGGACAAGGGATGCCAAGAGTCATGAATTTCTTCATGGAGATATTCAGCATCGAATCATGGCCACCGCTCGCCAGCGCTCTAACAAGATCGCGATAGCGCTCATTTTTCAACAGGTAATTCAAGAACTGTGGCTTGACGAGATTCTCATTGAGGGTCAGCACCCAAAGCTTGTCCGGCAAGAACAATCGGTCGTAGTCTTCAGGAACCACGCAGCACGCAGCGACAAGCTGGATCGTATTGGCTCGACTAAACAGAAAATCACCGCGCTTTACAAATCGAAGGGGCTTTGTGATCTGTGCACGATTGACGACTTTGAATTCAGCCGAATCAAACGTGCCTTTTGTCACTGCGCTGATCTTCAATACGCCGATTTCTTCAGGATTTTCAAATGGTCTGTCTTCGCCGCCGTAGCTCGTGCCTGAGGAAATTTCTAACACAGCCTTCTCGCAGGACTCAATATCCCACCCCTTTTCATTCCGCACCGGGTCGCCAAACATCTCCAGAAACACGCTCTTGAGAAGGTTGTCGAGTTGTTGCAGGTGTTGTTTGCGCTGGGTGATCAACCCTTCCGCTTTGCCGAGCAGATGGGCAATACGGATTTGGTCTCCGAATTCTCCGGGGACGGGGATTTCGAGTTTGTAAAGTTCTTCCTGGGTAATTCCCTTGACCGTTGCGCCAGATCCCTTTTTGACGATCTCATCTTTCAATGACAAAACTGCGTACAGCAGGAAGTTCGCATTTAAAGGCACTTTTGGAATCAGCGCTCGCAGGTCTTGGTTTATCGCCAAATCGACGGCGTTGATCGCTGCTTTCCCCAAGGACATTCTCGTGGGGATAATAACGTGCCCTTTAGGTATCAGATTCGCAGAGCTGTTCCTAAGTCCTTCCTGCGTGATGAAGTCCTGCGTTTCGGACAATGAAGTAGAGGTGAAATCCTTGACGCTTGCCCAAGGAATATCGCCATCCCAATACTCTGGAACCTTTTTTGACGGAGTGCCGCCGCCCCTGAAAATAACCAGGTCGCGCAGAGGTTTGAGCCTGCTCATCCCACCATCCCCTTCAACTCCAGCAACTCGCGCACGATACCGCTCTGAACTTTGCCCAGCTCCGCTTCATCCACATCGCCGACCTCGGCCTGAATCAGCCGATCAAGAATCACGCCCGGCGCGTCGTAGTGAACTTCCTCGAACACGTCTTGCTTGTAGCGGGAGAGCGAGAGGTCGTGGCTATTCTTCTCGTCGGCAATCTCGCTTCGCGGCACCATGAAGCATTTGGCGGTGCGGTCGATGTCAATGGCGGCATCGCGGGCGTGATATCTGGCGACGATGTCTTGCAGGTCGCCATAACCCTCTTGTTTGCTACGCTTGTCGTCCAGCGAATAGCCGTCGGCGGCCATTTCGTAAAACCAGACGTGTTCGGTGGCGGCTTTGCTCACCTTGTCTTTCGGCCCCCAGACCTTGGTGAACAGCAGAATGGCGGTGCTGACCCCCGCATAGGGTTTGAACACGCCACTGGGCAGGCTGATCACAGCCTTGAGGTCGCAACGCTCCACCAGCATCTGGCGCAGCGTCTTGAAGGCCCCGCCGGAGCCGAACAGTACGCCCTGCGGCACGATCACGCAGGCAGTGCCGCCCTTCTTGAGCAGGCGGTAGATGTTCTCGACAAACAGCAGCTCGGTCTTGGTGGTGCCCAGTTGCAGGTTTTCGTTGATGTCGCCCTTGTCGATGCTGCCGGTGAAGGGCGGGTTGGCCATCACGATGTCGTACTCGGATTCTTCGGTGTAGCTTTTGCTGAGGGTGTCCTTGTAGTCGATGTGCGGCTCGTCGATGCCGTGCATCATCAGATTCATCAGCCCCAGGCGCACCATGGTCTGGTCGATGTCATAGCCCCACAGCGAGCTGGAAAGAATGGCCTGCGCCTTTTCGGTGAGCGCAGCGGCCACCGAGGTGCGGGTGAAGCCGTCTTCATCGGGCTTGAGGTCTTGGGCGCCCGCTTTTTTCGCCAGTTCGGTGACGATGTACTGATACGCGCCGAGCAGAAAGCCGCCTGAACCGCAGGCCGGATCGGCAATCTTGTGGCCCAGTTGCGGCTGCACCAGATCGGCCATCAGCTTGATGATGTGGCGCGGGGTGCGGAACTGGCCGTTCTTGCCGGCGGTGGCGATCTCGGACAGCAGCATTTCATAGACATCGCCCTGGATGTCCTGAAAGGCCTGGCCTTTCTCCTTCGAGTCCTTCTCCATCACCTCGAAGATGTCGTCGATGGTCTTCACCGCTTCCACCAGCAGGGCGGGCTTGGGGATGATGAAGACCGCGTTCTTCATGTGGTGGGTGAATTTGGATTCGGCACCGTTCAGGTCCTTGAGAAAAGGGAACACCTTGCCCTGCACATGCTGCAGCATCTCTTCGGCCTGCATGCGCTTGAATTCGCTCCAGCGCAGGCTGCGCTTGTCGATGGCGAATTTCTCAGGCTCCGGCTGGCCGCGGTATTCGGGCGGAATCCACGTGCCCGTGAACTTGGAGATGTAGGTCTCGCCGGTCCACTCGGCATCGGCCTGGCGCTTCTGGTCCAGCTCATCCAGCCGTTTCATGAACAGCAGGTAGGTGATCTGCTCGATGGCGGTGAGCGGGTTGCTGATGCCACCGCTCCAGAACTTGTTCCAGAGCTGGTCGATCTTGCTTTTGAGTTCGGGGTTGTTTTGCAGCATGGGGTGCCCTGCTATTTAGGCAGCTAACCGTTCGGTCAGCTGCAGGATCTCGTTGATTTCGGCCGGGCTGAACACGCCACGAATGCCTTGCGGGTGGATGACCGTGAAGGGGGCGTTGATCAGGTCTTTCTTCTCTACCTTTTCGCGCTCGATGATGAAGCCCTTCAGCAGATTGATGAATTCCATCTGCCGGCTGCTGAGCGTGGTGTGGGCACGGATGAATTGGTCAAAGGCGGCGCTGACCTCGTCCGGGAAGCTCCTGAGCACCTCAATACCCAGGATGTGGCGGATGAACTGGATGAAGCGCGCCTTGCGGTTCTTGTAGACCTGACGCAGCAGGTCTTCGGTGATGTGCGGGTGTTCTTCGTGAAGCAGCTCGGCCAGTTCGTTGGCCTCTTCGCTGCTCACTGTCTCGCCGTTCTTGATCTTCTGCAGCACCAGGTTGTGCGCGGTGAGTTCGGCAATCAGGCTTTCCACCATTTCGCGGTAGCGGGTGATGCTGACCGCCTCGTGCTGCGGGCCAAATTCCACCCATTCCTTCTTGTGTAATTCATCAGCCAGATCCAGATGGGTTTGCGCCTGGCCGGTGCTTTGCTCGCGGAATTTCATCAGCGGGCCGAGTTTGGCAATCATGTCATCGAAGGAGTCTTCATTCGCCTTTGCCCAGTAGTGAGTAGTTTGCGTGGCGCGAATCAGGGTCTCTTCCTGCTTGACGAAGCTGACCGAGAGTGGCAGTTCGCTGATCTGTTCGACGATGCCTTCCTTGAGGGTTTCGGCTTGTTCCTTGTCTTCATTCAGAACGGCCAGCGAATACTCAAGCAGATCACGTTCAAAGCGCATGGCCTTGAAATCGGCCTCGGAGACGGTGCGAAACAGCGGCTTGATTTCGGTACGCAGGAATTCCAGTCGGTCATGGCTGAGGCTGATCCAGAAGCTTTCATCTTCCAGCCGCGCCAGCGCGGCGGCGGCTTCCTTGATCACCACGGATTCCTTGGGCAGCGCGGCAATTTGTTTGCGTAGCTTGGCGATTTCACGCGCGGCGACGTCGCCATGGCCGCTGTCGTTGGCTTTTTCGATCTTGTCGAGCCGCAGGCCCACCAGCCGCACCGGCAGGGGCAATTGGGGCTTGAGTTCCTTGCCCTTGGGGTTGAGCTTGAAGTATTCGAAGTTGTCCCAGCAGTCGAGAATCAGGAATACGTCCTTTTCAAGGCACCACGGCTTGGGCTTGCTGGTCTCCAGCAGACGTGTGCCGCGTCCGACCATCTGCCAGAACTTGGTATAGGAATAGACCGGCTTGGCGAACACAAGGTTGACGATTTCGCGCACGTCGATGCCGGTGTCGAGCATGTCCACGCTGATGGCGATGCGCGGCATGTCGTTGTTGGTGAACTGATCGAGCAGGCCGCCTTTGCCGTAGACGCGCGGATCGTCCGACACCAATACCTTGGCCAGTTCGCCGCTGTACTGCGGGTAGAGCTTGTCGAAGATTTCTTCCATGCGCCTGGCGTGGGCCTTGGTGGCGCAGAAGAAGATGGTCTTGCCCGGCAACACGCCGTTGGCGTCCTTGATGGCCTCTTCCATGAATTCGCGGACGATCAGGGTGTTGGTGCCCTTGTTGATCACCTGTTTTTCGAGCTGCGAGCCTTCGAAGTTTATCTCCTCGACCTCTTTGCCCTGCAAGATCAGCTTTTTCTGGTCTTCCAGCGAAATGGTTCGCTTGCTGATGCCTTCCATCTGGAACTTGGTCTGAATCTTCATGACCTGGAAGTTGCAGAGGTAAGGCGGTACGTTGTTCACGGCCTCTTCAAATGTGTAGGCAAATGTCGGCAGGCCGTCTTCGCAATGGAAAAGCTGGAAGGTGTTGTGATCGATGATGTCGGTCGGTGTGGCCGTCAACCCAAGGGTAATGGTTTTGAAATAGTCGAGCACTTCGCCGAAGGTGTTGTAGATAGAGCGGTGGCTTTCATCGACGACGATGAAGTCGAAGAAGTGCGGAGATAGTTTCTGCGTGTCATCCCGGATGATGTTTAGCATCGTGGGATAGGTGGCAACGTAAATGCGGCGGTCTGTCGCAATCAGCTTTTCACCTACATTGGGCCAGCGCGGTTCATTGGGCATGTGCTCCTTGAAGGCGGCCAGTGCCTGCTCGCGCAGCGCAATGCGATCAACCAGAAACAGCACCTTCTCGGCGTGACCTGCGCGCATCAGGGCATCGACCATGGCAATACAAGTGCGGGTCTTGCCGGTGCCGGTGGCCATAACCAGTAGAAAATCGCGCTTTTTCTGCTCGATGCCATCCAGTACCGAGCGAATGGCGCGGATCTGGTAATCGCGCCCGGCAATCGAGGTGTTGATGAGCTCTTGCGTCAGTGGCTTGCGATTACGACGGATGTAGGCGAAACGCTCCAGATCGTCGCGCGTGGGGAAGCCGATGACCTTGCGCGGCGGGGCGTTTTCAAGATCCCAGAAATAGGTTTCATGGCCATTGCTATAGAAGCAGAACGGCAGCTCACCGCCCAACTGCTTCTGGATGTTGTAGCAGTACTGCTTGGCCTGCTCGCGTCCAAGGGCGGCATCCCGGCTGGTCTTCTTGGCCTCGATCACAGCCAATGGCTTGCCGTCTTTACCCAGCAGGACGTAGTCACTGAACTGGTGGCCCTCGTAGGGCGAACGCGGCTCTGCTACCCCCCCTGGAAGGTCGGTGAGTATGTCGAACTCTAGGACTACCTGCGTTGGGTCCCGAACATCCCAGCCTGCATGTGCTAGCTGTAGGTCAATCAGCTCGGTCCGGGTTTGGGCTTCTGATTTTGTCATTTTTTCCATTGACCGTGGGCATGCCCCAGCCTTTGTTGCCTTGCATGGATCTGGGCAAATTCGAGGCAGGTGCAGAGGCCGGAGAGGAGCCTCGAAAGGTTCGGCTCAACGCCCGCTAGCCAGGATTCTCCTTGGCGGACTAAGTGGTTGATGCTGCACAACAAAGCATCTATGGACAAGTCCGGCATGCAAGCTGACGGGTTCTTAGTAACACCCCTTTCAAGGTGTTACCCGCCCGGCCTTGATGACGCGGGCGGTGGCGACATGGGAACGCGCGCGAGCAGCGTCCCCATAACCCTTGGGCGACTTGGGTTTGGGGCCGCGTTTGCTGCTGGCCAGTTGCCGGGGCTTGAGACGCGCCGCCAGCTGCAGCAAGTGCTGCATGAGCTGTGGCGGTGACAGGCCGGCCACGCCAGGCCGATATTCGGCGGGCAAGGCCAGGGCGCTTCGTAGCCGCGGGTGATCGCCACCGCCAGGTGAAAGGGGGACACGTCCAGCGCGGGATGAGTGGCCTGGTGCGCCTGTTCGATCACCCGCTTGAGCAAGGCCAGCACGTTGTAGGCCAGCACCGCCGCCGTGAAGCCCAGCAGCGCCGCGCGCGGATAGCCCAGGCGGCTGATTTCGCTGTGCAGTACCGGCTCCAGGCGCTGGAGCATGCCTTCGATGCGCCAGCGCTGGCGGTACAGACGCGCGATGGCCGCGGCCGTGATGGCCTCGGGGGGGTTGCTCCACAGGGCAATGTGCGTGTCCCTCACCGTGGAGAACAACAGCTCGCGCGGGTACTGACGCTGGCGGTGCGCCTCGAGTACCTCGTCAATCCAGGCCGCCGGCAACGCCTGCTCCAAGGCCAGCCGGGCCATGACGCTGGCTGGCGCCTGCTGCTCCATCCGCTCCGCCACTGCCTGCCAGGCCCTCTCGCACCCGATGCACAGGACATCAGAAGCACAGGCAAACACCTTGAAAGGGGTGGTTCTTAGTAAGCGAGGGTGTTCAGGCATTGGCCAACGCGCTGTGGGCGGACCTCAGAGCATAGGGCGGACGGAGACCGCGCTGAGAGTCATGCGGAGGCTTGTGCTGTGGCTAGCTCAGAAGGGGCTTTGGGAGCGGCGGCTGAGTTCTGAGATTCCGTATGGATTCCGTACGGGATGCTAGCCAAGACGTAACCCATTGAAAATATGGTGCGCCAGGCGGGATTCGAACCCACGACCCCTGCCTTCGGAGGGCAGTACTCTATCCAGCTGAGCTACTGGCGCGTAACGACTTGTCCGGCGGCGGACAAGGGCGGCCATCATACTGACAGCCCTCCGGAGCGTCCATGCCAAAGACGCTGGCGCCCGGGGATTTCCACCTTTTGGGTAGGGATTTTTGTGGGTATACTGCGCCCGCTTTTCGGGCTCTGCCCTCCAGAATTCTGACTGTCGATTCCGCCGAGGTTGTCGTGAAGAAGATTTCCCTGTTGCTGGCCGTTCTGGGTTTCAGCGTGGCCGGCTCCGCCCTGGCTGCCAAGTCCACCAAGGATGTCTCTCCCCATGCCATGGGTGAGCGGGGGGTGTACACCGAGCGCGCCACGGTCGAGCGCATCAAGCCGGTCGGGACAGTCTGCGTGGAAGGCCAGGAGTGCGCGGGCGTGCAGGCCGCTGCCGCCGCCCCGGCTGCCGCTGGCGCGCCGCGCTCCGGCGAGGCGGTTTACAACGCCAGCTGCGCCGGCTGCCATGGCACGGGCGCGGCCGGCGCACCCAAGCTGGGCGACAAGGGCGCCTGGGCTTCGCGCATCGGCCAGGGCAAGCCCAAGCTTTATCAGAATGCCGTCAAGGGCATCCGCGCCATGCCGCCCAAGGGCATGTGCATGACCTGCTCGGATGCGGAGGTCAAGGCCGCGGTGGACTTCATGCTGGGCAAGGCCAAGTAAGCCGCCAACCGCAGAGGTAAAAAAGGGAGCCTGGTGCTCCCTTTTTTGTTGCCCGGGATTGTTGACGGTCTTCACGTCACAGGGTGTTCGACGTGTTGCGGCAACGGCGGCAGGCCGTGGTGTTGGCGGGCCTTGCGGCAGCACTCATCGCCGGCCTGAACCTCACGGCAGACGGAGGGACGCTGTTCATGAATGGCGCAGCTCACGCGCTGCCCAACCTCGCCGGCGAGCGCGACACAGCGCGGCGCCCTCGGGCGCCGCCGTGGACTCGGCCCAGCAAGCGTAGCCCGGATGAAGTGCAGCGCAATCCGGGCGCAATCCGGGAAAGGCGGGATATATTGGCGCGCGTGGTCGTGAAGGTTAATAGCCTGGCGGGAGGAATAACCCGGATTCCGTTGCACTTCATCCGGGCTACGCTTGCTTCATTTCCGGCGCTGCTGTCCCCCACGGGGACTTCCTTTGTGGGTCGGGATGAATCCCGACCCACAAAGGATTTTATTTGAACAGGTCCTTCAGCCCCGCCAGGTGGGCATGGCCCAGGGCCTTCTTCTCTTCGACGCTGCGCGTGCTGGTCCGGCCCTCCCATTCCAGGTCGGCGGCGGGCAGCTCTTCGAGAAAACGGCTCGGCGTGGTCGGCAGGGTCTCGCCGCCCTGCTTGCGGCGCAGGGCGTGGGTCAGCGTCAGGGTCTTCTTGGCGCGGGTGATGCCCACGTACATGAGGCGGCGCTCCTCCTCGATGGTCTCGGCCTCGATGCTGTTGCGGTGCGGCAGCAGGTCTTCCTCCAGGCCCATGATGTAGGTGTGGGGGAACTCCAGGCCCTTGGCGGCATGCAGGGTCATGAGCTGCACGCGGTCGAGGTCCTCCTCTTCCGCCTGCTGCTCGAGCAGGTCCATGAGCACGAGCTTGCGGATCACGTTTTCGATGTTCTTGTCGTCTTCATCGTCCTGCTTTTCCGCCAGCTTCTGGATGCTGGCAAGGAAGCTCTGCACGTTCTCGATGCGTTTCTCCGCCTGCGCCGGCGTGCCCGAGGTATCGCGCAGGTGATCGTCGTAGCCGATGTCGATCAGCATCTGGCGGATGGCGTTCACGCTGTCGCCGTCGACGACCGCGCGCGCCGTCTGCTGCAGCCACTGCGCAAATTCCTGCAGCCTGCCGTGCTGGCGCTCGTTCATGTGCAGCCCGAGGCCCATCTCCTCGCAGGCGGCGAGCATCGAGCAGCCGCGCTGCTGCGCATAGCTGCCGAGCTTCTCCAGCGTTGAGGGCCCGAGCTCGCGCTTGGGCGTATTCACGATGCGCAGGAAGGCGTTGTCGTCGTCCGGGTTGATGATGAGGCGCAGGTAGGCCATCACGTCCTTGATTTCCGCGCGCGAGAAAAACGACTGGCCGCCGGAAACCTTGTAGGGGATCTGCAGCTCGCGCAGCCGGGTTTCCATCAGGCGCGACTGGAAATTGCCGCGATAGAGCACGGCGTAATCGCGGAAGGCGGTGCGGTGCAGCATCTTGTGGTTGAGGATGTCGGCGGCGATGCGCTCCGCCTCGGCCTCCTCGTTGGCGCAGGTGAGCACGCGGATGGGATCGCCCATGCCCATCTGGCTCCACAGCTGCTTCTCGAAAACGTGCGGGTTGTTGGCGATCACCGTGTTGGCCGCTTTCAGGATGCGGCCGGTGGAGCGGTAGTTCTGCTCCAGCTTCACGACGGTGAGGCCGGGGAAGTCGTCCTTCAGCGCCGCCATGTTTTCCGGGCGCGCGCCGCGCCAGGCGTAGATGGACTGGTCGTCGTCACCGACGGCGGTGAGCGCGCCGCGCGTGCCGACCAACAGCTTCACCAGCAGGTATTGCGCGGAGTTGGTGTCCTGGTATTCGTCCACCAGCAGGTAGTGGATGCGGTTCTGCCATTTCTCGCGCAGTTCCTTGTCGTCGCGGAAGGCAACGGTGGGGCGCAGGATCAGGTCGTCGAAATCGACGGCGTTGTAGGCGCGCAGGTGGCGGTTGTATTCCGCGTAGACGCGCGCGGCCAGCATCTCGCCGTCGCTCTCGGCCTTGCCCATCGCCGCGTCCGGCGCGAGCAGGTCGTTCTTGAAGCTCGAGATCTGGTTGCGGATCAGGTCGATCTTGTCGCTGGCGTTCTCGCGGTGCAGCAGCTCGCCGATCAGGCTGCGCGAATCGTCGGCATCGAAAATGGAAAAGCCGTTCTTGAGCCCGAAGTGCGCCATTTCGCGGCGCAGGATGTTGAGGCCGAGGTTATGGAAGGTGGATACCGTCAGCCCGCGCGCTTCCTGGCCCTGCACGAGCCTGCCCGCGCGCTCCTTCATCTCGCGCGACGCCTTGTTGGTGAAGGTCACCGCCACGATCTTCGAGGCGGCAATGCCGCAATCCTGGATGAGGTAGGCGATCTTGCGGGTGATGACGGAAGTCTTGCCGGAGCCGGCGCCGGCCAACACGAGGAGGGGGCCGCTGATATGGCGCACGGCTTCGCGCTGGCGGGGATTGAGGTCGTTCACGGCGGCTCGGCGACAGCAGAATCGGACAGCGCCCGGAGGCCCTGCAATGGCTGGGCATTCTAGCGGGCGCAAGGCGACCCAAACAATTCTTGACGCGGGATCTTTGCTTCCTGGCGGAGCCCGGACGCACTGCCCCTGCCTTTTCGCGGCGCCTGCGCGCGCTGTCTTTGCTTTTTCTGAGCACGAACGCGCTGTCTTTGCCTTCTGGCTGAGCCTGTAGGAGCGGCTTCAGCCGCGAACGGCCTGGCGCAACCGACTGCGCGAAACTTCGCGGCTGTCGCGGCTGTCGCGGTTGTTCGCGGCTGAAGCCGCTCCTACAGGGGGTTTTGGCAGGCTGCTGAAAAACGAATTTCGGCCACCACCTATAGTGCTTAAGCTCAGCAAAAAATCGCCATATGTGGCGGTGGCAGGGAGCTTTTCAGCAAGCTGTCAGGAAATGCGGCTTGTCAGGGCCGGGCGTCGCTTCAGGCCACCTTCTTCACGGCGAACGTTTCGAGCGCGAGTTCGTGCCTCCACTGCTCCAGCAGCGCGCGGGTATCGCGCTGCCAGGGATGGAAGTCGCGGCGAAAGTAGTCGAGGTAGGCGGGAGCCAGCTTGCGGAACCAGCCGGGCCGGCCCCACAGCGTGTTCAGCCCCCGGGCCCACATCTTCAGGTCCCAGAGCCTGCCGTCGGCCCTCAGCAGACGGGCGTGGAACCACATCTGGTGGGCGATGAAGAAATAGGTGGAGAGCAGCATCACGCGCACGCGCAGCGCATAGCTGCCGCCCATCTGCTCGTACACGTCGAATGCCACGGCCTTGTGCTCGCTTTCTTCCACGGCGTGCCAGAGCCAGAGATCGCGCGCGATGGGGTCGAGCTTCTCGTAGAACTCCGGCGTGGCGAGCATCTGCTCGGCCAGGATCGCCGTGAAATGCTCGAGCGCGCAGGTGAGGGCGAGCTGGCGGATCGGCGGCAGCTTCTCCTGGAGAAAGGCGACACGCCGGGCGACGAAGTTCTCGATGAAGCCGAGGTCGATGCCGTGCTTCCTGGCATAGGCGTTATAGGCCAGGTGCTCCCGGGAGTGCATGGCTTCCTGGCCGATGAAATCGCTCACCGCCTTCTGCAGCGCCGGGTCGGCGATCTTTTCGCGGAAGGCGCGCACGCTCTCGATGAACATGCGTTCGCCCTCGGGAAAAGTGGCGGAGAGGGCATTCAGCATATGCGTCAGGAAAGGGTCGTCATCGGCCCAGTAGCGCGGCAGGTGCGCGAAATCGAAATCCATGCGGCGTACGGTCATGGTGGCAGGAATTCTGGCGCGCTTGCTCATGCCGCGCTCTCCAGCAGTTCCGGACGCTGCAGCAGCGAGGCCAGTAGCCGCAGGCCCTGCTCGCGCAGGTGGCGCTTGTCGCGCCGGGAGGGATGGAAGTCGCGCTTGTAGTAGGCGAGATAGGCCGGCCCCAGCTTGCGCAGGAAGCCCGGCTTGCCGAGCAGCCAGTTCCAGCCGGCGAGGATGGATTTCCAGTCGGCCTTGTCGTCCATGCCCGCGCGCAGCTGGAGGTAATGGAAGACGGTGAAGCCGATGAACTCCACCGTGCTCAGCGCCATCTCGCTGCTGCGTATCCAGTAGCTGCCGACCTGTTCCTGGTAAACGTCAAAGGCCACCGATTTATGTTCCGACTCCTCCACGGCATGCCACAGCCAGAGCGGCAGCAGGTCCTTGTGCATGCCGCTCAGGAATTCCGGATTCTCCAGCATCACCTCGGCCAGCATGGCGGTGAAATGCTCCAGGGCACAGGTCTTGGCCAGGCAGCGCTCCGGCGAAAGGTGCTTTTCCCGCCAGCGGATGCCGTCGTGCACGAACCTTTCGACCTGGTGGGTGGGAATGCCCCGCTCCTGCATGAGCGCGTTGAAGACTTCGTGCTCGTTGCCGTGGTGCGCCTCCTGGCCGATGAAGCCTTTCACTTCTTCCTTCAGATGCTTGCTCCTGAGGGAGGGCTGGTAATGGCGCACGGAGCGCACGAAGAAGCGCTCACCCTCGGGAAAAGTGCAGGAGAGGGCCGTCAGCAGGACGGACTTGAACTGGCTGCCGCCGAACCAGTAACGCGGCAGGTCCGAAGCGAAGCGGAAATCCATGCGGCGGGGCTGGATGGCGCTTTTGTTGGTGCGCTTGCCGGCCGGGCCGGCGGCGGGGGGGCTGGTGCTGGCGTTCATGGCGAAAATTCCTCTGACTGATGCTTCGAGTATTGGTCGGGGCGCTGCAGGAGGTCAGGGCGAGGAATGCCAAATTTTTGTCTGGGGGGGCCAGGCAGGCCTCTGCACGCGCCGCGAAGTCCGCCAGAACAAAAAAGGCCTGCACAACGGGCAGGCCTTTTTTGTTCTGGCGGAGATCAGCCGGTGATGCCCAGCTCTTCCTTGTACTTCCTTTCCAGCGCTTTGCTGTCGTGGTCTTGCGGGTGGAAACCCGGACGGAAGTAGTCGAGCAGCGGCAGGGTCAGCTGCGTCAGGAAACCCCGGGTGCCGAGCAGGCCCCATATGCCGCGGGCCCAGGACTTCACGTTGAAGAGGTGACCGTCCTTGGCCATCAGGCGGATCTGCTGCTCGATCAGGACGACAGCCAGGATGGACCAGGCCACTACCATGGTGGCGGCGCGGGTGCCGTAATCGTTGTAGAGGCGCTGGTAGGCGTCGTAGCAGACCGACTTGTGCTCGGACTCCTCGATGGCATGCCACAGCCACATCTTGCGCATGGTCGGATCGTTCATGCGGCCGTTCCAGTCTTCGCGCCGCATCAGCTGGGCGGCGACGGTGGCCGTGAAATGCTCCAGGGCGCAGGTGATGCCGAGCTGCGTCTTGTGGGAAAGAATCTTGTGGCCGAGCTTCAGCAGTATGCCGACGCGACGGTGGAAATAGTCCACGTCTATGCCATGCGCGGTGGCATAGTCGTTGAAAACCTTGTGCTCCTTGGAGTGCATGGCTTCCTGGCCGATGAAGGCGCTGATTTCCTTCTGCAGGACCGGATCGTCGATGCGGTCGCGGACATTGCGCATGCTGGTGACGAAGAAAAATTCGCCCTCCGGGAAGAGCGACGACAGATTGGACAGGAAGTGCGTCAGGAAGGGGTCGTCGTGGAACCAGTACTTCGGCACGTCGTTGAAGCCGAAATCCATGCGGCGGACGGGAAAGCTGGCGTTGATCCGGGCTTGTGCGGTCATCTCATCGCTCCTGTGCGGGGCTCACACTGCCGGCCGCCGATGACCTGAGGGGTCATTTGCGGCTAGGATTCCTTCACTGCGGGCAGCCGGTTTCAGACACTGTTTTTCTTCAATGAATGTGTCAGTGGACAATGTCAGTATTGGCAGCAACCCCAAACGCCTGCTAGGTCACTTCAGGCCAAAAATGCAAACCTTTGGTTAAACAGGGCCAGTCCGCATGTCGACCCACGCTTTGCACCATCCCGCCATTCCGGTGACCTATGCGCGGCATCTGGTCGAGCTCTGCAAGCGTTGGCATGTGGCGCCGGAAGAGCTGATGGCGGAGACGGCCCTGGCCCGCCTGGACCCCGCGGCGCACGATGCCCGGCTGACGCCGCTGGAGTTCAACCTGCTGATCGGGCGCGCCCTGCGCCTGACGGGCGAGCCGGCCCTGGGCTATCACTTCGGCCTGCAGACCAAGCTCTCGGCCCATGGCTTCCTGGGCTACGCCGTCATGACCAGCGCGACCCTGGCCGAAGCCCTCGCCCTCACCGAAAAGTTCTTCAGTACCCGCAGCGGCGCCCTCAGCCTGCGCTTCTTCATGGAGGGCGGGATGGCCGTGGTGCAGATCGACAGCACGACGGACATCAAGCCGCCCTTCGCCTTTCCCTTCGAAAGCCTGCTGATCGGCCTGGCGCATGCCGGGGCCTACATCACCGGGGTCAGCAGCATCGCGGCGGAGATATGGATCGGTTTCCCCGAGCCCGCCTATTACGCCGCCTGCGCCCACCTGCTGCCCTGCCCCATCCGCTATGGCAAGGCGGTGAACCAGCTGCGCTTCCCGGCCGGGCTGCTCGACCAGCCCCTGCTGCTGGCGGACGCCGCCGCCTCGCAACTGGCCCGCGAGCAGTGCGAGCGCGAGCTGGCGGCGCTGTCGAGGGCGCCCCTGGTATCGCGCGTGCGCGCCCTGCTGGGCGAGGACATGAGCGCCATGCCCGATCTCGAGACCGTGGCGCGGCGCTGCTGCATGTCGGCGCGCAGCCTGAAGCGCAAGCTCGCCGAGCAGGGCCTGGGGTTTTCCGAGCTGGTGGCCGAGATGCGCCGCAACGAGGCCATGCTGCTGCTGGCGGAAGGGCGGCTCAGCATCGAGCAGATCGCCGAACGCCTCGGTTATCGCGACCCGGCCAACTTCACCCGCGCCTTCAAGGCCTGGACCGGCCGGACGCCGCGCCAGGTCCGGGACCAGCAACGGGCCAGCCGCAGCACTCCCTGAGATCCGGAGCGACTTCATGCCTAAGATGGTTTGGCCGGGGTCGCCATTACCGTCATAATCCGCGGCCTCCCTCCGCATTAGCCAAGGTGTTCCATGACCGGCGTGACCCTGAGCCGTTACCTCGTCGAGCAGCAGCGCGGCAATCCGAAGATCACCCACGACCTGCGCCTGCTGATCGAGAACATCGCCACCGCCTGCAAGGCCATCGGCGTGGCCATCGGCAAGGGTGCCATCGCCGGCGTGCTGGGCGGCGCCGGCACCGACAACGTGCAGGGCGAGGCGCAGAAAAAGCTGGACGTGCTCTCCAACGACCTCCTGATCCGCTCCAAGCAGGCCAACGGCACGCTCGCGGCCATGGCCTCGGAGGAAATGGACGAGATCTATCACATCCCTCCCGAATACCCGCGCGGCGATTATCTTCTCCTCTTCGATCCGCTCGACGGCTCCTCCAACATCGACGTGAACATCTCCGTCGGCACCATTTTCTCGGTGCTGCTGCGCCAGGCCGGCCCCGGGCGCGCGCCCACGGTCGAGGAATTCCTGCAGCCGGGCGCCGAGCAGATCGTCGCCGGCTATGCCGTGTACGGTCCCTCCACGCTGCTCGTGCTGACGCTGGGCCGGGGCGTGGACTGCTTCACCCTGGATCGCGAGCTCGGCGAATTCGTGCTGACGCAGGCGCAGATGACGATTCCCGAAGACACAAGGGAATTCGCCATCAACATGTCCAACCAGCGTTTCTGGGAGCCGCCGGTGCAGCGCTACGTCGAAGAGCTGCTGATGGGCGCTTCCGGCCCGCGCGAGAAGGATTTCAACATGCGCTGGGTCGCCTCCATGGTGGCCGACGTGCACCGCATCCTCACGCGCGGCGGCGTCTTCCTGTACCCGCTCGACAGCAAGACGAAAGAGAAAGGCGGCAAGCTGCGCCTGATGTACGAAGCCAATCCCATGGCCTTCCTGGTCGAGCAGGCCGGCGGCCTCGCGACCACGGGCCGCGCGCGCATCCTGGAGTTGCAGCCTGCCCTGCTGCACCAGCGGGTGCCGGTCGTGCTGGGCTCGAAGCACGAAGTCGAGCGCGTGACGCGCTACCACCACGAATAATTCCTCTCACCGAAGCCAGAAGAAAAAAATGCCCGACAACGTAAAGCTGCCCCCGGAGCTGGAACGTCGCTACGTGGCCCTGATGATGGGGGTCGTCGGGCGTGGCCTGGTCGCCGCCAGCCAGGTCGACGCCGTCATCCGCAAGGAAGTCTCGGCCTTTCCCGAAGGCTTCGTCGTGCAGATGAAGGTGATGCCCAAGGGCGCCGACTTCACCGTGCAGGTCCAGGCCGACGGCAGGCTCAGGCTGCTCAAGAACCATGCCGGCAAGCCCGACCTCTGCGCACGCTTCAAGCATCTTTCGCACGCCTTTCTCGTGCTGAGTTTCCAGGAAGGCACGGCGCGCGCCTTCGCCAACGACCGCCTCTATGTGGACGGCGACGTTTCGCAGGCCATCCGCCTCGTGCGCTGCCTGACGCGCATGGAAGTGCTGATCCTGCCCAGGCTCGTCGCCGAGCGCGCGGTGAAGCGCTATCCCGCCATCGGGCTGGCGCAGAAACTGTCTCTTGCCACGCGCATCTATGGCCGTGTGGCCAGCAACTTTCTGAAAGGGGAATAAAAAATGGCCAAGCCGTACTACGAGTTTTTCTGCCCGGTGAAAATCGTGGCAGGTCACAAGGCCCTGGAGCACATCCCCTTCGAACTCTCGACGCTGCAGGCCAGGCGGCCGCTGATCATCACCGACAAGGGCGTGGTCGCGGTCGGCCTGCTCAGGCATGTCGAAGCGGTTTTCGTCGACAGCGGCATCGGCCCCGCCTGCGTCTTCGACGACGTGCCGCCGGACAGCTCCATGCAGACCGTGCGCAGGGCCGCGGCGGCCTGGCGCGCCAACAACTGCGACGCCATCGTCGCCGTCGGCGGCGGCTCGGTGATCGACACCGCCAAGGCCGCCAACATCCTCGTGTCCGAAGGCGGCGATGACCTGTACGCCTATTCCGGCGCGCACAACCTCAAGCGTCCGCTGAAGCCGCTGTTTGTGGTGCCGACCACGGCCGGCACCGGTTCCGAGACCACCATGGCGGCGGTCATCTCCGATACGGACAAGGGCGTGAAAGTCCCCTTCACTTCGTATTTCCTGCTGCCCAACGTCGCCGTGCTCGATCCGCGCATGACGCTGACCCTGCCGCCGCACATCACCGCGATGACGGCGATGGACGCGATGACGCACGCCGTCGAGGCCTTCACCTGCCTCGCCGCCAATCCCGTCAGCGACGCCTACGCCACCGCCGCGATCCGCAAGATCAGCGAGAACCTGCTGAAGGTGATGGATGATCCGGGCGACGCCGACGGCCGCCTCGAACTCGCGCAGGCCTCCACCATGGCGGGCATCGCTTTCTCCAACTCCATGGTCGGCCTCGTGCACGCGCTCGGGCATTCGCTGGGCGCGGTCTGCCATCTGCCGCACGGCCTCTGCATGAGCCTCTTCCTGCCTTATGTGCTGGAGTACAACCAGGATGTGAACGGCGAGCGCATTGGCGAATTGCTGTTGCCGCTGGCGGGCGCCGACGTGTATGCCGCGACGCCGCGCAGCGAGCGCGCGAAGAAGGCCATCGCCACCCTCCGCCGGCTGCGCGACGAGCTCTACAACCGCTGCAAGCTGCCGCGCACGCTGCAGGAAACCGGCAAGGTGCAGGAAGGCCAGCTCGCGCAGATTGCCGACCTCGCCCTCAACGACGGCTGCATCATCTTCAATCCCAAGGAAGCCGATCGCGACGAAGCGCTGGCCGTGCTCAGGCGCGCCTGGGCCTGAGGCAGCGCCTTGAACAAGCCGCCAGCGCGCGGCTTGTTCATTCAGGCAGCGGGCTGCAGCGTTGGGCGCCCGAGCTGATCGATGCAGGGAAACGCAACTGCAACAAATTGCCGAGTTGACCGGCAGGCCGGGCTCCCGCATCTTCAATGCCAGCAACCAGTCCTGAGGCAGCCTTCGGCTGCCGGAAGCCGCCAGGGCCGCAGCATCGTCAGCGGAGTGACCAACCCCCGGGGACATGACTAATGAAAATTCTGGTTCGCCTGCTGCTGGGCCTCTCCGCGTTTTTCGCCGCGCTATTGCTGCTGTCCTTCCTGTTGCCGGACAGCTACCACGTGGAGCGCCGCATCCATGTGCAGGCCAGCCCCGAGCGCGTGTTCGCGCTGCTCGAGGATCCGCGCGAATGGCGGCGCTGGAGCACCTGGAATCGCCGCGACCCGGCGATGAGCGTCAGCTATGCCGGCCCGCCGCGCGGTGCCGGCGCCATGTGGCAATGGAAAAGCGCCTCGCAGGGCAATGGCGAAATACGCTTCGTGAAAGTGGAGCCGGATCGCCTGCTCGAATATTCGCTCTACTTTCCTGATGTCGATTCGCGCCCCGTCGGCAGCTTCCGGCTGGAGCCGAAGCAGGGCGGCACCGAGGTGAGCTGGAGCATGCGCGACCAGATCGGCTACAACCCGGCCATGCGCTGGATGAGCCTGCTTATGGAACGCATGATAGGCCGGGATTTCGAGGAAGGCCTGGCCACGCTCAAGAGCGTGGCCGAAACGGACGGCAATCCGATGCCGTGAAGACAACGTTCGCCAATAAGATGCCCCGCCTGTACGGGGCATTTTGTTTTTGCGCCGCCGCGACGGGGACTACGGCCGGTGCAGGAACGAGAATGCCCCGTTGCCGGGGCATTCCCTTTGAGCGTCAGGTTTGAAAAGGCTCCCTGCCTTTCCTGCCCTGTTCGGTACCGACCTCTTCCGGATGGCGTCCACAAGTCGGTAGCGACGGCCCCGCTCCAGGCCGTGTGCAGCAGTGTCACCTCATTCACCCTGTGAACCACGGGTGCCTGCTGCAGACGAATTCAGCGGCTCCGGCAGCCAGCCGGGTCGGAGCGATTCGGCTGACGTTGCCGCGCCTACTCGTCGCGCGCGCGTGCCTTGCCGCCGCTCCCCGCCTGCCCGCCCATTTGCTGGCCGACGGTTTTCTGCAGGCCGCTGCCGCCCTGCTGCGTGTACTGGCGCGACTGCTGCGTGTCCTGCATCTGCTGGGTGCCGCCGCGCTGGCTGGAGCGTCCCGCCCGTGCGGCAGGATTGCCGAGAAGGGCGTCCTCCGGCCCCTGGTCCATGGACTCTTCGTCGCGGACCCGCTTGGCCTGCTCGGCTTCCGGACTGCCCCGCAGCAGTTCGCTGTTTTTTTCCGTGCCGCCATAGCGCTGATGCACGACCTCAGCGCCCGCCTGATCCTGCGGACCGGCTCTCCGCGCTTCGTCTTCCGTCAGTTCTGCCCAGAAATTCCTGGCCTTCTGTGCCAGGCCTTTCCATCGTTCTCCGATGCCCATCATTACGTTCCACCTCGCTGCTAACTTGCAAAAAGTCGCCACTTCCTCGGAGGCCTTTTATTTGTACACCTGCGGGCGACTTACATGGTTCTAGCCGGGAAACTTTTATAGGGCCACATGTTTGGATATGTTGAATTTTGAAAATTTTGGAGGCTCGAAAATAGCGGGCGCACTCGGCAGGCGCCGCAGGAAACAGTGAAAAAGTTTGGGCCTCCTTCAGGAGAGATGTGTATTTCTGCGTAGTGCAGCGAAGCCGGCATGGCAGGCAGCAAGGCATTCTGCCGAGGGCGCGCCAATTCCTCTGGGGCGAGCGGCCGAGGCGGCGGACAAAACCTCCGGCTACAGATGTTAACGGCCGCACCTTGCAAGCGCCCCCGCCGGCTTGACTTGCGGCAGGGCCGGTACAATCATTTGCCCTGCATGTCCCACAGGCTGAACCAATACCTGCCAGTTCTCGCTCCACCTGAGCTCCAGTTCGTCGTTTCCCTGTCCCGGTTTCATGCACTACCGAGCGCACGGCGCTCTCTCTTCAACTTGTTTGCAGGTAATACGCAAATGGCAACTGGTACCGTCAAGTGGTTCAACGACACCAAAGGCTACGGCTTCATCAAGCAGGACGATGGGGGTGAAGACCTCTTTGCGCACTTCTCCGAGATCAAGGCGGACGGTTTCCGTTCCCTGGTCGAAGGTCAGAAGGTTTCCTTCGAGGTCACGATGGGTCAGAAGGGCAAGCAGGCGGCGAACATCAAGCCCCTGTAATTCCCGGCGCATAAAAAAAGCCCGGCGTTGCCGGGCTTTTTTATGCGCGTTCGGTCAGAGCGCGGCACGCGTGCCGGGAATGGCCACCGGCGGGGTAAGGCCGTCTACCGGCGCCTCTGGGGGCTCGGCCGGGCTCTCCGTGACCAGGCTGGCCTTCAGCGTGCCCACCTCGGCCTGGAGGTCCCTGAGACTGCGGCTGCTTTGCCGGGCCTGAGTGCGCAGGCTGGCGATTTCCGCGGCCTGCCGGCCGAGCATCCCGTCCAGGGCCGCCAGCCTTGCCTGAATGGCTGCCAGCTCCTGGCGCAGCGCGTCATGGCTGCTGGACTGCTGGCTGAGGCCGCTGGAAAGGCCGCTGAGCTGCTGCCGGACGGTCTCCGGCACGGCGGACGGGTAGAGCTGGAAATAGGCGATCAGGCCCAGCGAAATCGCCGCCAGCACGGCGATGCCGACGGTGACGGTGCGAAAGCGCCGCCGGGTCTGGCCAATGCTTTCGTTGAGCACGGAGTTGAGGCCGGCCAGCCGCGCCTCGACCTGTCCCGACTTGAGGGCCAGCAGCTCGTGATCCGAGCTGAGCGCGAGCAGGGCCTCCTGCTGCTCGCGGTAGAGCGCATTGAGATCCTCGATCTGCGTGCGCGTCAGGGAAAGCTGCTGATAGGTGTCGGAGGCCAGGATGCCCAGGCTCTGCCCCTGGCGGCTCACGGCCTTCTCGAGGTGCAGGTGCAAACGCTGCAGCGTGTCGTGGCTGTCCTGCAACCGGTCCAGGCACGTTTTCTGCGCCGCCAGCATGGCGGCAGTGGCGTCGAGTTCGCGCCCCAGCTCGGTGACGGAGCCCGTGAGGCGCATGTCCATGACGCGGTTGCGCTCGGTCTGCTGCAGGCGGTCTTTCTCGAGGCGGGAGCTGACGCGCATCATGTCCGCCAGCATCAGCGCGGAACGGTTCTGCAGGTCGTCCATGACATCGCGGAGCGCGCTCTGCCGCTGCGCGATGGTCGCGGTCAGCCGCTCCATGTCCTGCTCCAGGCTTTCGATCTTGGTGTTGATGTCGCGCGCCGCCAGGATGCGGCGCTCCTGCAGCGACAGCGACCGGGCCCGGTCGGCCGCATCCGCCTCGGCCGGCTGATCCGGCTCTGCAGCGGAAGGGAGGGTTGCAGGCGGTTCTTCCATGAGCTGCAACAGGGTTTCGCTGGACATGACGCTTCTCCGGCCTGGGATGGAATTCGTCCGGGCAGGAGGCGTCCTGCCTCCGCCCTTTTCCCGAAGCGCAATCATATAAGCAGGGGCTGGCGCTGATTATTAGCTGTTAGGTTGAGAGTGATGCGCGGCGGGGTCGCCCCTGCCCTGCGCATCAGATTTTCCGCTGGCCGGCGTCGGTGCTCGCCTGCGGCGCGGCGTTCACGGCGGGCGGCTGGTCGTCGCGCGCCGAAGGTCCCGGCGCCGGGTTGCTGACGTACTGGTTGAGCCTGAGATTGCCGTTGACCTCGGTCATGCGCTCGAACAGTCCCTTCTTCGGCATCTGCTCGAGAAAATTCTCGACATGCCTGTCGGCTTCCTCCGAAGAAAACCCGTAGCGGTGCTGCAGCACCTGGATCAGGCCGCTGCGCCCCGTGTGGCGCGCATGCTGGATGTCCTCGTGCGTCAGCCGGCTCCAGAAATGCTGGGCCGCTTCCATGATCTTCTGCCAGAAACCGGCGAGGCTTTCCTGGTTGTCCGGATTCTGCTGCCGGGGTTTCTGGCCGGAGCCTTGATTGATGGGGTCCTGATACACACTCGCCTCCCGCGTCTGCCCGACGCACAAGCCTGTTTACATAGGCATAGCACGGGTAATTGCGTGGAGAGGCGGGCGGGCCGGCCGGCATGTAGTGATTTTGCAAGAGCAACCCTGCTGCAAAGCAGCAAGCGGAGAGGGCCGGCTCCTGCTAAACAGAAACGGCGTCGCTGATGAACAGGACGCCGTTTGTGCCTGGGGCGGGAGCGGAAACGGAGGGCTCAGCGCTGCTGGGAACCGCGGCCCGGCTGCTGGCTTTGCTGGCCCTGGCCTTCGCGGTCCTGCTGTCCCTGCTGGCTGCCAACGCCTTGCTGTCCTTGTTGACTGCCGAGGCCCTGCTGTCCTTGCTGCCCCTGCTGGCCCACGCCGGACTGGCCTTGCTGGCCCGTCTGCCCCAGGTCCTGCTGTCCCTGTTGGCCCGTCTGGCTGCCCTGCTGCCCGGTCTGGCTGCCCTGCTGACCCTGGCCATAACCCGGCTGCTGATCCTGCTGTCCTTGCTGCCCTTGTTGACCCTGCTGGCTCTGGCCCTGCTGGCCTTGTTGGCTCTGGCCCTGCTGGCCCTGCTGGCCTTGTTGGCCCTGTTGCCGCTGATTGTCCGTGGTCATCGTAACACCTCAAGTCTGTTTGAACTTCTGCATGTCATATGCAGTTGATTTGTTGTAGCACCTGCCTCGGAAACCGGGGTGAGCTGATCCGTAGGTTTTGCAGTGTTGATGTATTCGTGGGTGTCAGTTTGAAACTTTTTCAGAAAATTCGGCGTGGTTATTCCGTGAAGTGATTTTGAAACTTGCAGATGAGCCGAGCATGCGGTGTTGGAAGCAGAACCGAGGGGGCAGGCTCCCGCTCAGCAATTTCTGACGGGGCCGTCCCGCAAGGCAAAGCCTTTCCGGACCGCTGCGCCGCCTGGTCGGCGGCCGCCCGGTCCGGAAAGGGGCCGGAGTCAGTGCGCCACGCGCGTCGGCTTGTTGCTGCTGCGGCCGAGCGAGCGCGTAGCGCTGCCGCCTGGCGCGCGCCGCGGCTGGGCGCCGGCGCTGCTGCTGCGCGTGCTCTCGCCGCGTCCGC
>JBMOQI010000014.1:310863-381174 GCA_049320605.1 Pseudomonadota bacterium | reverse complement strand
GAAGATCAAGTACGAGTGGCTGCCGCTCTCGTCTTACCGGTCTTTCGAGGCGCTCTGTGAGAATGTCTGCGCCGTGCTGTCGAACTGCGCAAGCTCATGCCAGGAAATTTTTGTTTGAGCACTTATAACCAATAACAACTCCCCTCTTCGCACACTATCACGTCGAGTTGATGGAGCATTTCCTTCTGCCATTGACCCAATCGCCATTTGGGAAATAAAGGAATATTACTACACAACGACTTTTGGAAGCCGCGTTGCTGATGGCGTTTATGAAACGTTACTTGATGGTATGGAACTGCATGAGCTCTTTGAGCACGAAGGGCGAAAGGTCTTTCACTACTTGATGATAGACTCTCATTACACTTGGTGGGTCTGCGGCCGCTCATATCTATGTCGCATCATTGATATGCTGCACATGGGCTATGTTGATGAGGTTCTTTTTGGTCGTGAAGTAGTCGACAGACTTCCTCAGATTGCACAGCAGTTGGCCCTGAAAGCTCGCAGCGGGGAATAAGAGGAGTAAAAGGGACGGATCTGAGGTTTCCCCAAAAACAAAGGCGCCGCGCGGCGCCTTGGCGGTGGTGCTTTTACGCGGACGGCGGCAGTTACTTCACCTGCTGCGCCAGCTCGCCCCTGGCGTACTTGTGGGCCATCTGCTCCAGCGTCATGACCTTGATCCTGGCGGCGTTGCCGGCGGTGCCGAAGGCCTGGTAGCGGTCGATGCAGATGTCGCGCATGGCGGTGATGGTTTCCTTGAAGTATTTGCGCGGGTCGAACTCGGCCGGGTCTTGCGCCAGGAAGCGGCGGATGGCGCCGGTGGAGGCCAGGCGCAGGTCGGTGTCGATGTTCACCTTGCGCACGCCGTGCCTGATGGCCTCGACGATCTGCTCGACCGGCACGCCGTAGGTTTCCTTGATGGCGCCGCCGTATTGATTGATCACCTGCAGCCAGTCCTGCGGCACGGAAGAGGAGCCGTGCATCACGAGATGGGTATTGGGGATGCGCGCGTGGATTTCCTTCACGCGCTGGATCGACAGGATGTCGCCGGTGGGCGGGCGCGTGAACTTGTAGGCGCCGTGCGAGGTGCCGATGGCGATGGCGAGCGCATCGACGCCGGTGTCGCGCACGAAGGCGGCGGCTTCTTCCGGATCGGTGAGCAGCTGCGAATGATCGAGCAGGCCTTCGGCGCCGACGCCGTCTTCCTCCCCGGCCATGCCGGTTTCCAGCGAGCCCAGGCAGCCGATCTCGCCTTCCACGGACACGCCGCAGGCGTGCGAGAAATCGACGACCGTCTTCGTGACGCGCACGTTGTAGTCATAGTCGGTCGGGGTCTTGCCGTCCTCGCCCAGCGAGCCGTCCATCATCACCGAGCTGAAGCCGAGCTGGATGGAGCGCTGGCAGATGCCGGGCGCGGTGCCGTGGTCCTGGTGCATGACTACCGGGATATGCGGGAACTCTTCGATGGCCGCGAGAATCAGGTGGCGCAGGAAGGGCGCGCCGGCGTATTTGCGCGCGCCGGCCGAGGCCTGCACGATCACCGGGGAATCGGTCTTGTCGGCCGCCTCCATGATGGCGCGCATCTGCTCGAGGTTGTTGACGTTGAAGGCGGGCACGCCGTAGCCATGTTCGGCGGCGTGGTCCAGCAACTGACGCAGGCTGATAAGGGCCATCTTTCTACTCCTCCAGAATTGCCCCACTTTCTCCCTCTCCCCGCTCGCGGGGAGAGGGTTGGGGTGAGGGGCGCTTTTCAATATGCAGACGCAGATACTCGAGTATCGACGCCATATCTTTCATTACATCGTTGTTCCAGAAGCGCAGGACTGTTAGCCCCTGCCGCTTCAGAAATTCTGTTCGCTCACGGTCATACGCAACGGCCTCTGCATGTTGCCCACCGTCCAGCCCTACAACCAACGCGAGCTCCGCGCAGTAAAAGTCGAGCACATACGGCGGCAGCGGGTACTGTCGCTTGAACTTCAGGCCCATGAACTGGCGGCTGCGTACCTGCCGCCACATCAAGCTCTCCGCATCTGTCTGCCGCTGACGCAGCAGACGAGCGAATTCGCCGTTTTCTTTTCGCATATGACGTCCATGTCACCGCGTTCCCCTCACCCCAACCCTCTCCCCGCAAGCGGGGAGAGGGAGCCATCCTGCGCTGACCTCTGATGTCCTCTGCCTTACTACTGGAGAGGCGGTCGTCCTGCGCCCCCGCCGCTTCCCTCTCCCCATCCATGGGGAGAGGGTGAGGGTGGGGGAAGCAGCCCCGATTACTTCGCCGCGGCTTCTTCCAGCGCGGCCACGGCTGGCAGCGTCTTGCCTTCCACGAACTCGAGGAAGGCGCCGCCACCGGTGGAGATATAGGAAATCCTGTCGCTGACGCCGTACTTGTCGATGGCGGCGAGCGTATCGCCGCCGCCGGCGATGGAGAAGGCGGAACTGGTGGCGATGGCGTGCGACAACGTTTCGGTGCCTTTGCCGAAGCCGTCCACTTCGAAGACGCCGACCGGGCCGTTCCAGAGAATCGTCTTCGCAGCCTTCAGCAGTTCCGCGAACTGCGCGGCCGTCTTCGGGCCGACGTCGAGAATCATGTCGTGCTCGCCCACGTCCTTGACGTCCTTCACCACCGGGGTCGCGGCGTTGACGAAGGCCATGAAGTCGTCGATGGGGCCGGTCACTTCGGCCACGACCACATCCAGCGGCAGGGGCACGCTCACTTTAGCGGCGATGGCCTTGGCGGTGTCGATGAGATCGTGCTCGCACAGCGACTTGCCGACCTTGTAGCCGGCCGCGGCCAGGAAAGTATTGGCGATGCCGCCGCCAACGATGAGCTGGTCGCAGAGCGTGGAGAGTGAAGTCAGCACATCGAGCTTGGTCGAGACTTTCGAGCCGGCGACGATGGCGACCATGGGACGCACCGGCTTGGCCAGCGCCTTCTCCAGCGCCTCGAGCTCGGCGGCCAGCAGCGGGCCGGCGCAGGCCACCTTCGCGAACCGGGCGACGCCGTGCGTGGAGCCTTCCGCCCGATGCGCGGTGCCGAAGGCATCCATCACGAACACGTCGCAGAGCGCGGCGTATTTCTGCGCGAGCTCGTCAGCATTCTTCTTCTCGCCCTTGTTGAAGCGCACGTTCTCGAACAGCACGACGTCACCGGGCTGCACATTCACGCCGCCCAGATAATCCTTCACCAGCGGTACGTTGCGGCCCAGTGCCTTACTCAGGTACTCCGCCACCGGCCGCAGGGAATTCTCTTCCGAGAACTCGCCTTCGGCGGGACGGCCGAGGTGCGAGCACACCATCACCGCCGCGCCTTTCTCCAGCGCGAGCTTGATGGTGGGCAGCGAGGCCACGATACGGGCGTCGCTGCCCACCCTGCCGTTCTTCACCGGCACGTTCAGGTCTTCGCGGATCAGGACGCGTTTTCCTTTCAGGTCCAGGTCGGCCATCTTGATTACGGACATCTAAAGCACCTCTTGCTCAAGGTTATTCCTCCCTCTCCCCACCTGCGGGGAGAGGGAAAATTGCTTCATTGCTTCGCCATGTAGTGGCACAAATCCAGCAGCCGGTTGGCATAGCCCCACTCGTTGTCGTACCAGGCCAGCACCTTGGCCTGGCGGCCCACCACCCGGGTTTCGGTGGCGTCGAAGATCAATGAATACGGCGAATGATTGAAGTCGCTGGAGACCAGCTGCTCGTCGCAGTAGGCGAGGATGCGGCGGCAGGACCCCGTCGCCGCGCGCGCAAACGCCGCATTGATCGCCGCCGCGGAGACCGGCTTTTTTGCCACAAAGGTGAAATCGATGGCCGCCACGTTCTGCGTCGGCACGCGCAGCGAGTAGCCCTCGATGCGCGCGCCCACCTCGGGCAGCACATGGCGCAGCGCGCCGATGCTGCTGGAGGTGGTGGGAATGATGTTGTTGCCGGCGGCGCGGCCGCGGCGGATGTCGCGGTGCGTGTGGTCGAGCAGCACCTGGTCGGAGGTCACCGCATGGATTTCCGTCATCAGGCCCGATTCGACGCCGAAGGCCTCGTCGAGGATTTTCACCAGCGGCACCAGCGCGTTGGTGGTGCAGGAGACGCTGGAAATCACGCGGTGCTCCGACCGCAGCGTTTCGTGATTGACGCCGTAGACCAGCATCGCATCGACTTCATCGAACGGCGCGGCGCCGATGATGACTTTCTTCGCGCCGGCGACGAGGTGGCGGACGGCGTCCTTGCGGGCGCGGAACTGGCCGGTGCATTCCAGCACCACGTCGACGCCGAGCTCGGCCCAGGGCAGCTTTTCCGGCGCGGGTTCGGACAGGATACGGATGCTTTGCGCCGTCGCGGCTGACGCCGCTCCTACGGAGATATTTTTTTCTGTAGGAGCGGCTTCAGCCGCGAACCCGAACCCCGCTCCCCCCGGAGTGACGATGAGCCTATTGCCGGCCAGCTCGACGTGGCCGCCGAAGCGGCCGTGCGTGCTGTCGTAGCGGGTGAGATGCGCCAGCGCTTCGGGCTTGCCGAGATCGTTGATGGCCACGAACTGCAGCGCCCCCGCTCTTGGAAAAGAAGGCGCGCCGGCCTCGAAATACGCGCGCAGCACGTTGCGGCCGATGCGGCCATATCCGTTGATGGCAACGCGTAGTGGCATAGCGCTTTCTCCCCCTCTCCCCACGCGTGAGGAGAGGGCCGGGGTGAGGGGTGAGCGGAGAAAAAAGCCCCCTCACCCTAGCCCTCTCCCCGCGTTGCGGGGAGAGGGGAAACATCAAAGGATTTCGTTCACCGCTTTCACCACGGCCGCGGTGGTGATGCCGAAATGCGCGAACAGCTTGCCGGCCGGGGCGGACTCGCCGAAGGTCGTCATGCCGATGACGCGGCCGTCGAGGCCGACGAACTTCCACCAGTAATCCACGTGCGACGCTTCGACGGCAACGCGGCGGCGCACGCCGCAGGGCAGCACGGCCTCGCGATACGCCGTGTCCTGCGCCATGAACACATCGGTGGAGGGCATCGAGACGACGCGCACCGACTTGCCCTCCGCCGTCAGCTGCTGCTGCGCCTCCACCGCCAGCGCGATTTCCGAGCCGGTGGCGATGATGATGGCGTCGAGCCTGGGGCCGTTTTCCTTTACCAGCACATAGCCGCCGCGCGCGATGGCGGCGATCTGTTCCTGCGTGCGCGGCTGATGCGCCAGGTTCTGGCGCGAGAACACCAGCGCGGTCGGGCCGGTCCGGCGCTCCAGCGCGGCCTTCCAGGCGACGGCGGCCTCCACCGCGTCGGCCGGTCGCCACACGCTCATGTTCGGCGTGCCGCGCAGGCTGGCGAGCTGCTCGACGGGCTGGTGCGTCGGGCCGTCTTCGCCGAGGCCGATGGAGTCGTGCGTGTAGACGTGGATGACGCGCTGCTTCATCAGCGCCGCCATGCGCACGGCGTTGCGCGCGTATTCCATGAAGATCAGGAAGGTGGCGCCGTAGGGAATGAAGCCGCCGTGCAGCGCGATGCCGTTCATGATGGCGCTCATGCCGAATTCGCGCACGCCATAGTAGATGTAGTTGCCGGCCGCGTCTTCCTGGAGGCCGTGGCAGCCCTGCCACAGCGTGAGGTTGGAGCCGGCGAGGTCGGCGGAGCCGCCCAGCAGTTCCGGCAGCAGCGGGCCGAAGGCGTTGAGCGCGTTCTGCGAGGCCTTGCGGCTGGCGATGGTCTCGCCCTTTGCCGCCACGGCCTGGATGTATTCCGTGGCCTTGAGGTCGAAGCCGCGGGGCAGCTCGCCGGCGAGGCGGCGCTGCAGTTCGGCGGCGAGTTCGGGATGCGCGCTTTCATAGGCGCGGAACTGCGCGCGCCACTGCGCCTCCAGGGCCTCGCCCTGCGCGCGGCCGTCCCAGGCTGCGTAGATGTCTGCGGGGATCACGAAGGGCTCGGCCGTCCACCCCAGCGCGACGCGCGCGGCAGCGATCTCGGCGTCGCCGAGCGGGGCGCCGTGGCACTCTTCCTTGCCCTGCTTGGTGGGCGCGCCCAGGCCGATGATGGTGCGGCAGATGATGAGCGTGGGGCGTGCGCTGTCGGCCTGGGCCTGCGCGATGGCCGCGCGGACGGCGTCGGCGTCGTGGCCATCGATGCGGCCGATCACCTGCCAGCCGTAGGCCTCGAAGCGCAGCTTCGTGTCGTCGCTGAACCAGCCCTCGACTTCGCCGTCGATGGAGATGCCGTTGTCGTCGTAGAAGGCGATCAGCTTGCCGAGCCCGAGCGTGCCGGCCAGCGAGCAGACTTCGTGCGAGATGCCTTCCATCAGGCAGCCGTCGCCGAGGAAGCAGTAGGTGCGGTGGTCGACGACGGGGAAGCCCTCGCGGTTGAACTGCGCGGCCAGCGTTTTTTCCGCGATGGCCAGGCCGACGGCGTTGGCGAGGCCCTGGCCGAGCGGGCCGGTGGTGGTTTCCACGCCCGGCGTGTAGCCGAGCTCGGGATGGCCCGGCGTCTTGCTGTGGAGCTGGCGGAAATTCTTCAGGTCGTCGAGGGAGACGTCGTAGCCGGTCAGGTGCAGGAGCGCGTACTGCAGCATGGAGCCGTGGCCGTTGGAGAGCACGAAACGGTCGCGGTTGGGCCACTGCGGGTTCTTCGGGTTGTGGCGGAAGGGGCCGCGCCACAGCACTTCGGCGATGTCCGCCATGCCCATGGGCGCCCCGGGATGGCCGGAATTGGCCTTCTGCACCGCGTCCATGGCGAGCGCGCGGATGGCGTTGGCGAGGCGGCGTTCGGACAGGGGGGCGGCGGGCATCGGATTCTCCGTACAGGCTGGCGCTTCGGGCCGGGCCCGAAAAAAGAGGCGGTATTGTCCCCGAAAGGTGGGGACTTAGAAACCTCTGCAAGCGCGACGTCGGCGCAGGAAATGGGATGGAACTGGAGGGCGCTCAACCGCCCTTGTGGGTCGGACTTCAGTCCGACTGCAGCGACGAATCTGGCGCCGTCGTCGGACTGAAGTCCGACCCACAAGGGCCGGGGGGCAGCTCCGCCGGGTTCGGTCTCTCGCGGCTCCTGCACCCGAATCATTCTTGCTCTAACGATTTCAGCAGCTACGCTTTTTGTCAGAACCGCTGGCGCTGGCCCTGGCGTCCCGCTTCGCGCCATTCGCAAAGGAAAGGCTCATGGACCCTGCCGCCCCCGCCGAAATCCGTGTCCTGCGCTCCCTCCGCCGCATCATCCGCGCGGTGGACCGGCACTCGAAGCTGCTGCAGCAGGCGCAGGACCTGACCTCGCCCCAGCTGGTCTGCCTGCTGACGCTGGTCCGTCAGGGTCCGCTTACGCTCAAGGCCCTGAGTCAGGCGATCGACCTCAGCCCGAGCACCACGGTCGGCGTGGTGGACCGGCTCGCGGCCAAAGGCCTGGCCGCGCGCGTGCGCAGCCTCATCGACCGCCGCCAGGTGCGGGTATCGACCACCCCGGCAGGCGAGGCCGCAGCCGCGCAGGCGCCCTCGCCCCTGCAGCATCGCCTGGTGGCCGGCCTGCGCGCCCTGCCCGAGGCCGAGCAGCTCCTGCTGGCGCAAGCGCTGGAGCGGGTGGTGGAGCTGATGGGCGCCGCCGACCTCGATGCCTCGGCCATTCTCGATCTCGCGCCTTTCGGCGGCCCCCCAGTCTGCCCGTGGCGCGAGCAATGCCATGAACCTGCCGGCACGCCTCGCCGCCCCGCACCGGGCTTTTCCGGCGCCGCTTCGGCGCGGCCGACCCCGGGCAGCGCTCCCGCATCCCTCCCTTCCCCCCCCCTCCCGCAGGAGCCCGCCATGCAAATGAATGCCTTTGAGCGCCTCGAATCCGAAGTGCGCTCCTACATCCGCAGCTTTCCCGCCGTGTTCCGCAGCGCGCAGGGCTGCTGGCTCACCGACGAGGACGGCCGCCGCTATCTCGATTTCTTCAGCGGCGCCGGCACGCTCAACTACGGCCATAACCATCCCCGCCTCAAGGAAAGACTGCTCGCCTACCTCGGCGCGGACGGCATCGTGCACGGCCTCGACATGGCCACCGTCGCCAAGCGCGACTTCCTCGAGGCCTTCGAGCGCCTGGTCCTGCAGCCGCGCGGCCTCGACTACAAGCTGCAGTTCACCGGCCCCACCGGCGCCAATGCCGTGGAGGCGGCCTTGAAGCTGGCGCGCCAGGTGAAGCGGCGCCCCACGGTGCTCTGCTTCACCAACGCCTTCCACGGCGTGAGCGCGGGCGCGGTGGCCGCGACCGGCGCGCGCAAATACCGCGACGCCACGGGCACGCCGCTCGCCCACACGCGCTTCATGCCCTACGCGGGCTACTTCGGCCGCGACGCCGACACGCTCGCCATGCTCGAGCGGCAGCTGAACGATCCCGGCGCCGGCCTCGACCGCCCCGCCGCCGCGCTGGTCGAGACCATCCAGGGCGAAGGCGGCGTCAACACCGCCTCCGCCGAGTGGCTGCGCGGCCTCGCCGCGCTCTGCCGCCGCCACGACATGCTGCTCATCGTCGACGACATCCAGATGGGCTGCGGCCGCACCGGGCATTTCTTCAGCTTCGAGGAGGCCGGCCTCGCGCCCGACCTCGTCACGCTCTCCAAGTCGCTCTCCGGCTACGGCCTGCCGATGGCGCTCGTGCTGCTGAAGCCGGAGCTCGACATCTGGGAACCCGGCGCGCACAACGGCACCTTCCGCGGCAACAACGCCGCCTTCGTCACCGCCACCGCCGCGCTGGAGCTGTTCTGGAGCAGCGATGACTTCGCCCGCGAAGTGCGCGCCAAGGCCCGGCATCTGCGCACGCGGCTTGAGCGCCTGCAGCGCCGCCATCACATCGTGCGCCACCTGCGCGGCCGCGGCCTCGTCGCCGGGCTCGCGCTGGCGAACGGCGCGCAGGCCGACGCCGTCAGCGCGGAATGCTTCCGCGCCGGCCTCATCGTGGAGACCTGCGGAGCGCAGGGCGAAGTCGTGAAGCTGCTGCCCCCGCTCACGCTCACGCACGCGGAAATGGAGCAGGGCCTCGCCATCCTCGACGCCGCGCTCGCCCGCGTCGCGCAGGGGCAGCCGCAATGGCGGGGGGCCGTCGCATGATCGTCCGGCACTTCGCGGACATCCTGCCCACCGGGCGCGCCGTGCACACCGACACCTGGAGCAGCTTCCGCCTGCTCACGCGCGACGATGGCATGGGCTTCTCGCTGCACGAGACCTGGATCCAGCCCGGCACCGAGACCTACATCCACTACAAGCACCACCTGGAGGCGGTGTACTGCCTCGAGGGCGAGGGCGAGCTCGAGCTCGCCGACCTCGAGCGCCGCAAGACCGGCGAAATCCATCGCCTCCATCCCGGCATGATGTACGCGCTCGACGCGCACGACCGCCACTACCTGCGCGCGCACAGCCGCCTGCGCCTGATCTGCGTTTTCAATCCGCCCCTGCGCGGCGACGAGACCCACGGCGAGGACGGCGCCTACGCACCGCCCTCGCAAACCGACGATGAAAGGGAGGGCGCCTCATGATGTCGCTGTTGCGCGAGCCTTATCCCTCGCGCCTGCTGCCGGAGCCGCTGCTCGCGCGCCGGCAGGAGCCGGTGCTCTGGTCGCAGGCGCCGGGTCCGGCCTGGCTGCCGGCGGGCACGCTCGACTCGTACGAACGGCAGGGCTTTCTCGTGCTGCCCGGCCTGCTCGCGGCGGAAGCCGCGAGCCTGCAGGCGGAAATGCAGGCGCTGCTGGCGCGCTTTGCCGGCAGCACTGCGGAGACCGTGATCCGCGAGCCGGGTTCGGATGCCCTGCGCTCCATCTTCCATCTGCCGGCTGTGAGCAAAGTCTTCGCGTCTCTCGTGCGGCATCCGTGGCTGCTCGGCTTTGCCGAGCACGTGCTGGACTCGCCCGTCTATCTCCACCAGAGCCGGCTCAACTACAAGCCGGGTTTTGCCGGCAGGGAATTCTTCTGGCACTCGGATTTCGAGACCTGGCATGTGGAAGACGGCATGCCGGCCATGCGCGCGCTCTCCTGCTCGGTGCTGCTCACCGAGAACACGGAGTTCAACGGCCCGCTGCTCTTCATCCCCGGCTCGCACAAGACCTATGTCGGCTGCGTCGGCGCTACGCCGGCGGACAACTATCGCGCCTCGCTCATGCGGCAGACCGTGGGCACGCCGCCGCCGGAGGCGCTGGCGCTGCTCACCGCGCAGGCCGGCGGCCTCGCCGCGGTGAAGGGGCCGCCCGGCACCGTGGTGTTCTTCGACTGCAACCTGCTGCACGGCTCGGCCGGCAACCTCAGCCCCTGGCCGCGGGCCAACGCCTTCTTCGTCTACAACAGCGTGGACAACCGCCCGGGCCCGCCCCTGCACGGCCTCAAGGCCCGTCCGGAGCACATCGCCCACCGGGAGTACACGCCGGTGCTCATGCGGGAATGCTTGTAGGTCGGACTTCAGCCGGGGACGCCGAGTCCGACTACAGCGCCGGATAGGGAGGCCTCCTGTCGGACTGAAGTCCGACCCACAAAAACCGGGCCCCCTCCGGCGTCGTGTTCGCCCCGCGCTGACCACCCGCCGGCCCGCGCTGCCGGGCATCCGCTTGCTTCCTTATCAATTCCGGCCCCGGCCTGTATGATCCGCCGCTCACCCCGCCAGCTTTGGCTCCTTCGGCTGTGCGGGCCGACCATTCCGGCGTCGCTCTTGGCGCCAGCCAAAGGAGACATTGAATAATGTCTGAATATTCCGTTTTTACTTCTGAATCCGTCTCGGAAGGCCACCCGGACAAGATGGCCGACCAGATCTCGGACGCCCTCCTCGACGTCATCATCGCCCAGGACAAATACGCGCGCGTCGCCTGCGAAACCCTGGTGAAGACCGGCGTCGCCATCGTCGCCGGCGAGATCACGACGACCGCCACCATCGACTACGAAAAGATCATCCGCCAGGTCATCCTCGACATCGGCTACGACTCTTCCGAGGTCTGCTTTGACGGCCGCACCTGCGGCGTGCTGAACCTGATCGGCCAGCAGTCGCCCGACATCAACCAGGGCGTCGACCGCGCCAAGCCCGAGGACCAGGGCGCCGGCGACCAGGGCCTGATGTTCGGCTACGCCACCAGCGAGACCGATTCGCTGATGCCCGCGCCGATCCTGTATTCGCACCGGCTCGTCGAGCGCCAGGCCGAAGTGCGCAAGAACGGCACGCTGCCCTGGCTGCGCCCGGACGCGAAATCGCAGGTCACCTTCCGGTATGAAAACGGCAGGCCCGTGGCGGTCGAGGCCGTGGTGCTCTCCACCCAGCACAGCCGCGAAGTCAGCAATGACCGGATTCACGAAGGCGTGATGGAAGAAATCGTGAAGAAGGTGCTGCCGGCGCAGTGGCTGAACCAGGACACCAGGTACTTCATCAACCCCACCGGCCGTTTCGAGATCGGCGGCCCCATGGGCGACTGCGGCCTCACCGGACGCAAGATCATCGTCGACAGCTACGGCGGCATGGCCCGCCACGGCGGCGGCGCCTTCTCCGGCAAGGATCCCTCCAAGGTCGACCGCTCCGCCGCCTACGCGGGCCGTTACGTGGCGAAGAACGTGGTCGCCGCCGGTCTTGCCGAGCGTTGCGAGATCCAGGTGAGCTATGCCATCGGCGTCGCACAGCCGACCTCCATCTCGGTGAACACCTTCGGCACCGGCAAGATCAGCGACGAAAAGCTCGTCGGTCTCATCCGCGAGATCTTCGAACTGCGTCCGTATGGCCTGGTGAAGCAGCTCGACCTGCTGCACCCGATCTACGGCCCGACCTCGAGCTACGGCCACTTCGGCCGCAGGCCCTTCGAGCGCGAGTTCAAGCACCAGGTGCGCGAGGGCAACGCCATCGTCGAGAAGATCCACAAGGCCATGGCCTTCACCTGGGAGCAGACCGACAAGGCGGATGCGCTGCGCGCCGCCGCGGGATTGAAGTAAGTCGCAATTTTTTGCGGCGAGAGCCCGGCAGTTGCCGGGCTTTTTTTTATGGGCGGCGCGCCCTCAAATCCCCATGGCCCCGAGCTTCTGCAGCGCATCCGCAATCACGCTGCTCAACACCGGGTGCTCCGCCTGGAGCCTGGCCTCCCAGGCCTGCAGCAACGTCATCAGCGCCGCCGGATCGGCCGGCTCGGCCCCCCGGAATTCCTGCTCGAGGTTGTCCAGCGCCTCCTCCATCTCGCGGCGCTGGACCGGCTCCTGCGCGCGCAGGGCGGCACGGACCGCCTCGAGCTGCTCCACCACCCCTGCCTTGTGCGGATCTTTCATGTTGTCTCTCCATGGGCTTGCCTGACCCCATCTTAGGCGGACCGGCGTCCCTTAGCAGCAGCGGCGGCGCTGTCCGGCGCCGCATCGAGGCCGAGCGGAGGCCCCGGAGCGGCCGCCGGGTTGCCTCGCCGCCGCGCTCTACGGTAACCTCATCGGCCCTGAGGAGCGCTGCAACGGAACCCTTCCGCCAGGCTCAGGCCTCTCGTCCGGATGCTGCCGGCTGCAACTGCGCTCGCTTACCCTGATGCGGTTGGCGAGCCCTCCTGTGTGATCTCCCGCCGCGTCATTTTTCTGCTCCCTACGAGGAAATGACGCTCATGAACGCGAAACTCCAGAACTTCACCGACTACAAGGTCGCCGATATTTCCCTGGCCGCCTGGGGCCGCAAGGAAATCATCCTCGCCGAAACCGAAATGCCCGCGCTCATGGGCCTGCGCCGCAAGTACAGCGCGCAGAAGCCGCTCCAGGGCGCGAAGATCATCGGCTGCATCCACATGACCATCCAGACCGCCGTGCTGATCGAGACGCTGGTCGAGCTCGGCGCCGAAGTGCGCTGGTCGAGCTGCAACATCTTCTCGACGCAGGACCAGGCCGCCGCCGCCATCGCCGCCGCCGGCATTCCGGTGTTCGCCTGGAAGGGCGAGACCGAGGCCGAATACGAGTGGTGCCTGGAGAAAACCATCCTGTCCGGCGACAAGCCCTGGGACGCCAACATGATCCTGGACGACGGCGGCGACCTCACGCTGCTCGTGCACAACAAGTATCCGCAGATGCTGGAGAGCATCCACGGCATCACCGAGGAAACCACGACCGGCGTGCACCGCCTGCTGGAAATGCTGGCCAGGGGCACGCTCAAGGTGCCGGCGATCAACGTCAACGACTCCGTCACCAAGAGCAAGAACGACAACAAGTACGGCTGCCGCCACTCGCTGAACGACGCCATCAAGCGCGGCGTCGACATGCTCATGGCCGGCCGCCGCGCGCTCGTCATCGGCTACGGCGACGTCGGCAAGGGCTCGGCGCAGTCGCTGCGCCAGGAAGGCATGATCGTGCGCGTGCAGGAAGTCGATCCGATCTGTGCCATGCAGGCCTGCATGGACGGCTATGAAGTCGTCTCGGCGTACAAGAACGGCGTCAACACCGGCAAGGCGGCCGACATCGACACGCGCCTGCTCGGCGAGACCGATCTTGTCGTCACCACCACCGGCAACATGAATGTGTGCGATGCCGCCATGCTGGGCGCGCTGAAGAACGGCGCCGTGGTCTGCAACATCGGCCATTTCGACACCGAGATCGACACCGCCTACATGCGCAAGAACTGGCACTGGGAAGAGGTGAAGCCGCAGGTACACAAGATCTATCGCGTGGCGCCGGGCTCGCAGGTGAATCCGTCCGACCCCAACTACCTGCTGCTGCTCTCCGAAGGCCGCCTTGTCAACCTCGGCAACGCCACGGGCCATCCGTCGCGCATCATGGACGGCTCCTTCGCCAACCAGGTGCTGGCGCAGATGTACCTCTACGAGCAGAAGTTCGCCGAGCATTCGCCGGCCGTGCAGGAGCGCATGCTGAAGGTGGAAGTGCTGCCGAAGAAGCTGGACGAGGAAGTCGCGGCGGCGATGGTGGCCGGCTTCGGCGGCGTGATCACGCGCCTCACCGATGCCCAGGCGAGCTACATCGGCGTGCACGTCGAGGGCCCGTTCAAGCCGGAGCACTACAAGTACTAAGGTCAACAGTCAGCTTGCCACGAAGTCCCCCTGGCCTTCGTGGCTCTCTGCATGGCCCCGTAGGAGCGGCTTTAGCCGCGAACCTGATGCCTTTGTTCGCGGCTGAAGCCGCTCCTGCGGACAAGGGCCGGAGATAAAGAAAATGGCAAAGCACTTTTCGTTTGAATTCTTCCCGCCCAAGACGGATGCGGGCGTGCTGAAGCTGCGCGAGGTCTACAAGACGCTCGCCGCGCTCAGGCCCGAATATTTTTCCGTGACCTACGGCGCCGGCGGCTCCACGCGCGAGCGCTCGCTCGGCACCGTGCTGGAAATCCAGCGCGACTCCGGCTGCGGCGCGGCGCCGCATCTCTCCTGCATCGGCGATAGCAAGGCCGAGCTCGCCGAACTGCTCGACATCTACAAGGCCAACGGCATCCGCCACATCGTTGCCTTAAGAGGCGACCTGCCGTCCGGCTCCGGTCCCGGCAGCGGCGAGCTCGCCTTCGCCGCCGACCTCGTGGGCTTCATCCGCGAGCGCCACGGCGATCAATTCCATATCGAAGTCGCGGCCTATCCGGAATGCCATCCGCAGGCCGCCGATCTCGGCAGCGACATCAGGCACTTCGTGCACAAGGTGCGGCAGGGCGCCGATTCGGCGATCACGCAGTACTTCTTCAACGCCGACAGCTACTTTTACTTCGTGCAGGCGGCGCATCGCCAGGGCATCGACATTCCGATCATCCCCGGCATCATGCCCATCACGAATTTTGCCAACCTGGTGCGCTTCTCCGACGCCTGCGGCGCGGAAATCCCGCGCTGGATCCGCAGGCAGGTGTCGTCCTACGGCGACGACACCGCCAGCATCCAGAAGTTCGGCGAGGACGTGGTGACGGACCTCTGCTCGCAGCTGCTCACCGGCGGCGCGCCCGGCCTGCACTTCTACACCATGAACCAGGCCGAGCCGACGCTGGCGCTGTGGAAAAACCTCGGCCTGCCCGGCTGATGTTGTTCCCTCTCCCCGCGACGCGGGGAGAGGGCTAGGGTGAGGGGGGTGGCCCTGGCAACCGCCGTTCCCCTCACCCCGACCCTCTCCCCATGCAATGGGGAGAGGGAGAAACTCCGGGAGAGAGTGGCATGAACAACCGCGACTGGATGCAACGCGACCTGAAGCACGTCTGGCACCCCTGTACGCAGATGCAGGACCACGAGACGCTGCCCATCGTGCCCGTCCGGCGCGGCGAAGGCGTGTGGCTGTACGACTTCGAAGGCAACAGATACCTCGACGCGGTGAGCTCCTGGTGGGTCAACCTCTTCGGCCACGCCAATCCGCGCATCAACGCCGCGCTGAAGGAACAGCTCGATACGCTGGAGCACGTCATCCTCGCCGGTTTTACCCACGCGCCCATCGTCGAGCTCTCGGAAAAACTCGTGCAGCGGGCGCCGCCGGGCCTGACGCGCTGCTTCTACGGCGACAACGGTTCCGCCGCCACGGAAATCGCGCTGAAGATGAGCCTGCATTTCTGGCGCAACAGCGGCAGGTCGGAAAAAACCCGCTTCATCTGCCTGGAGCAGGGCTACCACGGCGAAACGCTGGGCTCGCTTTCCGTCACCGACATTCCGCTCTTCTCCGCCACCTATGCGCCGCTGCTGAAGGAACACCTGCGCGCGCCTTCGCCCGACTGCTCGCGCCGCGAAGCAGGCGAATCGTGGGAAGGTTTCTCGCGCCGCCAGTTCGCTTTCATGGAGCAGATGCTCGTGCAGCACCACGAAGACGTCTGCGCCGTGATCGTGGAGCCGCTGGTGCAGGGCGCCGCCGGCATGAAGATGTACCACCCGATCTACCTCACGCTGCTGCGCGAGGCCTGCGACCGCTACGGCGTGCACCTCATCGCCGATGAGATCGCCGTCGGCTTCGGCCGCACCGGCACGCTCTTCGCCTGCGAGCAGGCCGGCATCACGCCGGATTTCCTCTGTCTCTCCAAGGGCCTCACCGCGGGCTACCTGCCGATGTCCGTGGTCATGACGACGGAGAATGTTTTCCAGGCCTTCTATGCCCGCTACGACACGCTGAAAGGCTTCCTGCATTCGCACAGCTACACCGGCAACGCGCTGGCCGCGCGTGCCGCCCTGACCTCGCTGGAGATTTTCGAAAGCGACAACGTGCTCGCCCGCAACCGCGTGCTGGCAAAGATCATGGCCGATGCACTGGCGCCGCTGGCCGCGCATCCGCATGTACTGGAAGTGCGCCAGACTGGCATGATCGCCGCCGTCGAGCTGGTGCAGGACCGCAAGACGCGCGCGCCCTTCGACTGGCGCGAGCGCCGCGGCCTGAAGATTTTCGAGCATGCGCTGCAGAAGGGCGTGCTGCTGCGGCCCATCGGCAATGTCGTGTATTTCCTGCCGCCCTACGTGATCACGGCCGAGGAAATCCGCCTCATGGTCAGCGTCGCGGCAGAGGCCATCGACGCCGCCTGTGCACAGGGGCCGGCGGCGTCCGGAGGCAGCAACCTCGCCATTCCCTGAAGCCGGACGCCCAACAATGAATCACAAGAAACTGCTGCTGCCGCTGCTTGCCGTCGTCATCCTCGCGACCGTTGCCGGCATCGCGCGCCTGCTCTGTATCGGTACACAGCTGCACGCGGAAAGCCCGCTGGCCCTGGCGGCGATGCCGGACGGGGGCTTCGTGCTCGGCACCGACCGCCAGCTGCTCATGTTCGATCACAAGGGCGAACTGCAGCGCCGCCGCCAAGCCGTGGAACTCGGGCTACAGGAGCCGGGAGCGGTGCAAATCACGGCGGACGGCACGCTGTGGGTCTTCGACCGCAAGCGACGCCAGCTCTTCGAGTGTCCCGCTGCGCTCACCTGTACCGCGCGCAGCGATGCCGCGCTCGACCTCGACAGGAACGCGCTTTTTGCCGTCAGCCCGGCACAGGGACTGATCGCCATCTCCGACAACAACCAGCACCGCCTGCTGCTGCTCGACCGCCAGGGCCGCCTGCTGCTCGACAGCAAGAACGCGCCACCGCTGCATTACCCCAACCATGTCCAATTCGACGGCGACAGCCTGCTGCTCGCCGACGCCGACCGTTACGTGATCCTGCGCATCCCCTTCACCACCACACCGGAACTCGCGCTGCAGGCCCCGCAAACCGTGCTTGCCACGCAGCGCCGTCCCTACCGCTTTGCCCGCACCGACAGCGGCTGGTGGGTGATCGAGGCCGGCGAGACGCTGAACGACGGCGAGCTGGTGTTCTACGCCGCCGATGGCAGCCGCCACCGGCATGAAACTTCTGCGCTGGACCCTGTCGATTTTCTTTTCCGCGACGACCACCTCATCGTTGCCAGCCGCCGCGACCGCTGGCTGCTGCGTATCGACACGGCCAGCGGTGGCGAGACAACGCTCGGCAGCGCCGACCTGAAGGAAGAGTGGCGGGCACTGGCGCTACGCGAGCAGTTGCTGCTGCGCGAGCGCGAGCGCATTCCCCTGCTCATGCTTCTGGTGCTGCTGCCGCTGCTCTTCCTGGCGCTTTTCCTGAAAAGCCAAGAACAACGCAAAGCAGAGGAGCGCCGCAGCGAGCAGATCGATACAGAACAGGTCGACGCGCTCAAGGCCGGCCGCCCCGTTACGCTGAGGCCTGACGCCGAAGGCGAGAAGACCATCCGCCAGGAGCGCAATACCGTGCTCGGCATCGCGCTCGCCGGCCTCGTGCTCGTACCCGGCTTCTGCTGGGTGATTGCTGGTGCGCCGGGACTGCCGGCACTCCGAAGCCATGAGCTGCGCCCGCTGCTGCTCATCATCGGGGCGACCGTGCCGCTGCTGCTGATCGGCGCCGCCTTCGGTGTCGTGCAGTACCGGCACCGGCTGTCGCGCGTGCTGCGCTTCACCGCCACTGGCGTCGAGCTGCATGAGGCCGGCAAGGTGAAGGCCAGCGCGCCCTACGGCGAGGTGCGTCTGGAGCAGGCGATACTGCAGATCGGCCGCCATGCGCTGCCGCTGTATCTGAATCCGCTGCAGCGCGTCTCGCCGTTCTGGCCACGCGCGCAGATCAAGGCGCTGCTGGAGGGCCGGCAGCCGCCGCCTGCCGCGGCGCTGCGCCGCGACGACGGCGAGCTGCAGTTCGAAACGAGCGCCGACGATGCCAGGCAACTCCGCCGCCAGCGCCTCGTCATCCGCGTCGTAGTGATTGGCGGCATGACCCTGAGCGCGCTGGCAGCCGCCTGGCTGATGGTCAGGCATCCGACGCTTTCTCCCCTCCTGCTGCTGCCCATGGCCGGATTGCTGCTCGTCTACCTGCTCGCGCTGCTCTTCCTGGAGCGGAGGTACGCCCGCCTGATCGAAACCCGCCTGGTGCTGGGCCCGGATTCGCTGCGCGTGCTGAAGGACACGCGGCTCGAGATCAGCGTTCCCTATGCCGAGGTCTGGCTGGGCGAAAACCTGCTGGTGGCCGGCCGGCGCTCCGTACGCCTGGCCATGCGCCGCAACAACCTCTCGGCAAGATCGATCGAGCTTTTCCCGCTCGACCTGCTGCGCGACACGCTGAAGGCCCGGCTGCCGGCCAGCCAGATCCACGCTACGGATATCGCCCTGCTCCTGGCCATGCTGCGCCAGGGCCACCGCTACAGCATCAGGGCGACGCTGCGTACCACTGCGCTGATCCTGCTCGCGGTGGCCGCGATATTTTTCGATCACTACCTGAAGTCCTGACCCGCCATGCGCTTCTTTACGCTCCAGCCGCTCGCGGCCGACACCGAGGTCACGCTGCCCGACGCCGTCGCCCACCATCTCGTGCGCGTGCTGCGCAGCGAGGCCGGCACGCGTTTCGTGCTGTTCAACGGCGCAGGCGGCGCCTGGGACGCCGAACTCGTCGCCGCCGGCAAGAAGGCGGCCGTCGCGCGCCTGCTCGCCTTCCGGCCCGACGATCGCGAATCGCCGCTGCACACGCATCTCGGCCAGGTGATGTCGCGCGGCGAGCGCATGGATTTCGCCATCCAGAAAGCCACCGAGCTCGGCGTCAGCGAGATCACGCCGCTCAGCAGCGAGCGCTGCGAGCTCAAGCTGCGTGGCGAGGAGCGCGCGGACAAGAAACTCGGGCACTGGCGTCGCGTCGCCATCAGCGCCTGCGAGCAGTGCGGCCGCAACCTCGTGCCCGTCATCCACGAACCGCAGGCGCTGGCCGACTGGGCCGCGGCGGTGCCGGCCGAATTGAAGCTGGTGCTGGCGCCCGCGCTGAGCGGCGCGCTGCCGCGCGCGACAGTGGCGTCGGTGGCGCTGCTGGTCGGTCCCGAAGGCGGGCTTTCCGAGGCGGAGATCGCCGGCGTGCAGGCGCAGGGTTTCCGGCCCTGGCAGCTCGGCCCGCGCGTGCTGCGCACCGAGACCGCGCCGGTGGCGGCGCTGGCCGTGCTGCAGGCAGCGCTGGGCGATTTTTCCGGAAAATAGACCCGCCCCCAGCTGAGGACTGCCCACCCTGCGGAAATGGGCTATATGTTGTGCTGCAGCGCCGTTCCGTAATCCAGACCGGCCCACCCGCCTCCAGACAAGCAGTCCCTATGTCCCGTCGCGCTTTCACCCTGCTGTTTTCACTGTGGCTGCTGCCGGCCTGCGCCGCCGACACCGCACCGTTCGTGCCGCCTGCGCCGGCCGTGGCGCCGGCCGCGCCGGAAGGCGACACCGGCCGTTACGGCCTCAGCACGGCGAGCGCCGAGCATGCCATGGCCGTCACCGCCAATCCGCAGGCCAGCGCTGCCGCGCGGGAAATGCTGCGCGCCGGCGGCAGCGCCATCGATGCGGCGATTGCGGCGCAGGCCGTGCTCGGCCTCGTCGAGCCGCAGAGCTCGGGCTTCGGCGGCGGCGCCTTCCTCGTCTATCACGACGGCCGCGCCACGCTGAGCTTCGATGGCCGCGAAACCGCGCCGGCCGCCGCACGCGAAAACCGCTTTCTCGATGCCGCCGGCAGGCCGCTGCCTTTCCACGCCGCCATCAGGAGCGGCAAGGCCATCGGCGTGCCCGGCGTTCTCGCCGCGCTGGAACTCGCGCACCAGCGCTACGGCCGCCTGCCCTGGCGGCAGCTTTTCGCGCCCGCCCTCCGGCTTGCCACCGACGGCTTTGCGATTTCGCCGCGCCTCGCCGCGCTGATCGCGCGCGATCCGCTGCTGGCGCAGCATGCCTCGACGCGTGCGTATTTCTTCGACGCCCACGGCCGTCCCTGGCCCGCCGGCCACGTGCTGGCGAATCCGGCCTATGCCAGAACGCTGGAGCGCCTCGCCGCGAAAGGTGCGCGCAGTTTCTATCGGGGCCGCGCCGCGCGCCGGACGATTGCGGCGCTCAACCGCGCCGGCGCGGATTTCAGCGCCGGCGACTGGGAAGCCTATGCCGCGCGCGTGAGCACCGCGCTCTGCAAGCCGTATCGCGTCTGGCTCGTGTGCTCGGCGCCGCCGCCTGCCGGCGGCTGGACCGTGCTGCAGACGCTGGCGCTGCTCGACGAATTCCCCCACAGCGGCAACCGCGCGCTGCTGCTGCACCGCCTGCTCGAGGCCGAGCGCCTCGCCTTTGCCGACCGCCAGCGCTACAGCGCCGACCCGGCCTTCGTGCCGGTGCCGCTCGAGGGCCTCTTCGACAGTGGCTATCTCGACCGCCGCCGCGCCCTGATCGGCCCGCAGAGCATGCACAGCGCCAGCGCCGGCACGCCCCCCGGCCTCAGCGCACCCTGGGGCAGCGACGGCCAGCTGCTGGAGAACGGCACCACGCAGCTCACCATCGTCGACGGCAACGGCCACTGGCTCAGCATGACGAGCTCCATCGAGGACGCCTTCGGCAGCCGCCTGATGGTGGACGGCATGCTCTTCAACAACCAGCTCACCGATTTCAGTTTCGCCCCGCAGGCCGACGGCCGTCCGCTCGCCAACCGCGTCGAGCCCGGCAAGCGGCCGCGCAGCGCCATGGCGCCCGTCATCGTGCTGGACGCCGAGCGGCGCGCCGTGCTGGCGCTGGGCTCGCCGGGCGGCAGCCGCATCATCGGCTACGTGCTGCTCGCGCTCGTCGGCAGTCTCGACGAGGCCCTCGCGCCGGCCGAAGTGGCGAGCCAGCCGCTGCTGCTGTCGCGCAACGGCCCGACCGAGATCGACGGCGATTTTCCGGCGGAGCTGCGCCGCCGGCTGGAAGCCTACGGCCAGCGCTTCGAAAGCAGCGACCTCAACAGCGGCCTCGCCGTCATCCGCCGTGAGGCGAGCGGCCGCCTGCAGGGCGCCGCCGATCCGCGCCGCGAGGGCCGCGCCGCCGGGCTCTGAATGACACCGCATTGCGGTGGGTCGGGCTTCAGCCTGACAGCGGCGCGGTGGACCTCAGGCTGAAGCCCGGCCCACGACGGCGCGTGGTTTCGCCGCCTGCGCGGATGGCTTTATGATGGCCCGACACTCCGGCGAGGAAGCGACCATGGCAAGGCTTGCGCTGCACTGGCAGATACTCATCGCCATCGCCGCCGGCGGCCTCGCCGGCCTCGCCATCCACGCGGCGGCGCTGCCCGCGGACCACGCGCTGCTGGTCACGCTCAGGCTGCTCGGCCAGCTCTTCATGAACGCGCTGCGCCTGCTCGTGATTCCGCTCGTCGTGAGCTCCATCATCGTCGGCATCAGCAGCCTCGGCGAGGAAATCGGCCGCATGGGCGGCAACACCTTCGCGTATTACGTCGGCAGCAGCCTCACTGCCGTCATCATCGGCGTCGCCTGCGTCAACCTGATCCAGCCCGGCATCGTGGACGGCGCCGCGCTCGGCACCGTGCTCACGCTGCCCGCCGACACTTCCGCCGCGCTCGCCAAGGTGCAGGACAAGTCGCTGGGCGATGTGCTCAGCCTTTTCACCAGCATGGTGCCGCCCAATCTTTTCGGCGCCGCGCTGGAAGGCAATATGCTCGGCCTCATCGTGTTCAGCCTGCTCTACGGCTTCTTCCTCGGCCGCCTGCCGCCGCCTCTGCGCGACGCGCAGTTCTCCTTCTGGACCGGCACGCAGCACATCATGGTCAGCCTCACGCACCTGGTGCTGAAGGCGGCGCCGGTGGGCGTGCTCGCGCTCGTCGCCACCACGCTCGCCGACACCGGCTTCGCGGCGCTGCCGCCCATGCTGTGGTTCTTCGTCACCGTGCTGCTCGGGCTGGCGCTGCATATGTTCGGCGCCATCTCGCTCTTCCTCTGGCGCCTGGCGCGGGTGTCGCCCTGGCAGCATCTGCGCGCCATGGTGCCGGCGCTGCTCACCGCGTTTTCCACGGCCTCCAGCACGGCCACGCTGCCGGTGACGCTGCGCAGCCTGCGCGAACGCGCCGGCGTCTCCGAACGCGTTTCCGGCATGAGCGCGCCGCTCGGCGCCAGCATGAACATGGACGGCACCGCGCTCTACGAATGCGCCGCGGCGCTCTTCCTGGCGCAGGCCTACGGCCTCGACCTCTCGCTCGCGCAGCAGGCGACGGTGGTATTGATCGCGCTGCTCACCGGCTTCGGCATGGCCGGCATCCCGGCGGCGAGCCTGGTGGCCATCGCCGTCATCCTCGGCGCGCTCGGCCTGCCGCTGGAGGCCATCGGCCTCCTGCTCGTCACCGACCGCCTGCTCGACATGTGCCGCACGGCGGTGAACGTGTACAGCGACTCCGTCGCCGCGGTCTTCGTGGCGAGCCGCGAAGGCGAGGCGCTGGCGCCGTTGCGCCGGAAAGGGTGAGCCCCGGCAGCCCGCCCCGGGCGGCGCGGCAGTTCACATAGCCCGGCCTTATCGCAAAATGCCGGGCCTTCAATTTCACGCCCGCCGCGCGCCCGGCCATCATTGCCTCCCATAGAGGGCCTGCTTGAGGACAATGCCATGGTCGCCGCCGCCAGAACCACCAGCCAGATCCTTCTCCACATGGGCGTGGCCTTCACCACGATGTGGGCCGTTACCGGCTCCACTGCCTTCGGCGGTGTCGCGGCCCTGGTGGAACCGCTCTGCAACGTCGTTCTCCTGCCGCTCCACGACCGCATCTGGAAGCGCATCCGGCGCGCGCACCGCGCCGGGCGGCGCCACCGCAGCGCGGCAACGGCGGCGCAGGCAATGACGAGCTAGCGCGCCGGGACGGGCGCGCAGCCGGAGGTGGCGGCGGGAAGTTGCTCAGGACGTGCGGCGGGGGAAGAACATGCGCTTCAGCGTGGCGTCCTTCAGCACGAAGTGATGCCAGAGCGCCGCGGCCGCGTGCACCGCGATCAGCGTCAACAGCAGGGGCCACAGCACCTCCTTGTGCAGCGCGCCGAGCTGCCCCGCAAGGGCCTTGTCGGGCGTCAGGAAGACGGGGATCTCGAAGAGGCCGAACCACGACACGGGGCGGTCGCCGAACTGCGACCATAACAGGCCGGAGAGCGGCATCGCGATCATCACGAGATAAAGCGCGCCGTGCACGGCGGCGGAGCTCCACTGCTGCCAGCGCGGCGCCGGCAGCGGCGCCGGCACGTCGCCGCCGAGGCGCCAGAAGAGGCGCACCCAGACCAGGAAGAACACCGTCGCGCCCAGGGACTTGTGCAGCAGCATCCACTGCGCGCGCTCGGCCGAGCCCTTGGGAAAATCCTCGTGCAGGTCGACGGCGATCCAGGCGCCGAGGATGAGCAGGAAGAACAGGCCGTGCAGGAGGCGGGCGACGAGGCCCCAGTGTGTGGAGGTGTTGCGCAGGCTCATGCTGCTCTCCCTATTTCCCGGCAGCTGAAATTCTGCCTCAGCTCCGCTTAACCGAAGCTGAGGCTGGCGGGTCGGAATTCATTCCGACAACGGCGCCGGATTCGGCGCTGCAGTCGGGATAAATCCCGACCTATGGAGAAAACCCGCATGAATGCAGGCGCTCAGGCCAGCAGGCGCGCCTCGATGGCGTCGAGGTCGGGAATCACGGCGAGCTCGCCGGCGTAGCGCACCTTGAGAAATTCCATGGGACCGGTCGGCGCGCCCTCGAGGTCCTCGAGCTCGGCGATCTTCACCTTGGCCAGGCGCGGAATCGCCTGCACCACGATGCCGTAATAGGGCAGCTCGCGCTGCGCGCTGATGCCGCTGACGATTGCGATGCGCTCGAACTCGCGCGGCGGCTGGTTGTCGTTCATGGTTTCGAAGGCCACCACCGGCACGTCCATCTCGCGCCATTTGACGAAGCCCAGGTGCCAGACTTCGGCGCCGTCCGGCGCCGGCAGCACCTCCACGGCCGGCACGACTTCGGCCACCGTGACATGGGGCAGCAGCAGCATTTTGCCGGTCACCGGCGTCAGCAGGCAGGCGATGGTGCCGGTAGTGGCGCCGAGCAGCGTGGTCTGGTTGAGCGTGAGCTGGATCGTGGCCATGGCAGCGTCCGTATCGAATGAGGTCAGGCACCCGCCGCCAGGCGGGTGCGCACGTGTTCAACAAGATGCGCGGCAAGTTCCGCGGGCGCGCCGTTGAAACTAACCACGCCGACGGCGCGCATGGAATCCGGCTGGCTCGAGCAGGCGCAGCTCTCCGCCGTCTGCGCCCAGACGAAGCCGCCGGCTTCCTGCATGAGCGGGCCGGAAATCGAGCCGTCGCCGCCCATGCCGCTGAAGATGATGGCGCCGGCGCGAGGGCCGAAGCGGCGCGTGATGTTGGCCAGCGTCTGGTCGATGGAGGGCGCGTAAGGGCCGTCCCACCCGCTGCCGCGCACGATGACGGCGCCGTTCGCGTCGAAATCGATTTCGCTCGCCACCGGCTCGATCAGCAGCTCGCCGTGCCGCAGCACGTCGCCGGCCGCGGCGATCTTGCAGGGCATGCCGTTGTGGCGCACCAGCACGCGCGACAGCGTCGCCTGCATGCGCTCGTCGATGTGTTGCGCCAGCACGAAGGCCACCGGCAGGCCCCTCGGCAGGCAGTCGAGGAAATCCTTCACCGCGGCCGGGCCGCCGAGCGAGGCGGCCAGCACGACGACGAGCTCGAGGCCGTCGACGGCACGCGTGCTGAACTCGGGCGGCAGCGTCAGCGCCGGCGTCGGCGCTTCGGCCTGCTCCAGCCCCTCGAGGCTTTCGTTCAGCACCGGCTCGCCCACCGTGTCTTTCAGCTTGATGAAGACGCGGCGCTCCCAGCGCGGAAAATCGCGCGAGCCCTGCACCGGCGCCTGCTCGAGCCCGAAGAGAATCGGCGAGGCCGAGTGGTCGAGCAGACGGTCGAGGAAATCGTCATCCTCGTCCTGCATGTCGACCACCCAGACATCGAGTTCGGCTTCGCCGAGCGCGGCCTCGTCGAGCTTGTCCGGCGACGTATTCAGGCCGAGATCGTAGCCGTGGCCACGAACCGCCTGCGCCAACGCCAGGCGCTGCAGATTGGAGTCGCTGACTACACCGATGCGCGGATTGCGACGCTCGCCCATGCTTTCCTCACTTCACCGCCGCCGCCAGCAGCTCGGCAATCGTTTCCAGAAGCTGTTCTTCCTGGAACGGCTTGCCCATATAACAGTTCACGCCGATCTGGAAGGCACGCTCGCGGTGTTTTTCACCCGTACGCGAGGTGATCATGATGATCGGCAGGTCTTCCAGGTGGGGGTTGTGGCGCACCAGGGTCGCCACTTCGAAGCCGTCCATGCGCGGCATTTCGATGTCGAGCAGCATGATGTCGGGACGCGCGTCTTCGAGTTTCGCGATGGCGTCCATCCCGTCCTTGGCCAGCAGCACCTCGTAACCGTGGCGCTCGAGCAGGCGCGAGGTCACCTTGCGCACCGTTACCGAGTCGTCGACCACCATGACCTGGCGCGTGCGCTGCACTTCCGGCGCCGCCAGCGCCGCCGTGCCGCCCACCGAGATCTGCGGCAGCACCACGGCCGCGGCACGCAGCATGGCGAGCACGTCGAGGATGATGACCACGGAGCCGTCGCCGAGGATGGTGGCGCCGGAAAGGCCGGCCACCGAGGCGAGCTGCGAGCCGATCGACTTCACCACGATTTCGCGCGAGCCGATCAGCTGGTCCACCTGGATGGCGATGCGCTGCTCGCCGCCGCGGATCAGCAGCACCGGCAAGGGCATGGCCTGGCCGACGAGGTTCGGCGACTTCACGCCGTGCACGAATTCGCCGAGGTAGTTCAGCCGGTAGGTGACGCCGGCGTATTCGAACAGCGGCGCGTCCGGACCGTAATAGGTTTCCAGCTCGTACGGGCTGGCGCGCACGATGCCTTCGATCTGCGCCAGCGGAATCGCGTAGCTGTCCTCGCCGACGCGCACCATGAGCGCGCGGCTCACCGCCACCGTGAACGGCAGGCGGATGGTGAAGGTCGTGCCCTGGCCGGTTTCGGAGCGGATGGAGACCGCGCCGCCCATCTGCTTGATTTCGGACTGCACCACGTCCATGCCGACGCCGCGGCCGGACACCTGCGTCACCTTCGCCGCCGTGGAGAAGCCGGCATGGAAGATGAACTGGATGACGTCCTGGTCGGAAATTTCCTGGCCTTCGGTGATGAGGCCGCGCTCGACGGCCTTCTTGCGCACGGCGGGAATGTTGATGCCGCGGCCGTCGTCGGCCAGCGTCAGCACGACTTCGCCGCCTTCGCGCGCCAGCGTCAGCGCGACGCGGCCCTGCGCCGGCTTGCCGGCGGCGGCGCGTCCCGCGGGGTCTTCCATGCCGTGGTCGACGGAGTTGCGCAGCATGTGCTCGAGCGGCGCGACGATGCGCTCGAGCAGCGTGCGGTCCATTTCGCCTTCGGCATTGATGACGTCGAGGTCGGCGGGCTTGCCGACTTCCTGGCCGGTCTGGCGCACGATGCGCTTCAGGCGCGGCACCAGGCGCGAGAACGGCACCATGCGCGAGCGCATGAGGCCTTCCTGCAGCTCGGTGTTGATGCGCGCCTGCTGCAGCAGCAGGGTCTCGGTGTCTTTCGCCTTGTCCAGCAGCGTCGATTTCAGGTCGAGCAGGTCGGAGGCGGACTCGGCCAGCGACTTCGAGAGCTGGTTCAGCGACGAATACTGGTCCATTTCCAGCGGATCGAAGTCTTCGTACTTGCCGCTTTCATCGCCGTGGCGCGCGACGATCTGGGTTTCCATTTCCGAGTCCATGCGGCGCAGCTGCTCGGCGAGACGCGAGATGGTCGCGCCCATTTCCTCCACGGTCTGGGCAAAGCCGTGCACACCCATTTCCACGCGCGAACGCGTGATGGAGGTTTCGCCGGCAAGGTTCACCAGTTTTTCCAGCAGGTCGGAGGGCACCCGGATCATTTCCTGCGGGCCGCGCTGCGCCGTGTCCTTGCGGAAGCCGCCGTGCATGGAGGGCGGCTGCGAGCCACGCGGGGCCAGCGCCCGCTGCGGCGCGGGAGCAGCCGCTGCGGTAACCGGCGCCGCGAAAGGCGCGACCCCGGCGGCTTTCGGCGCGGCGGCCGGCGCGGGCGCCGGTGCGGTTTTGAGGCGCTCGCCTACGCCCTTGATGCCGGCGAGCAGGGCTTCCAGGCGTTCGTTCAGACCGTTGAAGAATGCAGCGTCGGCTTGCCGGCTACCGTTCTGGATGCCGACGAGGTCGGTTTCCCAGTCGTGCGCAAGATCGCCCAGCCCCTTCAGGCCGGCGAGACGCGCGCCGCCTTTCAGCGTGTGCAGGTGCCGCATCAGCGCTTCCAGCGGCGCGCTGGCCTCGCGATTCTCCAGCCACTCGCTGAGCGCGGCCTCGATGCCTTCGCCCAGCTCTTCCGATTCTTCGAGGAAAATTTCCAGGATGTCGGTGTCGACGTTCTCCGGCACCGGCGCAGCGTCGATGGCACGCGGCGCCGGCGGTTCGGCCGGCGCGGCCGGCTCGGCGGCCGCCTCCACCGGCTTCAGCGTGACCGCCGTCGGCGTGTCCTGGAAATGTTCCGGGTCGGCGATATACGCCTTGATCTGGGCGATGAGATCGCTGCCGTCCGGGCAGCCCTTGCCGGCGCACAGCGACTCGACGGCTTCGGCCAGACGGTCGTGGCAGCGGTGCAGCAGCACGAAGAGCGTCGGCGTCGGCGTCATCAGGCCCTGGGTATTGCCCTCGTAGAGATTCTCGAGGTGGTGCGCCAGATCGCCGAGCGCCCCGATCTCCGCCATGCGCGCGCCTCCCTTCAGGGTATGCAGGCCGCGCTGGAGCTGGTGCACCGGCTGGGTGTTGTCGGGATTCGCCTGCCATTCGGCAAGCTGCAGGCTGCTGGCGTCGACGATCTCGCCGGCCTCCTCGAGGAAAATTTCCAGCAGCTCCGGATCGAAATCCTGGGACGGCGGGGGCGCTGCGGCGGGTACGGGCGGGGCCGGAGCGGCGGCGACGGGGGCCGGCGTGGCCCCGGGGAAGAACTCGGCGAAGAGCGCGTCGTTGGCGTCGGCCGCGGCGGCCTCCGGCGGGGAAATCTCGGCGGGCACTTCGGCGGGAATGTCTTCGGGCGCGGCGGCGTCGCCGGCGAACGCGGCGTCGGCAGCCGCGAGTTCGGCGCCGAAATCGGTAGCGGCAGGCAGTTCTTCCGCAGCGGCTGCAGCTTCCACCGCTTCCATCGCGGCGAACTGCTCCGGCGCGGCCGGCGCCACGAGGGTTTCGGCAGCGGCCGTATCGCCCGTCGCCGGTCCGCGGCGGAAGGCGTTGATGACGTTGACGAGCTCGATGCCGGACGGACAGCGGCCGCTGGCGCGCAGTTCGCCGACCATGTCGGCGAGGCGGTCGTGACAGCGCAGCAACAGGTTCACGAGCTCCGGCAGGGCCGCATAGCGGCCGTCCACCAGCCCTTCGTAAAGGAATTCCAGTTCATGCGCGAGATCGCCGAGCGGACGGATCTCGGCCAGCCGCGCGCCGCCTTTCAGCGTGTGCAGGTGGCGCTGCAAAGCGGCAAGCGCCGGTGTATTGCTGTTGTCGTGGCGCCAGTTGTCGAGCTCGGTCTGGGCGGCGTCCAGGACTTCGTCGGCTTCCTCAAGGAAAATCTCGAGCAGCTCGGGATCGACGTTCTCGGTCGAGGTCATCGCGGCCGGTTCTACCCAGCCGGGCGCATCGCCTTCGATGACCAGCTCGCCGAGGCTCTGCTGCACATCCGGCTCGAAGGCCGCCACGCCCGGCTCGTCGCTGAACGCCGGGGCCGGCAAAGCCGCGGGCATTTCCAGCAGGTCGAGCAGGCGGCCGAGCACGGCTTCGTTGGGCTGCACCGTCTGGCTCGCCGCCAGCGTGTCGAAGATATCGACGATTTCTTCGTGGGCGCCCGCGAGATCGTTGAGGATCTCGCCTTCCGCGCCGATTTCCTGCGCGGTAATGCGCGCATACACACTCACCAGGCGCTCGCAGAGCAGCGCCAGCGGTGCGACGTCCTTCTGCCGCGCGGCCTGCAGCAGGCGCGACAGCTCCTGCTGCAGGACATCGACGTGATGCGGCGCCTCCGGCGCGCACATCCAGCCTTCCAGCTCCCACGGCGCGTCCAGCACGTGGTCGAGGCCGAGTTCCATGAAGCCGGCCACGAGGCCCTGGGTCGCCGCCTTGATTTCCAGGGCGTCGGGACCGAGTTTCTCGGACTGCTCTTTCTCCAGGTGCGCGAGGCGTTCCTGGTCGAGCTGGCGGATGCGGGCGATCAGCTCCTGCAGGCCCGCCAGGCGGCCGCGGCCGCCCTGGTTGAGGTCGGCGATGGCATCCTGGATGAGGGCGCGGCCGTCGCGCAGGACCTGCAGGTGCTCGCGGCGGGCATGCCCCACCTGGTTGCGCAGGTCCTTGAAGAGATGCTCGAGCGGCGCGGCCAGCTCGGCCACCGGCCTGATGCCGGCCATGCCGGCGGACCCCTTGAGCGTATGCAGCGCGCGCAGCACCTCATCGGAGATGCCGCAGGCGCTGCGCTCCGGGTCGATGGCCTGCAGGTACTGCCCGATGATCTCGAGATGCATCTCGGCTTCGCCGCTGAAAATCTCCAGCAGCATCGGATCGATTTCTTCCTCGGGCTCGGGAGCTGCTTCGGCACCCGGCGCGACGGTTTCTGCCGCGGCAGCGGCGATGTCTCCGGCAGCGAGGCTCGCCACCAGCGCATCGAAGTCCTCGACCGCGGTCTCGCTTTCCGGCTCGTCGCTGTCCTGCGCCTGTGCGGCCGCGTTGGCGACATCCATCGCACTGAGCTTCTCGCCGCGCGCGATGGCTTCGGCCGCCGCCATGAGCGGGCTGGTGTCGACCCGCGGCCTCTGCCGCCGGGCGAAGTCTTCGACCAGGCCCGGAATAATGGCGAGCGCTTCCGACACCAGGTTCACCATGACCTGGTCCGGCTCCAGGATCTTGTCACGCACCTTGTTCAGCATGTTCTCGAAGGCCCAGGCGAGTTCGCCCACGACCCTGGCGCCGACCATGCGCCCCGAGCCCTTCAGCGTGTGGAAGCCGCGGCGGAATTCGAGCAGGGACGCCGTGTCCTCGAAGTTCGCGGCCCACCGGGGAAAGTACTCGTTGATGTTCTGCAGCACTTCTTGGGCTTCTTCCGCGAAGATTTCACGGATTTCCTCATCGAAGTCGTGATTGTCCTCCGGCATCAGCGTCAGCACCGGCAGGATGGGTTTCTTGGGCGGGGTGACCGCCGCCAGGGGCTCGAGTTCGAGCAGGGGCTCGGTACTGGCGCCGGTGTCGTCTGCGGGGCTCAGCTCGGGAAAATCCTCGGCTTCCGCTGCCGCAGCGGCTTCCAGGTCCTCGAGCGTCAGGTCCTCGATCTCGCCGAGTTCGGCTGCGCCGTCATCGCGATTCGCGGCTTCCTGCACCAGCCAGTCCTCCGCCTCGAGGTCATCGGCCGCGGCGGCCTCGAGCGGCGTCGCGGCGTCGAAGTCGACGGTGATGAGCTCGGCGTTTTCATCGTCGAGCGCGACGTCGCCGAAGTTGCCGACGCGCAGGCGCTCCTGCATTTCCTTCAATTCATCAGGCACCGGACGTATCACGGTCTCGTCGCGGTCGGCCCGCAACACTTCGTCTTCGTGCATCTCCACCGGCAAATCCTGCACGGGTGGCGCCACCGCCTCGGCCATCGCGGCCTCGAGCGATGCCTCGTCTGCTACCTGCCACTCGGACTCCGTCCCGCGGGCAGGTTCAGTAGGGTTTTCGGTGGCGGCTCCCTGGGCAGGGGCGCCGTCCTTGCCGAAGCCCAGCTTGCCGAGACCGCGCTCGGCGATGTCGAGAATGTTGTCGCCGCCGTGCGTGTCGTTGGCGATGCGTTCGAGGTAGTACTCGACCGAGGTGATGACGTCGGCGAGCGTATCCATCTCCTGCCAGTCCGGGCGATGCTGGCCGGCCAGCAGGCGCTCGGACACGTAGCGGCCGGCACCGGCGAGAATGTCGGCCGGGCGCGTGAGCTGCAGGATGAAGAGGCTGCCGCGCACGGTGTCGATGAGCGCGGGGATGCTCTGCAGATTGGCCGGATTCCACTGCGACGCGATGTACTCGATGATCGCGTCCTTGGCTTTTTCCAGCGTGCTGCGCGATTCGCGCAGCACGGCGCTCTGGGCTTCGTTGAGCTGGTCGTTGGCGAAGAATTCGCTGGCCTGGCCCTTCTGCTGGCCGATGGGCTTCTCGGCGACCATGCCGGTGAGCGTGGCTTCGACGTAGAGCAGCGCGCCGGCGATGTCGAGCAGCGCGCCGTCCTGCGGAATGCCGCCGTCGGCGCCGATGCGGTCGATGACGTCGATCTGTTCCTGCAGGATGCGGCGCGGCTGGCCGAGGCCGAGCACGGCCACGGTGTCGGCCACCTGCTTCAGCACCGGCACCTGCGCGGTGAGTTCGGCGACGTCCTTCTCGGCGTCGCTCTTGCGCACGAAGAGATCGAGCGCGTCCTTGACGCGGGCCAGTTCTTCGCAGAGCGCGTCCACCACCGACTTCATGGCATCGCGGTCCGGGCCGGTCATGCGCGCGCGTTCCTCGTTGACCATGGCCTCGCCCGGCAGCGATTCGTCGAGCCGGTAGAGTTCCTTGACGGCCTGCAGGCGCGGCGTGGCGCCGCCGCTCTTGGCGACGTAGTAGAGCAGGTTCTTGAGCAGCTCCGTCGGCGCCCTGATCGCGCTGTCGTCGATGGCCAGGCGCAGCTGGCGGTCGACCTGGCCGAGCAGCATCTTGATGGAGGTGCTGGCTGCCACCGTCTGCTGCTGCAACCCCTCGATAATGGCGCCGCCGACCTGCCAGAGTTCGCGGATGGGCGCGGCGCCCGCCATGCTCTCCAGGCGCGCGAACACCTGGCCCATCTTCTTCAGGCTGGCCGCGAGGTCGTCGTTGCGGATAAAGCCGAGCAGCGCGAGCTGGTAGGCCTGGCGGATCTTTTTCAGCCGGCCGACGTCCACGGCGGCGGCTGGCGCCACCTGGATGGGCGCACGTTCCCCGGCGTCGAGGTCGGGCGTGAACAGCGCGGTTTCCGACAGCAGCGACTCGCCGCGCGTGGCGCGCATGTCGTTCATCAGCGGCAGCAGCACGACCGGCAGATCGCGGCGCGACTGCTTGACGCGATCGAGATAGGGCGGCAGCTGCAGGATGGCGCGCATCAGCACTTCCTGGCCTTCCGCGATGCGGGCCACCTGGCCGTTGATCAGTGCCTGGCAGAGCTTTTCCATTTCTTCGGCGAGCAGCGCCGCGCCATAGAACTCGACGATCTGCAGGGTGCCGTGCACCTGGTGCAGATAGGCCAGGCAGAAACGCATCTGTGCCGCGTCTTCGGGATTCTCGACATGCGCCTCGAGCGCCTGCCGCGCCTGCTTCAGCGTTTCCTCGATTTCGCCCTTGACCCAGTCCAGCGCCAGGAAGCTGTGGTTCTCGCTCATTTCTTCAATGCCCCCTGAGGGCCTCTATTCGCTATCTATGTTTTCCGTGGGTCGGACTTCAGTCCGACCCACGGAGTGCCCAGATTCAAATCCTGCGCCGGAACGCCTGCGTATCCGGATAATCCACGCGCGACAGCCAGGGATGCGTCCAGTCCACCGCTTCGCCGAGCCCCACCACGAGCAAGCCGCCGGGCGCGAGGCGCACGGCCAGATTGGTCAGGATGTCGCGCTTGCGGAAACGCCGGAAATAGATCAGCACATTCTGGCAGAAAATCACGTCCATGCCGGTCATCGGCGCCCGGTCCAGCTCCATGATGTTGAGCTGCACGAAAGCGACGCGACGCTTCAGCGCATCGGTGACCTGCCATTCCCTTTTCGCGTTATCGACTTTCGTAAAATATTTTTCCTTCCACGCCGTCGGCACGTTGTGCAGGCGGCGCTCGCCATAGATGCCGGTGCGCGCCCGGCCCAGCGTCGGCAGGCTGATGTCCGTGGCCGTCACGCCGAAATACGCTTTCTCGCGTTTCAGCTCGGCGAGCTGCGTATCGGTCTGCATGGCCAGCGAATACGGCTCTTCGCCGGTCGAGCAGCCCACGCTCCACAAATTCAGGTGCTTGCGCAACGGGTCGCGCAGCATCAGCTCGGAAACGTGCTGACGCACCAGCGCAAAGGAACTCGGATGACGGAAGAAAGAGGTTTCCTGGACCGTGAGGCGGTCGACGAGCACGGCCCATTCGCGCTCCGAGACCGGACCGGCCATGAGCTGCTCGTAATAGGTTTCGTAATCACTGACGCCGATCTCGCGCATGCGGATGACGAGACTGGTCTCGAGGAAGGAGCGGCGCGCCAGTCCGATCGTCATGCCGGTGCGCGCCTCGATCAGCGTCTGCCACAGCTCGAACTGTTCATCCGAGATGGGATCGAGCGCTTTGATGCCCCAGCGGTCGGTGGCCACATCGCTTGTCCTGTACATGCTCGCCTCTGGGCGAACGCCTTGTCAGGCGTGCTCGGGCAGCTTGAAGCCGGCTACCGACTGCCGCAGCTCGTTGGCCATCTCGGCGAGATTGCCGATCGAGCGTGCGGTCGCGATGGTACCGGCGGTCGTCTGCGAGGTGATTTCCTGAATCACGTTCATGGTGTTGGAGATGTGACCGGCGGAGGCAGCCTGCTGACGCGCCGCATTCGAGATGTTCTGAATGAGGTCGGCGAGACTGCGCGACACGCTTTCGATCTCTCCGAGCGCCACACCGGCGTCCTGGGCGAGTCGGGCACCGCGCACCACTTCGGCCGTCGTCTGTTCCATCGAGATCACGGCTTCGTTGGTATCGGTTTGAATCGTCTTCACCAGCTGTTCGATCTGCTTCGTTGCCGCGGCGGAGCGTTCGGCCAGGCGCTGCACTTCGTCGGCCACCACCGCGAAGCCGCGACCGGCTTCACCGGCCATGGACGCCTGGATGGCCGCGTTGAGCGCGAGGATGTTGGTCTGGTCGGCGATGTCGTTGATCAGCGACACGATGTCGCCGATTTCCTGTGACGACTCCCCGAGACGCTTGATGCGCTTTGACGTTTCCTGGATCTGCTCGCGGATCGTGTCCATGCCGGTGATGGTGTTCTGCACGACCTCGGCGCCTTTGTGCGCGATGGCCACGGAGCGTTCGGCCACCGCGGCGGATTCGGCGGCGTTGGCGGACACCTGGTCGATGGAAACGGCCATTTCGTTCACGGCGGCGGAGGCGCCGGCGATTTCCTGCGCCTGGTGCTCGGAGGCCTCGGCGAGATGCATGGCGGTGGACTGTGTTTCCTGCGCGGCGGCGGACACCTGCACGGCCGTCGAGTTGATCGTGGCGACGAGGCCGCGCAGCTGGTCGATGGAGTAGTTGATGGAGTCGGCGATGGCGCCGGTGAAATCCTCCGTCACGGTCGCCTGCACGGTGAGGTCGCCGTCGGCGAGATCGCCGAGTTCATCGAGCAGACGCAGAATGGCTTCCTGGTTGCGGCGGTTTTCGTCGTCGATCTGCTCGGCGCGCTCGGCTTCAGCCTGGCGGCCGATTTCGGCAGCAAGGCGGTCCTGGTTGGCGCGGATGCCGTAGAGCTTGGCAGCGCACACCAGCGCGGCGAGCAGCGCCAGGATGCCGGCAGCGGTGTAGGCGGTGGTGTCGGCCGCTTCCGCCACGGCAACGGACAGCTGCGTCGTGGCGTCGAGCAGTGCCCTGGAGTCGGCGAAGATCGCGTCGGACGATGCACGCACGCGGAACAGCCGGGGCGAGGTGGCAAGGATCGAAGCGGCCGCCGGCTTGATGGACTGATCGTAAGAGTCGGCAATGGCCGCCAGGGCGTCCTGGGCTTCGGGGTCGGTGACCTGCTGGATGCCGAGCGCGGCATTGCCTTCCAGCATGCCCTTCATGATGCGCTCGAACTCGGCGGAGTCATGACCGAAAGACTCGGCGGAGGTCACGGCATCGGCGCCGCCCTGCAGCACTTTCTGCACCGAGCGCAGGATACGTTCCGCCAGCACCGTCTGCTGCTTGGCGATGGAAATTTGCGAGGGCGAGGCGCGCGCGCGCAGCATGCCTTCCACGACGATGTCGTATTCGGCCTGCAGGTCCGGCATGGTTTCGGTGAGGGTCTGCGCCAGCTCGTGCAGCTCAAGCATGGCAGCCTGGCCCTCCAGCACGACCCCCGCGTTCGCGGCCACCGGCTTCCAGATCTTTTCGACGACCATGATCTGGCCATCGCTCTCGCCGCGGTAGCCGACCAGCTCGCTCCAGTTGGACTGGAACTGATCACGCGCCTTCGCCAGCTGCTCGAACGCCGCCTTGTTGCCGTTGGCGGCTTCGTTGGCATTTTTGGCCAAATCCTGGGACAGCACGCGCAACTCGGCGGCGCTGTAGATCATGTCGGTGCCGCGACTGCCCTTGATGAACACGATCAGGAAGGCGATCACCATGACGGCGCCGGCAATCGACAGGCCGATCGTCCACAGCCTGGAGGCCGCGTCCGCCTCGGCGGTACCGCCGCCTTGTCCGGCGCCGCGCCACAGGCCGCGGAAACTCTCCCTGGAGAAAACGCGTTTCCAGTCAATGTTCGCGAACTTTTCGCGAGCAGTCAGGTTCGAACTCATACCAACAGCCCTCAAGGCCTCATGTTGTTTTTCTATGTCAGTGCGCCGGCCTGCGCCGACCCGTCAGCAGCCCGCCTAGCTATTGGCGGCCTGCAGGAACTGCGGATCCTCGACAAGACGGCTCATGCTGAAAATCGTCCAGTACGTATCACCCCGCCGGAACGCTCCCTGCACGAAGGGCTCCAGCTCCGGAGTCACCCAGGGGGTCTCCGGCACATAATCCTCTATCGGGAAATGCTGCATCCCGAGCACGTCATCCACGACCAGCCCGCTGAAGATCTCGGCCTGGTCGATCACGATCAGGCGCCGGCGCTGTTCCTGCAGGCTGGACGCGCGATTGAAATACGCCAGCAGGTCCATGATCGGCAGCAGACGCCCGCGCACATTGGCGATGCCCTTCATCCAGGACTTTACGCCCGGCACATGCGTATACCTTGGCACCGCCAGGACTTCCGCCACCTCGCCCATGGCCGCCAGGTAATTCTGGCCCTCGAGCGTGAAACCGACGCCGCTCCAGTACTCGACCGCCAAACCGCCGGCAGGCAGGCCCACGACGCGCTGCCTGGAACGCTCGGCAAGTTCAAGAAGCTTGATGAAACCCTTCGCCGCCATGGTGTCTGCTTATCTGTCGTCGCTTATTTGCCGGGGATCAGGCCGGCAATGACCTGCATGAGCTGATCTTCGTCGATGGGCTTGGTGAGATAGTCACGCGCGCCCTGGCGCTTGCCCCAGACCCGGTCCGTCTCCTGGTCCTTGGTCGTCACGATCACGATGGGGATATGCGCCGTCTCGGCGTCCTTGGTGAGCTGGCGGGTGGCCTGGAAGCCGTTGAGTCCCGGCATCACCACATCCATCAGCACGAGGTCGGGCTGCTCGGCGCGGGCCACGGCGACACCATCGGCGCCGTTGGCGGCCTCCAGCACCCGATGCCCGTGCTTCTCGAGAATTTCACGGAAGCGATAGGTTTCCGTGGGTGAATCATCAACGATCAGAATGCGTGCCATGGCTCCCCCCGACAATCAGACCTTTACGTGCTGGCGGATGGTGCCCAGCAACTCTTCTTTGCTGAAAGGCTTGGTCAGATATTCATCCGACCCCACGATGCGGCCCTTGGCCTTGTCGAAAAGCCCGTCCTTGGACGACAGCATGATCACCGGCGTTGACTTGAACGCGGAGTTGTTCTTGATCAGCGCACAAGTCTGATAGCCATCCAGGCGCGGCATCATGATGTCGACAAAGATGATGGCGGGGTTGGAGTCGGCGATCTTGGAAAGCGCATCGAAGCCGTCGGTGGCGGTGATCACCGTGCAACCGGCCTTTTGCAGCAGGGTTTCGGCGGTGCGGCGAATCGTCTTGGAATCGTCGATCACCATGACTTTCAAACCGTCAAAATTCTCTTCTGACATTGGAGCAGCCTTCTTATGGGGTGAGGCGTTGGAAAGCCTGTTCCGGGCCTGAAAAAGCCGGAGCAGCCGACCTTCCGCCACCTGGGAAGCAGGGACAGGTCCGCCACGTTTTAACACAGTTTCACAGGGTCGGCTATATGAGGGAGGCGCAAAATCCCCGGTCACGAATCAAGCTGCAACAAGGGTTTAGCGTAATTTTCTGACGAGGCACTGCAAGTTGGGCATGAACGGCGAATTCGGCTGGATTGGCTGCGTCACGCCTCCGGACCAGCCGCTGGAACGGCAGCAGGACAGCAGCAGGACAGCAGCCGGCAGCGTATTGCTCAACCGCGCCACAAAAACAAAACCATGATGCCGGCCCCTGTCGGCTCCTGCTGCCGTCCCTTAGAATGGGCGCGGTTATAGAAGAGCCGCGCCACGGCCCGCCGGAGTATCCCATGCTGAAAACCTTTTCCCTTCTGACCGTCCTGATGCTGGGCACGTCCCTGGCCCAGGCCGCCCCCGCGCCTGAAAGCAATGCGCGCTGGTTCCGCTACATCGACGACCGCGGCCAGCCCAACGTTACCGACATGGTCACGCCGCAACATGTGGAGCGCGGCTACGACGAGCTGACCGCAGGCATGCGCGTGATCCGCCACGTTCCGGGGCAAAAGACACTGACTGCCGAGGAAGTAGCCGCCGCCAAGGCCAAACACGAACAGCAGCAACTGCAGGAAAAGGAAGACAAGCGTATCCGCCGCCTCTACTCCAGCCCGCAGGACGCCGAAAAGGCACGCAACCGCCAGCTCGACGCCCTGCAGCTGCGCATCGACTTCAGCGCCAATTCGATGGCCAGCCTGCGCCTGCGTCGCGCCGAGGAAGCCAAGAAGGCCGCCACCTTCCAGCGCACCGGCAAGCCGGTGCCGGCCGACATGAAGGACGGCATCGCCGCCTATGACAGGCAGATCCAGAATGCGCAGAAGGAAATCGACGCGCGCAAGGCGGAGCAGGAGAGAGTGCGCGCCGAGTACGCGCCCATCATCCGGCGCCTGTCCGAGCTCACCGGCAAGCCGGTATCGGCCGCCGCCCCCGCCCCGGTTGCCGCCGCATCCGTGACGCCTGCCGCCCCCGTCGCCAAGACGCCGGCAAAGCCGTGATGGCGCCGGCTAACGCTTCAGCTCGCGGAACATTTCGCTGGCCAGGAAGCCCCACTGTGCCTCCCAGCTCTCCGTCGGCTTGCGGCGGAAGCTGGAGCGCACGTACTGGCTGATGTGGCCTTCCACCAGCACCAGCATCATGTTGGCGGCCGCCGCGCTGGTGATGGCCGTGCCCAGCGAGTGCTTCAGCTCGGCATCGCGCAGCACCTGGCGCAGCTGCGTTTCCAGCCGGTCGAAGAACTGCGCAATACGCGCCTGCAGGCGCTCGTGCTCGCCGGTCAGCGCATCGCCGTTGAGAATGCGGGTGAGGCCGGGATTGCGCTCGGTAAAGACCAGCAGCAGCGTCAGGATCTTCTCGCAGCGGCTAAGCGCGTTCCCGTCTTCCTGGAGGATGAGCGTCACGCGCGAGAACACCACTTCCTCGACGAACTCGATCAGGCCCTCGAACATCTTGGCCTTGCTCGGAAAGTGGCGATACAGCGCCGCCTCCGTCACGCCCACTTCCTTGGCGAGCGCCGCCGTGGTGATGCGTGCGCCGGGCTGGCTTTCCAGCATGGCGGCAAGCGCCTGCAAAATATGGTCGCGACGTGAAACCTTGGTCTCGGCAGCAGTCATGCCAGCCTCCCTTGGCGCAGGCTAGGCCTGGCGTTTTTTCTTGATCTTCTTGTTGGTGATCAGCGTGCCCATGCCGGCGTCGGTGAAGACTTCAAGCAGCGTGGCGTGCGGCATGCGGCCATCGATGATATGGGCGCTGGTGACGCCGCCCTTCACCGCCGCCAGCGCACAGCCCACCTTCGGCAGCATGCCGCCGTAGATCGTGCCGTCGGCAATCAGTTCGTCCACATTCTGCGTGGTGAGGCCGGTCAGCACGTTCTTGTTCCTGTCCATGACGCCGGGGATGTTGGTCAGCAGGATGAGTTTCTCGGCCTTGAGCGCCTCCGCCACCTTTCCCGCCACGAGGTCGGCATTGATGTTGTAGGACTCGCCGCCGTCGCCGACGCCCACCGGTGCGATCACCGGAATGAAGTCGGAGCCGATCACCATCTCGATCACATCGGTCTTGATGCCGGCGACCTCGCCGACCTGGCCGATATCGACATACTCGCGCTGACCCTTCTCGTTGGTGCGTTCCAGCAACATCTTCCTGGCGCGTATCAGGTTGCCGTCCTTGCCGGTGAGGCCGACGGCCTTGCCGCCGTTCTGGTTGATGAGATTGACGATGGACTTGTTGACCAGCCCGCCCAGCACCATCTCCACCACATCCATGGTCTCGGCGTCGGTCACCCGCATGCCATCGATGAACTTCGATTCCTTGCCGATCTTCGCCAGCATGTCGCCGATCTGCGGGCCGCCGCCATGCACGACCACAGGATTCAGCCCCACCGTCTTCAGCAGCACGATGTCGCGCGCGAAGGAGTTCTCCAGCTCGGGCTCGGTCATGGCGTTGCCGCCATACTTCACCACGATCGTCTTGCCATGGAAGCGCTGGATATACGGCAGGGATTCGGTCAGGACCTGGACAATGGCCAGAGCGGACTCACGCGGCAACGCCATTTTTTTCTTCTCTTGTCTGTCAAAAGGAAACGTCGAGCGTCGCATCGACGCGGGCCAGGAGCTCCCGGAAGCGGGCCTGGACCTCGGCCAGCGCCTCCGGCGTCCGGCCTTCGAAGCGGGCGACCAGGCAGGGCGTGGTATTGGAGGCGCGCACCAGGCCCCAGCCCTCGGCAAACTCCACGCGCACGCCATCGATGGTGATGACATTCGCGTCGGGAAAGCTGGCCTGGCTCCGAAGCCGTTCCATGAGCGCGAACTTGCGTTCGTCGGGCACGGCAATATTGATTTCCGGCGTCGACGGATTCTCCGGGAATTCCTCGAACATCCGGTCGGAGCTGACGTTCTCCAGGGAGAGGATTTCCAGCAGGCGGGCCGCGGAGTACAGCGCATCGTCGAAACCGAACCAGCGATCGTTGAAGAAGATGTGCCCGCTCATTTCGCCGGCCAGCGCCGCGCCCGTTTCCTTCAGCCTGGCCTTGATGAAGGAGTGGCCGGTCTTGCACATGACCGGGCGCCCCCCGAGCCGGGAAATGAGCGCCGGCAGGTCGCGGGTGCACTTCACGTCGAAGATGATGTCCGCGCCCGGATTGGTCGTCAGCACATGCTTGGCGTAGAGCATCATCAGCCGATCCGGGAAGATGTTCTTGCCGGAAGAGGTGACGACGCCGATGCGATCGCCGTCGCCGTCGAAGGCAATGCCGATATCCGCGCCGCGGGCCGCCACCGCGGCGACGAGGTCCACCAGGTTCTTCGGCTTGCTGGGATCGGGGTGGTGATTGGGGAAAGTGCCGTCGACCTCGCAATAGAGCTGCGTGACGGTGCAGCCGATGGCTTCCAGGGTGCGCACGCCAATCGGACCGGCAACGCCGTTGCCTCCGTCCACCACCACATGCAGCGGACGCGCGAGGGCAATGTCGCCGCTCACGCGATCGACATAATCCTGCGCCACGTTCACCTGCGTCAGGCCGCCTTCGCCGCTCGTAAAATCGTTTTTCTCGATGCGTTCGCGCAGCGCCTGGATGGCATCGCCGGCCAGCGTGTCGCCGGCCAGCATGATCTTGAAGCCGTTGTAGTCGGCGGGATTGTGGCTGCCCGTCACCATGACGCCGCTGCCGCTGCCGATGGTTTTGGCGGCGAAATACAGCACCGGCGTCGGCACCATGCCGACATCGATGACGTCGCGGCCGCTGGCCCGCAGACCCTCGATCAGCGCCGCGCTCAGCTCCGGGCCCGAGAGGCGGCCGTCGCGCCCCACCAGCACCGTGCTCTCGCCACGCGCCTGCGCCTCGCTGCCGATCGCCAGGCCCAGGACGCGGGCCACGTCGGCGCCCAGGCCGTCGCCGACCACGCCGCGGATGTCATAGGCGCGGAAGATTTCCGGCCGCAAGAGGGGACCGGCGGCCGTCGGCTCGGGCAGCGCCTCACTGGATGCGGGGGCCGATGCCGCCCCGAACAAGGATGTGTCATCAGAAACGTCGAGTTCTCCCAGCTCGTCTTCCCTTTCGACCCGCGGTTGCTTCATGGCTCCTCTCCCTGCGCGCAGTTCAGCACCGTAACGTTCCAGGTGATCAAGCAGACTCATCGAGAATTGGAAATGTAGCGCCGGCCGCTGGCGATGACCGTAGTGAAAAAAGTTGTCACTGAAATTATCTATCGCGTCGAGGTCTTGTTTGAGCTTGCGCTGCAAGGACAGCACCACCCAGAAGAAGATCGCCATTGCCAGTGCCGGCGTGGCGGCTCTCAGAAGCATGGTCTTCGAAGCCTGGCTGCCCTTGCTGCCGAGGTCGGCGGCGGGGGTAAAGCGCAGGCGCCAGCCCGGGTTGCTGGTGCCGACCTCGACGCCGGCTCCCTCCCCGCCTGCGCCGCCTTCAATGATGGTGGCCTGCTCGTTGCCGATCTTCTGCAGGAGCTCGAAGCGGCCTGCTTCGGGCGCGAACTTTCCGAGCGCATCGGCAGTCGGCTTGAAAGGAAAGCCGACCAGCAGTACGCCGGCCGGCTTGCCGGCGTCGTTCTTCAGCAGGCGGCTAAAAGTGGCCACATGCTCTTTGACCGAGCCACTTTCGAAGAAGCTGATTTCCGGCCTTACCGTTTTGCCGGCGGCAACCCGGAGCACCATGTCCTGAATGGCGAAGGTCAGGCCGTTGGGAAGGGCCGGATCGAGGTTGAGCGGCACCACGCGGGCAAAATAGGCGCCCGGGAAGCGCTGCCTCAGGCCCTTATCGCTGTCCGGCGTTGCCGCCAGGTAGGTCAGCAGCTCCGCATCCGGCAGCGCCTTCACACTCGGCTGGTGGTTGAGCAGATAGCCGTCCAGCATGGCGACATAGTGCTGGCGATACGCCTGGGCCAGCTCCTCCCTTTGCGCTGCGCCGGTCTGGCCGAGCAGATAGTAGATGGCTACCTGCAGCGCGATCAGCGCGCCGGCCAGGAGGACCGCTCCCGGCAGGACATCGCGCAGCAGGGTGCGCGCGCCTCCCCTCGGCCTGGGCCGCAACTTCTTCTTTGCCGGCCTTGCCTCCGCCGGTGCCGGCGCATCCACTTTCTTGTTCTTGGCCATCGCACACCTTCAAAAAACAATTGCTGCTCAATGCCGTCCTGATGAGCCAAACCCACCCGTTCCGCGAACGCTTTCCGCAAAGGCGCCCACCACCCGAAGCTCTGCCTGTACGACCGGCACCAGCACGTATTGCGCGATGCGTTCGCCCGGCTGGATGGTGAACGCCTCGCTGCCGCGATTCCAGCACGACACCATCAGCTCGCCCTGGTAGTCGGAATCGATCAGCCCGACGAGATTGCCGAGCACGATGCCGTGCCTGTGACCCAGGCCGGAACGCGGCAGCACCAGCCCGGCAAAAGCCGGGTCGGCAATGTGGATCGCCAGGCCGGTCCGGATGAGGTGCGTTTCCCCGGGCGCCAGCGTCAGCGGGGCATCCAGGCAGGCGCGCAGGTCGAGGCCGGCCGCGCCGTCCGTGGCGTAGGCCGGCAGCGGGAACGTCGTGCCGATTCGCTCATCAAGGACTTTGACGTCCACAGTCTTCTTCATCGGGCCTCCCCTGGAAATCGCCACAATTCATTCATCGTGCCCGCCGCAAGGCCGGCGCCCGCTCAGGGCAGGCGGCTATCGCCAGCCTGCTGGAGTCGTTCGGCAATCAGCTGCACGAGCTGTCGCGCTATGGTCGACTTGGAGGCTTTTTCCAGCATGCGCGCGCCCTCGCTCCAGATAACCGTGACCGCGTTGTCATCACTGCGGAAGCCGATATCGCTGCGCGCCACGTCGTTGCACACGATCATGTCGAGGCGCTTGCGCTGCAACTTGTCGCGCGCATGCTCGACCACCTTTTCCGTTTCCGCCGCAAACCCCACCACCAGCGGCCGGTCTTTACGAGCTGCAACAGCGGCGACGATGTCGGGGTTTCTGACCAGGTCCAGCGTGAGCGTCTCGGCGGACTTCTTGATCTTCTGCGCGGCAACTTGCACCGGCCGGTAATCGGCCACGGCCGCCGTGGCGATGAAGATGTCCGACCCCGCCACCGCTGCCTGCACCGCCGCCAGCATCTCTGTCGCGCTCAGCACGTCCACCCGCGCGACCCGCGCGGGTGTCGGCAGACTGGCCGGCCCTGCCACCAGCGTCACCCGCGCACCCGCCTCGATGCAGGCCTCGGCGATGGCAAAACCCATCTTGCCGGTACTGTGGTTGCTGATATAGCGCACGGGGTCGAGCGCCTCCTGGGTCGGCCCGGCCGTAATCACCACATGGCGGCCGGTCAGGGAGCCGGTCTCGAATTGCTCGGCGCACTTCTCGGCGAGCGCCACCGCTTCCAGCATGCGGCCCTCGCCAACGTCGCCACAGGCTTGTGCGCCTGCCGCCGGCCCGAACACAGCCACAGCGCGCTCGCGCAGTTGCGCCAGGTTGGCCTGCAGCGCGGGAGCGGCCCACATCTGCTGGTTCATGGCCGGGGCAATGGCGAGCCTGGCCCTGGTCGCCAGCCAGAGCGTGGTCAGCAGATCGTTGGCGATGCCTTGGGCAAGGCGGGCAATGCAATCGGCACTGGCCGGCGCCACCAGGACAAGGTCCGCCCAGCGGGCCAGCTCGATATGCCCCATGGCCGCCTCGGCTGCCGGATCCAGCAGATCGGTATGCACGGGGTTGCCGGAAAGCGCCTGGAGGGTCAGCGGAGTCATGAACTGCTGCGCCGCCGCCGTCATGACGACCTGCACCTCTGCGCCCGCATCGCGCAGGCGGCGAATCAGCTCTGCGCTCTTATAGGCAGCAATGCCTCCGGAGACGCCAAGCACAATGCGTTTACTGGCAAGCCGAGCAAGCATGAGACTTCCGACGGGTAGGCCAAGGACAGGTCGCAACGATACCATCGCCCTTGAATCATGCGTAGCGCCGACAAGGAATAAAGTCAGCGCCAACTGACCGGCCAGGATAAGACCCATGCCCATTACAGACTGGCCCGCGGAAGAACGTCCACGGGAAAAGCTGCTTTCCCGCGGCCCCTCCGCACTCTCCGATGCAGAACTCCTTGCCCTCTTCATACGTACGGGCCTGCGCGGCCAGACCGCCCTCGATCTCGCCCGTGACTGGCTGGGCCGCTTCGGGAGCCTGCGCGGCCTGCTGGAGGCCGGCCCTCAGGCCCTGGCCGACCTGCCCGGCCTCGGCCCCGCCAAATACGCCGAGCTGCGGGCCGCTCTGGAGCTCGGGCAGCGTCACCTGGCGGCCACCCTGGAACGATCCGATGTCATGGCCAATCCCGAGGCCACGCGCCACTTCCTCTGCCATCGGCTGCGCAGCCTGCGCCGGGAAGTGTTCGCCGTACTCTTCCTGGACAGCCAGCACCAGCTGATCGCCTTCGAGGAACTTTTCCAGGGCACGCTGGACAGCTGCTCCGTACACCCGCGCCAAGTGGTCGAGCGGGCTCTGCATGTAAACGCCGCCGCCGTCATCCTGGCGCACAACCATCCCTCGGGCGTGGCCGAACCATCGGCCGCCGACCGCCAGATCACCGAGCGCCTGCGGCAGGCCCTCGACCTGATCGATGTTCGCGTGCTGGATCACTTCGTGATTGGCGAAGGACGAGGCACGTCGTTCGCCGAGCGCGGCTGGCTTTAATGCAGATTGCTTGGGTTTTTCAGCGATTTCAGTAGAATACGCGCTGTCTGCAAAGACAGGGGCCGATAGCTCAGCTGGGAGAGCGCCGCGTTCGCAATGCGGAGGTCGAGGGTTCGATCCCCTTTCGGTCCACCAAATCCCGCCGTTGCGCCTCCCGGGCGCCTCTGGTATAAATCGCACCCCTTAAAAAGCGCCGGCCCTTTTATTTCCCCGGCGCCAGCGCCTTTTCAGGCGGAATGCGTCGCGGAGTTGATCATGTCCAAGGTTTGCCAGGTGACCGGGAAGCGTCCCATCGTCGGTCACAATGTGTCCCACTCGAACATCAAGACCAAGCGTCGTTTCGAGCCGAATCTGCAGTACAAGCGCTTCTGGATGGAAAGCGAGAAGCGCTTCGTGCGTCTCCGCATCTCCACCAAGGGCATGCGCATCATCGACAAGCTGGGCGTGGAAGCCGTTGTGGCCGACCTGCGCGCCCAGGGCCAGAAGATCTGAGGTAAGCAACCATGCGTGACAAAATTCGCCTCGTGAGCAGTGCCGGTACCGGCTACTTCTACACCACCGACAAGAACAAGCGCACCATGCCGGAAAAGTTCGAGATCAAGAAGTTCGATCCCGTCATCCGCAAGCATGTGATCTTCAAGGAAGCCAAGATCAAGTAATTGATTCTTCCTTAAAAAAGGCCCGACCCGTTCGGGCTTTTTTGTGCCCGGATGACGGGCTTGCACCCCCAGGGTCCAACCTCCATATCGCTGTCATGCCCGAGCTCCCCGAAGTCGAAACTACGCGGCGCGGCATTCTTCCTGCCGTAGCCGGTCACCGCGTCATCCGCTTGACGGTGCATGAGCCGCGCCTGCGCTGGCCCGTGCCGCCCGAGCTGGCCGAGCTCGGCGGACATACGATCGAGACCGTCAGCCGGCGCGGCAAGTATCTGCTGTTTCACTCCTCAGCCGGAGTGGCGCTAGTGCATCTCGGGATGTCCGGCAGCCTCCGCCTCGCCCATCCCGCCGAGCCGCGGCGCAAGCATGACCATATAGAGTTGCTGCTGGATTCCGGCTGGCTGCTGCGGTTTCACGATCCCCGCCGCTTTGGCTGCTTTCTGTGGCTCACCACGCCTCCGGACCAGCATCCCCTGCTGGTGGAGCTGGGCCCCGAACCGCTGGAAGACGGGTTTGACGGCGCCTACCTTTTCCAGCGATCCCGCGGGCGCGAGGCTCCGATCAAGAGCTTCCTGATGGACAGCCATACTGTCGTGGGTGTCGGCAACATCTACGCCAACGAGGCCCTCTTCAGGGCCGGCATTCACCCCCTGCGAGCCGCTGGCCGCATTGGCGCCGCGCGTTATCAACGGCTGGCCGACGAGGTAAAGAATATCCTCGCCTCTGCCCTCGAACGGGGAGGGACTACCCTGCGGGACTTCGTCAATGGCCACGGCGAACCCGGCTATTTCCAGCTGGAGCTGGACGTTTACGGCCGGGGCGGCGCCAGCTGCCGCCAATGCCCTGGCTCCCTGCGGGAAATTCGCCTGGGCGGTCGCAGCACCGTTTACTGCCCCTACTGCCAGCGCTAAAGCCTGCTCTTGCGGCAGGCCTGACTGTGACGGAATTCATCCCGGCCGGCTTGCTTTCATCGCAGGGCCGGATTAGAGTCAATAAAGTCCAGCAGTATCAGGCCTTTGTGGCGACTTCCTAACATCAGTTATAAGATGTGGCCAGCCGGGTGCGCGAAACAACCAACAAGAACATTGCCTGCCTTTGATTGAGGGATATAACGATGGAATTCATTCAGCGCCGTCTCCTTGCCCTGCTTGTCAGCCTCATGGTGGGTATGGCTTCGGTTCCGGCCTCTGCCAACGAAAACCTCGACGACCAGGTCAACAATCGTCCCAGCGCCTCTGCGATGCTGACCGATGCCGCCATTGCCCGTCCGCTGCTGCTGGTCCTGACCGTGGGCGGCACCGCCCTCTTCCTGGCCACCCTGCCGTTCTCGGCATTGGGGGGAAACGTTACCGAAGCCGGCAAGATGCTGGTCGTCGGCCCCGCCAAGCAAACCTTCCTGCGCTGCCTGGGCTGCACCGCCACGCAAGATGCCTGGAAGAACAAGCAGATGGCCGAAAGCGAGCCCGTCAGCAACTGATCCCCTGCTTTCCATAAAAAAGGCCGCGCGATCGGACTGGGTAAAAAACCCCAAAACGCAAAAAGGCACCCCAACATATTGGGGTGCCTTTTTGTTTTGTTCCCGCCTCTTGTGACTGCTTAATCCGAAAATTGCGTTTTTATACGGTCTGGCGATGCGGGCTTATTTTCCCCCGCTTTCAGCGGCTTGGCGCAGGCGCCGGTATTTCCCCAGCAGTTGCTCGCGACTCTCCGGAAAATTCCCATCGTGCGGAATGCAGCCCGCCGGACACAGGCTTACACACTGCGGCTCATCGAAGTGACCCACGCACTCCGTACAGCGTTCGGGGTCGATAACGTAGAAGTCCTGCCCCATCGAAATAGCCTGGTTGGGGCAGGCGGGCTCGCAGACATCGCAATTGATGCACTCGTCAGTGATCTTGAGCGCCATCCCGTCCTCAGGACCCGCCCAGCTTCCGGCGGAAGGCCGCCACCACCTGCGGCGGCACGAACTGGGCGATATCGCCGCCCAGCACGGCGATCTCGCGCACCAGGGTCGACGAAATATAGGAGAGATGCTCGGCCGGGGTCAGGAAGACCGTTTCAAAATCCGGCATCAGCTTGCGGTTCATATTGGCCAGCTGGAACTCGTACTCGAAGTCGGAAACCGCACGCAGGCCGCGCAGCACGACATTGGCATTGTGCTCCTTGACGAAGAACGCCAGCAGCTTGGAAAAACCCTGCACTTCGACGTTGGGCAGATGCGAGAGCACATCGCGCGCCAGCTGCACCCGCTCCTCCAGGGAAAACATGGGCCCTTTCTTCTGGTTCGCCGCCACGGCCACGATGACGTGGTCGAACATGCGCGCGGCACGCTCGATCAGATCCTTGTGCCCATTGGTAATGGGATCGAATGTGCCGGGATAGACGATGCGGGTACGGGTCATGCAGGCAGCTCTTGCAACGAAAGTGGAGGCCGCAGGATAACGGAAAGCCTATTTACTCTCTACGTCATCGCCCGCTTACGGCGTGACCGTCGCAAAGGCGCGCTTCAGTTTTGCTTCATCCCAGAGCGTCGCCGGCGCCGGGGCGCCCGCCAGGACCGTGGTTCCCATGCCCGGCCGCTCCAGCTCCACCGTTCCGGCATCATTCCGCACGTAGACGCCCCTGCCCTCCAGCATCACGACATCCAGACCGTCTCCGGAGAGCCCGAAGCCGCCCCAGAAATCGGTGCCGCGCACACCGATGGTAGCCACGGGCGTGCGGACCTCATAGCGATGGCGGCGCTGGGTGACAAGGCCGGTAATATTGCGAAAAGCGCCCTTGGCCAGTTCGAACAGAGCCACATTGGGCTGCTTCTTGTAGAGGCGGAATTCGCGGATGACGAAGTCCGTGTCCTTGCCTACCGTCAGCAGCGAACCGTCGCGCAAACGCAGCTCGGCGATGCTGGCGGCGTCGGTCAGGACGCGATCTCCCCGGCAGATGCCAAAACCCGACACCGGCACCAGATTTTGCGCGCCGCGCTGAACTGTCACCGTGCCGACGACCCGCAGCACCTTGCCTAAGCGGCAGGCCGGCTCGGCCCATCCCCAGGATGCACAGGCCAGAAGCAGACAACCCATCAAGAAACGACGCATGTTTTCCTCCGTATTCGCTGAGCCCCGACAGTCTGCCGGGGCAACCTCACCACAACATTATTTTTTGCGCAGCTCGGGCCAGCCGCTCCCCTTCAGACCGTCGCCACCTCGCGGGCTGCCGGCTTCAGCTCCCGCGCCAGCTGCGTGGCCAGTTTTCCGACGATGCCGTAAATGGAAAGCTGCGGATTGGCGCCGATGCTGGTCGGGAAGATCGAGCCATCGAAGATGGAGAGCCCTTCCAGATGGTGGAAGCGGCCCTGGCTGTTCACCACGGAGCGCTTCACATCCTCGCCCATGCCGCAGCCGCCCATCACATGCGCGGAGCCGAGGCCGGTGCGGAATTTCTCGATGGCGTAGCCGTTGATGGCCTCGCGACATTCCTGCCACGAGGTATAAGCCGGCACATCGAACTGCCGGGGGCGAACCGATTTGGCGCCGGCCGCGAACTGGATCTCCGCCATGGCAAGAAAGGCACGGCGCAGGCCGTCGCGCAGCGCGTCGGTCATCGGGTAATCCACGGTGGGCACGCCATCCTCGCGCAGGCTGACGGTGCCGCCCGGGCTGTCGTCGCTGAAGCCGTCGCGCATCAGCGCCAGCAGCGCATTGGTATGCGGCAGCTGCCGGATCTCCTGCGCATGCGGCCTGCCGAAGCCCTCCAGCATGCTGGCAGTCAGCGCCGGATGCAGCGGCAGCGCCTCCAGCTTGAAGCCCATGGGGCCGGCGGCGCCACCCTGCCACTGGAAGTGATCCGAGTAAATCGACTGCGGTGCGCCGGACCACGGCTCCATGCGTTCGTCGAACTGAGCGAACACGGCATTCACCGGATGCAGGAAAGTGCGCTTGCCGAGCGTGCGATGCGGATCGGGCACGGCGGAGCGCAACAGCAGGCCCGGGCTGTTGATGCCGCCGCCGGCCAACACGACATATCGCGCACGCACCGTCAGCGTGACGCCGGAGGTGTGGACGCCGTCTTCCTGCATGCCGACGCAGGCGACGCCGGCAACGCGCCGGCCCTGCACCAGCAGTTTCTCGGCGCGCGCGCGATAGTAGAGCCGCGCGCCTTTCTTCAACGCCTCGGGAATCGTCGTGACCAGCATCGACTGCTTGGCGTTGACGGGGCAGCCCATGCCGCAATAGCCCAGGTTCCAGCAACCCGTGACGTTGCGCGGAATCGCGCCCCACTGCCAGCCGAGCTTCTCGCAGCCCGCCTTGAGCACGGTGTTGTTGGGATTGGCAGGAATTTCCCACGGCCGAATGCTCACGCGCTGCTCGGCGCGCTCGAACCACGGCGCCATCGCCGCCACGCCCGTGTCCCGGACGCCATGCGCCGTTGCCCAGTGCCCGAGCGTGAGCGGCGGCGTGCGAAAACTCGACGTCCAGTTGATGGTGGTGGAGCCGCCGACAGCGCGGCCCTGCAGAATGGTCACGCTGCCGTCTTTGGAGGTGCGCGCGGCATTCTCCTGGTACAGGTCCTGGTAGGCGCTACGCTCGTCGAGGCGGAAGTCCCGGCTGGTGCGCAGCGGCCCCTCCTCGATCATGACGACGTCGAGCCCCGCCTGCGTCAGGATCTCGGCCGCGGTACCGCCGCCCGCCCCGGTGCCGATGACGACGACGTCGCACTCGATGGTTTCGTTTTTCTTCAGCAGGCCGGCGTGCTGCGCCTTCCAGCCCTGCTCGACGCCCTCGGCGAAGAAATCCTTGATGCCCTTGATTTCCATCATGCCTGTCTCACCCCGTGACTCGTGGCGGCACGTAGCCGATGGCAGCCCAGGAGCGCGGCTGCAGGTACCACATCATGTTGAGCATCTGGGTCAGCGCCATGTACCCCATGCGCAAGGTGTCGAAGCGGCTACCGCGCCAATGATCGAGAAAGCCAGCGATGTCGGCGGCAGACGCCTCGTCCCAGTCGTCCGCGAGGCCGGCCAGCGCGTAGCGGGTGGCCGGCATGTGCAGCAGATCGAAAAGCTGGGCAATCTGCTTCTGGCCGACGCGGCTGGTGTGCGCCAGGAAGTTGTCCAGCGTGTGCAGCGTTTCCTCGACGGCCGCCCCGGCAGCCTCGCCCGCCGGCAGCTCGCCGACGAGCACCACGGGGACGAGCGCACGCAACACCTTGAGGTCGCTGGCGCGCAGCAGGCGAAAACCGGCAGCCGCCGGCGCCCTGCTGCAGCCGGTGAGAACAGCCGTGGCCGAAAGCGTCGAAAGCGCCAGCGATCCGAGCAGGCCGATTCGCAAGAATTGCCGGCGCGATCCATCTCCGGGCTGGTCAGTTGCGGAAGCACTCACAGTCGTCCTCTCCGGGTCGGTGTTTTCTGGTCGTGGTTTATCACCGGAGGAAAGGCGGGAAAGAATCCCGCCTTTCGCCTTCGCCTCACTTCAGCAGGAAGCCCTTCACGAGCTTGTGCACGCTCTTGTTGAAAGGCGGCAGCACGTAACGGATCGAGTAGAGCCGCGGCTTCTCCAGCACGGCCTTGGCGTTGGACATGCAGATGAAGCCCTCCTTCGCGTGGTAGCGGCCCATGCCGGAGGCGCCGACGCCACCGAAGGGCAGATCTTCCGCGCCGACGTGGCTCAGCGTCTCGTTGATGCACAGGCCGCCCGAGTGGGTATGCGAAGCGACGTAGTCGGCACGGGCGGAATCCCAGTCGAAGTAATACAGCGCCAGCGGCCGCGGCCGGTCATTGACGAAGCGCAACGCATCATCCAGCGTGCTGTATTCCGTCACCGCCAGCACCGGGCCGAAGATCTCGTTCTGCATGATCTGCATGTCCGGCGTCACGCCGGTGACGAGCGTCACCGGCATCTTGCGGGTGTTCTCGAACTTCTCGCTGGCCGGATTGATTTCGACGATCTTCGCCCCCTGCGCCCGCGCATCCTCGAGATAGCCCTGGATGCGGTTGTACTGCTTGTCGTTGATGATGCTGGTGTAGTCCGGGTTGTTCACCAGCGAGGGATACATCTTGCCCACCTGCCTGCTGAAGGCATCCACGAACTGCTGGGTCTTGCCCGGCGGCAGCATCAGGTAATCCGGCGCGACGCAGGTCTGGCCGGCATTCCAGCATTTGCCAAAGGCGATGCGCTCGGCCGCATCGGCCATGCCGAAGGATTCGTGCACGATGGCGGGCGACTTGCCGCCCAGCTCGAGCAATACCGGCGTCAGGTTCTTGGCGGCCTCCGCCATCACGGTGCGACCGACGTTGGTGGAACCGGTGAAGGTGAGCTGGTCGAAGGCCAGCTTCGAAAACTCTTCGGAGATTTCGCCGCGGCCGGTGAAGACGGCAACGCGGTCCTCGCCGAAGGCTTCGGCCACCATCCGCTTGTAGGTTTCGCCCAGACGCGGCGTGAAGCCGGACATCTTGATCATGACGCGGTTGCCGGCGGCCAGGGCGCAGGTGAGCGGGCCGCTGGCGAGGAAGATCGGGTAATTCCAGGGCACGATCACGCCGACCACGCCCATGGGCTGGTAAAAGACCTTGGCGCTACCCGGCGCCTGCAAGAGGCCGACGCGGCGCTTCTCCGGACGCATCCACTTGCGCAGGTTCTTGCTGTAGTACTTGATGCCCTCGAGGGAGGTCAGGATCTCGGCGATCTTGGTTTCGTCGAGCGAGCGATGGCCGAAGTCATCGGACACGGCCTGGGCCAGCTCGTCCTGGTACTTGATCAGGGCGCGACGCAGGCTCTCGAGCTGGGCCAGGCGTTCGGAAGCGGTGGGCATGGGCCGCTGCCGGAACGCCTGCTTCTGGGCCTGGAACACGCGGTGCAGGTCGGCAACCTGGGCGCTGCCGGCGGACATTTCTACGACATTGGCAACCATGACGAACTCCTCGTTGCGGCCGCCCGATGCGGCCTGATGGGGGCTTCCAGGGATCAGCCCCGCTGGAAGGGGCGATGACGGATGTATTCCTAGAGTATTTACTCTAGACTGTCAACGCGACTCATCCATAACCGGCCAGCCCAGGAGCCTCGCGTGAAGACCCGGGACAAGATCCTCCGGAAAAGCCTCGAGCTCTTCAACGAGCAAGGCGAGCGCAGGGTGACCACCAACCACATAGCCGCTGCGCTCGGCATCAGCCCCGGCAACCTCTACTACCACTTCCGCAACAAGGAAGAGATCATTTTCGAGCTGTTCTGCAGCTATGAGCGCGAGACGCAGCCCTTGCTCATGGCGCCGGAGGACCGGCCGCTCACCTATGCCGACAAGATCGGCTACTTCGAAGGCATCCTCGGCAGCATGTGGGAGTACCGCTTCCTGCACCGCGACCTCGAGCACCTCATGGCCGACAACGCGCCCCTGCAGCAGCGCTATCGGCAGTTCGCCCTGCAGGTGCTGGCACAGGGCCAGCGTATCTACCAGCGCCTGGCCGAGTCCGGCCTCATCGAGGCAAGGCCCGACGAGGTGACGGCGCTCATCGTCAACATCTGGATCATCGTCACGAGCTGGATTCCTTTCCTGCTCACCTCGGGCATGTTCGGCCAGGCTGAAACCATCAGCCATGACCTGGTGAAGCGCGGCATCTACCAGATCCTGCTGCTGGAGGCACCTTACCTGCGCGGCGAGGCGCTGGAAAAGCTGCCCGAGATGAAGGCCCGTTACGGCGGCTGAGGACGCGGGGCGTCGGGCTTCAGCCCGACCCACAGAAACAACCTCCTCTTCTGGAAATGAGAAGCCCGCGTGAGGCGGGCTTCTCATTCAGTGCGGGGCAGGCGACTCAGCAGGAACTCGGGAATGCGCCGCTCGAGGTAATAGCGCGGCTGGCGCGGCGTCCCCCCCTCGATGAAGCCGACATGCCCGCCCTGCCGGCACAGTTCGAAATGCACGCTGGGCGAGAGCTCGTCCGGCCCGGGCAGCACGCCCGGCGACATCAGCGGATCGTCATGGGCGTGAATGACCAGCGTCGGCACGGTGATATGCCGCAGGAACTGGCGCGAGCTCGAGCGTCCGTAATAGTCGTGCACATCGCGGAACCCGTGCAGCGGCGCCATGACGGCATCGTCAAAATGCCAGAAGGAACGGAAGGGGCCGTGCTTCAGCTGCTCCTGCACGCGGCGCGCCGCCTCGCGCTTGCCGGCCCGTTCCAGATGCCGCACTTTTTCTTCCCAGTGCCTGACCAGGGTGCCGATGAAGTGGCGCCGGTAGATGCGCGACACGCCCTGGTCCATGCGATCGGCACACAGCGGCAGCAGCAGGGGCGCCGACACCGCCACGCCGGCGAACACCGGCGGCGCCCCCGCCGTTTCGCCCAGCAGCTTCAGCGTCATGTTGCCGCCCAGCGAGTAGCCGACCACGGCGCGCGGCGCGCGCGGAAAGCGCTGCGCCATATGCAGCAGCGCCTGCTGCAGGTCGTCGCTGGCGCCGGCATGATAGGCGCGTGCCAGGTTGTTGGGGCGGGCCGCCCCGCGACAGTTCAAGGCCGCGCTGCCCCAGCCCCCTGCCGACAGCGCCGCCTGCAGGCCGAGCACATAATGCGAGTCGCTGGAGCCGGACAGGCCGTGCACCACGAGCACGAGGGGCCGGTCCTCGCGCCAGCCGGGCGGCAGCTGCCAGTCGAAATCAAGAAAGTCGCCATCGGGCAACGCCACGGTTTCGCGCTCGCGCGCCACCGGCGGCAACTGCCGGAAGAAACTGGAAAACAGCGTTTGCGCGTGCGGATTGCGCAACCACCAGGCCGGCCGGAAGGGGCTGCCAAAAAGTCCGGGAGGAAAATCCGGCGCGGGCGCTGCGGCGCTCATGGCGTGCCTCCGGGCTGGTAGCGCGCGAGAAAGGCCTGCACCAGGCCGGCCTGCGTGCTTTTCTGCAACCGGAACGCTGCCGGCAGGCCCAGCGCCGGCCACTCGCTTTCCGACTCGACATAGACAAAGGCGTCGCGCTTCAGCAGTTGCCGCTCATGCAGCAGCGCACCGATCGCGGGCAGCAGGTCGCGGTGAAACGGCGGGTCGAGAAACACGCCGTCGAAACCATCGCGCGGCTGCCACTCTGCCGGCTGGCGCAGCAAGGACAGCACGTCCCCGTTCAATATCTCGAGGTTTCCGGCCTGCAGCTCCTGCGCGGAGGCTTGCAGCTGCTGGAACTGCGCGTACTGCCGCTCCACCATGACCACGCGCCCGGCGCCGCGCGAGAGCGCCTCGAAGCCGAGCGCGCCGCTGCCGGCAAACGCATCCAGGCAGAGCGCGCCGCCGATCTCGAACTGCAGCCAGTTGAACAGGGTTTCGCGCACGCGGTCCGGCGTCGGCCGCAAGCCTTCCGCCGCGAGGAAACGCAGGCGCCGGCTGCGCCATTTGCCGCCGACGATGCGCAGTACGTTGCCGCCGCCCCGGCTCAAGGCTTGCCCTTCCCCACCGTGACGACCAGCAGCCTGTCCGGATCGATGTGGCGCCGGAAGGCGGCCCGCACCTCCTCCGCCGTCACGGCCTGCACGCGCGCGAGGTATTGATCGAGGTAATCCAGCGGCAGGCCGTAGAAGCCGATGACCCCGAGGTAGCCGATGATGCTCGCATTGCTGGCCGTGCCGAGCGGGAAGCCGCCGATGATGCCGGCCTTGGCATCCGCAAGTTCGGCCGTGCCGGGGCCGCTGCGCATGAAATCCCCCAGCACGCTGCGGATGATCCTCAGCGCTTCCTGCGCCTGGTCGGCGCGCGTCGACAGGCTGATCTGGAACGGTCCTTCGGCGCGCATCTGTACAAAGCCGGAATACGCGCCGTAGGTCAGGCCGCGCTTCTGGCGCAGCTCGTTCATGAGGCGCGCGGTGAAACCGCCGCCGCCCAGGATTTCGTTGCCGACCCTGAGCGCGTAATAGTCCGGATCGCCGTAGCGGATGCCCGGCATGCCCACCAGGATATGCGTCTGTGCCGACGGGAAGTCGCGATAGACGTGCCGCGCCCTGGCGGGCCGTTTCACCGCCGGCAGGGCCGGCGCCGGTTCGCCGGCGGGTAGCGCGCCGCTGATGCGCTCCGCCACCGCCTCGGCCTCGGCCCTCGTCAGCGCGCCGACGAGGGCCAGCGTGAGATTGCGCGCCACGTAGAAGCGCCGATGGAATTGCGCAAGATCCTCGCGCCTGAGGGTGGCCAGCGTTTCGCGGCTGCCCGTAGGCGGCTGCGCATAGGGGTGGTCGCCGTACAGGCCCTTGTAGAAAAGCTTGCTGGCGATCGCCGCGGGCGACTGCTCCTGCTGCCGCAGGCCGACTTCGCTGCTGCGCAGCGCGCGCGCAAAGGCGTCGGCGGGAAAGTGCGGATGCGCCACCACGTCGGCAAAGACGTCGAGGGCCAGCTCGCGAAAGGCCGGATCGCTCAGCACGCGCATCTCGACCACCGCCATGTCGCGATGCGAGCTGGCGTTGTACACCGCGCCCACGCTTTCGAAACCGCGCGCAATCGCCGACACGTCGCGGCTCGGCGTGCCCTCGTCCAGCAGCCGGCTCACCAGAGAGGCCAGCCCGCCCTGCGCGCCGTCGCGCGCGCCACCGGCATCGAAGACCAGTCGCAGGTCCAGCATCGGCAGCTCCCGGGCCTCGACGAAATACACGCGCGTGCCATGGCGGGTGGTCCAGTGCTGGATGGAAAAGGAACGCCGCGATTGCAGCACGGAAGGCAATTGCCGGACGCTCTCCAGGCGTTCGAGCGCCGTCAGCGGCCCCTGCGTTGCCGGTTCGCTGTGCGGTTCGGCATGCAGGACGGCGGCCGTCAGGCCGGCCAGGAAAAACATGAAGATCTTTTTCATCGCTGGGCGGCCCCCGGCTTGTCAGTGGCGGAACCCAGCTGGCCGGGAACGAAGTGCAGCACGGCGCGCCGCGCCGGCACGAGATATTGCACGGCCGCCTGCCGGACCTGGGCCGGCGTCACCTTGCGCAGCAGGTTCGGCCACGCGTCGATCATGCGCCAGGACTGGCCGACGCTCTCCAGGCTGCCGATGCTGCTGGCCTGCGCGCTCACCGAGTCGCGCTCGAAGACATCGGCGGACAGGAAGCCGGCGTAGACCCGCTTGAGCTCGTCCTCGCCAATAGCTTCCGTCTTCAGCTTTTCGATTTCGGCGAGCAGCGCCGCCTGCAGTTCGTCGAGCGTGCGTCCCGGCGCCGGCACGGCATTGATCATGAACAGCGAATCGCCGCGCGAGAAGGCGTCGTAGCCGGAGCGGATCGCCGCCGCGATCTGCTGCTCGCGCACCAGACGGGTTTCCAGGCGGGCGCTGATGCCCTCGTCCAGCACGCCGGCCAGCATGCGCAGGGCCTCGGCCTCGCCCGGCCCGGCAGTGTTGTACGAGGGCACGTTGTACCCGAGGTAGAGCGCCGGCACCTTGCCGGGCAGCGTCAGCTTCATGAAGCGTTCGCCGGGCTCCGGCAATTCGCGCGGCAGGCGCAGGGCGGGAACCGGCCGCGACGGAATGGACGCGAAGTAATGCTCGACCAGGCTCCGCACTTTGACCGGATCGACAGCGCCGGCGATGACCAGCGTGGCGTTGTTGGGCGTGTACCAGTTTTCGTACCAGCGCTTGAGGTCTTCCAGCGTCAGGTTCTCGAGGTCGCGCATCCAGCCGATGGTGGGAATGCGGCTGGGGCTGGTCAGCCAGGCCATCGTCAGGAAGCGCTCCAGGGCCAGCGCCTGGGGATCATCGTCGGTGCGCAGACGCCGCTCCTCCATGACCACGCGGATCTCCCGGGTAAAATCCTCGGCACGCAGCACGAGATTGCTCATGCGGTCGGCCTCGAGCTCGAGGGCCAGCGGCAGCTTGTCCGCGGTATAGATCTGGTAATAGGCGGTGTAGTCATCGGTGGTGAAGGCGTTGTCCTCGCCGCCGTACAGCGCGACAAGCCGGGAGAATTCGCCGCCCGGCACCTTCGGCGTGCCCTTGAACATCATGTGCTCGAGCGCGTGCGACATGCCGGTCAGCCCGTCCGGCTCGTAGCTGGAACCCACGCGGTACCAGACCTGCGCCACGACCACGGGCGCGCGATGATCTTCGCGCACGACGACTTTCAAGCCGTTGCCGAGCACGAACTCCGAGGTGGCGCCGGCCGCGATGCCGAGGCCGGGCAGTGCCGCCACGCACAGGCAGCAGGCCAGCAGGAACGGGCGCAACAGGACGGGACGGGGCATGCAGGCTCCGGTGCGGCAGGACATAAGGAAATACAGCCAGGCAAAAACCACGGGTTCAGGCCAACCTGAAGGGCTGGTAGCATAGCCCATCCTGTCCCGGCCCTGCACAGGCCTCCCGGTCGAGTCCGTTGCACCCATGTCCGAGCCTTCCGCTTCCGAAAGCAACTTCTTCAACCGCATGAAGGCGGGGCTCTCGCGCACCCGCTCCTCATTCGGCAGCGGCATGGCGACGCTGCTCATCGGCGCCAAGGAAATCGACGACGAGCTGCTCGAGGAAATCGAAACGCAGATGCTGGTCGCCGACATCGGCGTCGATGCCACCCGCCGCATCCTGGACAAGCTGACCGGACAGGTCGCGCGCCACGAGCTCACCCACTCGCACGCCCTCTACAAGGCGCTGCAGAAGGAGCTGGCCGATCTGCTCGCGCCGGGCGTGCAGCCGCTCGAGATCGACACGACGAAAAAGCCTTTCGTCGTCCTCGTGGTCGGCGTCAACGGCGTCGGCAAGACCACCACCATCGGCAAGCTGGCCAAGCGTTTCCAGAAGGAAGGCCACAGCGTAATGCTGGCCGCGGGCGACACCTTCCGCGCCGCCGCCGTCGAGCAGCTCGCCATCTGGGGCGAGCGCAACGACGTGCCGGTCGTGGCCCAGGCCGCCAATGCCGATTCCGCCTCGGTCATCTTCGATGCACTGAACAGCGCGCGCGCCCGGGGCATCGACGTGCTCATCGCCGATACCGCCGGCCGCCTGCACACCAAGACCCACCTCATGGAAGAAATGAAGAAGGTCCTGCGCGTGATCCGCAAGCTCGACCCGACGGCGCCGCACGAGATCATGCTCGTGGTCGACGCCGGCACCGGCCAGAACGCGCTGGCCCAGGTGCACGAGTTCGACCAGGCCGTCGGCCTCACCGGCCTCACGGTGACCAAGCTCGACGGCACGGCCAAGGGCGGCGTGCTGTTCAATATCGCCAGCCGCAGCAAGATTCCCATCCGCTTTATCGGCGTCGGCGAGAAGATCGATGACCTGCGCCCCTTCAAGGCCCAGGACTTCGTGGCCGCGCTCTTCGACGACGACCAATAACGCCCATGATCGTCTTCGACAGGGTCAGCAAGACCTATGCCCCCGGCCTGGACGCGCTCAGGGAAGTGAGCTTCACCCTGGGCAGCGGTGAAATGGCCTTCCTCACCGGCCATTCCGGCGCCGGCAAATCGACCCTGCTCAGGCTCATCCTGCTCATCGAGCGCGCCAGCAGCGGCCGCGTCGAGGTCAACGGCATCGACTACGCCGGCCTCCGGGGCCGCGCCCTTGCCCACGCGCGCCGGCGGATCGGCATGGTCTTCCAGGACCACAACCTGCTGAACGACCGCAGCATCTACGACAACGTGGCCCTGCCCCTCATCATCAACGGCATGGACAGCCGCGACATTCCCCGCCGCGTGCATGCCGCGCTCGACATGGTGGGCCTCGGCCACCGCAGCAGATCCTCCCCGCTCGCCCTCTCCGGCGGCGAGCAGCAGCGCGTCGGCATCGCCCGCGCCGTGGTCAACAAGCCGCTGCTGCTGCTCGCCGACGAGCCCACCGGCAATCTCGACCCGGACCTCGCGGCCAATGTGATGAATATCTTCCAGGAGTTGTCGGCGGTGGGCGTCAGCATCCTGATCGCCACCCACGACCTGCCGCTGATTGCGCGTTACCGCCACCGCCTGCTCACCCTGCGCGAAGGCCGGCTGGCAGGAGATGCCGCATGAGCGGCGCCGAAAAATCCCGCCAGAGCCTCGGCAGCCGGCTGGCGCACTGGCGCGCCCATCACGGCCGCGAGGCCCGGGCCAGCCTCGGGCGGCTGCTGGCCACGCCGCTCGCCACGCTGCTGACCCTGATGGTGATTGCGCTGGCGCTGGCGCTGCCCGCCTCGCTCTACCTGCTGCTGGACAATGCCCGCGGGCTGGTGGCCGGCTGGAGCGGCCAGGCGCAGGTTTCCCTGTACCTGCACCAGGATCTGGCGGCCGAGCGCCAGCGCGGCCTGCAGGCGGAGCTGGCGCGGCGGCAGGACATCGCCCAGGCCCGGCTCATCACGCCCGCCCAGGCGCTGGAGGAATTCCGCCAGCTCTCCGGCTACGGCGACGTACTCAACATGCTGGACAGTAACCCCCTGCCCGCCGTGATCGTGGTGACGCCGGCCGATGTCGGCCCGGAGGCCGTCAGGCGCCTCCGCGATGCGCTCGCCACCCTGCCCGAAGTCGCCGGCGCCGACATCGACCTGGCCTGGCTGCAGCGCCTGGCTGCCCTGCTGGAACTGGGCCAGCGCCTGCTCTGGGCCCTGGGCGGCGCCTTGGGCGCCACCGTGCTGCTGGTCATCGGCAACACCATCCGGCTCGGCATCGAAGCCCGCCGGGAAGAGATCAGCATCCTTTCCCTGCTGGGCGCGACCGACGCCTTCGTGCGCCGCCCCTTCCTCTACTCGGGCTTCTGGACCGGGCTGCTGGGCGGCCTGCTGGCCTGCATCGCCATGATCCTTTTCTTCTGGTGGCTGCAGGCCCCGGTGCAGGAGCTGGCGCGGCTCTACCAGAGCCCTTTCCAGCTGGCCGGGCCCGGCCCGCTGGATCTGCTGGGCCTGCTCCTTGCCAGTGCCCTGCTCGGCATTCTCGGCGCCTGGATTGCCGTAGGCCGGCACCTGCGCGCGCTGGCGCCCTGAGAACCCCTGCCCCCAGAAAGACCCAGTCTAATGCTCGGGCATTATTTAGCACTCGACCATGTCGGGTGCTAATATGTCTGCCATGAAAAAAGCCACTCCTGAGGAGCCAACCATGACAAACGCCACGCTGGTGCCGCTTGCCCTATCGGTTCCGGGCGTCAACCTGGGCTCGTACATCACCACCGTGAACAGCATTCCCGTGCTGTCGCAGGAGGAGGAACGGGCCCTGGCCGAGCGCTACTACTACGACGAAGACGTGGACGCCGCGCGCCAGCTGGTGCTCGCGCACCTGCGCTTCGTCGTGCACATCGCCAAGAGCTATGCCGGCTACGGCCTGCCCCATGCCGACCTCATCCAGGAAGGCAACGTCGGCCTGATGAAGGCCGTGAAGCGCTTCGACCCGCGCATGGGCGTGCGCCTGGTGTCCTTCGCCGTGCACTGGATCAAGGCGGAAATCCACGAGTACGTGATCCGCAACTGGCGCATCGTGAAAGTCGCCACCACCAAGGCCCAGCGCAAGCTGTTCTTCAACCTGCGCAGCAAGAAGAAGGGCAGCGGCCGCCTCAGCGTCGCGGAGGCCGAACGCATCGCCCAGGACCTCAAGGTAACCGCGGACCAGGTGCTCGAGATGGAAGGCCGCCTGTATGCCTACGACGCTTCCTTCGATGCGGCTCCGGACGAAGACGACGAGCACGTCAGCCAGGCGCCCGCCTACTACCTGGAAGACAACCGCTACGACCCGGCCGTGCAGCTCGAGGAGGCCGAGTGGGAGGCCGACTCGAGCGAGCGCCTGATGGCCGCGATGGAGCGCCTGGACGCCCGCAGCAAGGACATCCTGACGCGCCGCTGGCTGGCCGAGGAAAAGCCCACGCTGCACGAGCTGGCCGCCGAGTACGGCGTGTCGGCCGAGCGCATCCGCCAGCTCGAGAAGAACGCCATGGAGAAGATCAAGGGCTCGCTTGCCGCCTGACTTGCGTGCCGCCGGCCAGTACACTAACGCCGCCTCGCGCGGCGTTTTTCATTGCGGAACGCCTGGAGCCCGCCATGCCCAACTTCGTCTTCCTCGCCAGCCTCAACCTGATGCTGGTCGTCAGCCTCGGCGCTTTCGGGGCGCACGGCCTGAAAGCGCGTGTCACCGCCGAACAGCTCGCCTGGTGGCATACCGCGGTGCAGTACCAGGCCTGGCATGCGCTCGGCCTGCTCGGCGTCGGGCTGCTGTTGCTGAGCCAGCCCGGCCTGGCGGGCGCGAAGGCGGCCGGCTGGCTGCTGCAGGCCGGCATCCTGGTATTTTCCGGGTCGCTTTACGCCATGACGCTGGGCGCGCCGCGCTGGTTCGGCGCCCTCACGCCGCTGGGCGGGCTCGTCCTCATCGCCGGCTGGGCCGTTCTCGCCTGGGCTACGCTGAAGATCGGAAGCTGAAAATGAATATTCGTCTGAATGGCGAAGCACGCGCGGTCGCGGAAGCGATCACGGTCGCCGCGCTCCTCGCGGAGCTGGAGCTGGCCGGAAAGCGCATCGCCGTCGAGATTAACGGCGAGATCGCGCCGCGCAGCCGGCACGCGGCGTGGACGCTGCAGCCCGGCGACCGCGTCGAGATCGTGCAGGCCATCGGCGGCGGCTGAGCACTGCCGCCGTACTGCACCCCAGGCATGCACTGCCGCCTTTGCGGATAACGGAACCCATCATGGCTGACACATTGACGATTGCCGGCAGGACCTACACCTCGCGCCTGCTGGTGGGCACGGGCAAATACCGGGATCTGGCGGAAACCCGAAGCGCCATCGAGAGCAGTGGCGCCGAGATCGTCACGGTCGCCGTGCGCCGCAGCAACATCGGCCAGAGCAAGACCGAGCCCAGTCTGCTCGATGTCATTCCGCCCGGGAAATTCACCCTCCTGCCCAATACCGCCGGCTGCTATACGGCGGCAGACGCCGTGCGCACCTGCCGCCTGGCGCGCGAACTGCTGGACGACCATCGCCTCGTGAAACTCGAAGTGCTGGGCGATGAAAAAACGCTGTACCCCAACATCACGGAAACGCTGAAGGCCGCCGAGACGCTGGTCGCCGAGGGCTTTCAGGTCATGGTCTACACCTCGGACGACCCCATCGTCGCGAAGCGCCTGGAAGACATGGGCTGCGTCGCCGTCATGCCGCTCGGCTCGCTGATCGGCTCCGGCCTCGGCATCGTCAATCCCTACAATCTGCGCATCATCCTCGAGCAGGCGAAGGTGCCCGTCATCGTCGACGCCGGCGTGGGCACCGCCTCCGACGCCGCCGTCGCCATGGAGCTCGGCTGCGAAGGCGTGCTCATGAATACGGCGATCGCCAAGGCGAAGCATCCCGTGCTCATGGCCTCCGCCATGAAGAAGGCCGTGGAGGCGGGCCGCGAAGCCTTTCTGGCCGGACGGATGGAAAGAAAGCTGTACGCCTCCGCCTCCAGCCCGCTGGAAGGCAAATTTTTCTAAAGCCCTGCCAACGACTCGACCAATTCAGCGTGCAGGAGCGGGGTCAGCCGCGAACTTCGTTGCGGTTCGCGGCTGAAGCCGCTCCTACAAGAATTTCTGCACAGCGACATCTTTATGACTGAAAACAGCAATGCTCCCTTCATGCGCCGCATCCAGACCTTCATGCGCCGCTCCTCGCCGTTCACCCCCACGCAAAAGCAGGGCATGGCGGAATTCGCGCCGCGCTTCTTGCTGCCGCGTACGCGCGACGCTTTCGATGCCGTCGCGGTTTTCGGGCGCGAGGCGCCGCTGACCGTGGAAATCGGTTTCGGCATGGGCTATTCGCTGGCGGACATGGCGGCGGCGGCGCCCGGGCGCAACTTCGTCGGCATCGAGATCCACGAGCCCGGCGTCGCCCAGCTCAGCTACGAGCTCGGCACGCGCCACATTCCCAATGTGCGCATCCTGGATGAAGATGCCCTGGAGCTGCTCGAGGCGCGCTTTGCCGACGGCAGCATCGACACCGTGCAGCTGTACTTCCCCGATCCCTGGCCGAAGGCGCGCCATTTCAAGCGCCGCTTCGTCAATGCCGCGAACGCCGCGCTGATCCGCCGCAAGCTGAAGCGGGGCGGCCTCTTCCACATGGCGACGGACTGGGAGAATTACGCGGAGTGGATGCTGGAGCATATGGAGGCCGCGCCCGGCTTCGAGAACGTCGCCGGGCCGGGGCAGTTCTCTCCCCGCCCGGATTTCCGTCCGCTCACCAAATTCGAGAAGCGCGGCCACCGGCTCGGCCACGGCGTGTGGGACCTGCTCTACCGGGCGGTGTGAAGCGTCACTGCTCCGGCAGGAAGCGCTGCAGCAAGGTGTTCAGGTAATTGAATCCCGCCGGCGTGCAGGCCAGCCGGCTTTCCTCCGCCGACAGCAATCCCCGGGCGCGCAGCTCGCCTGAGGCCGCTGCAATTTCAGCGAGCGCAATGCCGGTGCGCTCGCTGAACAATGCCAACGGCACACCTTCGCGCAGGCGCAGCGCGTTCAGCATGAATTCGAAGACGATTTCCGCGTCCTTCACATACCCCTGCGATGCCGAGAAACGTCCGCTGGAACGCGCGGCCAGATAATCGCGCGGCAGACGTGTCTTGGCGTAACGCCAGACACCTTCCGCCTGCGTGATCTTGCCGTGCGCGCCGGCGCCCAGCGCCAGGTAGTCGCCGAACTCCCAGTAATGGCGATTGTGGCGGCACTCCCGCCCGGCCTGTGCATACGCGGAGACTTCGTACTGGCGATAGCCCGCCTCGGCCAGCACGGCCTGCCCCGCCTCCTGTATCGCCCAGAGGATGTCGTCGTCCGGCAACGCCGGCGGATCGCGATAAAACACGGTATTGGGCTCGATGGTGAGCTGGTACCAGGACAGGTGGCTCGGCGCGAGCGCAATGGCCTGCTCGAGATCCGCAACCGCGGCATGCAGGGACTGGCCCGGCAGCCCGTGCATGAGATCGATATTGAAGTTGTCGAAGCCTGCAGCCTGCGCCGCTTCGCCCGCCCGCAGCGCTTCTTCGCGGCCGTGGATGCGCCCCAGCGCCTGCAGCTGCTCCGGCGCGAAACTCTGCACGCCGATGGAAAGCCGGTTGATGCCGAGCGCGCGGTAGGCGCGGAATTTCTCCTGCTCTACCGTGCCGGGATTGGCCTCCAGCGTGATCTCGACGTCATCCGTGAAACGCAGCTGCCGGCGCAACTGCTCGAAGAGACGCTCATAAGCGGCAGGCGAGAAGAGCGACGGCGTGCCGCCGCCGATGAACACGGAACGGATGCTGCGCCCCTGCACCAGGCCGAGATCCTGCTGCAGGTCGGCCAGCAGCGCCTGCACGTATTCCGCCTCCGGCAGCGCCGGCCCGGCCTCGTGCGAGTTGAAATCGCAGTAGGGGCACTTGCGCACGCACCAGGGCACGTGGATGTAGAGGGAAAGCGGCGGCAATGCGATCATGCTGGGGCAACCGGAGAACGGGGATGGCGTACTGGTTATTGAAATCCGAACCGTCGGTGTTTTCCATCGGCGACCTGGAAAAACGCGGCGTCTCGCTCTGGGACGGCGTGCGCAACTACCAGGCGCGCAACTTCCTGCGCCGGATGCAGCCCGGCGACGGCGCCTTCTTTTATCACTCGAGCTGTCCCGAGCCCGGTATCGCCGGCCTCATGACCATCGCCCGCGCCGCCTATGCGGACCCGACGCAGTTCGACCCGGACAGTCCCTACTTCGACCCAAAATCGTCGCCGGACGCGCCGCGCTGGGACGGCGTCGATGTGAAGTTCGGCGAGAAATTTCCGGCGGTCGTTCCACTGGCCGTGCTGAAGGCCACGCCCATGCTCGGCAACCTGGCGCTGGTGCAGAAAGGTTCGCGGCTTTCGGTCATGCCGGTCGCCGCGGCAGAGTGGCAGGCCATCCTGAAACTCCGGCCGCGCTGACCGCGCGGGCATTCGTCGAATACCCACCCTGCCCGCTGAGCTTTGGCGCGGCCTTCTCTGGGGTGGCAGCGGCAGGCGCCTATCCCGCGCCGCCAAGGCATCACAACGGCAGTCATGACCGCAAGCTGCGCTCAGCTCTCACAGATACCGCGCGATCCTTTCCCGGAGCTGCCGCAAGGCCTGCGCGCGGTGACTGATTTCATTCTTGCGCGCGCGCGGCAGCTCGGCGCTGCTCATGCCTTCCGACGGCACGAAGAAAAGCGGGTCGTAACCGAAGCCCTGCGCACCGCGCGGCGCCGCCAGGATCTCGCCCTCCCATTCCGCCTGGCAGAGCAGCGGCAGCGGGTCCTCGGCATGCCGCACCAGCGCCAGCACGCAGACGAAACGCGCCGTGAGCGGCGCATCCTTGCGCAGCGGCTGCAGCGCCTCCAGCAGCTTCGCGTTGTTGGCAGCGTCGGTGGCGCCGGGGCCGGCATAGCGGGCGGAATGGATGCCCGGGGCGCCGCCGAGAATGTCGACGCAGAGGCCGGAGTCGTCCGCCAGCGCCGGCAGCCGCGTCGCCTGCGCGGCGTGGCGGGCCTTGAGCAGCGCGTTCTCGACAAAGCTGAGGCCGGTCTCGTCCGCATCGCTCACGCCGAGCGCTTTCTGCGCGAGCACTTCATACGGCAGGCCGGCAAGCAGCGCCTGCAGCTCCTTCAGCTTGCCGGCATTGCCGGTGGCGAGAACCAGTTTTGTCATGAGCCCCCCAATATTTCCCCGTAGGAGCGGCTTCAGCCGCGAACCTGGGCGACAGGCAATCCGTTCGCGGCTGAAGCCGCTCCTACGGGTAAGCCGGACTGCGGCGCGTAAGGCGATAGATCGCCACTTCGCCGAAGAAATTCGGAAACAGCTTCGCCAGGAAACTGCCCTGCTGGCCGCCGTCCACGGCCAGGCGATCCAGCACGCGGATGTGCTTGGCGGCGCACAGCGCATCGAAATCGCGGAAGGTGCAGAGATGGATGTTGGGCGTGTTGTACCAGGCGTAGGGCAGCGCCTCCGAGACCGGCATGCGGCCGCGGACGACCAGGTCGAAGCGCGTCGCCCAGTGCGCGAAGTTCGGGAAGGTGATGATGGCCTCGCGCGCCACGCGCAGCATGTCGTCGAGCAGAGCGTCCGGCTTTTCCACCGCCTGCAGGGCCTGCGTCATGATCACGGTGTCGAAGCTGCCGTCGTGAAAGTTGCCGAGGCCGCGATTGAGGTCCTGCTGGATGACGTTGACGCCGCGATAGATCGCCGAAGTGATGCGGTCGGAATCGATCTCGATGCCGTAGCCGTGCACGCCGAAATTGTCGCGCAGGTGCGCGAGCAGCTCGCCGTCGCCGCAGCCGAGGTCGAGCACGCGGCTGCCCGGCCGCACCCACTGTTCCGCGAGTTTCAGGTCAAGCCGCATCGGACACCCCCGCCTGCGCGCCGCCCACGGCGATGCCCTTCATATAGGCGCCGAAGATGTCGAGGTAGCGCGGAATCGGCAGGAGGAAGGAATCGTGGCCCTGCGGCGCGTCGACCTCGGCATACACCACGTCTTTTTCTTCCTGCACGAGCGCATCGACGATCTCGCGCGAGCGCTCCGGCGCAAAGCGCCAGTCGGTGGTGAAGGAAATCACCAGGAACCTGCAGGCGGCGCGGCGCAGCGCCGCATTGAGGTCGTTGTCGTACTCGCGCGCGGGATCGAAGTAGTCCAGCGCCTTGGTCATGAGCAGGTAGGTGTTGGCGTCGAAGTTGCGCGAAAACGTTTCGCCCTGGTGGCGCAGGTAGGACTCCACCTGGAACTCGACGTCGAAGCCGTACATGAACTGGCCCGAGCGCAGGTCGCGCCCGAATTTCTGCTTCATGGCTTCGTCGGAGAGATAGGTGATGTGGCCCACCATGCGCGCGAGAATGAGGCCGCGCTTCGGGAAAGTGTCGTGCTGGTAGTAGCGGCCGCCGTGGAAATCCGGATCGCTGATGATGGACTGGCGCGCGACCTCGTTGAAGGCGATGTTCTGCGCCGAGAGCTTGGGCGCGCTGGCGATCACGACGGCATGGCGCAGGCGCTCCGGATAGTCGATGGCCCACTGCAGCACCTGCATGCCGCCCAGCGAGCCGCCGACGATGGCCGCCCACTGCTCGATGTGCAGCCGGTCGGCGAGGCGCGCCTGCACGTTCACCCAGTCCTTCACCGTCACCAGGGGAAAGTCCGGGCCGTAGTTCTGGCCGCTTTCCGGATTCAGCGAGGACGGGCCGGTGGAGCCGTTGCAGCCGCCCAGGTTGTTGAGGGCGACGACGAAGAACTTGTGCGTGTCGATGACCTTGCCGGGGCCGATGCACTCGTCCCACCAGCCCGGCTTGCTTTCCTCCATGCTGTGGTAGCCGGCGGCGTGGTGGTGGCCGGAGAGCGCGTGGCACACCAGCACGGCGTTGTCGCGCAGTTCGTTCAGCGTGCCGTAGGTCTCGTAGACGATGGCGTAGCGCGCCAGCGTGCGCCGGCATTCGAGCGTGAGCGGCTCGGCGAAGTGCGCGGTCTGCGGCGTGACGAGGCCGACGGAGTCGGCGGGAAAGGACTGGGGCATGACGTTACGATTTCCGGCAAGGCCCGCAAGTCTACAGGGCCGCTGCGCGTGGCGGGAAGCCGCAGCGCCGCCAGCGCGACGGCCCCCGTATGGGGGCCGGGCTTCAGCCTGACGACGGCGTGGAATCCGGCGCTGCAGTCGGGCTGAAGCCCGGCCTACAGCACGAGGAAGTGCGGAGAGCCAGCGGCCTCAGGCCGCCTTCGTCGCGCCCAGCATCGGGTCCTGCAGGCGGCCGAGGATGTCCTCGAGCAGGGTCTGCTGCTCGCGCAGGGCCTCGCGCTGCTCCTTGGCGGAACCGGCTTTCTCGAAGCGCTCCTCGCCGAAGCTGCGCAGCCTGTTCAGGTGTTCCATCTGCTGCTCCAGGCGCTTCTTGTACTCCATGGTCTGCTGCATGAGCGGCGCCAGGGCCTTCTTGCACCAGCGCTCGGCGTCGCTGCGGGCGTATTCGTAGACATTGCCCGCCTCGCGCGCCATGGTCTCGAAGAAGCGCTCGAACTGCTTCTGCTGGCTGCCAAGCAGGGTGCCGAAGCGGTTCTTGAGGGGCCCGGCCTGGGCTTCGAGATCGTCGAGGTCCTGGACGTAGGTGCCGGGATCGAGGCGCGGCATCGGCGGCGCCGCAGCGCCGGTTTCCTGGCTGTAGCGGTCGTAGAGCCCGGCGATCAGCAACTGCGTGGTCTCGACACCCTGGCAATAGAGCGCGAAGTCGCTCCGCAGGCCCTGGAAGAAAGCGGTGACGGCGCCGGGCACGCCCATGCCGAGACGAGTGCCCTCGGCCTGCGCGTGCGCGCGCCGGAAATGCGCCTCCAGCCTCTCGGCCGTGACATTGCCGATGACGCGCGGCAACTGCTGCTCGATCAGCTTGCGGCTCTGCTGCAGGAAGGCGAGCCGCTTGTTGTAGGCGAGCTGCTCCTGCTGGATGGAGCGCGTCAGCACCACGAGCTCGTGATCGGTATTGCGCTGGCCGCTGGCCTGCACGCGCTCTTCCGCCTCCAGGCGCACGCGCCGCGCAAGCACGGCCTGGCGGCTGGCCTCGACCATCTCGGAGAGATCGCGAACCAGCGTGTTCTTGAGCATGGCTTCCTTGGTGCTGACCACGGAGCGGGCCAGCGCCTGCTCGAGGTTTTCGAGACGGCTGCGCTTCAGCAGTTCGCGGTCGTTGCCGAGGCGCGACTTGTAGCCCTGCTTGGCGGAGAGCGGCAGCACCTGCTCGGGCGCGAGATGCAGCTGCTTGGCCGTGACGCGCGCCAGGCGCAGCACCGCCTCCTCGGCCACTTCCGGTTCTTCGTCTTCGTCCCACATGAGGTCGATCTTGTTGAGCACGACGTATATGGCCGAGCCGCGGCGCTGGGCAATCTCGCGCACGTGGTTGTTCCAGATGCCGAAATCGCTGGCGGTCACGCCGGTGTCGGCGGAGAGCACGAAGACCAGCGCCTGCGCGTCCGGCAGCAGCGAGAGCGTGAGTTCGGGCTCGGCGCCGAGCGCGTTCAGGCCCGGCGTGTCGATGATGGCGAGGCCCTGGCGCAGCAGCGGGTGATCGATGTTGATGATGGCGTGGCGCCAGGCCGGAATGTGCACGTGGCCGGGCTTGCCGAGCGAGGGCTCGAGGAACTCGACCTCGAAGCCGAGGTCGGCCGCGGTTTGCGTCGGCACCTCGCGGGTCTGCGAAACTTCCGTGAAGGCTTTTTTCATCGCCGCCGGATCGTCGAGGTTGATGGTCAGGTGCACCCAGTGCTCGAGCTGTTCCTTGAAGGCGGCGAGCGAGGTCTTGCCGGCGCGGGTCTGGATGGGCAGCAGCTTGATGTAGGCGCCGGTGGCGGAGGAATCGTAGAAAAGCTCGGTGGGGCACATGGTGGTGCGGCCGATGCGCGTCGGCAGCAGGCGCTGGCCGTAGTGGCGGCCGAGGATGGCGTTGATGAGCTCGGACTTGCCGCGCGAGAACTCGCCGACGAAGGCGAGCAGGATGCGGTCGTTGCGCAGCAGCTTGAGCGCGGCCGCGAGGCGCTCGTCGACTTCACGGCTGTTCAGGTTCTGGCCGTTCAGCCAGTTGCGGTAACGGGCGATCTCGCGCGCGATGGCCTGCTTCCAGGCGGTAAGGCTCTCCACCTGCTGCGAAAGCTGATCGGTATTCTTCCCCATTGCTTGCCTCAGTTTATGAAGGGCGCATTAGCCGGGACGGCAACACCGGCGTGCCGGCCCGTCGTTGATTCTCGTTGTGGCTTGCTGCCTTTATAGCACCGCCACCCGGCCAATGCAGGAGGCCGGGCCTGCGGCGCGCAGAGGCGCAGGCCCGGCCGGGCGTGGGGGGGGGGGCCCCCCGGCGCGGGGGGGGGGGG
>JBMOQI010000014.1:0-310853 GCA_049320605.1 Pseudomonadota bacterium | reverse complement strand
CAGCACCGGGTCGGTGCTGGCGCGGCACAGCGGCGCGTTCATCCCAGCAAGGGCAGCAACTGCGCGGTCGCGGCGCCCAGCAATATCTTGAACACCTGGAGGCCGAGGAAGGCGACGATGGGCGAGAGGTCGAGGCCGCCCATGCTGGGCAGCAGGCGCCGGCAGGGCGCAAGCAGCGGCTCGGTGATCTGGTGCACGAGCACGGCGGCCGGGCTGTAGCTGCCGGGCGCCACCCAGGACAGCACGACGCCGATGATGAGCGTCCAGAAATAGAAATCGATGGCGAGGTAGAGCAGCTGGATCACGGTGACGATGAGCAGCACCGGCGGCGACAGGGTGCCGGAGCCGGCAAGCAGGCCCAGCAGCGTGATCTCCAGCATCTTGAACAGCACGATCAGCAGCAGCGCGGCCGGATTCCAGCTGCGGTTGCCGGGCAGGAGGCGGCGCAGCGGGTCCACCAGCGGCGCGGTGGCGCGCACCACGAACTGCGCGATGGGGTTGTAGAAGTCGGCATGCAGCAGTTGCAGCAGGAAGCGCAGCCAGAGGATGACGATGTAGATGTCGAACGCGGTGGACAGGAGCAGCGTGCTGATTTGCGTCAAAGGATTCATGCAGGATTCCTGGAAAAAACCGTCGGTATTATTCTGCCTGGCCGAGCTGCCCGGCCAGCTCTGCGCCGCGCGCGGCGCAGGCTGCCAGCGCCCGGGCAAAGATAGCCTTCAGGCCGGCCTCGTCGAAAGTGGCGATGGCGCGCTCGGTGGTGCCGCCGGGGGAAGTGACGCGCCGGCGCAACTCCTCCGGCCCGACGTCCGCCGCCTGCGCCATCCGCGCCGCGCCCAGCGCCGTCTGCAGGGTCAGCGCCCGCGCCGCGTCGGCGGAGAGGCCGAGCTCGCGGCCGGCCGCCATCATGGCTTCCATCACATAAAAGAAATAGGCCGGACCGGAGCCGGACACGGCGGTCACCGCGTCGATCAGTTGCTCGTCGTCCACCCAGAGCGTCAGGCCGACCGCCCCGAGGATGGCCTCGGCCTCGGCCTTCTGCGCCGCGGACACGGCCGCGCTGGCAAAGAGGCCGGTGGCGCCGGCCTGCACCAGCGCGGCCGTGTTGGGCATGGCGCGTACGATGGGCAGGGCGCCGCCGAGCCAGCGCTCGAGGCTGGCCACCGGAATGCCGGCGGCAATCGAGATCACCAGGGGGCGGCGCTCCCGCGCGAGCGCCGCCAGCGGCTTCAGCACGGCGTTCATGACCTGCGGCTTGACCGCCAGCACCAGCACCTCGGAACGACGCAGCAGCTCCAGGTTGTCGCTGGTGGTGAAGTGGCCGTGGCGGGCCTGCGCTTCGAGCTGGGCGGCGCCGGGATCGGCGAGGGCGATGTCCGCCGCGTTCCAGCCCCGGGCCAGGAGGCCGCCGGCGAGCGCCGTGGCCATGTTGCCGGCGCCGATGAATCCGATTTTTCTGGCCATGATCTTGAAGCGCTCCGTAGTGGATCGGTTCCCGGCGGCATCCGGCGCGGCCTGGCCCGCGGGGAGTTTGTGGGTCGGGCTTCAGCCCGACGACGGCGGTAAATGCCGGCGCCGCAGTCAGGCTGAAGCCCGACCCGCAACAAAATCCCGGGCGGTTTGAACGACGACGGTGGAATCAGCGGGCCGCAGGCTTCGGGCGGGCGCCGAAAAGGGCGCTGCCGATGCGCACCAGGGTGCTGCCGGCGGCGATGGCCGCCTCCAGGTCGTCCGACATGCCCATGGACAAGGTGTCGAAGCGCTCCGGCGAAAGCCCGGGAATACTAGCGAGTAAATGTTGCCGTGTCTTGGCGAGGTCGGCGAAGGCGGCGACGTTGCCGGGGCGCGGAATGCACATCAGGCCGCGCAGCTCGAGCCGCGGCAGCGCCAGCACCGCCCGCACCAGCGCCGGCAGCGCGGCCGGCGCGCAGCCGGACTTGCCGGCCTCGTCGTCGATGTTCACCTGCAGGCAGACCTGCAGCGGCGGCAGGCGGGCCGGCCGCTGCCCGGCCAGGCGCCGCGCGATCCTGTCGCGGTCGACGGAGTGGATCCAGTGGAAGTGCTCCGCCACCTCGCGGGTCTTGTTGCCCTGCAGGGGCCCGATGAAATGCCATTCGAGCGGCAGGTCGGCCAGGGCGGCGGCCTTGGCGAGCCCCTCCTGCACGTAGTTCTCGCCGAAAGCGGACTGGCCACCGGCCGCCGCCGCGCGCACCGCCGCCGCCGGCTGGGTCTTGCTGACCGCCAGCAGGCGTACGCTTCCCGGCAAGCGGTCGGCTGCTGCCTCCGCCCGGGCAATCCTGTCACGCAATCGGCGCAGGTTTTCGGCAATCTCGTTCATCTTGAAAGTCCGGCACAGAGCCTGTTTACAGTGTTCTCGTGCTGGCGGTAACGTAGCCGGAGCCCGTCCCGGGCCGGTTCTGCCGCCAAAATAGCGAATGATTCTGGCAGAGCGGTGTTTTCACCGCGAGTGCCCCGTTGTGGAGTTCCCATGGACATTACCGAACTGCTCGCGTTCTCGGCCAAGAACGGTGCCTCCGACCTGCACCTTTCCGCCGGCCTGCCCCCCATGATCCGCGTCGACGGCGACGTCCGCCGCATCAACCTGCCGCCGCTGGAGCACAAGGAGGTCCACCGCCTCGTTTACGACATCATGAACGACAAGCAGCGCAAGGATTACGAAGAATTCCTGGAGACCGACTTCTCCTTCGAAGTCCCCGGCGTCGCCCGCTTCCGCGTCAACGCCTTCAACCAGAACCGCGGCGCCGGCGCCGTGTTCCGTACCATTCCTTCCAAGGTGCTGACCATGGAAGAACTGGGCATGGGCAAGGTCTTCCAGAACATCTCCGACATCGCCCGCGGCATCGTGCTGGTCACCGGGCCCACCGGCTCCGGCAAGTCCACCACGCTGGCGGCGATGCTCGACTACATCAACAACACGCGCTACGAGCACATCCTCACCATCGAGGATCCCATCGAATTCGTGCACGAATCCAAGAAGTGCCTGGTCAACCAGCGCGAAGTGCACCGCGACACCCTGGGCTTCTCCGAAGCCCTGCGCTCGGCGCTGCGTGAAGACCCCGACATCATCCTCGTCGGCGAAATGCGCGACCTCGAAACCATCCGCCTCGCGCTGACCGCCGCGGAAACCGGCCACTTGGTGTTCGGCACGCTGCACACGACCTCCGCCGCCAAGACCATGGACCGCGTCATCGACGTGTTCCCGGCCGAAGAAAAGGAAATGGTGCGCGGCATGCTCTCGGAGTCGCTGCAGGCCGTGATCTCGCAGACGCTGCTGAAGAAGAACGGCGGCGGCCGCGTCGCGGCGCACGAGATCATGATCGGCACGCCCGCGATCCGAAACCTGATTCGCGAAAACAAGGTGGCGCAGATGTACTCCGCCATCCAGACCGGCGCCAACCTCGGCATGCAGACGCTCGACCAGTGCCTGAAGAACCTGGTGCAGAAAGGCCTGGTCAACACCCAGGTCGCAAAAGAAAAGGCCAAGGTGCCGGAGAACTTCTAAGCCTGCGCCTCGCAGGGACGTTTGGACGTTTGGACGTTTGGGCGTTTGGACGTAGGAGCGGCTTTAGCCGCGAACCATTATGGTCTGTTCGCGGCTAAAGCCGCTCCTACGGAATCGATAGGCGCAACAAGATTTTTTGACGACGGCCGCGGCCGTCAGAGGTAAGCATGGAATTCGAAGACCTGCTCAAGCTCATGGTGCAGAAAGGCGGCTCCGACATGTTCATCACCGCCGGCGTGCCGCCCTCGATCAAGCTCAACGGCAAGGTGATGCCCATCACCAAGACGCCGCTCTCGCCGGAAATGACGCGCGAGGTCGTGCTCGGCGTGATGACCGAGCAGCAGCGCAAGGAGTTCGCGCAGACCAAGGAATGCAACTTCGCCATCTCGGCGCGCGGCATCGGCCGTTTCCGCGTCTCCGCCTATTACCAGCGCAACCTGGTGGGCATGGTGCTGCGCCGCATCGAGACCAACATTCCCAAGGTCGACGACCTGAAGCTGCCCGAGATCGTCAAGGAGCTGGCGATGACCAAGCGCGGCATCATCATCTTCGTGGGCGCGACGGGCACCGGCAAATCCACCTCGCTCGCGGCCATGATCGGCCATCGCAACGCCAACTCGCGCGGCCACATCATCACCATCGAAGACCCCATCGAGTTCATCCACCAGCACAACGGCTGCATCGTCACGCAGCGCGAGGTGGGCATCGACACCGAGAGCTTCGACATCGCGCTGAAGAACACGCTGCGCCAGGCGCCCGACGTGATCCTGATCGGCGAAATCCGTACCCGCGAAGTGATGGACTACGCCATCGCCTTCGCCGAAACCGGCCACCTCGTGCTCGCGACCCTGCACGCCAACAACGCCAACCAGGCGCTGGACCGCATCATCCATTTCTTCCCGGCCGACCGTCACCACCAGCTGCATATGGACCTGTCGCTGAACATGAAGGGCATCGTCGCGCAGCAGCTCATCCCGACGCCGGACGGCAAGGCGCGCCGCGCCTGCATCGAGGTGCTGCTCAACACGCCGCTGGTGGGAGACCACATCCGCAAGGGCGAAGTGCACCTGATCAAGGAACTGATGAAGAAGTCGCGCGAATCCGGCATGCAGACCTTCGACCAGGCGCTCTACGATCTCTACGCCGCCGGCGAGATCACCTATGAAGATGCCCTCAAGCACGCCGACGCGCCCAACGACCTGCGCCTCATGATCAAGCTCGGTTCGGAGTCCGACTCGCGCCATCTCGACCAGGCGACGCGCGGCCTCTCGCTGCAGCAGCACGACTGAGCTTTGCACCCCGACAAAAACGCCGGCTGATGCCGGCGTTTTTGCTTTCAGCCTTGGTCTTTTTGTAGGTCGGACTTCAGTCCGACAGCAGCGTTGAGGCTGGCGCCGCCGGCGGACTGAAGTCCGACCTGCCAATTGCCCTCTTCCCGGGCCGGCGCAGGTTCACCCCGTCAGCAACATCTTCCCGCCCGCCACCAGCAGCACCGCCGCCAGGATTTTCTGCAGCAGCGCCACCGGCAGGCGCCGGCTGCCCAGCTCCGCACCCAGCCAGCCCCCGGCGACGACGGCCGCCGCCCACAGCGGGAAACCTTCCGGCACGACGAAGCCGTGGCGCGTGAAGAACCCGGCCAGCCCCGCCAGCGAATTCACCAGGATGAACAGGGCTGCGACGCCGGAGATTTCACGCACGCGCCCCCAGCCGAGAAAAAGCGCCAGCGGCGAGAGAAAGATGCCGCCGCCGACGCCGGTCAGCCCCGAGAGCAGGCCGATGCCCGCGCCCGCCGCCAGCCGCCAGGCCAGCGCCGGCCGCCGCAGCGCGGCCGACTCGGCCACCGGCCGCGCCAGGAAGCGCCAGGCGGAATAGAGCAGCACGACGCCCAGCATGGGCTTGTAGGCGCCGGGCGGCAGCGTGACGAGGCCGCCGAGAAAAGCCATCGGCACCGCGGCCAGCGCCACCGGCCAGAACAGCTCGCGCGAGAAACAGCCGGCGCGCAGGTATTTCCAGCTCGCGATGCTGGCGACGATGACGTTGAGCAGCAGCGCCGTCGGCTTCATCACCAGGGGCGCCACGCCGAAAAGAGCCATGGCGGCGAGATAGCCGGAGGCGCCGGCATGGCCGACGGAGGCGTACAGCAGCGCCGCCAGCAGCATGAGGGCGCCCAGCAGCAGAATCGTTTCCAGGCCCATGCCGTTTTCTCCGCGGTCCACCGGTGCCGAGCCGCCACCCTAGCGGATTCCCGGACAAAAAAAAGCCGGCGCCACCGGCCCGGCTTTTTGTGCCGCTGCTTTCCGCTAGAACAGCGCCATCTGCCGGTCGACGCGGGCGGGCCGGAACAGGTCGGTGCGCAGGTCCCACAGCGACTTGTTGAGCCCGTGGCGGCGCACCGCCGCCTTGAAGCGCTGCCGCAGCAGATCGGCGAAGACGCCCTGCCCGCGCATGCGCCGGCCGAAGGCGGGGTCGTTGTCCCGGCCGCCGCGCATGTCGTTGATGGCGGCCATGACGCGCGCCGCCTTCAGCGGCAGGTGGGTCTGCAGCCAGCAGCGGAAGAGGTCCTTGACCTCGTAGGGCAGGCGCAGCGGCACATAGCCGGCGACGTTCGCGCCCGCCGCCGCGGCCGCCTCCAGGATGCTTTCGATTTCCGCGTCGTTCACGAAGGGAATCACGGGCGCCAGCAGCACGCCCACCGGCACGCCGGCCTCATGCAGGCGCTGCACGGTCAGCAGGCGGCGATGCGGCGCGCTGGCCCGCGGCTCGAGTTTCTGCGACAGCGCCGCATCCAGTGTCGTGAGGGAGACGAAGACCTGGACCAGGTCCAGCCGCGCCAGTTCCGCCAGCAGGTCGAGGTCGCGCAGGATGAGCGCGCCCTTGGTGACGAGCGAGACCGGATGCCGGGTCTGCAGCATCACCTCGAGCAGGCTGCGCGTCACTTTGTATTCGCGCTCGATGGGCTGGTAGGGGTCCGTGTTGCCGCCGATGTTGATGGTGCTCACCTGGTAGCCCGGGCGGCGCAGTTCCTTCAACAGCAGGTCGGCGGCATGGGGCTTGACGAAGAGCTTGCTCTCGAAATCCAGGCCGGGGGAAAGATCGAGGTAGGCGTGCGAGGGCCGCGCATAGCAATAGACGCAGCCGTGCTCGCAGCCCTGGTAGGGATTGATCGACTGGCTGAAGGGAATGTCCGGCGAGTTGTTGCGGCTAATGATGGTCCGGCTGTGCTGGATGCTGACCGAGGTGCGCAGCGGCGGCAGCTCGCCCGGCGCCAGGAACCAGCCGTCGTCGACCGTCTCGGAGCGCGTCGTGAAAAAGCGGTTGTCGGGGTTGCAGGTCGCGCCGCGCCCTTTGCGGGCGAGGGCGGCTTCGCCGGCTTTGGCCATGTCAGCCTCCTTCCATGGGGCCGACTGTAGGCCATAACTGTACCTATGTACAGTACTGCGAAAGAGGGCTTTGCGGGCGCAGCGGCTTCCGGCGGGCGCGTTCAGGGCGCCAGCGCCTGCGGCAGGCTGTGCTGGGCCTTGAGGATCTCCAGCACGCGCTGCAGTTCCTCGCGCTGCAGCGGCTTGGCGATGAAATCGTCCATGCCGACGGTGAGCGCGCGGTCGCGATATTCGCGCATGACGTGGGCGCTGACCCCGCAGATGAACACCGGCGGCAGCTGCTCGGACCGCTCCCACTGGCGGATGCGCTCGGTGGCGGTGTAGCCGTCCATGTTCGGCATTTCGCAGTCCATGAAGATGGCGTCGAAGGCCTGGCGCTCGGTGGTCAGCACATGCAGGGCGTCGACGCCGTCGACGACGATGCGCGCCGTGACGCCCTGCCTGCGCAGGAAGCCGCTGATGACCTGCTGGTTGACCACGTTGTCTTCGACCACCAGCGCGCGCAGTCCGGTCGTGCCGGGCGCACCCGCTGCGGCAGGCTCGGGCGCCGGCGCGTCGGCGGCGACGCTGCCGTCCGCCGCCTGCAGCGGCACGCTGAACCAGAACATCGAGCCCTTGCCGTAGGACGTATGCACGCCGATGTCGCCGCCCATGAGGTCGACCAGCAGGCGGCAGATGGACAGGCCGAGCCCGGTGCCGCCGTATTTGCGCGTGATGGTGGAGTCGCCCTGCGCGAAGGATTCGAACAGTCGCGCGCGCTGCACGTCGGCGATGCCGATGCCGGTGTCCTGCACCTCGAAGCGCAGCTCGCCCGCGCCGCCCTCGCCGTCGCGCGCCTTGACGCGCACGGTGATGCTGCCTTCGCGGGTGAACTTGAAGGCGTTGCCGAGCAGGTTGATGAGCACTTGGCGGATGCGCACCGGGTCGCCGACGACATCGGCCGGCAGGGTATCGGCCAGCTCGAGCTGCAGCGGAATGCCGCTCTGGCGCGAGTGCGGCGAGAACAGCTCGCAGCTTTCCTCCAGCAGCCTGCGCAGGTTGAAGCCGACGTGCTCGATCTGCATGCGGCCGGCCTCGATCTTGGAGAAGTCGAGGATGTCGTTGAGGATGCGCAGCAGCGCCTCGCAGGACTGGCGGATCGTGCTCACGTAATGCTGCTGCTCGGCATCGAGCCGGGTGTCGGCGAGCAGCTGCGTCATGCCGATGACGCCGTTCATGGGCGTGCGGATCTCGTGGCTCATGGTGGCGAGGAAGGCGCCCTTCACGCGCGCCTCCTGCTCGGCATGGTCGCGGGCGCGCTCGGCGCGCAGCGACTGCAGCTCCCATTCGCGCGAGCGGCGCAGGGCCAGCACCAGCGTCTGCAGGACGGCGGCCAGCACGAGGCCGCCGCTGAGGATCAGCAGGCCCTCCGGCGAACGATTCGCCGCCCGGAAGCCCTGCGGCGAGGTCACGGTGACCTGCCACTGCCGCTGTCCGGCCGCCAGCCGGTCCTGCCACACCAGCGGCCGGCGGTCGGGCTGGCCGCTGTCGGCATGGATCAGCTGCGGGGCGGCGGCGCTGACGTCCGCCACGTGCAGCAGCAGGCGGCCTCCCGCAGGCGGCGTCAGCGCCGCCGGCAGCATTTCGAAACCGCCGACGACCACGCCGAGAAAGGCCTGCCGGCGCGCCGCCACGCTGTCCCCGGGCAAGCCGGCGGCATAGATGGGCTGCAGCATCAGCACGCTGCGGCGCAACGCCTCGTGCGGCAGTTGCGCCACGCCGGCCACGGCCGTCAGCCGGCCGCTGTCGCGCGCCGTCGCGAGGGCGTGGCGGATGTCGGCATCCGCCAGCAGGTCGGTGCCGGCCAGGCCGCCGAGCGCGGCCGGCTCGACGTAGCGCAGCCGGGCCCGGTTGCCGCTGACCGGCGCCCAGCCCAGCACGCGGGTTTCCGGCTGGCCCCTCAGGATGTCGCCGCCGAATTCGCGGAATTCGCCGGCCTCGACCGCCTCCGAGCTGAGCCAGAAGCGCCGCAGCGAACGCAGGGTTTCGGCCTGGCCGTTCAGGCGCAGGTTGAGCTGCTCGGTCAGGTCGCGGGCCTGCGCCTGGAAGGTGTTCTCCAGGCGCAGCTGCTCGCGCAGGTTCACCAGGCAGAAAAGCAGCAGCACGAAGGCCAGCCCGGCGGCGGGAATCAGCAGCGACCGCCACCAGCGCGCGCACCCTTCCTCGAGCTGGCGGAGGGGAATCAGCAGCAGCGGCGCGAACAGCATGACGCCGAGGGAATCGCCGACCCACCAGATCAGGAGGTTGTAGGGCGCATCCGCCAGGCTCAGGCGGCCGAGCACGAGATGCATGAGGGTGCCGACCGCGGCCGCCAGGATGCACACCAGGGGGCCGCCGAGCAGGATCAGGCGCAACAGGTTCCAGTCGGCGCCCGGGCCGCTGTCGCGGCGGGCAAGGCGCTGGCCGAGCTGGCTGCCCAGCAGCGCCTGCAGGGTCGAGCCGACGGCGATCACGAGGGCCGGCGGCAGCAACTGCCACCAGGCGCTGGACGGCGTCGCCAGCACGGCGAGATTGACCAGCAGGGCGCCGAGCAGCACGCCGCCGACGCTGCGCCAGCCCCAGACCAGCACCGCCGCGAGGGCGATGCCGGCCGGCGGGAACACCGAGGTCGCCGGCACCACGGGGTCGGCAAAAACGAAGGCGGGCAGGGCCGTGGCCGCATAGGCGGCGGCAATGGCCAGGTTGCGCAACCACCAGAAGGGCTGACGGGCGGAGTTTTCCATGTCCACCGTGTCCTCTTTTTATTTAGATGATGACTATAACAACGGCGCTGCCGGACGGCGCAGCGCACTCCGTCTGGCGCCGAACGGGAAGGCGGCGGCGCTCAGGAATTTGCAGGCATGGGGTTCGCGGCTGAAGCCGCTCCTACAGGAACAAAGCCGTAGGAGCGGCTTCAGCCGCGAATCGCCCTGCCGAAAGCCGCGAACCCCATGCCGAGAGCCGCGAATCGCCCTGCCGAGCCACCTCTGAAACCTGCGCTCAGGGCAGCGGCCACTCCTGCAGCAGGGCATAGTCGGAGCCGTCGGCCTGCAGGCGCGAGCGCACCAGCGCCAGTACCGGCGCCCGCCACTCCAGCACGGGCCAGACCGGCAGGCTCGGCGCCGGCACCGCGACATGGCGGGCCAGCGTGACGTGCGGCTTGAAGCTGCGCGCCTCGACAGCGAAGCCCGCCATCCGCAAACCGGTGGCGAGCTGCCCGGCCAGGCGTGCCAGCGCCGGCGGCGTCGCCGCAGGCCGCAGGCAGGCCAGGCCGGCCTTCTTCCAGCACTCGATGCGGTCGAAGCGCAGCGTGAGGCGGTCCCTGCCGAGATCGTCGCCGAGCCGGAGCAGCTCGTTCATGCGGTCGCCCCGCACCTCGCCGAGAAAGGCCAGGGTCAGGTGCAGGTCCTGCGCCGGCAGGCGGCGCCCGCCCAGCGGCGCCAGACAGGGCGCCAGCTGTTCCAGCCAGCTCTGCTGGGTGGCTGCCTCCGGCCACAGGGCAAAGAAAAGTCGCATGCGTTGATTCCTGTTCCGGCCCGCCGCTGCCATTCAGCGCCGACCTTAAAGCATCGGCCGCGCCCTGCAGCAGAACCGTTTTTCATATTCGCAAATAATATGGCGCGATGCCGGCTGATTCTTCCTGCCTTCAAGCCGAGGCCGCGCCAGGGCAGCTGCTACGCTCAGAAGAACCGCCACGACGTGCCGCGCGAAACGAGGAGCTTGCCATGATGACACGCGAGGAAGCCCTGCAAATCCTGGCCACCGACCAGCAGTTCGCCCAGCTCACTGCCGGCGAGGCGCTCAACCGCCTGAGCCAGGCGTTCAAGGTGGCGCTGGAGCCGCGCGACCTGGCGTTTTTCGAATTCCACGCCCCCGAACCCAGCCATGAAGTGGCGCGGGCCTGCCTGGGCGGCCGGGTCTGGCGCGGCGACGAGAACAGCGACCAGCGCCAGAAACCGCACTGGGAACAGCTGGAGCGGAAAGTGGTGCGCGAGGTGATCCGCAAGAACTAGCGCATCAATTGAAGACGCGCCGCACCCGGCCCTGCATGGCGTGGCCCAGCCAGGGCGTGTTCTTGCCCGTGGAGAGCAGCGTTTCCGTCGTTACGGTCCAGGTGGCGGCCGGATCGACCAGCAGCCAGCCCGAGGGTTTTTCCAGGCCGAGCAGGCGCGCCGGCGTGGTGGCGAGCGCGCGCAGCAATTCGGATTCCGAGAGCAGGCCGTCGCGCACGAGCTTGAGACCGAGCGGCAGCAGCGTTTCCAGCGTGCTCATGCCGGGCTCGGTGCTGGAGAAAGGCGCCAGTTTCGCGCTGGCATCGAGCGGCTGGTGGTCGGAGCAGATGGCGTCGATGACGCCGCTCTGCACCCCCTCGCGCAGGGCGGCGCGATCATCTTCGCTGCGCAGCGGCGGCCGCACATGCGCCATGCTGTTGAAGCCGTCGATGGCGGCATCGGTGAGATGCAGGTGATGCATGGCGACATCGGCGGTGACGTTGAGGCCCTTGTCTTTCGCGATGCGGATGAGCTCGACGGAGCCGCGGCAGGAGAGCTGGCCGAAATGCGCCTTCACGCCGGTCTGCTCCACGAGCAGGAGCTGCGTCGCCAGCGCCACGGTTTCCGCCGCGGCAGGAATGCCGCCCAGGCCGAGGCGCGCCGCCATGAAATCGTCGTGCGCGCAGCCGCGCGCGAGGCTGGCTTCTTCCGGCGAGAAGAACACGGTGGCGCCGAGCGTCGCGGCGTACTCGAGGCAGCGCAGCGTGGTTTCGGCGCTGGCCAGCGGCGCGCGTGCATTGCCGACGCCGATGCAGCCCGCCTTCACCAGGCGCGCCATATTGGACAGCGCCCTGCCCTCGAGCCCCCGGGTGAGCGCGCCGACGGCGTGCACGCGCACATTGCCGGCCTGCTGCGCGCGCTCGAGCAGCTGCGTGATGAGCGCGCCGGTGTCGAGCACCGGCTGCGTGTCGGGCGGCACCACCACGTCGAGCACGCCGCCGGCGCGCGCGGCCCGGCCCTCGCTGGCGACGCCGCCGTGCATCTTGTTGCCGGGCTCGCGCAGGCGCGCGCACAAATCCACGAAGCCCGGCGTCAGCCAGAGGCCCTTGCCGTCGATGACTTCCGCGGCCGTCGCATTGGCGCTGCCGGTGAGCAGCTTGCCGTTTTCCAGCAGCACGGTGGTGTGCGTGTCGAGACCCGCAGCCGGATCGATGAGGCGAACGTTGTCGAGGCGAACAGCCATGGCGGCTCCGTTGCAATACATGTTTTTTCATTTTCCGCAGGAGCGGCTGTTCGCGGCTGAAGCCGCTCCTACGCATTAACGAGGGCGGCTGTTCGCGGCTGAAGCCGCTCCTACGGCATTAACGGTACAGCAGTGGCCAGGAGTCGGCCGAATGTCCGGGCTTCAACTGTCGAGCTGGCCCTGCATGGCGAGGCGGAGCACGGCCATGCGCACGGCGATGCCGTAATTCACCTGCTGGAGAATCACGGATTGCGCGCCGTCCGCGACTTCCGATTCGATTTCCACGCCGCGGTTGATCGGCCCCGGATGCATGACCAGCGCGTTCGGCCGGGCGTATTTCAGTTTTTCGCGCGTCAGGCCGTAGAGCGCATAGAACTCTTCCGCGCCCGGCAGCAGCGCCGACTCCATGCGCTCGTTCTGGACGCGCAGCGCGATGGCGACATCGACATCGGCCAGCCCTTCCTCCATGCGCTCGAACATCTTCACGCCGAGCTGCCCGAAGCCCTGCGGCAGCAGCGTGCGCGGGCCGATGACGCGGATCTCCTTCGCGCCCAGCGTCTGCAAGGCGTGGATTTCCGAGCGCGCCACGCGCGAATGGCGGATGTCGCCGATGATGGCGACGGAAAGATTCTCGAAGGCGCCGGCGTGGCGGCGGATGGCGAGCATGTCCAGCATGGCCTGGGTCGGGTGCGCGTGGCGGCCGTCGCCGGCATTGATCACGGCGACGCGGGGGGTCACCTGGCTGGCGATGAAGTGCGCGGCGCCGGAGTCGCCGTGGCGCACCACGAAGATGTCCGCCGTCATCGCCTCGAGGTTCCGGAGCATGTCGCGCAGGGTCTCGCCCTTGCTGGTCGAGCTCGTGGAGATGTCGATGTTGAGCACGTCGGCGGAAAGCCGTTTGGCGGCGACCTCGAAGGTCGTGCGCGTGCGCGTCGAGGCTTCGAAGAAGAGGTTCATCACCGTGCGGCCGGCGAGCTCGGGACGGTTCACGATGGCGCCGCTTTGCGCATCGAGGAAGGTCTCGGCGGTATCGAGGATCTCGGTGAGCTGCGCGCGGGAAAGGCCTTCGGTGGTGAGGAAATGCCGGAGCCGGCCATGACGGTTGAGCTGCAGGCGGCTGGCTTCATGCGCGGAGGAGAAGTGCATGGGGGAGTTCCTTGGGAGCCGCGCCGATTGTACAGGAGAAAGTATGAGGCACCACAGCGCGGAGGCCAGCCCCGCCGCTTTTGCAGGTCGGACTTCAGTCCGGCTGCGGCGCCGAATTCGACGATAGCGTCGGACTGAAGTCCGACCTCCAGGAATGGAGCGCGCCCTCAGGGCGCGAGCGGCCGCGGATCGGCCAGCCAGGCCTCGGCGATCAGCACGGCGGCGGTGGAATCCAGCGCCGGCAGCTTGCCGCGGCGGCGCGCCTGCACGTCCCTCAGCAGGCCGCGCGCCGCATGGCTGGAAAGACGCTCGTCGCACATGAAGACCGGCAGGCGGTAGCGCGCGGCGAGGCGGCGGGCGAACTTGCGCGCCAGGCGCGACAGCTCCGACTCGCTGTCGTCCATATTGAGCGGCAGTCCGACGACGAGCGCCTCGGGGGTCCATTCGGCGAGCAGCGCGTCGAGCCTGTCCCAGGCGGGCAGGCCGTCGCGCGCCGGCACCGGCGGCAGCGGCGCGGCCGTGCCGGTGACGGCCTGGCCGGTGGCCACGCCGATGCGCTTGGTGCCGAAATCGAAAGCCAGCACGCGCTGGCAGGAAAGTTCAGACATGGCGCGAGTGTGAAGCGGCCATGCGCCGCGGCCAAGCGCTTCCGGCCCGCCTTTTTCTGGCGGCCTCAGGCGTGGCCGGCTTCGCTCGCGAGGAAGGCGGGATCGACGCCGAGCTTGTGGATGCCCGCCTCCCAGCGCTGCTCGAAGGGCAGGCCGAACAGCAGGTCGGTGTCGGCCGGGCAGGTCAGCCAGGCGTTGGCGCCCATTTCTTCCTCGAGCTGGCCGGCGGCCCAGCCGGCGTAGCCGAGCACGACGAGATAATCGTCGGGCCCCTGGCCCTGGGCGATGGCGTCGAGGATGTCGCGCGAGCTGGTGACGCAGATGTCCTCGCTGATCGGCAGCGTGCTGTTCCAGTGGCCCTGCTCGCGGTGCAGCACGAAACCCATCTGCGTATTCATGGGGCCGCCGAAGAGCACCATCTGGCCGGGATGGCGCAGCGGCACCACGAGGTTGCTGCTGATCTCGGCGAGCAGCCTGGTCAGCGGCAGTTGCAGCGGCTTGTTCACGACGAGGCCGACGGCGCCCTCGTCGTCATGCTTGATGACGTAGGTCAGCGAATGCGTGAAGCGCGGATCGGCCATATTGGGCATGGCGATCAGGCACTGATGGGTGAAGTTGGCGTTGGGCAGGGTCATGCCCGAAGTATGGGGGCGCAGCGGCGTAACTCAAGCAGGGCGGCGGCGCGGCTACGCAACTCGTCTAAAGGCGCAACCGGAAGGCTATTTCCGGAGGGTGGCAGCGCCGCCGCCGCCGCCTCCGGCCCGGCACAGGTGGATCGCCCCTCGACAGTTTGACGCCCATCGAAGTGCCGCCTACCGTAGGCCGGAATCGTCCACTCAAGGAATGCCGCCATGGCCCCACCCGCCCCCGTTCCCGCCACCCTCATCACCGGCGCCTCGAGCGGCATCGGCGAAGCCCTGGCCCGCCTGCTGGCGCAGGAGGAGGCGCAGGCCCTCGTGCTGGTCGCCCGGCGCCAGGGCAGGCTCGATGCGCTGGCCGCGGAGTTGCGCGAGCAGGGCCGGCGCGTGGAGGTGATCGCGCTCGACCTGGAGCAGCCGGGCAGCGCCCGGGTGCTCGTCGAGGCCGTGGCCGGCCACGGCCTCGCCATCGACACGCTGGTCAACAATGCCGGCTTCGGCATCAACGACGCCTTCGCCGAGATGCCGCTGGAGCGCATCCAGGGCATGCTGCAGCTCAACGTGGTGGCGCTCACCGAGCTCTGCCGCGCCGTCCTGCCCGGCATGCGCGCCCGCGGCGGCGGCCGCATCATGAACATCGCCTCCGTCGCCGCCTTCCAGGCCTGTCCGCGCTTTGCCGTCTACGGCGCGACCAAGTCCTATGTGCTGATGTTCTCGGAGGCGCTGGCCGCCGAGGAGCGCCGCCACGGCATCCGCGTCACGGCCGTCTGCCCCGGCGCCACCGACACCGCCTTCCACGACATCGCCGGCAGCCACGGCAGCTTCGCCGCCAGGCTGATGGATTCCGCGGAGCTGGTGGCCAAAAGCGGCCTGCGCGCGCTCGCTGCCGGCCGGCCCGTCGTCGTCACCGGCCTGATCAACAAGCCGCTGCCGTTTTTTATCCGCTTGCTGCCGCGCCGCCTGGTGACCTGGATGGCGGGGGTGCTGGTCGAGCGCGAGAAACCACCGTCGCCCGCTTCATGAAAATGGCGGCCTTGCGGCCGCCACCGTCAGCGCCGGGAACCGGACTCACCCAGCCATGGTCCCCGCACCAACCCTGCAACGGGCCGCTGCAACCGCCGGCGCCCATGCCGCGCCAGCCCCTTCGTCGCGCCCGTCCGTTTCGCGCGAGGCCTCAGCCCTTGGCGTCGGCCTCCTGGTCATCGGGGCTGCTGCCGGCGGGCTTGTCCTCTTCCCGGGCCGGCTCCTTCGACTTGTCTTCCGGGCCGGCCTCGCCGGCGTTGCCCGAGGCCGCCGCAGCGGCGTCGGGCGGCATGGCGGCCGGCGTCGACCCCGTGGCGGAATCGGGGGCCGGCGGGTCGATGTCCGCCAGCGCGGCAGAGGCCAGCAGCAGGGAGCCCAGGGCACCCGATACAAGATATGAAAGCTTCATGAGACGTTCTCCTGTCCTGTAGAGACTCCTTGAGACGCGTCATGGAACCCCGCCTGTATTGCCGCTTTCCCTGGCGCCACAGCCTCGCTCCCTGACACAGCCCCCAGTCAACCAGACGGACGCGCGGCTGTGCTTTTCAGTTCGTAGGGCAAAAGTAATAAGCAGATGAGGTGGGTGAGCTTGCTGGAATGAAGTGTGTGGCTTCTGCGGGAAAACCCGGAGAGTGTTGGCTTTGCATCAAGTGCCGGGCTGGAGAAATTGAACGGTTGCCCGCCCGGACCCACGTTTTTTTGTGGGTCGGCTTTCTTGTGGGTCGGCTTTCTTGTTTGTGGGTCGGACTGAAGTCCGACCCACCTCTTTCCCTCCGCCCCCCTCTTTCCGTTTTATGGCCCGGTCTTGATCGCCTGCGCCACCGTGTAGGTCTTGCCCTGCTTGAGCTTGTCGTAGTTCCCGAAAACTTCCTTGAAGGTGCGCGCGATGAATTCGCGCAGGCCGGTGATGGTCACCACGACGAAGCGGCCGCCCGGCCTGAGATGCGCATGCGCATCGAAGAGATAAAGATAGTGCTGCTCGTTGCCGACCTTGGCCGGCAGGTTGGAGACGATGAGATCGAACTTGCGCTCCTGCGGCACCTGGTTGAAGCCGTTGCTCGGCATCACCTCGGTGTTGGCCAGCCTGTTCAGCGCGCAATTCTTCCTGGCGTAGTCGACGGCGACGAAGTCCTTGTCGACCAGCAGCGTGCGGCCCTGCGGCGCCAGCTTCGCCAGCGTCATGCCGAGCACGCCGTAACCGCAGCCGACGTCCATGCAGTCGTCGCCGGGATTCACCTCGAGATGGTCGAGCAGCAGGCGCGAGCCCTCGTCGATGGCGCGCGGGGAAAAAATGCCCCAGGTCGTGTGGAAGGTGAACTCGCAGCCGCGCACGGTCTCGGTGAAGACGATGTCTTCGCGCCAGCGCGCGACGGTGGCGGCATCGGGGGCAATGAATTTCTTTTCGCTCATGGGTTTCTCCGGCTCTCCCGCGGCGAGGGAATCAGAGGTCGTAGTCCAGGATCAGCGGCGCATGGTCCGAGAACTTCTGATCTTTATAAATGCTGGTGCTCCTGATCCTGTCTTTCAGGTCGGGCGAGACGATGTGGTAATCGATGCGCCACCCGACATTCCTGGCATAGGCCTGGCCGCGGTTCGACCACCAGGTGTACTGCTCCGGCTCCTGGTTCACGACGCGGAAGGCATCGACATAGCCGACCTCGTCGAAGAGCGTGGTCAGCCAGGCGCGCTCGTGCGGCAGGAAGCCCGAATTCTGCAAATTGCCCTTCCAGTTCCTGATGTCGATTTCCTTGTGCGCGATGTTCCAGTCGCCGCAGACGATCAGGCGCCGCCCCTCGGCGCGCCACTGCCGCAGCCGCGGCATGAGCTGCGCGAGGAAGTGATCCTTGCGCACCTGCGCCTCTTCGTTGGCCGAGCCCGAGGGCAGGTAGAGCGAGGCGATGGTGAGGTCGCCGAAGCGCGCCTCGATCCAGCGGCCCTGCGTGTCGCAGAGCTCGAAGCCGAGGCCGACCTTCACCTCATCGGGGCGCTGGCGGCTGAAGAGGGCGACGCCGCTGTAGCCGGGACGCTGGGCATCGAAGAAGAAGCTGTTCCAGCCGTCCGGGCGGTGCAGGATATCGAGCTGGTGCTCCTGGGCCTTGGTCTCCTGGATGCAGAGCACGTCGGCGCCGCTGGTTTCGAGCCAGTCGAAGAAGCCCTTGCCGGCGGCGGAGCGGATGCCGTTGAGGTTGGCGGAAATGACGCGCATGGGAATTCCCGTGATGCTTATGAAGGCGGGGCGGAACACCCGAAGGATTGTCCGCCCGCCGCCGGCCCCTGGCCGGCGCGCGGCAGGCTTCATGGCGGCGCCAGGAGCGAGCGGCTATGATAGCCACACTTTCTCCCTACCACACCCGTTCTCCTATGCGCGATTACCAACGCGAGTTCATCGGCTTCGCCCTGCGTCTGGGCGTGCTGAAATTCGGCAGCTTCACCCTGAAGTCCGGCCGCCAGAGCCCCTATTTCTTCAACGCCGGCCTCTTCAACACCGGCGCCGGCCTGGCCGAGCTCGGGCGCTTCTACGCCGAGGCCATCCGCGATTCCGGCCTCGAGTTCGACGTGCTCTTCGGCCCGGCCTACAAGGGCATTCCCATCGCCGCCGCCACCGCGGTGCAGCTCGCCGACGACTACCGCATCGACAAGCCCTGGTGCTTCAACCGCAAGGAAGCCAAGGCCCACGGCGAAGGCGGCAGCCTGGTCGGCGCGCCGCTGACGGGGCGCGTGCTCATCGTCGACGACGTCATCACCGCCGGCACCGCCATCCGCGAGGTCATGACCCTCATCAACAATGCCGCGGCGCGTCCGGTGGGCGTGATGGTGGCGCTGGATCGCCAGGAGCGCGGCAGGGGCGAACTTTCCGCGATCCAGGAAGTCGAGCGCGATTTCGGCATCCCGGTGCTTGCCATCGTCCGGCTGGGCCAGCTCGTGGAATACCTGGAGGAGCAGGGCGGCGAAATGCGCGACCAGCTCGAGCAGGTGCGCCGCTATCGCGCCGAATTCGGCATCGCGCCGGAGGACGGGGCGGTTCGCGGCTGAAGCCGCTCCTACGCTGAAGCCGCTCCTACGGGCACAAAGCCGTAGGAGCGGCTTCAGCCGCGAACCACCCTGTACAGCCGCTGGAGGATTCGCAATGACGCTCAACATCGCCGTGGTGATGGACCCGATCGAGCACATCCAGATCAAGAAGGACTCCACCATCGCCATCCTCTGGGCGGCGCAGGCGCGCGGCCACACGCTCTGGTACCTGGAGCAGAACGATCTCTTCGTGCGCGACGGCGCGGCCTTCGGCGCGATGGCGCCGCTCACCGTCTACGAGGACTACCGAAAGTGGTCGGAGCGCGGCCCGCGGCAGACCCGGCCGCTCGCCGACATGGACGTGATCCTGATGCGCAAGGACCCGCCCTTCGACCTCAACTACATCTACAGCACCTACATCCTGGAGATGGCGGAGCGGGCCGGCGTGCTGGTGGTGAACCGGCCGCAGTCGCTGCGCGACTGCAACGAGAAATTCTTCGCCACCTTCTTTGCCGACTGCATGGCGCCGACGCTGATCAGCGCCGACATGGGCCTGCTGCGCGCCTTCGTCTCCGAGCAGCACGAGGCCATCCTCAAGCCGCTGGACGGCATGGGCGGCAGCGGCATCTTCCGCCTGCGCCACGGCGGCCCCAACATCGGCGCGACGCTGGAGACCCTGACGCTGCAGGGCACGCGCCCGGTGATGGCGCAGCGCTACATCGCCGAGATCAGGGACGGCGACAAGCGCATCCTCATGGTCGACGGCGAGCCCCTGCCCTATGTGCTGGCGCGCATTCCGCAGGGCGACGAGATCCGCGGCAACCTCGCCGCCGGCGGCCGCGGCGAACCGCGCCCGCTTGCCGCCAGCGACCGCCGCATCGCCGCGCGCGTGGGGCCGGAGCTGAAGAGGCGCGGCCTCGTCTTCGTCGGCCTCGACGTCATCGGCGACTACCTCACCGAAGTGAACGTGACGAGCCCGACCTGCATCCGCGAGATCGACGCGCAGTACCACCTCGGCATCGGCGACCACCTCATCGCCAGCATCGAGAAACTGCGCCACGGCTGACGCCTTGCGCTGCCGGACCCTCCTGCAGGAGCGGCTTCAGCGGCGAACCATACGGCAGGGGTTCGCGGCTGAAGCCGCTCCTACGCAAACAAGACCCGCCACCCCTGCCCCTCTCCCCCGGCTTCCGTAGGTCGGACTTCAGTCCGACCCACGGCGCCCGCGGCGCGTCCCGGAAATTGCGGCCAGCTCGGCAATGAGCCGCGAGCTTTTGTAAAGAATGCCTGCCGTGCATGGACAAGCCCCGGCGCCACAGGGCAGACTTTCGGCTGATGGCTTGCCCATAACACAACAATTACGCATGTCTGCAACCGCCGTTTCCACGTCCGACCGCCTCAGCTTCACGATTTTCGTGGCGTCGGTGCTGCACGCCATCCTGATCTTCGGCGTAGTGTTCAGCGCGCCGCACGTGAAGATCCCGCACGTGATGGAAGTCACCCTGGCGCAGCACAAGAGCAAGAAGGCCGACAAGAACGCCGATTTCCTCGCCGACGCCAACCAGCAGGGCAGCGGCAGCCTCGACAGGGCGGCGCTCATCACCAGCCCGCAGGTGTCGCGTTTCCATGCCGACACCATCAACGACATCCAGCCGGAAGAGCAGCTGGCGCGCCGCGAGGCCTCCGCCGCCGAGCACAAGCGGCGGCTGACCACGACCGCTCCCTCCGATTTCCAGTACAACAACCGCAAGGCCCAGAAGCTGCGCCAGGAACAGAGCGAGCTGCGCGAGGCGCAACTGGCCATGGCCTGGCAGTCGGACGAGATCTCCAGCCTGGAGGCCCGCCTCGCCGCGAAGAAGCAGGCCTATGCCAAGCGCCCGCGCGTGCGCGCCGTCTCCACCGTCTCCACCCGCTACGACCGCGACGCCGCCTATGTCGACGCCTTCCGCGCGCGCGTCGAGGAAATCGGCAACAAGAACTATCCGCAGCTCGCGCGCCAGAAAAAGATCTACGGCCACGTGCGCCTGATGGTTTCCCTGCTCGCCTCCGGCCAGGTCCGGGAGATCAAGGTGCTGAAGTCCTCGGGCCACGCCATCCTCGACCAGGCCGCCCTGCAGAGCGTGCGCCTCGCCGCGCCGTTCCAGCCCTTCCCGGCCGCCATCCGCCAGGACACCGACATCCTGCAGATCATCCGCACCTGGAAGTTCGCCGAGCGGCTGTCGGCGGAAAGCTGAAAAAGGCGCCCTGCCCTCCCGTAGGAGCGGCTTCAGCCGCGAACAATAAAAAAACCGGCAGATGCCGGTTTTTTATTTCTGCACTTGAAGAGATCAGCAGCCCCAGAGATTCGCGGCTGAAGCCGCTCCTACGGGGGCGTGAGTAGCGCTTACCAGTGCAGTACCTTCTGCTGCGCCAGGATGAGTTCGCCGATGCCCTTTTCCGCCAGCGCCAGCATGGCGTCGGTCTCGCTGCGGCTGAAGGGCCTGCCCTCGGCCGTGCCCTGCACCTCCACGAAGCCGCCCTGCTGCGTCATCACCACGTTCATGTCGGTTGCGCAGGCGGAATCTTCCGGATAGTCGAGGTCGAGCACCGGCTGACCCTCGTACATGCCGACCGAGACGGCGGCGATCAGGCACTGCAGCGGGTCCTGCTTGATGAGCTTCTTTTCGAGCAGGAAGGAGAGCGCGTCGACCAGCGCGACGCAGCCGCCGGTGATGCCGGCGGTGCGGGTGCCGCCGTCGGCCTGGATGACGTCGCAGTCGATGGTGATGGTGTTCTCGCCGAGCTTCTTCAGGTCGACGCAGGCGCGCAGGCTGCGGCCGATCAGGCGCTGGATCTCCAGCGTGCGCCCGCCCTGCTTGCCGCGCGCGGCCTCGCGGTCGGAGCGGGTGTGCGTGGCGCGCGGCAGCATGCCGTACTCGGCGGTGATCCAGCCCTCGCCCTTGCCTTTCAGGAAGCGCGGCACGGAGTTCTCCACGCTGGCGGTGCAGAGCACCCGGGTGTCGCCGAACTCCACCAGCACCGCGCCTTCGGCGTGACGCGTGTAATGACGGGTGATGGTGATGGGGCGCAGCTGATCGGGGGCACGGCCGGAGGGGCGCATGAAGGACTCCGTGGGGGATGGCGAAGGGGCGGCAGTATAGCGGTCGCCGGCTAAGGCGAATATCGCAGATGAGGTACACTTCCGCGATGCCCGAAGGAAGTCCCCTTGGGGACCTGCAAATGGCGTCCAGCCGGAGATTTTTTCATGATACGCAGCATGACCGCCTTTGCCCGCGCCGAAGTCCGCGGCGATTTCGGGCTGATCGCCTGCGAGATCCGTTCCGTCAACCATCGCTACCTCGAGCCCGGCTTCCGCCTGCCGGAAGCGCTGCGCGACATCGAGTTTCCGTTGCGCGAACGCCTGCGGCAGGCGCTGACCCGCGGCAAGGTCGACGTGCAGTACCGCCACGAAGCCAGCGACGGCGGCGGCGCCACGCTGGCCCTGGACAAGGCGCTGGCCGCCCAGTACGTCGCGGCGGCCGCCGAGATCGACCAGCTCTCGCGCCATGCCGCGCCGCTCAACGCCACCGACATCCTGCGCCTGCCCGGCGTGGTGAAGAACCGCGAGACCGAGGCCGCCGTGCTCCAGGCCGAGGCCCTCAAGCTCTTCGACCAGGCCCTGCAGCAGTTCATCGCGATGCGCGAACGCGAGGGCCTGGAGCTCGCCCGCCTCATCGAGGAACGCCTGCAGGCCCTGGCCGCCGAGACCGAAAAAGTGCGCCTGCGCATGCCGGTGATCATGGCTCATTACCGCGAGCGCCTGCTCAACCGCCTGGCCGACATCAAGGCCGAGCTGAACAGCGAACGCCTCGAGCAGGAAATGATATTGTTCGCGCAGAAAATCGACGTCGCCGAGGAACTGGACCGTCTCGGCGCGCATCTCGCCGAGATCCGCCGCGTGCTGAAGGAAGCCGGCTCGGTGGGCCGCCGCCTCGACTTCCTGATGCAGGAGCTCAACCGCGAGGCCAATACGCTGGGCTCCAAGTCGGTGAGCGCGGACAGCTCGCTGTCCTCGGTGGAGCTCAAGGTGCTGATCGAGCAGATGCGCGAGCAGATCCAGAACCTCGAATAACAACAGGCCGCTGCCCTCTCACCGAACGTCCTTGTAGGTCGGACTTCAGTCCGACGGCGGCGCTGAACCAGGCGTCCATGTCGGGTCTCAATCCGACGGCGGCGCTGAACCAGGCGCCCATGTCGGACTGAAGTCCGACCTACAGCCAGTGGAAGTTCAAGGGCAAGGGTACGCCATACACGCGGTACGCCAAGGGCACGCGGTACGTCATAGAGGGGAGAGCCATGTCCGGAAGTCTGTTTATCGTCGCGGCCGCCAGCGGCACCGGCAAGACCTCGCTGGTGAAGGCGCTGGTGGGCTCCATGCCCGGGCTCGGCGTGTCCATCTCGCACACCACGCGCCCCATCCGTCCCGGCGAGCTCGACGGCGTGAACTACCACTTCATCGATCGCGTCGAGTTCGTGCGCATGATCGGCGACGGCGCCTTCCTCGAGCACGCCGAAGTGTTCGGCAACCTCTACGGCACGTCCAGGCAGTGGGTGCTGGACCGGCTCCAGCAGGACCGCGACGTCATCCTCGAGATCGACTGGCAGGGCGCCGCCCAGGTGCGCCGCCTGCTGCCCGGCGCGGTCGGCATCTTCATCCTGCCGCCCTCGCTCGAGGCGCTGAAGAGCCGCCTCACCGGCCGCGGCCAGGACAGCGCCGAGGTCATCGCGCATCGCCTGCGCGAGGCGCAGGGCGACATCGCCCACTACGCCGAGTTCGATTACCTCGTCGTCAACGACGACTTCGGCACCGCGCTCGCCGACCTGCAATCCGTGGTGCGCGCCGCCCGGCTCTCCTACCGCTCGCAGTCGGTGCGCCAGGAGATCCTGATCCAGCACCTGCTGGCAACCTGAGCGGAGCGCGCCATGCCGGCAAAGATCGCGGTCGTCATTCCCTGTTTCCGGGTGCATCGGCACATTCTCGGCGTGCTGGCGGAGATCCCGGCGCTGGTCGAGCGCATCTACGTGATCGACGACGCCTGCCCCGAGCAGAGCGGCGCGCACGTCGCGGCGCACTGCCGCGATGCGCGCGTCGCCGTGCTGCACAATCCACAGAACCGCGGCGTCGGCGGCGCCGTGCTGCGCGGCTACGAAGCGGCCATCGCCGACGGCATGGACGTCATCGTCAAGATCGACGGCGACGGCCAGATGGACCCGCGCCTCCTCGAGGCCTTCATCGCGCCCATCCTGGCGGGCGAGGCCGACTACACCAAGGGCAACCGCTTCTTCGAGATCGAGACCTTCCGCGCCATGCCGCTGCTGCGCACCGTCGGCAACATCGGCCTCTCCTTCATCACCAAGGCCTCGTCCGGCTACTGGAACCTGTTCGACCCCACCAACGGCTATACCGCCATCCATGCGCGGGTCGCGCAGCACCTGCCGCTGCACAAGATCAGCCAGCGCTATTTCTTCGAGAGCGACATGCTGTTCCGGCTCAACACCATGCGCGCCGTGGTGGTGGACATTCCCATGCACGCGCGCTACGAGGACGAGCAGTCCAACCTGCAGGTGGGCCGCGCCCTCTTCAGCTTCTTGTGGCTGAACGCGCGCAATTTTGCCAAGCGCCTCTACTACAACTACCTGCTGCGCGACTTCAACTACGCCACCCTCGAGCTGCTGGCCGGCCTGGTCCTGTTTGCCTTCGGCCTCGCCTTCGGCAGCCGCATGTGGCTGCGCAGCTATCTCGAATCCACCTACGCCAGCGCCGGCACCGTCATGCTGGCCGGCCTCACCACGCTGATCGGCCTGCAGCTCCTGCTCGGCTTCGCCAATTTCGACATGAGCAACGTGCCGACCTCGCCCCTGCACAAGCGCCTGCATGCCGACGCGCGCCGGCGCCAGGCCGGGAGCTGACGGCATGCCCATCTATCTCCTGGCCGTCGGCTGCGTCATCGGCATCGCCACCGGGCAGTTGCTGTTCAAGGCCTGCGCCAACGCCATGACGGCGGCGGGCGGCGCCCTCACGCCCCGGGCCCTCGTCCTCCTGGTCATCGCGCTCGGGCTGTACGGCACGCTGACGCTGGCCTGGGTCTGGCTGCTCAAGCACGCCGAACTCGGCAAGATCTACCCGATCATGGCGCTGAGCTTCGTGCTGATTCCGCTCGCCAGCCATTTCCTGTTCGGCGAGGAATTCACGCCGCGCTATTTCGCCGGCATCGGCCTCATCATGCTCGGCATCGCCGTTGTCTACTTCCAGGGATGATCATGCCCCCGCCTGCCTTGCGCCGTTTCCTGCCCCTGCTGCTCCTGGCCGTCATCTTTCTGCTCGGGCTGTTCCTGCGGCTCACGGCGCTGACGACGTCGCAGGTGAGCGAACCCATCCGCGGCGATGCCCGCTCCTACTTCTTTTATGGCGTCAACCTGCACACGGACGGCGTCTACGCGCGCAGCCTGCCGCGGTTTTATGGCGGCCAGCCGCCGCGGCCGGACGCGGTGGTCGGGCCGGTCTATCCCTTCTTCGTGAGCGCGCTCATGTCGGAGCAGTGGCAGCAGGGCAGCAAGCAGGCGGCTTACGACAGCATCCGGCCCGTGCTCTTTGCGCAGACCCTGCTCGGCAGCCTGCTGGTGCTGCTGGTCTACGGCCTCGGGCGGCGCTTCCTCGGCACCGGGCCGGCGCTGGCCGCGGCGTTCCTGACGGCCGTCTCGCCGCACCTGGTCAATATCGGCATTTACCTGCTGACCGAAACCCTGTTCATGCTGCTGTTCTGGCTCGGCCTCTGGCTGCTGGCGCGCGGCCTGGCCCCCGAGCAACGCCGCGCCGGCCTGCTGGCGGCGGCCGTGCTGGGCCTGGCCGCCCTGACGCGGCCGGTGGTGCAGTACCTGCCCTTCCTGCTGGCGCTGTGGCTCATCATGCGCACGCCGGAAAGCTGGCGGCGCTGGGGCGGCTTCGTCGGCGTCTTCCTCCTGGTGTTCGGCGCCTGGGGCGTGCGCAACCTGATCAGCGTGGGCAGCTTCGGCGATCCTTTGGCCATGGTGGCCACCCTCCAGCACGGCAGCTATCCGGATTTCATGTACCGGGGCCTGCCGGAGTCGCTGGGCATTCCCTACCGCTTCGATCCCGAAATGTCACTGGCGACGCCGCTGGCAGAAACAGTGCGCATCATCTTCCAGCGCGCCCTGGCGGCGCCGGGCGAATACCTGCACTGGTACGCCCTCGGCAAGCCGCTGGCGCTGTTCCACTGGGAGCTGATCCCCGTCGGCACGGCCGGAGGCAACCTCCTCACGGGCGGCGACATCTACATCTATCCCACGCCGGTCACGCCGTACGCCGGCCACGCGCTGTTCAAGGCGACCTATCTGCTGAGCTATGTCTGCTACCGTCCCCTGCTGCTGCTGGCGGTACTTGCCACGGTGCTGGCCTGGCTGCCGGCCTGCCGCGCGTTCTGGGGCGAGAGCCTGGACATGATGCGGCTGCTGTCGCTGACCTTCCTTTATGTCATTGGCCTCCACACGATCGGCGCGCCCTTCCCGCGCTATGCCATTCCCTTCCAGCCGCTGCTCTACCTGATGGCCGCCGGCCTGGCGGCGGCGGCGTGGCGCCATTACCGGGCGGGGCGGCAGATTGAGCGGGGCGCGGGGGTCTTGTAGACTCCGCTCCCCTGCCTGCACTACCACCCTCGAGGTTCCCATGGCCCGCGTTACCGTCGAAGACTGCCTGGATCAACTGGACAACCGTTTCGAGCTCGTGCTCGTGTCCGCCAAGCGCGCCCGCCAGCTCGCCACCGGCGGCAAGGAACCCGGCCTGCCCTGGGAGAACGACAAGCCCACCGTGATGGCCCTGCGCGAAATCGCCGCCGGCCTCGTCACCCGCGACATCCTCACCCAGAAACCGGAAGAAGAAGAACCCGCCTTCGACATGCTCCAGCTCGACAACCTGCCGGTCCCGCGCCAGCCCGAGCCGGAAGACGACGACCTCTGAGGCAACCGCCGCGGGGCGAAGTAAAAACCCCGCGGCACTTCCCGCCAGTTTTCTGCGAAATCCGCTGCAACCCCAACCGACAAACGCTTGACGTTCGTCGCGTCGCCGCCGGAGACTCAGACCATGAGTACCGCTGGCATCGACGCCCTATGTACCCGACTCGAAACCTACCTCACGCCCGATCAGATCGCTGACATCAGGCGCGCCTATTTCTTTTCCGAAAAAGCCCACGAGGGCCAGTTCCGCCGCAACGGCGCTCCCTACATCACGCATCCCCTCGCCGTCGCCGGCATCCTCTGCGACATGCATATGGACCACCAGAGCATCATGGCGGCCATGCTGCACGACACCATCGAAGACACCGGGGTCAGCAAGGCCGGGCTGGCCGAGGAATTCGGGAAGGAAGTGGCCGAGCTCGTCGACGGCGTCACCAAGCTGACGCAGGTGCACTTCAACTCCAAGGCCGAGGCGCAGGCCGAGAACTTCCGCAAGATGATGCTGGCCATGACGCAGGACACCCGCGTCATCCTGGTCAAGCTCGCCGACCGCCTGCACAACATGCGCACGCTGGACGTGCTGACGCCGGAGAAGCGCCGCCGCGTCGCCACCGAGACCCTGGAGATCTACGCGCCCATCGCCAACCGCCTCGGCATGAACGACTTCCGCATCGAGTTCGAGGACCTGGGCTTCAAGGCGCTCTACCCGATGCGCGCCCAGCTCATCAAGAAGGCGGTGAAGTCGGCGCGCGGCAACCGCAAGGAAATGCTCACCACCATCAAGGAGGCGCTGGAGACCCGCCTCCGGGAAGAAGGCGTGAGCGCGCGCGTGATCGGCCGCGAGAAGCACCTCTACAGCATCTACCAGAAGATGCGCGAGAAGCAGAAGTCCTTCACCGAGATCATGGACGTGTACGGCTTCCGCCTCATCACCGAGAACGTCGATGCCTGCTACCGCGCCCTCGGCATCGTGCACAACCTGTACAAGCCGATTCCCGGCAAGTTCAAGGACTACATCGCCATCCCCAAGGCCAACGGCTACCAGTCCCTGCACACCGTACTGAAGGGCCAGCGCGGCGTGCCCATCGAGATCCAGATCCGCACCGAGGCCATGGAGGCCATGGCCAACAACGGCATCGCCGCGCACTGGCTGTACAAGGCCGACGGCTTCACCAACACCTCGCAGACGCGCGCGCGCGAGTGGATGAAGTCGCTGCTCGAGATCCAGAAGAACGCCGGCAACTCGATGGAGTTCATCGAGAACGTGAAGATCGACCTCTTCCCCGACGAGGTCTACGTGTTCACGCCCAAGGGCCGCATCCTGACGCTGCCGGTCGGCGCCACGCCGGTCGACTTCGCCTATGCCGTGCACACCGACGTCGGCAACACCTGCATCGCCGCGCGCGTCGACAACCGCCTGACGCCGCTCTCGCTCGCGCTGACCACGGGCCAGACCGTCGAGATCATCACCGCGCCCGGCGCGCGCCCGAACCCGGCCTGGCTGAATTTCGTCATCACCTCGAAGGCGCGCAGCAGCATCCGCCACTTCCTGAAGGACCAGCAGCACAGCGAGGCCCTCGACCTCGGCCGCCGCCTGCTGGAGAAAGTGCTGACCACGCAGCACTCCTCGCTCGCCAAGCTCGATCCCGCCCGCCTGCAGACCGCGCTCAGCGAACTCAACCTGCCGCACCTCAATGCGCTGCTCGAGGAAATCGGCCTCGGCAACCGCCTGCCGCAGATCGTCGCCGCACGCCTCCTGCCGGAGAGCGCGGAAGGGCCGACCGCCGAACTCAAGCCCGGCAGCCGCGGCATCACCATCCGCGGCACCGAAGGCCTCGTCATTACCTATGCGCGCTGCTGCCGGCCGCTGCCGGGCGACGCCATCACCGGCCATCTCTCTGCCGGCCGCGGCATCGTCATCCACCGCGACACCTGCAACAACGTGCAGGCCGAGCTGCGCGACAACCCCGACAAGTGCATGACGCTGCGCTGGGCCGAGAAGATCGACCGCGAATTCCAGAGCGAGCTGCGCATCGAGCTCGTCAACCAGCGCGGCATGCTCGCCGAGATCGCGCGCCAGGCCACCGACCTCGGCGCCAACATCGAAGGCATCAACCTGCAGGAGAAAGGCGCCCATCACGGCGTCATGCACATCAACCTGCTGGTGCACGACCGCACCCACCTCGCCCGCATCATCAAGCGCATGCGCACGATCACCGGCGTCGAGAAGATCATTCGCGTCCGCGCCTGAGCAAGCCTTTCGAATCTTACCCAATACATGTAGGAGCGGCTTCAGCCGCGAACAACCGGAGAGACTCATGAATCGCGCCATCATCAAAACCGACAAGGCTCCCGCCGCCATCGGCACCTACTCGCAGGCCGTCAAGGTCGGCAGCACCGTTTACCTCTCCGGCCAGATCGCGCTCGACCCGGCGACGATGACGCTGAAGGAGGGCATCGAGGCGCAGGTCGTGCAGGTCTTCGAAAACCTGCAGGCCGTCTGCCACGCCGCCGGCGGCAGCCTCGCCGACCTCGCCAAGCTCAATATCTTCCTCACCGACCTTGCGCACTTCGCGCTGGTGAACGAGACCATGGCGCGGTATTTCAAGGAGCCTTATCCGGCCCGCGCCGCGGTCGGCGTGGCGGCGCTGCCGCGCGGCGCGCTGGTGGAGATGGACGGCGTGATGGAGCTGCTGGACTGACAGATGTTTGCGGGCAGGGATCAGGCAGGGACGCGAGGCGCCTCTTTTATTGAAATTGAACAGCCCCAGCTGCCTACTGAAACAGGTTCTAAGCCGACAAATAACCGCTGCGCGGTTATTGGCCGGCTTAATTCCAACGTAGGCCCGCTAGACAGCAGGAGATGTCATTCATGTCAGAAGAAATGTCATTAGAAGAGCTAAATTCCCGTGTGGCTCTCCACATCGGAAAGATTGAGTTCATTTTGGGGTTTATTTAAGGGAAAACAACTGTGAACGATTCCAGTCTCCACAACTTTGAAGCAGCCGCACGCGCGACGCTCGCGTTCCTCCATAAGCGTTTGGGCCTCGATTTGTGGATGGTCACGCGCACCGAAGGCGATGACTGGATCGTGCTTCAAGCCGAGGACCATGGATACGGAGTCCAGCCAGGAACGGTTTTCCGGTGGGCCGATTCGTTCTGTTCCGAGATGGTTAAAGGCAACGGCCCGTGTATCGCGCCCCGCTCTGATGCCATTCCGGCTTATGCCGCAGCACCGATCGGGCGACAGGTCAAAATCGGGGCATATGTCGGGGTTCCGCTCGTTCGGGAAGGAGGTGGTCTGTTCGGCACCCTGTGCGCAATTCATCCATCCCCCAAGCCAGACTCAATCGCTCACGAACAAGAACTTGTGGAGCTGCTTGGCGCCATGTTGAGCAATATCCTGAATGGTGAGTTGAGAGCGAGCGAGGAAGCGCGCCGCTCCGAAAGACTGCAAGCCGAAGCAATGACCGATGCGATGACCAATTTGTATAATCGGCGCGGTTGGGACCAGCTACTCGCCTCAGAAGAGGAGCGCTGCCTGCGCTTTGGTCATTCTGCAGCAGTCTTGATAGTAGACTTGAACGGCCTGAAGCATGTGAACGATTCACAAGGCCATGCCGCAGGTGATGCGCTAATCGTTCGCGCCGCAGCAGCATTGCGAAAGGCAGCCCGCTCTCTCGATGTCATCGCCCGTTTAGGGGGTGATGAGTTTGGGATTCTAAGCGCAGAGTGTGACCGCGCTGGCGGAAATGCATTGCTTGCCCGTATCCGTGACGCACTGAGCAGCGAAGGCGTGCATGCTGCCATTGGCCTCGCCATACGCGACCAAGCCACCGGCCTCAAGGGAGCCTGTGATAGTGCTGATAGGCTGATGTATGTAGAGAAGCACTCGCAATAATCCGCTGATTCTGCTGGCAAATCGCGCCTAGCAAATCGCGTTCGAGGGCGGTGTCAGGCTTCGCCTGCCATGGACCACCCCGCATCCAGCCAGGCGGCTAGCAATGCGTAAGCCAGAAGAAACGGAAGCCCAGCCGGAGTAGATACTCCGACACTACGCAGAAGAAGAGGCAGCTGCGCTAGCCGCGCAATGGCTGGATATCTTCGGCAAGCTCCGATTCTCTGGCGAGCCACTGACTGAAGGCCCCAAGAGCCACCAAATTGATCACCTGTGGGAGATAGTCCATGACAAGAAAATCATTGCTGGTCTTCCTGGCAATATCTTTTCTGGCTGATGTTGCCAGCGCAACTTCCCCTGACGACCAGCCTCAATTGGAACAGGCCGAGAAAAGTGCCGACACGGTTCTGCAAACGACCTCCTCTCGTTGTCCGGCGGGGCAGACTTGGCAATGTACTAAAGTAGAAAAACGCTGTGAGCAATACTGTAGTGGTCCGCCGAGCGAAGGGTCGAACTGTACATGGAAAGTTCGGTGCTGGAAGGAATGTACTGAGTATGACTGTCGATAGTTGACTTGTTCACGCATAAAAACCCTTCAAGGCCGACGCCTGCCGGCGCGGCCTTCATTCCAACAGTAGTGCTAAACACATGGCCCTGAGCGAATTTGATAAAAAGCGAATCGATACGGTAGTGGGTGCATTCATCGACAAGCATCGGCCCCCTGCGCACATCCGCAAAGATCTCGATCTCGGCTATCGCATTTCAGGCCAGAGCGTGGAAATCTTCGAGATTCGCCCGGTTTGGCGCGGCAATGGCGAATACCACGATATTGCAGTGGCCAAGGCCACGTTTGTAAAAACACAGCAGGTCTGGAAGCTCTACTGGCAAAGGCAAGATTTGCGCTGGCACGGCTATGAGCCCAAACCCCAAGCCAGAACCCTTGAGGAAGTGCTGGCGGAAATAGAGGCAGATCCATGGCATTGTTTCTGGGGCTAGCGCACAACCCGTCCTTCAAGGCCGCCTCGCTGCGCACGCGGGCCTGGCTCCAAACACCGGGGCTCCTCCCGTCCGCAAGCAGCGCCGCTTGGGCAGGACCAGGGCCTGCGCTGGGCGCCAAGCTTGCGCCTCAACCTCCATGCTCCCGAAGAACGCGCACCATCTCGCGCCTCCGCTCTTGTTCGGGGAAAGCGGGAGCAATTCAGCCTGGACCTGTCAATCACGCTGGCGTCGCGGGCAGGCGGCAAGGTCAGCCTGGAAGCTGCTGCCTGACCACCGGAGCCGCCCTGACGCCCATGAAGCGATTGCGGGGAACGGCGGCCAGGAGCGCCTGCAGCCGCTGCAAGGGCAGGCGGGCCTGAAGCGTTCATTGACGACCGCCGCCGCGGCACGGCGCCGCGCCACTCCATGAGGCCGCAGCGATGATGACGCCCGCGATTCCGGAGCATGAAATCGAGTTCAGCGCCGTCCGCGCGCAGGGGCCGGGCGGGCAGAACGTCCACAAGGTCTCGAGCGCCGTGCACCTGCGCTTCGACATTCGCGCCTCGTCGCTGCCGCCCGAGGTGAAAGAAAGGCTGCTGGCCCTGCCCGACCAGCGCATCACCAAGGAAGGCGTAATCGTCATCAAGGCGCAGTCCTCGCGCAGCCACGACCAGAACAGGGCGGACGCCCTGGCGCGCCTGGACGCGCTCGTCGCCGCAGCCTCGCACGCGAAGCCGCCGCGCCGCCCCACCCGGCCGACGCTCGGCTCCAGGCAGCGCCGCCTGAAGAGCAAGACGCTGCGCGCCGCCGTGAAGGCCGGCCGCGGCAAGCTGCCGACATGAATCGGCCTCGCCGCATTCGCGCCAGACCGCCCCCGGCCGGAAAGCGCCTGATCCGTCACGACGGGCCGGCGCCATTGCCGCCTGTTTCTTGCCCGGGTGACCGCAGGCGGTCCTGACTCCATCCGTCTCAGCGAGGAAAACCGCGGGAGCGGCTGCCCCTGACGCTGCCCGCCAGGATATTCAGGCGGCGGACGTCCGACCCGCAAAGAAGCCTGGTACAGGGCGTTAAGTGCCTGAACCAAAGTTTTCTGACAAGCCCCTCTCCCCTTGCGGGAGAGGGGTTGGGGAGAGGAGCTATGAACCTTGCTTTGGCCGCTGCCCCCTCTCCCCGGCCCTCTCCCGCAAGGGAAGAGGGAGGCAGCGCCTGCAATAGCTGGCTTGGGGGGTCGGAAATTTTTGTGCGAGCACTTAAAACCTGGTGCATCGTTGCCAGGCGGGGACTTCAGCGCGGCTCGCCCCGGGCGCGCAGCACGGCGGCATAGCCGCTGCGGTAATCCGGAAACAGGAAGCGGTAGCCGAGCGCGGCGATGCGTTCGTTGCTGAGGCGCTTGTTGCGGCCGGCGCCGGCGGCGCCGGGGAGCCACGCCAGCGTCGCCTGGGGCGCATTCGGCACGGCCGGCGCATTCGCCGCAGGCGGCAGGCGCGGCAGGCGCGGGAGCCGCATGTGGTCGGCGAGCCAGTCGAGCACTTCATGCTGCGGCGCGGGCGCGTCGTCGCTGCCGATGTAGGTATCGGCGAGCGCGGTGCCGGCCTCGTGGCGTTCGAGCAGGAAGGCGAGCATCCCGGCGCCGTCGTCGGCATGGATACGGTTGGTCCACTGCGGGGGCTCGGCCTGAACCGGCGTCGCGGCCTCGACCCGGCGCAAGAGGCGCAGGCGGCCGGGACCGTAGAGGCCGGCAAAGCGCACGATGGTGGCCGGCCACGCACTCTCGCGCAGCAGCGCCTCGCTCTCGAGCAGCACGCGCGCCGTCGCGCTGGCCGGTTCCGCGGGCGACTCCTCATCGACCCAGCTGCCGTCGTCCTGGCCGTAGACGCTGCTGGAGGAAATCCAGAACACGCGCCTGAGCGCCTGCCCCGCGAGCGCCGCCAGCACATGCCGCGTGCCGTCGAGATAAACGCGGCGGTAGGCCGCCTCGCGGCTTTCCCCGGGCGCGAGCAGCACGAAGACATAATCGAGCCCTTCCGGAAAGCGCAGCGAGGCCGGCGCGGTGACGTCGCCCGCGAGCGCCGTCACGCCGGGCAGCGCAAAAGCGGAACGGCGCAGCCCGGACACGGCGTGGCCGGCCTGCGCCAGCCGCGTGGCCAGCCGGGTTCCCGTATCGCCACAGCCGATGATGAGAGCCTTTGCCATACTTCCGAAGTTCCGATAGCGTGATGCAATAAATCCTGTGGCGGGCCCGGCCATGACTCTGACCGATCTGCGTTACCTGGTGGCACTGGCGCGCGAGCGCCATTTCGGGCGGGCGGCCGAGCGCTGCCACGTTTCCCAGCCCACGCTCAGCATCGCCGTCAAGAAGGTCGAGGACGAACTCGGCCTCGCCCTCTTCGAGCGTCACCGGCACGAGGTGCTGGTGACGCCGGGCGGCGAGGCGATTATCCGCCAGGCGCAGCGCGTGCTGGAAGAAATGGAAGTGCTGAACGGCGCCGCGCGCGCCGCCCGCGACCAGTTCGCCGATCCGCTGCGGCTCGGCGCCATCTTCACCGCCGCGCCCGATCTCTTCCCGCCCCTGGTGCGCGCGCTCAAGGCCGGCGGCAGCGGCCTCATGCTCTATCTCGAGGAGAACTACACGCAGGTGCTGGCCGACAAGCTGGCCAACGGCGCGCTCGACGTGATCGCCGTCGCTGCGCCCTTCGAGGCGCCGGAGACCCAGGTCGAGCCGCTCTACCGCGAGGACTTCCAGCTCCTGCTGCCGGCCGAGCATGCCTGGGCGCAGCAGAAGGTCATCGACAGCCGCACGCTGCAGTCCGGCGAGCTGCTGCTGCTCGGCGAGGGCCACTGCTTCCGCGACCAGGTGCTGGAGATCTGCCCGCAGCTCGCCGGCAGCGCGGCGGGCGGCATCGGCGCGGCGAGCTCGCTGGCCACGCTGCGCCATATGGTCGCCTCCGGCCTCGGCCTCACGCTGGCGCCCGCCAGCGCCGTGCCCGCGCTCACCGAGGGCGGCGAGGTCGTGGCGCGGCCGCTGGCGCCGGCGCCTTCGCGCGAAATGGTGCTGGCCTGGCGCCGCCGCTTTCCGCGCCCGCAGGCCGTCAAGGCGCTGCTGCAGGGCCTGCGCGACGTCCGGCTCGCGGGTGTCGAAGCGCTGTGACGAAGGCCCCGCCCGACCACCTCGCCCGCCTGCCCGTCACGTCGATCAAGGGCGTCGGCGCCGCGCTCGCCGAACGCCTGGACCGCCTCAACCTGCGTACCGTGCAGGACCTGCTCTTCCACCTGCCGCGCCAGTACGAGGACCGCAGCCATCTCACGCCGATCGGCGCGCTGCGCCCCGGCATGCTCGCGCTGGTCGAGGGCGAGGTGCAGCTCGCCGACGTGGTCCTGGGCCGGCGCCGCTCGCTGGTGGTGAAGGTGCACGACCGCAGCGGCCTCTTGACGCTGCGCTTCTATCACTTCCGCCTTGCGCAAAAAGACAGCCTGCCGCGCGGCACGCGCCTGCGCATCTTCGGCGAGGCGCGCAGCGGCGCCACCGGCATCGAGATGTATCACCCGGAATACCAGGTCGCGCACGGCGCGCTGCCGCCCCCGCCGGAAACGCTGACGCCGATCTATCCCGTCACCGAGGGCCTGGCGCAGCCGCGCCTGCGTGCGCTCATCGGCCAGGCGCTGGAGCGGCTCGGCCGCGAGGGCCTTCCCGACTGGCTGCCGGCAGCGGCGGCGCAGGGCTGGTCGCTGCCGGCGGCGCTGCATTACGTGCACGCGCCGCCGAAGGACGCCGACCGGCGCGCGCTGATCGAGGGCCGGCATCCGGCGCAGCAGCGCCTCGCCTTTGAAGAGCTGGTCGCGCACCAGCTCAGCCTGCAGAAGCGCCGCGCCGAGATCCGCGCGCAGCGCGCCGTGGCGCTGCCGGTTCGTCCCGCGCTTTCAAAGAGATTCCTCGCGCAACTGCCCTTCCCGCTCACCCACGCGCAAAAGCGCGTGCTCAACGAGATCGCCGCCGACCTGCACCTGCCGCATCCCATGCTGCGCCTGGTGCAGGGCGACGTCGGCGCCGGCAAGACCGTGGTGGCGGCGCTCGCCGCCTGCCATGCACTGGAGGCCGGCTACCAGGTCGCGCTGATGGCGCCGACGGAGATCCTCGCCGAGCAGCACGCCGCGAATTTCGCGCGCTGGTTCGGCGCGCTCGAGGTGACGGTGGTGACGCTGCTCGGCAAGCACGGCGTGAAGGCGCGGCGCGAGGCGAACGCGGCCATCGCCGGCGGCACGGCCAAGCTCGTCATCGGCACGCACGCGCTCTTCCAGGAAGAGGTGCAGTTCCACAACCTCGCGCTCGCCATCATCGACGAGCAGCACCGCTTCGGCGTGCACCAGCGCCTGGCGCTGAAGCAGAAAGGCGCGCAGGGCGAGCTCGCGCCGCACCAGCTCATCATGACGGCGACGCCGATCCCGCGCACGCTGGCCATGAGCGCCTACGGCGATCTCGACACCTCCGTCATCGACGAGCTGCCGCCCGGCCGCACGCCGATCCAGACGCTGGTGATCCCCAGCGAGCGCCGCGCCGAGATCGTCGAGCGCATCCGCGCGCAGTGCCTCACCGGCCGGCAGGCCTACTGGGTGTGCACGCTGATCGAGGAATCGGAGCAACTGCAGGCGCAGGCGGCGGAAGCGACCTTCGCGGAACTGCAGACGGCGCTGCCGGAATTGCGCATCGGCCTCGTGCACGGCCGGCAGAAGCCGGCGGAGAAGGCCGCGGCGATGCAGGCCTTCAAGGCCGGCGCAATTCAATTGCTGGTGGCGACGACGGTGATCGAAGTCGGCGTCGACGTGCCGAACGCGACGCTGATGGTGATCGAGAATCCGGAGCGCCTCGGCCTCGCGCAGTTGCACCAGTTGCGCGGCCGCGTCGGCCGCGGCGCGCAGCAGAGTTTTTGCGTGCTGCTCTACCAGACGCCGCTCGGCCTGCTCGGCAAGGAACGCCTGCAGACCCTGCGCGACACCAGCGACGGTTTCCGCATCGCGGAAAAGGACCTGGAGCTGCGCGGCCCCGGCGAAGTGCTGGGCACGCGCCAGACCGGCCTGCTGCAGTTCCGCCTCGCCGACCTGCAGCGCGACGGCCACCTGCTGCCTGCGGTGCAGGCGTGCGCGCGCGAGCTGCTGATCCAGGATCCCGCCGCGGCCGAGGCGCTGCTCGCGCGCTGGGTGGCGCAGCGCGAGCATTACGCGCAGGTGTAGGCCGCCTCCAGCTTCGGGGCGCGCGGTAACGCCGGAGGCCAGGGTTTTACTTGTGGGTCGGACTTCAGTCCGACGACGGCGCCGGATCAATCGCTGCTGTCGGACTGAAGTCCGACCTACAAAACCGCGGTGTTGAATTTCACCGCAGTATTGAATTTCGCCGCAGTGTTGAATTTCATCGCAATATTGAATTTCACCGGGGTGCTGAATATCAGCCGGCCGGGCGCGCGGCGCCGGAATCCCGCGAGACGCCGCGGCCGCGGCGACCGGGCCGCAGGTATTTGCCGATGCCCATGAACCACATGAGCAGCGCCATGTCGCCGGTCATCTTCACTTGCTGCTTCTGCACGGCCTCCATGAAGCGCTGTGCGCTGCCCCGGGTCATCAGGCGCAGGCCGAGGGCGTTGCTGGCGAAATGCAGCGTGAGGTCGGGCTGCGGGTGCAGCCCGGCGTGCGACTCGACGCGGTTGCGGTGGATATGGAAATAGCGCTGCGTGTGCTCGTCGCTGGAAATCTGGAGCACGAAATCGCGTCCGTGCAACCTGGAGATGAATTCGGCGTTGGTGCGGGCGAGCATGTCCATACGTCGCGCCATGTACCACAGCAATAATCTGAACTTCATGCGTCGGGGCCCTGGCTGACAAGTCTCCCTTATAGGCTGCCGGGCGCAGGCTGACAAGGCCGCCAGTCCCGCGCCAAAGCCTTCTACATTCGCACGACATTTAATGGCGGAAATTTAACAGGCCGGGGCACGGCGCGCCGCACAATGGACACCACCGGGGGGGTTCGCGGCTGAAGCCGCTCCTACGGGGCAGGGCCCTGGGTTTCCGGCCTGGTCTTGTAGGAGCGGCTTCAGCCGCGAACCCGATGCAATCCAGAAACGGAAGCGCCCCGGCTGCCCGGGAGATGGCTGACAGGAGTCGCGCATGAGTCTCTTGATACTCGTTCTGCTGGCCGGCGCCGCCGCGCTGGCGCTGCACAATCCCCGCCATGGCCTCGTCGCCACGCTCGCCACCGGCGTGCTCATGCTGCTGCTCTGGCGCGGCCAGATGCCGGTGTGGTCGGGCCTCTGGCTGCCCTGGCTGCTGCTGCTCCTGTGGTGCGTCAAGCCGATCCGCCTGCTGCTGGTGACGCTGCCGCTCATGCAGCTCATCAAGCGCAAGCTGCCGCCGCTTTCCGACACCGAGCGCGAGGCCATCGCCGCCGGCAGCACCTGGTGGGAAGGCGATCTTTTCCGCGGCCGGCCCGACTGGAAAAAACTGCTGGCGCTGCCGCCCGCGAGACTCAGCCTGGAGGAACAGGCCTTTCTCGAGGGCCCCGTCGAGACGCTCTGCCAGATGCTCGACGACTGGCGCATCGTGCGCGACCACGACCTGCCGCCGGAGGTGTGGCAGTTCCTGCGCGAGCGCGGCTTTTTCGGGCTCGTGGTGCCGAAGGAATACGGCGGGCTCGGCTTCTCGCACGAGGCGCATTCGCAGATCGTCGGCAAGATCGCCTCGCGCTCGATTTCCGCCGGCATCACGGTGATGGTGCCGAATTCGCTGGGCCCGGCCGAGCTGCTGCGGCACTACGGCACGGACGAGCAGAAGAACCACTACCTGCCGCGCCTCGCGCGCGGCGAAGACATCCCCTGCTTCGCGCTCACCGGCCCCGAGGCCGGCTCCGACGCCGGCGCCATTCCCGACACCGGCGTCGTCTGCCGCGACCTCTTCGAGGGCCAGGAAGTGCTCGGCATCCGCCTCAACTGGGACAAGCGCTACATCACGCTGGCGCCGGTGGCGACGGTGCTCGGCCTCGCCTTCCAGTTGCGCGACCCGGACCACCTGCTCGGCAGCGCGGAAGCCCCCGGCATCACGCTGGCGCTGATTCCGGCCAGTCATCCCGGCGTCGAGATCGGCCGCCGCCACCTGCCCGCCGGCCTCGCCTTCATGAACGGGCCGACGCGCGGCCGCGACGTCTTCATTCCGATCAGCTGGATCATCGGCGGCCGCGAATACGCCGGGCGCGGCTGGCTCATGCTGATGAACTCGCTGGCGGCGGGGCGCGGCATCTCGCTGCCGGCCAGCGCCACCAGCGTCGCCAAGCAGATGGCGCGCTGCTGCGGGCAGTACGCGCGCCTGCGCCGGCAGTTCAACCTGCCGATCGGCAGGCTCGAAGGCGTGGAGGAAGTGCTGGCGCGCATCGGCGGCCATGCCTACACGCTGGAGGCGGCGCGCCGCCTTACCTGCGTCGGCCTCGACCTCGGCGAGAGGCCCGCCGTCGTCTCCGGCATCGTGAAATACCAGAGCGTGGAGCGCATGCGGCAGGCGGTGAACGACGCCATGGACCTCCACGCCGGCAAGGCCATCAGCGAGGGGCCGCGCAACTATCTCGCCAATGTCTACCGCGCGGTGCCGGTCGGTATCACGGTGGAGGGCGCCAACATCCTGACGCGCTCGCTCATCGTCTTCGGGCAGGGCGCCATGCGCTGCCATCCCTACCTGACGAAGGAAATCGAGCTTGCCGGTCACGCCAACGCCGACCAGCCGCATATCGAGGAGGCTTTCGATGCCGTGCTGATCGAGCACACGCGCCATGTCGTCGGCAATATGCTGCGGGCTTTCGCGCACGGCCTGACCTTCGCCGCGCTCGCGCGCGCGCCGGCCACGCCGACGGCGCGCTGGTATCGCCAGCTCTCGCGCCTCTCGGCCGCCTTCGCCTTCGTTTCCGACGTCACGCTGGCCCTGCTCGGCGGCGAGCTCAAGCGGCGCGAGAAACTCTCCGGCCGCTTTGCCGACATCCTCTCCGAGCTCTACCTCTCCAGCGCCGTGCTGAAGCGCTGGGAAGACGACGGCCGCCCCGGGCCCGACCGCGCGCTGGTCGACTACAGCCTGGCGCAGAGCGTGCACGCCATCGAAGAGCGCCTGCATGCCATCCTGCGCAATTTTCCCTCGCCCGTGCTGGGCTTCCTCCTGCGCGGCCTGATCTTTCCGCTCGGCCGGCGCCAGCACGGCGCGGCCGACGCGCAGGGGCAGCGCGTGGCGAAGCTGCTGCTCGCGCCCTCGCCCACGCTGGAGCGGCTCAGCACGGGTATTTTCCTCACCCGTGACCGCAACGAGGCGAGCGGCGCGCTCGAGCATGCCTTTTTACGCGTCGAGGATACGCAGGCGATCGACAACAAGTTGCGCGAGGCGGTGAAGGCGGGGCGCTTGCGGGAGGAAACGCCGGAAGCGGGCCTCCGGGCCGGCGTGCTGACGGCCGGCGAGGCGCAGCTGCTGCAGGAAACGCGCGAGGCGGTGAAGGAAGTGATTCGGGTGGATGAGTTTTCGTGGCAGGAGATGGCGGGCGCGAGCAGTGCGCGGCGCGTGCATGCGGCTTGAGGGGCTGGTTCGTTGCGTTTTTTATGAGGCCCCTGAGTACGGGTGCTGGGATTTGCTTGCCGTTTGCCCGGGAGTGCAGGAATTGGCTTTGTCTCGCTTTACGGTGAGGTGCTCCGACTGGGTGGCTTCTGCTGTTACTTTGCGAAGGCGTTGCGCCTTGCCGGCGGGGCCTCACTTTCTTTTTGTCGCAAAAAGAAAGTAAGCAAAGAAAAGGCGACCCCTGCGGGGGGCTGGGCCCGCTGCTACGGCTGGGACTGGAGCTGGGACTGGAGCTGGGACTGGAGCTGGGGCCGGAGCTGGGGCCGGAGCTGGGGCCGGAGCTGGGGCTGGGGCTGGGCGGCTTGCTGTTATGACTGGGGCTTGTGCCGTTTTTGTAGGTCGGACTTTAGTACGACGACGGCGGCGAATCTGGCGCTGCCCGGCACTAATCGGCACTAAACAGCTGTTCGCGGCTGAACCCGCCCCTACGGCACCCTCCTTTTTCTGTAGGAGCGGCTTCAGCCGCGAACCTGATTTTGCTGCGCGCTCCCGGCCTGTGACTCCCGATAACAAAGCCCGCTTGTCGCGGGCTTTGTTATCGGCGGAGGCTCAGGCCAGGAGGGGGGGAAGCTGCTTCGTCAGCTCCATCTTCACGGCGCCGTTGCCGGCCGGCGCGCCGGTGAGGGCGAAGCCCAGCACGAGGCCTTCGGGGCTTTTGAAGACGGCTTTCACGTCGTTGCCGTCGGCCTCCACCTCCCAGGCGCCGGGGGTGCCGGGCACGACGGGCGAGACCACGACCGGGCAGGCCGGCGTCTTCACCTGCACGGGCATGGCGGGGTACTGCACCTGCGTGGCGTCGCCGGCCAGCGTTTTTGCCAGCGCGCGCGCGCAGGCCATGAGCGGCAGCACGTAGAGCAGCACCTTGCCGTCGACTTCGGCGGCGTCGCCGAGCGCGTAGATGTGCGGGTCGGAAGTACGCAGGAAACGGTCGACGACGATGCCGCGCTCGACCTTGATACCGGCCTCCAGCGCCAGCTGCGTGCGCGGACGCAGGCCGATGGCGGAGAGCACGACGTCGCCCGCGAGGCGCTCGCCGTTGCTGAGCTCGACGGCGACGCCGTCACCCTCTTCCCACACGCCCTTCACGCTGTGGCCGAAATGGAAGGTCACGCCGAGCGCGGCGAGGCCGCTGGCGACGGCTTCGGAGGCGCGCTCCGGCAGCAGCGAGGGCAGCACGCGGCCGACCGGCTCCACCACGTCGACACGGTAGCCGCCGTTGGCGAGATCGTTGGCGAATTCGCAGCCGATGAGGCCGCCGCCGATGATGACGACCTTCTGCTTGCCGGCGACGAGGCCGCGGAAGCGCGCGTAGTCCTGCAGGTCATTCACGGAGTGCACGTGCTCGCTGGCGTCTCCGCCCAGCGCGGGACGGAAGACGTCGGCGCCGAGGGCGAGCACGAGGTCGCCGTAGGGAATGATCTCGCCCTCGACCTGCAGCGTTTTCGCGACGCGGTCGATGGCGTTGACGCGCACGCCGGTACGGATTTCCGCCTTGAGCTGCTCGCGCATCTGCGCGACGGAGTTCAGGGCGAGCTCGTCGGCGCCCTTGCCCTTGGTGAAGCCGGTCGAGAGCATCGGCTTGGAATAGTTGCGGCCGTCGTCGGCCGTGATCAGCAGCAGCGGGCGCCCGCTGTTCAGCTTGCGGAATTCCCTGGCGAGGTTGTAGCCGGCGAGGCCGGTGCCGACGATGACTAGCGGATTCATGGGCTTTCTCCGGGTTCGCGGCTGAAGCCGCTCCTACGGCCTCTGCTTCGTAGGAGCGGCCGTAGGAGCGGCTTCAGCCGCGAACCCCTTGGTCTTGATCCTGGTACAGGCTCTAAAAAAACGGCCTGCGAAGAGCAGGCCGTCGGTGTTCGGCGCGAGGCGATCCGGCGGCGCTGCGAGCAGCGGCCGGCCCTGCCTCAGAGTGCGACCATCTCGAAGTCTTCCTTGCCGACGCCGCAATCCGGGCAGACCCAGTCGGCGGGGATGTCTTCCCACCTGGTGCCGGCCGGAATCCCGTCCCAGGGCATACCCACGGCTTCGTCGTAGATGAATCCGCACACCACACACTGCCACTTTCTCATATCACCCTCGACTGGCGCCGGACACGGGCCGGCGCTTTTGAAACGGCGCCACGGACGGGCGCTCTTGAACGGAGGGCGAGTCTGCCAAAATCGACGAGGCGTTTCCAGTTTGTGAACGCCGTAACATTTGCGTGATGCGCCGGGCCGCGCGGTCGACGGCTTGCCAGCCCGGCGCACGCCCGGCATGCTCGCCGCTCGTTTCGACGCGGGCCCTTCGGCGGCTTCTGTTGGCCTGTGAGCTGGACTTGTAGGTCGGACTTCAGTCCGACTGCCACCTGAGACCCGGCGCCGCTGTCGGACTAAAGTCCGACCCACAGGGCAAAGTACAAGCCCGTGTGCAAAGCTCGATGCCCAAACCCAACCCGACATAGCCGGCCTGCCCATGCCCCTCTGGACTCCGCCCCGTCACTGGCTTCCGCCCGCCCGGCACTGGCAGCTCGCGCCGCCGCCAGCGGTGGCCGGCTGGCTGCGCGAGTCCGGCTCGCTGACCACCCGCCTCGTCGCGCTCGCCAGCGGCGAGTTCCGCGTCCGGCTGCTGGCGCAGTACTGGGGACGCCCGGCGCCGGAAGAGGCCCGCCGCCTCGGCCTGCCGCCCGGCCGCTTCGCCCTGATCCGCGAGGTGGCCCTGCAGGGGCGCGGCGAAACCTGGGTGCGGGCGCGCAGCGTGCTGCCGGCCAGCTCCCTCGCCGGCGCCGGCCGCCGCCTGCGCAAGCTCGGCACGCGCTCGCTGGGCCACCTGCTCTTCCGCGATCCCACGCTGCGCCGCGGCCCCATCGAGATTGCCCGCCTGCGGCAGCCGGAAGGGCCGGTGTTCGCGCGGCGCTCGCACCTGGTCTATCACGGCAAGCCGGTGCTGGTGGCAGAGTGTTTTTTGCCGGCACTGCTGATGGCGGCAGGTCGCGGCGCGGGGACGGGCTGGAAGCTTGCATCCGGGAAGCGGGACCGCTGATCACCGATTTCTTTGCGCAGGTCCACTTCCTGAAGAGCATCTACGAAAAAACCGGGCAGCACTCGCAGGCGGAGCTGATGCGACTGCCGATGGGGCTGGCGCTGGATTTCGAGCATATCCGCTAACGGTCGGCCCTGCGTGTGGCGGAGTCCCTGCCGGGCTTTCGCGCTGTCTTGCCGGGTTCGCGGCTGAAGCCGCTCCTACGCAGCAGCGGCCGTAGCAGCACCTGTAGGAGCGGCTTCAGCCGCGAACATTTCCTTCGGCCGAAAACACCTGGTCGTAGAGCTCCTGGCAGGATCCGGCGCGCGACGCGCTCGTCCTCGCTGCACGCCATGTCGAGCTGGGCCAGCGAAGCCGCAAAAGACAGCATATATCTTCGGCCCAGGCCGGCGGCTGCAGGAGCAGCGACGGGCACAGCAGGCAAGGCATCCGCTGCGGGGCGCGGTCATCGGCATGCCGGTACTTGCTCTGGGGTTCGCGTTTCAACTCAGGGGCATCCGCAATGGAAATGCCGCGCGGTGCGCGGCATTTTGCTTATTGTTCCTGGCGGCGCCGGCGGCGTCGGGCGATTACTGCTTCCAGATGCCGGCCAGGCGATTCATGACTTCCTTCGCCAAGCGCTCGCCTTTGGCTTTGGCCTCGTTCGCGACGGGCACCTGCTCGCGCTCGTAGCCGTTCGGGCCGGCGACGAACTTGCCTTTGACTTCGTCCTCGGCGTCCTTGTCGGGCACCTGGTTGACCAGGGCCAGCAGTCGGCCGCTCTTGATCTCCAGCACCTTGGCCTTGAATTCGTAGCCGGAGGCATCGCTGCCGCGCGCGACGAGCACTTCGACGACGAGGTCGGCGTGCTTCTTCAGCGCGTCGATTTCCACGCGCTTCAGCGGAATCGTCTCGATGTGCACGTCTGGCTTGTCCTTGCTGTCGGCTTCCGGCCTGTCGTTGGCGGCGAGGCGGAGGATGGCGGTTCGATCGATGAGGCGGACCCGCTCGTTCAGCAGCGTGGTGTAGAAGCCGTCTTCGAAGGCCCAGGACCAGTTCTCGTCGGGCTCGGCGCGCAGCGACTCGTTGAAGTCGCGGATCTGCGTGTAGTTCTCGCCCTGGAAGCTCTTGCCGTAGGTGCCGAGGCGCGTGTTCTTCTGGCGAAACGGCGTGATCCACTCCTCGAGCTGGCCGCTCAGCTCGCGGTTGTAATAGACCGCGATGCGCGGCCGGCTGGCCTGCTCGTAGGCCTTGCCGAAATCCGCGGCCGGCTGGTCCGCGGATTTGTCTGCGGCCGGCTCGGCGAGCATGGGCATGGCTTCATGCGGGCCGGCCGGCGCCGCGGCAACCGGTGCGGCGAGAAGAGTGGCCGCCAGGGCCAGGAGAGAGAGAGAGGCACGCATCAGTCGGACTCCTTCGCTTCCACGTAGAAATACGCGGCCTGGTTGCTGACGGACATTTCCTTGAAGGTGTCGTTGCTCTTGGGCGGCAGATGCACGCGCCTCCAGGCCGAGTACTCTTCGACCGGGCGCTTGTTGCTGTCGTAGAACCGCGCACGCACTTCCAGGTTCTGCGGATGGTCGGTGTAGTTGCTGAAGGTCACCCAGACTTCCTGGGTGCCGGTGGCGGTCGGCGCCTTCCCCATCGATTCGATGCCGACCTTGCCGTAGGCGTATTGCTTCTTGGTGAAAGGCGTGTGGCGGGTCTCCATCAGGTTGCGGTCGATGATGGTGACGCTGTCCATGTCCAGCGCCGTTGTCGACGTCCCGACTTTATGATGCGGCGCCTGCGGGGCTTGGCAGCCGGCGAGCGCCAGCACGACGGGGGCCACCAGGCACAGGCTGTTGCGAATTGCAGCATTCATGAAATCACCTCAATTGACCGGGGGAGCATTGCGGGCCCGCACCCAGACCAGGCCGCCCTTGGCCGGCAGGTCGATGGTGCGGGAGAGATCGGGAAGCGGGGTGCCGGCCTTGTCGGTGAAGGTGAGCGCGGCTTTCTGGCCGGGCTTCGCCTTCAGCGTGTAGACGTGCACGGCATCCGAGAGGCCGGTCCAGGAGCGCGTGTCGGCCTTGGCCTGCACCTTGCTCGCCACGAACAGCTGCGCGGCGCCGAGGATGCCGAGCCCGGCGACCACGCCGCCGAGGGCGGAGTCGCCGCCCGAGAAGACCTGCAGCACGCCCGACGTTTCCGTCAGCACCGTGCCCATGCCCGCGTTGGTGTTACGGAACGAGGCCTTGCCCTTGATGATGCGGTCGACGGCGCGGCCGCCGCGCGAGGTGGCCTGCCAGAAGATGTCCTCCATGGGATAGGCCACGGCGTTCTGGCCATTGACGGCCAGCTGCACGCGCTGCTCGGTGAAGAACTTGCCGCGCCGGTAGACGAGCTCGTAGTGGCCGACGCCGTCCGCCAGCTTGCGCGGCGCGGTGCCGGTCTCGACGATCACGAGCGTGTCGTGCACGGGATCGGGCAGGGTGAAATCCGCGCGCAGCTTCTTTAGTTCCTCGAAGGCGCGCCCCTGCATGACGTCGTTCTTCTCGAGGTGGGAGGCCCAGCCGCTCATGAAGGCCATCAGCGCGAAATCGAAGCGGTGCTGCTCTTCCTCGGCGAAAGCATCCTGCAGCATGCCGCCTTCGAAGCTCGCGCGCGCATTGCCGTAGTCCTTCTCCTCGAGGTAGAGCAGGCCGCGGTAGAAATACGCCATCACGCGCTCGTAGGGCTCGCCCTTGAAGTCCTTGCGGCCTTCGTCGTACCAGAGGCTGCGCGCCTTGGCGGCGTTCTCGTTGTTGGCGTAGATGGTTTCGATCTGGGTGAGCGCGCTGTCGAAGGCGGCGGCGGCCAGATCGCGGCGGCCGAGCTCGTAGCTGCGGATGCCGATCTCCATCTGGTTCAGCACGGCGTTGCCCAGGCCCTGCTGCTCGAGGCGGCCGTACAGCGGCGCGAGTTCGGGCGGTGCCTCGGCCAGGGCCGGCCCGCCGAGGCAGAGCGCCAGCAGCAGGCCGAGGCCGCATTGCTTAACGGTAAGTGACGTCATCCTGGCCGGCCTTCTTGAATTCGTAGATTCCGCTCCACACGATGGTGCCGAGTTCCAGGTCCAGCATTTCGAAGGTCATCTGCGTGTAGCGCGCCGCGGCGCCCGTCTTGCTGGACAGCGAGTCCAGCGAGGTGATGCGGCCGGCCAGGCGATAGTCGGCGCCGGCGGTGGCCTTGGTGCTGCGGATGGTGCCGCCGTCGACCTTGCCTTCGCGCTTGAGCTCGCGCTCGGCTTCGATCATGGCGGCGTTCTGGCGGCCGACGAACACCATGCGGCCGTTGGAGGCGCGGTTCAGGTTGACGCGCAGGCGGTCGGTGATGCTGTTCATGTTGATGCGCGAGGTGCTTTCGTTGACGAAGTACTGGGCGTCGACGATCACGCGCGGCGGCTTGGCCTGGCCGGCCAGGGACGGGTTGGAGAGCATGTCGCGCATCATCTGGTCGGTCGCGGAAACGATGTCCTGCGATTCGATGCCGATGCCGGCGGACGCAGGCGTTCCCGCCTGCGTATCGACGTACATGGATTGCTTGCCGGCGCTGTTGTTCACCACGGTCGGGCTGACGCAGCCGCTGGTGAATCCGATGAGCGCAAGGCAAAGGCCCGTCTTGAGATGGTTCATGAGTGGTCCCCGGTTAGGCTTGATTAATGTTTGCGTGGCCCGCGCCGGCCGCCGCCTTTGTCGTCGGCGCGGCCCGCCTGGCGATGGCGCCGGGCGGGCGCGCCGGAATCCCGCTCTCCGGCTTTAGCGGCGCGCGTACTGCGCCCGCATCACGGCCTTCTGCAGCTCCGGATAGATCTGGTAGCTGGCCTTCATGATTTCGGCGAACTTGGCGTGGCTCGCATGCGTGTACACCAGCCAGCGCGCCATCTCGTTGATGTCGTTGAAGGACAGGTCGGAGGACTCGCGCAGGTAGGCCTCGCCGCCGACGGCGTTCAGCGCAATGCTGCGGCCGGCGGCCTTGCCGACCTTGTTGCCGAGGAAGCCGCCGACGAAGGGCACCGTTTCCAGCGCCTTCTGGCCGGCGTAGGCGCCGGCGGCCGCGCCGATGGCGCCGCCCATCTGGGCGTTGACGGCCTTGTCCACCCAGCCGGCGGCGACGCCGTCGCTGGTGAAGGGGCTCATGTACTGGCCGGTGTTGCCTTCGATGATCGCGAAGGAAGCGGCGGCCGGGGCCGGCGCGGCAGTCCCGGCCGCTGACGGCTCCTGCATTGCAGGGCTCTGGCTGGCCGCGGCGAACATCGGGGCGCCGGCGCGGCTGTTCTGGCCATTGGCGGGTACCGTGGCACAGCCCGTCAGCAGGCCGAAGGTTGCCACGCAGGCGGTGATTGCAATGGTACGAAGCAGCATGTTGTTTCCCCTTTAATTAAAAAAACCAATGACAAAAATTTTGCTTCTGGCGCAACCCCTGCCGGCTGCGCGTCGCGGCGTTCCGGCTTTTATCGGCTGCCCGAGTGTCGTCCGCCCCCCCCGCCCGGCGAAACTGCTCGAGGATGGCCTGTGGCGGGATTCCGACGTCCGGTTTTATCCGTCCGCCGCCCGGCTTCAGCGTTGCGCGTACTGCGCCTGCATCGGCCATCTACAGCGCCGGCGCCGCCAGGAGCAGTGGGACCCCGTTAGATACCCTACATCGGGAACGGCGGCAACCGCGGCGCGCCGAGCGCTCCCATCCCAAATGGAGAGTCCTGAAAGGGCGCAAATCATGGCGAGCGGATGGCGGCGCAGCGCGCTGCGTGCCTGTGCGAAAAACACGGAATGAACGGTCGTTGGTGCCGACAATCGGCAGCGACCTGCGCAGGGGCGCGCGCGCAGACCGGCTGGCCCTGCCGACGCCGGCGCAGGTAGACTTTTCCTCCCGCCCCCGGACCGCCTCTCATGCCGACCCCGCCCGCCGCGCCCCTGCTCGCCCGCTTCCCGCGCCTGCCCGACTTTCTCAAGCTGGCCCGCTTCGACCGGCCCATCGGCATCTGGCTGCTGCTCTGGCCGACGCTGTGGGCGGTCTATGTCGCCGGCGACGGCAATCCCCCGCTGCGCATCCTGCTGGTGTTCGGCGCGGGCGTGGTGCTGATGCGCGCCGCGGGCTGCGTCATCAACGACATCGCCGACCGCAATGTCGACGGCCAGGTGGCGCGCACGCAGGACCGGCCCATCGCGGCCGGGCGCATCGGGGCGCAGGAAGCCGCCGTCTTCTTCATCGTGCTGCTCGCGCTCGCGGCCTCGCTGCTGCTGTTCCTGAACCGCGCCACCTTTTACTGGGCGCTCGGCGCCGTCGCCATCGCCTCGCTCTATCCCTTCATGAAGCGCTACACCTACCTGCCGCAGGTGGTGCTGGGCGCGGCCTTCTCCTGGGGCATCCCCATGGCCTTCGTGGCCCAGGGCCAGGCGCCGGGGCCGGAGTGCTGGCTGATCTTCGCGGGCAACCTGTGCTGGACGGTGGCCTACGACACCTACTACGCCATGGCCGACCGCGAGGACGACCTCAAGGCCGGCATCAAGTCCACCGCCATCCTCTTCGGCGACATGGACCTGCTGATGATCGGCACGCTGCAGGCGATCTTTCTCTTCGCGCTCTGGCTGCTCGGCGGCCGGCTCGGCCTCGCCTGGCCCTTCGCGGTCTCGCTGCTCGCGGCCGCGGCGCTCTTTGCCTGGGAGTTCCGCCTGGCCGGGCAGCGCGAGCCGGCGCGCTGCCTGCAGGCCTTCCTGCACAACCACTGGGTGGGCGGGGTGGTGTTTGCGGGGGTGTTCGGCGGGTATCTGCTGAAGGCGGCCTGAACTGCCTTCGACGCATGCATGCCCGTAGGAGCGGCTTCAGCCGCGAACATGGCGGCTGGTTCGCGGCTGAAGCCGCTCCTACATCTCGCAGGATGGGTTCGCGGCTGAAGCCGCTCCTACGGGAGGTGGCGCGGGAACCGGTTGGCGGAGCGCTGTAATAATTCCTTAACCTGCGCTGGCTGTAATAGGCTCGTCATGAAAGCCAACGCAGTAACCCCACCATGAAAAGTGACCTCATCCTGGTCGTCGAGGACGAAGCCGCGATCCGCGAGATGATCGTCGTCGCGCTGGAGCTGGCCGGCTTTGCCTGCCTCGAGGCCGGCGACGCCCTGGCCGCGCACCCCATCATCGTCGACGAGCGTCCCTCCCTCATCCTGCTCGACTGGATGATGCCGGGCATGAGCGGCCTCGAGCTCGCCCGCCGCCTGAAGCGCGACGAGGCCACCCGCGAGATCCCGCTGATCATGCTCACCGCGCGCGGCGAGGAGGACAACAAGATCCAGGGCCTCGACGCCGGCGCCGACGACTACATCACCAAGCCCTTCTCGACGCGCGAGCTCGTCTCGCGCATCCGCGCCGTGCTGCGCCGCAGCTCCGCCGCGGGCGCCGATCGCGCCCTCGAGATGGAGGGGCTGAAGCTCGACCCCGTCAGCCACCGCATCACCGCCCACGGCGTGCCGGTGGAGATGGGCCCGACCGAGTACCGCATGCTGGAATTCTTCATGAGCCATCCCGAGCGCGCCTATTCGCGCGCGCAGATGCTGGACCATATCTGGGGCGGCAACGTCTATATCGAAGACCGCACCATCGACGTGCACATCCGCCGCCTGCGCAAGGCGCTGGAGCCCTTCGGCTTCGACTGCTTCGTGCAGACCGTGCGCGGCACCGGCTACCGCTTCTCGACGCGGGTGGACGAGCCGCGCGAGGGGCAATCCTGATATCGTCGCGAAGCTCGATCGGATGCATCCTGTCCGTAATCCCGCCCCGTAGGAGCGGCTTCAGCCGCGAACGCCGCGAACGCCGTGGCCGATGTGGGCTGGTTCGCGGCTGAAGCCGCTCCTACAGGGCAGGTATCGGTGCAACCCAAGCGATATAAGACAACCGGAAACCCCTGCGTGAGTGAGATCCTGAAGCAGGAGGCCCTGCGCCTCCTGTCGTACCTGGCGGTGGCGGCGCTGCTGGGCTGGCTGATCGGCCATCCCGGCTGGATCGTCGCGGCCGCGTTTCTCGCCTACGTCGTGCCGCATCTGCGCCAGTTCGACCGCCTGCACCGCTGGCTGAAAGAACAGCCGGAGGCAGTGCCGGAGGCGAGCGGCGCCTGGGGCGATGTTTTCCAGCGCATCTACCAGTTGCGCCGCGACGAGAACCACGCGCAGTCCAACCTGCTCGGCATCATCGAGCGCGCGCGCGCCTCGGTGGCGGCGCTGCGCGAGGCCGTGGTGCTGATCGACAGCGACGACAACCTCGAGTGGTGGAACCCGGCCGCGCAGGAACTGCTCGGCCTGCAGGCGCCCACCGACAGCGGCCAGCCCGTCACCAACCTGATCCGCGACCCGGCCTTTGCGCGCTTCTGCGCCCAGGGGTCGAGCGAGGAGCCGCTGCTGCTGCCCTCCTTCGCGCACCCCGGCCGCATGCTGCAGTTCAGCATCACGCGCTTCGGCGGCAACGACCGCCTGCTCATCGCCACCGATGTCACCCGCCTGCATAACCTCGAGCAGATGCGCAAGGATTTCGTCGCCAACATCTCGCACGAGCTGCGCACGCCGCTCACCGTGCTGACGGGCTATCTCGAAACGATGGCGGCGCAGGAAAAGGAAATCGAGCCGCGCTGGCAGCGCGCGCTGACGCAGATGGGCGCGCAGGCGGCGCGCATGAACAACCTCGTCAACGACCTGCTCCTGCTCTCGCGCCTGGAGAACGAATCCGCGCGCCAGCCCTTCCGGCCCGTCGACGTGCCGGCGCTGCTCGCGCAGCTGCAGGCCGACGCCGCCACCTTCGGCCACGATCGCCACCAGAGCATCTCGCTGGAGTGCGACGCGTCGCTGAAGCTCATGGGCCGCGAGGACGACCTGCGCAGCGCCTTCGCCAACCTCGTCACCAATGCCGTGAAATACACGCAGCCCTACGGCGAGATCCGCCTGCGCTGGTGGGCCGATGCCCGGAACGCGTATTTCAGCGTCAGCGACAACGGCATCGGCATCGAGGCGCGGCACATCCCGCGCCTCACCGAACGCTTCTACCGCACCGACGTCGCCCGCTCCTCGGCCACCGGCGGCACCGGCCTCGGCCTCGCCATCGTCAAGCACGTGCTGCTCGAGCACGAGGCCCGGCTCGACGTACACTCCACGCTCGGCAAGGGCTCGACCTTCACCTGCGTCTTCCCCGCCACGCTCGCCGCCCGCTGAGCCTTCTCCCGCCCGATGATTGCGATGGTGGCGATGGTGTTGTAGGTCGGACTGAAGTCCGACCTACCCGGCATCGGCCCCCTGTCTCTCCCGTAGGAGCGGCTTCAGCCGCGAACAGGCGCCGGGGTTCGCGGCTGAAGCCGCTCCTACGGGCAATTGGCAGTTGGCGGCAATGCCTTGCCCGGGTTCCCAACCCGCATGACGCTTCTTATGATGCGGGCTCACGCCCGGCTAAGCCCTCGCGGCGGACAAAACCCCAAAACGGCGCCACCCCCACACGGAGAATTCCCATGCTCGGCCTGATGATGGATCGCCCCCTGCTGATTTCCAGCCTGCTCACCCATGCCCTCACCAGCCACCCGGACGCGGAGATCGTCACCCGCCGCGTCGAGGGCGACCTCCACCGCACGAACTGGCGCGGCATCGGCGCACGCGCCGGCAAGCTCGCCCATGCGCTGGCCCGCCTCGGCATGCAGCCCGGCGACCGCATCGCCACCCTGGCCTGGAACACCTACCGCCACATGGAGCTGTACTTCGGCGTCTCCGGCGCCGGCATGGTGCTGCACACCATCAACCCGCGCCTCTTCCCGGAACAGGTGGCCTGGATCGCCGGCCACGCCGGGGACCGCCTGCTCTTCGTCGACCTCACCTTCCTGCCGCTGGTGGACGCCATCCGCGCGCAGCTGAAGACGGTGGAAAAAATCGTGGTGCTCTGCGATCCGGCCGCCATGCCCGCCGGCCGCGACGACCTCGTCAACTATGAAGCGCTGATCGGCGCCGAAACCCCCGAATTTGCCTGGCCGGATTTCGACGACCGCAGCGCCAGCTCGCTCTGCTACACCTCCGGCACCACCGGCAATCCCAAGGGCGTGCTCTACACGCACCGCTCCACCGTGCTGCATGCGCTCGCCAGCCTGCACGAAGGGGCGCTCGGCATCCGCCGCGACTCCGTCGTGCTGCCGGTGGTGCCGATGTTCCACGTCAACGCCTGGGGCACGCCGTATGCGGTGGCGATGTCGGGCGCGAAATTCCTGCTGCCCGGTCCCGGCCTCGACGGCAAGAACCTCTTTGAACTGATCGACCAGGAAAAGGCGACGCTGCTGCTCGGCGTGCCGACGGTGTGGCTGGGCCTGCTCAACCACCTCGACCAGTCCGGCAGGAAGCTCGACAGCGTGAAGTACGCCGTGGTCGGCGGCTCCGCCGCGCCGCTCGCCATGATCCGCGCCTTCGCCGAGCAGCACGACGTCTTCCTCATCCACGCCTGGGGCATGACGGAGACCAGCCCGCTCGGCACCGTCAACGCGCCCACCGCCGACCTGCTCGCGCTGCCGAAGGAAGAACGCTACAGGAAGCAGCTCAAGCAGGGCCGGCCGATTTACGGCGTCGAACTCAAGATCGTCGACGACGAGGGCAAGGAACTGCCGCGCGACGGCAAGGCCTTCGGCCGCCTGCTGATCCGCGGCCCCTGGGTCGCCAGCGGTTATTTCAAGCAGGACGCGCCGGCGCTTTGCGGCGGCTGGTTCGACACCGGCGACGTCGCCACGCTCGATCCCGACAACTTCATGCAGATCGTCGACCGCCGCAAGGACGTCATCAAGTCCGGCGGCGAGTGGATCAGCTCCATCGATCTCGAGAACGTCGCCGTCGGCCATCCCGCGGTGAAGGAAGCCTGCGTGATCGGCGTGCCGCACCCGAAGTGGGACGAACGCCCGCTGCTGCTCATCGTGCTGAAGGAAAACGCGGCGGCCACGAAGGAAGAGATGCTGGCGTTCGTCAGCCAGCACATCGCGAAATTCTGGCTGCCGGACGACGTGATCTTCGTGCCCGAGCTGCCGCACACGGCGACGGGCAAGCTGCACAAGGTGCCGCTGCGCGAGCAGTACGCGAGCCATTTGATGAAGTGACCACCCTGCGGTTCGCGGCTGAAGCCGCTCCTACGAAAACAGCGTTCATTCGTAGGAGCGGCTTCAGCCGCGAATACCGCTCCAATTTCAGTCCTTCACCGTGTCGGAAAACTGCATGTTCTCAGCCGCCACCTGGCGCGCCGCCGGCATCGACCACGTCGGCATCGTGCGCTGCTATCCGCCGGAGCGCGTGGCGCCGGGTTGCCTGCCCGCCCTACCGGAACCAGCGCTGCAGCGCCTGCTCGCGCAGCGCCTCGCGCTGCAGCGCCTCCGGCAGCCACTGGCGATAGCTCGCCGCCGCGTGCAGCAGGAAATCGAAGAGGATCAGGTGGCGGCGCAGCACGCGCTGCAGCCGGTGCGGCAGGATGGGGTTGAACAAGCCGAACCAGGAGAAGAACTGCCGCGGATTCTTCTTCACCCAGAGCCAGGAGCCCATTTCCAGCGTGAAGGGCAGGAAGCAGCCGCCGTAGCGCTCGCGGTATTCGTCGTAGAGGAAATCCCAGAGGTCGCCGTGCGTGGTGTAGCTCGCCGACTGCGGCTCCATCAGGTAGAAGCTGTGGTTGGGATAGGTGCGGTTGAAGATGTCGCGCAGCGCGAAGGCTTCGGCAATGTGGGGCGCCGGCTCGGTCGTGCGCGCGTACGGGAACCAGATGCGGTCGCGGAAGCCGAAGCCGGAATGGCAGTCCATCGCGATGGAAAACGGATGCGGATGCAGCCGCGCCCGCACCACCTCGAAAAGCGCCGCGGCCTCCGGCGGCAGCGGGTCCTCGACGCGGCCGCGATACCAGGGCAGGTGCGGCGAGAGACGATGCCCGCCCATGAGCGGCAGCGCCGTCTCCCGCGCCTGCACCGGCGCCGCGCGCATGAGGTCGACGCCGGCCGGGTTGGCGCGCGTGCCGAGCAGCAGGCCGCCCGGGTTCACCATGGGCATGAAGACCACGCGCACGTTCTCCAGCAGGTGCTGGTAATGCGCGTCCCAGCGCGCGCGCTCGAGCAGGGTCTGCAGCCAGGCGATCAGCACCTGGGTGCCGATGCGCTCCATGCCGTGCACGCCGCCGAAGAAGCCGATGGCGGGCGCGCGCAGGTCGTGGCTGCCGATCTCCAGGCACCACACCGGCAGCGGCTCGCCGTTGACATCCACGGTGAGCACGAGCTCGCGGCGCAGGCGCTCGCCGTGCTCGTCCATCAGTGCGTAGAGATTGCCCAGTTCGGTGAAGGCCGGCAGATCCATCGTTGCTTCCCGCGTTTCGAATTCCTGCTAGCAGACGACAGTTTGGTGACGGGCGTGTGACGGAAGCATGGCTGTCGCCGCAGGCGCTTCCTTAAAAAAAAGCCCGTGCCGGAGGCAGGGGCTCATGCAGCACAGCGCCGCGAGGGATTCGGATCGCGGAACCCGCAGGATGGCCCGGGCATGTGAAGCCCCGATGAAGCGTTTGTGTCAGCGCTGTCTCGGCAAATTCATGGTTTCTACACCGTACCGTAAAGACTCCCGCCAAGAATCGGCCCACCTGTAACCTCAGCCAGGGCACCTGCAATGAGCCAGCACGATCCGGATAAGCTTCCCAGCAACCTTTCCGCCAACCCGCATTTTCAGGAGGTCGTCGACCGCCTCGTCATGTCGCGACGCAAGGCCTTGAAGAGCGGCCTCGGCTTCGGCGCCGCCATGTTCCTCGGCGGCTCGCTGGGCGCCTGCGGCAGCGACAGCAGCCCCCCCGCCGCGACCGGCGGCACGCCGGCCGGCAGCATCGGCTTCACGGCGGTGGCCACCAGCTCGGGCGACGCCATCGTCGTGCCGGAAGGCTACCAGGCGCAGATCCTCGCCCCCTGGGGCGCGGCGCTCTTCGCCGACAGCCCGGCCTGGAAGGGCGATGCCAGCGAAACCGCCGACGAGCAGGCCCGCCAGGTCGGCGACAACCACGACGGCATGCATTTCTTTGCCATCCCCGGCACGGACTCGAGCGCCGAGGGCCTGCTCGTGATGAACCACGAGTACACCAACTACGAATACCTGTTCGTCCCGGGCCCGGATGCCAACGATCCGCTCGAGCCCTGGTCGCTGGACAAGGTGCGCAAGGCGCAGAACGCCCACGGCATTTCCGTGCTGCACGTGCGCCGCAACTCCACCGGCCAGTGGGAAGTGGTGATCGGCTCCTACTACAACCGCCGCCTCACCGGCCGCTCGCCCATGGACATCACCGGCCCGGCCGCCGGCCACGCGCTCATGCAGACCGCGGCCGACACCACCGGCACCCGGGTACTGGGCACGCTCAACAACTGCGGCGCCGGCCGCACGCCCTGGGGCACGTATCTCACCTGCGAGGAAAACTTCAACGGCTACTTCGGCACGCTGGACGGCGCCTACGTGCGCGACAGCAACCAGACGCGCTACGGCCTGAGCCCGAGCGGCTTCGACTACCGCTGGCACGAACTCGACAGCCGCTTCGACTATGCGCTGAATCCCCAGGAAGCGAACCGCTTCGGCTGGATCGTCGAGATCAATCCCTACGATCCGACGTCGCTGCCGAAAAAGCGCACTGCGCTCGGCCGCTTCAAGCACGAGAACGCCGCGCTGACGATCTCAAGGGAAGGCCATGTCGTGGTCTACCTGGGCGACGACCAGGCCAACGACTACATCTACAAGTTCGTGTCCAAGAACAAGTACAGCGCCACCAACATGAGCGCCAACCTCGACCTGCTCGACGAAGGCAAGCTCTACGTCGCCAGGTTCACCGACGGCGCCACGGCGGGCGACGCCATGGGCGTCGGCGAGTGGATCCTGCTCGACAAGACCGACAATGCGATCCTGGCCGCCGACCCCAACTTCGCCGACCAGGCGGAAGTGCTGATCAAGACGCGCCTTGCCGCCGATGCCGTCGGCGCCACCAGGATGGACCGTCCGGAATGGGTGGCCGTGCACCCGACCACGCAGGAGGTCTACTGCACGCTCACCAACAACTCCGGCCGCAGCGTCACCGACGACGCCAATCCGCGCGCCAGCAACCGCTGGGGCCAGATCGTGCGCTGGCGCGAAGCCGGCGGCGACCCGGCGTCGGTGGCGGACTTCGAGTGGGACCTGTTCGTGATTGCCGGCAACCCGAATGCGTTCACGGCGCCCGACGCCCGGGCCGGCTCCAGCAACATCACCACGGCCAACACCTTCAACAGCCCCGATGGCCTGGCCTTCGACGCCGAAGGCCGGCTCTGGATCCAGACCGACGGCAACTACTCGAATACCGGCAACTTCCTGGGCCAGGGCAACAACCAGATGCTGGTGGCCGACGTGAAGACGAAAAAAATCGACCGCTTCCTGGTCGGCCCGTCCGGCTGCGAAATCACCGGCATCGACTGGACGCCGGACGGCAAGACGCTGTTCATCAACGTGCAGCACCCGGGCGAGGCCAGCGGCCATCCGCGCGCGCCCGATCCCGGCGCCATGGACATGGCGCACTACCTTGCCTCCAACCCGACCTCGTTCAGCACCTGGCCCGACCGCGACCCGGACAGCCGTCCGCGCGCCGCGACGGTGGTCGTCACCCGCATCGACGGCAGGAAGATCGGGTTGTAGCCGCCGCCGGCCAAGGAAGGCCAAGGAAAAAGAAAAGGGCCGCGTCAGGCCCTTTTCTTTTGGGTTCGCGGCTGAAGCCGCTCCTGCCCAACCGCATATCCGCGCCCCCGTAGGAGCGGCTTCAGCCGCGAACCCCCACAACCGCATGTGCGCGCCCCGTAGGAGCGGCTTCAGCCGCGAACTTCAGCCGCGAAGAGCCGCCCCACAACTCAACCGCAACCCCCCCGACAGCGGCCCTCAGGCCGGCGTCTTGCTGTTGCGCGAACGCAGCCAGCCCAGGTACTGCGCGATCTGCGCCGTCTTCTCCTGCTGCGCCGGCGCCTGCGGCTTTTCCACGGCCTGCGTCAGCACCTGCGCCGGCTGCGCGCGCAGGCGGCGGTAGCGCGCGATGGTGGATTCGATGTTCTGGCCGAGCAGGCCCTTGCGCAGCGGCTTCGGCAGGTAGCGGTAGATCTGCGCCTGGTTGATGAGCTCGATCAGGCGCGTGGTGTCCTTGAAACAGGTGAGGATGATGGTGAGCAGTTCGGGGTGTTCCTGCTTCAGCGTCTTCAGCATGGCGGAGAGGTCTTCGTCGCCGAGGCTGAGTTCGGTGACGAGGATGGCGACCTGCTGCGAGGTGAGCACGTCCAGCGCGCTGTCGAGGCTGCGCCGCCAGATCACCTCGTGCGCCGGCTCGAGCAGTTCCTTCACGGCCTGGTAGGTGGCGACGTCCTTGTCGAGCACGAGGCAGGTGAGGCGCGCGGCGGCGGCGGCCGCGGCCGCGGCGGGCGTCGCGCTCACCGAGGCGTCCAGGGTCTGCGCGATCTGCACGGCCTGGGCGATGGTGTCGCGCAGTTCCTTCGGGCCCCAGGGCTTGTTGATGTAGCGGAAGATCTCGCCGTCGTTGACAGCCTCCAGCGCCGCGTCGGCGTCGGCATAGCCGGTGAGCAGGATGCGGATGGTGTCGGGCGCGATCGCGCGCGCCTGCCTGAGCAGCTCGGTGCCGGTCATGATGGGCATGCGCTGGTCGGAGATCAGCACGTGGATTTTCTCGCGCTTCAGGATGGCGAGCGCCTCGTGGCCGTCGCTGGTGGCGAAGACCTGGTAGTGCATGCGCAGGAGCATGCCGAGCGAGCGCAGGATGCGCTCCTCGTCGTCGACCAGGAGGATGCGGGGCTTGCTGTCGGTCACGGTGCTCATGGGGCCTCCGGTGCGCGGCTCAGGCCACGCTCAGGCTGTCGGGGTGCGGCGAGGGGGGCGGCGCGGCGGCAGCGGCTTCTTTCGGCCGCGGCAGCTCGATGACGAAGCGCGTGCCGCGCCCGACCTCCGAGGCGACGCGGATGCGGCCACCGTGCTGCTGGACGATCTTGTAGGAAATGGAGAGGCCGAGGCCCGTGCCCTCGCCCACCGGCTTGGTGGTGAAGAAGGGATCGAAAATCTTCTTCAGCACCTCGGGCGGCATGCCTTGGCCGCTGTCCTGCACCGAGACGAAGACGCGGTGCTCGTCGGCCCAGGTCCTGATCAGGATCTGGCCCTGGTCGGGAATCGCCTGCGCGGCATTGGTGAGCAGGTTGAGCAGCACCTGGTTGATCTGGGAGGGGGCGCAGCTCACCGGCGGCAGCTCGCCGAGCTGCTTGATGACGCGCGTCTTGTGCTTGAGCGTGTTCTTGGCGATCAGCAGCGCCGATTCCACGCAGTCGTTGAGCGAGACGTTGTCGGTCGCGGCCTGGTCGAGGCGGCTGAAGTTCTTGAGGCCGAACACGAGCTCGCTGATCTGGTCGAGGCCGTAGCGCGTGTCGCTCAGCAGGGTGGAATGGTCGTTGAAGAGCAGGTCGGTGTCGATCATGCCCTCGAGCTGCTCGACCACGGCGAGGGCGTCGGCGACGGTGGCGGGATCGCTGTCGGGCGCGGTCAGCGCCTGCGCCATGTCGCGGTAGGCGTGCAGCAGCTGCGCGAACTGGCCGCCGAATTCGCCCAGCATCTCGACGTTGTTGCGCACATAGCCCAGCGGCGTGTTGATCTCGTGCGCCACGCCCGCGACCATCTGGCCGAGCGAGGCCATCTTCTCCGACTGGATGAGCTGCGCCTGCGAGGCCTTCAACTCGCGGTAGGCGCGGCTGAGCGCCTGCGAGTGCTGCACGGCCTGCTTTTCCATGGCGCCGAGCAGGTCCAGCACCGCGCCGACGCCGGCGTACTGCCCCTGCTGCGTGATGACGAAGTCCTCGCTGAGCGGCAGGCGCATGTGGCCGGTGAGGTATTGCGCCGCTTCCGCCAGCGGCGTGTCGATGTCCACGCTCAGGAAATCGCGGTTCATGAGGTCGGCGACGGGGCGCTTGCCGTAGAGCTCGCGGCCGAATTTCTTGGTGAGGAGTTCGTTGAGCTGGTAGCGGCTGATGACGCCGACCGGCACGCCCGCGTCGACGACGGGCACCGAGAGGATGGCCTGGTAGTCCGGCAGCCGGAACGCGTCCGTCACGTGGTTGATGGAATCGGTCGGCCGGAAGGGCGGAATGGTCAGCGAAAGCGAGCTGACGGCGCTGGTGGTAGGCATGGACGGTCCTGCTCAAAGTCGGCAGGTCCCGCTGCCGTCACCACGTCCTTGAGCGCGCAGCTTATAAGAGCAATGTGACAGGCTGGTGAAGGAACGGTTTAGCACGGAAGTCAGCGCCGCCATCAGGGCGGCGCAGGGACGGCCGGCGCGGCAACTACAAAAAGAAAAAGGGCCGCAGGCGCGGCCCCGGCCCGGCTGTGCCGGCTATTTCTTCTCGTCCAGGCGCTGGCGCACCTGCTCGTAGCTGGTGTGACGCACGTCGGCGCCCTTGACCAGGAAGATGAGCTGCTCGGAGATGTTGCGGGCGTGGTCGCCGATGCGCTCCAGCGCGCGCAGCACCCACATCACGCTGAGCACGCGCGAGATGGCGCGCGGGTCTTCCATCATGTAGGTCATGAGGGCACGCATCGCCGTCTTGTACTCGGTGTCGATGGCGCTGTCGGCCTGCATCACCTGGAAGGCGAGGTCGGCGTCGAAGCGGGCGAAGGCGTCGAGCGCATCGTGCAGCATGGCGCGCACCTGGCTGCCGATGTGGCGGGCTTCGACGTAGCCGCGCGGCGACTCGCCTTCCTCCACCAGCGCCAGCGCGTAGCGCGCGACCTTGGCGGCTTCGTCGCCGATGCGCTCGAGGTCGGTGATGGACTTGCCGACGGCGATGATGAAGCGCAGGTCGGAGGCGGCCGGCTGGCGCCGCGCCAGGATGCGCACCAGCTCTTCGTCGATCTGCGTTTCCATCTTGTTGATATGCTGGTCGTTGCTCTGCACTTCCTCGGCGAGCCGCGAGTTGGCCTCGAGCAGCGCCTCGATGGCATCGCCCACCTGTTTTTCCACCAGGCCGCCCATGGCCAGGAAATGGCTGCGCACTTCTTCCAGCTCGGCATTGAACTGCTGCGAGATGTGGTGACCGTAATCGCTCTTGTTCATCGTGACCGGCTCCTGTTTGCCGTGTTCTAGAAGTTTTCCGTAGGAGCGGCTTCAGCCGCGAACCCACAACCCACAGCCGGCGGTTCGCGGCTGAAGCCGCTGCTACGGCAATTTCTCAGGGATGGTTCCCAGTGCCCGGCATCAACCGTAGCGGCCCGTGATGTAGTCCTCGGTCTGCTTGTTGCTGGGGTTGGTGAAGAGCGTGTCGGTGTCGCCGAACTCGATCAGCTTGCCCAGGTACATGAAGGCCGTGTAGTCCGAAACGCGCGCCGCCTGCTGCATATTGTGCGTGACGATGGCGATGGTAAAGCGGTCTTTCAGCTCGTGGATCAGCTCTTCGATCTTCAGCGTGGAGATCGGGTCCAGGGCCGAGGCCGGTTCGTCGAGCAGCAGGACTTCCGGCTCGATGGCGATGGCGCGCGCGATGACGAGACGCTGCTGCTGGCCGCCGGAAAGGCCGAGCGCGGATTCCTGCAGGCGGTCCTTCACTTCTTCCCAGAGCGCGGCGCCGCGCAGCGACTTCTCGACGGCCTCGTCGAGCACGCGCTTGCGGTTCTCGCCGCCGAGGCGCAGGCCGTAGGCGACGTTCTCGTAGATGCTCTTGGGAAAGGGGTTCGGCTTCTGGAACACCATGCCGACGCGGCGGCGCAGCAGCGTGACGTCTTCGGTCTTGTCGAAGATATTGGTGCCGTCGAGCAGGATCTCGCCGGTGATGCGGCAGCCGTCGACGAGGTCGTTCATGCGGTTGAAAGTGCGCAGCAGCGTCGACTTGCCGCAGCCCGACGGGCCGATGAAGGCGGTGACGCGCTGGCGCGGAATCACCATATTGATGCCATAGAGGGCCTGCTTCTCGTCGTAGAAGAGGTCGAGGTTACGGGCCTCCAGGCAGACATCCTCGTCCGCGACGTTGCGCGTGCGGTTCTCGCGGCCCAGCGCGCCGAGGTTCAGGGCGTGGGTCGGGGCGTGGGTCGGGGCGGGTGCGGCCGGCGGGGGGACGGCGGCGCCGGCCTTCTGGTTCTCGTCGTTCACGGGCTTGTCCATGACTTCGCTCATTTCAGGTCGTCTCGATTCTGTTGGTACTGACGGCATTCGTAAATCTGCTTCTATTCGCTTCCTGTGGGTCGGACTTCAGTCCGACGCTTCCGGCGGCGTCGGACTGAAGTCCGACCCACAGGACGCTCTCAGGATTCCAGTGCCTTGTATTTCTCGCGCAGGCGGTTGCGCAGGGCGACCGCCGACAGGTTCAGCACCGCCACCACCAGCACCAGCAGGAAGGCCGTGGCATAGACCAGCGGGCGCGCCGCCTCGACGTTGGGGCTCTGGAAGCCGACGTCGTAGATATGGAAGCCGAGGTGCATGAACTTGCGCTCGAGATGTATGAAGGGCGCGTTCAGGTCCACCGGCAGGGTCGGCGCCAGCTTCACCACGCCGACCAGCATCAGCGGCGCGACTTCGCCGGCGGCGCGGGCGATGGCAAGGATGACGCCGGTCATGATGGAGGGCGTCACCATCGGCAGCACCACGCGCCAGAGCGTCTCGGCCTTGGTGGCGCCGAGCGCCAGCGAGCCTTCCTTGAGCGCGCGCGGGATGCGGGACAGGCCTTCCTCGGTCGCCACGATCACCACCGGCAGCGTCAGCAGCGCCAGCGTGATGGAGGCCCAAAGCAGGCCGGGCGTGCCGAACACCGGCGCCGGGGCGGACTCCGGATAGAGCAGGCTGTCGATGCTGCCGCCGACGTAATAGACGAAGAAGCCGAGGCCGAATACGCCGTAGACGATGGCGGGCACGCCGGCGAGGTTGTTCACGGCGATGCGCACGATCTGCGTCACGAAGCCCTGGCGGGCGTATTCGCGCAGGTAGATCGCGGCGATCACGCCGAGCGGCGTCACGATGATGGTCATCAGCAGCACCATGAGCACGGTGCCGAAGATGGCCGGGAACACGCCGCCTTCGGTGTTGGCTTCGCGCGGGTCGCCGGCCAGGAAGCCCCAGAGGTTGTGGAAGTAGGTGCCGAGCTTGGCGACCATGCTCATGGCGTTGGGCTGCGTGGCGTTGACGATCTTGTTGACGGCGATTTCCTTCTCGCTGCCGTCGGCGAGCAGGAAGACGGCGCTGTCACGCGCGGTGGCCGTGGCGAGTTCTTCGAGGCGCAGCCGCAGGCCTTCGTATTCCTTTTCCAGCGCAGCTTTTCCGGTGGCGAGGCGGCTGCGCTCGGCCGCGGTGAGCTGGCCGGCGAGCGCGAGGCGCTTTTCTTCCAGGCGCAGCTTTTCCAGCGCGTAGTTGATGCGGCCGACGTCGCCCTTTTCGATGCCGCCGATTTCCTCGATCAGGCCGTTGCTGCGCGCGATGCGCGCGTTGAGCGCGCTCCAGGCCTGCGCGCCGCTGGCGACGACGTTGCCGTTTTCCTTCACTTCCTTCAGGCGGCCGAAGAAGGTGCCCCATTCGTAGCGCTCCAGCGCAACGATGTCGTCGGGGTGTTCGATATCGCTGAGGCGGTCGGCGAAGACCCATTTGAAGTCGGCGCCGCCGATGTCGCGGTTGCCGACCTTGATGGAGTAGCGCGTCACCGTGCTCACGCCCGCCGGAATTTCCACGCCGGCCTCGCGCAGGCGCTGGGCGGTGTCGACCTTCTCGTCGTATTGCTCGCCGACGACCACGGTCTGGCTGCCGTCGAAATCGGTGTAGGTGGCCTGCATCACGTCGGCGGGCCAGAAATGGCTGAGGCCGCGCACGGCGAGCATGCCCATGATGCCCACCACCATGATCAGGCTGATGGCCACGGTGCCCGCGTTCAGCCATACCCAGGCGTCGCCGGTCTTGAAGTAGTCGCGCAGTTTCATTCTCTCTTTCCTTTCTCCTCCCTCTCCCCATGCAATGGGGGGAGGGTTGGGGTGAGGGGCAGCGGCTTCGGCAACCACCCCTCACCCTGGCCCTCTCCCCGTGCCGGGGAGAGGGAATCAATGGTTACAGCGAGCCGTATTTCTTGCGCAGGCGGGTGCGCACGACTTCCGCCGCGGTGTTGAGCACGAAGGTCAGCACGAACAGCACCAGCGCCGACAGGAAGAGCACGCGGAAGTGCGTGGAACCGACCTCGGCCTCGCCCATTTCCACGGCGACGTTGGCGGAGAGCGTGCGCATGCCCTCGAAGATGTTCCAGTCCATGATGGCGGTGTTGCCGGTGGCCATCAGCACGATCATGGTTTCGCCGACAGCGCGGCCGAAACCGATCATGAGCGCGGAGAAAATGCCGGGCGAGGCCGTCGGCAGCACCACGCGCATCAGCGTCTGCCACTGCGTGGCGCCGAGCGCGAGCGAACCGTTGGTGAGGTGGCGCGGCACCGCGAAGAGCGCGTCCTCGGCGATGGAGAAAATCGGCGCGATCACGGCGAAGCCCATGGCGAGGCCGACGATGAGCGCGTTGCGCTGGTCGAAGTCGAGGCCGGTGCTGTGCTCCAGCCAGAGGCGCACGTCGCCGCCGAAGACCGCGTTCTCGATGGGCCTGGAGAGCTCGAAGGACAGCCAGCCGGCGACGAGGATCGGCAGGATCAGCACGACCGGCGCCCAGCCCTCCGGCAGCAGCGCGCGCTTCTCGCGCGGCAGCTGCACCCAGGCGAAGCCGACGAGCAAAATCACGAGCGGCGTGACGATGAGCAGGCTGAAGATGCCGGGCAGATTCACCTCGAGGACCGGCGCCAGCCACAGGCCGGCGAGGAAGCCGAGGATGACCGTGGGCAGCGCCTGCATCAGCTCGATGGCCGGCTTCACCTTGCGGCGCAGGCCGGGCGCCATGAACACGGCGGTGTACATGGCGCCGCAGATGGCGAGCGGCGCGGCGAGCAGCATGGCGTAGAGCGCGGCCTTCAGCGTGCCGAAGGTGAGCGGCATCAGCGAGAGCTTGCCTTCGAAGGTGTTGTCGCCGGAGGTGGACTGCCAGGTGTAGTCGGGCTCGGGATAGGACTCGTACCAGACCTTGCCCCAGAGCGATTTCATCGAGATGTCGGGATGCTCGATGTGCAGGCCCCAGAAGCCCGCGCCTTTTTCGCTCTGCACGTAGAGGCCCTCGGAGCGGCCGGAGACGGCGATGGCGCGGATCGGCGCGGCGTCGGCGTCGCGGATGCCGATGGTGCGCTCGGAGGTCGTGAAGAAATAGCCGATGCGGCCTTTCGCGTCGCCGGCGACGAAGCCCTTGCGCTTCACTTCCGGCGTGATGACGGTGACGGGCGCATCGCCGAGCGTGAAGCTGCGGATTTGCTGCAGGCTGAAGCGATCGACGTCGGACTGCGTGTCGCGCACCATGAACCACTGGCTGATCTGGCCGCGGCTGTCGCCCACCAGCAGCGAAATGTTGCCCTGCAGCGCGGCGAGCACGGTGACTTCGGTGCCGCCCGGCACCAGCGAAAGCTGCTGGTGGATGACGGGGCCGTTTTCGGCCTTGAGGTTGATGACGGCGAGATCGCCGGCGCCGGAGAGCACATAGCCCCAGCGCGCATCCTGGCCGATCACCATGCCGTGCACGGGCTTGGCCGGATAATCGATGGCGGTCGCGCTGCTGCGCGCAAACACCTTCGGTGTGTCGCTGTCCTCCATGGCGCTCTCGAGGTCGAGCGTGAAACCGGCTTCTTCGGCGGTCGCATCCTTCTGCTCGGTAAATTCCGCCCACACCAGGCGGCCGCTGTCGAGGCCCAGCACCTTCAGGGTGTCGCCGCCGCGCAGGGCGAAATGCAGCGCCGGCTGGCCGCTCCGGTCCAGCGTCAGCGGCGCCTCGCCGTAGGGGAAGCGTACTCCCGGCGAGATCTCGCGGGCGTTGTTCTCGCCATAGCTGAGGCCGTAGTTGGGACTGAACACGATGAGCTGGCCGTTGGAGAGGCCGAGGCCGACGAGGCCGCTGGTGACGGCGCCGCGCTGCACGCTGACGATGCGCGCGCCGTCCGGCACCGGCAGCTGGCGCGTGCCGGTCACGCTGCCGTCGCCGACCTTGAAGAACTGCATTTCTCCGCTGGCCGTGAGGCGCATGCCGGTGCTGTTGTACTCGTCCATGTCGGCCCAGGCGGCGGGCGCGCTGTTGGCGTAGCGGCGCGCCGGGTCGAGCTTGGCGCCGTCGAACAGCGGCTTCACCTCGAACAGCAGGTAGAAAAAGATCAGGGCGATGGCGACGATCACGAAAACGCCGCCGAATCCGATGACGAAGTTGGCGAGCCGGTCCTTGAGGCGGCGCGCACGCGCGCGGCGCGCCAGGGTGTTGGTGGCGGCAGTTGTGGTGGCGGTGTCGTTCTGCATATTCGCTCGTCGTTGTCTGGCACTGCGCCGGGGGTTCGCGGCTGAAGCCGCTCCTGCCGGGGGCGCGGCGTCTCGGGGTTCGCGGCTGAAGCCGCTCCTACGGGGCGCGCGGCGGCGGGGCGCCTGGTAGGAGCGGCTTCAGCCGCGAACCCTGGTGTAAGTCATCAGGGTCCGGAAGCGCGACAAAGGGGCGCAAGCGCCCCTTTGTCGTGTTGCAACGTCTTAGTTCAGACCCAGCTTGGCGCGGATCTTCTGCACTTCCTTGGCGGGCAGCGGAATATAGCCGTCCTTTTCCACAACCTGCTGGCCCTGCTTGGACAGCACCATCTTCAGGAACTCGGCTTCCAGCGGCGCCAGCGGCTTGTTGGGGGCCTTGTTCACGTAGACGTAGAGGAAGCGGGCCAGCGGGTACTTGCCGGACAGCGCGTTCTTCTCGTTGGCGTCGTAGAACTCGCCGTCGGAACCCTTCAGCGGCACGGTGCGCACGCCGGAGGTCTTGTAGCCGATGCCGGAGTACCCCACGCCGTTGATGGAAGTCGCCACCGACTGCACCACCGAGGCGGAGCCCGGCTGCTCGTTCACGCCGGTCTTGAAGTCACCTTTGCAGAGGGCGTTCTCCTTGAAGTAGCCGTAGGTGCCGGAGACGGAATTGCGGCCGTAGATCTGCAGGTCGCGGCTGGCCCAGGCACCGCCGAGGCCGACATCGCCCCACTTGTTCACGGTCTTCTCGAAGCCGCACTTGCGGGTCGAGGAGAAGATGGCGTCCACCACCGGCATGGACAGGCCCTTGACGGGGTTGTCCTTGTGCACGAACACGGCCAGGGCGTCCACGGCGACGGGCACCGCGGTCGGCTTGTAGCCGTACTTCTTCTCGAAAGCCTGGATTTCGTTGTCCTTCATGGTGCGGGACATGGGGCCGAAGTTGGCCGTGCCCTGCTCCATCGCGGGGGGCGCGGTGGAGGAGCCGGCGCCCTGGATCTGGATGTTGACGTTGGGATACTGCTTCTTGAATGCCTCGGCCCAGAGGGTCATGAGGTTGTTCAGCGTATCCGAGCCGATGCTGGAAATGTTGCCGGAGACGCCGGCAGCCTTGCTGTAGTCCGGCAGCTTGGGGTCGACCGCGGCCTGGGCGGTGCCCGCGAGGCCAAGGGTCAGGCCCAGGGCAGCAATGATGCCTTTGATCTTCATTGTTCACTCCATTGGTATGGGTTCACCGATGGGCGCAGCCTATTACAGAAATATTTCAGAATTATGGCAGCGCCCGGCGGCATTACTTGCTGGACAGGTAGGCGTCCAGGGTTTCGTAGCTCGCGCCCTTGAGGGTCATGCCTTCGGGGCCTTCGCCGATCTTCGACACGTGGATGGTGGGCTCGCCATGCTTCTGGAACTCTTCCAGTTCCTTGGCGCCTTCCTGGAAGACCCAGAGACGGCCGTCCTGCACAAAGGTGACGAAACCGGGCTTGTCGTAGGGGCTGGCGGCGAAAGCGGCCAGGGACAGCAGGCCGCCGGCGCACGCCATAACGATTTTCTTTAACATGGGATGTCCTCCTCAAAGTGACTGCGACATTCTGGCGAGCAGGGATGACGTTTTTATGACGATGACGAAACCATGGCGGCCTGACTTTTGCCTGCCTGCTAGGCATACTCCCTGCGTAATTCGAGGCCGGCCATGCACAACAACAAGCCCTCCGACAACAACCCCACGCCGCGCGGCGTGCTCGCCCTGCAGACCTTCGCCCTGCTCAAGGATGCCAACGCCAGCGGCGACATCTTCGGCGGCTGGCTGGTCTCGCAGATGGACCTCGCCGCCGGCGTCATGGCGCGCAAGCGGGCCGGCGGCCGCGTCGCCACCGTGGCCATCGACGCCATGGTCTTCCTGCGCCCGGTGAAGATCGGCGACCTCGTCGGCTGCTATACCCATATCCGCTCCATCGGCCGCTCTTCCATGAAGATACTGGTCGAGGCCTGGGACACGCACGACCTCGACGGCCACCCGACCAAGCTCACCGAAGGCCTCTTCACCTTCGTCGCCATCGACGAGGACGGCCGCACCCGGCCGCTGCCCCGCCCCGAGGCATGACGTCCGCCGTTTTCGAGTCACGAGCTTCCGTTTCGCCAGCGCGCCGGAACAGGGCGTAAAGGCCCCGCGTCAGGCGAGTTCCGCCAGCCGGGGCAAAGGACGGCGACCTGAATCTGAATAAAGGACGGCAGCGGCTACACCGCCTCCAGGCGCGCGTACTGCGCCACCAGCCATTTGCTGCCCACGTCCTGAAAATTCACCTGGATGCGCGCATTCGGCCCGCTGCCCTCGAATTTCAGGATGACGCCATCCCCGAAGCGCGGATGCCGCACCGGCTGGCCGAGGCGGAAGCTGCCGTCGCCGGACTCGTTGCCGCCGAGCCGGTTGGGCGCCGTGCTGATGCCCGCGGACGGGAAACTGAAACCGCTGTGGGCGACGCCGGCGCGCACCGGCTGCAGCAGGTGCGCGGGAATCTCGCGCAGGAAGCGCGACGGCGCGTTGTGCTTCTCGTCCCCGTAGAGGCGCCGGATTTCCGCGTAAGTAATCACCAGCTCCTTCATGGCGCGGGTAATGCCGACGTAGCAGAGCCGGCGCTCTTCCTCGAGGTTGTTCTCCTGCAGCGCCATCTCGTGCGGGAACAGCCCCTCCTCCATGCCGACCAGAAAGACCAGCGGGAACTCCAGGCCCTTGGCCGAGTGCAGCGTCATGAGCTGCACGGCGTCCTCGAACTCGGCGGCCTGGGCTTCGCCCGCCTCCAGCGCGGCATGGTCGAGGAAGGCGGCGAGCGCGGTCGGCGCCTCTGCTTCATCCCATTCGAACTCGCGCGCGGCGGCGACGAGCTCCATGAGGTTCTCGAGCCGGGCCTGGCCCTTCTCGCCTTTCTCTTTCTCGTGGTGCGCCCAGAGGCCGGAATCCTTGATCACGGCTTCGACGCGCTCGTGCAGCGGCACCCCTGCGGTCTTGTTCCCGAGGTCGCGGACGAGGTCGACAAAGACGCTCAGCTTGCTGAGGGCCGCCGACGGCAGCAGGCGCTCACTTACAGCCCGGGCCACGCTCTGCCAGAGCGAGACGCCGAGCTCTTTGGCCAGTGCGCGCAGGCTTTCCAGGCTCTTGTCGCCGATGCCGCGCACCGGCAGGTTGACCACGCGCTCGAAGGCGGTGTCGTCGTGCGGGTTGCCGATCAGGCGCAGGTAGGCGATGGCGTTCTTGATCTCGGCACGCTCGAAGAAGCGCAGGCCGCCGTGGATGCGGTAGGGCAGGCGCGCCCGGATCAGCGCCTCTTCCAGCACGCGCGACTGGGCGTTGCTGCGGTAGAGCACCGCCATCTCCTGGCGCGCCATGCCGCGCTGCGAGGCCTGCTCGATCTCGCGCACCACATAAGAGGCCTCGTCGAGATCGTTGTAGGCGGTGTAGAGCCGGATGGGCGCGCCCTCCACGCCCTGCGTCCAGAGCTGCTTGCCGAGGCGCTCGCTGTTGTGGGCGATGACGGCGTTGGCCGCCGCCAGGATGTTGGCGGTGGAGCGGTAGTTCTGCTCCAGGCGGACGACGTCGGCCGCGGGGAAGTCGCGCTGGAACTCGTGGATGTTCTCGATCCTGGCGCCGCGCCAGCCGTAGATGGACTGGTCGTCGTCGCCGACCACGGTGAGCATGCCGTCGTTGCCCACCAGCATGCGCAGCCAGGCGTACTGCACGGCATTGGTGTCCTGGAACTCGTCGACCAGCACGTGGCGGAAGCGGCGGCGGTAGTGGGCGAGGATGGCGGGCTGCTTCAGCCAAAGTTCATGGCTGCGTAATAGAAGCTCGGCAAAGTCCACCATGCCGCCGCGGGCGCAGGCCTCCTCGTAGCCCTGGTAGATGCGGGCCATGGTGGCGAGGAAAAGATCGCCCTGGGGCTGGATGTGCTGGGGACGGCGGCCTTCGTCTTTCTGGCTGCTGATGAACCAGGCGGCCTGGCGGGCCGGCCATTTCTCTTCATCGAGGCTGAGCTCACGGATGGTGCGCTTGAGCAGGCGCACCTGGTCGTCGGCATCCAGGATCTGGAAGTTCTGCGGCAGCCCCGCCTCGGCGTAGTGCGCGCGCAGGAAACGGTGGGCCAGACCGTGGAAAGTGCCGATCCAGAGGTTCTGGGTGGGAATGCCGAGCAGGCCCTCGAGGCGGTGGCGCATCTCGGCCGCGGCCTTGTTGGTGAAGGTAACGGCGAGCACGCTCCAGGGCGAGAGCCCGTGCTCCTGGCAGAACCAGGCGATGCGCGTGGTCAGGACGCGGGTCTTGCCGGAGCCGGCGCCGGCCAGCACCAGCAGGTGCTGGGCGTCCGACGTCGCCGCCGCGAGTTGGGCCGGATTGAGGCCGGCAGTCAGGCTGGTGGCTTGCATTGCACTGTTTATTCCGTAGGTCTGCGTATTTTACGCTTGCACCCCCCTTGAACCGGGGAGAATATCAATCCGTAAAGGCTTGGAGCGGCCACGCCTGCCGTGGGCAGCGTGGACTGGCGTTTTACCGGCCTGTCGGACTCGGGTTAACGGCGCTTTAAGGTCGGTGCTATCTTGCTTTGCATGCGCCCGCTGGCGCATCTCGCCTTTTGTTAAGCCGGGCCACGGACGCCTCCAATAAGAAGAAGTAACAGGGGAAGAAGTCGTATGTCCGTGAATAAGGGCAGCAAACATATCGCTGACAATTCCCGTCCTCCAGATAACGTCCCGCCATCTCCCCGTGCGAGCGACGCCGCCCTGGACCTGATGCAGAACCGGCAGATCTACGATCAGTTGCCGGCGTTCATCGTCGTATCCACGTTTTCGGCCCTCGCCACGCTGGCACTGTACTGGAATTCGCCGCGGGTGGACCGCCTGTATCTGCAGGTCTGGCTGGGGGGATTCATCGCCTTCATGCTGGTGCGCGCCGTCATGGTCTGGCGCCTGCCCCGCCATGCGACTTTTTATTCGCGGAAGGCGCGCGGCCTGGTCATGCTGTCGGCCGCCCTCACCGGCCTGTTCTGGGGCGTGGGCGGCATCCTGTTCAATCCGGACCCCTTCCCGGCGGACCCGGGCACCGGCGTGTCCTTCTTCACCACCGCGCTGTTCGGCGCCCTGCTCGCCAGCCAGGGCATCGCCGCGATGGCCTGCTACGCCGCCCACTTCCCGTCCTTCCTGGCCTATGTCACCACGGCCTTCGTGCCCGGCCTGGTCTACGTCCTCATGCAGCCCTCGCCCCCGGCGCAGAGCGCCGCGGGCATCGGCGTGCTGCTGCTGGCCTTCCTGACGCTGAGCTGCCACCGCATCAACCGCAACATCACCGCCGCGCTGCGCCTGCGCCTGCACAATGAAGACCTGATCCACTTCCTGGAAGGTTCCAAGGCCGGCATGGAGTCCATCAACCGGAAGCTGGCGCTGGAAATCTACGACCGCAAGAACGCGGAAGTGCGCATGCAGGAGATGAACGACAACCTGGAGCGCAAGGTCGCCGAGCGCACCCAGGCCCTCTCCACGCTGAACGACGCGCTGCGCCAGAGCCAGGAGCGCCTCTCGCTGGCCATCGACGCCTCCGGCATCGGCCTCTGGGACTGGCACCTGCCCTCCGACGACATCTACCACTCCAATTTCGAGCAGCTGCTCGGCTACTCCAGCAAGGAGCTCACCGGCTTCATGGGCCACCTCAAGCCGCTGGTGCATCCGGACGACTACCTGCTGGTGAAGAAGGCCATCGTCTCCCATCTGCGCAAGCGCATCCCGACCTACCATGTGCAGTACCGCATGAAGCACCGCCGCGGCCACTGGATCTGGGTGGAAGACAACGGCCGCGTGGTGGCCTGGAACGACGAGGGCCGCGCCATCCGCATGATCGGCACGCGCCGCGACATCACCAAGGAACGCGAGCTGGAGGAACGCCTGCGCCTCGCCGCCTCGGTGTTCCATCACGCCGCCGAAGCCGTCTTCATCCTCGATCGCGAGCTGCGCTACGTCTCCGTCAATCCGGGCTTCACGCAGATCTCCGGCTACGGCGAGGCGGAAGTCATCGGCACCTGCATCACCGATCCGCGCCCGCACTGCCCCGAGGTCCACGCCACCTACTGCCAGGTCGCGCAGGCGCTGGCGGAGCAGGACGAATGGCAGGGCGAGTTCAGGGAATACCGCAAGAACGGCGAGGTCTACCCGCAGTGGCTGCACCTCACTGCGGTGCGCGCCGAGAACGGCGAAATCACCCACTACATCGGCCTCTTCAACGACATGACGGCGCGCCGCGAAGCCGAAGAGCGCCTGCGCTACCTCTCCAACTACGACAAGCTCACCGGCTTCGCCAACCGCAACCTCTTCCGCGACCGCCTGCACGCCGCCATCTCGCGCGCCCGCGACGCGCACCGCCAGGTGGCGCTGCTCTACATCGACCTCGACCGCTTCCGCCAGATCAACGACACGCTGGGCCACGAAACCGGCGACGAGCTCCTCAAGAAAGCCGCCAAGCGCATCGGCTCGGTGGACGCCAACATCGACACCATCTCGCGCATCGGCGGCGACGAGTTCACCATCATCGTCGACAACTACGAAGACCGCGCCGCGCTCGAGCACTTCTGCGAGCGCATCATCGCCGAGCTGCGCCGGCCCTTCCGCATCGGCGAACACGAGCTGCTGCTCGGCGCCTCCATCGGCATCTCGATCTTCCCGGACAACGGCCGCGAACTGCAGATCCTGCTCAACCACGCCGACATCGCCATGCACCAGGCCAAGCGCATGGGCGGCAACACGACGAAGTTCTACACCAACGACCTGCGGGTCGCCTCGATCGAGCAGCTCAACCTCGAGACCAGCCTGCGCAAGGCCATCTTCCGCGACGAGTTCGTGGTGCACTACCAGCCCAAGATGGACCTGCGCACCAACCGCATCGCCGGCGTGGAAGCGCTGGTGCGCTGGCAGCACCCCTCGCTCGGCCTGCTCCATCCCGGCGACTTCATTCCGCTGGCGGAAGAAACCGGCCTCGTCTCCGCCATCGGCGAGCTGGTGCTGGACAAGGCCTGCCGCCAGGCGCAGCAGTGGAAGGAAATGGGCCTGGGCGGCATCCGCACCTCGGTGAACATCCCGGCGCACCAGGTGCGCAAGGGCAACCTCCTGCAGGTGGTCAGGCGCGTGCTGGAAAATACCGGCCTCGATCCGAAACTGCTGGAGCTGGAAATCACCGAGTCCTCGCTGATGGAAGACAGCGACAACGTCCTCGCCACGCTCAACGAACTGCGCAGCCGCGGCATGACCATCTCGCTCGACGACTTCGGCACCGGCTACTCCTCGCTGTCCTATCTCAAGCGCTTCCCCATCGACACGCTGAAGATCGACCAGGCCTTCATCCGCGACATCGGCACGAGCCCGGACGACGAGGCCATCACCCGCGCCATCATCGCCATGGCGCACAGCATGGGCATGGAAGTGGTGGCCGAAGGCGTGGAAACCGATGCGCATCTCGACTTCCTGCGCAAGGAAGGCTGCGACTACATCCAGGGTTATCTGCTCAGCCGCCCGGTGCCCGAGCAGGAAGTCTCGCAACTGCTGCGCCGCCAGGGCTGAAGCTCTCACTGCTCGTAAAAAAGCCCGCGATTGGGCTTTTTCATTTTCTCATTTCCTTGTGCTGTAGCTGACCGCGGTGCTTTTCGGGCTCCGGAAGGGGCGGGTCCCCGCCTCCGGCAGGAACCCTGGCCGGTGGCCGGCGGCGTCGGCTGCGCCTCGCCTCAAGACTTTCTTTGACCGTAGGGCGGAATCGCCGCAGGCGCTTCCGCCATCCACCGTCCCGGCGGAAACCGCTGCGCGGGTTCCGCCCTACATCAGCACGGGCACTTGCCGCCACCCTTGCCGCCGTAGCGCGCCTCCATGCGTGCGCGCACGAAGGCTTCGCGCGAGAGCGGCACGAGCTCGGAATGCGCCGCGCGCATATGCGCCACGTAGCGTTCGTAGTCGGGCACGCCGACCATGAGCGCGCCGCCTTCCTGCAGCCTGCGCCAGAAGCCGCGCAGCCGTTGCGCCAGGCCGGCTGGCGCGTGAGATCCGGAATTCCCGCTCATGCCACGCCCTCCGGTGCCTCGGGCGCCGGCCCGTGATAGTCCGGCCCGACTTCCTGCGCCGTCGCCTTCGGATTGCGCCAGGCCTGCAGCATGGCGCGCGCGGCGAAGCCGAGCATGGCCAGCAGCACCGTCATGAAGACCGCGCACAGCGCGGCATTGGTGTAGTCGTTGACGATGACCTGCTGCATCTGCGCCAGGCCCTTGGCCGGCGCCAGCACCTCGCCCCGGGCAAGCGCGGCGCCGAAGCTGTCGGCATGCGCGAGGAAGCCGATCCTGGGATCGGCGTGGAAGAGCTTCTGCCAGCTCGCCGTCAGCGTGATGACGAGCACGACGACCGTCGGCGCCAGCGTCACCCAGGCGAACTGCTCGCGCTTCATCTTGATCAGGATGGTCGAGGCCAGGAGCAGCGCGATGCCCGCCAGCATCTGGTTGGCGATGCCGAACAGCGGCCACAGCGAATTGATGCCGCCGAGCGGGTCCACCACGCCCTGGTAGAGGAACCAGCCCCAGCCGCCGACGCAGAGCGCCGTCGCCGCAAGGTTGGGCAGCAGCGCCCCGGTCTGCGCCAGCGGCTGGTGCGCCATGCCGAGCAGGTCCTGGATCATGAAGCGGCCGACGCGGGTGCCGGCGTCGATGGTGGTGAGGATGAACAGCGCTTCAAAAAGAATCGCGAAGTGATACCAGAAGGCCATCATCGCCGGGCCGCCGATGACGCTGGAGAGGATGTGCGCCATGCCGATGGCCAGCGTCGGGGCGCCGCCGGCGCGCGAGAGGATGCTGCCTTCGCCGATATCCCTTGCCGCCTGCGTCAGCATGTCCGGCGTGATCGCGAAGCCCCAGGTGGAAATGGCCTGCGCCGCGCTTTCCACCGTCGTGCCGATCAGCGCCGGCGGCGAATTCAGCGCGAAGTAGAGGCCGGGCTCGAGCACGCAGGCGGCGATCATGGCGCTCACCGCCACCAGCGATTCCATCAGCATGGCGCCGTAGCCGATGAAGCGCGCATGCGATTCCCGCTCCAGCATCTTGGGCGTGGTGCCGGAGGCGACCAGCGCGTGGAAGCCGCTGACGGCGCCGCAGGCGATGGTGATGAAGAGGAAGGGGAAGAGCGCGCCGGCGAAGACCGGGCCGCTGCCGTCGACGAATTTCGTCAGCGCCGGCATCTGCAGCTGCGGCTGCACGATGAGGATACCGAGCAGCAGGCCGACGATGGTGCCGATCTTGAGGAAGGTGGAAAGGTAATCGCGCGGCGCCAGCAGCAGCCACACCGGCAGCACCGAGGCGATAAAGCCGTAGCCGATCAGGCACAGCGCGATGGTCTCGCCCTTCAGCGTGAAGAGCGGTCCCCACAGCGGATGCGCCGCGACATGCCCGCCCAGCCAGATCGAGGCGATCAGCAGCAGGAAGCCGATGACGGAAATCTCGCCGATGCGCCCCGGCCGCACATAGCGCATGTACAGGCCCATGAAGAGGGCGATGGGCATCGTCGCGGCAATGGTGAACATGCCCCAGGGCGAATGCGCCAGCGCCTTCACCACGACGAGCGCCAGCACCGCGAGCAGGATGATCATGATGGCGAGGATGCCGACGCTGGCGACGACGCCCGGCAGCGTGCCCATCTCGCTCTTGATCATGTCGCCGAGCGAGCGGCCGTCGCGGCGGGTGGCGGCGAAAAGGATGACGAAGTCCTGCACGGCGCCGGCGAAGACCACGCCGGCCAGCAGCCACAGCGTGCCCGGCAGATAGCCCATCTGCGCGGCCAGCACCGGGCCGATCAGCGGCCCGGCGCCGGCGATGGCGGCGAAGTGATGGCCGAAGAGCACGTAGCGGTCGGTGGGCACGAAATCGAGGCCGTCGTTGCGGCGCTGCGCCGGGGTTCTGCGGCGGTCGTCGAGCTGCAGCACGCGGGTCGCCACGAAGCGGCTGTAGAAGCGGTAGGCGATGAGGTAGACGCAGACCGCGGCCACCACCAGCCAGAGGGCGTTGATGGTTTCGCCGCGGTGCAGGGCGAGCACGCCGAGGGCGAACGCACCGAGCAGGGCGATCAGGGACCAGAGGAAAAGCTGCTTGATCGGTTTCATGAGGCCGTCTTCTTGTTTTGCTGGCAGGGGAGGCGGCAGGGCCGCCCGGAAGACGATATTCCCCGCTCGTTGCGCGCGCGGCAACCGCTTTGGCGCCGGCGCCGCAGGCCGGCCTCAGCGCGCCGGGGTCTGGGAGGGCGGCGGCGCCGGCGGCGTTCCGTCCGCCCACAGCAGCGGGTTGTGCAGGCGGATGACGGTGCGCTTGTCGAGCCGGGCGCGCTCGATGGAGCTGCGGTTGTATTTCCAGAAGATGCGGTCGAAGGAGCCGTCCTTCTGCATCAGGCGCAGACCGGTCTCGATGCGCTGCGCCAGGCGCTTGTGCTTCCGGTTGAAGAACAGATAGTAGGGAAACGGCGCGTATTCGATCAGCAGGGAATCTTCCACGGCGAGATTGCCGAGCTGCGGCGCCACGGCGTCGTACTCGCCGAAGACCTCCGTGACGCCGCGCGGAAAGAGATCGATGCGGTCCTGCGCCAGCATGGTGAAGAGGCTGCCGTAGCCGGAGGCGATGACCGGCACGCCGGCGTGCCGGTAGATGGCGATATCGCCCCAGCCTATGCCCTGCCCCACCCGTACCTGGCGCAACTGCTCCAGGCTCCTGATGGCGCGCGCACGCGCCTGGAAATCCTTGCGGATGAGGCAGATGCGATAGCCGAGATAGCCCTTGCGCAGGTCGATGCGCAGGGGCAGGAACTCGGTCTCCTTCTGCCGGCTGGTCGAACTCCAGACGACGCTGACGGTGTCGCCGCGGCGCAGTTCCTCGAGCGAACGCGCCTCGGTCATCGACAGCCGGCTTTCCTTCAGCTCATAAGGGCCGTACTGCGGCCGCGTCTTCTCCAGCGCCACCTGCAGCATTTCCTTGATGTCGCGGAAGCGGTCGTAATAGGCGCCCGGGCGCGGGGGCGGGAAGAAGAGCGGAGCCTCCGCCGCCGCGAGTCCCGGATAGATCACCGTGTCGAGTGCGCCGGCGCGGCCGGCCGCCCAGGCCAGCAGGAACAGGAGGGCGATTCTTGTCTTCATGGCCGCATTCCCTCTGCAACGGGCTGCCGTTCGCGGCAGCCGGCTAGGCGTCGGCGCCGACGCCTAGGCCTTGTTTTCCGGTACGTCCGGGCGCGCGGGCAACCAGCGCGCCAGCGTCGAGAACAGCTCCTCGACATCGATGGGCTTGGCGACGTGGTCGTTCATGCCGGCCTCCAGGCATTTGCGGCGGTCGCTCGCGAGCACGCTCGCCGTCATCGCGATGACGGGCAGCGTGAAGCCTTCGCGGCGCAATTGCCGGGTGGCCTCGTAGCCGTCCAGGACCGGCATCTGGCAATCCATCAGCACCGCGCCGTAATCCCCGGCGCGCACGGCCTCGATGCCGAGTTCGCCGTTGGCGGCGGTGTCGACCTCCACGCCGGCGCTGCGCAGGATGCCGACGCCGATCTCGCGGTTGACGGGATTGTCTTCCACCAGCAGCACGCGCGCGCCCGCGAGTCCGGGCTGGCCCCGCGCGAGCGCCGCCTCGCCGCGACGCTTCGATGCCGTCCATGTCCTGCATGCGGTAGTCGAGCAGGATGAGGTCGAAGGACTGCCGTTCGACGCAGCCCAGGGCCTCCTCGCCCGAGGCGGCCGCCGTCACCGTGAACGAAAGCGCAGCCAGCATGCGCTGCACGACCGCGCGCGCCGCGCTGTTGTCGTCCACCAGCAGCACGCGCCGGCCGCCGAACTCGCGCGGCGTGGGCGTGCGGCCGGCGGGCTGCTCGGCCTGCACGCCGCAGCGCACCGTGAAGAAGAAGCGCGAGCCCACGCCCGGCGTGCTCGCCACGCCGATGTCGCCGCCCATCAGCGCGACCAGGCGCTGGGAAATGGTGAGGCCGAGGCCGGTGCCGCCGTATTCGCGGCTGGTGGAACTGTCGGCCTGCACGAAGGACTGGAACAGCCGCGCCTGCTGCGCCGGCGTGATGCCGATGCCGTTGTCCTGCACCGTCACCTCGAGCAGCAGCGCCTCGGCGTCGCGCTCGCGCGCCCGAATGCTCACCACGACCTCGCCGCCTTCCGGCGTGAACTTGAGCGCGTTGCTGATGAGGTTGGCGCAGACCTGGCTGAGCCGCAGCGGATCGCCGACCAGCGCCAGCGGCACGTCATCGGCGAGATCGAAGAGCAGCTCGATGCGCCGCTCTTCGGCAAGCAGCGCGAACATGTCGGCGAGACTGTCGAGGACTGCGTCGAGACGCATGTCGATGCGTTCGAGCTCGAGCTTGCCGGCCTCGATCTTGGAAAAATCCAGGATGTCGTTGAGCAGGCCCAGCAGGTGCTTGGCGGCGCGCTCCATCTTGACGATGTAGTTGTGCTGGCGCGCCGTGAGGCCGGTCTGCTGCACCAGGTGCGAGAGGCCGAGGATGGCGTTCAGCGGCGTGCGGATTTCGTGGCTCATGTTCGCGACGAAATCGCTCTTGGCGCGGCTCGCCTCCTCGGCCTGGCGGCGCGCCTGGTCGAGCTCCCGCGAGGTGGCCTCGAGGCGCGCTTCGCTCGCGGCCTGCAGGCACAGCATTTCGTTATAGCGCGCCGCCAGGCGGCCGAGCTCGTCGCCCGTCTCGATGTTCACCGGCTGGCGCACGCCGGCTTCGCTGTAGGCCCGGAGCGAGGCGGCGACGCGCCGCAACGGATGCAGCACGGTCACGCGCAGCGCGAGGTACATGACGGCCGTCATCAGCAGGATGACCACGCCCTGCAGCACGAGGAAGGAGGAGAGATGCGGCGGCAGCCAGCCGGCGCGCATGTGGTCGCGGTCGAACACCACGCGCAGCTGGCCGATGGTGCGGGCCCGCGTCGCCTCCTGGTGCCGGATGGGGCGCTCGATGACGAAGGCCGCGCCCGTGGTGCGGCAGCCCGGCACGTTCTCGCGGTGCCAGCGGTAGTTGCCGTCGCCGACGCTGGCGCAGGCGACGCCGGGCTGGCGCGCGACGTCGGCCAGGATCCAGCTCACGGTCTCGTTGGCGAAATCCCAGAGCGGCTCCTGGAGCAGCAGGGCGTGGCGCTCCACGAAAAACTCGGCCTCGCGCCGGCTGGCTTCCTGCTCGTAGCGGGCGATGGCCTGCAACAGCAGCAGCGCGACGGAAATCGTGATGAGGAGCACCGGCGGCACGGTGAGCAGCAGCAGCTTGAGGCCGATGCTGTGCAGCCCCTGCCAGCGCCGCCGCAGAAATTTCCGGAGAGATGACACGTCGATTGGTCTCGCCGCACCCTTTTCCGCAGTCTAGGCAAAATGCCGAGGGCGGGCGCTGCCGTCCGGCGACCGCCGGCGGCCCGCCTGCAGGACCGCTGCCGCCGTAAAGAAAAAGCCGCGTGACGGGCACGCGGCTTTTTGCGCCGGGCCGAGCGCGGTTTACGCGGCCTTGCCCTGGCGGGCCGGGTTGGAGAATTCCAGCACCCCGTCCTCGATCTTGCCGAAGCGCACGCTCATGAGGTCCAGCGTGTAATTCTGGGGGAGCTTCCACGGCCCCCTGGTGCCCTGCCTGGGCAGCAGCTTGGCCGCGCGCTGGATGTAGCCGGAGGTGAGGCCGATCATGGTGTCGTGCCTCACCTCGGGATCGCGGTTGCGCGGCGTCACCTGGCGCACGCCCTTCTTGTCCATGAGCTTGAGCAGGCGGCAGACGTACTCGCTGGAGAGGTCGGCCTTCAGCGTCCACGAGGCGTTGGTGTAGCCGAAGACCATGCCGTAGTTCGGCAGGTCCTCCATGAGGATGCCCTTGTAATACATCTTCTCGGGAATGCTGTAGGGCTTGCCGTCGACCCTGAGCTGGACGCCGCCCGCCATCTGCAGGTCGAGGCCGGTGGCGGTGACGATGATGTCGGCGGCCAGGTGCTGGCCCGACTTCAGCTTGATGCCGCTTTCGGTGAAGTGATCGATGTGGTCGGTCACCACCGAGGCCTTGCCTTTCTTGATGGCCTTGAACAGGTCGGCGCTCGGCACCGCGCAGAGGCGCTCGTCCCAGGGATTGTAACGGGGCGTGAAGTGCTTCATGTCGTAGTTGGGGCCGAGAATGCTGCGGATGCGCGCGAGCAGGAAACGCCGCATGACCTGCGGCTTGGCGCGGCTCAGCTTGTAGAGGCCGAGCGTGATGGCGACGTTACGGCCGCGGGTGATGCGGTACACCAGCTTTTCCGGCAGGAAGGCGCGCATCTGCTGCACGAGGGGATCGATCAGCGGCACCGCCAGCACATAGCTCGGCGAGCGCTGCAGCATGGTCACGTGCGCGGCCTTGTCGGTCATGGCCGGCATCAGCGTCACCGCGGTGGCGCCGGAGCCGATGATGACGACGCGCTTGCCGGCGTAGTCCAGCTGCTCCGGCCATTGCTGCGGATGGATGATCTGGCCCTTGAAGTTCTCGCGGCCGGCGAACTCCGGCGTGTAGCCGGCGTCGTAGTTGTAATAGCCGGTGCAGGAGAGCACGAAGTTGGCGGTGAAGGTCACGGTTTCGCCGGTTTCCACTTGCTCCGCCTTCACCGTCCACTGCGCCTTTTCGGAATTCCAGGAGGCGCTTTTGGTTTTCAGGCCGTAGCGGATCTTCTTGTCGACGCCGTGCTCGGCGGCGGCTTCGCGCACATAGGCGCGGATGTCGGGGCCGTCGGCGATGGACTTGTTATGGGTCCAGGGCTTGAAGTTGTAGCCCAGGGTGAACATGTCGGAGTCGGAACGGATGCCGGGGTAACGGAACAGGTCCCAGGTGCCGCCGCTGGCCTGGCGCTGCTCGAGAATGGCGAAGGACTTGTTCGGGCAGTTGCGCGTGAGGTGGCAGCCGGCGCCGATGCCGGACAGGCCGGCGCCGATGATGAGGATGTCGAAATGTTCAGCTTTCATGGGCACTTCTCTAGTCTTTCCGGCACGGTCGGTCGCGGCCTGGCGTAGCGCCGTGCGGATGATCTTGTGGGGAGTTGCAGGCGGCGCTGCCTGTCTGGGTGGGGGACGTGCAGCGCGGCGCCGGAGTCGCCGCGCCATGGTTTGCGCGATCGGCGGCAACGATAGTGTTGCACCCGCGGCGCGCGTCCCTTAGAGCCGAAGGGGACATTAACCTGTCATTTCTCGCCAGACAATCGGCGCGGGCGGCCGCTGTTCAATTGCGCCGCGCCATCTCGTGGGTCCAGTCGAGGATGCGGGGCAGCAGGGGCTCGGCCATGCCGTGGCCCATGCCGCGGATGATCTCGAGCCGGGAGTCGCGGATGGCGCGGGCCGTGGCGCGGCCGCCCTCCATGTGCACGACCGGGTCCTGGTCGCCGTGCACGACCAGCGCCGGCGCCGTCACGCGCCGCAGCAACGGCTCGAAACAGCCCGTGGCGAAAATGCCCACCGCCTGGCGCTCGAAGCCCGGCGGGTGGAAGCAGCGGTCGAAGGCCTGGCCGGCCATCTCGCGCACGCGCTGCTCGTCGAAGGGAAAGCCCCTGCCGTGGATGGCGCGGTAGATCCGCACCGTCTGCCGGACGTACTGCTCGCGGCCGAGAAGGGTGCCGCGACTGCGCATGCCCATGTGCAGCAGGATGTTCAGCCGCGGCCCCGGCAGGCGCGGATGCAGCGTGGACGACATGAGGGAGGTCAGGCTGCGCACGCGGTCGCGATGCAGGCCGGCGGTCACCTGCGCGATCATGCCGCCCATGGAGACTCCCACGAGATGCGCGGCGGCAATGCCGAGCGCGTCCATCAGGCCGACGGTGTCGTCGGCCATGTCGTAGAGCGTGTAAGGCGCCCGGATGCGCTGCTTCAGCGCCTGTTTCATGTAGGCGGCGGGCAGCGAGTCGTGATCGTGGCGATCTATCTTGGTGGAGAGGCCGATGTCGCGGTTGTCGAAGCTGATGACGCGGTAGCCGCGCTCGAGCAGCCCCTGCACCACGGGGCGCGGCCAGTACACGCGCTGTGCGCCGAGGCCCATGATGAGCAGCAGCGGCGGCGCCGCGAGCGGGCCTTCGTCTTCGTAATAGAGGTCGATGCCGTTGGCGCGGGCCAGGCCCGAGCGGACCGGCGCCGGCCGCGGCATTGCGCTCGCTTCCCTGTCCAGGCGGGGTTCCGGCCTATACATAAGCACCTTCCTGGCGGGCCAGGCACGGCGGCCGCCTGCAAAAATCGACGCAAACCCGGCGCTGTACCGGTGCTCGCCTGCGGCGTTGCTGTGGCTCTGAGGGGCGCAGGCCTCGTCAGTATAGGATGCTGTTTGGGGGAGGTTTTTGTGCGGGCCGGAAGCCTCGACAGACGCCGCCGTTGTCGATTCTGATGGCAGGGCGCGCCGCCGGCGCCGGTCCGCAAAAAAGCCCTGGGGTTCGCCAGGGCTTTTGTTGCTGCGGGGCGGCCCAGGCACGAAGGCGGCGGCGTGCCGCGCGCTCAACCGGCCATCGAAGGCAAAGCTTGGCCGCGCCTACTCCACCGTCACCGACTTCGCGAGGTTACGCGGCTTGTCGACATCGGTGCCGCGCGCCAGGGCCGTGTGATAGGCCAGGAGCTGCACCGGCACGGCGTGCACGATGGGCGAGAGAATGCCGACGTGACGCGGCGTGCGGATGATGTGAACGCCTTCGGATTCGATGAAGTGTGAATCGAGGTCGGCAAATACGAACAGCTCGCCGCCGCGCGCGCGCACTTCCTGCATATTCGACTTCACCTTCTCCAGCAGCGCGTCGTTGGGCGCAATCACCACCACGGGCATGCTCTCGTCGACCAGCGCCAGCGGTCCGTGCTTGAGCTCGCCGGCGGGATAGGCCTCGGCGTGAATGTAGGTGATTTCCTTGAGCTTCAGCGCGCCCTCCAGCGCGACGGGGTAGTGCACGCCGCGGCCGAGGAAAAGCGCATGATGCTTTTCCGCAAAGCGCTCGGCCCAGGGCTTGATCTGCGGCTCGAGGTTCAGCGCATGCTGCACGCTGCCGGGCAGGCGGCGCAGCTCGTCGAGGTAGCCGGCTTCCTGCTCGGCGCTCACGCGGCCGCGCAGCCTGGCCAGCGTCACCGCGAGCGTGAACAGCGCCACGAGCTGGGTGGTGAAGGCCTTGGTGGAGGCCACGCCGATTTCTGCGCCGGCCTGCGTATAGAACACCAGCGCCGAGGAACGCGGGATGGCCGACTCGCGCACGTTGCAGATGGACAGGGTTTTCTGCTGGCCCAGGGAGCGGGCGTATTTCAGGGCCTCCATGGTGTCCAGCGTCTCGCCGGACTGCGAGATCGTGACGATCAGATTGTCGGGGTTCGCCACGGCGTCGCGATAACGGTACTCGCTGGCGACTTCCACGGCGCAGGGCAGGCCGGTGATGGCCTCGATCCAGTAGCGCGCCACGGAGCCCGCGTAGTAGCTGGTGCCGCAGGCGATGATCTGGACGCTCTGCACATTCCTGAAAACATCTTCGGCGTTGCCGGTGAAGAGCGCCGGCGAAAAACCTTGGGAGAGGATCTGCTCGATGGTGTCGGAAAGCGCGCGCGGCTGCTCGTGAATCTCTTTCTGCATGAAGTGGCTGTAGGGGCCGAGCTCCAGCGAGGCCAGCGACACGTCGGAGAGGTGCAGCTTGCGCTCCACGGCCCTGCCGCCGACGTCGAACACGCTGACGCCCTCGCGCGTTACCGTCGCCACGTCGCCCTCTTCGAGATACATCACGCGGCGCGTCGCCGAGAGCACGGCGGAGACGTCCGAGGCCACGAAGTTTTCGCCTTCGCCCACGCCGATCAGCAGGGGGCAGCCCATGCGGGCCACCACGAGCAGGTCGGGCTGATCCTGGGCGATGACGGCAATCGCATAGGCGCCGACGAGCTGTGCGGCAGCCGCCTGCACGGCGCCGAGCAGATCACGATGTTGCGAATAGTGGCGGTGCACGAGGTGCGCGATGACCTCGGTGTCGGTCTGCGAGCTGAACTCGTAGCCCTGCGCCTTCAGCTCGGCCCGTTTTGCGTCGTGGTTTTCGATGATGCCGTTATGTACCACCGCAATCAGGCTGCCCGAGACATGCGGATGCGCATTCGGCTCGGTGACGCCGCCGTGCGTTGCCCAGCGCGTATGGCCGATGCCCAGGGAGCCGTGGATGCCGGCCTGGGCGGCGGCGTTTTCCATCTCGGCAACACGCCCGACGCGTCGCACCCGCCTGATCTCGCTGTTCAGCACGGCAATGCCGGACGAATCGTAGCCGCGGTATTCCAGGCGCTTCAGGCCCTCCACCAGTACCGGCACGATATTGCGCTGGCCGATCGCCCCAACAATTCCACACATGCTCTCTGCTCCGCTCGTAGTCGCCGCAGCCACCGGCTGCGCAACGGCAATCGCCGCGCCTCTACTTTTCAATTCTGTTCTTGCTTGGGATCAGGGGCGTGACGCGGTTGCCCTGCCTCGCGCTCATTTCTTCACCGGGCGCTCCCAGCCCTCGACATGCACCTGCCTGCCCCTGGCGACGGCCAGCGTATTTTCCGGCACATCCTTGGTGATGACCGATCCGGCCGCCGTCGTCGCGCCCTTGCCGATGGTGACGGGAGCGACCAGCGAATTATTGGTGCCGATGAAGGCGTTGTCCTCTATCCGGGTCACATGCTTGTTGGCGCCGTCGTAATTGCAGGTGATGGTGCCGGCGCCGATGTTCACGCCGCTCCCGACCTGCGCATCGCCGATATAGGCCAGGTGATTGGCCTTGGAGCCTTCGCCCAGGACAGCCTTCTTGGTCTCCACGAAGTTGCCGATGTGCACGTGGTCCGCCAGGTCGGTGCCGGGGCGCAGCCGGGCGAAGGGGCCGATCTCCACGCCATTGCCGATGCGGGCCTCTTCGATCAGCGAGTTCGGCTTAATGTTGACGTTGTCGCCGATCACGCAATCACGCAGCTGGCAGTTGGCGCCGATGCGCACATTGTTGCCCAGCGTGACGCGGCCTTCGATGACGACGTTGGGCTCGATGTGCACATCCATGCCCTGCGTCAGCGTGCCGCGCAGGTCGAAGCGCGCCGGATCGATGAGAGTGACGCCGGCGCGCATCAGGGCGTCGGCCTGGTTGCGCTGGCAGACACGCTCCAGCGCTGCAAGCTGAAGCTTGTCGTTCACCCCGTCCACTTCCCAGGCGTATTCGGGCTGGACGGTTTCGATGCGGATCCCCTGGCTCGCGGCCATGGCGACGATGTCGGTGAGGTAGTACTCGCCCTGCGCGTTGTTATTCCGGAGTTGCGGCAGCCATGTGTGCAGCAGGCCGTTCGGCACGCAGAAAATCCCGGTGTTCACTTCGCGGATTTTCTTTTCTTCCAGGGTCGCATCCTTCTGCTCGACGATGCGGGCCACCTTGCCGGCCGCATCGCGGACGAGGCGCCCATAGCCGGCGGGGTTCGCCATTTCCAGGGTAATCAGCCCCATCGAGCCGTCGTCGGAAACCCGGGCGATCAAATCCGCGAGCGTTGCCGCCGTCGTCAGTGGCACATCGCCATACAGAATCAGGGTTTTACCGTGCCCGGGAAGTTGCGGAAGCGCCATTTGCACGGCGTGGCCCGTGCCTTTCTGCTCGGCCTGCTCGGCCCAGAGCAGCGGCCCGGGAAAGACCTTTCGGACCTGCTCGCCGCCGTGGCCGACCACGATCAGGGTCCGTGCTGCAGCGAGGCTGGCGGCCGTGTCCACCACGTGGCGCAACAGCGGGCGACCTGCCAGCGGCTGCATGACCTTGGGCAGCGCCGACCTCATGCGCGTGCCCTTACCTGCTGCAAGAATGACAACGGACAGTTCCATTACGCCTTCCCCAATACGAACGCCGGAAGTCTACACGAAGACGGCCCGTGGCCTGCCCTGGGCCCGGCTTTTCCGGGTCAGGACGCCGCAGCTCACGGCCAGGAGCGGCGGCCAGCGCATCCAGCCCCTGCCCTGGAGCAGCCCCCTGATCTGGTAAACCAGCGCCGGATACGGCCAGGGCAAGAGTCGTGCGTCGATCTTGCGCGCATCTTCTGTCGTAAAAATTGCGGACGTTTGCAGCTCTCCCGCCGCCGGAAGGCCAAGCGCTGCCGTGCCGTCAAAGTACTTGTCCAGCTCAGCCAGCATCAGACGGGCCTCGGGCAGGCTGATGTCCCGACTGCCATCGAGGGACAGATCGAAGCTGAGTATCAGTTTGCCGCCCGGTTTCAGCACCCGGAAAAACTCGCCCATGACCTTTTCCCGGCCGGGAATGTGTTCCAGCACGGAAACGCAGTAGACCGCATCGAAGGTGTTCTCGGCATAAGGCAGCTGTGTCAGGTCGGCCACCTGGAAGTGCGGATGCCGTGGGTGCCGGGCGGCCACCCGGGCATAGAGATTCTCCAGGCTCGCATCGATGTCGCAGCACTCCAGTTGCAGGTCGGGATACTGCTCGAGCAGATAGTGCGGGAAAAAAGTCATCCCGGCGCCGGCATCGAGGATCGACAGCGGCCGGTCCGTTTCCTCCTGTAGCTGCGCGATGGCTTCGGCCATGAAGGGATATTCCCATTGCCGGCTCCATTGATGCAGCGGATCGATCACCCACTTGCGGGCATAGGGCCGCAGCAGGTCGGCGTGGACCGACTGGTAAGTGTTCGAATACGCCTCAAGCTTCTTGAAAACGGGATGCTGCAGAATGGCCTGGTAGTCGCCTGGAGCGGGAATTCCCGCCTTTATGGTTTTGGGCATGATGATGTCGGCTGATGCGGTCCCAGAAATGAAAAAGGGTAGCTGAAGCTACCCTTTTCCCCGCGGTATTTCATACCGCGTTTTACGATCAGCCGCGCCCGGCGCGGTTCTTCATCTGCTGCAGCGTGCGCAGCTGCGCGGCGGCTTCGGCCAGCGCGGCCAGGGCCGCGGAGGTATCCATTTCGCTCTTCTGGTTCGACAGCGCCTCAAGGGCGGCCTTGCGGGCCTGCTCGGCGGCGGCTTCGTCCACGTCGTGCGCACGGACTGCGGTGTCGGCCAGGATGGTCACGAGGGTCGGCTGCACTTCCAGCATGCCGCCGGACACGTAGTAGACCTCTTCCTCGCCATCCTCCCTGACGACGCGAACCGGGCCCGGCGAAAGCTGGGTCAGGAGCGGAGCGTGCCCCGGCAGGATGCCGAGGTCGCCCTGGATGCCGTGCGCCACCAGCATCGTGACGTTGCCGCCGTAGATGGATTCCGTGGCGCTGACGATGTCGCACTTGATGGTTGCAACCATGTTCGTCTCCAGGCTTGAGGCCTCTTAGACCTTCTTCGCCTTTTCGATGGCTTCGTCGATGGAACCGACCATGTAGAACGCCTGCTCCGGCAGCGAATCGTATTCGCCGGCCAGAATGCCCTTGAAGCCACGGATGGTTTCCTTCAGGGACACGTATTTGCCCGGCGAGCCGGTGAACACTTCGGCGACATGGAAGGGCTGCGACAGGAAGCGCTGGATCTTGCGCGCGCGGTAGACGACGAGCTTGTCTTCTTCCGACAGTTCGTCCATGCCCAGGATCGCAATGATGTCCTTCAGTTCCTTGTAGCGCTGCAGCACGGTCTGCACGCCCCGGGCGACCGCGTAGTGCTCTTCGCCCACGACCAGCGGATCGAGCTGGCGCGAGGTGGAGTCCAGCGGGTCCACGGCGGGGTAGATGCCGAGGGAAGCGATGTCACGGCTCAGCACGACGGTGGCGTCGAGGTGGGCGAAGGTGGTCGCCGGGCTCGGGTCGGTCAAGTCGTCGGCAGGGACGTACACGGCCTGGATCGAGGTGATGGAGCCGCTCTTGGTGGAGGTGATGCGTTCCTGCAGCACGCCCATTTCCTCGGCCAGCGTCGGCTGGTAGCCCACGGCGGAGGGCATGCGGCCGAGCAGCGCGGACACTTCGGTGCCGGCCAGCGTGTAGCGGTAGATGTTGTCCACGAACAGCAGCACGTCACGGCCCTTGCCGGTGGCGGGATCCTTGTCGTCACGGAAGTACTCGGCCATGGTCAGGCCGGTCAGCGCCACGCGCAGACGGTTGCCGGGCGGCTCGTTCATCTGGCCGTAGACCATCGCGACCTTGTCGAGAACGCCCGAGTCCTTCATTTCGTGATAGAAGTCGTTGCCTTCACGGGTCCGCTCACCCACGCCGGCAAACACGGAGAGACCCGAGTGCGCCTTGGCGATGTTGTTGATGAGCTCCATCATGTTCACGGTCTTGCCGACGCCGGCGCCGCCGAACAGGCCGACCTTGCCGCCTTTGGCAAACGGGCAGAGCAGGTCGATCACCTTGATGCCCACTTCCAGCAGTTCGGTCGCCCCGGACTGCTCGGCATACGTCGGGGCCTTGCGGTGAATGGCCCAGCGCACGTCTTCGCCGATCGGGCCGGCTTCGTCTTCCGGATTGCCCAGCACGTTCATGATGCGGCCCAGGGTCGCCTTGCCGACCGGCACGGAGATGGGGGCCTTCGTGTTGGACACGGCCAGGCCGCGCTTCAGGCCTTCGGTCGAGCCCATGGCGATGGTGCGGACCACGCCGTCGCCCAGCTGCTGCTGGACTTCCAGGGTCGTCGCCTTGCCGTCCACGGTCAGCGCGTCATAGACCTTGGGGACGCTGTTACGCGGGAATTCGACGTCGATGACGGCGCCGATGATCTGCACAATCTTGCCGGAGCTCATGGTTGTTCCTCGCAAACTTAAAACGCTAAGGGAATACCGCTGCCTCAAACGGCCGCGGCACCGCCCACAATTTCAGAGATTTCTTGCGTGATCGCCGCCTGGCGCACCTTGTTGTACACAAGCTGCAGCGCGCGAATCAGATCGCCGGCGTTGTCGGTGGCGGACTTCATGGCCACCATACGCGCGGCCTGTTCGCAGGCAATGTTTTCCACCACACCCTGATATACCTGCGACTCGATGAAGCGAACGAAGAGCTGGTCCAGCAGCTTCTGCGCATCGGGTTCGTACAGGTAGTCCCAGTTGTGATCACGCTTTTCCAGGGCCTGCTTTTCGTCCGCCGCCAGCGGCAACAGCTGCTGCACGGTCGGGCTCTGGGTCATCGTGTTCACGAACTCGTTGTAGACGAGGTAGAGGCGATCGATCCGGCCGTTGTCGTAGGCGTCCAGCATCACCTTCACCGTGCCGATCAGCGCGTCGAGGCCCGGGGCGTCGCCCAGATGGGTCTTCACCGCCACGACCTTGCCGCCCACGCTCTTGAAGAAGGTGGTGGCTTTCTGGCCGACCAGGCAGAACTCCACCTCCACGTCCTGCTCGCGGAACTCGCGCACGCTCTGCACGGTCTTCTTGAACAGGTTGATGTTGAGGCCGCCGCACAGACCACGGTCGCTCGACACCACGATGTAACCGACGCGCCTGACCGGACGCTCCGCCATATAGGCGTGCTTGTATTCCGGCGTGGCCTGGGACAGATGCGCGATTACCTGGCGAATCTTCTGTGCATAGGGCTTGCCAGCCGCCATGCGCTCCTGGGCCTTGCGCATCTTGGACGCTGCCACCAGTTGCATCGCTTTCGTGATCTTCTGCGTGCTCTTGATGCTGGCGACCTTGCTGCGAATTTCTTTCAAGTTGGCCATAAGCCACTCCAACCTACCGTGTCTCCCTCTCCCTGTGGGGAGAGGGCTGGGGAGAGGGGGACAGTGGTAGTAACCACGGCCTTACCCCTCATCCGCCCTTCGGGCACCTTCCCCCGCGAGGGGGGAAGGCCATCAGCTGCCGCTCCGGAGGAGCGGGCTTTTTACCAGGTCTGGGTCGCCTTGAACTTCTCGATGCCGGCCTTGAACTGGCCTTCGATCTCGCCATTCCAGTCGGCCGTGGCGTTGATCTTGTCCATCAGCGCCTTTTGCTCGGCATTGAAGTAGCCGTGCAGGCCGGCTTCGAATGCCAGGACCTTATTCACCGGCACGTCAGCCAGGAAGCCTTCGTTCGCGGCGTAAATGGACAGGCCCATCTCGGCGATGCTGAACGGCGTGAACTGCTTCTGCTTCATCAGCTCGGTGACGCGCTGGCCGTGCTCGAGCTGTTTGCGGGTCGCTTCGTCGAGGTCGGAAGCGAACTGCGCGAAGGCGGCCAGTTCACGGTACTGGGCCAGCGAGGTACGGATACCCCCGGACAGCTTTTTGATGATCTTGGTCTGGGCGGCGCCACCGACGCGGGACACCGAGATGCCGGCATTCACGGCAGGGCGGATACCGGCGTTGAACAGGCTGGACTCCAGGAAGATCTGGCCGTCGGTGATGGAGATCACGTTGGTCGGCACGAAGGCGGACACGTCGCCGGCCTGGGTTTCGATGATCGGCAGCGCGGTCAGCGAGCCGGTCTTGCCCGTCACGGCGCCCTTGGTGAACTTCTCGACGTATTCTTCGGACACGCGGGAAGCGCGCTCGAGCAGACGGCTGTGCAGATAAAACACGTCGCCGGGATAGGCTTCGCGTCCGGGCGGACGGCGCAGCAGCAGCGAGATCTGGCGGTAGGCCACGGCCTGCTTGGAGAGATCATCGTAAATGATCAGCGCGTCTTCGCCACGGTCACGGAAGTATTCGCCCATGGTGCAGCCGGAGTACGGCGCCAGGAACTGCAGTGCGGGAGACTCGGAGGCGGAGGCGGCCACGACGATGGTGTATTCCATCGCGCCAAACTCCTCGAGCTTGCGCACGACGTTGGCAATGGTGGACTGCTTCTGGCCGATGGCCACATACACGCACTTAATGCCGGAATTCTTCTGCGCAATGATGGCGTCGACGGCCATCGCGGTCTTGCCGGTCTGGCGGTCGCCGATGATCAGTTCGCGCTGGCCACGGCCGATGGGGATCATGGCGTCGACGGACTTGTAGCCCGTCTGCACCGGCTGGTCCACCGACTTGCGCCAGATCACGCCCGGCGCCACTTTTTCCACGGCGTCGGTCAGCTTGGCATTGGTCGGGCCCTTGCCGTCGATGGGGGCGCCCAGGGCATCCACCACGCGACCCAGCATTTCCGGGCCGACCGGCACTTCGAGAATGCGGCCGGTGCAGCGGGCCTTCTGGCCTTCCTGCAGGTTGAGGTAACCGCCCAGCACCACGGCGCCGACGGAATCCTGCTCGAGGTTCAGGGCCATGCCGAAGAGGCCGCCGTCGAACTCGATCATTTCGCCGTACATCACATCGGCCAGGCCGTGGATGCGCACAATGCCGTCAGACACGCTGACGATGGTGCCTTCGTTGCGCGCCTCAGCGGACGCGTTGAGGTCCGTGATGCGGTTCTTGATCAGGTCACTGATCTCGGAGGGATTCAGATGGGAAGTCATGTGCTCGTTCCTCAAACTCAAGAATTCAGGGTGGCAGCAAGCTTGTTCAGCTTGCCGCGCACGGAGGCGTCGATGACCAGGTCGCCGGAGCGCACGACCACACCGCCGATCAAGGCACGGTCGACCGTCACTTCATCAATGGCGATCTTGCGACCGAGCTTCTGGCTGAGCTTGCTGGACAGGCTCTGGCGCTGCGCCTCGGTCAGCTCGAAGGCGGAGGTCACGGCCACTTTGGCAGACTGCTCGAGCTCGGCACGGAAAGCCTCGAACAGCTCGGCAATCGCGGGCAGCGCATCGACACGCTTGTTGTGCACGATTTCGGTCACGAAATTGCGGACGTCGCCACCGAGCTTGTCGCCAGTCGCCCTCAGGAAGGCGTCGGCCTGCTGCTCGGACGTCAGCGTCGGACGCGACAGATAGTGCGCAAACGCTTCATCGCTCGCCACCGCGGCAGCGAGCGCGAGCTGCGCGGACCAGTCCGCCAGCTTGCCGTTGTCCCGGGCATATTGGAACCCCGCCTTGGCGTAGGGCCGCGCTACTGTGGTCAGTTCAGCCATATCGGTGCGCCTTTGGTTAGAGCTCGGCAGCCAGCTTGTCGAGCATGCCGGCATGGGCCTTGGCATCCACCTGCGCCTCGAGAATCTTCTCGGCGCCGGCAACGGCCAGGGCAGCGACCTGCGCACGCAGCCCATCGCGAGCGGAAGCAATTTCCTGCTCGATCTGAGCGCGAGCCTGGGCGATCTGGCGCTGGCCTTCCGTAGCGGCAGCGGCTTTCGCCTCTTCCACCATCTGGTTGGCGCGCTTGTTGGCCTGCTCGATCAGGGCAGCAGCCTGGGCCTTGGCGGCTTTCAGCTCTTCCGCGACCCGGGCATGGGCGCTTTCGAGGTCACGCTGCGCCTTGTCAGCGGCATTCAGACCTTCGGCAATCTTCTTCTGACGCTCTGCCAGGGCGGCCGTCAGCGGCGGCCACACGAACTTCATGCAGAACCAGACGAAGACCGCAAACGCAATGGCCTGCCCGATCAGGGTTGCATTCATGTTCACGGTAATTACCTCAATTCATTTTTCCGGCCGCGGAATGCGGCCGGAAGCAACTCGCGAGCAGCGTCGAATTACTTGATGAACGGGTTGGCGAACAGCAGCAGCATGGCGATACCGACGCCGATCATGGGCACGGCGTCGAGCAGACCGGCAACGATGAACATACGGACCTGCAGCTGCGGGCCCAGTTCCGGCTGACGCGCAACGCCTTCCAGGAACTTGCCGCCGAGCAGGGCGAAGCCGATGCCGGTGCCCAAGGCACCCAGACCAATCAGCAGGGCGACGGCCAGCAGGTTCATACCGGTGATGTAATCCATCTTGAAGTCCTCTTTGGGTTAAGTGTGGATAAGGGGTTAAAGGGTTAGTGGTCGTGCGATTCCGAGGCCATGCTCAGGTACACGATGGTCAGCATCATGAACACGAAAGCCTGCAGGGTGATGACCAGGATATGGAAGATCGCCCAGACCAGCTGCAAGCCCGCGCCCAGCAAACCGATGGCGATGCCGCCGGTGAACATGAGAGCGATCAGGATGAAGATGAGCTCGCCGGCATACATGTTGCCGAACAGTCGCAGGCCCAGAGAGATCGGCTTGGTGATGAGGCCAATGGTTTCAAGCACGAAATTGAAGAAGATCAACAGCAGCTTCACCGGAAACAGCCACAGCGGAAGCTTGGGATTGAACGGGTTGAGCGTCAGCTCCTTGATGAAGCCGCCAGCGCCTTTCATCTTTACGCTAAAGAAGAGAATGATGAAGAACACGGAAAAGCTCATGCCCAGGGTGGCGTTAGGGTCCGTGGTCGGCACGACCTTCATGTAGTGCACGCCGAAGAGCTGGGCCAGGCCCGGGATGAAGTCCACCGGGATCAAGTCCATGAAGTTCATCAGGAAGATCCAGGTGAAAATGGTCAGGGCCAGCGGAGCAATCAGGGTCGATTTACCATGGTAGGTATCACGTACGTTGGTATCAACGAACTCGATCACCACTTCCACAAAATTCTGCAGCCTGCCGGGGACAGCGCTGGTGGCCCTGCGGGCGGCCACCCAAAACAACAGGCAGAAAATTACGCCAAGCCCGACTGACCAGCCCAGCGTATCCAGATGAAAAGCCTTAAAGCCCATCGCCTTGGCCTCTTCCGCCGTGTGAGCAACGGTCCAGGTAGGCTGAGCAAGGACTTCCTCACCATGTTCGCCATGGCGGATATAGCCAGCCGGAAGCTGGCCATAGGTCAAGTTGGTCAGGTGGTGCTTGATGTATTCCGTAGAATTGCCAGCCATATTCAGCAGCTCACTATTTTGACTTCGCGGTGGTGAACAAAAAGCCCCAGACCACGAGTTGCTCCAAGATGAATCCGGTCAACAGCCAGCCGACCTGCAGGGGCTTGACCCATGCCAGGACAGCGGCGAAGAGGAGGACGGTAATGACAAACTTGCCGGCCTCACCCTTGTAAAAACTGCGCACGATCTGCGGCGCCCGTTTGGCGCCAGCGTGACGGAATGCCTGCAGGGCAAAGTACAGGCTGCCCACGATGGCGACTCCAGCACCCAGTCCCGCAGCAATGGCGGCCCCCATACTTTTGAGTAGGGCTAAGGCGGTCAGCACCAGAGCCAGGACAAGCTGCCACTTTAAAAGCAACAGCGCCTGAGATCGGTCCACCAAGGGACGGGGCTGACTCACAAAAACATCCAAGGCTGGGCACAGCAGACCGGCTGACGAGAATTTGATCAGCCCACTTTTTGAGCGCCGCGGATTATAGAGAGCGGGCAATCCTTCCGCAACGGGTCTGGCCAGTTGTGTGCCGATAAGAAGCTTGCCCTAGGCTAACTTTCTCACCAGAAGAACACTATATATGGTGCCTTTTGCGACATCCCCCCCCTAATGTTGATAGATCTAACTTCTTCCCCGCCTCCTGCTTTTCTTTTTTAGGGCCAGCTTTTTCAGCTATTAAGTGCTTAAGCACAAATAGCCTGACATGAGCTTGCGCACCGGCCCGGCACGACGCGGACCTCACGGCAGAGCATCTCGAAGCTCGGGGAAGCCTAGGTCGGCAACGCGTGGTATCTGACGGCCCGCCAGGGCGACTCGATGCGATTCCGCTCTGGCGAATACGGCGGCAGGAACAGGAAAAACGGCTGGTTTGCTCCGTGGCCGCTCGCCCAGCCATGTCAAAGGCGGCAATCCCGGTGTCGGCGGTAATGCGGGCCCCAGGTGGCGTGATAGCAGAAGCTGTCGCGGTTGAAGGGGCCCGGCAAGGCAAAGTGCCGGCTAAGAACCTGTTTCAGTAGGCAGCTGGGGCTGTTCAATTTCAATGAGATACCCACCTCCTGAGATAGGCTCTTAATCGGTCACTTATTACCTGATGAAACGCTACTTCACAAAGCCCTAACCCATTCCTGACCCTCCCGAAACTGCGAGCTCGCTATGGTGAGTTGTGGATAACGTCGAAATAAATCAAGGAGGTATTCATGTTTCGTCAACTTACTCTCATAGCTCTGCTAGCTCTTTTTGTAGGAGTCGCTCGGGCAGAATTTTCTTATGATTATATTCAGGCTGGATTCGGCGAGGTCGACGATGACGCAGAGGCTCTGTTTGCGGGTGGGAGCAAGAGCATTGACCGCAACCTTTTCATTTTGGGGAGCCTGTTTGGTGTGGATTCAGACTATGGGGTCGAAGGCATGTATCTTGAGGCCGGTCTTGGTTATGCAATGCCGTTAACCCCTGAAGCGGACCTCTTCGTTAATGGCCAAGTTCTCTATGCCAATTTTGACGTTTCAGGGGATGATGATGATATTGGGGGTATTGCACGGGCAGGTGTTCGCTTCATGCCCATGAGCAAGGTAGAGCTGGAAGGGGCTGCGGCAATGAGCTCAAATGACTTGCTTATAGATGATGGCTTTGGCCTCGATGCTTCAGCTAGATATTACTTTGACCAGCGCTTTTCGGCCGCCTTGGGCTTTAGCAAGGATACTGAGCTGGACGGTATGTTCGTCAATGTCCGCTACCATTTCCAATAAGAAGCTGCGGAGGGGCCAACAATTTTCTTGACCCCTCTTGCTTTAGAGTCGCTTTGAACCGCCAGCAAGACGGGCTCGGGCTGCTCACTTCTATATTCAGTGAGCGGAAGAGCGCCCTACTTTAAGGTATCGAACTTAACAGACCCGACAGACGGCTGTTAACATGTGGAAATTGTTCTGCCTTGTTCTCAGAATAGGGGCACCAAGGACAATATGCTGTCGCCATGGAAGGAAGCTCGATATGGCCTTTTCAGACCGGTTTTCCGCTCGTTCAATCAGTCTTCTCTTGCTGCTGGCCCCAACTGTGGGGCTCAGTGCTCCTGCGGCTCTCGGCCCTGCTTTAGCGTGTGGGAACACGGGAAGTGAATCTACTGCAGCCTCCTTTATAAGCGACATTGACTACCCTGCAATTAATCAGTTGCTCTCGACGGAGAGCCACCAGAATCGCCTGGTGGGGCTTGCTGCCGAGATTAAGAAACTGGAGTTGTCGCGTGCGCCCGAGGCTGGGCTAGTTAAGCAGCGGCTTCAATTAGCCCTGGCTCAGTCCTATATGGCTGCAAATCTGTCAGGCCCCGCCATCTTGGCACTGAAAAGCCTTCCCGTGAGCAGCCCGCAAGCTCCCGAGGCTCTGATGTTGCTGGCGGAACTGGAGGTTCGTAATGGCCGGCCCAAAGCGGCTATTCGCTGGCTGCGGCAAATGGCAGAGCTATACCCTGACGAGGCCCTGACCATACGAGGACTCTGGCGCGCGGCCGAGCTTAACCATCCTCATTCCAGGCAGGCTCTTGCTCTCTGGCAACAGGCTGCTCAGCAGGCGGATGTCGCGCTCGGTTCGGCCCTGAGCTGGCAGGAGCGCAGTCGGCAGCCAGACTTTCTGGACAAGATTAATTCAGAAAAGTTATCCCCCGAGCTGTGGCGGCTTTCTCGTACGGTCCTGACAGACCCCGCCTTTGCCAGCGCAAACTCTCTACAGGCTGAAGTGCGACGCCAGCTTCAATGCCTCAGCGCCCATCAGGACGCGCAGTTGCGTCGTATGGAAAAGAACCCTCGTCTGCTGGCTGATTTGAATGACACGGTTGAAACGCTTACCCAACAGTTGAACTCGGTCAGAAGCAATGTAGAGCTCGGTCAGAAAGAGCTGACGACCCTCGAGCAGCGTCTACAGGAGTGTGAGTCTCGCCGCGGGGACTGCGGCATGCTAGCAGATGAGCATCGCGCCCACTCTCATGCGCTGGCTCGCTGGCGCGAGCGCGCCCAAGATCTAAATAAGAAGATTTCTTTCTTACGCGATGAAGAGAAATCTTTACGAGCAGAGACACAGGGTACGGGAACCAAAACTGCGACAGTGACAAATCTGACAGACAAGCTCAGTAACACCAAAGCCTTTCTGCAAAGTCTGCTGCAGCAGAATCTTGCTAGCGCCGTGCAAGACTGGGAGGCTCTCAGTGCTGAGGCGCATTATCGATTAGCTGTGGCGCAGCAGCCACGAATCCAGCCGGGGCTCGTGCCACCTAAGTGAGCGTCTTTGCCCAACCCTTGAAAGGTCCGGGCTGCTACCGGCATTGATCGAAAAAAGTGGCTCACCCAAAGGCTAAGTAGGTCAGGTCCTGGTTTTACTGGGGCTCATGAATATAGCTAAGCGTCTTGTTCCTATATTTTTCACGCATCAACATCTGACGCAAATGTCTAAGAGTCTGCGCTGGCTCATCCGGCAAATTGTAGTTAAACAGCAGGGGAGGCATGTACCCGCCCGGCTCCCCTTGTCCCCACATTTCTATCCGCACCACTCCATATGCCTCCGGGGTAAGGCGCCAAATACTACGTATATTATTTAGCCTGACGCGCTTCGGATGATTTTTTATCAGCCCCTTCACCGTACGGGTTACCACTTCTACAACGCCATTCCTCTGCTGCTTTAGTTTTGAGTGCAGAACCGCCTCACGCTCAAGAAAGGGGTAGGGGAGCCGGTAAATACTATGCACCCATATCTCACGATTGGCGTCACGCTTGATCAGCCTGGCCATTTGCATGCGCGCAATCCATTCTGGCATGGCAGGCACATCTGAAAGCACCGCAACTACACTTGAAAGATTTGATTTGATGCGGGTTACCGCATAAAACCCTTTGTAGGAAGAGCCATGGATGTCGCGCAAGTACACGCGGATGTCGCGCACATCATCACGCCGGACAAGGTGCCAATCCTCCGCACCAGCTACCGCAGCTGGAATCATCAAGATCAGGCACAGTGCCCAAGACATGACGGGCCTCACAGGCGGCTCTTTAGCGGGCTACTTAATATGCATGAGAATGCCGTCAAGCTCATCTAGCGAGCTATAACTGATGATCAGGCGGCCCTTCCCGCGAGCGTTGTATTCAATTTGCACGGGCGCTCCCAGCCTTTCTCCAATCTCATCCTGCAGTTTGCGCACGTTTGGATCCAAGGTTTTATCTGTCAGCTCCGGCTGGTCTTTCTGCGCCAGCAATGTACGTACCATCGCCTCTGTCTGCCTAACTGACAGGCTCTTTGCGACCACCGCTTTGGCTGCCTTGCCCTGCATATTTTCTGGTAACCCGAGCAGCGCCTTTGCATGTCCCATTTCAAGATCACCACGTTCAAGCATGGTCTTGGCTTCTGCATTCAGTGCCATCAGACGAAGCATGTTTGTTACAGTTGCACGAGACTTGCCTACTGCATCCGCAATTTGCTGATGCGTAAACTGAAACTCATCGGCAAACCGCTGAAGCGCGATTGCCTCCTCCATGGGATTTAAATTTTCTCGCTGAACATTCTCGATGAGCGCCATGGCAATGGCAGTCTCATCCGGAATACTCCGGACAATAACCGGGATGCTGTCAATTCCGGCAAGCTGCGTGGCGCGCCAGCGTCGCTCGCCGGCAATAATCTCGTATTTGTTTTCGCCTATCGGGCGAGCAACGATGGGCTGCATGACGCCCTGGGCCTTGATAGAGTCAGCCAGCTCTTGCAGCGCGGCTGGATCCATGTCGCGACGTGGCTGATAACGGCCTCTTTGCAAGAATTCGACTGGCAGACTCTTCAGTTCCCCATCCATTGGCAACTTGCCTTCCTCAACCGCAGCCACAGTTTCTTTCACTTGGCGTACGCCGGAAAGCAGGGCATCCAGACCACGGCCACCGCCGAGTCCCCGTTTCTTTGCTGTCGTCATGATTAACCTCAGGCGCTGATCAGGGCGCGATTTCCATAGTTCTTGCTTCCGCCACAGAAGCTGTTTGCAGCACGACGCCTTTTAGACGGCCTCCGCAACCGCCGGACGCGCTCCATCTTGGCGACGCAGCAATTCTGCAGCAAGGGCCAGGTACGACATGGCGCCTCGTGATGCACGGTCATAATTCAAGGCGGGCATGCCATGCGCCGGGGCCTCGGCGAGACGCACATTGCGGGGAATGATGGTTTCAAAAAGACGGTCGGGAAAATGTGCAATTAGCTCTGCCGATACATCCGTTGCCAGAGTATTGCGTGGGTCAAACATTGTTCGCAAAATGCCGGTTACATGTAGCTTGGGGTTAACCGTCTGCGCCACCTGATCAATAGTGTCGATCAATGCGGCGAGCCCCTCTAAAGCAAAATACTCACATTGCATTGGAATAATGACGCCATCGGCTGCAACAAGGCCGTTTACCGTAAGAATATTAAGTGAGGGGGCGCAATCGATGATGATGAAGTCGTAACGCTCGCGCACAGCATCCAATGCTTGACGCAGCCGCAGCTCGCGGCCAATCACGGTCATGAGTTCTACTTCGGCGACTACCAGATCACTGTTGGCGCCAACCACGTGATAGCCTGCCTCCAGGTCGGTGATGATTGCCTGGTCAATCATGCATCGCTTGGTTAACACATCATAGGCACTATGGGGCGTCTCGTGCTTGTCAACCCCAGATGCCATGGTTGCATTGCCCTGTGGGTCCAGGTCGATCAGCAGCACACGGCGTTTGGTTGCCGCGAGTGAGGCCGCCAGGTTCACGCTGGTAGTGGTCTTCCCGACACCGCCCTTCTGATTGGCAACGGCCAGTATCTTGTCCATGCTTTTCCCCGTTCGACTTGCTCTTCAATTAAGGAGCAAGCAAACACTTCTCTCTTGTTAATGCCCGTGTTAGCAGACGCGCTGCCTTTACTGCCGCACAATGCAAATAAGATGGCGCTCTTCCTCGAGGAAAGGCACCTGCAGTGAAACTATATCTTTCACCTTGAACCCCTGTGGCAGCACAGCCATTTCTTCAACCGGGCGCATGCCCTTCATGGCCAAAAAGCTGCCCCGCTCTGCCAGTAGATGAGCACCCCACTCAACCATGTCGGCCAGCGTGGCAAAGGCCCGGCTCGTCACCACATCAAAACTGCCCGCGTACTGCTCCGCACGAGACTGTACGGCCTCGGCATTCGCTAGCTCGAGCTCGGCAATTGCCTGACGCAGGAAGCGAACTTTCTTGCCGTTAGAGTCTAGCAGTGTGGTCTTAAGATCCGAGCGGGCTGCCGCCAGCACCAGTCCGGGCAATCCTGCGCCCGTTCCAATATCAATCAGTGTTTGGCCCTCTACTCGAGGCAGGATGCTCAGGCTGTCGAGTATATGCCTGACCAGCATCTGCTCTGGCTGACGAATAGCCGTGAGGTTATACGCCGTATTCCATTTCACAAGCAGGTTCAGATATTTCAGTAGCCTTTCTTCTGTCCCATCAGGCAAGGTGGGCAGCCCCAGCCTTACTATGCCCTCATGCAGCTTACTTGCCAGCGCGCCACTCATTAGGCGATCTTTTCCGTCGCTACAACACGCAGGCCGTGCTTCTTCAGCCAAACCAGCAGTAGCGATACCGCAGCAGGCGTAACTCCGGGAATACGCCCGGCCTGCGCCAAAGTTTCCGGACGAGCGTTTTTCAACTTCTGGCGGACTTCGTTCGAGAGGCCCTTAACGGCGTCATAATCAAAATCTTCCGACAGCCGGGTTTCTTCGTGGCGCCTGAGGCGCTCAATCTCGTCGGCCTGACGATCAATGTAACCGGCATATCGCACATTGATCTCTATCTGCTCGCCGACGGCTCTGCTGCTTGCGCCACTGTCTCCTAATGCCTGAATGTGGGCATAGCCCACTTGCGGACGCTTTAGCAAATCCATAAGTGAGCTCTCGCGTGAAAGCTCCTGCCCGGTCAATGATGTGAAGCGCTCAGCCATTGCTGTGCCCGGGTGTAGCCAGGTGCTTTTGAGACGTTGTGTCTCGCGAACAATGGCCTCCACTTTTTCGCAATACATGGCCCATCGGGCATCGTCGACAAGACCCAGTTCACGGCCCTTTTCTGTCAGTCGCTGATCGGCATTGTCTTCTCGCAGCATGAGCCGGTACTCCGCGCGTGAGGTAAACATGCGGTAAGGCTCCTTCGTCCCCAAGGTAATCAGGTCATCAACCAGCACGCCGAGGTATGCCTCATCCCTGGTCGGATACCACGCCTCTCTTTCCTGGACGCGAAGGGCTGCATTCAACCCAGCCAACAAGCCTTGGGCAGCCGCCTCTTCATAACCAGTGGTGCCATTTATTTGGCCTGCAAAGTAGAGGTTATGGATGACCTTGGTTTCCAGCGTATGCTTGAGATCCAGCGGATCGAAAAAGTCATATTCAATGGCATAGCCCGGGCGTGTGATATGGGCGTTTTCCATGCCACGGATTGACCGAACCAGCGCCAGCTGTACGTCAAAAGGAAGAGAGGTAGAAATGCCGTTCGGATAGAGTTCGCAAGTATCCAATCCTTCGGGCTCGATAAAGATCTGGTGTGAGCTCTTGTCGGCAAAGCGATGGATCTTGTCCTCGATGGATGGGCAGTAGCGCGGCCCCACTCCTTCGATCACGCCGGTATACATAGGTGAGCGATCAAGACCGCGCCGAATAATCTCATGCGTTGTTTCGTTGGTGTTGGTGATCCAGCAGCTCACTTGTCGCGGGTGCATGTCACGCGCGCCCATGAAGGACATTACCGGGAAAGGTGTGTCCCCTGATTGCTCTTGCATGGCAGAAAAATCGATGCTCTTCGCGTCGATACGAGGAGGCGTACCGGTCTTGAGGCGGCCAACACGCAGCGGCAGCTCACGAAGTCGGTTAGCCAGGGCAATGGAGGGAGGATCGCCGGCGCGACCGGCGCGATGATTTTCTAAACCGATATGAATGGTGCCGCCGAGAAATGTGCCCGTCGTAAGCACCACGGTTGCCGCAGCAAAGCGGATGCCGGTTTGTGTCACGACGCCCTTCGCTGTGTCGCCCTCGACAATGAGGTCATCTGCAGCCTGCTGGAAAATGTCCAGATTGGGCTGTCCTTCCAACATTGATCGAATAGCAGCCTTGTAGAGCGCCCGGTCCGCTTGAGCACGGGTCGCGCGTACGGCCGGCCCCTTGCTGGAGTTGAGAATGCGGAATTGAATCCCGGCACGGTCGGTAGCCAAGGCCATGGCCCCGCCCAGGGCATCAATTTCTTTTACAAGGTGTGATTTCCCAATACCCCCAATTGCCGGGTTACAGCTCATCTGCCCCAAGGTTTCCACATTGTGGGTTAGCAGCAGCGTGGCGCAACCCATGCGTGCGGCCGCGAGCGCAGCTTCGGTACCGGCGTGGCCGCCACCGATCACGATCACGTCATAGATCCTAGGGTAGCGCATAGGTCATCATTATTAAGAAAGGTGGGGAAAAGTAGTATACGGGCTGACCTGGCAAAGAGAAGCGCCGTGCCTACTTTTTAACCACCAAGGCCGATCGTCTATCTCGATGCCCTGGTGACGCGCAGCCGGCAGGAGGGGCGGTGAGCGCCCGGCATGTGGATGTGGCCGCTGGGCGTGAGCTTTTTTAGATGCGCCTTGCCGCGGATTTCTCTATTTGGCGAGTTATTACAGCTTGCTGGGCAATTGAAAGAACATTGTTTACTACCCAGTACAGAACCAGGCCTGCTGGGAACCACAGGAACATAACTGTAAACACAATAGGCATGATTTTCATGACCCGAGCCTGCATCGGGTCAGGCGGTGCCGGATTCAGCATCATTTGTACAAACATGGACGCGCCCATGATAAGGGGCAGAATGAAATATGGGTCCATTACAGAAAGATCGCGGATCCAGAGAATCCATTCTGCATGACGGAGTTCAACAGACTCCATCAACGTCCAGTACAACGCAATGAAAACAGGCATCTGGACCAGTATTGGAAGGCAGCCACCCAAGGGATTTATTTTTTCCTTTCGGTACAGGTCCATCATAGCTTGTGACATCTTCGCCCGATCATTGGCGAATTGCTCACGTAGGCGCTGAATTTCAGGTGTCACTCTGCGCATATGCGCCATCGATTTATAACTTGTGGCAGACAACTGGAAGAAAGCTGCTTTCACAAGAATTGTTAGGATGACAATTGCCCATCCCCAATTACCTACCATCGAGTGAATTTTGACGAGCAGCCAAAATAAGAACTGTGCAATGAACCACAGCATGCCGTAGTCCACTGTCAACTCAAGGCCATCCGAGATTTTTTCCAGGCGATCTTGAATCTTTGGCCCGATGTATAAAGAGGCCGACTGACGCGCCGAGGCGCCTGGTGCCACATTTATTGTGGGTCCGGTAAATCCAGCAAAGTTGTCGTTAGTCTCTGCGTTTACGCGTGTCGAGTAGTTATTTTTGGCGTTCGCATCCGGAATCCAAGCAGCTACAAAATAATGCTGAACCATTGCGATCCAGCCGCCTGTTACCGAGGCCCTCACTGGTTCTTCAGCAAAATCTCCGAGAGCGACCTTGTTGTAACTTTTTTCTGGTGTCCACCAGGCCGCTCCAAGAAAGGTTGACATCCCAAGTCCTTGATTGCTTGCGCTTGGGTCCTTGTTATTGTCACGTTTGAGTTGGCCAAAGAATATGCCATTCCATGGTGCGGACCCTTGATTCACAATCTCATAGCTAACCTTTATAAGGTAATCGCCGCGGGTGAATTCGTAGATTTTCTGTATTTCTATTCCTTCTTTTGAAGGTAGCGATAATACGACTTCTAATTTTTCTTCCCCGTCCTTCAGTAGGAACTGCTCTGCTATGGATTGATAGACAGGACGGCCCAAGGTATTGGCGTCAGGGCCGTTTGTCCCTACCAGTCCTGACTGCGCGATGTACTTCCGCTCAGGAGTCTGGTCCAACAACACGAATGCCTCTTTGCTATCGATAGATTCGGTATAGGCGGGCAATGATGCCTTTACGATATCCCCCCCCGCCAAATCAATCACTATATCGAGGACATCCGTTTTTACACGGACTGTGGTTTCTTTAGCAAGAACAGGATTTATGTTTGCTGAACTTGTAGCTTGTGGAGCTACGGGCAGATCTCCAGCAACTGAACCTACGCTTTCCTGAGGAATTTCACTGGCTGCTGCAACCGTTAAGTCTGCTGGACGTTTTGCGGATCTTTTTTGTTCATCGCTGTAATCCTTCTGCCAAGTTATAAGAAGGAAATAACCAACGACTGCCATCGAAACAATCAAGAAGGTGCGACGAATTTCCATAGCTCAAGACGCCTTACGAGATTGCGCGTTAGCGCGGAAAGAGAATGTGTTAGGAACGGGATCTATTCCTCCCGCAGCCATAGGATGGCATCGTATTAAACGATGGAGTGCAAGATAGCCACCTCTGACAGTCCCGAATCTAGAAATGGCTTCAACAGCGAAAGCTGAACAGGTTGGGTAAAAGCGGCAATGGGGAGCAAGCAGAGGACTAATCGCCACTTGGTAGATTCGAATCGGAGCAATCAACAGAATTTTCATTACTTAGCACCGTTAAGTTTTGACGGCGCTTCCATGTACTTTTGATTAAGTCGACCCCATGCCTGTTCCAATGCTGCCCGAAACACGGGGTTTGATATTACAGATAAGTTGTGACGACCCAAGAAGATTATATCTACAGCCGGGAGCTTCTTTTGATGAAGACGGAAGCTGTTACGAACCTGCCTTTTCAATCGGTTCCGGTCTACTGACCGATGGATTTTTTTTTTCGCAATTACGAGCCCGATTCGCGGGTGTCCGAAATCGTTGCCACGAATTAGCAAAAGAAAGCTGGCATCGTCTATTTTTAATGATGCGTTATCAAAGACAGCCTGAAACTCTGCCTGTCGCAGCAAGCGCAGCGCTGATGAAAAATGCAAGCAATTTTCAAGCACTGAATATTAGACAGTAAGATGCTTGCGCCCTTTTGCGCGGCGGCGGGCAAGAACTTGACGGCCGTTCTTGGTTGCCATGCGGGCACGGAAACCATGTACACGAGCACGCTTGAGTACGCTGGGCTGAAAGGTACGTTTCATGATGGTCGCTCAAAAAATAAACAAATCCAAGGATTCTCGGAAAGGGGCGCAATTTTAGAGAGGCGCGTTAGGATTGGCAATGCTTCTTGAAAGGATTACCTTAAAAAACCGTAGCTTTAACGATTTATCTGAATTCTATTAATAAGGTATTTAAAGGATAGAAGCTTTAATTATTATAGAAAAATAATCTGTAGATAAGTTATTTTTTATTATTAAAATCAATAACCTATTAATTTCTTAAAGTTGTGCGTGAATGGTATCATTTGCTCTTGAAAACCTGAGTCAAGTTGTGGATAACTTACAGGTTATTTTTTTGCTCTTTAGATAGCCCTTGCTAGGGACCCAGTTATCCCCAGCCTTTAATGGCTGAGGGTAGCCTTAGATATTTCGCTGTTTGGGATGATGTTGTGACAATTTGGTCTATCTGCTTAGAGCGTCTTCAGGATGAGCTCCCACAAAATCTCTTTAATATGTGGATCAGACCGCTGCAAGCCGAAGAAGGGACTCAGACGCTTAAGCTGCTTGCCCCTAATCCTTTTTTTGTTCGACATATAGCTGATAAGTATTTGGCTCGTATCCGCGAATTGACAACAGACCTGAGCCACGGCCGCATCCAGGATGTCCTTCTTGAGGTAGGCAGCCGCAGGGATAAAGACTTGTCTGCGACAGTAGCTGCTAATGGCCTTAATAATCGTTCTAATGCCCTCTTAATGACCACTGGCTTGGATGCACCGCCACGGTTGGCTAGTAATCTTAATCCTCTTTTTACTTTCGAAAATTTTGTCTCTGGCAAGTCAAATCAGCTAGCTTTCGCAGCTTGCCATCAAGTGGCTGAAAAACCAGGGAGTTCTGGACATAATCCTCTTTTTATATATGGTCCTACAGGACTGGGTAAAACTCATCTTATGCATTCGGTCGGTAATAGTGTTCTTAAATTAAATCCGAACGCACGAATTCTTTACATCACATCAGAGCGATTTGTCGGTGATTTTGTAACTGCTCTTCAACGAGACTTGATGAATGATTTCAAACGCCTTTACCGGTCTCTGGATGTTCTTTTAATTGACGACATTCAGTTCTTTGCTGGAAAAGGCGGCTCACAGGAAGAGTTTTTTCATACTTTTAATACTCTATTAGAAGGCTCTCGTCAGATCATCTTAACATCAGATAAGTTCCCAAGGGAAATCAATAACTTAGATGAAAGGCTGAAGTCTAGATTTGCTTGGGGCCTTACGCTTCAGGTTGAGCCCCCTGAACTCGAAACACGTGTCGCCATTTTGATGAAAAAGGCAGAGCAAAATGGAATTTTACTGCCACAGCAATCCGCTTTTTTTATAGCGCAGCATGTCCAAGCCAATGTTCGGGAACTGGAAGGAGCGCTTAATAAAGTTATTGCTACTGCTCGTTTTAAGGGAAAAAGCGTTGATCTGGAGTTGGTTAGAGAGTCACTTAAGGACATTCTTGCGGTTAGAGCGAAGCAAATTAATGTAGAAAATATTCAAAAGGTTGTAGCTGAGTATTATCGAATACCATTGCGTGAACTTACAGGTAAAAAAAGAAACCGCTCTTACGCAAGACCACGCCAAGTGGCCATGGCGCTTTCTCGCGAGCTCACTGCTCACAGCTATCCTGAAATCGGACAGGCGTTCGACGGACGAGATCATTCCACAGTGATTCATGCCTGCGAGAAAATTGACGACTTGAAGAAAGCAGACCCGAACATGGCGGAGGATTACAACAATCTCCTTCGTTTGCTACAAGCATAACCCAAGGAAGCATAGATGAAACTTTCCATTTCACGCGACCAACTCTTAAAGCCTCTACAGCAAGTATGTGGGGTTGTAGAAAAACGCCAAACCCTTCCTGTGTTGGCCAATGTATTGCTTGAGGTTGATGGGGGTAAGTTTGCGCTCACTGGCACTGATTTGGAGGTTGAACTTGTTGCGCAGGCAGAGCTAGATGGCGAGTTTGGTGAAGGAGAAATTACAGTTCCAGCCAGAAAATTGCTGGATATATGTAAGTCTTTACCGATAGGTGCCGAGATTGAATTGACTCTTGATGGACAAAAACTTTCGCTCAGGTCTGGCAAGAGCCGCTTTACTCTCACAACTCTACCCGCCAATGAGTTTCCAAATTTAGAAGAGGGTATCGGAGCCTTTAGCTTCACTATTTCTCAAAAAGGCTTGAAAAAGCTTATAGATAAAACCGCATTCGCTATGGCGCAGCAGGATGTTCGTTATTATTTAAATGGGATGCTTTTTGAAGTTACAACTAATAGTTTGCGTACGGTTTCTACTGACGGCCATCGTTTAGCAATGTGTGATGCTGTGGCACATACAGAAGGTGGGGACCGGGTGCAAGTCATCGTTCCTCGTAAGGGGGTTCATGAACTTGCTCGTCTTCTCACGGATGAAGATGGAGTGGTCACTGTTATTCTTGGCGCCAATCATATCCGCGCCACTGTTGGCAATGTCACGTTTACCTCAAAGCTAATTGACGGAAAGTTTCCTGATTACGAGAGAGTTCTTCCAAAGGGAGGCGATAAAATAGTATTAGCCAATAAGGAAGAGCTTCGACAATCGTTGCAGCGGACTTCCATTCTTTCAAATGAAAAGTACAGGGGCATTCGGTTACAGCTAACCCCTGATTTGCTCCGTATCCAGGCAAATAATCCGGATCAGGAGGAGGCCGAGGAGGATCTCACCGTTGAATGCAGTGGAGGACAGTTAGAAATCGGTTTTAACGTCCAATATCTATTGGATGTACTTGGCGTACTTGAAACCCCAACCGTAAAGTTAACGCTCGGCGATGCTAATAGCTCTGCCTTGGTGCAAGATGCCGATAATTCTTCCGCCCTGTATGTTGTTATGCCTATGAGGCTGTAATAGCTAAGCACATAATTATGACCCTTTCTAAGCTGGAGATTGTCCAGTTTCGTAATCTTCAGTCCGTTTCTATTTCGTTGCATCCATACGTTAATGTCTTTTATGGCGCAAACGGGAGTGGGAAAACCTCCATTCTTGAAGCCATTTTTTTTCTCAGTCGAGGCCGCCCATTTAGGGGCTCTCAAGCGCGCAGATTAATTAACGAGTCAGCCAACTACCTTACTGTCTTTGCGTCATTAGACTCCTTTTGTGAGGTGGGTATTCGCAAGCGATCCACCGGCCAGACGGAGCTTCGTCTCAACGGGGAATCAAGCGCAACATTGGCCGAAATCGCGCATCAGATGCCTACGACACTCCTGGAACCCGCGTCTAGCAATATATTTGAAGATGGCTCCAGCTCTCGACGGGCCATTTTAGACTGGGGTGTGTTCCACGTGGAACCCAAGTTTTATTCGGCTTGGAGACGCTATCAGCGGGCACTTAAGCAGCGGAATTCACTTTTAAAATTGGGCGTCATTTCAAAAGTAGAGCTTGATTATTGGGACCATGAGCTGGGCGCTTCGGCAGCCCAGATGCACGCTCAAAGGCATGCATACTTTCAGCAGTGGATGCCATTTTGGAAAGAGCATATTTCTTCATTTCTGCCGGATATCGAGGTTGTCCTTGAATACCTTCCCGGGTGGGATGCACGGGAAGACTTGGCAGAGATGTTAATCACGCGACGGGCTACTGATCGCGAAAGAGGTTATACCCAGCTGGGGCCACACCGGGCAGACTTATATTTCCGTTTGGGGGCCTCCTCTGCCAATGATTTTCTCTCAAGGGGGCAAAAGAAGCTGACTGTTTGTGCTCTAAAGCTTTCCCAGCTGAAGCTATTGCGAGTACTCGGGATTAAGAGCAGCCTGCTTATTGATGATCTGCCTTCCGAGCTCGACATAGATTCTCAGAAAAAGGTAATCACGAGTATTTTGGGCTCGGAATTCCAGACTTTTGTCACCGCAATTGATTATCAGGCCCTTCGTGATGTGCTTGAGGGGCTTAAAGGCGGATACAAGACGTTCCACGTGGAACACGGCGTGGTTTGTGAGGCTTAAAAGGCCGTCCTTTTCATTACCTATAGTGTCGCCGCGAACCGAGGTCAGGTGACTCGGCTGGAGAGAAAGAATGAGTGGGCAGGAAAAGCAATACGACTCAAGCAGCATTAAGGTGCTGAAAGGACTTGATGCGGTACGCAAGCGTCCAGGAATGTACATTGGCGATACTGATGACGGGTCTGGCTTGCATCACATGGTTTTTGAGGTGGTCGATAACGCCATTGATGAGGCTTTAGCGGGTTACTGCACTGAAGTAAACGTAGTTATTCATCCTGATGAGTCTGTAACTGTCACCGACAATGGACGAGGCATTCCTGTCGATATCCATCCCGAGGAGGGCATATCCGCAGCTGAGGTCATTATGACAGTGCTGCATGCAGGGGGTAAGTTTGATGACAATAGTTACAAGGTCTCTGGCGGCCTGCATGGAGTGGGGGTCTCCGTCGTAAATGCGCTATCTAAAAAGCTCACCCTTACTATTCGAAGAGGCGGAAAGGTCTATGAGCAAGAGTACTCTCACGGCGATTCCCGGTATCCATTGCGTGAGGTGGGCAATACGACGGCGCGCGGAACAGAGGTAAGGTTTTGGCCCTCTGAAGATACCTTCACGAACATTCACTTTTCTTATGACATTTTGGCTAAAAGACTGAGAGAGCTCAGCTTTTTGAACTCAGGAGTAAGAATTGTTTTGAGGGATGAGCGCAGTGGGCAAGAGGAGGTATTCCAATATGAGGGGGGGCTTGCCGCATTCGTTGAGTACTTGAATACCAATAAAAACGCTCTCAATAATGTATTCCACTTTAATGTGCCTCAGTCCGGGACGATCAGCGGAATCGGGGTTGAAATGGCTCTGCAGTGGAATGACAGCTATCAGGAGGCAGTGTATTGCTTTACCAACAATATTCCGCAGCGTGATGGCGGCACTCATCTCCAGGGCTTCCGCTCTGCACTAACTCGCACATTAAATAACTACATAGAAAAAGAAGGGCTGTTAAAGAAAGAAAAGATTGCTACATCCGGCGAAGATATGCGCGAAGGATTAACAGCAATTGTTTCGGTCAAGGTTCCTGATCCAAAGTTTTCAAGTCAGACAAAGGACAAGCTAGTCTCATCAGAGGTCACGAATGTTGTGGCCTCGACCATGAATGAGAAATTTGAAGAATTTCTTTTAGAAAATCCTGCGGCCGGTAAAACTATTGTTGGAAAAATATTAGATGCGGCGCGAGCCCGAGAAGCAGCACGAAAAGCACGAGAGATGACGCGGCGAAAAGGGGCGCTAGATGTAGCAGGATTGCCCGGCAAGCTAGCAGACTGCCAAGAAAAAGACCCGGCACTTTCAGAACTTTACATTGTCGAAGGTGACTCGGCTGGGGGCTCGGCCAAGCAGGGGAGAAATCGAAAGATGCAAGCTATCCTCCCCTTGAAAGGAAAGATCCTCAATGTAGAAAAGGCAAGATTTGACAAGATGCTCTCCTCCCAAGAGGTCGGCACTCTTATTACGGCATTGGGATGTGGCATTGGACGGGAAGAATACAATATTGAAAAGCTGCGCTATCACAAAGTCATCATCATGACTGATGCTGATGTGGACGGATCTCACATCAGAACGCTTTTGCTAACCTTTTTTTTCCGGCAAATGCCCGAACTTATAGAGCGGGGCTACATTTATATTGCACAGCCGCCCCTCTATAAGGTGAAGAAAGGCAAGCAAGAGCAATATGTAAAGGATGAGTCAGCCCTTGAAGAGTTCCTGACTGCAAACGCGCTAGAAAGCGCTGCGCTCGTGCCGGCTGAAGGAGTGCCCCCAATCTCGGGGTTACCGCTAGAAAACCTAATAAATGAGTATCGAGCGACGCAATTCACAATACAGAGAATCTCCAGGCTTTATCCGGAAACACTATTAAGAGCGCTCCTTTTCTTGCCTCCTTTGGAAAGTGGGCAACTAACAAATGTGGAGCAGGTACAGACGTGGGTTGGAAAGCTGGCAGCGATGCTAAATGGCATGTCAGCTCCGACAGAGAGGTTTTTACTTGATGTTGTTGAAGACATCGAACATAGGCGTTTTCTTCCGCAGGTTGAGCAAGCGGTACATGGGGTGCCCTACACCTATCGCCTAGGGGCTGACTTCTTCAGCTCCAATGAATACCGGCAAATCAACAAGATGGCTAAACAACTGGACGGCCTTATAGGTGTTGGTGCTTACATACTTCGGGGCGACCGCCGTCAGGCTCTCTCAAGCTTTCAGCAGGCATTGGAATGGCTTATGTCTGAGGCTAGAAGAGGGACAACGATTCAGCGGTACAAAGGTCTTGGCGAAATGAATCCTGAGCAATTATGGGAGACAACCATGGATCCCGAGGCGCGTCGGATGCTCAAGGTCACTGTGGAAGATGCCATTAAGGCGGATCAAATGTTTACCTGCCTGATGGGGGATGCTGTTGAGCCAAGACGAGAGTTCATCGAGCTAAATGCGTTGGCTGTAGCTAACCTGGATGTTTGATTATGCATACACGGTTCAATCCCTCTTAAAACCACCCTCGTCAGAGGTAGAGGTTTCTCCTCTGCGACTCCGATAAAGCTCTACGTGAAGAGGTCCGATTCAGCGGCTGCCAGCTCCTGGCCCATCTCAAGCAGGCCGGGAGGTTGGCACCGGCCCTCCGTCGGGCAGACGAAGGATGAGTCTCAGCCGAGGCTGCGTGTATTACCCGCCACGGCTGATCCGTGATAGCGATCTTGCCCGGATGCGGCGGCACAAGTGTGGAACTCCCACTTGCCGGGGCCCGCCTGCTGAGCGACCTGCTGTGGCGAGAGGGCAGGCCTTGTAGTGCAAGTCCCGCCCCAGTCGCCCGGCACGGAATCCCTGTTTGCTGCGGTGCTTTACGGCTGACCGGGCCGCCCAGGCCGGGTGATGGACATCTCCTGCATTCCCAGGGCGCGTGGATGTGTGTATCGGGCGGCAATCGTCGACTGGTATTCACGGGCCTGGCCGTGGTCGACACGATGACCACGGACTTCCGCGTGGAAGCCGTCGAGGAAAGGCCCGACACGGCACGCCGGCGATCTTCAACATGGATCAGGGCAGCCGACTCCCCAACGACGCGTTTACCCGCCTACCGAAGGCGCATGGCATCCGTAGTGTCGGAAGGACCCACCGGTCAATGGCTACCCGCCTGATTGGGGGATGCTCCAAAATTAGGGAAGCAAAAAAGTGAAGTCATCAGGCGACACCATTGCCGCGATTGCAACCCCTCCAGGACGGGGCGGCATTGGCATTGTACGAATCTCCGGGCCAAAGGCATGGACGATTGCCGGAGTGCTGCTCAAACGTGCCGCGCCGTTGCAGGCGAGAACCGCCATGCTCTCTAAATTTAAATCGGAAGATGGAAGTGAGATTGACGAAGGTTTGGTATTGGCCTTTCGAGGCCCGCATTCATTTACCGGCGAGGATGTTGTCGAGTTACAAGGGCATGGCGGGCCAGTAGTGTTGGATTTATTGCTCCGTAGAGTCCTTGAGCTCGGAGCACGGATGGCAAGACCTGGCGAGTTCTCCGAGCGCGCATATCTCAACGATAAGTTGGATCTTGCCCAGGCAGAAGCAATAGCAGATCTCATCGATGCTGGTAGCGAGCAAGCTGCGAAGTCTGCAATCAGATCCCTATCCGGAGTCTTCTCAAAGAAAATTCATGGTTTGGTTGAAGAGCTTATCCAATTGCGCATGTATGTTGAGGCGGCAATTGATTTCCCGGATGAGGAAATTGACTTTCTAAGCGATGGCCATGTCCACAAAGAGCTTTGCCGTATACGTGAAATGCTTGAGGTTATTCTTGCTCAAGCCCGGCAAGGGGCACTTCTGCGGGAAGGAATGCAAGTGGTAATCGCGGGAAAACCTAATGCAGGAAAGTCCAGCCTGTTAAACGCTCTGGCCGGGCTTGATGTCGCAATCGTCACCGATATAGCCGGCACCACTCGAGATGTTCTCAGAGAAACAATACAAATTGATGGCATGCCATTGCATGTGATTGATACTGCCGGACTGCGGGAAACGAGCGACCTCGTTGAAAGGGAGGGGGTACGTCGCGCATTGCAGGAGATAGAGCGGGCCGACTGCATTATTTTTGTGTATGACCTTTCCGAGAGCCAAGAACCGCTACAGGACATCGAAAGTTTCTTCTTGTCGATGCCCTCGCAGGAAAAGCTTATCTTTGTGGCAAATAAATGCGATCTCGTTGCTGGAGCCCAGTCAGGATGGCGAGAAAGGACTGATGGAAGCGGCCGAGGCTACCGTGAAATTACGTTGTCGGCGCAACTGGGTGTGGGTTTGGACGAGCTTCGGGCCTGCCTAAAGACCCAGATGGGGTATCAGTCCGGGGAGACAGGAATTTTTTCAGCCCGTCGACGTCATCTAGAGGCTCTAGCCTCTGCCCGCATGGCGCTGGAGGCTGGGTTGCAGCAACTATTGCAACGCGAAGCAGGTGAACTATTGGCGGAAGACTTGCGCATGGCCCAAAACACGCTATCCGAGATTACTGGAGAATTTACTCCAGATGACCTCCTTGGCCGTATCTTCTCCAGCTTCTGTATAGGTAAATGAAAGCCGTCATGAAGGCCCTGAGCCGCCCCGATATCACGGAGGGGCCCACCGCCGACAGCTGCGACAACGCCGTGGCCGAGACCCTCAATAGGGCCTCTACAAGACCGGGTTCACTGCAAACGGATAGGGCATGGGCCAGCAGAGCACAAGGAAATTGGCTAACTATTTGTTTTTAGGTTATTTATCTAAAGATCGGTCCCTTTTCACCTTATGGTCTAGAGTTTTAGGTTCCTTGCCAGCTTTTGGCCTTGAGCCAAACCACAGGCTGAGCTGACCATAACTTGAAAAAGAGATAGAGGGTCAATGACCTCCCTTTTTCTGCTTTTGCCGTTTTAGACACCCGAACAAACCGGCATCTGCCGGTTTGTTGTTTAGGGGCAAAAGATTGTTTTTGCTTTGGCAAAAAGCCGGCTTTACATTGATCTGTGTCGTAACCAAGATGAAATGGAGCAAATAGGGATGCAAATCAGGCGCTTACCCGGCTAGAATCCCAAGCAATAAAATCCGGTCTCCGCAGGAGACGGATCGGTGGCGCATCGTTCACAAGGGCGTGTCGAGAGCATTTTCACCCCTGGTATGGCGATGGGCCGGCTCTTCCATGTTCCAGCCAGGACTCCCTCAGCGTGACCGCTACCACTTTCCCGCCTGATTACTGGTCTCTCGCAATCTTCTTCCTTGGCGCGGTTGGCATGTGTGCCTTCATGCTATTCGTTCCCGTCTGGCTGGGGGGACGGGATTGGGGGCGGGCAAAGAACGAACCGTTCGAGTCGGGAGTGGTCGGACAGGGAACCGCACGGCTTCGCTTCTCGGCCAAGTTCTATCTTGTCGCCATGTTCTTCGTGATCTTCGACGTTGAAGCACTCTTCCTTTATGCCTGGGCGGTATCTGCCCGCGAGGCTGGTTGGGCAGGACTAGTCGAGGTAACGGTATTTATTCTTATCCTGCTGGCAGGGTTGATCTATCTATGGCGTCTGGGTGCTCTGGATTGGGCGCCGGATGCGCGCGGTCGTCGCCGCGCGCAACATTCCGACTCAGCCGGTATTCCCTGAATCGAGAGCTCCCATGAAATATACCCTGACGCGCATCGACCCCCATGCTCCCAACGAGCGGTATCCGATTCAGCAGAAAGAAACGGTTAGTGATCCGCTTGAAGAGCAAATACAAAAGACGGTCTTCATGGGCCGCCTTGAGAATATGCTCCACGGAGCCGTGAACTGGGGCCGGAAAAACTCCCTGTGGCCGTACAACTTCGGCTTGTCGTGCTGCTATGTGGAGATGGCCACGGCGTTTACCGCCCCGCATGACCTTGCGCGTTTCGGCGCAGAAGTAATTCGTGCCTCACCTCGGCAAGCCGATGTGATGGTTGTAGCGGGCACATGCTTCATGAAAATGGCCCCGGTCGTGCAGCGGCTCTATGAGCAGATGCTGGAGCCAAAATGGGTCATTTCCATGGGCGCATGCGCCAACTCCGGCGGCATGTACGACATCTATTCGGTGGTTCAGGGCGTCGACAAATTCCTGCCCGTGGATGTCTACATTCCGGGCTGCCCTCCCCGTCCGGAAGCTTTTCTGCAGGCATTGATGCTATTGCAGGAGTCTATCGGTAAAGAGCGTCGACCACTTTCGTGGGCGGTAGGCGATCAGGGCGTTTACCGCCCGCAGATGCAGCCCGAGCGTGACCGCAAGAAGGACGAGCGCATTGCGGTGACGAACCTGCGAACGCCGGACCAGATTTAAGAATTTACCCGCGCTACCGCTGAGGCGGTCGTGGAAACAGTTTTAATTTTAGCGACGAAAAGACGATGGCCGATAACGCCCCGCTTACGCCCGAAATACCGGGTACTGAGTATGAGGTTGTGCGCGAACTTCAGGCCCGCTTCGGCGAGCAGATCGTGTTCCAGCCAACCAAGGACTCGGTGCCGACTGTCTGGGCCCCCCGCGAACAGCTGATCGAAATACTCCGGCATTTGCGCGAGCAGGCAAATCCGTATGAGATGCTTTTTGACCTGTCGGCGATCGACGAGCGCCTTCGCAGGCATCGTGAAGGACAACCCAAGGCGGATTTCACGGTTTTTTACCATCTGCTTTCGATAACGCGTAACTCGGATGTTCGCATCAAGGTTGCACTTTCGTCCGATGATCTCAGCGTTCCCACGCTAATTGGCCTCTGGCCAAACGCAGAATGGTACGAGAGAGAGGTGTGGGATCTTTTCGGCATCACTTTTTCTGGCCACCCCCGCCTCTTCCGGATACTTCTTCCCCGAACCTGGGAGGGGCATCCCCTGCGCAAGGATTACCCTGCGCGCGCAACGGAGTTTGATCCCTTCGTTTTGACGGCACTGCGCCAGGATCAGGAGCAGGAGGCCCTGCGCTTCAATCCTGAAGAATGGGGCATGAAGCGGGGAACGGCCGATGAGGATTTCATGTTCCTCAATCTCGGTCCCAATCATCCCTCTGCCCATGGCGCCTTCCGTATTGTCTTGCAGCTCGACGGCGAGGAGATTGTCGATTGCGTGCCTGACATCGGCTATCACCACCGCGGCGCCGAGAAGATGGGCGAGCGCCAGAGCTGGCACTCTTATATTCCCTACACCGACCGCATCGATTATCTCGGCGGCGTAATGAACAACCTGCCGTACGTGCTTGCAGTAGAGAAGCTGGCAGGCATTCAAGTGCCGGATCGCGTAGAGACGATTCGCGTCATGATGGCGGAGTTCTTCCGCATCACCTCGCACCTGCTTTTCCTGGGAACCTATATCCAGGACGTTGGCGGCATGACCCCGATCTTCTTCATGTTCACCGACAGGCAGAAAGCGTATGACGTCATCGAGGCGGTCACCGGCTTCCGCATGCACCCCGCCTGGTACCGCATCGGAGGGGTGGCCAGCGATCTGCCGCGAGGCTGGGAGAAGATTGTTCGCGAGTTCGTGGACTGGATGCCCAAGCGCCTGAAGGAATACGAAAAGGCGGCGATTCGCAACAGGGTGCTGATGGCGCGAACAGTGGGTATTGCACAATACGACACCAAGCAGGCGCTGGCCTGGGGCGTTACCGGCCCCAACTTGCGCGCAACGGGCCTTGATTTCGACTTGCGCAAGAAGCGGCCATATTCCGGCTACGAAAATTTTGAGTTCGACGTTGCCCTGGCCAAGAACGGCGATGCCTATGATCGCGCGCTGGTGCGCATCGAGGAGATGCGCCAGTCATTACGCATCATTCGGCAGTGCCTGGACAATATGCCGGCAGGTCCCTACAAGGCCGATCATCCCCTGACTTGTCCGCCGCCCAAGGACCGCACCCTGGCGGATATCGAAACCCTGATCACCCATTTCCTGAGCGTGTCCTGGGGGCCGGTAATGCCCGCGGGCGAATCTTCCCAGCTGATCGAGGCAACCAAGGGCATCAACAGCTATTACCTGGTGTCCGATCACGGCACGATGAGCTATCGCACACGTATCCGTACGCCGAGCTACCCGCATCTGCAACAGATTCCTTCGGTGATTCGCGGCTCCATGATCGCGGATCTGATTGCCTACCTGGCGTCAATTGACTTTGTGATGGCCGATGTCGACCGCTAACTCTTCCAAAATCATTGCGACCACTCGCTACGTGCTGTCGCCAGAGGCCCGTGCCGAGATCGAGCACGCCAAGACTCATTATCCCGATGCGCGGGCAGCCAGCATTGATGCACTCAAGACAGTGCAGAAAGAGCATGGCTGGGTGCCTGATGGCGCCATTGCCGCCATCGCCGAGTTGCTGGGAATCCCAGCTAGCGACGTGGAGGGCGTGGCGACTTTCTACAGCCAGATTTTCCGGCAGCCGGTCGGACGTCACCTCATACGAGTGTGTGACAGCATGGTTTGCTTCATCAATGGGCATGAAGCCGTATTGGATGCCTTGGCGAAGCAGTTGGGAATTGGCATCGGGGACACCACGGCCGATGGCCGCTTCACCCTTCTCCCGGTGTGCTGCCTGGGCAACTGTGACAAGGGCTCGACGATCATGATCGATGACGATACGCACGGCGGTCTCACGCCGGAATCTGTCCTCGCGCTGCTGGAGCAGTACCCATGAAACTTGCCTCCTTCGGCACCGCCAATAAAACACCGCGTAAGCCGGAAACCCACCCGCTGACCTGGCAATTGCGGGATGACGGTGAGGCCGTCTGGCTGTCCGAGTACGAAAGCAAGGGCGGCTATGCGGCGGCCCGAAAGGCTCTGCTTGGGATGTCTCCCGACGAGATTGTCGGCGCGGTAAAGGATGCCGGTCTCAAGGGCCGTGGTGGCGCAGGCTTTCCCACCGGCGTGAAGTGGAGCCTGATGCCCAAGGATGAAAGCCTCAATGTCCGTTACTTGCTCTGCAATGCGGACGAGATGGAGCCAAACACCTACAAGGACCGCCTGCTCATGGAGCAGCTGCCCCATCTGCTGATCGAAGGCATGGTGATTTCGGCGCGGGCGCTCCGGGCGAACACCGCCTACATCTTTCTGCGCGGAGAGTATGTTGATGCGGCGCGTGTGCTGAATCGTGCAATCGACGAGGCGCGGGCCTCAGGCATTGTGGGCAAGAATGTCCTCGGCAGTGGCTTCGATTTCGAGCTGTATGTCCACACCGGCGCAGGCCGCTACATCTGCGGCGAAGAAACGGCCCTGATCAATTCATTGGAGGGCCGGCGCGCCCATCCGCGCTCCAAGCCCCCCTTCCCGGCGACAGTCGGCGTCTGGGGCAAACCTACCTGCGTAAACAATGTCGAGACGCTGTGCAATGTGCCTGCCATCGTCGGCAATGGCGTGGACTGGTACAAGTCGCTGGCGCGGGCAGGCAGCGAAGACCACGGCACCAAGCTCATGGGCTTTTCCGGAAAGGTGAAAAACCCGGGCCTATGGGAACTGCCTTTTGGCATCCCGGCACGTGAGCTCTTTGAAGCATATGCGGGCGGAATGAAAGCGGGCTACACGCTGAAGGCCTGGCAGCCAGGCGGAGCCGGAACCGGTTTCCTGTTGCCGGAGCAGCTGGATGCGCCCATGTATGCCGCCGGCATCTTGAAGGCGGGCACGCGCATGGGGACAGGCCTTGCCATGGCGGTGGACAACACCGTCAGCATGGTGGCACTGCTGCGCAATATGGAAGAGTTCTTTGCCCGCGAGTCCTGCGGCTGGTGTACGCCCTGCCGCGACGGGCTGCCCTGGAGCGTCAAGCTGCTCCGTGCCATCGAGAAGGGTGAGGGGGCAGCGGGGGATATCGAAATTCTCCAGCAGCTCGTGGATTTCCTCGGCCCGGGCAAGACCTATTGCGCACATGCGCCCGGAGCAGTCGAGCCACTGGGAAGCGCGCTACGGTTGTTCCGCTCCGAATTCGAACAGGGTATATCGGCCACGGCGCCCCGCGCTGAGCGGCCTGCCATGACGGGAGTCATGTGATGGCAACCATTCATATCGACGGCAAACAATTCGAAGTAGACGGTGCAGATAATCTCCTGCAGGCCTGCCTGTCACTCGGCCTCGACATTCCCTATTTCTGTTGGCATCCCGCGTTGGGCTCTGTCGGCGCCTGTCGCCAGTGTGCGGTAAAGCAGTACGCGAACCCCGACGACAAGCGCGGCCGCATCGTCATGTCGTGCATGACGCAGCCCACCGAAAACATGATGATCTCCATCGATGACGAGGAAGCCAAAACCTTCCGCGCCTCCGTCATTGAATGGCTGATGACCAATCATCCTCATGATTGCCCGGTCTGCGAAGAGGGTGGGCATTGCCACTTACAGGACATGACGGTGATGACGGGCCACAGCTCCCGTCGCTATCGCTTTTCCAAGCGCACCCATCAGAACCAGGAGCTCGGTCCTTTCATCAACCATGAGATGAACCGCTGTATCGCCTGCTACCGCTGCGTCCGCTATTACAAGGATTATGCCGGAGGCAGCGACCTCGGCGTCTTCGGCGCGCATGACAATGTCTATTTCGGGCGCGCCGAGAACGGCCGCCTGGAGAGCGAATTTTCGGGCAATCTCACCGAGGTATGCCCCACGGGCGTATTCACCGACAAGACCCATAGCGAGCGCTACAACCGCAAATGGGACATGCAATTTGCTCCCAGCATTTGTCAGGGCTGCTCCGTCGGCTGCAACATTTCTCCCGGCGAACGCTACGGCGAGCTCCGTCGTATCGAGAACCGCTACAACGGCTCGGTGAACCATTACTTCCTCTGCGATCGTGGCCGCTTCGGCTATGGCTTCGTGAATCGGGAAGACCGCCCCCGTCAGCCGCTCTGGCGTGACGGTGAGCGTTTCGAATCCCTTACGGGCGATGCCGCCGTCGACAAGATCGCTGACGCGATTCGCGCAGCCAAGCGCGTCATCGGCATTGCCTCGCCGCGCGCCAGCCTGGAGGCCAATCACGCCTTGCGCGAGCTGGTCGGTGCAGAGAATTTCTTCAGTGGCGTCAGTGCTGCCGAACAGGATCTGTTGAACCTGGCAAAGGACATCCTTACGCGTGGCGTGCGCACGCCGTCGCTGCGCGAGATCGAAGAATTCGACGCGGTGCTGGTGCTGGGCGAAGACGTTACGCAGACCGCCCCGCGCGTTGCCCTGGCCCTGCGCCAGGCGGCAAAGAACAAAACGGTAGAGATGGCGGCCGCCAGCAATGTCCAGAAGTGGCAGGCGGAGGCCCTCGCGAATATCGGGCAGGGCGCAAGAAGCCCGGTCTTCATTGCCAGCTTCGAAGCAACCCGGCTGGATGACATTGCCGACGCAACTCTGCACGCAGCCTCCGACGACATTGCCCGCCTCGGCTTCGCCATAGCGCATGCCCTCGACAGCAGTGCGCCGGCCGTGAACGATCTTGACGCAACCACAGCCGCTCTGGCGAAAAAAATCGCCGATACGCTGCGGGCCGCCAAGCGGCCGCTGGTGGTTTCCGGGACTGGGGCACAAAGCCGGGCCGTCATGGAGGCGGCCGCCAACGTCGCTGCCGCGCTGTGTGCAAAGAGCAAAGCCGCGGCGCTGACGCTGTGCCTGCCGGAGGCCAACAGCCTGGGCCTGGCCATGCTTGGCGGTAACTCCCTCGATGCAGCCCTGGCCACGCTCGAGCATGGCGATGCAGACGCCGTGGTCATCGTGGAGAACGAGCTGTATCAGCGTGCAGATCGCTCCAGGGTGCAGGCGGCGCTTGCGCGCGCCAAGGTGGTCGTCACGGTCGATCATCAGCTGACGGAAACGGCGAAGGCTTCCGCGTTTGTGCTGCCGGCAGCCAGCTTTGCCGAAGGCGATGGCACTCTGGTCAACAACGAAGGCCGCGCCCAGCGCTATTTCCAGGTTTACGATCCGGTCTACTACCAGCCCGATATCGTGATGCACGAGTCCTGGCGCTGGCTGCATGCGCTGCATGCAACGCTGGCGCAACGCGAAATTGAGTGGACATTGCTCGACGAGGTAACCGCGCATTGTGCCAGGGCTAATCCGCAGCTGGCCGGCATCGTGGCGGCGGCCCCCGCTGCGACCTTCCGCATCAAGGGCCTGAAAGTCGCCCGTTCGCCGCGCCGCTATTCCGGCCGCACTGCGACACGCGCGCCGATTTCGGTGCATGAGCCGCGCACGCCGCAGGATGCGGATTCGGCCCTCGCCTTCTCCATGGAAGGGTATGCGGGTCCCAACGAGCCTTCTCCGCTGATCCCCTTTGCCTGGGCGCCGGGCTGGAACTCGCCCCAGTCCTGGAACAAGTTCCAGGTTGAGGTTGGCGGCCACCTGCGGGGCGGCGATTCGGGCGTGCGCTTGATAGAGGGCCGCGCGGATATCGCTTACTTCGGAAAGGTTCCCGCTGCCTTCGCTGCCGGCACGGACCTGCGCGCCGCGCCGCTCTATCACATCTATGGCAGTGAAGAGCTGTCGTCGCGAGCCGCGCCGGTGCAGAAGCTGATTCCCGAGGGTTATGTCGCCCTGGCGGCAACAGATGCAGCGCGCCTTGGCCTGGCCGACGGCATGAAGGCTGTCGTGAAAGTGGGAGATGAGCAGCGTGAGCTCGTCGTGCGTATCAGCAATACGCTGCCGGCCGGAATGGCCGGCATCCCGGTGGGGATCAGCGGCCTGGCTGCGTTTGCAGGAAGACAGGCATTCGTGGGGGCGGGCGCATGAATGACATGATGAATTCGGTCTCCGCCTGGGTTACGCCCGATGTCGTGGCCATTGCCGTGGCGATGTTGAAGGCGGTGGTGATCCTGCTCGTCACCGTGATGGCCGCGGCCTTCCTCAGCTTCATCGAGCGGCGCCTGCTGGCGTGGTGGCAGGATCGCTACGGCCCCAACCGTGTCGGCCCTTTCGGCCTCTTCCAGCTGCTGGCCGACATGCTGAAAATGTTTTTCAAGGAAGACTGGACGCCGCCGTTTGCCGACAGGCTGATCTTCTGGATGGCGCCGGCAATCGCCCTCTCCTCCCTGCTGCTGGTGATGGCCGTCATCCCCATCACCCCGGACTGGGGTGTGATGCCGGACATGAACGTGGGGCTGCTGTTCTTCCTCGCCATGGCAGGCCTGGGGGTATACGCCGTGCTCTTTGCCGGCTGGGCCTCCAACAATAAATACGCACTGCTGGGCGGCCTGCGTGCGTCGGCGCAGACGCTCTCCTATGAGGTCTTCATGGGCATTGCCCTCATGGGGGTCGTGGTCGAAGCCGGCTCCTTCAGCCTGCGCGACATCGTTGAATATCAGCAGCATCACTGGCTGGTGATCAGCCAGTTCTTCGGCTTCTGCGCTTTCCTGGTTGCCGGCATTGCCGTGACCCACCGCCATCCCTTCGACCAGCCGGAGGCGGAGCAGGAACTCGCGGACGGCTATCACATCGAGTACTCCGGCCTGAAGTGGGGCATGTTCTTCGTGGGCGAATACGTCGGCGTGGTGGTTATTTCCGCCCTGCTTGTCACCCTGTTCTTCGGCGGCTGGCTGGCTCCTTTTGCCGAAGCCCTGCCCTTCCTGAAAGTTATTCCGCCGTTCTTCTGGTTCGCCGGAAAGACCGCGCTTTTCATCATGCTGTTTGTTCTGGTACGTGGCGCGCTCATCCGGCCACGCTATGACCAGGTGATGACTTTCGGCTGGCTGTTCTGCTTGCCCCTGACGCTGCTCAATCTGCTCGTCACCGGCGCAGTCGTTCTCTACCTGCAGATGCCCTGAGGAAACCGCCATGACTCTCAAAGGTATCCTGATCGGCGCTTTCACCATGCTGCGCAGTCTCGTGATGGTGTTCTCTCACGGCTTTCGCAAGCGCGACACGGTGCAGTATCCCGAAGAGCCCACCTATGTGCCGCCCCGCTATCGCGGACGCATCGTCCTCACCCGCGATCCGGATGGCGAGGAGCGCTGCGTGGCCTGCAATCTCTGCGCGGTGGCCTGCCCGGTAGGCTGCATTTCGCTGCAGAAGGCAGAAAAAGAAGACGGCCGCTGGTATCCGGAATTCTTCCGCATCAACTTCTCGCGCTGCATCTTCTGCGGCATGTGCGAGGAGGCCTGCCCGACGGCCGCCATCCAGCTGACGCCGGACTTCGAGATGGCGGAATTCAATCGCCAGAACCTTGTCTACGAAAAAGAACATCTGCTGATTTCCGGACCGGGCAAGTACCCGGACTACAACTTCTACCGCGTGGCCGGCATGGCGATCACCGGCAAGCCCAAGGGCGCTGCCGTGAACGAAGCCAGGCCGGTAGACGTCAAGAGCCTGCTGCCGTGAGGGGAGATCGTCGTGTCGGTGCTTGAGATCGGCTTTTTCATGGCGGCGGTCGTGGCTGTTGCCGCCACCCTCGGAGTGATCATCGGGAAAAACCCGGTGCACTCCCTGCTCAATCTCATCGTGTCACTGCTCGCAGTCGCGATGATCTTCTTCCTGGTGGGCGCTCCCTTTGCCGGCATGCTGGAAATCATCGTGTATGCCGGCGCCATCATGGTGCTCTTCGTCTTTGTCGTGATGATGTTGAATTTGGGCAGCGCCACCACGCAGCAAGAGACGCAATGGCTGCGCCCGCATGTGTGGATCGGCCCCGGCATGCTGGCGCTGCTGCTGCTTGCCGAGCTTCTTTATGTATTCGGCAAGGGGGGCATTACCGCGGCGGGCCACACGACGGTCACGGCCAAGCAGGTGGGCATAGCGCTTTATGGGCCGTATCTCCTGGCGGTGGAGCTGGCTTCCATGCTGCTGCTGGCAGCGCTGGTCACGGCGTATCACCTCGGTCGTCAACAAACTGAAAGGGAGCATGCCGAATGAATGCCATCCCGATGGAATACGGACTGCTGCTGGCCGGTATTCTTTTCTTCCTGGGCCTCGTCGGCGTGATGGTGCGACGCAACCTGCTGTGGATGCTGATGAGCCTCGAGGTCATGATGAATGCGGCCGCGCTTGCCTTTGTCGTGGCCGGCAGCCGCTGGGTCCAGCCGGATGGGCAGATCATGTTCATTCTGATCCTGAGCCTGGCCGCCTCCGAGGCCTGTATCGGCCTCGCCATCCTGCTCCAGCTTAACCATCGTTTCCGCACGCTCGATGTGGACGCCGCCAGCGAGATGCACGGATGAACTTTCTTTTCCTCACCTTCCTTTTTCCCCTGCTGGGCTTCCTGATTCTCGCCTTCGGGCGCAACCGGCTTTCCGAAAACATGTCGGCGAGCATCGGCGTGGGCGCCATAGGGCTATCCGCCCTGACCACGCTCTGGGTCGGCCTGGACTTCATGCAGAACCCGCCACCGAACGGCGTTTACAGGCAGCTGCTGTGGACCTGGATCAATACCGCAGGCTTTACCCCGCAACTTTCCCTGCAGCTCGACGGCCTCTCGCTCACCATGCTGGGCGTGATTACCGGCGTCGGCTTTTTCATTCACCTCTTCGCCTCCTGGTATATGCGCGGCGAAGAGGGCTATGAGCGCTTCTTCTCCTACATGAACCTGTTCGTCGCCAGCATGCTTTTCCTCGTGCTCGGCGACAACCTCGTGTTCCTGTACCTGGGCTGGGAAGGCGTGGGCCTGTGCAGCTTTCTGCTGATCGGGTTCTACTACAAGGATCCGGCGAACGGACTGGCGGCGCGCAAGGCGTTCGTGGTGACCCGTGTCGGCGACACCTTCATGGCGATCGGCTTGTTTATCCTGTATCGGGAACTGAACACCCTGAACATTCAGGAGATACTGGCGCTGGTGCCGCAGAAGTTCGCGGCGGGAGACCCGGTGCTGTCGCTTGCCGCCCTGCTGCTGCTCGGCGGCGCGGTGGGCAAGTCGGCGCAACTGCCCTTGCAGACCTGGTTGCCGGACGCCATGGCGGGCCCCACGCCGGTGTCTGCGCTGATCCATGCCGCCACCATGGTGACGGCGGGCGTGTACCTGATCGCTCGCACCCATACGATTTTCCTGTATGCGCCCGATGTCTTGCAGCTGGTAGGAATTATCGGCGCCGTCACGCTGCTGCTCGCCGGCTTTACGGCACTCGTGCAGACCGACATCAAGCGCATCCTGGCCTACTCGACGATGAGCCAGATCGGCTACATGTTCCTGGCGCTGGGCGCCGGCGCCTGGAGCGCCGCGGTCTTCCACCTGATGACCCACGCCTTCTTCAAGGCCTTGCTGTTCCTTGCGGCCGGTGCGGTGATTGTCGCCACGCATCACGAGCAGGACATTTTCAAGATGGGCGGCCTGAGAAAGAAGCTTCCGTTCATCTACGCCTGTTTCCTGGTGGGTGGGGGTGCCCTCGTGGCCTTCCCCTTCCTGACGGCGGGCTTCTTCTCCAAGGACGAGATTCTCTGGGAAGCATGGGCAAGCGGTAATCCGGGCCTGTTCTATGCCGGCCTGCTGGGTGCGCTGCTGACCTCGATCTATACCTTCCGCCTCATCTTCATCGTCTTCCACGGAACGGAAAAAACGGATGCGCACGCCGGCCACGGACTTTCCCATACCCTGCCGCTGGCCGTGCTGCTGGTGCTTTCGACGGCGGTGGGCGCATTGATCCATCCCCCGCTTGAGCATGTCCTGCCAGCCAGTGCCGGCGCGGCCGGCGGCGGAATGAAACACACGCTGGAATTCATTTCCATGGGCGTGGCACTGGCGGGTATTGCGATCGCCGCCGGGCTCTTCCTCGGCGAGCGACGCTTCGTTACGGCTCTTGCTCAAAGCGGCCCGGGTCGACTGGTGGGCGGCCTCTGGAAGAATGCCTGGGGATTCGACTGGCTCTACGACCGCATTTTTGTCAGACCTTTCATGTTCCTGGTGCGCACGAATGCGCGCGACTGGGCCGACGCCGGCATCGGCCTGCTGCCCTGGCTCACGCGCAAAGGCCATGATGCTCTCGTTGTCACGCAGAGCGGCAAGCTGCGCTGGTACGCCGCCACGATGGTCATCGGACTGGTGATCGTGATGGCGGGTTTTGCCCTGGTTTGAAGAATCCTGGTTTGAAGAATCCTGGTTTGAAGAACACTAAGAGAACCGCCCCGACATGATTCTGCTCTGGCTCATCCTCATCCCCTTCATCGGCGGCCTGCTTTGCTGGCAGAGCGAGCGCTTCGGGCTCAATGTCCCGCGCTGGATCGCCTTGCTCTCCATGCTCGGCGTGCTGGTGCTCGGCTGCATCCTCTGGATTCAGGGCGACTACTCGCTGGCCAGCACCGGCACTGCCCCGCAATGGCAGGAAGAGTTTCAGGCGCCCTGGATTCCCCGCTTCGGCATCAGCTTCCATCTGGGACTGGATGGCCTGTCGCTGTTGATGGTCCTGCTGACCGGCCTGCTCGGCGTGATGGCGGTGGCCTGCTCCTGGCGGGAAATCCAGAAGCACGTCGGCTTCTTCTTCCTGAACCTGCTCTGGAACCTCGGGGGCGTGATCGGCGTGTTCCTCGCGCTCGACATGTTCCTGTTCTTCTTCTTCTGGGAAATGATGCTGGTTCCCATGTATTTCCTGATCGCGCTGTGGGGCCACAACGCGCCGGGCGGCAAGGGCCGCATCTATGCGGCCAACAAGTTTTTCATCTTCACCCAGGCCAGCGGCCTGCTGCTGTTGCTCGCCATCCTGGGGCTCGTCTTCGCGCATTACCAGAGCTCGGGGGTGATCACCTTCGATTACATGGCGCTGCTGAACACCAGCATGCCGGTCGAGGTCGAGCGCGTGCTCATGCTGGGCTTCTTCATCGCCTTTGCAGTAAAGCTGCCGATAGTGCCGCTGCATTCCTGGTTGCCGGACGCGCATTCGCAGGCGCCGACGGCAGGCTCCGTCGACCTCGCAGGCGTTCTGCTGAAAACGGCAGGCTATGGACTGCTGCGCTTTGCCCTGCCCATCTTCCCGGATGCTTCCGAGTGGTTTGCGCCGGTGGCCATGACGCTGGGCGTCATCGGCATTTTCTACGGTGCGGTGCTCGCCTGCGCCCAGACGGACATCAAGCGCCTGATTGCCTACACCTCGATTTCGCATATGGGCTTCGTTCTGCTCGGCATCTATGCCGGCAGTGAAGTCGCACTGCAGGGCGTGGTCATGCAGATGCTGGCACACGGCATCTCGGCAGGCGCGCTGTTCATTCTCTGCGGCGAAATCTACGAGCGGCTGCATACGCGAGATCTGCGACAGATGGGCGGGCTCTGGTCGCGCTTCGCCTTTCTGCCGCCCATTGCCCTTTTCTTCACGGCGGCCTCGCTCGGCCTGCCGGGCCTGGGCAACTTCGTGGGCGAGTTCCTGATCCTGCTGGGAAGCTTCCCCAGCGCACCGGTATTGACGGTCATCGCCACCGGCGGCCTGATCCTCGCGGCCGTGTATTCGCTGCTCATGATGCAGCGCGCCTTCTACGGCCCGGCAAAAACGACCGAACGCATGGAAGACCTTTCTCCCCGCGAGATCACGCTGATGCTGTCGCTGATGGGCGTGCTGCTTTTCCTGGGACTCTATCCCCAGCCTGTCCTGAATACTTCTGCGGCCGTGATGCATTCCGTGCATCAGGTCTACACTGCACCACCCGTGGCGACGGCGACCGAGCCGGTTCCACTGGCTCCTGAAGGCGAATGACAATGCCGAAAGAACAATTAATCGCCCTGCTTCCCCTCATGGTGCTGGCGGCCACCGTCGTGGTGGTGATGTTGTCCATCGCCGTGCGCCGCCACCACGGCTTCAACGCCACCCTGACCGTCATCGGCCTCAACCTGGCGCTGGCGGCAGTGCTCTACGTGGCTTTCAGCCAGCCGCCGGTGGGCGTGACGCCCCTGCTGGTCGTGGACCTCTACGCCTGTTTCTACATGGGGCTGCTGCTGATAACCACGCTGGCCTGCACCACGCTCTCGCATGCTTACCTGGAAGGCTACAAAGGCAATCGCGAAGAGCTGTACCTGTTGCTGGCGATGGCCGTGATGGGAGCCATGGTCCTGGCCTGCAGCCGGCATCTGGCGTCGCTGTTCATCGGCCTGGAGCTTTTGTCCGTGCCGGTCTACGGCATGGTCGCCTACACCTTCCGTAACGGCCGGGCACTGGAAGGCGGCATCAAGTACATCGTGCTCTCTGCCACGGCATCGGCCATGCTGCTGTTCGGCATGGCGCTGGTTTATGCCATCGGCGGAACGCTTTCCTTCAGCGGCCTCGCCTACACCTATCTGGGTCCGGAGTCGGCCAATCCGGTGCTGATGCTGGGTACGGCCCTGATGCTGGCCGGCCTGGCCTTCAAGCTTTCCATCGCGCCGTTTCATGTCTGGACACCCGATGTCTACGAAGGTGCGCCGGCGCCCGTGGGCGCCTTTCTCGCGACGGCGAGCAAGACGGCGGTCTTTGTCGTGCTCGTGCGATTCTTTTACGAGTCGGGCGCCTTGCCGCCGAACGAGGCCAATGTCGTGCGCGACATACTTGCAGTGCTGGCCGGCATTTCCATTGTTGTCGGCAACCTGCTCGCGCTGGCGCAGACGAATATCAAGCGCCTGCTGGCCTACTCGTCGATTGCGCACTTTGGCTATCTGCTGGTGCTGCTGGTGGCGCCCTTCGGCACGATCGAGGCGATCGGCGTATACCTCGTCACCTATGTCGTCACGACCCTGGGCGCCTTCGGCGTGGTGGCGCTGATGTCCAGCCCCTTCCGCGGCCACGACGCCGACCAGCTGCACAACTACCGCGGGCTCTTCTGGCGCCGCCCCTACCTGACGGCGGTCATGACCGGCATGATGCTGTCGCTGGCGGGCATTCCCGTGACGGCGGGCTTCATCGGCAAGTTTTACATCGTGGCGGCCGGCGTCAGCGCGAAGCTCTGGGTGCTGCTCGGCCTCGTGGTCGTCGGCAGCGCCATTGGCCTGTACTACTACCTGCGCGTCATGATCACCATGTTCCTGCCGCGGCCCGGCATGGCCAGCTACGACGCGCCCCGCGACTGGGGGGAGCGCGCCGGCGGCGTGATGGTGCTCGGCGTGACCATCCTGATGTTTGCGATCGGCCTGTATCCCCAGCCCTTCATCACCTTGATACGAATGGCCGTGCCGGTGTTTGCGCACTGAAGCGCGTCCGGAACGGAAGGCCCTGCGGGGCCTTCGGTTTTTATACGGAACAAAAAGACCGCCCCTGATGAAAATCTATCTCGCGCCCATGGAGGGGCTGACCGATTTCTACATGCGCGACATCCTCACCGGCATCGGCGGCTACGATGCCTGCGTCACCGAATTCATCCGGGTGACGGATCGCCTGCTGCCTGAGCGCGTCTTCCTCCAGGCCTGCCCGGAGCTGAGGATGCAGGGCAAAACGCGCGCCGGCACCCCGGTGCATGTGCAATTGCTGGGAAGCGAGCCGAGTGTGCTGGCGGAGAATGCGGCCTTTGCCGCGGAGCTGGGCGCACCGGAAATCGATCTGAATTTCGGATGCCCCGCCAAAACCGTGAACCGGCACCGCGGAGGAGCCATTCTCCTCGAGGAGCCGGAAACCGTACACGCCATTGTGGCAGCCGTGCGCCGCGCGGTCCCCGAAACGATTCCGGTAACGGCCAAGATGCGCCTGGGCGTGAAGGATCGCTGCCGCATGCTGGACAACGCGCGGGCCATCGCGGCCGCTGGCGCCAGTTCCCTCGTGGTTCATGCGCGGACCAAGGTGGACGGCTACCGTCCGCCCGCGCACTGGGAGGCAATTGCGGAAATACGCAGGACCGTGAAGCTGCCCGTCATGGCCAACGGAGAAATCTGGACGGCGGAGGATGCGAAGCGCTGCCGGCAAGCCTCGCACTGCGGTGATCTCATGCTTGGACGCGGGGCGGTGACGAATCCTGCCTTGGCATGCCAGATCCGTGGCGAAGACTTCCGGCCGGCCTGGTCCGGGATAGTGGTGTGGCAACAGCAGTTCCTGACAGCATTGCAGCGGGCCGGCAAGCCGGAGCATCCCGTTGCGCACGGAAGCAACTGGACCGAGCGCGGCGCCATCGGCCGCTACAAGCAATGGCTGGCCATGCTCGCCCAGGCCTGGCCCGAGGCTCGAACGCTTTTTGACACCATCAAGAAGCTGCAGCACTTTTCGGAAGTGCAGGCAGCGCTGGCGGCCTCTTCTCCCCCCTCCAGGGCCGCATGAAAAAAGCCCGCCTAGGCGGGCTTTCTTGAACGAGCCGTCTCAGAGGCGCCGGGGAACGCCGCAGATGCCCGCGGCGATTTCCAGATCCCGGATGCTGTTTTCCAGGTAGTCGAGCAGGCGCTGCATGGACGGCAGCGTGCGACGGCAACCAATCAGGCCGAACTCGAGCGAATCCACATAGCTGGCGAGCGTAATGTTGAGCGCGATACGGTCGAGCGCAATGGAGACCGGGTACATGCCTTCCAGGCGGGCGCCGTTCCAGTACAGCGGCTGCCTCGGACCGGGAACATTGGAAATCACCACGTTGAAGGCCTGCCACTTCGGCGCGAGTCCGGTGATGAGATTGACGGCCGTCGGCGCCAGCATGAGGGCGGTGTAGTTGAGGATCTCTTCCGGCGTCATGTGGCTGTAGCGGCACTTGGCTTCGCGCACCGAGGCCTTGATGACATCAAGACGATTGGCCGGATCGGCGATATGCGTACCGAGGTTGGCGAGGATGACCGCCACCTGGTTGCCGGAGTCCGTATCGTCGCGACGCAGCGACACCGGCACCATGGCGATGAGCGGACGGTTGGGCAGCTCGTGCATGCTGATCAGGTAATCGCGCAGGGCACCGCCGCACATGGCCAGCACGATGTCGTTGACGGTGCAGTCGAAGTGCGAGGCCAGGGTCTTGATGCGCGACAGGGAATAGGACTGCGCGGCAAAACGGCGGGAGCCGGTAATGGCTTCGTTGAGCTGGCAGTGCGGCGCCTGAAAGATCGAAACGTAATTCGGATCGCGTTTGGCCTTGCTGGAGACCTTCATGATCTCCCGCACCACATTGGGTATGGTGGCGGCCTGCTTGCTGAGGCCGGCCGTCAGCCGCGCCAGGCCTGTGGCCATCTGGGCCGGGCCCAGGCTGGCGCCGGACGACCTGCGCCTTTCCATGGCCCAGACCGGCGGCAGATCCCGCACGGCGGGGTCCGGGGACAGGGCGCGCATGCCCATGCGCATGACGGCGATACCGTCAGCCATGGAGTGGTGAATCTTGGAGTAGAGGGCAAACCGGCGTCCCTGGATGCCCTCGATCAGGTGTACTTCCCAAAGTGGGCGGGCCCGGTCGAGCAGATTGGAATGCTCGGCGGATACCAGGGCCAGCAGTTCGCGGATGCGGCCCGGCTTGGGCAGGGCTTCGTGGCGAAAGTGGTGATCGATATCGAACTGCCGGTCGACCTCCCAGAAGGCCTGGCCAAAACGGCTGACGAGGCGTTTGTTGAAGGGCGGCTGGGGCGTTTGGCAAGAGCGCATCTGCTCGGCCAGGTCGCGTATGTAGCGGGGGCCGGCATCTTCCGGATAGGAGAAAAGCTGGAGCCCGGCCACATGCATGGGCTGCTGGCGGCGCTCCAGCCACAGGAAGAGCTGGTCCAGGGGAGTAAGCGGAGTCATGAATAATCCTTGAATGACACGTGATGCCCGCGGCGCCGGGATTTCTTCCGTGAGGGCACCGCAGTACCAATAGGATACCGCAAGTGTACGCAGCGCCGCATACCCGGCTTTACGAGGGGTGAGGGAAATTAACTTCTGCCGATGCATCCCTATGCCGCGCTGCAGCCTATACACTTTTGTGGCTATTTACGGAGCCGTGCATGACCGAGCGCCATGATCTGGCGGCGATACGCCAGGAGTATTCCCGTCACAGGCTTTCGCCCGAGGACTGCCTGGAGGATCCCCTTGCCCAGTTCAACCACTGGCTGGACGAGGCAATGGCGGCCAGGGTGGGCGAGCCCACGGCAATGCATCTGGCCACGGTTGGCGCCGACCACCGGCCTTCGGCGCGAATCGTGCTGCTGAAGGGGATCGAGCAGCGGCGCTTCGTTTTCTATACCAACTATGAGTCCCGCAAAGGCCGGCAGCTGGCGGCCCATCCTTTTGCGGCACTGACGTTTTTCTGGCCCGAGCTGGAGCGACAGGTGCGCATAGAGGGCCGGGTGGAAAAACTCCCCGAGCAGGCCTCCGACGCCTATTTCTCCTCGCGCCCTTACCAGAGCCGTATCGGAGCCTGGGCATCATTGCAGAGCGAGGCGCTGGATAGTCCGCGCACGCTGCTGGCCCGCGCCGCCAGACTGGCGGCGCAGTACATCACCGGCGTACCCCGGCCGCCGCACTGGGGAGGCTATGGCCTCGTTCCCGAGCGCATGGAGTTCTGGCAGGGCCGTCCGTCGCGCATGCATGACCGGGTGCTGTATCTGCTGGATGAGCAGGGCCGGTGGAGCAAGTCCAGGCTGTATCCCTGATGCCCTGCAGCGAGACCGCTGGAAGACCTGCTTCACCACGGCTTCCGGCCGCAGCTTCAAGGCGGGCAGCCGCAGGCGCCAGGGAAACCTCGGCAGGCGGCAGGGGCATAGGCCCGAAGGCCGCGAGCGTGCCTGCGCCGGGAAAAGACGGTCAGCCAGAAGCCCGGGGGCGGGGGAGGGAAAATCGTGGCCTGCGGCTGAAAAATTGGCGGCGCATCGAGAAGGGGCCGCCCGGGGAGCGTGGGGCCAGAACCTGGGGCGATGCAGTTAGAACAGGAAGTCCACGCCCGGAGCATCGCCGGAGAGTATGTCGATGGCCGTGGTTCGGGTGGCCCCGAGTGCCGTCGTGGCGCGCACGAAATACTGGCCGGCCGCCAGCGGGTCGGCTGTCAAAGGCACCGGGAGGCTGCCGTTGAAGTCGCCCACCAGCGGCGCGGCGACAGGCAGACTCATTTCATACGCCCCGCTGTCCAGGTTGGCATGGCTGCCGGAAATCGCATAGGCGTGACCGGCGGAAATTTGCAGGGCCTCGAGGCTCGCCTCTGCCCAGGCCGGGCTTACGGTGCCGCTAACCCGATGCGTGCCGGAAGACGGCAGCAGGAATGGCTGGGAAGCGGTAGAAATGGTTGTCGTCGCGGCCGCCGCGACAGGAACGCCGCGGACAATGACCGAAGTGTCTCCCTTACGGGAAATGACGACATCGTAAGTGCCCTTGCCCGTGCTCTGAATTACCGGAGAGAGGATGAAGCGCCCGGCGCTGTCCGCCACGGTGCCCTTGATCACCACTCCCGCCTGCTCGGCGAAGACAAACGCCCCGGCATCGGCCGGGCTGACATAGCCGTCGATGATGCCGCTCACCAGCAGAGGCGTCGCCTTGACCACGGGCTTCAGCGCATAGCCGCCATGGCCCTTCTGCACGACGGAGCGGCAGGCATCGAAATCCAGCACCAGATCGACCAGGGTGTTGGGCTGCACGCTGAAGTTGCCGATAACCTTGTAACCGCTCTGCGTCGCACTGGGCGTCACCAGTTCCTGCTCGCTGCCTCCTGTCGGCACAATGGAATTGCGCAATTGCCCACCGCCGGCATTTTCGGCAAGCACGAGGCGGATCTGCTGATAGTGTCCGGCGGGCAGCGGTGTCTGGCCCAGCGTCAGGAAAACCCCATTGCTCAGCGCCAGCAGATCGATTTTCTGCGGATCCGGCAGCCTGAGTTCGTGCCAGCCCGGGGCATTGGCCCCCGCCGTCGCGCTTTGATGCACGCGCACCCGCTCGACGCTCACATAAACATGATCGTAGCCGCAGGCAGGCGCATCCGTCAGGATGACGTTCAGCGTGCCATGGGCAGCAGGCCGGCTGCCATCGCTGCCGCAGCCATTCAGCAGCAGCGCGAGCGAAAGAAGCGGTAAAGCAAAAATTCTGGTCATGAAAAGACACCTGCGTGAGTCATCTGAAGTTTTATAGATGAGCTCGTGTCTGCTTCGTACAGAAGATCTGCAATGATGCGTAATAAAACGCTTGATCTTGTTAAACGACCGTAAAGTTGTGATGACGGCGATATTATTTTTCTGGTCCAGTTAGAAATTATTAGGCGATGGCCGTGGAGGGCATGGCCCCATAAAAAAGGCCGGGTTTCCCCGGCCTGCTGAGGCCTGCGCCTGTATTCCGTAGGCTCAGGTCATGGCGAAGTGGTCGTTCTGCATCTGCATCAGCGTGCGCGGCGAGCTGCCGATGCCGGCAGCGTGCGTCTTGGCGCGCGGCAGCAGGCGCTCGAAATAGAATTCCGCCGTCTGGATCTTGGCCTGGTAGAACTCCGGCGATTCGGCGCCGCCGTTCTCCAGCTTTTCATAGGCCACTGCGGCCTGCAGGGCCCAGAAATACGCCAGGGTGACGTAGCCCGAATACATCAGGAAGTCGTAGCTGGCGGAGCTCACGATCTCGCGATCCTTGCGCGCCGCCAGCATGATGCGCAGGGTCAGCACGTTCCACTGCGCGGCCAGCTTGGAGAGCTGCCAGGCATAGGGCCGCATGTTCTTGTGCAGCGCATGGTTCTTGCAGAAGTGCAGGATGGTGCCGGTGAATTCGCGCACGCATTTGCCGCGGCTCATGAGCAGGGTCTTGCGGCCGAGCAGGTCGAGCGCCTGGATGCCGGTGGTGCCTTCATAGAGCGTGGAGATGCGCGCGTCGCGCGCGATCTGCTCCATGCCGTGCTCCCTGATGTAGCCGTGACCGCCGAAGACCTGCATGCCGAGGTGGGCGGCTTCGAGGCCAAGCTCGGTAAGGAAGCCCTTCAGGATGGGCGTGAAGAAGCCGAGCTTGTCATCCCAGTGTTCGTACTTTTCCTGATCGTTCTCGATGATGCCGTTGACCATGTGATCGGCATACTGCGCGGCAAAATAGATCATGGCGCGGCCGCCCTCGGCGACGGCTTTTTGCGTGAGCAGCATGCGCCGCACGTCGCCGTGCCAGATCAGCGCATCGGCCACCTGGTCCGGTTCCTTCTTGCCGGAAACGGCGCGCATGGAGCGGCGTTCCTTCGCATAGGCAAGCGCGCCCTGGAAGGCCAGCTCGGCGTGGCAGATGCCCTGCATGGACGTGCCGATGCGGGCCGTGTTCATGAAGGTGAACATCGCCTCCAGGCCCTTGTTGGGCTCGGCGATCATGGAGCCGGCCGCGCCGTCGAAATTCATGACGCAGGTGGCGGAGCCGCGGATGCCCATCTTGTGCTCGATCGAGCCGCAGCTCACGGCGTTGCGCGCGCCCAGCGTACCGTCCGGGTTGACCTTCACCTTGGGCACGATGAAGAGCGAAATACCCCGGGTGCCGGCAGGCGCATCGGGCAGACGGGCCAGCACGATGTGGATGATGTTCTCGGTGAGGTCGTGCTCGCCGGCTGAAATGAAGATCTTGGTGCCGGTAATCTTGTAGCTGCCGTCGGGCTGCGGCTCGGCCCTGGTCTTCACCTGGCCGAGGTCGGTACCGCACTGCGGTTCGGTGAGGCACATGGTGCCGGCCCAGCGGCCTTCCACCAGCGGCGGCATGTAAAGGCCTTTCTGCTCGGGCGAGCCGTGCTGCATGAGGGTGTTCATGGCGCCGATGCCGAGGCCGGGATACATGGTGAAGGACCAGTTGGCGGTCCCCATCATTTCCGCCTTGAACAGGCCCAGCGACATGGGCATGCCCTGGCCGCCGTATTCGGCGGGGTAGTTCAGGCCCTGCCAGCCGCCGGCCACATACTGGTCGTAGGCTTCCTTGAAGCCCTGCGGCGTGCGCACTTCGCCGTTCTCGAAATGACAGCCCTCCAGGTCGCCGGGCTGGTTCAGCGGCGCCAGCACCTCCTCGCAGTAACGCGCGGCTTCGCCGAGGATGGCTTCCACCATGTCGGGAGTGGCTTCGCCGCCGTTGGAGAGCTGGGCGTAGTGCTTCGGATAGTCGAAGACTTCGTTCATCAGGAAGCGCATGTCGCGCAGCGGGGCCTTGTAGGTCGGCATGGGAAACCTCGTCTCGATAATGGAGGGCGGAACGCCTGATCGCTGTCGCAGCGGCAACCGTAGCAGACGGCCGGCCTGAGGGTGGGTCTTATACGTGAGCGCCCGCCGCCAGACATTGACGGCGACGCCGCGCCGGCGGGGTTTTTAGGTGAATGCCGGTGCCGGCCCGACTCACCTGTGGTGACGAGAAGCTCTCACGGGCCCGGCGCAGTCGTGTGCCCCATTCGCTCGGCGCGTGCGGACGCGCCATCGCGGCCGGCACGTTCCCTGCGGCGCTGCTGGTCCGTATAGTGGGAATCCCTCCAACACTTGCGAGCGACGGGGCCAAACCGGGTGAGTACAGGCCAGAGCAGTTTCCGCCAGTCGGCCGCGCTGCCGGCGATTTATCTGCAGCTGCTCGGCGACGTGGCCGAGGGATTCGGCGTGGCGTCCGCCGACCTGCAGCAGATCCTCGGCCTGAGCCGCGAGCAGCTGCTCGAGCCCGATCGGCTGGTGGCGCTGGCGGCGGCGCGGGCGGCGACCCAGTACGCCGTGGCGCGGGCCGGCAGTCAGGGCCTGGGTTTTGCCTATGCCCGCGCCTTGCGGGTGACCTTGCACGGGCCCATCAGCCTGATCGCGCTTTCCAGCAACAACCTGCTCGAGGTCATCCAGGCGCTGGAGCGTTATTTCTCGCTGCGCGCGCCGGCCATCACCTTCCGCGCCGAGGTCGAGCCGGAGGTGGTGATGCTGCGCGTCGGCTATCCCCGCCGGGACGATCCGCTGCGGCCTTTCGTCATGGAGCTCGTGCTGGTCGGGCTCGTGGTCATGGCCGAGCAGATCCTGGAGCGGCTGCAGCCCGGCGTCGAAGTGTTCATGGAAGGCCCCGAGCCGGACTATTACGCCCGCTTCGCCGCGGAGCTGCCGGCCCTGGTGCGCTACGAGGCGCCGGAGTACGCCATCCGGGTTCCGCGCGCGCTGATGGAGGCGCCGCTGCGCCTCGCCGACGCGAATGCCGCGGCGATGGCGCGCGAGGCCTGCGAGCGCGAGCTGCAGGCGCGCCCCGTCAGCCGCGACGACGCGCTGACGGGGCGCGTCCGCGCCCTGCTCGTGCAGAGCGACGAACGTCTGCCGACCCTGGAGGAGGTCGCCTCCGCCCTGCACGTCTCGACGCGCACGCTGAAGCGCCGCCTGCAGGAAGAAGGCCGCAACTTCCGCGCGCTGGTCGACCATGTGCTGCAGGCGCGGGCGAAGCAGATGCTGCAGCAGGACGGCCTCTCGGTCAGCGAGGTGGCCTTCCGCCTCGGCTACAACGACGTATCGAATTTCTCGCGCGCCTTCCGCCGCTGGACGGGACAATCGCCCGGCGATTTCAAGAAGGAAAAGTAATGGCCGCGCCAAAGAAAAGGGCCCGCACCGGCGGGCCCCTTTCTTTGGCGAATCGCGCCGGCCGCAAGCCCCTACTCGGCGGCAGTGGCGTTTTCGGCCTCGGAGAGGGAAAGAATGCGCGGCCAGCGGGGATGGATCATGGCCGTCTGCGGTTCGGCCTCCTGGGTCACCACGTAAACGCGCGACTCGCCGTCAATGGTGGCCAGCAGGCCCTGGATGAACTCGCCCTCCTCCAGGTCGAACCAGTAGCGCTGGCCTTCCGCGTCTTTCTCCATGAAACGCTCGACGATGATCTGCACCGGGCGCGGGTTGAGGCGGGTCCAGCGGCCATCCCTGATGGAGGAGAGCCGCGCCCAGCCGCCTTCGGGAAAGGCGCACATCTCTTCGCGGCGCTTGCCCCAGGTCACCCATTCCAGGTCGCCATCGCGCCGGCGGATGGGAAGACGGGCATCGGGATGCGGGAAAAATACTTTTTTTTCTTGAAGCTGAATCGCGCCACACATAGGGATCAATCACTGCTTACTTCCACCGCGCGACGTCCCTGCGTTGCGTGGCCAATAAAATTCCGGACAAATCCATATGGTCTGAGGGGAAAAATTCCGTATGTCCGGAGCAAGTTACACTGGCTCTTGGCGGCCGGCGCGGAGTCTAGCAAAGGTTTTGTTCAAGAGGCACGCGCCGCTTGCGGACGCAGTTCAGCCGCTCAGGAGGGCGGCGCGGAATCGGCCCCATGCCTGTGGGCGTCCTCCAGCCACTCCCGCCAGACCGCCAGCATGACCGCCAGGATCACCGGCCCCAGGAAGAGCCCGATCATGCCGAAGGCGGCGAGCCCGCCCAGCACGCCGAACATCACCAGCAGGAAGGGAATCCGGGTGGCGCTGGAGATCACGAGCGGGCGGATGAAGTTGTCCACCCAGCTCACCACCACCACGCACCAGATGGCCAGGCCGGTCGCGGGCCACACCTGCCCCTGCAGGAACAGCCAGATGCAGATGGCGCCCCAGGCAAAGGGGGTGCCGAAAGGGATCATGGCGATCAGCGTGGTAACCGCGCCCAGGAAGACCGCGCCCGGCACCCCGGCCACGGCATAGCCCAGGCCGGCCAGGCAACCCTGGGCGATCGCCGTCAGCACGATGCCGTACACCACGGCCCGCGTGGTGGCGCCCACGGCTTCCAGGTAGCCCTCGATGCGCTGCCCCAGCATGCGGCGGAGCACGTTGCGCACCTGGGCGGTCAAGGCTTCGCCGTCCCGGTAGAAAAAGAAGACGGTCAGCAGGGCAAAGCCCAGCTTGGCGAGGTTGCGACCGAGGCCGCCGGCGACATCGCCGGCGTGGTCGTAGATCCAGCGGCTCCATTCGGCGATCTGCGCCTTGAAGGCCGCGGGGTCGGCATTCAGGCGATCAAAGAACTCGGCCAGGCGCGGCCCCACCCAGGGAAGGCGACGCACCTCGGGCGGCAGCTCGACATAGCCCTGGGTCAGCGGGCCGATGATCTTCAGGTAGGCCGCCTCCAGCTCGCTGCGCATGAGCAGCACGAGCCAGACTACCGGCAGGATCAGCACCAGCGTGAGGAAGATCGTCATCAGCAGGGCCGCCAGCGTCGTGCGCCGCGGCATGCGCCGGCGCAGCCGGGTATAAACCGGCCAGGTGACATAGGCCAGGATGCCGGCCCAGGCCACGGGGATCAGGAACGGCCGCAGCACGGCAAACGCCAGGAGCAGCAGGCCGCCGAGGAACAGGGCGAGGAAGATGCGGCGGATTAGCGGTTGCGATAACGCATCCATGACCAGATGCCCAAAGAGGAGGTGCTCCGATTCTGGCAGCCCGGTGCGCAAAAGACTATTTCCGCCACGGTGGCGGTGCTCACGGGCGCGTCGACTCCCGCGGTGTCATGGCGTAAATGCCGGAGGCGGCGCGCAGACATGAAAAGAGCGGCCGTGGCCGCTCTTTTTCTCCGCCGGGCCGCTAGGCCTGCAGCAGCGAGATATCCGCGACGTGCAGGAACAGCGAGCGCAGGCGCGACAGCAGCACCAGGCGATTGCTGCGGACGGCCGCGTCCTCGGCCATCACCATGACCGTGTCGAAGAAATCGTCCACCAGGGGGCGCAGGGCCGCGAGCCGGCCGAGCGCCGGCGTATAGTCGCGCGCGGCAAACAGCGGCGCGAGTTCGCGCTCCAGGCCCGCCACGGCCTCGGCGAGAACCTTCTCGGCCGGTTCCGTCAGCAGCTCGGGGTTCACCTGCGCCTCGGCCGCCACGGTTTCCTTGGCCAGGATGTTGGAGACGCGCTTGTTGGCGGCGGCCAGGGCTTCGGCCTCGGGCAGGGCCGCGAAGTGCGCCACGGCCTTCACGCGCCGGTCGAAGTCCGGCGGCTGGGTCGGCTGTAGCGCCTGCACGGCCAGGATGACCTCCGCCTTCACGCCCTGCTCTTCATACATGGCGCGGTAGCGGCCGAGCAGGAACTCGAAGACATCGCTGACCACGGTTTCGCTGGCGAGCTTGCCTTCGTAGAGCTTGGCGGCGCCGAAGGCGAGCGCCTTGAGGTCCAGCGGCATTTCCTTGGCGATCATGATGCGCAGCAGGCCGATCGCCGAGCGGCGCAGCGCAAAAGGATCCTTCGAGCCCGTCGGCGGCTGCTTGATGCCGAAGATGCCGACCAGCGTGTCGATCTTGTCGGCCACCGACAGCGCGGCGCCGGTGAGGGTCGACGGCAGTTCATCGCCGGCGAAGCGCGGCTGGTATTGCTCGAGCAGGGCGCGGGCGACCTCGGCGTCCTCGCCGTCGTGCGTGGCGTAGTAGTAGCCGGCAATGCCCTGCAGCTCGGGAAATTCGCTCACCATCGCCGTGGCGAGATCGCATTTGGACAGCAGGCCGGCGCGCGCCCCCAGCTCCTTGCTGCCGCCGCTGGCGTCGGCGATCGCGCTGGCCAGCATGCTGACACGCTCCGCCTTCTCGTACACGGTGCCGAGCCGGGCCTGGAACACGACGTTCTTCAGGCGCTCGTTGCGCGTCTCCAGCTTCGTCTTCTTGTCCTGGCTGAAGAAGAACTCGGCATCGGTGAGGCGCGGGCGCACGACCTTCTCGTTGCCGGCCACGATGTACTCGGGATGCGGGCTGTCGATGTTGGCGACCGTGATGAAGCGCGGCAGCAGGCGGGCATCGTGGTCGAGCAGGCAGAAGTACTTCTGGTTGTCCTGCATGGTGGAAATCAGGGCTTCCTGCGGCACGGCCAGGAAGCGTTCCTCGAAGGAGCACACCAGCGGCACGGGCCATTCCACGAGCGCCGTGACTTCATCCAGCAGCGCCTCCGGCATCAGCGCCGCGCCCTGCTCCATCTCGGCCAGCTTCCGCACCTTGTTGAGAATGCTGCTGCGGCGCTCCTCGAAGTCGGCCAGCACGTAGGCCGCGCGCATGTTCTCGACATAGCTGACGGGCGTGAAGATGCGCACGGGCTCGGGATGATGGAAGCGGTGCCCGCGCGATTCGCGGCCGGCCTTCTGCGCGAGAATCTCGCAGTCCACGACGTCCTTGCCCAGCAGCATGACCAGCCACTGCGTGGGCCGCACGAACTCCACGCGCGAGGCGCCCCAGCGCATGCGCCTGGGGATGGGCAGGTCATGGAGCGACTGCTCGACGATGCCGGGCAGCAGCGCCGTGGCGGCTTCGCCCTTCACTTCCCTCACGTGCCGCAGCTTTTCGCCGCTGCGGTCGAGCGCCGCCACCTCGACGTCGTTCTTGCGCGCAAAACCGAGTGCCGCCTGCGTCGGCTTGCCGTCGGCATCGAAAGCCGCCTGCACGGGCGGGCCGTCGATCGCCAGCGTACGGCCCGGCTGCTGCGTAGCCAGGCCGGCAACCAGCACGGCGAGCCGGCGCGGCGCGGCGAAGCATTTCACCTCGCCATGCTCGAGGCCGGCCGCGGCCAGCCCTTTTACGATGCCGTCGCGGAAGCTTTCGGCGAGATTCTTCAGTGCTTTCGGCGGCAGCTCTTCGGTACCGAGTTCGACCAGGAAATCCTTGTGGCTCATGCCGCGATCTCCTGCGCCAGTTTCGCCAGCACTTCGTCGCGCAACGACGCCGGCGCCATCGGGAAGCCGAGCCGGGCGCGGGCCTGCAGATAGCTCTGCGCGATGTTTCGCGCCAGCGCACGCACGCGCAGGATGTAGCGCTGGCGCTCGGTCACCGAGATGGCGCGGCGCGCGTCCAGCAGGTTGAAGGTGTGCGAGGCCTTCACCACCATTTCATAGGCGGGCAGCGGCAGGTTCTTGTCCATCAGGGAAGTCGATTCCGATTCGTAGAAATCAAAAAGCTCGAAGAGCCTGGGCACGTTGGCGTGCTCGAAGTTGAAGGTCGACATTTCCACCTCGTTCTGGTGGAACACGTCGCCGTAGGTCACGGGCTGTTTCTTGCCTACGGCATCGGGCACGCCTTCGGCCCAGACCAGGTCGTAGACGGAGTCGACGCCCTGCAGGTACATGCACAGGCGCTCGAGGCCGTAGGTGATCTCGCCGGTGACGGGATAGCACTCGACGCCGCCGACCTGCTGGAAGTAGGTGAACTGCGTCACTTCCATGCCGTTCAGCCAGACTTCCCAGCCGAGGCCCCAGGCGCCCAGCGTGGGCGATTCCCAGTTGTCCTCCACGAAGCGCACGTCGTGCACCCGGGGATCGACGCCGAGTTCGCGCAGCGATTCCAGATACAGCTCCTGGATATTGGCCGGCGAGGGCTTCAGCACCACCTGGAACTGGTAGTAGTGCTGCAGGCGGTTGGGGTTCTCGCCGTAGCGGCCGTCGGCCGGGCGGCGCGAGGGTTGCACATAGGCGGCGTTCCAGGTCTCGGGGCCGAGGGCGCGCAGGAAGGTGGCGGTGTGGAAGGTGCCGGCGCCCATTTCCATGTCGTAGGGCTGGATCACGACACAGCCCTGGCGGGCCCAGAAGTTCTGCAGCTTGAGAATCAGGTCCTGAAAGGTCAGGCCTGCGGCGATGGCGTTGGCCACGGAGTTCCCCTACAGCGGATCAAAGGGGGCGAGTATAACGGCAAGGTCGCGGGCGAAGGGAGCGCCGGTGCCGCGGCCGGCGCAGCACGCCGATGATGAGTTCTGAACGTCCGCCCGCCGGCGGCAAGGAGGAAGAAATGGCAGTACCCCCTGCAGTGCGGACACTCAGCGTCGGCATCCGGAAGGACTGGAAAGCGGTTTATGCCGTCCTGGCGGAGCCCCTCAATTTCAATCGCTGGGCGGAAGGACTCGGCAATTCCCTGCGGCTGGAAAACGGGCGTTACGTTGGCCAGGGGCCGTCGGGCCCCCTCAGCGTGCGTTTCAGTCCCCGCAACGAGTTCGGCATTGCCGATCACTGGGTCGAGCTGGGCGAAGGCCAGGAGGTCTATGTGCCGCTGCGCGTGGTGGCCAACGGCGACGGCTGTGAGGTGATGCTGACGCTGTTCCGTCAGCCGGCCATGAGCGACGCCGAGTTTGCCGCGGACATCGCCGCGGTGGAAAAGGACCTGGCGGCGCTCAGGCAGCTGCTGGAGGACCCTGGCATCCGCTGAGGTGAAGCGCTGCCCTGCTGCGGCACCCGGCGCCTGCTCGGCGACGCCGGATCAGGGGGGCGGATTCTCGGCTTCCGGCGGCATCAGCAGCCAGAGGATGAGGTAGATAACGATGCCGGGAAAGGCACCGCTGAACACGGTCACCAGCGTGTAGATGATGCGCAGCACGGTGACGTCCACGCCCAGATAGCGTGCCAGCCCGGCCATGACGCCGGCGATCATCCGGTTGTCGCGGGAGCGCTGCAAAGCCTGGCCAGTCATGGGGCGGTTCCAGGGAGGGGGGCCTTTAAAGAAAGCAAAAAAGCCCCCGGTTGTCCATGTCGCAGGCCGCGTTATGCCGGCCGGAATCCCCCCGGCCTGCAGGGCCGCCGCAGCGGCCGCAGGCCGGGGGACGCTGCGCCGCGTTTCAGGCCGCCGTGGACTGCGGCCCTGCCTTCGCCGGCGGCAGGGCGAGCCGGAAAATGCGCCGGACGACCTCGCCAAACTGCCTGCCCAGCGAGCCCGTGTGATACGGGAGCCCGTACTTCGCGCAGATCGCTTCCACTTCCACGGCCATCTCGGCATAGCGGTTGGCGGGAATGTCCGGGAACAGGTGGTGCTCTATCTGGTGGCTCAGGTTGCCGGACATGATGTGCATCCACTTGCCGCCCCGGATGTTGCTCGAGCCCAGCAACTGGCGGATATACCACTCCGCCCTGGTTTCGTTCGCGCACTCTTCTTCCGTGAACATTTCCACGTCCGCGGTGAAGTGGCCGCAGAAGATGATCATGAAGGCCCAGAGGTTGCGGAGGATGTTGGCGGTCGCGTTGCCGAGCAGCACCGGCAGGAAAAAGGGGCCGGCGAGCAGCGGGAACATGACGTAGTCCTTCAGCACCTGGCGGCCGCTCTTCCGGAAGAACGCCTTCACCATCGCCTTCTTCTCGCGCCACTTCCATTTGCCGCGGCTGAGATCGGCCAGCTCCATGTCGTGCACGCCCACGCCCCATTCGAAGAGCAGGGCCAGCCAGAACGCATAGACGGGCTGCAGCAGGTAGCCGGGATGCCAGGGCTGCTCGTCGGCCATGCGCAGGATGCCGTAGCCGACGTCGCGGTCCTTGCCGACGATGTTGGTGAAGGTGTGATGCATGTAGTTGTGGGAATGGCGCCACTGGTCACCGGGGCAAACGTTGTCCCACTCGAACTTCTTGCCGCGCATTTCCGGATCGTTGGTCCAGTCGAACTGGCCGTGCATAATGTTGTGGCCGATTTCCATGTTGTCGAGGATCTTGGCCGTGCCCAGCGCGCCGACCCCCGCCACCCACAGCAGCGGATTGAAGATGCCGGCATAGATCGCGGCGCGGCCGCCGATCTCGAGACGGCGCTGCAGGCGGATGATGCCCCGCATGTACTGCACGTCCCGCTCGCCGAGGTCGGCGGCGATGCGCGCGCGCAGGGCCTCGATTTCCGCGCCGAAGGCTTCCACCTGTTCCCTGGCGAGCCGGCGGCCGATCCCGGTGCTGATGTTCATACTGGTCATGTCGGGTACTCCTGCTTTCCTTGACAGAGGGGTCGTGCTCAGAGGTCCAGCGTCACCGGGGTGACGGGGACGCTGACGCAGAGGGCGATGTCTTCTTCGCCGTCACCGGAAATCTCGCCGGTGCGGAGGTCGCGCACCCTGCCGGCCAGCTTGCGGCAGGTGCAGGTACGGCAGATGCCCTGGCGGCAGCCGCTCGTGGGGGCCAGGCCGGCGCCTTCGGCCGCTTCCAGCAGGGTGCGGCCGGGGGCGGTGGTGGTGACGGCGCTTTCCCGGAACTCCACCGCTACGGCTTCGGCGCCGGGGGCGACCGGGGCTGTCGCGGCCCGGAAGCGTTCGAGCACGAGCCGATGCCGGCGGCCGGCGGCCTGCCAGTGCTGTTCCACTGCCGCGATGAGAGGCGCCGGACCACATACATAAGCAGTACTGGCGGAGGCATCGGCGCCGATGGCCTGGAGGTGGGCGGCGCTGAAATGGCCGCCCATCCTGCTGCGGCTGTCGCGCGTCTCGACCAGGTGCAGGCGCACATGGGGATGGGCGCCGGCGACAGCGGCGAGATGGGCGAGGAAAATCGCGTCCTGGCGGGTCGGTACGTAGTAGAGGATGTCGACCGGCCCGGCATGGCCCTCGGCCACCAGCTGGTCGGTCAGGGCCCGGATCGGCGTAATGCCGCTGCCGCCGGCGATGAACAGGAGACGGTCGGGGCGGCGCGCCGGCAGCACGAAATCGCCGGCGGCGGCGCTGAGCTCCACGCTGTCGCCCACCCGGACGGCTTCATTGGCCCAACTGGACACGACACCGCCCGCCTGGGACTGGATGGTGACGACCGGGCAGCCCTGCTCTTCGCCGGACACGGTGAAGCAGCGGCTGTGGCGCCGGCCGTTCAGGCTAACCGTCAGGCTGACGTACTGGCCGGGCACATGCCCCTGCCAGCGGTGGTTCGGCTGCAGGACCAGGGAAACGGCGCGGCGGGTTTCCTGGCGCAGGGCCTTGACGGTGGCCTTGACGGCCTGGCCGCCCACTTCGGGCGCCAGGAACTCCAGGTAACTTTCCGGGCTGTGCGGCCAGGTGAGAATTCGGGCGAGCGGGCTCTTGAGGGCGGTATCGATGAGGTTCAGCATCGCTGAGGCTCCTTGCGTCCCTGCCGGTACGCGTTTGTGAACAAGTGTTCACATGAAAGCCGCGATAGTATTTTTAGTCAACAACCGTTCACTAATTTCCTGACGAGCGGAAATTGCATTGTTTTATCAAGTATTTTTTCTGTATTTTGTTGGCTTTGGTGTTCACTCTGGCGGGTTTGATGAATGGCTGTTTACAAGAAAAAGGGTAAAGAGGCGGCAGCGGGCGAGGATGGCAGCCACGAGGCCCGCCGTTCCCGCACCCGGCAGGCGCTGATCGAGGCGGCCCTGGACCTGCTGGGCGAGGAGCGCACCTTCTCCAGCCTCAGCCTGCGCGAGGTGACCAAGGCGGCGGGGGTGGTGCCGGCGGCCTTCTACCGCCACTTCCGCGGCATGGACAGCCTCGGCCTCGAGCTCGTCGACGAGTCCTTCCGGGCCCTGCGGACCGAGATGCGGGATCTGCGCAGCAAGCCCCTGCCGACCGAGCAGCTGATCCGCAGCTCGGTCTCCCTGTATGTGCGCTATGTGGGTGAGCAGCACCGCTATTTCCGCTTTGCCGTGCGCGAGTATTTTTCCGGGGCGACGACCACGCGCCTCGCCATCCGGAACGAGCTGCGGTTCTTCGTGAGCGAGCTGGCCACCGATCTGGCCCTGCTGGTGCCCGAGCGCCGCGTCACCAGCAGCGACCTTCAGATGATCGCCCAACTGGTGGTGAACAATATGGTGATGGTCACCGACCAGATCCTCGCCCTCCCCTCCGGGCATCCGGAGGAGGAGGCGCTGCTGATCGATGTGGTGTCGAGGCAGTTGCGGGTGATCTTCCTGGGCGTGAGTTTGTGGAAGGCGGGGGGAGTGGAGACCGGCGATAAGTCGGCTAGTGGCTAAGAGCCTATTTCAGTAGGGCGCCATGGCCTCTCAATTTCAATGAGATACGTGCCTACTGAAATAGGTTCTAAGCCAGATAATTACTCGAGAGGCCCTTTTTTGCACCGAGACCCTGCTCCACGACCTGAGCGAGCGCCGGGCCGGCTTCATCGTGCGTGAGCATGCGCATCACCCCGGCTCGTCGAGCGCGGCGCCTGGAGCGCTGGCACGGACATCGAGACCGGTCGTGTCCGCGAGCAGTGCATCCGCCGGGCGTGCCACGCGCCCGGCGAGCCGTCCTGGCGGCGCATCGAGCTCGAACTGGCGACCCCCACCGAGGCGGGTGACACGCACATTGCCCTCTGGAGCAACCTGCCCGAGGCCATCACGGCCGCGGCCATCGCCCGCCTGTACCGCAAGCGCTGGCGCATCGAAGGCATGTTCCAGCGCCTGGAGTCGGTGCTGCACAGCGAAATCAGCAGCCTGGGCCATCCGCGCGCGGCGCTGCTGGGCTTCACGGCGGCGGTGCTGGCCTACAACGTGCTGGCGTTGCTCAAGCGGGCGATCGAGCAGGCGCACCAGGCCACTCATCCCGCGCTGGACGTGTCCCCCTTTCACCTGGCGGTGGCAATCACCTGCGGCTACGAAGCCATCGCCCTGGCCTTGCCCCCCGAGCATCGGCCTGGCGTGGCCGGCCTGTCACCGCCACAGCTCATGCAGCACTTGCTGCAGCTGGCGGCGCGTCTCAAGCCCCGGCAACTGGCCAGCAGCAAACGCGGCCCCAAGCCCAAGTCACCCAAGGGTTATGTGGACGCTGCTCTCGCGCGTTCCCATGTCGCCACCGCACGCGTCATCAAGGCCGGGCGGGTAACACCTTGAAAGGGGTGGGTCTTAGAGCCTATCTCAGTAGGTGGGTATCTCATTGAAATTGAACAGCCCCAGCTGCCTACTGAAACAGGTTCTTAGTAAGTGGAAGACGGCCATGGGGTTAAGCTGCCGTGGGTGGCGGCAACGAATTGAAGTAGACGCTCATCCGGCATCCGGCATCCGGCATCCGGCATCCGTCGGTCAAGCCGCGAATGCGGCCGGCGCTGGTTGTAAGATTTCGGATAACGGCCAATATTGGCCTGGGGCCTGGGGCCTGGGGCCTGGGGCCTGGGGCTCGGCGGCCGACCCGCCGCTCATGCCCGGATCAGGCCGCCTGCCCACTTAAGCGAGGGTCCGAATTCCTGGGGCCACTTCTGTGGTGAAAAGCAGGCCGCATAAGATTATAAGAAAGGCTGCGTATGCGTTGGCGGTGTCCTGAAAGCGATAGGTGACGAGCGCGGCCTGCTGTTGCCTACTGAGGACGCAGGCCAGGGCCCTTGGTCATCCGGCGCGTGTACTGTATTTACTGCATCGTAATCATGGTGAACCCTCCCGGCTCTGCCGGGCATCTTGCTTTGGTATAGACAAATGGTTTCGGTGCGCCTGACCAACGGGGTCCAGTTCGATGCTGAGGCGAATGAAAGCATTCTTGATGCGGGTCGACGCAACGGCGTGATTCTGGAATATAGCTGTCGTACCGCTCGTTGTGGCTCCTGCATGGTCCGGGTGCAAACAGGAGAGACCAGGGCGCTGATGGATGAGCAGGCGCTGCTGGAAAACCAGATTGCAGAAGGATGGGTTCTCAGTTGTGCGCGGGCGGCTGTTAGTGATGTCGTGTTGGAAACGGAAGATTTGGGAAGGCTTGCCAGTGTCCAGGTCAAGACGTTGCCCTGCCGCATTGACGCCTTGACACAGCCGGCACCGGACATTCTTCAAGTTGTGTTGCGATTGCCGTCAGCGACAGAGTTTGTCTATCTGCCAGGCCAGTACATCAATGTGATCGTCCAGTCTGGGGTGCGACGTAGCTATTCACTGGCAAATGCGCCTCGTCCGGACAGAAAGCTGGAATTGCACATACGTGCTGTGCCTGGCGGGGAGTTGAGTGATTACTGGTTTGCTACGGCGAAAATAAACGATTTGTTGCGTCTTGAAGGACCGTTTGGCACGTTCTGTCGTCGCGAAAAATTCGGAAAGATCATTTTCCTTGTCACCGGTACTGGCTTCGCACCAGCAAAAGCGATGCTGGAGGAGCTTATGAGTTTGCCGCAGCAAGACAGGCCACCGGCTTGGCTTTACTGGGGCGGACGCCATGTGTCGGATATTTACCACACTGTAAATTTTCCGGGGTTGGACTTGCATTATGTGCCTGTGCTTTCCTGGGCCGACAGTCAATGGATGGGGCGGCGTGGGCATGTGCAGGAAGCGGCGCTCCAAGACCATGTGGATTTCAGCGATGCTGTCGTATATGCATGTGGCTCGGATGCCATGATTCATGCCGCGCGTGAAAAGTTGGTGCTGGCAGGGTTGCCGTACGCAAACTTCCATTCCGATGCGTTTGTGGCATCGAACTGACGGGGGATTATCATGAAAGCTGTCATTCTGGCTGGAGGCTTGGGCACCCGTCTTAGTGAGGAAACGCTGCTGCGTCCCAAGCCGATGGTGGAAATCGGTGGCCATCCCATTCTCTGGCACATCATGAAGATATATTCCAGCCATGGTGTGAACGATTTCGTGATTTGCTGTGGCTACAAGGGCTACATGATCAAGGAGTACTTTGCTAACTATTTCCTGCACATGTCGGATGTCACTTTCAGCATGCGTGAAAATCGCATGGAGGTGCATCAAAAGCGTGTCGAGCCGTGGAACGTGACGCTTGTAGATACTGGCGAGAACTCCATGACGGGCGGTCGCTTGAAGCGTGTAGTCCAGTATATCCGGGATGAAGAAGCTTTCTTTTTCACGTACGGCGACGGGGTTGGCGATATTGACATAAATGCCACCCTGGCCTTTCACCGACAGCACAAGAAGAAGGCAACACTGACGGCGACCTATCCCCCTGGTCGCTTCGGCGCGCTTGATATCAACGCGGGTCAGGTTGTCAGTTTTAAGGAAAAACCCAAAGGAGATGGGGCCATGATCAACGGTGGCTTTTTCATCCTTTCTCCTTCCGTGCTCTCCTACATTGACAACGACTTGACAATCTGGGAGCAGGAACCATTGACGAATCTTGCCAAGGATCAAGAACTCATGGCCTATGAGCACACGGGGTTTTGGCAGCCTATGGATACATTGCGGGATAGACAGTTATTGGAGCAGCTCTGGAGCAGCGGCAAGGCGCCGTGGAAAACCTGGGATTGAGTCCATGAACAGAGCCTCCATCAACCCGGAATTCTGGAAGGGCAAACGCGTCCTCTTGACGGGGCATACAGGTTTCAAGGGGGGATGGTTGTCGCTGTGGCTGCAGTCCATGGGGGCGACCGTTATGGGATATGCGTTGGCGCCCCCCACGCGGCCGGCATTGTTTGAGGTGGCAAGGATAGCTGCGGGCATGAGTTCCCGGATCGCCGACATTCGTGACCTAGCGACACTGAAGTCGTGCCTGCACGGTTTTCGGCCTGACATCGTTATTCACATGGCAGCACAGCCCTTAGTGCGTTTGTCTTACCGTGAACCTGTGGAAACCTATGCAACCAATGTCATGGGAACTGTGCATGTACTGGAGGCGGTACGCACCTGTCCCGGCGTTCGGGCTGTCATCAATGTGACGACAGACAAATGCTACGAAAACCGGGAATGGGTTTGGGGATATCGTGAAAACGACCCCATGGGCGGGCATGATCCTTACAGTAGCAGCAAAGGCTGTGCCGAGCTCGTGACGGCAGCCTACCGACATTCCTTTTTTTGCGGCCAGGGCAATGCAGCCTTGGCTTCGGCACGGGCTGGTAATGTCATTGGTGGAGGAGATTGGGCGGATGATCGCCTCATTCCCGACATCTTGAGGGCCTTTGATGCGGGACGCCCCGTTGTCATCCGCCATCCCCAGGCAATCCGTCCCTGGCAGCATGTGCTGGAGCCGCTGGCCGGTTATCTTGTTCTTGCCGAGCGGTTGTGGAGTGACGGTCATGCTGTCGCTGAAAGCTGGAATTTCGGTCCCGAGGAGCAGGATGCCCGGCCGGTGCGCTGGATTGTCGAGCATCTTGTTGCTGATTGGGGGATGACTGCCAGCTGGCAAATTGATGGCAGCGAGCATCTGCATGAGGCGGACCATCTCAGGCTGGACTGCTCCAGGGCGCGTGTGCGTCTGCATTGGCGGCCCGTGTGGCCGCTTGCGACAGCGCTGCGACGTATCGTCAATTGGCACTGGGCGTGGCGGGCTGGCAACGACATGCAGGCATACTGCCTGCGCGAAATTACTGATTACACCAATGCCATGAGCAGGTTGGACTGATGACACCCGATGTACTGCGGCAGGAAATTGCCAAGCTGGTTGCACGATATGCTGAAACGGCGCTGGCCCCCAAGCCTTTCGTTCCCGGTGAAGATTCGATCCCTCCCTCCGGCAAGGTCATCGGTGGGCGCGAGTTGCAACTCATGGTTGAGGCGTCGCTAGACGGGTGGCTCACGACGGGCCGCTTCAACGCCGCCTTTGAAAAAAAACTGGCAGAATTCCTCGGCGTCAAACATCTGATCACCGTCAACTCAGGTTCTTCTGCCAATCTTGTTGCATTCAGCACGCTGACCTCTCCCAAGCTGGGAGAGCGTGCGATCCGCAGGGGGGACGAGGTTATTGGCGTGGCCGCCGGGTTCCCGACGACAGTGAATCCAATCGCACAATTTGGCGCTGTACCGGTATTTGTTGATGTGGAAATGACCACACACAATATCGACGCCGATCGCATAGAGGCAGCCATTACGCCCAGAACCAAAGCCATCATGCTGGCCCACACCCTGGGGAACCCTTTCAATTTGGCTAAGGTGAAGGCGCTATGCGACAAGCATGGCCTGTGGCTGGTGGAGGATTGTTGCGATGCCCTGGGAGCTACCTATGATGGCAAGCTCGTCGGCACCTTTGGCGATATCGGGACGCTCAGTTTCTACCCGGCCCACCACATTACGATGGGAGAGGGAGGAGCGATATTCACCAACAATCCGCAACTCAAAATGATTGCCGAGTCTTTTCGCGATTGGGGCCGTGATTGCTATTGCGCGCCAGGCTGCGACAATACTTGTGGCAAACGTTTCGGCCATCAGTTTTGCACGCTGCCGGATGGCTATGATCATAAATACGTCTACGCCCACCTTGGCTACAACCTGAAGATCACCGACATGCAGGCGGCCTGCGGTCTTGCCCAGCTTGAGCGTGCTCAGGAGTTCATTGACACGCGCAAGCGTAATTTTTCCCTGCTAAAAGAGCGTCTCTCGACCCTTGTGGATTTCCTTGATGTTGCCGAGGCTACACCGAACAGTGATCCGTCTTGGTTCGGCATGCCGCTGACACTGCGTGAGGATTGCGGTGTTCGTCGTGTCGATCTGCTCAAGTATCTCGACCAGAATAAAATTGGCACCCGGCTGCTGTTTGCCGGCAATCTGACGCGCCAACCCTATTTTCAGCATGTCGAGCACCGTGTTGTGGGAAGCCTTGCCAATACTGACCGGACCATGAACCAGACCTTCTGGCTCGGCGTCTACCCGGGCCTTGGTGCCGCGCACTTCGATTATGTGGGGCAGAAACTAGAAGAATTCTTCGGTATTGGTTTCTGACAGGGGAATGGATGTGCGTCTGAAAGAAACCCCAATTCATGGCTGCTACGAGATTTTTTTTGATTCGTTCAGTGATCTTCGGGGAAAGTTCGTAAAAACCTATATCCAGGACCTCTTCATAAAGCGCAATCTGCGGACGGACTGGTGCGAGGAGTATTATTCAGTATCCAAGCGATCGGTCATCAGGGGGATGCACTTTCAGGTTCCGCCCGACGATCACGCCAAGCTCGTGCACTGCATCGCAGGCAGGGCTCATGACGTCATTCTGGATATCCGGATCGGATCACCAACGTATGGTTATAGCCATTCACTGATGTTGGATTCTGAAACTGCCAACTGTATTTATATTCCCTCCGGGCTTGCGCATGGTTTCATGGCGCTGACGGATGAGTGTGTAATGCATTACAAGGTGACGAGTGCGCATGCCGCGCATTCAGATCGTGGAATTTTGTGGAGTTCTTTTTGCCATCAGTGGCCTGAGGGCGAGGTAATTGTCTCTGATAGGGATGGCAGGCACCCACCATTGGTTGATTTCAACAGCCCGTTCATTTTCGGAAACTGACATGGAAAGGATTCTCGTCACAGGGGCGACCGGATTCATCGGTAGTGCGTTGGCAAGGTTTTATACGGAGGCCGGTAAAGATGTGCATGCCATTGTACGATCTCCTGCGAGCACTCTCCCCCGGGGTGTAACGGCCTACTGCTATGACGGGTCGGTCGACAGTTTGAGTGTGGCGATCCAGGCGGCGAAGCCTGATGTCGTCTTTCATATGGCATCGCTTTTCCTGTCTTCTCATGCACCGAAGCAGGTAAATGAGCTGGTTGCCTCGAATGTGCTTTTTGGAACACAGCTGCTTGAAGCCATGCAGCTTGGCGGCTGCAAATATCTAGTGAGCGCGGGGACCTCGTGGCAGCATTATGAAACCCTCGCGTATAGACCGGTTAACTTGTATGCGGCTACAAAGCAGGCCTTCGAGTGTATTGTGCAATATTATTGCGATGCCTGCGAGATTTCGTGTGTGACGCTGAAGTTGTTTGATACCTATGGGCCCGGCGATACACGTAAGAAGTTGATGAATGTGCTGTTTGATGCAGCGCAAAGGGGGATGGAAATTGATATGTCTCCAGGGCATCAGATCATCGATTTAACATATATCGATGATGTGGTTGATGCCTTTTGTCACGCGGGAGATATGATTTTCTCCGGTCAAAGCAAAGGAATGGCAAGCTATTTCATTTCAGGGGATCGCCTGAGTGTCAGAAAGCTTGTGGTGGAAATTCAACGGATCCTGAACACAAAAATCCTTGTTAATTTTGGCGGAAGGGATTATCGGCTGCGAGAGGTGATGGCGCCGGTTTCGGCTGACGGTTTGTTACTGCCGGGATGGAAAAGGCATTACTCGCTGGCTGAAGGAATACGTGCTGTCATTGGCATAAATAGTGGCGCTTCAGGCCATGACCGGTTTATTGGCTGATCGTTTTTCATGCCTTCCGTCTTGAATTTAACCTCACTCGTGTTTGGTTGCGGGTTCACTGCTGCCTGATGTTATGTGTCGCATCAATCCGTAGGGTCGCATCAATCCAGGATTGATGGTGGGTTTTTAGAAGAAAAAGCAGCAGGAACCGCTGGTAACGCTTTTATAAAATAGAGGAGTAAAGCCCCTCAAAGTTTCCAAGAGCTTTTTTATGTTCTGGTTAGGGGGCTGTTGGGAGCTCTTCTGGTTTATTTTTTTTAGCATTTGAATTTCATCGCCTTGGGGCATCTTCTGTGAAAATTTGTACGTTGATTCCTGCGACAAAGACAAAGTATCTGCCTGAGCTGCTGTTCTCTCTGTCAAGGCAAACGATAAAGCCAGCGCGCATTATTTTCTCGGACAACAGTCCTAATGGGGAATACACGGCAGCTCTGAAAGCGGTGGAGATTCAACCCGCCTTGGCTGGTTTGGGGGTGGAAGTCGAGTTGATTCCCGGGCCACGAATGGGATGGATATCGAATGTCCGGAATCTGCTGAGCGCGTGGAATGGATCCACTGAGCTGGCTCACCTGTTTCTTGATGATGATTTCATTTATCCGACATTCTATCAGCGTCATCTGCAGACTTGGGCGGGCGGAGGGACCTTTGCATGCACGGTCAGTCAGCGTTGGACGGCAATCGAGTCGGGGCAGCCTACGGGACTATTGCCCCTGCCGCATCAGGTCGTCCAGCATGCCGGGAGGGCTCTTTCCATCCCGGCTTCTGTGGCATATGCCACGACCATTCCGGTTGCCGCCAACTGGTTTGGTGAGTTTTCCAACATGATCTTTGACCATAAATTGCTTATGGCAATGCAGGATTTCTTGCTGGCCGACATTTCTTACGATGGTCTGGAAGACATTGGCACATGTTTGAAGCTGGTTCAGCAGCATCCGCTTTGTTATTTGAACGAGCCTTTGGGTTTTTTCCGCCTGAACCCGTATCAAAATACACAGCAAACGATGAGCCAGGTACGCAAGATGACATATGTAGCTTGGCTTGCATTGGCGATTGCCGGACGTCGTCTCGGCTTTATTCAGCCTAGGCAGGTGTTTGAGTGCAGTCGACGGATAGGGACTGCCATCCTTGAGCGTTATCGTAATGAGATCGATATGGCGGCCATTAATGATGTGATTCCTGGATTGATGGCGGGCGATGCCGGTGCTGAGCAATGTTTCCTGGACGCATGGGCGCTTTACGTCAAGGGATGAGCGAAAGAGTGGGTTTTTCTGCTGGGAAGGCTGAAGTACCAGTTTTAACTTGAATGAAATGGCCTTTACAAAGAGGCTAGTGAAGTAAAGGTGTCTGGCTGATATTCGAAGCGGACCGAGCTAAGCAGCGTAAAGCACCTTAAAAATCTGGCTTTGTATATTTTTATACTGCTCAAGAAAGACAGCGTGCTTTGTACGCAAGTACTGGCCCTTGAGCGCATCGCAAATCACCATATATCCCAATAATGATGCTGCCTGAGGTTTGGCGGTAGGCATTTTGGTAATGTCGAGGCAGAGCCTAGCGTGCAGGCCTTCCTTCTCCAGCAGGATGGTGATGAGCCGCTCCATGATAAAAATCTTCATCGGATAATCATCGACGCCCCTGTGCCGGGTGGCCTCGTTCAGGCGCTTGCTGATTTCCAGGGTGCCACTTTCGCAGATGTCGAAGATTCTCTCGGCAATCTCTAACCATGCTTTCCAGATCGAATAGCGGGCGACAAAGTAATTGGCGAAGATTGTCGTGCTGTGATCGCAGATCAGGCGCTTGGGGTCGAGGGCAATGCCGAGCACCGACAGAAGCTCTGCGGTGGCGGAAATAAGGCCGGGATGCTTTCTTTCGCCCTGTTCAAAAGGGCTCAGGTGGATCGCGCTTTGATCGAATGATGGCGAGAAACTGTAGATGTCGGCGGTACCGGACTGCACGGCATCTAAAACGAATTGCCCGTTAACCCCGGTCTTCTCGGAAAACCGGGGAGAGAAGATGCCGACGTAGTCGTCATCGCTGAACGGGGTGCTGAGGAAGAGATTGCGGATGGGCCAGTATTCCGCCCAGTCGGGCCTGGGATTATCGAGGTTGTCCAGCGGTATAAACACGGGGTCGAGCAGGCGGCGTGTCTCTTCGCTGTAGAAGATCTGATAGAGCTTGATCTTTGCTGCATCAATCATGGATGCGGCCTCTTGTTCTTGTTCTTGTTCTTGTCGTTGTCGGGTGGCTGTCGAATCATTGTCATATAAAGAGCTACTCAGAAGTCGATGCCAGGAATCTATGCATCACTTCAAGAACTTCCAACCTGAGCTGGAGCGGGTTGAGGAATCCTGAGAGTGGTAAAGATCTGGGCACGAATATTCTTGAACATCTCCAGGAAAACCGGCATGCGCTCGCTCTTGTATTGTCCCTTCAGCGCATCACAGATGATCATGTACTCGAGCAGGGGATTGGATCTGCCGCCGGTTCCAGGGGAGAGCCTGGGGTCGAGGCAGAGTTTCGCGTGCAGGCCCTCTTTTTCGAGCAGGATGGTGATGAGCCGCTCCATGATAAAAATCTTCATCGGATAATCATCGACGCCCCTGTGCCGGGTGGCCTCGTTCAGGCGCTTGCTGATTTCCAGGGTGCCACTTTCGCAGATGTCGAAGATTCTCTCGGCAATCTCTAACCATGCTTTCCAGATCGAATAGCGGGCGACAAAGTAATTGGCGAAGATTGTCGTGCTGTGATCGCAGATCAGGCGCTTGGGGTCGAGGGCAATGCCGAGCACCGACAGAAGCTCTGCGGTGGCGGAAATAAGGCCGGGATGCTTTCTTTCGCCCTGTTCAAAAGGGCTCAGGTGGATCGCGCTTTGATCGAATGATGGCGAGAAACTGTAGATGTCGGCGGTACCGGACTGCACGGCATCTAAAACGAATTGCCCGTTAACCCCGGTCTTCTCGGAAAACCGGGGAGAGAAGATGCCGACGTAGTCGTCATCGCTGAACGGGGTGCTGAGGAAGAGATTGCGGATGGGCCAGTATTCCGCCCAGTCGGGCCTGGGATTATCGAGGTTGTCCAGCGGTATAAACACGGGGTCGAGCAGGCGGCGTGTCTCTTCGCTGTAGAAGATCTGATAGAGCTTGATCTTTGCTGCATCAATCATGGATGCGGCCTCTTCTTATGGTTGGGCAGATAGTTGCCGAATGGTCGCCGTACAAGTACTGCCGGACTAACCGTACAATATTTGATTCCAGGGGTTATTTTCCACGCTGATCATGCGCTCGCGGTGCACATACTCTTGCGCGGCCTGCCCTAGGCGATGGCGAAAATCCGCGTCTTCCACGAGCCGGCTCATCGCTGCGAGCCAGGAGCTGCTGTCGCGGCAACGCAGGCCACGCACTTCATGCGTCACCGTGAGCGCGTACGGCGCCAGATCGCTGACCACGCAGGGAATGCCCAGCCACCCGAACTCGATGGCCTTGATATCACTCTTGCACCGGTTGAATTCGGAGTCCTGCAGCGGACACAGGGCAATATCCGCTCCCAGCGCCGCCAGCCGGCCCGGATGCGAGGCGTAGTCGTAGTTAGGAGGAACCTGCACCGGATTCTTTGCCCCGAGCGCCGCCAGGAACTTCAGGGCGCCTTCGCCGTAGCCGGCCCATTTGACGGATGGGTTGCACACCAGCGCCGCCAGCGGCTCCCTTATCAGCAAAAAATCATCCAGATGATCGTTGCCGCCCACCAAGGCGATGCAAACCTGATCGCTGTCCACTCGCGCCGGGGGGACGACGTTCGGGCTCCAGAGGCGTGGGCTGAGTTGGTTGCGTGCGACGACCACGCGCGAACAGTCCGCGTAAAAGCGCGCCAGTGGCTCGGTGGAAACCACCACGGTATGCGCCAGTCGCGCGCATTCTTCGATGTAGGGAGCGTTGTGGCGGTGGAAGGCCTTCGGGTGGTCGAGCGCAATGGCCTGAAAAGCATCGTCGGTTTCATAGATGATCCGCTTGCCGCTTGCCGCAATGCGGCGGACCAGGTCAATGGTCTGCGCTGTGGGAAAGTTGCGCTGCACGATCACCACATCGCAGTCCTGCCAGCCTCCGTCATTAACGACGTACTGACCCTGTGCGGTGAAGCCGGAGCAAACCACGACATTGATCGGTGTCCTTAGATAGGAAAGCGGCTCGATCAGGCGGATGCGCTGCGAGGGTAGGTTCAGCGCCTGCGGCGTATAGAGCGCCAAGCGTAGAGGTGTGCTGCTCATAGGTATCCTAATGCCGCATGCCCCCTGGTTCCCAAGAGCTGGGCCAGCAGAAGACTTGAGCTAATTTTCCGACCACGTTATTAAAAAGCCTGCGAACCCGCAACGAGCTAGGCTCTTGCCGGTCGGCAGCGCGAGCCGCGCGACGGAGAAAGCTATTTTCTGACTATTGCCTGGCGTAACGCGCTGCTCTGCCGAATGGCGGCCAGCCACTGCCGGGCAATGCCGGCCGCCGAGTAACTCTCCCGGATGTAGGCCTGGCCCTGCCGTATCTTCCCGGGCTGGGCCTCCCACTGCGTGAGTAGAGCCTGGACGCCGGCCGCCATGTCATTGTCGAGGCAGACATAGTCCGCGAATTCCTGATAGCTCGGGATCACGCCCGCCACACAGGGCCGGCCGAGTTGCAAGGCCGTCATCAGGCGGTTGGCGGTCTTGGCCTTGGCCCATTCCCGGCTGGCCACGGGAATCAACACAATGTCCGAGCGGGAAATGATCTGTGGCACCACCTCGCGGCTCCAGGCATGCAGCACAAGTTCGAGGCCCGGAAGCGAGCCGGCCGCGCTCTTCACTCGGTCGGCCACGGCCGGCGTGATATTGGTAGCGATGTCGATCTGCACAGTGGCAAAGCCGAGGCTGGCAAGTGCCGCCAGCTGATCGAGCAAGGGCGGCAGGTTGCTGGCCTGGCCGAACCAGCACAGGCGCAACCGGCTTCCCGGGCGCGGTGTCGTAATGGCCGTCTGCGCGTCGTACTCCACGACATCGTCGATGATGCGCACATCCTTGCCGCTCGCCGCGCGGACTTTCCCGGCGAGGTAGCCGGAGGCGGCGCAGATCAGGTCGGCGCGCCGGATGAGCTTCTCGTAGGCGGCCTTGAGATGCTCCTTCTCGTAAGGATCGTCGCAGATGTCGACCACGATCGGCACGCGCAACCGTTCGAGCACATCCAGCAGCGGCGTGAGGTCGGCCATGGTCTTGCCGATGATGGCGGCATCGCAGGTGGCGAGAAAGGCCGGATCGAGCTGCATGTTGGGACCGAGCACGGCCAGGCGCACGTTCAGTTTTTCGCCGAGTTGCTGCATGCCCTTCAACGGCTCGATGCAGCGCAGCCGGACGCTGGCCAGCGGCGAGGTGAGCTGACCGCCTTCCTGACTGATAGCGGAGACGAACCAGAGTACATTCATCGTGGCGCCCGCCCTCGTCCTGCGTTGGCCGGGCTCACTTCAGCTTGCGCTCCTCGACCGCCAGCATCGCGTCGCGGGCATCGGTCCAGGCGTCTGCGTAAGCGCAATCCTGGTAGGCGGTGTAGTAGGGGCCGCCCAGCGTGTAGTGCAGGTTGGAGACTTCGCTGAGCGGAACTTCCGGGTCGTAATCGACCAGGTGATTCCAGCGGTGCGGGATGTCACCGATCTCATTGTCGCTTTCCAGCCACTTGAACTGGTGCAGTTGCAGGCCGCTGGCGGTGCTGACGAATTCCGGCGTCAGCGCACGGCAGCGCGCATTGTTGAAGAGCATGACGCTCGACCAGTTCTTCTTCTCGTACGATGTCTGCTTCTCGCCCAGGAACTTCGTCGCTTCCTTCGGCTGGTGCGTGTGCTTGACGACCTGTACGGCATAACGTTCATCGCGCATTGCCCAGAGCGTGGCAATGTCATCGAGGAAAACCATGTCGTTGTCGACAAAGAGCGACCAGCCTTCGTAGCCGGAGAGATAGGGCGTCAGGAAGCGCGAGAAGGAAAATTCCGTCGACTGGTTCTCGTTGATGCCGCGCTTGAGCAGGCCCTCGAAATGCGGCAGCACCAGCGGCGTGATGGTGACCGGCCGGGAGGCATGGCGCATGATGCTGTGCGAGAGGACATGGAAGAGGATCGGCGCGCGCCGGTCGTAGCCGATGAAGACCCGGATCAGGGGGGAGTCATTTTTTGTTTTCATTGTATTTTCTCTCTTAGGGCGCGGGTTACGTCAGCAATGACCTCTGTCCAGTCGTTGGCGTCCCTGGTTCTGAACAGCCGGACGTGGGGATACCAGCGGGACTGCGGCTTGTAGCCCCAGTACCAGAGCAGGGCCGAGCCCATCGGCAATATGACCCAGGTGGGCGCATTCGTCGCTGCGGCGATATGGGCGGTTGAATTGCTGGTGGTGATCAGCAGGTCGAGCGCATTCGCCTGCGCGGCCAGGCCATCCAGGTCGTTGAAGGTGTCGATCTCGGGGTCGACGTGGATCTCGACGCCCAGTTCTTCCCGGGCCCGGCGTACATCCTCGGCGATGTCACCATACTGGAGGCTGATGAACTGGCACTGACCGAGAGCCAGCAGCGGCTTCCAGGCGGCGATGTCTATGCTCTTCTTGACCCCGTACACCATTCTCGTGCTTTTCCAGGACAGGCCGATCAGCTTCTTGCCCGGGAAACGGCGCTGGTATTTTTCACGCAGCGCCGCCGCGCGCGACATGTCGGCCTTGAGCCAGCCCTTTTCCCAGTCGATGGAATCGAAGGCGGTGGCGCCGACGTCGCCAATGTGAATGTAGGCGTCGAAATTTTCCTTCACGTAGGCCGTTTTGAGCTCTCCCCCGGGGCTTTCGAACTCGGGAAAGGAGCGCCTGATGAGCGGGTTGAGCCGCGGATCGTAAGCGACGGCCATCCTGTCCGCCTTGTCGCGCAGGCCGACGAGCAGCGCGCTGAACACCACCTGGTCGCCCACGCCCTGCTCGCCGGCAACGAGCAGTCGCTGCACGCGCGTCTTGCCCTTCCATTCCGGCACGGGAAAGTGCGTGGGCTTGCTGCCGAAACTGGCGGACTTCCAGCGATAGGCATAATTGCGGAAGCCCTCGGCGAAGCGCTCGGCCTTGAGAAGGAATATGGAGTGCTCGTATAGCAGCTCGTTGTCGCGGGGAAATTTCTGCAGGGCTTCCCGGTAGTATTTCGCGGCGGCCTCGACGTTCTCCATTTTCTGGTGAAGGCCGGCAATATGCACGTACGGGATGGCGGAGCGGGGGTTCACCTTGTGCGCCTTCTCGTAATACACCAGCGCCTCCGCAAATTTTTCCTGGCGGTTGTAGGCCGTGCCGAGATTGATGTAGAGCGCGAACTGGTCCATGCCGGGCGCATTTTCGAGCTTGCCGAGCACGGCGACGGCCTGGTCGTACTGTTCCTGCTCGATCAGCAGGACGCCGCAAATGCACTGCAACTCTTTCGACTGCTGATACAGGCTGGGCGGTATGAACTTTGCGACCTTCGCGGCATTCTTGATTTCGCGGAGCTCGATCAGCATGGCCATGAAGCTGCGGAAGGCGGCCCCATTCATGGGAAAGAGCTGGATCGCCTGCTGGTAGGCCGCCACGGCCTCGGCATGTTTGCGGCTGTCGCGAAGTTTCTCCGCCTGCGCCAGCAATAGCAGCGACTTCTGCAGATGGGAATTGAGGGAACTCTGCGACAAGGGTTCCATGGAACCTACCACGCGATATTGTTATTGACTGTGCGGGATGTGAAGGCCTGGCTGAGCGGCCGAGAATAACAAAGCTGTCTGGTCGTGTCAGGTCGCCGATCCTTGCCCCGCCCCGTCATTGCAGATGCTCTTCGAGCGCGCGTGCGACGGCCCCGATAACGGGGGTCCAGTCCTGAGCATCTGCCGTCCTGAACAGGCGAACGTGCGGATACCACCGGGATTTCTCCCCGTAGCCCCAGTACCAGAGCAGGCCCGCCCCCATCGGCAGCAGCACCCAGGTGGGCGCATTGGTGGCGGCGGCCAGGTGCGCGCTGGTATTGCTGGTCGTGATCAGCAGGTCGAGGGCATTGGCCTGGGCGGCGAGGCCGTCCAGGTCATTGAAACTGTCGATCTCGGGGTCGACATGGATTTCCATGCCCAGCTGTTCGCGGGCGATGCGCAAATCCTCGGCCACGTCGCCGTATTGCAGGCTGATGAATTGGCAGCCGGCCGTTTCCAGCAGCGGCTTCCATTCGAGGATGCCAATGCTCTTCATCTCGCCGTACACCGGCCTTCTGCTTTTCCAGGTCAGGCCGATCAGCTTCTTGCCCGGAAACATCTTTTGGTATTTCGCACGAAGGGCGCCGGTCTTCTCCGGGTCGGGCAGCAGCCAGCCTTTTTCCCAGGTGATCTCGTCCGGGAAAAGCGCGCCAAGATCGCCGGCGAAGATGTAGGCATCGTGCGTTTCCTTGATGCGCGCTGCCGTGAGATCCGGCGGAGGCAGCAGAAAGTCTGGAAAGGAACGCCTGAGCAGCGGGTGCAGCCGGCTGCCCAGCCCCGCCGTAATCTGCTCGGCCCGGCCGCGCAGCGCCGGGAGCAGGGCACTGAGCACGACCTGGTCGCCCACCGCCTGTTCGGCGAGCACCAGCAGAGACTTGACCCGTGCCTTGCCATCCCACCTGGGGATGGGAACCTCCGGCGCCTTGTTGTTGAAGACCGTCGACTGCCAGCGCGCGGCGTATTTCTGGAAGCCCTCGCGGAAGCGCTCGTTCTTCAGGAGCAGGATGGAATATTCGTACAGAAGATCGCTGTCCTCCGGGAATCTTTTCAGGCCCTCACGGTAATGCGCCTCGGCCCGGACGATATCCGCCTGCTTCTGGTAAATGCCGGCCAGGTCGCGATAGAGGACCGGGACCCTCAGGCCGGCCTGATAGGCCTTCTGGTAATACGCCAGGGCCGGGTCAAACATTTCCTGGCGGTTATAGCAGGTGCCCAGGTTGTTATAGAGCGCCGGCTTGTCGATGCCGGGAACATGCTCGAGGCTCTGGAGGATAGAGATCGCCTGCTGATACTCGCCCTGCTCGAGCAGCACGAGGGCACGGATATTCCGCAGCTCCGCGGACTGCTCGTAGAGCGCGGGCGGCACCATCCGGGAAACTTTCACGGCATTGGCGACATCGCGGAGATCGAGCAGCAGGACCATGAGCCCGCGATAGGCGGCTGCATTCATGGGAAAGAGTTTCATGGCCTGCTGATAGGCCTGCACCGCTTCCTGATACTGGCGGGCTTGGCGCAGCTGCTCGGCTTTTGCCAGGAACGCGAGGGATTTCTGCAGGCCGGGATTAACGGAGCGTTGTGCCCAGGGTTCCATGAAACCTACCACGCATTATTGTTATTGACCCGGAAACACGCGCTGCTCGGGCTCGACGCCGGAGAATAGCAAAGCGGATTTAGCCTGTCAGGGGCCGGCCTGAGCGCCGTCAGACTTTCGCAATCTGCAAAAGGCCTGCGGTGTGCAAGGGCGGCCGCTAAAGGGCGGGGGCGAGCGGAGCTGCTCAATCGGCCTTCGGGTGAAGCGCCTCGCCCTCGAAGCGGATGCCGGCCCAGCCGTCCTGGAGAAAGCGGCGGATGTTGGCGTGGTCGCCGCCCTCCGGATGCTTGAGCACATCGTCCCGGTAGAAGCGTCCGAACAGCTGCAGCGTGTCTTCTTCCGAGAGCCCCTTGTGGCGGGCCAGCGCGAACAGGCGGCAGGAGCCTTCGTTCTGGCCCGCCGCATTGATCACGGAGTCGGCGCCGCGCCCGTTGCTGAACCGGGTCGGCCTGTAGTCGTAATGAGCGCCGATGTAGGCGATGACATCCTCGAAGTCGGCGGTGCCCTGCTTCAGGCGCTCGAGCAGCGTGGCAAAGATCATCGGCAGGCTCCTGCGGACCGCGCGCATGCCGGGCAGCCCGGCAGGATGTTTCCGGATGAGGCTAGCGCCGTGCAAGCAGATGAAGAGCCGGGGCGTCCGGCGGCAGGACCGATGCTGCGCCGTAGCGCAGGCGGGTCAGGGCACGGGATGGCGTTTCAATGCCCATGCAGGGCGCGCGCCTGTCGCCGCAGCTCTTCTTCGATCATGTGCAGGAGCTTCACCGTCTGCTGCACGGTGTCGGCTTCGGCGCGGTCATCGGGGGACAGTTCGCGATGCAGGGCCTCGAGCTGCAGGATCTGCCTGTGCAGGCTTTTCGGGTCCAGGTTCTTCAGCACTACGGTGTTCGGAAGCATGGTCGGGTTCCTTCTGGCTGGGCAATTCCGGTATAGCCCAACCATTGCGGTCCCGCCAGGCGGGACGATGCCCGGCGGTCTCCTCAGAGCCTGTCCAAAATCTTGGAGTGGTCCATTAAAGAGGGGCCTGCGATTCTCTTTTCGCGGCTAAAGCCGCTCCTACAGGTATTAATTCCTATGTGGGAGCGGCTTTAGCCGCGAAAAAAGGCGACGGGCAGCGCGACAAATAGATTATGAACAGGCTCTCAGCCGGCGGACACTTCCAGCACGACCTTGCCGATATTACGGTTGGCTGCCACGTGGGCATGCGCCCGCTCCGCCTCGCTCCAGGGAAAGACGGAGTCGACGACGGGCGTCAGCGCCGCGCTGGCGAAGTGAGGCCAGACCTGAACGGCAAGCGCGTCGATCAGGGCTGCCTTGGCGTCGGCGGGGCGGCTGCGCAGGGTCGACCCGATCAGGCGCAGCCGCCTGACCAGAAGGCGGCCGAGATCGAGCGGGGCCTCCCGGCCCCCCATGAGGCCGATCAGCACCAGCCGCCCGTCTTCGCGCAGCAGGGCCAGGTGCTCCGGCAGCGCGGGCAAGGACTGCTGGCCGCGCACGACGCCGCCGGCCGCTCCCAGTGCGATGCAGCGCGCCAGCTTCTCCGGCGTGCCCACGCTGACAAAGCAGGGATTGCCCCGCAGCCGGCAAAGCTGGATGGCGGCCGTGCCGACGCCGCTGGCGCCGGCAGGCAGAAGCACGCGCTCGCCCGGCTGCAGGCCGGCTTCCTGGTAAAGGTTGAGCCAGGCCGTGGCAAAGGCCTCGGGCAGCGCGGCCGCTTGCAGGAATGAAAGGCCGGGCGGGACGAGCAGGCAGTGACGGGCATCCACGCAGGCATATTCCGCGTAGCCGCCACCGCCCAGCAGCGCGCAGACCCGGGCGCCCACCCGCCACCGGCCGACGCCCTCGCCGAGCGCCTCGACGATGCCGGCGCACTCCAGGCCGAGGATGTCGCTCGCGCCGGGCGGCGGCGGATACAGTCCCTGCTTCTGCAGCAGGTCGGCGCGATTCACCGCCGTTGCATGGATGCGGATACGCAGCTGGCCGCGCGCCGGTAGGGGCCGCGGCACGGGAGCCAGGGCGAGGCGGCCGTTCTTGTCGGGCAGGCAGGCCTGCATCAGGAGCTTGTCTGTCATAAGTAGAGGCTAGCCGCCTCCGTCCTCTTCAGAAAGTAGAGCCAGGAAGGCCGGCCGCAGAAGCAGGCTTGCCGGCAGGGTTTTCCCACGACAGTCCTAGGCTTGTTCGGTGGCGCCCTGTTTTGGCCTCCGCCATCATGATGGGGCCACTCCTGGCTTTGGGAGCGCGCATTCAGGCGCTACAATCCTGCGACTTTTTTACTAACCAGGTTCTTACCATGCCCGCCATGCCCGCCTTTGACGCTGCCGAGTACGAGCTTTTCCGTGACAACGTCCGCCGCTTCCTGGAGAAGGAAATCGTTCCTCACTACGAGAAGTGGGAGAAAGAGAGCTGGATGCCGCGCGAGATCTGGAACAAGCTCGGCGAGAACGGTTTTCTCTGCGTTGACCAGAGCGAAGAGCACGGCGGCGCCGGCGTGCCCTTCCAGTTTTCCATGCTGATCCTGGAGGAAATGGCCCGCGCCGGCGTGGCCTCCCTGGGCACCGGCGTTTCCGTGCACTCCGACATCGTGGCGCCCTACGTCCAGCACATCGGCACCGAAGAACAGAAAGCCTACTGGATTCCCAGGCTGGCCTCGGGCGAGTGCGTGGCCGGCATCGGCATGACCGAGCCGGGCGCCGGCTCCGACCTCGCCAACATCCGCACTACCGCCATCAGGCAGGGCGACCACTACGTCCTGAACGGCTCCAAGACCTTCATTTCCAACGGCCAGCATGCCGGCCTCATCGTGGTCGCCGCGAAGACCGATCCCGCGGCCGGCGCCAAGGGCGTCTCGCTGTTCCTGGTCGATACCTCCCTGCCCGGCTTCGCCAAGGGCCGCAACCTCGAGAAGATCGGCCTGCACTCGCAGGATACGTCCGAACTCTTCTTCGACAACGTCAAGCTGCCGCTGAACGCGCTGCTGGGTGAGGAAGGCAAGGGCTTCGCCTCCATGATGCAGGAGCTGCCGCGCGAGCGCCTGAACATCGCCGTGCTCGGCATCTATGCGGCGGAAGGCGTGCTCGACAAGACCGTCGAGTATGTGAAGGAGCGCAAGGCCTTCGGGGCCCCGCTCTCCCAGCTGCAGAACACCCGTTTCACGCTGGCCCAGTGCAAGACCGACATCGAGTGCAACAAGGCCTTCCTGAACCAGTGCATCGAACGCTATACGCAGGGCAGGCTGGATGTGCCCACGGCCGCCATGATCAAGCTTTCGAGCACCGATCTGCAGGGCCGCGTCGCCGACGCCTGCCTGCAGATGCATGGCGGTTATGGCTATATGGTCGAGTACCCCGTTTCCCGCGCCTATGTGGATGCCCGCATCCAGCGCATCTACGGCGGCGCCAACGAGATCATGAAGGAAGTGATCGCGCGCTCGCTGCTGGGGCGCTGATCACGGCCGGCTAGCACGACGCAAATTAAGAAAGCGGGCAGGAGCCCGCTTTCTTAACCTTGTGCATTCACGCAAGCCTTCGCCTTAGAGCGAAAGCTTTTCAAGACGGGCGTAATAAAATCCATCGCTGGAATTCGGGAAGAGCTGCCGTCCCCGCGGACGCGCCTCCCCCCATGCCGCCTCGATCTGCTGCTCCCGGGCATTTTTGTTGCCGGCCAGGAAGGCGGCGATCTGTTTTTCGTTCTCTGCCTGCAACACCGAGCAGGTGGCATACAGCAGCACGCCGCCCGGCGCCAGCAGCGGCCACAGCGCCTGCAGCAGCCGGGCCTGTTGCTTTGCGGTCTGGGCAATATCGCTCTGGCGGCGCAGCAGCTTGATGTCGGGATGACGGCGGATCACGCCGGTGGCCGTACAGGGCGCATCGAGCAGGATGCGGTCTAAGTGCTGGCCGTTCCACCAGGAGTCGGGCGCGGCTGCGTCGGCCGCGACGACAGTGGCTCCGCTCAGGCGGAGGCGCTGCAGGTTCTCGTCGATGCGCGCGCAGCGCTCTGGCGAAATATCCAGGGCGGTCAGCGTCAAGTCTTCCGTGCGTTCGAGAAGATGGGCGGTCTTGCCGCCGGGTGCGGCGCAGGCATCGAGCACGCGCATGCCGGGACGGCAGTCGAGCAGCCCGGCACAGAGTTGCGCCGCCTCGTCCTGGACGGAAACGGCGCCAGCGGCGAACTCCGGAAGGCTGCGCACGTCGCCGGACACGGCAGCGTGCAGCCCGGCCGCGCTGAAGCGACAGGTCGACGCCCCGATGCCGTCGGCGCGGAGCTTTTCCAGGTAGGCCTCGCGCGAGCCGTGGCGCAGGTTGACGCGCAGGCTCAGAGGCGCCTCCTGATTGCCGGCGCGCATGATCATCTGCGCCTTTTCCGCGCCCCAGTCCTGCTCGAGCGCAGCTTTCAGCCATTCGGGATGGGCATGGGCAAAAGGCGCGGCCTGCTGCTCCAGCATTTCCTTCTCGCGCAGGTAGCGGCGCAACACGGCATTGATCAGGCCGGTAGCGCGCTCCTGCTTCAGCACCCGGGCCGCATTGACCGTTTCGCTGAGCGCCGCGTGATCCGGGACGCGCAGCTCGCGCAACTGCGCGAGCCCGACCAGCAGCAAGGCCTCGACTGGCGGCTGGAGAGGTTTTTGCAGCAGGGGCTTCAGGAGCGCGCGGTAGTGCCAGGCATGACGGCAGACCGTGAAGGCCAGGGCCTGCACCAGGCCGCGGTCGGGAGCGGCCGCCTGACCGATAGCTGCCGGCAGGGTGTCGCCGAGCGACTCCCTGCCGGCCAGGACAGGGGCCAGGGCGCGCGCCGCCAGAGCCCGGGCATTGATGCCTTGCGGCGCTCGGTCCGGCCGGTTCATGCGCCCAGCACCTGCCCCGGAAGGAGCTGGGCGCGGCGGGCGTTGAGCAGCTGCATGACCGAGAGAGGCTTGCCGCCCGGCAGCTGCAGGGTTTCGACCTGAAGCACGGAACCCTCGCCGGCCGCCACGCGCAGGCCTTCACGACTGGCGGCGATGATCATGCCCGGAGGCGCCGTGGTCGTCTCGCGACAGGGCGAGGCCTCCCAGATGCGTACTGTCTGGCCGCCCAGCGTGGTGAAGGCGACGGGCGCCGGATTGTAGGCGCGGATGCTGCGCTCCAGTTCATGAGCAGGACGTTGCCAGTCAAGGCGGGCTTCCTCCTTGCTGATCTTGGCGGCATAGGTCGCCTGGGACGCGTCCTGGGCCGCGCTGGGCAGGGTGCCCTCCACCAGCAGCTCGAGCGCGGCCACCAGGGCATCGCCCCCCAGCAGGGCGAGGCGATCGTGCAGGCTGCCGCCGGTATCGTTGGGAGAGATTGGACAGCGTTCGCGGTAGCGCATGGGGCCGGTATCCAGGCCGGCTTCCATCTGCATGAGGGTGATGCCGGTTTCCCGGTCGCCGGCCAGGATGGCGCGCTGGATGGGCGCGGCGCCGCGCCAGCGGGGCAGCAGGGAGGCATGCACATTTATGCAGCCGAGCCGGGGAATATCGAGAGCCGCCTGGGGCAGCAGCAGCCCATAGGCGGCCACCACCATCAGGTCGGGGCGCAGCTCGGCAAGCTCGGCGACGGCTTCCGGCTCCCTCAGCGTCGCGGGCTGATAAACCGGGATGCGGTGGGACAGCGCGAGCTCCTTGACGGGGCTTGCCCGGAGTTCGCGGCCGCGGCCAGCCGGCCGGTCCGGCCGGGTATAAACGGCAACGACCTCATGGCCGGCGTGCTGCAGCAGGGCCTTCAGGCTCTCTGCGGCAAACTCGGGGGTGCCGGCGAAGACAATACGTAAGGGACTATCCAATTGTGAGTGCTCGCTTACGCTTCAGGCATGCTGTTTTTGCTGTTTTTCCAGCTTTTTCTTGATGCGCTCGCGCTTGAGCGACGACAGGTAATCAACAAAAAGCTTGCCGTTCAGGTGGTCGATCTCGTGCTGGATGCAGACGGCCAGCAGGCCCTCGGCCTCTTTTTCGAAGGCCTTGCCGTCACGGTCGAGAGCATGGATGCGCACCCGGGCCGGACGCTCCACGGTTTCATAGAAGCCCGGCACCGAGAGGCAGCCTTCGTCGTAGGGCGCCTTCTCTTCGCACAAGGGCCTCAGCGCGGGGTTGACGAACACCTGCGGCTCATTCTTGGCTTCCGACAGGTCCATGACAATCAACTGAACGTGCCTGTCGACCTGCGTCGCGGCCAGGCCGATGCCCTGGGCCGCGTACATGGTTTCAAGCATGTCGTCGATGAGGCGTCGCACGGCGGCGTCGACCGCTTCCACAGGCTTGGCCTTGATGCGCAGGCGGGGATCAGGAAACTCGAGAATGGGCAGAATCATAGGGATGTGCCAGTACGGCTGCGACTTGGAGTAATCTCCCAAGTATGCTTGCTAAGGTGATGAAGGTACTGTAAAAGTCTGCTTATTGCGTCACAGAGCAGGCTGTTGCTGTGGCCCATTATATAAGGCCGGCTGCTGAAAAAGCGACCATAACGGCCATGCCGGTGCTAGCGCCGCAAGGGAAACGATAATGAAAAAAATCCTCCTTGGAATTGTGGGTGCCTGCCTGCTGGCGGGTGTGGCCCAGGCCGAAGAACCCGTACAGCTCAAGCCTTCCGCTCCGGAGCGCTATACGGTGGTCCAGGGCGACACGTTGTGGGGCATTGCCACCCGTTACCTGAGCGATCCCTGGCGCTGGCCGGAAATCTGGGAAGCCAACAAGCAGGTTTACAACCCCCATCTTATCTATCCCGGCGACGTTCTTCTGCTCTGCCAGATCAAGGACCGCACCGTGATCATCGTGGATCAGGGCGGCGGCTGCGGCGAAGCCGCCGAGCGCATTGCCACGGGCGCGCCCCTGCCCACGGAAACCCGGTTGCCGAGCGGGGTGGTCAAGCTGCACCCGAAGGTGCGCGAGAAACCGCTCAACCTCGCCATTCCCGCCCTGCCGCTCAAGGACATCCAGCGCTACCTCAATGACTCCCGCGTGGTGAGCCGTGAAGAGCTGGACCGTGCGCCGTATGTGGTCGCCGGTGCCGACAGCCGTATCGTGGCCGGAGCGGGCGACAGTGTTTACGTGCGCAACAAGAACCAGTTGCTGAAGCCCGAAGGCAGCTATGGCGTCTACCGCGCCGGCATGACTTATGTGGATCCGGACAGCGGCGCCCTGCTGGGTTATGAGGCCGAGGACATCGGCGCCGGCCGGCTCGTCGACCTGCAGCCCGAGGTGGGGACGCTCAAGGTGAGCCGCACCACCCAGGAAATGCGCATCGGTGACAAGCTGCTCGAGAATGAACTGGGCCAGATCGCCGCGCTTTTCCATCCGTCCAATCCGGATGGCGTGGCGCCCGGTCGCATCCTGCGCGTGTTCGGCAGCATTTCGTCCGGCTCGCAGTACAGCGTCATCGTGCTGAGCCGCGGCCAGACCGATGGCGTGAAGGCCGGCCATACCTTTGCCATCTACCGCAAGGCGGTGGTCGTGCCCGACCGCGTTGCAGGGGAGGCCGTCAAGCTGCCTGCTACGCGTACGGGTATCGCCATGGTGTTCCGTACTTTCGAGCGCGTCAGCTACGCGCTCATCCTCGGCTCAACCTCGCCGGTCAAGCCCGGCGACGAAATTCGCGCCCCTAACTAAGCCCCGCGCCGGGCCGGCCACGGTGGCCAGCCCGGCGCAGCGTACTAACTTGGCGCGATTGATTTCCTGCCCCGCTTCCCGCAAAAAAGCCGTTCTGGCCTGAGGCAAGGATGCCCATGCAAACGCGCTCCCCCTTTCCGGTGGAGGACTGGTTGCGCCTTTGGCGTCTGGTCCAGCAATCCTCCCTAAGTGTTCATAAGCTGCTCGGGCAATTTGCAGGGCCGGCCGAAGCGCTGGCCGCATCGCCGGCGGAATGGCGCGGGCTCGGGGTGAGCCCGGAGCGCGCCGACCGGCTGGCCGGCTGGCAATACGGAGACGATGCCGCGCTGCGGAAGGAGCTCGATGAAGGCGTGGCGGCCGACCTGGCCTGGTGCCAGGCGCCGGCCAATGCCCTGATCAGCCTCGGGCATCCCGACTATCCCCGCCTCCTGCAGGAAATTCCCGACCCGCCTCCCCTGCTGTTCCTGACGGGCGATGCAGCCCTGCTGGCCCTGCCCCAGCTGGCCGTGGTCGGAACCCGCCATCCCTCGCTGGCCGGACGAGCCGATGCAGAAGCGTTCGCGGGCGACCTGGCGCGAACCGGTCTTGTCATTACCAGCGGCATGGCGCGGGGCATCGATGCGGCCGCCCATGTCGGCGCGCTGCGCGCCGGCGGCAGGACGGTGGCCGTGCTCGGCACCGGCGCGGATCGTCCCTATCCCCGCGAGAACACCCGGCTCTACCAGCACATCGCAGAGCAGGGCGGGCTTATCGTCAGCGAGTTCCTGCCCGGCACGCTGCCCCTGGCCCAGCACTTTCCCCGGCGCAACCGCATCATCAGCGGGCTCAGCCTCGGCACCCTGGTGGTGGAGGCGGCGCCGGAAAGCGGCTCGCTGATCACCGCGCGGCTGGCGGCGGAGCAGGGACGCCTCGTCTGGGCTCTGCCGGGCTCCATTCACAACGTGCAGGCGCAGGGCTGCCTGAAGCTGATCCGGGAGGGCGTCACGCCGATCACCGAGACCGGGCAGATACTCGCCGACCTGCCGCCGATGCTGGCGCTGCTGCACGCACAGCTCGCCGAGGCCCTGCCCCGGCGAGCCCCGGCCGTGGCGGTCGAGGCCGAGCAGGGCCTGATCCTGGAGGCGCTGGGGCAGGAGCGCCGGCATCCGGACTGGCTCATCCAGACGACCGGACAAACTCCGGCTTCGGTGCTGCGGGCCTTGTCCCAGCTGGAAATCGCCGGACTGGTGGCCGCCGTGCCCGGTGGCTACGAGCGCGTGTTCTGACGGCTCGCCGTGCATGACGCAGTGCTACACTGCGCCGCCATGTCGACTGCAATTTTTCCTTCACCCATCCACTTGCGTTGCGCCGTGCATGCCCTGCAGGCGGGCGAAGTCATTGCCTATCCCACCGAAGCCGTTTGGGGGCTGGGCTGCGATCCTTTCAACGAAGGGGCTGTCCGCCGCGTGTTTGACCTGAAGCAGCGCAGCGAGGCAAAGGGGCTCATTATCATTGCGGCTGACATTGCCCAGATCGAGCCCTGGCTCGGGGCTCTCCCCGCACTGCGCCGCCGCGCCGTGCGGGCGACCTGGCCCGGTCCCTATACCTGGATCGTGCCGGCGCCGCAGGCGCCGCGCTGGCTGCGCGGCGAGCACGCCACGCTGGCGGTTCGTGTGTCGGCGCATCCCGGCGTGCAGGCCCTGTGCCGCGCCTGGGGTGGCCCGCTGGTCTCCACCAGCGCCAATCGCAGCGGCCATCCGCCCGTGTCCGGGCCGCTGGCGCTGCGCGGCGAGTTCGGCGAGGGGCTCGGCTACATCTTGCCGGGGCAGCTCGGCGGCGATGCCAAACCCAGCGAAATCCGCGACGCCGTCACCGGCGCCGTCCTGCGAGCCCGGTAAACCATGAGTACGTCCAGCGCTGTTGCAGGCCCCGATATCGCCGCCGTCAGAACCTTCCTGCTCGACCTGCAGGACCGCCTCTGCGCCATGCTCGAAGCCGAAGACGGCAGCGCCCGCTTCCGCAGCGACAACTGGACGCGTGCGGAAGGCGGCGGCGGCCGTTCCCGCATTCTCGAGGGGGGCGCGGTGATCGAGAAAGCCGGCGTGCTTTTCTCGCAGGTGAACGTCAACCGCATGCCGCCCTCGGCAACGGCGCACCGCCCCGAGCTGGCGGGCAGCAAGGCGCAGGCGCTGGGCGTCTCGCTGGTCATCCATCCCCGGAATCCCTACGTCCCGACTTCCCACGCCAATGTGCGGCTCTTCGTGGCCGAGCGTGAAGGCCAGGCCCCGCTGTGGTGGTTCGGCGGCGGCTTCGACCTCACGCCGTTTTACGGATTCGACGAGGATTGCCGGCACTGGCACCGGGTCGCGCGCGATCTCTGCGCACCGTTTGGCGAGGGCGTTTACGCCGAGTACAAGAAATGGTGCGATGAATACTTCTTCCTGAAGCATCGCAACGAACCCCGCGGCATCGGCGGCCTGTTCTACGACGATCTCAACCGGTGGGACGCGGAGACCTGCTTCGCCTTCATGCGCGCCGTGGGCAACGGCTACCTCGACGCCTGCCAGCCCATCCTGGCGCGGCGCAAGAACATGCCCTACGGCGAGCGCGAGCGCGACTTCCAGCTGTATCGCCGGGGCCGCTATGTCGAGTTCAACCTGGTGTATGACCGGGGCACGCTGTTCGGGCTGCAGTCGGGCGGGCGCAGCGAATCCATCCTGGCGTCCATGCCGAGCCTGGCGAGCTGGCGTTACGACTGGCATCCCGAACCGGGCACGCCCGAGGCCGCGCTCTACGAGCACTACCTGCGTCCGCGCGAGTGGGCTTAAGCGCCAGGCGGCCGATCCCTGAAAAAAAACGAATGCCGCCGCCACTGCCTGCCGGGGCGGCCGGCGAACAGCAGGAGTCACTCCAATGGACCGCTACTGCGTATTTGGCAATCCGGTCGCGCATAGCAAGTCGCCCCGCATCCACGCCGCTTTTGCGCGACTGACCGGGCAGGCCATGGTCTATGAGGCGTGCCTGGCAGAAAGAAAGGCCTTCGCCGAGGAGGTGCACCGTTTCTTTGCCGAAGGAGGACGCGGCTGCAACGTCACCGTGCCCTTCAAGGAAGAGGCCTGGCAAATCGCCGTGGCCAGAAGCGGGCGGGCGGAGAAAGCCGGCGCCGTCAACACGCTGTTCACGGACGCCCTCGGCCGGCTACGCGGCGACAACACCGATGGGGTAGGGCTGGTGCGCGATCTTGTGCAGAATGCCGCGTGGACGCTGCGGAACCAGCGTGTGCTGGTGCTGGGCGCCGGCGGCGCCGTGCGCGGCGTGCTCGGGCCCTTGCTGGCGGAGCAGCCGCAGCACCTGACCGTGGCCAATCGTACGCTCGCCAAAGCGGCAGAGCTGGCCGGGCTGTTCGCGGAGGAAGGACCGATCAGCGCCGCGTCCTATGAAGAGCTGGCCGGCCGGGCGTTCGACCTCGTGATCAACGGCACTTCGGCCAGCCTGCAAGGCGAGCTGCCGCCGCTGCCGGCCGACATCCTCGCGCCTGCCGCCAGGGCCTGCGACATGATGTATGGCGCCGCGCCCACGGTTTTCCTGCGCTGGGCGGCGGCGCAGGGCGCAGAGGTCCGCGATGGCCTCGGCATGCTCGTCGAGCAGGCCGCTGAAGCGTTCTTCATCTGGCGCGGCGTGCAGCCGCCAACGCAGCAGGTGCTCGAGGCATTGCGTGCGGAGCTGGCCGCGTCCTGATCCGCAGGCAGAACGTCGGCTTCAGGGAGTGAAGCGATGCGACCGTGGATTCTGCTGTCAGCCAGCGCGCTGGCCACGCGCGCCTTGGCGGAGGCACCGGAGCCGTTGCCGCCCGCCGCACCGGCACCGGCGCCCCTAACCGCTCCGGTTTCTACGCAGGCGCCGGCAGCCACCCCGTCACCTGCTTCGCCCCCCGTCCAAACACCGCCGCCCGCGCCGCCACCGCTGGTGCCCGCGCCGCCTGCCGCCAAGCTGACGGGCGAAGCGCAGGCCAGCTATCTCAGATCATCGGGCAGCAGCAGCCAGGAAACCCTGAAGGGCCTGCTCGATACCCGCTATGCGCGCGCGGCCTGGACCCATGAGTTCAAGTTCGAGGTCCTGAACGAAACCGACAGCCTGAGCGGCCGGCATACCCGCGAGCGCTACCTGGTCATCGAGAAATCCAGCTGGAACTTCACGCCGCGCGACTATCTCTTTGTCAGGTCGCAATATGAAAAAGACCGGCAGAGCTTCTACGACTACCAGGCGATGCTGACCGCAGGGTACGGCCACCAGTTCCTCAAAACGGAAACGCTTTTCCTGAGCCTGGACGCCGGCGCCGGCCTGCGTCACAGCAAGGACCGGATCAGCCGCGATCACGACGAGGACGTGGTCGCCAATACCGCGCTCAGGTTCGAATGGAAGTTCAGTCCCGGCGGGCGCCTGACCGAGAATGCCTCGATCGAGGCCGGCGAGGAAAACAGCATCGCCCGCACGCGCACGGCCCTTCACCTGGCGCTGACCGGCGTCATGGGCCTGCTGGTCGCCTTCGAGACCAAACACGACGACAGTTCGCTTGCCGCCGCCGACACGCTGCTTACGATCGGCCTGAGCTACCGCTTCCAATGAAAGCGATCAGGCCGGCGGCCACGGTTGCGGGCTTAATGCTTCCTCGCGGTAAATGTCTTTCAGGCGCGCATAGTTGGCGGCGGTATAGGTGAAATAGCTGCGCTCCTTCTCGGTGATGGGGCGTTGCGCCCGGGCCGGGCTGCCCCTGTACACATGGCCCGCGGCCAGCACCTTGCCGGGCGGCACGACGGCGCCGGCGCCGAGGATGACGTCGGACTCCACGACCGCGCCATCCATGACCATGGCCTTCATGCCGATCAGCACGCGGTCGTGGACCCTGCAGCCGTGCAGCGTGGCCTGGTGGCCGATGGTGACGTCGTCGCCGATGACGAGGGGAAAGCCGTCGGGGTTGTAGCTGCTGGCGTGGGTGATGTGGAGGACGCTGCCGTCCTGCACGGAAACGCGCGCGCCGATGCGGATGCGGTGCATGTCGCCGCGGATGATGGCATAGGGCCAGACCGAGCTATCCTTGCCGATGACCACGTCGCCGATAATGACGGCTGTGGGATCGACGAATACACTCGCCTCAAGCTGTGGCCAGATGCCCTTGTGTGACCGGATGGCAGCCAATGCGCTCCTCCTCGACGGTTGCCTTGCCGACCCGCGCGGCCGGCGCCAGGCAAAGAATAAAATGGAAGTGTCCCATGAATAACCCGCTGCTCGAATCCCACCGCCTGCCGCCTTTCGACCGCATCAGGCCGGAGCACGTAGTGCCCGCCCTCGACACCATTCTGGCCGAGAACCGCGCGACCATTGCCGCCCTCGGCAAGATTCCCGCGGCTGCCGGCCTCGGCTGGCAGGCCGTGCCGGCGGTGCTGGAAAAGCTGCAGGACCGCATCGACCAGTTCTGGGCGCCGGTGTCGCATATGAACAAGGTCATGAACTCCGAGGCCTGGCGCGCGGCCTACAACGCCATCCTGCCCAGGATGGCCGAGTACGGCACCGAGCTCGGCCAGAACGAAGACCTGTTCCGCTTCTACGAAGCGCTGGAAAAATCCCCGGGCTTCGAGGCCCTGGGCCTCGCCCAGCAGAAAACCGTCCGCAACGCCTTGCGCGATTTCCGCCTGAGCGGCATCGGGCTGGCGCCGGAAAAGAAAAAGCGCTTTGTCGAGATCGCGCAACGCCTGGCCGGGCTGGCCTCGTCGTTCTCCGACAATGTGCTGGACGCCACCCAGGCCTGGGACAAGCTGCTGCCCGATGCCGGCCGCCTGCGCGGCCTGCCCGACTCCGCGCTGGGCCTGCTCGCCGCGCTGGCGCAGCAGAAGGAGCAGAGCGGCTATCGCATCACGCTGGATTTTCCGTCCTACATCGCCGTGATGATGCATGCGGAAGACCGCGCCTTGCGCGAGGAGGTCTATACCGCCTTCGTCACGCGCGCCTCCGACCAGGGACCGCAGGCCGGACGTTTCGACAACTCCGCGAATATCGACGAGATCCTCCGGTTGCGCCATGAGCAGGCGCGGCTGCTGGGCTACGCCAACTACGCCGAGGTCTCCCTGGTGCCGAAGATGGCGCGCACGCCCGCGGACGTCATGGACTTCCTCGCGGACCTCTCGACGCGCACGCGTCCCGGCGCCGAGAGGGAGCTGGCCGAGCTGCGCGATTTCGCGCGCGGCGAACTCGGCATCGCCGACCTGCAGGCCTGGGACGTCACCTTCGCCAGCGAACGTCTCAAGCAGAAAAAATACGCGATATCGCAGGAAGGGCTGCGGCCCTATTTTCCGGCGCCGCGCGTGATCGAGGGCATGTTCCGCATTGCCGAGACGCTGTACGGCATCGAGATCCGCCCGCGCTTCGACGTATCGACCTGGCATCCGGACGTGACCTATTACGAGATCGCCGAGCACGGTGAAGTCGCCGCCAGCTTCTACCTCGATCCCTATGCGCGCGCGCACAAGCGCGGCGGCGCGTGGATGGCCGACTGCCGCGTGCGCCGGCGCCTCGAGGACGGCAGCGTGCAGAAGCCGGTGGCCTTCCTCACCTGCAACTTCAACCCGCCGGTCGACGGCAGGCCCGCGCTGCTCACGCACGAGGAAGTCAGCACCCTCTTCCACGAATTCGGGCATGGCCTGCACCACATGCTGACGCGCGTCGAGGTGGCGGCAGTGGCGGGCATCAATGGCGTCGCCTGGGATGCCGTGGAGCTGCCCAGCCAGTTCTTCGAGAACTGGTGCTGGGGGCAGGAGCCGCTGCAGATGATCGCCGGCCATGTCGACAGCGGCGCGCCGCTGCCGCAGGCGCTGCTCGACAAGATGCTGGCGGCAAAAAATTTCCAGTCCGGCCTCGTCATCCTGCGCCAGCTCGAGTTCGCGCTTTTCGACATGGAGATACACATGCTGCCCGAGATCCGCCCGGGCGATGTGCAGAAGACGCTGGAGGCGGTTCGCCGCCGGGTCGCCGTCATCCAGCCGCCGGCCTGCAACCGCTTCCAGCACAGCTTCAGCCACATTTTCGCCGGCGGTTACGCCGCGGGCTATTACAGCTACAAGTGGGCCGAGGTGCTCTCCTGCGACGCCTTCTCCCGCTTCGAGGAGGAAGGCGTGATGAGTCCGGAGGTCGGCCGCGATTTCCGCGACACCATCCTGGCCCAGGGCGGCAGCCGCGATGCGCTGGAGCTGTTCGTGGAATTCCGCGGCCGCGAGCCGAAGGTGGATGCGCTGCTGCGCCACGCCGGCCTCGCCAGCTGAACCGGGAGCCCCGACGATGACACGCAAGCACTTCATTGCCGGGGCGCGCTGCCCGCAGTGCAATGCCGAGGACAGGGTGCGTTTCTGTCGCGACGGCGAACGGGAGTGGATCGAGTGCGTGGCCTGCGGCCATGCCAGCGACAAGCCGCCGGCGCCGGAGCATCCGCAGCCCGGGGTTGAGGCCGCAGAGAGGGTTGTTCGCCTGCAACCCGGCAAGTGAGGCAGAAAAAGCCCGCATCCTTCCGCGGGCTTTTTGTTGTGCCGAAATTCAGGCCGCGCGGGTTCGCCGCAGCAACGTGGCGAGCGCAAAGCAGGTGGCGGCGGCCACGACGATGGCGGGCCCGAGCGGCAGGTCCCAGCGCAGGCTGCCGACCAGTCCGGCGCCGACGGCGAGCATGCCGATGCCGCTCGCCAGCAGGGCCATCTGCTCCGGCGTCCGGCTGAAACGGCGCGCCGCCGCCGCCGGGATCACGAGCAGGGCGGTAATGAGCAGCACGCCCACCACCTTCATGGCCGCCGTCACGATCAGGGCCACCAGCATCAGCAGCAAGAGGCGCAGGCGCGCGACGGGGACGCCGTCGACGGCGGCCAGCTCCTCGTTGACCGCGCACAGCAGCAGCGCGCGCCATTGCCAGAGCAGCAGCGCCAGCGTCGCCGCGGCGACCAGCAGCAGCGCCGGCAGGTCGGCCGGCGCCACGCCGAGCAGGTCGCCGAAAAGATAGGCCATCACATCCACGCGCTGGTTCTCGACCAGGCTGAGCACGATCAGCCCGAGGCTGAGCGACGAGGTGGCGAGCAGGGTGAGCAGGGTGTCCGAGGCGACTTCCGGACGGCGCAGCAGGAGACCGAGCAGCAGCGCCACCAGCAGGCACACCAGCGCGATGCCCAGCCAGCCCGGAATGGCGAGCAGGAAGCCGAGGCCGACGCCGAGCAGCGCCGCATGCGCAAGGCTGTCGCCGAAATAGGCGAGCCGGCGCCACACCAGCAGCGAGCCCAGCGGACCGGCCACCAGCGCCACCAGCAGGCCCGCCGCCAGCGCCGGCCAGAGCAGTTCAAGAGGGGTCATGCTTGCAGACCTCGCCGTGGGCATCGTGACGGTGGTCGTGGCGATGGCTGTAGAAGGCCAGTCCCTGGCCGCCCTGCGCGCCGAACATGCGCTGGTATTCCGGATGGGCGCCGACCGATTCCGGATGGCCCTCGCAGCAGACGTGGCGGTTCAGGCAGAGCACGTGGTCGGTGGCGGCCATCACCAGGTGCAGGTCGTGCGACACCATCAGCACGCCGCAGCCGCGCCGGCTGCGCACCGCGCCGATCAGCCCATAGAGCTCTTCCTGGCCGCTGAGGTCCACGCCCTGCGCCGGTTCATCCAGCACCAGCAGCGCCGGTTCGCGCAGCAGCGCCCGCGCCAGCAGCACGCGCTGCAGTTCGCCGCCGGAAAGACGGCTGACCGGCGTGCGCAAGGCGTGGCCGACACCGGCTTCCTGCAGGGCCGCCTGCAGCGCCGCGCTGCCGAGGCCCGGTCGCGCGAGCGCGAGAAAGCGCTGCACATCCAGCGGCAGGGCTTCGTCGAGACCCAGCTTCTGCGGCATGTAGCCGATGCGCAGCCCGGGCTTGACCTGCCGCGTGCCGGCATCCGGCGCCAGCAGGCCGAGCGCGATGCGCAGCAGGCAGGTCTTGCCGGCGCCGTTGGGGCCGATCACGGTGAGGATCTCGCCGGCGCGCACCGTCAGGCTGACGTCTTCCAGCACCGGACGCCCGTCGCGCGCCAGCGCGACATGCTCGAGCTGCAGCAGCAGGCTCATGCGCGCACCTCCCGGCGGCAGCTGCGGCAGAGGCCGGCCAGCTCCAGGGTCTGGCTGTGGATGGCGAAGCCGGCGAGTTCCGCGGCCTTGTCCACGGCACGGGCCAGCGCGCGGCTGTCGACGATTTCCTCGGCGTTGCCGCAGGCCTCGCAGAGCAGGAAATAGCCGGCGTGCGCGGCGCCGGGGTGCGCGCAGCCGATGAAGGCGTTGCGCGAGGCGATGCGGTGCACCAGCTTCTGCTCGAGCAGGAATTCCAGGGCGCGGTACACGGTCGGCGGCGCCGGCTTGCGGCCCTCGGCGGTGAGCATGTTCAGGAGTTCGTAGGCGCCCAGCGGCTGGTGGCTGTGCCAGACCAGCTCCAGCACGCGGCGGCGCAGCGGCGTCAGGCGCGCGCCGCTCTGTGTGCAGAGGCGCTCGGCCGCCGCCAGCGCGTCGTGCACGCAGCGGCTGTGGTCATGGGACGGGAAAGCGGGCGTGGCCATGCCGGACTCGCGACAAAGGAATTGCAACAATATAACATCGGCGCCCCGCTGTCGCAGCCCTGGAGCCTTCATGATGCGCCTGCTCCTGTCCTTACTGCTCGCTCTGCTGCCGCTGTCCGCCGCGGCCGTCGAAGTGCTGGCCAGCATTCGTCCGCTTGCGCTGATCGCCGCGGCGGTGACCGGCGAGGCCGGCAGCGTGCGCCAGCTCGTGCCGGCGGGCGCCTCGTCGCACCATTATCAGCTGCGGCCTTCCGACAAACTCGCGCTGGCGCGTGCCGGCCTCGTGCTCTGGGTCGGTCCCGCCCACGAGCGCTTCCTGGTGAAGACGCTGGCGGCGCATCCCGGCCGGCTGACGGCGCAGCAGCTGCCGGGCATCCGCCTGCGCCCGCAACGCCGTCCGGACGGCGGCAGCATTCAGCCCGGCAGCGTCGATGCCCATCTCTGGCTCGACCCCGACAATGCCGCCGCCATCGCCCGCGCCCTGGCCGACGCCCTGGCGGCGCGCGCACCGGCCCGGGCCGCCCTCTACCGGCGCAATGCCGCCGCTTTCGCTGCCCGCCTGACGGCCTTCCGGGTACAGCAGGAAGCACGCTTCCAGCAGCTGCCGAGCCGCGCCTATGTGGCCTACCACGACGCCTACCAATACCTCGAGCCCCTGCTCGGGCTGCATTACCGGGGCAGCCTCATGGCCAGTCCGGAGAGCAAGCCCGGCGCCCGTCATTTCCTGCTGATGGCGCAGCGCATAGAGCGCGAAGGCATCGGCTGCTTCCTCGGCGAGCCGGGCTTTGACCGGGGACTGGCGCAGCAGGCCTTGCGCGGGCGCGCGCTGCGCACGGCGGAAGTGGATGAGCAGTTTGCTGCCGCGCCGTCGGGACGCGGCGGTTATGAAGCCGGGCTGGCGCAGATGGCCGCGGCGATCCGGCACTGCCTCGGCGGGCCCTGAGGCAGCCGTTCAGCCTGCCGGCAGCTGGCTGGCGAGCTGGCTGGCGAGCAGCTGCATTTCCGCCGGATCTTTTTCCAGCACGTGTTCGCCGCCGCGACTCTCGGCGCGGTTGCGTTCGCCGATATCGAGGCGCGACAACCAGAAACGCATGGCCGCCACCGCCAGGAACACCGGTAACGCCGATTGCTCCGCGGCTTGCAGCGGCCGCGCGCTTTCATAGCCGGCGAGGAAGGCGGCGCGACGGCGCGGGTCGGGCTCCGTGGTCGGCCACAGCCGGCAGAAATCGTTCACGGTGATGGCGATGTCCAGCAGCCAGTGGTCGTGGCTGGTCTCGGAGAAATCCAGCACGGCGGTGACGGTGTCCTCGAGGAACAGCGTGTTGTCGCGGAAGAGGTCGCCGTGGATGAGTCCCGCGGGCAGGGCGGGATGGCGCGCGCAGGTGCCCGCGTAGAGCCGCAGGATACGCTGCAGCAGTTCGCGCTCGGCGGGCGGCAGCCGGCGTTGCCAGCGTGCGGCCACCCCGCCCCACCAGTCGGCGCCGTGGGCATTGGGGCGCTGCAGCGGATAGTCCGCGAGGGCGATGTGCAGATGCGCCAGGGTGGCGCCCATGGCCTCGCACTGGCGCGCATCCGGCTGCAGCGGATGCGCGCCGGGCAGGCGCGGCGCCAGTTGCGCCGGCTTGCCGAGCAGCAGGCCGAGGTAGAGGCCGGCAGCGTTCTGCAGCGGCGTCGCGACCGGCACGCCGCAGGCCTCCAGATGCGCCAGCAGGGGGCCGAGCCCGCCGGCCTCGGCGGCGCCCAGTTCCTCGAACAGCGTCAGCACGAGCTCGCGGTTATCCACCAGCGTCACGAAGTAATTGCTGTTCTCGATGCCGCTCTTGATGGGCGCGAAGCTGCCGAGCGGCGGCAGGGCATACTGGTCCAGGAAGGCCTGGATGTCGGCAGCGGCGAGGACGGTGTAGACGGACATGGGCAGGCTTCCCGGACGGTACGCTGATGATAGCAACTGCCGCGCCGGCGGCGGCGACAGGCAAAACGTTCTGCGCTACCCTGCCCCGATATTTTCGCCCTGACCACTGCCATGCCCGCCCCCCTGATCCTCGTCGACGGTTCCTCCTACCTGTACCGCGCCTTCCATGCGCTGCCGCCGCTGGCCACCCGCGATGGCCGTCCCACCGGCGCCGTCAAGGGCGTGGTCAACATGCTGCAGAAGCTGATCAAGACCTACGGCCCGACGCATATCGCCGTGGTGTTCGACGCTTCCGGCCCGACCTTCCGCGACGACATCTATCCTGAATACAAGGCGCACCGCCCGCCGATGCCGGACGACCTGCGCGGCCAGGTCGAGCCGCTGCATGCGCTGATCCGCGCCATGGGCCTGCCGCTGCTCTGCGAGTCCGGCGTGGAGGCGGACGACGTCATCGGCACGCTGGCGCGGCAGGCGGCGCAGGCCGGCGTGCCGGTGCTGATCTCCACCGGCGACAAGGACATCGCCCAGCTCGTCGACGCCCACATCACCCTCGTCAACACCATGACCGACACGGTCCTGGATCGCGAAGGCGTGATCGCGAAATTCGGCGTGCCGCCGGAATGCATCATCGATTACCTCGCGCTGGTCGGCGATTCCGTAGACAACATTCCCGGCGTGCCGGGCGTCGGCCCCAAGACGGCGGCGAAATGGCTGCAGGAATTCGGCTCGCTGGATGCGCTGCTGGCGCAGGCCGACAGCGTGAAGGGCAGGGCCGGCGAGAATCTGCGCGCCTCGCGCGATGTGCTCGGCATGGCGCGCCAGCTCGCCACCATCAAGTGCGACGTGGCGCTGCCGCTGACCTACAACGACCTGCATCCCGGCGAGCCCGACCACGCGGCGCTGCTGACGCTGACCGAGTCGCTGGAATTCCGTAGCTGGCACGGCGAGCTGCAGGCGCGGGCCGGCGTTGCGGAAATCCTGCCTCCGGCCCCGCCGGCCGACGTGCACTACCACACCATCGTCACCGCAGCAGGCTTCGCCGAGCTGCTGCGCAAGCTCGAGAACGCCACGGCCTTCTGCCTCGACACCGAGACCGACAGCCTGAACTACATGCGGGCGCGCATCGTCGGCATTTCCTTCGCGCTCGAAGCCTGCGAGGCCTGGTACATCCCGCTCGCGCACGATTATCTGGGCGCGCCGGACCAGCTCGAGCGCGACATGGTGCTGGCGCGCCTGAAGCCGGTGCTCGAAAACCCCGCCATCGGCAAGATCGGGCAGCACCTGAAATACGACATCCACGTGCTCGCCAACCACGGCATCCACCTGCGCGGTTTTGCCTTCGACACGATGCTGGCCTCCTACGTCGTCGACGCCACCGCAACGCGGCACAACATGGACGACATGGCGGCGCTCTACCTCGGCGTGAAGACGACCACCTTCGAGGAAGTGGCCGGCAAGGGCGCCCGGCAGCTCACCTTCAACCAGGTCGAGGTCGAGCGCGCCGCGCATTACGCCGCGGAAGACGCCGACATCACGCAGCGCCTGCACGACGTGCTGGCGCCGCGCCTGGCGCAGGAGCCCAGGCTCGAGTCGATCTTCCGCGACATCGAAATGCCGCTGGCGCCCATCCTGCAGAAAATGGAGCGGCACGGCACCTTCATCGACTGCGGCATGCTGGCGGCGCAGAGCCGCGAGCTCGGCGAACGCATCCTCGCCCTGGAAAAAGAGGCCTATGTGCTGGCCGGACAGGAGTTCAATCTCGGCTCGCCCAGGCAGCTCGGCCAGATCCTCTATGAAAAGCTCGGCATTCCGGCGCCGAAGAAAACCGCCTCGGGCCAGTACTCCACCGCGGAAGACGTGCTGGAGCAGCTCGAGCATCCGCTGCCGCGGCTGCTGCTCGAGCACCGCTCGCTGGCCAAGCTCAAATCCACCTACACCGACCGGTTGCCGGAGCTGGTGAATCCGGTGACGCAGCGCGTGCACACGTCCTATCACCAGGCGGTGGCAGCGACGGGCCGGCTGTCGTCCAGCGATCCCAACCTGCAGAACATCCCGATCCGCACCGAGGCGGGACGCCGCATCCGCCAGGCCTTTGTGGCGCCGCCCGGCCACAGGCTGATTGCGGCCGACTACTCGCAGATCGAATTGCGCATCATGGCGCACCTCTCCGGCGACCCGGGCCTGCTCGATGCCTTCCGGCTGGGCGAAGACGTGCATCGCGCCACGGCGGCGGAAGTTTTCGGCATGGCCATTGAAGCGGTCACCGCCGAGCAGCGCCGCAATGCCAAGGCCATCAATTTCGGCCTCATCTACGGGATGTCGGCGTTTGGCCTGGCGAAGCAGCTCGGCATCGGGCGCAGCGAGGCGCAGCGCTATGTCGAGATGTATTTCGCGCGCTACCCGGGCGTGAAGCGGTACATGGAAAGCACGCGCCAGCAGGCGGCGCAGAACGGCTTCGTGGAAACCCTGTTCGGGCGCCGGCTCATGGTGCGCGACATCAACAGCAAGAATCCCGCTTCGCGCCAGGCGGCCGAACGCGCCGCCATCAATGCGCCCATGCAGGGCACCGCGGCCGACATCATCAAGCGCGCCATGATCGGCGTGGACGCCGCGCTCGCCGGCATGGGCGACCGCGCCAGGCTGATCATGCAGGTGCACGACGAGCTCGTGCTCGAGGTGCGCGAAGAGGCTGTCGCCGCCGTCAGCGAGCTGCTGCGGGAAAAAATGTGCGCGGCGGCGCAGCTCGCGGTGCCGCTGGTGGTGGATGTCGGCACCGGCAGCAACTGGGACGAGGCGCACTGAAGCCGCATTTGCAGCGCGCCATGAAAAAACCGGCAATCGCCGGTTTTTTTATCGGATGAAAAAATTGCTGCCGCCTTCAGGCAAGGCGGCTCCGGGCCTCCACCGTCAGCTCGGGGGGCGGCGGATATTCCAGCCACTCGCCCAGCTTGTCGCCCAGGGTCTCCAGCCCTTCCGTCTTCAGCGCGGAAAACAGCTGGGCGCTGCCGGCGAAGCCCAGGGCCTGGAGGTCTTTCTTCACCGCCTGCAGCACGTTCAGCGCCGGACCGCGGTTGAGCTTGTCGGCCTTCGTCAGCACGCAGTGCACGGGCAGCTGACGCGCGCCGGCCCAGGTCAGCATGTTGCGGTCGAACTCCGTCAGCGGGTGGCGGATATCCATCAGCAGGACAAGGCCGCGCAGACTGTAGCGCCCCTGCAGATAAGTCCCGAGATGCCGCTGCCATTCCTCCTTCATGACGTGCGCCACTTTCGCGTAGCCGTAACCGGGCAGGTCGACCAGCCGGCGCGCGCCGTCCAGCTCGAAGAAGTTGATGAGCTGGGTGCGGCCCGGCGTCTTGGAGGCGCGCGCGAGCTGCTTCTGCCGGGCCAGCGCATTGATGCAGCTCGACTTGCCCGCATTGGAGCGGCCGGCGAAAGCGACCTCCATCCCGATGTCGGGCGGACACAGGGCCAGGGTAGGCGCGCTGATCAGGAATCGGGCCCGGGAGGTCAGGGCCAGAACGGGATGCTGGGGCTGGGACATGGAAGCGGCAGGCCATTGAAAAACAACGGCATCTTAAGGGGTATTGCCGCGTTTTACACTGGTATATAATCCGCCGGCCTTGTCCGGATACCTCGATAATTTTCGGCAAATTTCGACTCCAGCCTTTAATTTTTCTTCGCGCCCAGCAGGGGAGACCGCCATGCAGAAATTCCTTTTTGCTGCCGTTGTCGCCGGCCTTCTTGCCGGGGCTGCCTCCGCCCGGGCGGCTGGAATCGAAGACAAGTACAACAAGGCCTGCGCCGCCTGCCACAACAGCGGCGCCGCCAACGCTCCCAAGAAAGGCGACAAGGCCGCCTGGACTGTTCGCCTCAGGAAGGGCGAAGCGGCACTCTTGGGCAGCGTGAAGAACGGTTTCAAGGCAATGCCCGCCAAGGGCCTGTGCATGGACTGCAGCGATGCCGACTACAAGGCCCTGATCAAGTACATGTCCCGCTGATCCAGCATTTCAAGACGGAATAAAACATGAAGAAGCTTTTTGCTGCCGTGATTTCCCTGGGCCTCGCCACCCTGGCCCACGCTGCCCCCCTGCCCAAGGGCGACGCCGCTGCCGGCCAGGCCAAGGCCGCTGCCTGCGGCGCCTGCCACGGCGCCGACGGCAACAGCCCGGGCGGCTTTCCCCGGCTCGCCGGCCAGAACGCCCGCTACACCTACAAGCAGTTGCAGGATTTCAAGGCCGGCAAGCGCCTGAACCCGACCATGCAGGGCATGGCGGCGCCCCTGTCCGAGCAGGACATGGCCGACCTCGCGGCCTATTACGCGGAGCAGGCGTCCGGAACCGGCATGGCCAAGCCGGACCTAGTCAAGAAAGGCGAGAAGGTTTATCGCGGCGGCAACGCCAAGACCAGGCTGGCGGCCTGTTCCGGCTGTCATGGCCCGGCCGGCAAGGGCAACGCCCCGGCGGGCTTCCCGCGCTTGGGCGGCCAGCATGCCGACTACATCAGGGCCCAGCTACAGGCCTTCCGCGCCGCCGGCCGCAATGACACGGTTGCCGATCCTGCCCAGAAGCGCGTGAACGATGCCGCCAAGGCCGGCGAACTGGGCCCCATGCAGATGGTGGCGGCCAAGCTGTCGGATGAGGAAATCGACGCGGTGGCCAGCTTCATCTCCGGCCTGCATTGAGCCGCCCCGCCGGGCGGATGAATTGAAACAGGCGGCCTCCGGGCCGCCTGTTTCATGTCAACGCAGCGCCCGCACGGCCGTTGTTCTCCTGGCAGGACAAAACCCGCACAGCCTGCCGCTTTCCGGCAGTGACGCCCTTGGCTATTCTCAGCCATTCACCGCATACACCGGAGCTTTCATGTTCAAGCGTTTCCTTGCCGTTCTCCTGCTGGGCCTGGCCGCGCTGGCCGCCCAGGCCGAAGGCAATTACCGTGTGCTGAAAAATCCGCGCCCGCTCGACAACCCCGCCCTGATCGAGGTCCGGGAATTCTTCTGGTACGGCTGCCCGCACTGCTACCGGCTCGAGCCGCATCTGGCCCGGTGGCTGAAAACCAGGCCGGCCGACGTCCGTTTCATCCGCACGCCGGCCGCGCTCAATCCCTTATGGGAAGCCAATAGCCGCGGCTATTACGCTGTCGAGATGATGGGCATGACGGAAAAGACCCATGGGCCGCTTTTCCACGCCATCCATGACAAGCGGCAGAAACTGTTCGACCAGGCGTCCCTGGCCGACTTCTACGCCCGTCTCGGGGTCAACCCGGCTCAATTCAACGCCAACTACAATTCCTTTCACGTGTCCGGAATGGTCGCCAGAAGCCGCCAGCTGGCGCAGGCTTATGGTCTGGAAGGCGTGCCGGCGGTCGTCGTCAACGGCAAGTATGTCGTGAGCGGCGAGGGCCCCGAGGTCATCGCCACCCTCAACCTGCTGATCGGGAAAGAACGAGCCGCCAAGAGCGCCCGGAAAACGAAATAAGTTTTTTTATCGCAGCAGCGCAGGGAGGCGCCTGGCTGCGGCCCAGGCCGATCGATTGCTGAGGCGTAGCCTGGCTCGGGAGCCAGGCTGTTCCGGGATTTTTTATGCTTCCGCGTCTCACCCGCCTCCTGCCCGCCCGTCCCCAGAAAGCCGGGCCGCCAACCGCGCAGGAAGAATCCCTCTGGCCGCAGTCGCGGCTGCGGCTGCTGAGCTTCAACATGCAGGCCGGCATGGGCATCCATGCGCTGCATCACTACTTCACCCGCGGCCATCGGCACCTGCTGCCGCATGCCCGCCGCCACGAGCATCTCGATCACATTGCGCGCCTGCTCTCCAGCTACGACGTGGTGGGCCTGCAGGAGGTCGACTGCGGCAGCCTGCGCAGCGGCTACATGCACCAGCTGGCGCACCTGGCGGAGCGCGCCGGATTCTCCTGGTGGTATCAGCAGCTCAACCGCGACCTGGGGCATCTCGGCCAGTTCAGCAATGGCCTCCTGAGCCGGCTGCCCCCGTTTGCCGTCGAGGCGCATGCCCTGCCGGGGCTGAAAGGCCGCGGCGCGATCCTGGGCCGCTACGGCCGGCGCGACCATCAGCTGGTGCTGCTGAACGTGCACATGGCGCTGAGCATCCGCGCACGGCATATGCAATTCGGCTTTCTCGCCGAGCTGATCGGCGATGCGCCGCATGTCGTGATCATGGGCGACCTGAACTGCACGGCCGAAGAATGGTCGCGCTCGCCCCTGGGCCGGCGCCCCTGGCTCATGCTGGGCGAAGCACTGCATACCTATCCGAGCTGGAAACCCGACCGTCAGATAGACCATATTCTGGTGAGCGAAGGCCTTACCGTGCACCGCGCTGCCGCGGTCGAGGCCCTGTTGTCCGATCATCGCCCTCTGGAAGTCGAGCTGGAACTGCCGCCCGGCCTGCATGGCGCCTGAAGCCCGAGCCCGAAGCCCGAAAAGGGAGCTGCCACGATGCCGTCCATGTCCCCCCTCCTGCTGGTCCTGCCGGCTTTCATTGCCGGCGCGGCCGCCATGTTTTTTCTGCGCGCGGCCCGGCAGCGGAGGCTTGCCGCCGAGAACCAGGCGCTGCGCAACGGCCTGCAGGAGCGCGCCGTCGCCGAGGCCCGCCTGCAGGAGCGCCTGCAGGCGGCCAGCGAACAGGAAAAACAGGCTGCCGCGCTGCGCCAGAAGCTCGAGGACGAGCTGCGCCAGACGCAGAAGGCCGTGCACGAGCGCGACACCCGCATGGCGGAGCTCGACGCCCGCCTGCGCGCCGAGCGGGAGCAGCTGGCGACGCAGATGCAGTTCATCAAGACCCAGGAGCAATCCCTCAAGCTGCAGTTCGAACAGCTCGCCACGCGCATCTTCGAGGAGAAATCGCAGAAGTTCAGCGAGCAGAACAAGACCGGCCTCGACGGCCTGCTGAGCCCGCTGCGCGAACAGCTGAAGGAGTTCCGCGAGAAAGTCGAGACCACCTACCAGAACGAGGCGCGCGAGCGTTTCGCCCTGAAGGAAGAAATCATCCGGCTCGAAAGCCTCAACCGCCAGATCAGCGACGACGCCGGCAACCTCGCCCGGGCGCTGAAGGGCGACAAGAAAATGCAGGGCAACTGGGGCGAAGTCATCCTGGTGCGCGTGCTGGAGGAGTCCGGCCTGCGCAAGGACCACGAGTACATCACGCAGTTCTCGGTGCGCAACGACGAAGGCCAGCGCCGCATTCCCGACGCCATCGTGCGCCTGCCCGAAGGCCGCGACATCATCATCGACTCCAAGGTGTCGCTGAACGACTACGTGCTCTATTGCGCCGCCGAGGACGCCGGCGAGCGCGAGCGCCTGCTGCGCCTGCACACCGGCGCGGTGCGCAACCATATCCGCACGCTGAGCGAGAAACGCTACGAAGACCTGCCCGAGCTGCGCACGCTGGATTTCGTCTTCCTCTTCATGCCCGTGGAGGCCGCCTTCATGCTCGCGGTGGAGGAGGACCCCGCCCTCTTCCGCGAGGCCTTCGACAGCAAGATCATCATCGTCAGCCCCACCACGCTGCTGGCGACGCTGCGCACGGTGGAAAGCATCTGGCGCTACGAGCGGCAGAACCTGAATGCCGAGAAGATCGCCAGGGAGGCCGGCCTGCTGCACGACAAGTTCGTCACGCTGCTCAGCCATCTCGAGGACCTCGGGCGCGCCATCGACCGCAGCCGCGAAACCTACCAGCGCTCGGTCGCGAGCCTGAACGGCCACGGCGGCCTGCTGGGCCGCGTCGACAGGCTCCGGCAGCTGGGCGCCAAGACCAAGAAATCGCTGGCGGCCAGCGTGGCGCCCGACCTGGACGCCATCGAGCTGACGCACGACGAGTCGGCCATAGTGGATGAAACAGACACGGAGAGTGCCGAATGAAACTGATCGCTTCCGCCACCAGCCCGTTCGCGCGCAAGGTGCGCATCGTGTTCGCCGAGAAAGGCCTGCCCTGCGACTTCATCGTCGACGTTCCCTGGAACGCCGACACCGAGGTGCCGAAGTTCAATCCGCTCGGCAAGGTGCCCGTGCTGCTGCGCGACGACGGCGACACGCTCTACGATTCGCGCGTGATCGTCGAGTATCTGGAGCAGGTGAAGCCTTGGCCCATGCTGATTCCCGCGGAAGCCGAGGCCATGATCGCGGTGAAGAAATGGGAGGCGCTGGCGGACGGCGTCAGCGATGCCGCCGCCGCCATTTTTATCGAGCGCAAGCGTCCCGAGGCGCAGCAGAGCCCGGACTGGATCCTGCGCCAGCAGGGCAAGATCGACAACGGCCTGGCAGTCATGAACACCTCGCTGCAGGGGCCCTACTGCATCGGCCAGAATTTCACGCTGGCGGATGTCGCCGTCGGCTGCTGCCTGGGCTATCTGGATTTCCGCTTTGCCGAGATCGACTGGCGCGGCCGTCATCCGGCGCTCGGGGCGCTGGCGGAAAGGCTGGCGCCGCGCCCGTCCTTCGTGGAGACCCTGCCCCGGGCCTGACGCCGCGCAGGATTGCAGCGGGAAAAAGAAGAGAAAGTTTCAGGGCGGGCGTGGCGGTTCGGTTCGGTTCGGTTCGCGGCTGAAGCCGCTCCTACGGAGAACCACCACCGGAAACCACCACCGGAAACCACCACCGGAAACCACCACCGAAAACCATCACCGAAAACCATCACCGAAAACCATCACCGAAAACCATCACCGAAAACCATCACCGAAAACCATCACCGAAAACCATCACCGAAAACCATCACCGAAAACCATCACCGGAAACCATCACCGGAAACCACCACCGGAAACCACCACCGAAAACCATCACCGAAAACCATCACCGGAAACCATCACCGGAAACCATCACCGGAAACCATCACCGAAAACCACCGCCGGGAACCGTCACCGGGAATCATTGCCGGAAACCACTGCTGTAGGAGCGGCTTCAGCCGCGAACCACAACGGCCTCAATGGCTGCGTCGCGGCCGCTTCAACCGGGCAGGTCGGCAACCGCGAAGGGCGCCGGCGGCAAACCTTGAGCGAAGCGCGCGCGCATGTGCCGGTAGGCTTTCTCCAGATGCCCGGCCTGCCGGCGCAGGTCGAAACTCGGCGCCTGCAACCGGCTGCCGGCCAGATGCTGCCGCAGGCGCTGCAGCCGCGCACGGTCCTGGTAAAGCGCCATGGCCTGCGCTTCATACCGCTCCCACGACTCAACGATCAGCTCCTGCAGGCCGCAGCTCGCCACGAGGCTGGCGCCGACCCGGCTGGCGAAAGTTTCCCCCGGGCAGGTCAGCACCGGCGTGCCCGCCCACAGCGCTTCCGCCACGGTGGTGTGGCCGTTGAACTGGCGCGTGTCCAGGAAGAGGTCGGCGGCGCCCTGCCGCGCCACGTGCCCGGCCGGCGCAACGCGCGGCGCGAACAGCAGGCGGCGCGGATCGATGCCGCACCATTCCGCTTCGCGTTTCAGGTTGAGGATCTGCGCCGTGCTGTCGGCCAGCAGCCACAGCACGCTGTCGGGCGCGGCGGCGAGAATGCGCATCCAGCTCGCAAAGATTTCCGGCTCGAGCTTGGAGGCGATGTTGAGGCAGGAAAAGACGAACTTCTCCGGCGGCAGGCCGAGGCTCTCGCGTGCCGGCACCGCGGGCGGCGCGCCGTCGTGGCTGCAGACGAAATAGCAGCCCGGCAGTTGCACCTCTGCCTCGCTGCACCAGCCCGCGCCCGGGCTCACCACCGCATCGGCGATCACATAGTCTAGCCACGGCGCACCCGAGCTGTAGGCGGCGCCCTGCCAGCTCACCTGAACGGGGGCCGGCCGCCGCGCCAGCACCTCGGGACGCGGACTGTCGTTGTACACCGCGAGATCGACGGCGATGTCCAGTTGCAGCGCGCGCAGCGCGGCCGCGGCGGCCCCGGCGTCGAGCGCGCTCAGGTCCAGCCAGCGTATGTCCGGCGTGTCCTGGATGAGGCGGAGATTCGCGCTGTCGTCCGGCTGGCCGAGCGAGACCACGAAGACTTCGACGGCGCTCATGTCGTGCGCGGCAAAGAAGTGGCGGAACAGCAGGCCGGTGACGTGGTGGCCGAAGTGCGTGGCGACATAGGCGACGCGCAGGCGCGCCGGTGCGGGCGCCGGAACATGGGCAAAGGCCTCGACCCGGACCTGCCCGGAGATATGCCGCAGCAGCGTCAGCTGCTCTTCCCGGCTGAGCGGCGCGCCCATCGAGATATAGGCCAGCGCGGTGGCCTCGCCGCGGCCGGGGCGGCGGACGAAGTCGCGGAAGATGTCGGCGTAGAGCGGCCACTGCCGCCAGTTGCAGGAGCGCAGATGCTCCTGCTGGCGGATGAGGAAGATCAGGCGCGGATCGATAGCGTCGTCATCGCCGCGCGTACCGTTGACGCGGGCGCGGGCTTCTTCCCAGCGCGCGGGATCGAGTTGCCGCAGTCGCGCAAAGGCCTGCCGGCTGGCATCGATGTCGCCGTTGGCCGCCTGCGCCACGGCCAGGCTGAGCTGGGCCTTGCCGTTCTGCGGCTCGCGGTCGAGCACGGTCTGCAGCAGCTCGACCGCGGCCTCGTAGTGGCCGAGCGCCACTTCCAGCTCGCCGAGGTTGTGCCAGGGCAGGGTCTGCTGCGGGTGCTCGCGCACCAGCACGCGGTAGTCCTCGGCCGCCTCGCCGAGGCGCTGGGCGCGGGCCAGCAGGCCGGCGCGGTTGTGGCGGGCGGCATAGTGGCCGGGCTGGCGGCGCAGCAGCTCGCCGTATTCGTTGAGCGCCTCGGCCTGGCGGCCGCCGTCTTCCAGCAGCACCGCGAGGTTGAAGCGGAGCTGCGCATCCTCCTGCCGCGCCAGGGTCTGGCGGAACAGCGCCTCGGCCTCCAGGCGCCGGCCGAGGCCGGCATAGAGGCTGCCCAGCGCGCAGGCGGCCTGCGTGTGCGCGGGATCGCGCCGGAGCGCGGCGGTGAAGTCGGCGAGCGCCTGCGGCAGCTCGCCGAGCGCATGGGCGCAGGCGCCCAGCAGGAAGGCCTGCTGGGCGCTCGCCTCGGGATGGGACTGGAGAAGCTGGCGGGCGGCGGCGGCCTCGCCCGCCTGCAGCAGGGCAAGCGCCCGGCTCAGGGCCGGCACGCCCTAGAGGCCACCACTGTCGATGAGAACGAGCGCGGGGCCGGACGGCGGTGGCGTGATGTCGCCGCGGCCGAAGGCGCCGACGCCGCTGACGGTGCGGCCGATATCGCTGATCTGGTAGCTCAGGCCGATCTGCTGCGCCTGCGCGCCGGAGAAGAAGCCGTTGATGCTGGCGCTGGCCAAGCCGCAGTCGCTGGCGCAGGCGGAGCCGCTGAGCGTGATGCCCCCGCCGGTGATGGCGCTGAACGATGCCTGGCCGCCGAGGACATTGGTGCCGAGGCCGCTGCCGCTGATCTGGTAGAGGCCGCTGGGGCCGCTGCCGCCACTCATGCTGATGCCGAGGTCGATGTCCAGCAGCGGGTCGGAGCCGAACGTCACGGTCAGGCTGGAGCCGCTGGTGATGGTCCCCGCGCTGCCATCGGTGCCGGTGGCGGTGGTGCCGTTCTGGAAGGTATAGGTGGCCGTGCTGCCGACGCCATGCTGCTGCGTCGCGATGCTGAAGAAATCCGGGCTCGTCATGGGGCCGGTGATGTAGTGCAGCGACTGGTTGGGGCCCAGCGTGGCAACGGTGCCCGAGGCAGCGATATCGCCGCCGTACCAGCGGCCCCAGTCCAGCGTGCCCTGGCGGCCGGCATCGTCGGCCAGGGCGGTGCTGCGCAGCAGCGCCGTGGTGCCGGACTGGACAACTTCCTGGAGTCCGTCAGTCGCAAAGGTGTTCGTGAGCGAGCTGTCACTGAAGAAGTCCTGGTAGCCGCCCAGGAAACCGGCGTCGCTGCTAACGTCGTCGGTCTTGGCGAAGGCCAGGCTGTAGCCGGGGCCGTCGGCAGCGGTCGCCGGCACCACCGATTGCCCGCTGGTGTTCCCCAGCGCCGCCACGCCGGTGATGGTTTCGGCGCTGCCCGAGAGATTCTCGATCGTGTAGGAGGCGCCGATCTGCTTGGAGTTCACGCCGGCAAAGAAGCCGCTGAGGGTGGCGGAGCAGTAGCTGGAGCCCGAGGTGCAGGTACTGTCGCTGTCGCTCACCGAGAGCATGCCGGAGTCAAGGAAGAAGTCCTCGGCCACGCCGATGTCGGCGATCGCGACCGGCGCATCGTTCAAGGTGGTGACGGTGTAGGTGTTGTTCTGGCCGCTGCTGGCCAGCGACGGCATGAACAGCTTCATTTTGAGATCGAGGGTCGTGAAGTCCAGGTCAACCTTGATGACGAAGCTGTCCAGCGTGCCGACGTTGCCGAGGTTGTTGCGCGGCGCGGTGCCGCCCTGCAGCGTGTAGGTGACGACGCCCTTGCCGAGATTGCCCACCGGCGCGAGCCCCACGACGTAAGGCAGGAACTGCGTGCTGGCGAGGCTGATGGGCTCGCCGCCGCAGTCGCCGCGGCAAGAGTCGAACACGGCATTGTTCACGGCCGAAATGCCATCCGTGAACTCGCCCCAGCTCAGGCCGCCGACGGTCTGCACGTTCACCATCTCGAGCGTGCCGCTGTCGAAGTCGGGCTTCGCCGGGTCGGCGTTGGCGGCCGCCGTGTAGGCCTTCAGCGGCGTGCCGAAGGTGACCAGCAGGCCGTTGCCGCCATTGCTGCTGGTGGCGTGCTTCGGCGTGTTGAAGAAATAGCGCGGCGAGCCGGTCGCCAGGTCGGAGCTCTGCAGCCGCGCCTCGGTGGTGAACAGGTAAATGTAGTCGCCGGTCGCGGTCTGCACGTTGCCGATCGCCACGGTGGCTGCGCCGGCGGGCTCCTCCGCCGACTCGTCCTGTTCTTCCTGTTCCGGCAGCAGGTCGCCGTCGATGCTGCTGGCCTGCAGCGCGGCCTTTTCGTCGCTCAGTTGCGGCGCGTTGTCCGGGCCGGGCACCAGGATGTTCTGGCCGGCGCCGCCGGTGACGTTGCCCTGGCCGTTCTCGACGCTGACGAAGCCCGCGCCCACGCTCACCCGCAGGCCGTCCTCGCCGAGGCTGGCGAGGTATTCGGTGCCGCGGATGCCGATGGTGGCCACCGGCGTGCGCACCTTGTAGCTCTGCTTGTTCACCCGCCCGATGGTGCCGGTGAGGGTGCGCATGCCGCCCTGCAGCAGGCTGAAGAAGAGCGAGGTCTCTTCCGGCTGGCGGTTGCTGTAGAGGTATTCGTCGACGCCGAACACGCTGTTCGGCTGCAGCGAGACGAAGCCGCCGTCGGTGAAGCGGATCTGCAGGCGGCCGGCGCGGGTGCTGATCCTGTCGCCGCCGCTGATGGCATCGCCGCGCCGCAGCGTGCGGCTGATGCCGTCGGCCGCGGTGGCGCTGGCGTCGCCGCTGACGAAGGTGACGCGGCCGGCGGTCTCGGCCAGCGCGGCGCCCGAGAGCAGGGCGATCGACGCGGCCAGCAGTCCCTTGCCGCTCAGGGTCGGTGTGAACGTAGGCATGATGATCTCCTTACATCTCGTAGCGCACGTCGAAAGACACGACGTGACGGTCGAAGTCGCTCAGCACGACATTGGATTCGCTGTTGCTGAAGGTGTAGGCCGGGCGCAGCGAGAGCTGCGGCGAGAGCCGGTAGACGGCGCCGAGGCCGAGGTCGGTGACGGTGTCCTCGCGCTCGACCTGGAACAGCACGTCGACCCCGTCGAAGGCGCGGCGCTCGACGCTGAGCGAGGCGGTCAGGCGCAGCGCCGCGCTCACGCCGAGGCTGCCGCCCAGGCGCAGGCCGAGGAATTCCTGGCTGAGGCCGGGGCCGGACGCCTCCGATTCCTCCGCGCCGAGATAGAGGCCGGCGTACACCACCGGCGCATGCGGCACGCCGAGGGCGCGGGAATAAGCACCGCCCAGCGTGTAGCGATCGGCGTCGGGGTTGAAGAGCACGTGGTTGTCGAGATGCGAGGCCTGGCCGTAGACGGACAGCGCCGCGGTATCGCTGAAGGCGTACTGGTACTGGCCGAGCACGCCGTAGAGGCTGCGGAAGTCGTTGTGGCCGAGCTGGTAGTCCTGGGCCTGCAGCTTGGCGAGCACGCTGTGGTGGCCGGCGCGCCAGGCGGCGCCGGCTTCGGCATTGCTGGCCAGGTTGTCGAAGGGCGCCACGTCGTCGTAGCGGCGGCCGGCCACCACGAGGTTGCCGAGCAGGCGCCAGGCCGGGCCGAGCGCCAGGCCGAGGTCCACGCCCGCCTCGCCCTGCAGGAAGCCGTCTTCCTGCTTGGAGGAGAGGCCCTGCAGCACGAAGGGCAGGCCGCCGAAAGCCGGCAGCGCGATCTGGTCCTGCGCCGTGGTGCTGGTGACGTTGCTGTCGTAGCCGAGGCCGAGCTGGGCCCAGGCGCCGACCTGGCGCTTCTCGCTGCGCTCGCGCCGGGTCAGCGCGCCCAGGTACTGCCCGACCAGCGCCTCGACCTCGGCGGGCGGCTGCGAGCCCTGCACGGCTTCCAGCTCGCGCCGGGCGCTGCCGCTCTCGCCGAGGGCCAGATGGGTGCGCGCCATCTGCACGCGGCAGGGCCCGTTCCTGGGATCGACGGCCAGGCAGCGCTCGAAGGCGAAGGCCGCCACGCCGGCCTTGCCGGTCTCCAGCGCGGCGACGCCGAACACATAGTCGAAGTCGGGATCGCCGCCGCGCTCGTCCTCCAGCGGGGCCAGCAGGTCGAAGGCCGCCTGGGGCTGGCGCTGGTCCAGCAGGCGCCGGGCCTCGGCAAGGGGGGATTCGGTGCTGGCCAGGGCGGCCAGGGAAACAGGGGCAAATGCCAGAAGGAGCGCAGAGCGCGCAAAGCAACGTCGCATGTTCTGATCCCTGAAATGAAAGAGTTAACAAAAGCCATAAGAAAGGAGGCTTGATAATAAAGTGGGCCTCACGCCGGCGAACATACCCCAAGTCGGCGGAGCTGGAGGGCCCGGCGGCAGAGATGAAGCCAATTCGTCTTAGAAATATTGGTTTTAGATTGCAGACCGATTAAAACAGCCCGCCAGGCCGTGTCGCTGCCTCAGGCGCCCTTGTTACACTTCGCCTTCCTTTTCGATTCCCGCCTTGCCATGACTGTTTTCCGCAAGCCTTTCGTCCTTGTCGTGCTCGATGGCTTCGGCCACAGCGACAATCCCCACTCCAACGCCATCCTGGCCGCCCGCACCCCGAACTGGGACCGCCTGCTGCGCGAAAACCCCCACGGCCTGATCTCCGGCTCGGGCGAGGACGTGGGCCTGCCCGACGGCCAGATGGGCAATTCCGAGGTCGGCCACATGAACCTCGGCGCCGGCCGTGTCGTCTACCAGGACTTCACGCGCATCACCAAGGCCATCCGCGACGGCGAGTTCTTCGAAAACCCGGTGATCACCGGCGGCGTCGACAAGGCCGTGCAGGCGGGCAAGGCGGTGCACATCCTCGGCCTGCTCTCGCCGGGCGGCGTGCACTCGCACGAAGACCACCTGCATGCCATGGTCGACCTCGCCGCGCAGCGGGGCGCGCAGCAGATCTACGTGCATGCCTTCCTGGACGGCCGCGACACGCCGCCGAAGTCGGCAGAACCGTCGCTGGCGCGGCTGGAAGAAAAACTGCGCGTGCTCGGCCGCGGCCGCATCGCTTCCCTCATCGGCCGCTACTACGCCATGGACCGCGACAACCGCTGGGAGCGCGTCGAGCAGGCCTACCGGCTGCTCACCGAAGGCGTCGGCCTGCGCACTTGCGCGACGGCGGTGGAAGCATTGCAGCAGTCGTATGCCGAAGACGTCAGCGACGAGTTCGTGAAGGCTGCCGTGATTGCCGGCCCGGGCCAGGCGCCCGCCGTGATCGGCGACGGCGATGCCGTGGTGTTCATGAATTTCCGCGCCGACCGCGCCCGCGAACTCACCCGTGCCTTTGTCGAAAAGGAGTTCCAGGGCTTTTCGCGCAAGGCGTGGCCGCGCCTCGCCGGCTTCGTGATGCTGACCGAATACGCCGCCAGCATCGACGCGCCCGTGGCCTACCGCCCGGAGAAGCTGGAGAACACGCTGGGCGAATACCTCGCCAGGCTCGGCAAGACGCAGCTGCGCATCGCCGAAACGGAAAAATACGCGCACGTCACCTTCTTCTTCAGCGGCGGCCGCGAAGAACCCTATCCCGGCGAGGAGCGCATCCTCATCCCTTCGCCGAAAGTGGCGACCTACGACCTGCAGCCGGAGATGAGCGCGTTTGAGGTCACCGACGAGCTCGTGCAGGCGATCAGGTCGGGCCAGTTCGACGTGCTGGTCTGCAACTACGCCAACGGCGACATGGTCGGCCATACCGGCGTGTTCGCCGCCGCGGTGCAGGCCGTGGAGGCGCTCGATGCCTGCCTCGGCCGCCTCTACGAGGCGGTGAAGGACGTCGGCGGCGAGATGCTGATCACCGCCGACCACGGCAACGTCGAGCAGATGGCGGACCCGGCCACGGGCCAGGCGCATACCGCGCACACCTGCGAGCGGGTGCCCTTCGTCTACGTCGGCCGTCCGGCGACGATCCGCGCCGGCGGCGTTCTCTCCGATGTCGCGCCGACGCTGCTGACCCTGATGCACCTGCCCCTGCCGCCGCAAATGACGGGCAAGCCGCTCGTGCAGCTGCAATAACCCGTGCCGCTGCCCCGTTGTTCGACGCCTGCCGCTGAACCGACCACCCGCCACGACCGGTGGCGGTGGCGCCGGCTGGCCGTCGTGCTGCTCGGGCTCTGCGTCGGCCTCGCGGGCCTGGCCGGCGCGGAAACGGCGCGCACGCCGGCCGGGAGCAAGGCCGCGAGCAAAAAGCCGGCGGCGGAAAAAGCCGGCAAGAAAACTTCTTCGAGGCAACGCAAGAAATCCGCCGCCCGGCCCGCCGCGGGCGACCTGGCGCGCCTGCAGGCGGAAATCCGTACCGCCGAGCAGCGCATCAAGCTGACGCGCGAGCAGCGCGAGCAGAAAGAAGCGGAGCTGCGCCAGGCCGAGATCGAGATCGGCTCGCTCAAGGGCAATGTCGGCCAGGTGCAGCAGGAAGTCTCGGGCCGCGAGGAGCGCCTGCGCGCCCTGCAGGCGGAGAAGGCGCTGCGGCAGCAGGAGCGCGACCGCCTCCTGGGCCTTATCGAGGCCGACCTGCAGATGGCGCAACGGCAGGGCGGGGAGGATCACTACAAGCTGCTGCTCAACCAGGAAGACCCGCAGGCGCTGGCGCGCCTCATGAAGTACTACGGCTATCTGCAGCAGGCGCGCGCCGGCCGCCTGCAGGCGCTCAACGAGACGCTGGCGCGCCTCGAGGCGATCGCGCGCGAAGAGGAGGAGAGCGTGCAGAAGCTGCGCCTGCTGCGCGGCGAGCTGCGCCAGAAACAGACCCGGCTGAGCGCGGCGCAGTCGCAGCGCAGCCAGGCCATCCGCCTGCTCAGCGCGCAGATCGAGAGCGACGATGAAAAACTGCAGCGGCTGCGGCGCGACGAGCAGGCGCTGCAGGCGGTGATGGAGCGCCTGGCGCGCGAGGCGGCCGACCGCGAGCAGCGCGACGCCGAACGCCGCCCGCCGGCGCCGCAGGACGGCGGCCGCCCACCGGCTACCGTGCCGCCCCGGGATTTTGCGCCGGCGCCCTACCAGGGACGCTGTCCCCTGCCGGTGGCGGGCAGCCTGCGGTCCCGCTTCGGCAGCGCGCGCGCCGGCGGCCTGCGCTGGACCGGCATCGTGATCGCGGCCCCTGCCGGCACGCCGGTGCGCGCCATCCGCCCGGGCCGCGTCGCCTTTGCCGATTACCTGCGCGGCTACGGCTTCCTCATCATCGTCGATCATGGCCGCGGCCTGATGTCCCTGTACGGGCAGAACCAGAGCCTGCAGAAAAAAGCCGGCCAGGAGGTGGCCGGCAACGAGGTCATCGCCACCGTCGGCGACAGCGGCGGCAACGAGGCGGGCCTGTATTTCGAGATCCGCATGCGCGGACGGCCCGGCGATCCGACCGGCTGGTGTGCATATCAGTAGGAATCCGCGAAGATATTTCGCGGGCAGCGCCGGGCCTGCGGCCCGGTACCCGAATCAGGAGACGAAGATGCGTGTGCGCAAGGAATGGTGGCTGACGATATTGCTGGCGGCCGGCGTGCAGGCGGCGGAAGCCCCGAAGGCGGCCGCGCCTGCCGGCCCGGCGGCCGCGGAGGCGCCGCCGCTTCCCGCCCTGCCGGGCGCGCCCGGCCCCGGGCCCGCCGAAAAGCCGGCGCCCGCCGCCGATCCGGCGGCCGCCCTGCCGGGCGCTGAGCGTCTGCCGCTCGACGACCTGCGCATCTTCGTCGAGGTGTTCGAGCGCATCCGCGCCTCCTACGTCGAGCCGGTGGACGACCGCACCCTGTTCGAGAACGCCATCCGCGGCATGCTGACCTCGCTGGACCCGCACTCCGCCTATCTCGATCCCAAGGCCTACGAAGAGCTGCAGAGCGCGACCTCGGGCGAGTTCGAGGGCATCGGCCTCGACGTGGCCATGGAGGAAGGCGTGGTGAAGGTGATCGCGCCGATCGACGACACGCCGGCGGCCAAGGCCGGCATCCGGGCCGGCGACTACATCATCAAGATCGACGGCAAGGCGGTGCAGGGCATGGCGCTGGCGGATGCCATCACGCTGATGCGCGGCAAGCCCGGGACCACGCTGCGGCTCACCATTTTGCGCAAGGGCGAGGAGCCGCGCGACCTCGAGGTCATGCGCGCCCGCATCGAGATCAGCAGCGTGCGCAGCCGCATGCTGGAGCCCGGCATCCTCTCCGTGCGCATCAGCCAGTTCCAGAACCACACCGGCCGCGACCTGCGCCGCGAGCTGGAGAAGAAAATGGCGGATGCGAAGAATCCGCTGCGCGGCGTCGTGCTGGACCTGCGCAACAATCCCGGCGGCGTGCTCGATGGCGCCATCGCCGTCAGCGACATTTTCCTGGACGGCGGCCGCATCGTTTCCACGCGCGGCCGCGCCCTGGAGGGCGAGCAGCAGTTCAACGCCAGTCCGGGCGACCTGCTGCCCGCCGTGCCGCTGGTGGTGCTGGTCAACGGCGGCACGGCGTCGGCGTCGGAAATCGTCGCCGGCGCCCTGCAGGACCATCAGCGCGCGCTCGTCGTCGGCACCACCACCTTCGGCAAGGGCTCGGTGCAGACCGTGCTGCCGCTGACGGCCGGCAAGGGCATCAAGCTCACCACCGCGCGCTACTACACGCCCTCCGGACGCTCCATCCAGGCTGCCGGCATCAAGCCCGACATCCTCGTGGCGCCGGCGCGGGTCGAAGTGCTGGAGACCGGCGACCTCTTTCACGAGGCCGACCTGCAGCGGCACCTGTCCAGCGGGGAGGCTGTCGTGGAACAGGCACGGGAAGAAAGGAAGCCTGACGAGAAGCCGCTGGTGGAGCGCGACAACCAGATGGCGGAAGCCATCAACCTGCTCAAGGCGGCGGCGTTGTTGAAGCCGAAGCCGACAGCCGTGCCCGCGCCGGCCGCTGCCCCGGAGAAGCCGGCGTCGCCGGAAAAGCCGAAACCGCCGGTGAAAAAGCGCAAGGCCGCCTGAATAAAAAACGCCGGCATCTGCCGGCGTTTTTTATGGAGTCGAACGGGGGGCGGCGTGAAATGGCCAAGCAAACTCACCCCGCCCTTTTATTTCAGCGCCGCATCTCGATGCCGCGCGCGGCGAGATACCGCTTGGCCTCGGGGATCGTGTGGGCGCCGAAGTGGAAGATGCTCGCGGCCAGCACCGCATCGGCATGGCCCTGCAGGATGCCGTCGGCGAGATGCTGCAGGTTGCCGACGCCGCCGGAGGCGATCACCGGCACCGCCACGGCGTCGCTGATGGCGCGCACGAGGCCGAGGTCGTAGCCGGCCTGGGTGCCGTCGGCGTCCATGCTGGTGAGCAGCACTTCGCCGGCGCCGTAGCCGGTCATGCGCCGCGCCCACTCCACGGCGTCGAGGCCGGTGGCCTTGCGGCCGCCGTGCGTGAAGATCTCCCAGCGGCCTTCTGCGACGCGCTTGGCGTCGATGGCGATGACGATGCACTGCGCGCCGAACTTGTCGGCGGCCTCCTGCACGAACTCGGGACGCAGGACGGCGGCGGAGTTGATGCTGACCTTGTCGGCGCCGGCGTTGAGCATGGTGCGGATGTCCCTGATCTCGCGGATGCCGCCGCCCACGGTGAGCGGCACGAAGACTTCGGCGGCCAGGCGCTCCACCGTCCTCACCGTGGTGTCGCGACCTTCGTGGCTGGCGGTGATGTCGAGGAAGATGATCTCGTCGGCGCCGGCCAGGTCGTAGCGGCGCGCGATTTCCACCGGGTCGCCGGCATCGCGGATGTCGAGGAATTTCACGCCCTTGACGACACGGCCCTGGTCGACGTCCAGGCAGGGAATGATGCGTTTGGCGAGGCTCATGGATTCATCCGTCTCTGCTGCGTAAATCTCTGCCGCGCAACGCGGCGGGGGAAGCAGCGCAGGAGCGGCTTCAGCCGCGAACCCGATGCCTGCAGCGACACGGCGGTTCGCGGCTGAAGCCGCTCCTGCGCCAGAAGCTCAGCGGCGCTTCTGGATGCGCTGCAGTTCTTTCAGGAAGCGTTCGGCGGCGAGGTCCGGCGCCCAGGGCTCCCACGCCGTGCCGCCGTAGATCGCGACCAGCGGATCGGTGTCCAGCGGCTTGTAGCTGATCTTCAGCACCTGGCGCACTTCGGTCCTGTCCCAGCCGGCCACGTGCAGGGCCTCGCTGGCGGCGGCAATGCGGTCCACGCGCTTGTGCGCGTCTTTTTCCGCCGCGGTCCAGTAGGCCAGCGCATACCGCTGGAACACCACATCCTGCAGACGGCCGGCGAGGGCGTGAAAGCCCTCGCCGAGAAAGGGCTTGATGACGGAGATGGCGTCGAAGCCGAGCAGGCCCTCGTCGGCGTCGTGCAGCAGCTCGCGCAATTCCGCCTGCGGCGCCAGGCCGGTCTTCGCGGCGGCGCGGCTCAGCGCGAGCACCGTCAGCGAATGCTGCGCCACCGACAGCGGCAGCGGCCAGGCGGAATGGCCGCCCCAGCGGTAGGTGCGCGCGAGGCCGATGGCCAGGTCTTCATCGTCCCAGTCGAAGGGCGTGGGATTGAGCAGGTCGAGCCGCCTGCCGGACGGCAGGCGCACCCAGGCGCGGAGGTTGTCGCTGTTCATCGGCGCTTCACCCCCCCGTAGGAGCGGCTTCAGCCGCGAACTCAGCGCCTGCGACAGTAAAGCGGTTCGCGGCTGAAGCCGCTCCTACGGAAACCAAGCCGGTTTGCCTGCGCCTGCGCCGAGGCATGTTCAGTTCGCGTCCGCCAGCTGCTGCGCCTCGGCCAGGTTCAGCGTGCCCTCGTAGATCGCGCGGCCGGTGATGGCGCCCGCGATGCCGCTGGCGGCCACCGCCTTCAGGCGGTGGATGTCGTCGATATTCGTCACGCCGCCGGAGGCGATCACCGGCAGGCCGGCGGCGCGCGCGAGCTGCGCGGTGGCCTCGACGTTGACGCCCTGCAGCATGCCGTCGCGGGCAATATCGGTATAGACGATGGCGGCGACGCCGGCATCGCGGAACTGCCGCGCGAGGTCCACGGCCTTCACGGTGGAGACTTCCGCCCAGCCGTCGGTGGCGACGAGGCCGTCCCTGGCGTCGATGCCGACGATGATCCGGCCGGGAAAGGCGCGACAGGCCTCGATCACGAACTGCGGTTCCTTCACCGCCTGGGTGCCGATGATGGCGAAGGACACGCCGGCCTTTACATAGGCCTCGATGGTCTCGAGCAAGCGGATGCCGCCGCCGATCTGGATGGGCAGCGCCGGATATTTCTTCGCGATCGCGGTGACGACCGCGCCGTGGATGGGCGTGCCGGCAAAGGCGCCGTTGAGGTCGACGAGGTGGAGGCGGCGCGCGCCCTGCGCGACCCAGTGCGTGGCCATGCCGACGGGATCGTCGGAGAACACGGTGTCGTCTTCCATGCGGCCCTGCCTGAGGCGCACGCACTTGCCGTCTTTGAGGTCGATGGCGGGGATGATCAGCATGGATTCATTCTCTCGGGAGGCGGCGGCTCGCCAGGAGCCGCGCCGGCGGCAATCAGGGAGTCCAGTTCAGGAAATTCTTCAGCAGCGTCAGCCCGGCGGTGGAGCTTTTCTCCGGGTGGAACTGCACGGCGAACATGTTGTCGCGGGCGATGGCGCAGCAGAAATCGCCGCCGTAATGGCTGCGGCCGGCGCTGAGCGAAGGCTCCGCGGGCGCGCAGTAATAGCTGTGCACGAAGTAGAAGCGGGCGCCGTCGGCAATGCCGGCCCAGAGCGGGTGCGACTGCGTCTGCCAGACTTCGTTCCAGCCCATATGCGGCACTTTCAGCCTGGCGCCGTTCTCGACCCGGTCGAGGCCGAAGAATTTCACCTGGCCGGGATGGATGCCGAGGCCGTCGACGCCGCCGTTTTCTTCGGAGTGGTCGAGCAGCGCCTGCATGCCGACGCAGATGCCGAGCAGCGGCTTGTCCCGGAGGGCCTCGCGCACTTCGGCATCGACGCCGTGCCGGCGCATCTCCGCCATGCAGTCGCGCATGGCGCCCTGGCCGGGCAGCACGACGCGGTCGGCGGCGCGCACGCGGGCGGGATCGGCGGTGACCTCGACACGGCGGGCGCCGACATGCTCGAGGGCCTTCGCCACCGAGTGCAGATTGCCCATGCCGTAATCGAGAACTGCAACTGTCGTCATTTTCACTACTTCGAGCTTCGTGGAATCCGCCACGCCGGTGGGTTCACCTGCTGCTGTGGGCCGGACTTCAGCCCGACAGCAGCGTCGAATGCAGCGCCATCGTCGGACTGAAGTCCGGCCCACGGGGGATTGAGATGACGCCCAGGAGCCGGCGAGGGCGCCTTACAGCGAGCCCTTGGTCGAGGGCGTCACGCCCTGCATGCGCGGGTCCGGCTCCACGGCCATGCGCAGCGCGCGCGCAAACGCCTTGAACACCGTCTCGATCTGGTGATGCGTGTTGCGGCCGCGCAGGTTGTCGACGTGCAGCGTGACGCCGGCATGATTCACGAACCCCTGGAAGAATTCGTAGAACAGATCGACGTCGAAAGCACCGACGCGCGCCCGCGTGTAATCGACGTGGTATTCCAGGCCCGGCCGGCCGGAGATGTCCACCACGACGCGCGACAGCGCCTCGTCCAGCGGCACGTAGGCGTGGCCGTAGCGGCGGATGCCTTTCTTGTCGCCCAGCGCCTGCGCGAAGGCCTGGCCCAGCGTGATGCCGGTGTCTTCGGCGCTGTGGTGGTCGTCGATGTGGCGGTCGCCTTCGCAGGAAATATCGAGGTCGATCAGGCCGTGGCGGACGATCTGGTCGAGCATGTGGTCGAGGAAGGGCATGCCGGTGTCGAGCGCGCCCTTGCCGCTGCCATCCAGGTTGAGGGTGGCGCTGATTTTCGTTTCATTGGTGTTGCGGACCACAGTGGCCTGGCGGGCGGACATGGCGGCACTCGTACGGGGAAAGCCGCGATTATACCGGCATTCGCGGGGCGCCGGCAGCCGCCGGCTGCGGTCCGCGCGCGCCTGGGCAGCGCGGCCGCAAGACTGCTCGCCGCCACGGCTCCTGTGTTAAGTTCCTCCGTGTCGGAACCGTCCCTGCCAAAACCGACTACAGTTTCCAGACCCGGGCCTGACCCCAGGAGTTGCCATGCCGGTTGCTGTCGAGATTGCCGCCGCTCCCCTGCCCGAAAGCCTGGCCGCCGAGCTGGCCCGCATTTATGCCGACTTCCCCGATTTCGCCTCGCCCGCGGCGGCGGTGGCCGTGCTGCGCGACGCCGTCGCCGGCGGCGACACGCTCTATACCGGGGTCTTCAACCAGCGCCACATCGCCGCCGTGCTGGTGCGTGGCGAGGGCGAGACCCGCCACCTGCGCTACCTGGCCGTGCATCCGGCGACCCGCGGCCGCGGCGTGGCCGAGCGCCTGGTCGCCGAAGTCCGCCGCCTCGAGGCCGAGCGCGGCACGCAGTGGCTGGAGGCGGACTTCGATCATTCCCGTGAAGGCGTCCCCGAAATGCTGCTCGCCCTGGGCTTCATTCCGCACGGCGACCAGGGCAACTACCGCTGCCGCGTCGCCTGACGGCCGCTGAAGCAGGACCGGCCGCCGCCACCTGCGGTGTAGCGGTACGCGGCCGAAGCCGCTCCCGCCGCTGCGTTTCCGCGTAGGAGCGGCTTCAGCCGCGAACCCCCCGGCCATTTCCAACAAGCCCCTGCCCAACCGCATCCTTCCCGAGGCACATTTCCCGCGTGAACCCGTCCGCAACATAGAGAGGGGCCGGGATTCGGCTGCCGCCCGATTCATATTCTCGCAATGGTGCGGGTTCTTACTGGGGCAGACGGCGGCGCCACCGCACTTTCGGCGGCGCCGGATCTGCAATTGCTGCGTGACGGGGAACAATCATGGCTCGAACCGAGTTGTTAAGGCCGATCAGTGACCTGGGCTACCTAATGGAATGCGCTGCCCTTAATTACACAGGAGAGCTGAAGTGGGGACTCGCCAAACTGTGCGAGCGTATCCAGCGACGGACGCCGGGCTACGACCCCGATGAAATCCAGGCGGCACTGCCGGCGCTGGAGCAGTCGCTGAGCAGTTACCGCCTCGGCCAGGACAACGAGGGCGCGGGCATTTTGTCAGCGGTCAATCGGGCGTGGTGGACGGCGGTGGCGGTCAGGGCCTGAGCCTCCGGCGTGCGCCGCGCGACAATTTCCGAAGCTGCCGGCACGCCCGCCGGGGTCGACGCCCGACTCCGGAGCCCTTACCATGCGGACCGCTGCATGCCCTATCTGCAGCGGCATCGCGGGTGTAGTTCAATGGTAGAACTGCAGCTTCCCAAGCTGCTAGCGTGGGTTCGATTCCCATCACCCGCTCCATATGTAAAAGCCCGCGATTGCGGGCTTTTGTCATTTCAGAGGTAGGGTCAGAAACCCGGTCCAGACCAACTGTTAAGACTTTTATGCCGACTATCTCTGCCAGGGTTGTTTCGATAGTTGGCCTAATGGGCTAATTCCCTTCCTGCCGATAATCCCCTGCTTTACCCGTCTATCACCTCTTGAAGACTACGGATAATACGGATGTAGATCGAATATCTGGGCATGCTAACTTAAAGCGTATTTGACCGTGCCTCAGCCATCTGGCCTCAGTGCCTACGGTGCTTTTGTCCTAGTCAGCACATAAAAAGCGGGACCTCCGAAGAGAAGAGCATGGACCCTATAACACTTGCCTGGTATGGACTGCATCTCAAGGCAGCGCTGCTTGAGAAAAAGGAGCAGGCCTATGAGGATTTCTTCTGCAAAGTAATGATCCATCTTCATTCTGACAATTTTCAGCCGGTCAAAGCTGCTGGCCAGGCTGGAGATGGAAAGTCAGATGGCTACCTAGTGCCAGAGCACCGCATTTTTCAGTGTTACGCACCAAGCACCGGCTTTAACAAGTCCAAGCTTCTGAAGAAGATCAAAGAAGACTTCAACGGCGCCAAAAACAACTGGAAAGATAAGATGCGCAAGTGGACTTTCGTCCACAATGATCCTGAAGGCCTCCCTAAGTACGCATTAGACTTGATGGAAGAATTAAAAGAAGAAAATAAGGACGTCGAAATATCTGTATTTGGCCCTGATGTCTTTAAAGAAATTGTACTGTCATTGCCAGTTTCAAAATTGATTGATTTGTTTGGTCCCGCGCCAACGCAAAATGAAATTACCACCCTTACTCACGACCCAATAAAGACCCTGCTCAGAGCCATGTCAGGACGACAGCCTGATAGTGGTGTGGTCATTGCGCCTGTTTCCGTGGAAAAGCTGCAATTCAATCGGCTGTCATCAGACGCAGAATTCTTGCTGATGGCAGGACGGCACAAAGAGAACTTAGTTAATGATTTGCTGATTAGATGGCCAGACCCTGAGTATGGTGAGTCTCTTGCCGAGGCATTTAGAGAAAAATACAAAACACTTTTGGGAATGGGATTGAGGCCGGATGATATATTTTTGAGCTTGAAGGAGTTCGCTGGCGGGAGCCTTGAGGGGATATCTGCTCAAGCGTCTGCTCTTGCCGTTTTGAGCTACTTCTTTGAGAGATGCGACATCTTTGAAAATGCGCCAGAAGGATGGGTAAATGATATTGCCAACAAAGCATTTGCCTCCTGATAGATCTTTAATATTTCTGGCGTCCGAAATCTCTTCTCTGGTCGGAAGGAACTCAACGGTTAGCTCGCTCTGGAATGATCTTAAGAAGAGGCATAAGAGCGAGTTGAGGCTCGGAGAGGTTCCCTACGACTGGTTTGTACTCTCCTTGGATCTCTTGTATTTGATGGGGCTCATTGAAGAGCAGGATGGGCTGATAAGGAAGACGAAAAGAAATGCTCCATAGAATATATAGTGATCTTCCGACATTTAAAGAGGTTAAGTTTCATACCGGACTTAATATTATTTTAGCCTCCAAGGAAAAGGTTTCCTCTGACGGCAGAACGAGAAATGGCTCTGGGAAGAGCAGTCTTGTTGAATTAATTAATACTTTGCTTGGCAGCGAAATACGCAGCGAGAACTCCTTAAAGAGCAAAGAGCTCGTTAACTACAGATTTGGACTAGAAGTAGAGGTTGGCGGAAACAGCCTTACGGTTGAGAGAGAGGGCGCATCACCTGGCCGCATCTATGTAAAAAAGATGCCAGCTAACTTCATGCCTCTGTCCGAAGATGGGCACGGATACTTTATCCCCAGCGATGAGTGGCTCTCCATTCTAGGGAAGTACACATTTGGTCTCGGCGAAGACAATCAAGCGAGAAATGAGCCGTCCTTTAGGTCGCTTTTCTCGTACTTTGCACGTTCGACGAAGGGCTTTGACAGCCCTGAGAAATATTTTCCGCAGCAGTCCCTTGGCAGCATCCAAGTGGCCCTAACCTATCTGCTGCATCTCGATTGGAGACTGGCCAGAGACTTCGAGGGTATCCGTCAGAAAGATAAATTGATCAAGGCTCTGAAAACGGCAGCAAACGAAGGAACTCTTGGTGAAATTATAGGGTCGTCATCTGATCTTAGAACTGAAATTCTTCTGAAGTCGGCCCAGCTTGAAAAACTTAAAAAAGCCCTATCTGAGTTCAGGGTGCTTCCGGAATACGAAGCAATGGAGGCAAGAGCGTCAGAGATAGGCAAGCAGCTTTCCTTTCTTTCTGCTGATGATGTGGCTGATAAGGAATGGCTGGCCCAGATTGAAAGAGCTTTAGAAAGCGAGTTAGTTGCAGACACTGCCAAGGTGGACAGGCTATTCCTTGAGGCTTCATTAGAGCTGCCTGAACTGGTAACAAAGAGATTTGATGATGTTGCCGCCTTTCATGCTTCTATTATTCAAAATAGAAAGGAACACCTCCGCCAAGAAGTAGCAGATATCTCACTTCGGATTGAAAAGAGACTCGAAGGAAAGAAGAAACTGGATGATGAACGATCTGGAATACTATTACTCTTGAAGTCACATGGCGCGCTTGACCAGTACATGGAAATGCAAAGGTCGGCTTCAAGGTTAGATGCGGACGTTGAGCAACTTGGAAAGAAGTTGGCGGCCACGGAAAATCTTGATGACAAAACATCGGAACTGAAAATTGAGCGACACAATCTACAAAAGCGGATGCGCATCGATCACACCGAGAGAAACAATGCCATAAGGGATGCAATCGTGTCCTTTGCCGAAATTTCTGCGGGTCTTTATGACGAGCCAGGAAAGTTTGTCATAGACCCAACTGAGAACGGCCCAAAGTTCGATTTTGATATTCCCGGAAAGAAAAGTACGGGGAAAACAAAAATGCAGATTTTTTGTTTCGATATGATGCTCATGAAGCTATGGGCTAATAGGCATCGTCGACCAACCGTTTTGGTTCACGATAGTGTAATTTTCGACGGCGTCGACGAGCGTCAAAGGGCAAAGGCTCTGATAATGGGCGCCAGAATGGCCGAAAAATATAACTTCCAATATATCGTTACGATGAACTCGGACGACATGCCGGACATGGCTGCATTTCCTGATTTCTCCGTTGAAAACTATAAGGTTGATTTGGAGATAACAGACACACCAACAGGTGGATTATTCGGGCTTCGCTTTTAAAGCCATACGTAGTCTTCAAGAGGTGATAGACGGGTAAAGCAGGGGATTATCGGCAGGAAGGGAATTAAGTGCCCAAAGCAAAGTTTCCCTCTCTTTTTAAGGGCTAAGTTATTGATTCCTGGCGCCCCCAATGTCGGGGAATTTTCGTTCTCCTACTTAGCCTATTAGGCCAACTATCGAAACAACCCTGGCAGAGATAGTCGGCATAAAAGTCTTAACAGTTGGTCTGGACCGGGTTTCTGACCCTACCTCTGAAATGACAAAAGCCCGCAATCGCGGGCTTTTACATATGGAGCGGGTGATGGGAATCGAACCCACGCTAGCAGCTTGGGAAGCCGGGGTATGACCATAGCCCAACGCGGGGTTCGCGGCTGAAGCCGCTCCTACGGGGGAGGGGGTGGTGTGGCCAGGAGTGCTCAGCCGGCCTTCAGTGTCTGCACGCCTGCGGCCGTGCCGAGCAGCAGCACGTCGGCCGGCCGCAGCGCGAAGAGGCCGTTGGCGACGACGCCCACGATGTTGTTGATGCGCTCCTCCATCTGCCGCGGCACGGCGATGTCGAGGTTCCACACGTCCAGGATCACGTTGCCGTTGTCGGTGACGAAGCCTTCGCGGTAAGCCGGGCTGCCGCCCAGCTTGACCAGCTCGCGCGCCACGTAGGAGCGCGCCATGGGGAGCACCTCGACCGGCAGCGGGAAGCGGCCCAGGCGGTCGACCTTCTTGCGGTCGTCGCAGATGCAGACGAACGTCCTCGCCACCGCCGCCACGACCTTCTCGCGCGTCAGCGCGCCGCCGCCGCCCTTGATGAGCTCCAGCGCCGGATTCACCTCGTCGGCGCCGTCCACGTAGATGCTGATGCTGGCCACCGAATTGAGATCCAGCACTTCGATGCCGATCTTTTTCAGGCGCTCGGCCGTGGCCAGGGAGCTGGCCACGGCGCCGGGAATGTCGTCCCGCAGCGGCGCCAGCGCCTCGATGAAGAAATTGGCCGTGGAGCCCGTGCCCACGCCCAGGATTTCGCCGCGCTCCACATAGGCAAGGGCCGCTTCGGCAGCGGCTTTCTTCAGGGCGTTCTGGTCCATGGACGATCTCCGGCGGAAAACGCGAATTATAGATGCTCCACCCCCTTTTCCCGTAGGAGCGGCTTCAGCCGCGAACCCATCCAGGCGGGAAAGAAAGTTCGCGGCTGAAGCCGCTCCTACGGGGAGGGATCGCTGGACCGCTGGCGGGGCCGTGCTGCTAACATCGGGGCTTTGGTCCGCAACGTGACCGAAGGAACCGCCAGGCGCCGCCATGCTCGAAAACTACATCAAGAAAATCCTCCGCGCCCGCGTCTACGAAGTCGCCGTGGAAACACCCCTGGAAGAGGCCCGCAGCCTCTCCCGCCGCCTCAAGAACCGCGTGCTGCTGAAGCGCGAGGACCTGCAGCCGGTGTTCTCCTTCAAGCTGCGCGGCGCCTACAACAAGATCGCCCAGCTCTCGCCGGAGGAGCGCGCGCGCGGCGTGATCTGCGCCTCGGCCGGCAACCACGCCCAGGGCGTGGCGCTCTCCGCGCGCGAGCTCGGCATCAAGGGCATCATCGTGATGCCGCAGACGACGCCCGACATCAAGGTCAACGCCGTGAAGAGCCTGGGCGGCCACGTGGTGCTGGCGGGCGACTCCTACGACGAGGCCCATCTCCACGCCCGCCAGCTTGCCGACGCCCGGGGCTACACCTTCGTGCACCCCTACGACGACCCCGACGTGATCGCCGGCCAGGGCACCGTCGCCATGGAAATCCTGCGCCAGCATACCGGCGCCATCGACGCCATCTTCGTGCCGGTGGGCGGCGGCGGCCTCGCCGCCGGTATCGCGGTCTATGTGAAATACCTGCGGCCGGAAGTGAAGGTGATCGCCGTCGAGCCCGACGATGCCGCCTGCCTCGCCGCCGCCATGAAGGCGAAGAAGCGCGTGACCCTGGACCACGTCGGCCTCTTTGCCGACGGCGTCGCCGTGGCGTGCATCGGCGAGGAAACCTTCAGGGTCCTGAAGGGGCACATCGACGAGGTCATTACCGCGAGCACCGACGAGATCTGCGCCGCCATCAAGGACATCTTCGACGACACCCGTTCCATCGCCGAGCCCGCCGGCGCGCTGGCCCTGGCCGGCCTGAAGAAATACGTGGCGCGCGAGGCCTGCGAGGGCCGCACGCTGATCGCCATCGACTCCGGCGCCAACATGAACTTCGATAGCCTGCGCCACATCTCGGAGCGCACCGAGATCGGCGAGAAGCGCGAAGGCGTCTTCGCCATCACGCTGCCGGAGAAGCCCGGCGCCTTCAAGGCCTTCTGCGCGGCGCTCGGCAAGCGCAACATCACCGAGTTCAACTACCGCTATGCGGATGCCGCGGAGGCGCAGGTCTTCGTCGGCCTCCAGCTCCGGCAGGGCGAGCAGGAGCGTCGCGATCTGCAGGCCGCGCTGGAGAAGAAGGGCTATGCCGTGCTCGACCTCTCCGACGACGAGATGGCCAAGCTGCACATCCGCCATCTCGTCGGCGGCCATGCCGGGCTCGGCGACGAATGCCTGTTCCGCTTCGAGTTTCCGGAGCGCCCCGGCGCGCTGATGAACTTCCTGACGCGCCTGCAGTCGGACTGGAACATCTCGCTCTTCCATTACCGCAACCACGGCGCCGCCTACGGGCGCGTGCTGGTCGGCCTGCAGCTCGGCGGGCGCCCGCATGAGGAGCTGCTGGAGTCGCTGCAGGCGGTGGGCTATCCCTTCCAGGATGAAACGCAGAATCCGGCGTACCGCCTGTTCCTGCGCTGACAGGACAGCGCTTGCGCGCCTCCGCGCCTTTACCCTTTACCCCTTTACCTTTTTACCCTTCCGCACATCGCACATCGCACTTCGCACTTCGCACTTCGCACTTCGTACTTTCTCGTAGGAGCGGCTTCAGCCGCGAACCGCTAAGATGGAAACCGCTTCGCGGCTGAAGCCGCTCCTACGGGTTGGGCGATGACGGGAAAACCTGCTGCGGCGGGGCAAATCCGGCCGGTATCGCCAGATTTCGTCATCTGTTTCAGGGACGATCAGCATGACCCTCTGCCACGGCCATCACTTGCGGCGCGGGCGCCATTCCTCCGCCGGCCTCACCTACCTCGTCACGACCGTGACGCATGAGCGGCGCCCGATCTTTCAGGACTTCACGGCGGCGCGACTGCTCATTGCAAACATGCGTCGCCTCCAGGACGAAGCCCGCCTCGACTCTCTGGCCTTTGTCGTCATGCCCGATCATTTGCACTGGCTTTTTAGTCTCAGGCCAGCGCACGCGTTGAGCGAAGTCCTGCGCCTGCTCAAGGGAAGAACAGCTCGCCGCTTGAACCTGCAGCGGCAGGCGAACGGAGAAGTCTGGCAGGAAGGCTTCCACGACCATGCTCTACGCAGGGAAGAAGACTTACAGGCCACCGCCAGGTACATCATCGGCAATCCCGTACGTGCAGGGCTGGTGCAATCCGTCAGGGCCTACCCGCACTGGGATGCCATCTGGTTCTAAGTGCTCGCACAAAAATTTCCGACCCCCAAAGCCAGCTATTGCAGCGCTTCCTCCTCTCCCCTGGCGGGAGAGGGCCGGGGAGAGGGGCTTGTCAGAAAACTTTGGTTCAGGCACTTGGCAGCCCTGTAGGAGCGGCTTCAGCCGCGAACCGGTGCCTCTGGACAAGACAGGTTCGCGGCTGAAGCCGCTCCTACGGGACATTACTGAAACGCGGCTCTCTCTTCAGACGCCCGCGGGCAGCACGCGCGCGATCACGGCCTTCAGGTAGTCCGTTTCGGGAATCGAGGGATGCACGGGGTGGTCGCCGCTCTGGTGGCCCTGGTGGATGATCTGCACGGCGCGGTCGATATGACGGCCACTGGCGCGGATCACGTCGATCAGCTCGGGGCGCGACAGGTGCAGCGAGCAGGAGCCGGACACCAGGTAGCCGTCCTTGCCCAGCAGGCGCAGGGCCAGCTCGTTGGCGCGGCGATAGGCGGCGAGGCCGTTCTTGTGGTCCTTGCGCCGGGTGATGAAAGCCGGCGGGTCCAGCACCACCACATCGAATTTCTCGCCGGACTGCTTGAGTGACGTGAGAATCTCGAAGGCATCGCCCTGCAGCGTTTTCACCTTGTCGCCAACGCCGTTCAGCGCGGCGTTCTTCGCCACCATCTCCAGCGCCGAGGCCGAGCCGTCCACGCACAGGACTTCGCTGGCGCCCCAGGCCGCCGCCTGCACACCCCAGCCGCCGACATAGGAAAAAACGTCCAGCACGCGCTTGCCCTGCACGATCTTCTTCAGCTCCGCGCGGCTCTCGCGGTGATCGAAGAACCAGCCCGTCTTCTGCCCGGTCCGCACCGGCGCCAGGAATTTCACGCCGTTTTCCTGCAGCGGCACTTCCGCCGGCACCTCGCCAAACGCAACTTCGACATAACTTGCGAGGCCTTCGACCTCGCGCATCTTGCCGTCGTTCTTGAAGAGGATACCGGTCGGCGCCACCACCTTCTGCAGCGCCTCGACGATATCGCTTTTCACCTGCTCCATGCCGGCGCTGGCGATCTGCACCACGCAGACATCGCCGAAGCGGTCGATGACGAGGCCCGGCAGGAAATCGCTGTCGCCGTAGACGAGCCGGTAGTACGGCGCGTCGTAGAGCGCCTCGCGCAGCGACAGCGCGATCTGCAGGCGATGCACGAGCAGCGACTTGTTGAGCGGGTATTTCTCGTCGCGCCCGATGAGGCGGCCGCAGATCAGCGTGTTGGGGTTGACGGTGGCGATGCCCAGCACCTTGCCCCGGCTGTCTTCCACCAGCACCTGCTCGCCCGCCGCGAAGTTCTTCAGCGGCGTCGCCGCCACGTCCACCTCGTTGGAATAAATCCAGAGATGGCCCTCGCGCAGGCGACGGTCTTCCTGGGGTTTCAGTTTGAGACGGGTGAGAGAGGACATAGGCGGCACTCTCCCTCTCCCCACTCATGGGGAGAGGGCCGGGGTGAGGGGCGGTGGCCATTACGACCGCCGATCCCCTCACCCTAACCCTCTCCCCGCTTGCGGGGCGAGGGAATCAAATTGTGGGGAGAAGATAGCGTCAGCCGGCTTCCTGCGCCGGCTGCCACTTGAGGTCGAGCTCGCGCGCGGCACGCACGTCGTCGAGACGGCGCACCGGCTGGGTGTGCGGCGCGCCGCGCACCACGTCCGGCGTCTTGCGCGCTTCTTCGCGGATCTTCACCAGCGCTTCCACGAAGGCGTCGAGCTCGTCGACGGATTCGGTCTCGGTCGGCTCGATCAGCCAGCACTCCGGCACCAGCAGCGGGAAATACGTGGTCGGCGAATGGATGCCGTAGTCGAGCAGGCGCTTGGCGAAATCCATGGCGGTGACGCCGAGCTCCTTGGCCTCCTTCGCGAAGGTGACGATGAACTCGTGCGAGGCGCGGCGCCCGGGAAAGGCGAGCTGGAAACCTTCGGCGGCGAGACGCGCCATCAGGTAGTTGGCGTTCAGCGTCGAGTATTCGCCGACGCGGTGCAGGCCTTCGCGCCCGAGCGCGGCGCCGTAGTAATAGGCGCGCAGCAGCACGCCGGCGTTGCCCATGAAAGCGGAGAGGCGGCCGATGCTCTGCGGCAGCTCTTCCGGGCCGACCCAGTAATAGCTGCCGTCGACATTGCGCCCGGCAAGCGGCGTCGGCAGGAAAGGCAGCAGGCGCTCGCCGACGCCGACCGGGCCCGCGCCCGGGCCGCCGCCGCCGTGCGGCGTGGCGAAGGTCTTGTGCAGGTTCATGTGCAGCACGTCGAAGCCCATGTCGCCGGGGCGCACCTTGCCGAGAATCGCGTTGAGGTTGGCGCCGTCGTAATAGAGCAGGCCGCCGGCCTCGTGCACGGTCTTCGCGATCGCCTCGATCTGCTGCTCGAACACGCCGCAGGTGGAGGGATTGGTCATCATGAGGCCGGCCGTCTGCGGACCGACCGCGGCCTTCAGGGCGTCGAGGTCGACGTCGCCGTTGGCCAGCGTCGGAATCTCGCGCACCTTGTAGCCGCACATCACGGCCGTGGCGGGATTGGTGCCGTGCGCCGTGGAGGGAATCAGCATCTCGGTGCGGTCGAAATCCTCGCGCGAGCGGTGATAGGCGCGAATCATCGCGACACCGGCGAACTCGCCCTGCGCCCCGGCGGCCGGCGTCAGCGACACGCCCTTCATGCCGGTCACTTCCATCAGCACTTCCTGCAGGTCGTAGAGGCAGGCGAGATAGCCCTGCGAGTGCGACAGCGGCGCCAGCGGATGCCGCGCGAGAAAGCCCGGCAGCATGGCGGCCCTGTGCGCGCCGCGCGGGTTGTACTTCATGGTGCAGGAGCCCAGCGGATAGAACTGGGTGTCGATGGAAAAATTCTTGCGCGAGAGGTTGGTGTAGTGGCGCACCACCTGCAGCTCGGAGACTTCCGGCAGCACGGCGCGGCGCTGGCGGCGCAGCGTCTCGGGGATATCGGTCAGCTCGCGACGCTGGCGCGGCACTTGCGAGTGCGCGTAGCGGCCCTGGGCGGAGCGTTCGAAGATCAGCGTCATTTTCTCAGGTCTCCAGCAGCGCGCGGTCGAGGGCTTTCACGTAGCGCTCGATGTCGGCCGGCGTCTTGGTTTCGGTGGTGCAGACCAGCAGGGCGTTGCCGAGCTCGGGGTAATCCTTCGCCAGGTCGAAGCCGCCCAGCACGCCGTGCTTCGCCATGTGCGCGAGCAGCGGCGCCACCGGCTTGTCGAAGCGCAGCACCTTCTCGTGGAAGACCGGGCGATTGAAGGAGCGGGCGATGCCGCCGAGCCGGCTCGTCGCCTGCACCAGCTCGCGGATGTTGTGGTGCGAGGCCAGCGCCACGCGCTCCAGGCCCTCGGCGCCGAGCAGGCTGACGTAGATCGTCGCCGCCGTCATGGCCAGGCCCTGGTTGGTGCAGATGTTGGAGGTCGCCTTGGCGCGGCGGATGTGCTGCTCGCGCGCCTGCAGCGTCAGCGCGTAGCCGGTCTTGCCCTCGAGGTCGACGGTGCGGCCGATGAGGCGGCCCGGCATCTGGCGCACGAATTCCGTCTTGCAGCAGACGAAGCCGACGTAGGGGCCGCCCGAGGACAGCGGAATGCCGAAGGGCTGCGCCTCGCCGACGACGATGTCGGCGCCTTTCTTGCCCCAGTCGCCCGGCGGCGAAAAGATGGAGAGCGCGAGCGGATTGACGCAGCCGACCACCAGCATGTTCTGCGCATGCGCCCAGTCGGTGAGGGCGTCCACCTCTTCCAGCACGCCGAAGAAGTTCGGCTGCGGAATCACCAGCGCGGTGAAATCGCGGTCTTCGTAGCGGCCGAGCGCGGCGACGTCGACGTGGCCGCCGACCTTGTTGTAGTCGATCTCGACGACATCGATGCCCTGCATCGTGATGATGGCTTTCAGCGCCGCGCGATACATCGGGTTGACGCCGCGCGGCAGCAGCACGCGCCGGCTCTTGCTGTGCCTGTTGGCGCGTATCGCCATCAGCACGGCCTCGGCCAGGCCGGAGGCGCCGTCGTAGACGGAGGCGTTGCAGACGTCCATGGCGGTGAGGTTCGCCATCAGGGTCTGGAACTCGTAGATCACCTGCAGCGTGCCCTGCGCGGCCTCGGCCTGGTAAGGCGTGTAGGCCGTCAGGAATTCGCCGCGCGAGGCCAGCTCCCATACCGCGGCGGGAATGTGATGCTCGTAGGCGCCGGCGCCGATGAAGCAGAGCTCGGCTTCATCCGACCTCGCGCGCTCGCGCATCAGCCGCGTGACTTCCATTTCGGACTGGCCGTCGGGAATGCCGGACAGCGCGTTGCCGCGCAGGCGCGCCGGAATCTCGTCGAAGAGGGCGTCGAGGGAAGGGGCCCCGATGGCCTCCAGCATCTTGCGGACATCGTCCTCGGTATGGGGGATGAAAGGCATGGCGTCGTGACTCGGTCGTGCTGCGTAAGGGTGGTTCCCGTAGGAGCGGCTTCAGCCGCGAACGTTTGCGTTTTCGCAGAGAGGGTTCGCGGCTGAAGCCGCTCCTACGGTGAAACGGGTGAAACGGGTGAAACGGGTGAAACGGGTGAAACGGGTGAAACGGGTGAAACGGGTGAAACGGGTGAAACGGGTGAATCGGGTGAATCGGGTGAATCGGGTGAATCGGGTGAATCGGGTGAATCGGGTGAATCGGGTGAATCGGGTGAATCGGGTGAATCGGGTGAAACGGCCGGGCTCAGTGACCTTCGGCGGCCACATGGGCGTCGTAGGCCTCGGCGGCGAGCAGGTCTTCCAGCTCGGCCGGATCGCTCATGCGGATCTTATACATCCAGCCGTCGTGATACGGGTCGTTGTTCACGGTTTCCGGCGAATCGGCGAGGGCCTCGTTGACGGCGACGATCTCGCCCGAGACCGGGGCATAGATGTCGGAGGCCGCCTTCACGGACTCGACCACGCCGGCCTCGTCGTGGGCGGCGACGCGGTCGCCCACTTCCGGCAGCTCGACATAGACCAGGTCCCCCAGGGCATCCTGGGCGTGATCGGTGATCCCTACCGTGGCGACGTCGCCTTCCACGCGGATCCATTCGTGGGTCGGGGCGTATTTCAGTTCACTTGGCGTCTTGCTCATGATGGCCTCAGGCGGTGTGCCGTTACTCGTTAATCGAAACCTGTTTGCTCCCTCTCCCCACTCGTGGGGAGAGGGAAGAAGTCAAAACAGCGGCCGGCCGTGGCGTACGAAAGGCGGACGCACGATGCGCGCCTGCACGCGCCTGCCGCGGATCTCCACCTCGGCCCGGTCGGCGCTGCCGGCCGGCACCCGGGCGAAGGCGATGGCGCGCTCCAGCGTCGGCGAGAAGGTGCCGGAGGTGGTCTCGCCCGCGCCGTCCGCCGTCACCACCTTCATATGCGAGCGCAGCACGCCCTTGTCCTCCAGGATCAAGCCGACCAGGCGCGTTTTCGCGCCGGCCGCCCTTTCCTTTTCCAGCGCGGTCCTGCCGATGAAATCGTGGTCCCAGGCTATGGTCCAGGCCATGTTCGCCACCAGGGGCGAGACCGACTCGTCCATGTCGTTGCCGTAGAGGTTCATGCCGGCTTCCAGGCGCAGCGTATCGCGGGCGCCGAGGCCGCAGGGCTTCACGCCGGCCGCCAGCAGCGCCTGCCAGAAGGCGGGCGCCTCGGCATTGGGCAGCAGGATTTCCAGGCCGTCCTCGCCGGTATAGCCGGTGCGGGCCACGAACCAGCGGCCGTTGTCGGCCTCCTCGCCCTGGAACCCTTCGAGCTGATCGATCAGCGAGGCCAGCGCGGGCCGGCAGGCGGCCACCTTGGCGCGCGCTTCGGGCCCCTGCACGGCAATCATGGCGAGATCCTCGCGCGCGCGCAGGGCCACCCGGCAGTTCGCCGCCTGCGCCTTCATCCAGGCCAGGTCTTTCTCGCGGGTGCCGCAGTTCACCACCACGCGCCAGAGCGCCGGCGAGCGCTGCGTGGGGGCATAGACGATGAGGTCGTCGAGGATGCCGCCGTCCTCGCGCAGCATGGCCGAGTACAGCGCCTTGCCGGGCTGCTGCAGGCGGTTGACGTCGTTGGCCAGCAGGTGGCGCAGATAGGCGCGGGCGTCGGGGCCGTCGATCTCGAGGAAGGTCATGTGCGAGACGTCGAACATGCCGGCGGCGCGGCGCACGGCGTGATGCTCCTCGAGCACGGAGTCGTACTGCACCGGCATGTCCCAGCCCCCGAAGTCGACGATGCGGGCCTTGAGGGCCTGGTGTGCCGGGAAAAGAGCGGTCTGACGGCCCATGGCTGACTCCGATTCGCGCAGACTGGCTTGACTGGAAAGCCGGGCATTTTACACGCCGGGCCGGGCCGGCTCCACGCATGAATGCAGCGTGGCGCGCTCAGCGCGCCGCCGGCACGCCCTTCGCGGCGAGCTGGCGGTCATGCCGGCGCGACAGCGTGAGCAGCGCCGCGGCGGCGCCGACGCCGGCCATGAACATGTCCCACTGCGTATCCCAGACATCGCCCTGCGTCCCGAGGAAGGACTCGGCGGCTTCTTCCGACACCAGCGCCACCGCCCACTCGATGAGCTCGTAGAGCGCGCTGAAGGCCAGCGTGACGGACATCACGACGAGCACCAGCCAGCCGCCGCGCCGGAGCACGCCGCGCCGCAGCAGGATTTCGCGCGCCAGGATCGCCGGCTCGAAGCCCTGCAGGAAATGCCCGAGGCGGTCGTAGTGGTTGCGCTCGAAGCCCAGCCAGTCCTGCACCCAGAAGCCCGCCGGCACTCTGGCATAGGTGTAGTGGCCGCCGACCATCAGCACCAGCGCGTGCACGAGGATCAGCCAGCAGAGCAGGGAGGTCAGCGGCATGCGCCGCCAGGAAAGGTAGAGCAGCGGCAGCGCGATGATGACCGGCGCCACCTCCAGCAGCCAGGTCGCGTAATCGTAGGGCCGGATGGCGGTCAGGCCGAGAAAGGCCAGCATGGCCAGCATCAGCTGGGGCTCGCGAAACCACTGCTTGTCCATGTCGTTTCCTTGCGTGCGTCGGTGCATGCGTCAGTCGCGGCGCGCCGCGGCCGGCAGGTCGCCGGTCAGGCCCATCGCCACCCGGGCAAATTCCTGCCGCAGCGGCAGCAGGCGGTCGGTGAGCGCGAGGCCGGCATTGCGCCCCAGCACCAGCAGCGGGTGGGCGCTGGCGAAGACCGCCCGGAAAACCGTCATGCTGTTGAGGATCAGGGTGTTGTGGGCGCGCCGGCGGCGCGAGTAGCGCGCCAGCGTGGTTTCGCCCCACCAGGGCAGCTCGCGGGCGCGGGCGCGCACGATCTCCTCGGCCAGCACGGCGGCATCGAGCAGGCCGAGATTGACGCCCTGCCCGGCCAGCGGGTGGATGGCGTGCGCGGCATCGCCCACCAGCGCCAGCCCCTCCTGCCCGTAGCGCGCGGCATGCTGGGCCCGGAGCGGAAAGCTGAAGCGCGCGTCGCAGCCGCGGATCTCGCCGAGCGCGTGCTCGAAGGCGAAGCCGAGCTCGCGGCAGAACGCGGCGTCGTCGAGGGCGAGCAGGCGCTGCGCCTCGGCCTCGTCCTGGGACCAGACGATGGAGCAGGCGTGCTCGTCGCCTTCCGGCGTGCGCAGCGGCAGGAAGGCCAGCGGGCCCGTCGCGGTGAAGCGCTGGCGGGCCGTGCGGCCGTGCGGGCGCTCGCTGCGCACCGTGGCGACGATGGCGCGCTGGCCATAGTCGGTTTCCGAGACGGCGATGCCGGCCTGGCGGCGCACGGCGGACTGCGCGCCGTCCGCGCCGATCACGAGGCGGCACTCGATCGCCTCGCCGTCGGCCAGCGTCAGGCGCCAGCCCGCCGGCAGGCGCTCCAGCGTCTCGAGCCGGGCCGGGCAGCGCTGCGTCACCCGCGCCGACTGCAGCGCGACTTCGGTCAGCGCCCACTGCAGCAGACGGTTTTCCACCATGACGCCGAGATGGCTCTCGCCGAGTTCGCGCGCGCGAAAATGCAGGCGGCCGGTGCCGTCGGCATCCCACACTTCCATGTCCGTATACGGGCAGCAGCGCAGACTCTCGATGGCGGGCCAGGCGCCGACATGGCGCAGCAGGTTTTCCGAGGCGCGGGTCAGCGCGGAAACGCGCGGCTCGAAGGCGTCGTCGGCGCCGGGCGCCTGCGCCGGCGCGCTCTCCAGCAGCACGATGTCGAGGCCGGCGTCCCGCAGCAGGCCGGCCAGCAGCGAACCCACCATGCCGCCGCCGACGATGACGATGTCCGCTTCATTCATCACTGGTTCAACCCCATGGCATAACGCGCCAGCGCCTGCTTGGCGGCCGGCAGCAGATCGAAAGTCACCATGCCGACATTGCGCGCCAGCGTGAGCCCCGGCAGCGCATTCGAGAAGCCGCGCACGATGCCGTCCGAGAAGCGGATGACGTTGAGCTGGTCGGCCTGCCGCACGCTCTCGTAGTCCTTCAGCAGGGCGAAATCCCCGAGATCGCGCTGCTCGCGCCAAGCCTGGCGCAGGCGCTCGGTGAGCGCGAGGCAGTCGCGCAGGCAGAGGTTGAAGCCCTGGCCGGCCACCGGATGCAGGGTGTGCGCGGCATTGCCGAGGATGACGGCGCGCGGCAGGGCCTGGGTCTGCGCCACGGTCAGCGCGAGCGGATAGGCGAAGCGCGGCGCCGTCTTCACGAAGCGGCCGGCGCGCCGGCCGAAAGCCGCCTGCAGGCGGTGCAGGAAATCTTCGTCGCTGCATTCGATGAGTGCTGTCTCCTGCCCTGGCGGCAGCGTCCACACCACGGCGCGCCGCTCCTGCGGCAGGGGCAGGACGGCAATCGGCCCGTGCTCGGTAAAGCGCTCGAAGGCGATGTTGTCGTGCGGCAGGTGCGTGGCGACGGTGGTCACCAGCGCCACCTGTCCATAGCTGCGGCTCTTTGCATGGACGCCGAGGAACTGCCGCGACAGCGATTGCGCGCCATCCGCCGCCACCAGCAACGGCGCGCCGAGGGCAAAGGTTTCCGCGCCGCGCCGGAGCTGCGCCGTGATGGCGGCTTCGCCCGGCGCGATGCCCGTGAGCTGCACGCCGTCGAGCACGGTGACGTTGGCGCAGCGCCGGAGCGCGCGCAGCAGCACGAGGCCCATCCAGGCGTTCTCGATGACCTGGCCGAAGCTCTCGACTTTTTCCTCTTCCGCCTTGAGGCGCGCCATGCCGAAATGACCGCGCTCGGACACGTGGATCTGCAGGATGGGCGTGGCATGCGCCTGCATCTCTTCCCACAGCCCGAGCTCGCGGTACGTGGCGACGGTGCGGCGCGACAGCGCGGTGTTGCGCGCATCGAAGCTGGGCCGGTACGGCAGCGGCGCCGCCGGGTCCGGCGCCGGAAACCGGATGGCCTCGACGAGGGTGATGCGCAAGCCGGGTTCGCGCGCCAGCAGCAGGGCCAGCGTCACCCCCACCATGCCGCCGCCGATGATGAGGACATCGGCCTCGGTGGCCGGCCGGTTCGCTTCCATCACGCAGTCCCCCAAAACATGCCGCCCATCACAGCGGTTTTCCAATTCACGGCCGCATACTCCCTATAATCGCCGAGCTTACCTTCCGGACGCCTGCCATGCGATCTGCCCGATACCTGCTCCTGCTGTTGCCCCTGCTGACCCAGGCCCAGGCCGGCGACAACATTGCGCCGGCCGCGCCGGCCTCGACCTCCGCGGCAGTGCGCGCCCTGGAAGCCGAACTGGCGGAGGCCGGCGCGGCCGGTCCTCCGCCAGCGTTCGTCTACCTGGTGACCCGCCTCAAGCTGACCGGCACCGACCTCACGCAAGTCGTCTTCTTCAATCACAGCGCCATCAGGACCCTGGACGACTGCGAAACCGAGCGCAATGCCGGCCTCACCAGCGGCTGGCAGTATTTCAGCCGGTATTACCTGAAGACGCTGAAAGGAATTTCCTACGAGGTGGACTACCGCTGCGTCGGCAGCGAACGGCAGCTCGCGCCCTGGCGCCAGGGCGCGCCGCAGGACCACTACTACCTGGTGCAGACCCGCGACCGTAGGCTCTCGCTCCGGCCCTTCCCCAACTTCTTCGCCTGCCGCGACGCGCTGCGCCAGGTGAGCCGCACGGAAGACGTCGACGCCTTCTGCGCCACCTCGGCGCAGGCCGTGCTCGAGCAGAAGCCCGAAGAGCCGTTCTGATCAGCCGCGCATCAGCGCCTCGATGTCCGCGACGCCCTTCGGCGCGCCCTGCGTGAGCACGTCGTGGCCGGTTTTCGTCACCACCACGTCGTCCTCGATGCGCACGCCGATGCCGCGCCATTTCGGCTCGACGCCGGCGCAGTCGGGCGCGATGTAGAGGCCGGGCTCGACCGTCATCACCATGCCGGGCTCGAGCTCGCGCCATTGATTGTCGACCTTGTAGTCGCCGACGTCGTGCACGTCCATGCCCAGCCAGTGGCCGGTGCGGTGCATGAAGAACTGGCGGTAGCTTTCCTTCTCGAGGTTTTCCTGCTTGCTGCCTTTCAGCAGGCCGAGCCCGAGCAGGCCCTCGGTGAGAATGCCCACCACGGTCTCGTGCGCCGTGTTCCAGTGCGCGCCGGGCTGCACCGCGGCGATGGCGGCGAGCTGCGCATCCAGCACGAGCTGATAGATCGCCTTCTGCTCGGGCGAGAATCTGCCGTTCACGGGAAAGGTGCGGGTGATGTCGGCGGCGTAGTGGTCGAGCTCGGCGCCGGCATCGATCAGCACGAGGTCGCCGTCCTGCATGACGCGCGTGTTCTCCACGTAATGCAGGATGCAGGCGTTGGCGCCGGAGCCGACGATGGTGTTGTAGGCCGGCGCCGCGCAGCCGTGCTTCAGGAATTCATGCATGAGCTCGGCCTCGAGCTCGTATTCCGCCATGCCGGGCTGCGCCGCCTGCATGGCGCGCCCATGCGCCTTTGCGGAAATCGCGGCGGCGCGGCGCATGATCCTGATTTCTTCCGCCGACTTGAACAGGCGCAGGTCGTGCAGCAGGTGGTCCAGCATCAGGAACTCGCCGGGCGCATGCAGGCCGGCGCGCGATCTGGCGCGGATGGAGTTCACCCAGCCCATGAGGCGCTGGTCGAAGAGGGGTTGCGCGCCCATCGAGACATAGACGCGCTCGCGCCCTTCGATGAGGCCGGGAAGGATCTCGTCGATGTCGGCGATGGGAAAGGCGTCGTCGGCGCCGAACTCTTTCACGGCGCCCTCGGGGCCGGCGCGGTAGCCGTTCCAGATTTCCATCTCGCGGTCGCGCTCGCGGCAGAACAGCAGGTACTCGCCCTGCTTGCGGTCGGGAATCAGGCAGATCACCGCCTCGGGCTCGGGAAATCCGGAGAGGTAATAGAAGTCGCTGTCCTGGCGGTAGCGGTACTCGGTGTCGCGGTTGCGCCGGTAGTGCGGCGCGGCGGGCAGGATGGCGATGGAGCCGGGCTCCATCATGTTCATCAGCGCCTGGCGGCGGCGGGCAAACTCGGTGGCAGGCAGCAGGGGCATGGCTCGCTTCAGTGCAGGAGGGGACTGTCGGGATCGGCCGCGTCGTGATGGCCGTGCTGTTCTTCGGGCGGCGCCATTTCTTCGAAAAGAGTGATCACCGCCACGCGCAGGAACTCGTAGAGCTCGGCATAGGCGGACTCGTCCGCCGGGTCGTTGTCCTGGGCCGAGGCTTCGACGTTCGAAACGTGCACGATGTCCTGCAGGGTCTCGCGCACCGTCTCGCCGTGGAGGCGGGTGTCGGCGGGGCGCACCGCCGTGCCGAAACCGACGAGGAAACCCTGGCACCATTCCGCCAGGGCCGCCACGCGCGCTTCGAGGTCTTCATCGTCGTCGGGCAGCAGGGGCGCGAAGGCCAGCTCGCTGTCGCCGAGCTCCTCCAGGGTCTGGAGCTGCATATGCCAGAGGGCGGCCATGACTTCCTCGTCGATGGCCTGGTCGGCCTCGGCATGGGTTTCCAGCACTTTCTGCAAGGTCTTGCGATTCAGGCGGGCGCCGCCCGCCAGCAGGCCGGTCACCAGGCCATGCAGCTCGGAGGCCGAACAGGCGGAATTGAGCCGGGCCAGGGCGCTGGCCAACTCTTCGAGGCTGGGCACGGTGGCAACTGGATGCATGGGAGTATCCGATTTGACCCTGTGTGAAGTGAAAAACTATAGTACCCCCCATGTCCGCCTTCGGCCATCTTTCGCGACCCGCCCCATGCTCGATAACGACCTTAAAATACTGAGCGCCCGCATCGACTCCCTGACCGAGCTGTCAGCACGGCTCATGGCCGAGAACAGGAAGCTGCGCACGCAGGAATCCTCCCTGCTGGCCGAGCGCGACGAGCTGCAGCGCAAGAACGAGCTGGCCAAGGCCCGCGTCGAAGCCATCATCCTGCGTCTCAAGGCCCTCGAGGCGCAGGAATAGCCCTTACCTGCCGGATCACTCATGCGCACCGAAACCAGCACGCTCGAAGTCTTCATCCTGGAAAAGTCCTACCGCATCAACTGTCCCGAGGGCGAGCAGGAAAGCCTGCGCAACTCGGCGCAGTACCTGGACCGCAAGATGCGCGAGATTCGCGGTTCCGGCAAAATCATCGGCCTGGAGCGCATCGCCGTCATCGCCGCGCTCAACATCACGCACGAGCTGCTGACGACTTCCCGACGCGTGGACGGCGATTCCGACTCAACGGCAGAGCTTGCCCGGCTGATCAGCAAAGTCGAGAAAACCCTGGACAGCTACCACACCCTCGACCTCTGAAAAGAGGCCGCAGCGCGGCCGCGCTTTGGTGAACGCTTATCGGATTCGTGATAGCCGCCTGAGAGCCTGCCCAAAATCTTGGAGTGGTCCATTTAAAGAGGGGCTGCGATTCTCTTTTCGCGGCTAAAGCCGCTCCCACAGGTATTAATTCCTATGTAGGAGCGGCTTTAGCCGCGAAAAAAGGTGACGGGCAGCGCGACAAATAGATTATGAACAGGCTCTTACACACCGTTCATGAATTTCCGGCTTTTCGCGAAAGTGCTTTGTTATACTGGCCGCGTGTTCCCTGGGGTGTTCGCCAGCCGGTCCAGTCCCCTGAGCCGATATCATCAAACCGGGATGTTCGCGTAGCCGCTGTGTGCATGTCCGCCCGACGGAAAGCCTGATGTAGCTACCGGGCCTCCCCCTTGAACCTCTGGGTTCAAGGGTTACGACCGGCAGCGGCACTTCGGAGAACACACTTTCATGTCCTCCCTGCTTCCCGAATCCGATCGCGCCACGCTGCGCCGGCAGCTGCGCGCCGCCCGCCGCGCCCTCTCCGCCTCGCAACAGAAGCTCGCCACCCGAAGGCTGGCCCTGAATCTCGCGCGCCTGCCCGAAATCCGTCGCGCGCGGCGCATTGCGCTGTACTGGCCCATGGATGGGGAAATCGATCCGCGGCCGCTGCTCGAGCGCCTCGGTTCGGCGCGCCACCGCTTTTATCTGCCCCTGCTCACTGCTTTTCCGACGCTCACGCTGCGCTTTGCGCACTGGCGGCCGGGCATGGTGCTGCATCGCAACCGCTTCGGCATTCCCGAACCGGCGGGACGGCGCTGGCTGATGGCGGCCAGGATGGATGTCGTGCTGCTGCCGCTCACCGGCTTCGATGCGCGCGGCAACCGGCTGGGCATGGGCGGGGGCTTTTACGACCGGACGCTGGCCTTCATGCGGCAGGGGAGGAAAGCGCCGCTGCTGGTGGGCGTGGCGCATGCCTGCCAGCAGGTGGCGCGGCTGCCGGCGGCGGCCTGGGACGTGCCGCTGGCGCGCATCGTCACCGACCGGCGCCGGTTCCGCCCTGCCCGCCGGCAACACCCCTAGGAGCGGCTTCAGCCGCGAACGGCAGCTTTTGTTCGCGGCTGAAGCCGCTCCTGCACGGAGAAACGGTAAGGAAGCGCTAGCCGCGCAGCGAGAGGATGGGCCAGCCGCGCCGGCCGGCATGGCTGCGCAGCGCCTCGTCGGGGTCGACCGCGACGGGATGGGCGGCGAACTCCAGCAGTGGAATGTCGTTGCGGGAATCGGAATAGAACCAGCAGCCCTCGGCGCTCTCGCCGCTCTCCTCCAGCCACTGCGTCAGCCGCTCGATCTTGCCGGCCTGGTAGCAGGGGACGCCGGCGACCTTGCCGGTATAGCGGCCGTCACGGACCTCCGGCTCGGTGGCGAGCAGGTCCGCCACGCCGAGTTCGGCGGCGATGGGCGCCGTGATGAAGCGGTTGGTGGCCGTGATGATGAGCAGGCGATGCCCCTGCTCCCGGTGCCTGGCCAGCAGCGCCCGCCCCTTGGGCAGGATCATCCGCGCCACTTTCTCCGCCATGAAGTCGCGGTGCCAGGCCGCCAGGGTCGCCGGCGTTTCCCGGGCCAGCACCGAGAACACGAACTCGCTGTAGGCCAGGATGTCGAGCGCGCCCCGGCAGTAGTCGGCATAGAAGCCGTCGTTCCGGGCCTTGTACCAGGCGCCGTCGACCAGCCCCCGCGCCACCAGGAACTCGCCCCAGGCGTGGTCGGAGTCGCCGGCCAGCAGGGTGTTGTCGAGATCGAAGATGGCCAGCGTCATGAGTTCTCCCCGGTCCCCGCAAAAGCCGGCATGATAACGGCTCGCGGATGAAAAATCCGAGTCTTTCGCTTGCTCCGGCCATGGGGTCTAGAGTATTTATAAAACAAGCACTTGGAAGATCAACTTCCGCCACTTTCTTGAGCACCGCCGTGATCGACGCCGATGGCTTCCGCCCCAATGTGGGCATCATCCTCGCCAACCGCGCGGGCCAGGTTCTCTGGGCCCGGCGCTGCGGCCATGACGCCTGGCAGTTCCCCCAGGGGGGCATCTCGGAAGAGGAGTCGCCGGAGCAGGCGATGTACCGCGAGCTTTGGGAGGAAGTCGGGCTGGAACAGCCCGACGTCAGGCTGATCGCCGCCACGCGCGGCTGGCTGCGCTACCGCCTGCCGCGCCGCTACGTGCGCCAGGCCAACAATCCGGTGTGCATCGGCCAGAAGCAGAAATGGTTCCTGCTGCAGATGCTGGCGGAGGACGAGCGCGTGTCGCTCACCTGCACGCATCCGCCCGAGTTCGACGGCTGGCGCTGGGTGAGCTACTGGTATCCGCTCAACCAGGTCGTGTCGTTCAAGCGCGAGGTCTACCGCAAGGCGCTGATCGAACTGGCGCCGCGGCTGCCGCTGCGCTGAGGGTGGGCAACATCGGCGGATGTTTCGATGGCTGTGGGTCGGGCTTCCGCCTGGCGACGGCGGCGAATCCGGCGCTGCTGTCCCGCAGGGACTTCCTTCGGTCGTCGGGCGGAAGCCCGATCCACAAAGAGAGATGGCGTCAGGCTGAAGCCCGACCCACAGCCGTCCTACACTAGTTTCGACCAATCGCGGCCAGGCCGCCCGGGATGTCCCATGCTGGACAAGTTGCGCAGGATCGTACAGGAGGTGGATTCCGCGCCGAATTTCGCGGCGGCGCTGAACACCATGGTTTCCAGCGTGCGCGACACCATGGGCACCGAGGTCTGCTCCGTCTACCTGCTCGACGACAAGACCAACCGCTACATCCTGATGGCGAGCGGCGGCCTGAACGAGGATGCCGTCGGCAACGTCTCGCTGGCCTGGAACGAAGGCCTCGTCGGCTTCTGCGGCGCGCGCGAGGAACCCATCAACCTCGACGACGCCTCCGCGCACCCCAAGTACCACTACCTGCCCGAGACCGGCGAGGAGAAATACAACTCCTTCCTCGGCGTGCCCATCATGCATCGCCGCAAGGTGCTGGGGGTGCTCGTCGTGCAGCAGCGCGCCAAGCGCAAGTTCGACGAATCCGAAGAAGCCTTCCTCGTCACGCTCTCCGCGCAGCTCTCCGGCGTCGTCGCGCACGCCAAGGCGGTCGGCGCTTTCGACGCGCTGCGCGCCACGGCGCCGCGCTCCAATGTCACGCGCGTCTTCCATGGCATTTCCGGCGCCAGCGGCGTCGCGCTCGGCCGCGCCATCGTCATGTATCCGCCGGCCGACATCGACTCGGTGCCGGACCGCGTCGCCGAAGACGTCGACGCCGAAATCCTGCAGCTGCGCCGCGCCATCGAGGCCGTGCGCGCCGACATGCGCGCGCTCGACCAGAAGATGGCCAACTCGCTCATGAGCGAGGAGCGCGCGCTCTTCGACGCCTACCTGCGCATGCTCGACGACAACGCCCTCGTCACCGAGATCGAGGAGCGCATCCGCGCCGGCAACTGGGCGCAGGGCGCGCTGCGCGAGGTCATCGAGGCCCATATGCAGGCCTTCGCCGCCATGGAGGACGCCTACCTGCGCGAGCGCATGGCCGACGTGCGCGACATCGGCCTGCGCATCCTCGCCCACCTGCAGCAGCAGGAGGACACCGGCCTGCGCGAATTCCCCGATCACTCCATCCTGATCGGCGAGGAGATCACCACGGCGATGCTGGTGGAGGCGCCGCTGGAGAAGATCGGCGGCATCGTCACCGTGCAGGGCGCCGCCAACTCGCATATGGCCATCGTCGCGCGCGCGCTCGGCATTCCCACCGTGCTCGGCGTTGCCGATCTGCCGGTGACGCAGCTCGACGACACCGAAATGATCGTCGACGCCTATCAGGGCCGCGTCTACGTGCAGCCCTCGCGCCAGCTGCGCACGCGCTACAAGGACATCATCAAGGAGGAGCGGCAGCTCGTCGCCGGCCTCGAGGCCTACCGCGACGTGCCCGCGGAAACGCCGGACGGCCACCGCCTCGCGCTCTACGTCAACACCGGCCTCATGGCCGATGTGGTGCGCGCCAAGGACCGCGGCGCCGAAGGCGTCGGCCTCTACCGCACCGAGATTCCCTTCATGCTGCGCGAGCGCTTTCCCGGCGAGGAAGAGCAGCGCAGCATCTATCGCCAGCAGCTCGAGGCCTTCATGCCGCGGCCGGTGACCATGCGCACGCTCGACATCGGCGGCGACAAGGACCTGCCCTACTTCCCCATCAAGGAAGACAACCCGGCGCTGGGCTGGCGCGGCATCCGCATCACGCTCGACCATCCGGAAATCTTCATGGTGCAGATCCGCGCCATGCTGAAGGCCAATATCGGCCTCGACAACCTGCAGATCCTCCTGCCCATGATCTCCTCGGTGTTCGAGGTCGAAGAAGCGCTGCACCTGATCCACCGCGCCCTGATGGAGGTGCAGGAGGAAGAAGGCGTGCCGCTCGCCATGCCGCGCATCGGCGTGATGGTGGAGGTGCCGGCCACGGTGCTGCAGATCGCCGACATCGCGCAGCTCGTGGATTTCGTGTCGGTGGGCTCCAACGACCTCACCCAGTACATGCTGGCGGTGGACCGCAACAACCCGCGCGTCGCCGACATCTACACGCCCTATCACCCCTCCGTCTTGCGCGCCTTGCAGATAGTGGTGGAGGAAGTGCACCGCATCGGCAAGCCGGTGGGCATCTGCGGCGAGATGGCGGGCGATCCCGGCACCGCCATCCTGCTCATGGCCATGGGCTTCGATTCGCTGTCGATGAGCGCCAGCAACCTGCTCAAGATCCGCAAGGTCATCTGCAACGTGCCCTTCATCCAGGCGCGCGGCCTGCTCGAGCAGGTGATGCAGGTGGACAACGCGGCCGTCATCCGCAGCCTGGTCGAGTTCGAGCTGGAAGACCTTGGACTGATCGATCTCATCCGCCCCAGCAAAAAATAAAAGCCCTTCTATACTCGCCGGATCACCGGTGCTTGTTCGCACTCCCGTTTTGAGCAGGGCAAAAGGATTTCACGATGCTCGATATCCGCACCGCCTGCGCGCTGCTGGCGCTTTCCTGCTGCATCGCCGGCCTCGGCATCCTCGGCCTCGACGTGCCCCCGGCGCGGCGCGCCAGCACGCGGCGCTGGGCCGCCGGCAATTTCCTCGTCGCCGGCGGCCTGCTGCTGCTCCTGCTGCGCGAGGCGATCCCGCCCTGGCCCGCCGGCGTGCTCGGCAGCGGCCTGCTGCTCTCCGGCTTCCTGCTTTCCTATCAGGCCATCTGCCTGCTGGTGAAGAAACCCTTCGACGCGACGCTGCAGGTCCTGCTCGGCCTGGCCTTCTTCGCCGCCTTTCATCTCCTCCTCGAGTTCGGCCTGCAGCCGCGCCACCGCCTCGTCGCCGCCTCGCTGATCCTGGCGGCGGTGTTCGCCGGCATCGCGCTGGCGCTGCGCCACCTGCAGGGTCCCGGCATCGACCGGCCGCGGCGGCTGCTCGCCGGACTGTATTACTTCGCCGCCGCCGCCCTGGTCGCCTGCGCCCTGGACGCGGCGCGCTCCGGCAGCGGCGCCGACGGCTTCTTCGCGGCCACGCCGCTGCAGGCGCTGGCCTGCGTCGCCCTCTATCTCGGCGTGGTCGGCGGCAGCGTCGCCTACCTCCTGATGCTGAGCGGGCTCGCCTGGCAGGAGCTGCACATCGCCGACAGCAACGACCTGCTGGCCGGCCCCGGCAGCCGCCACCAGTTCATGCGCATGGCCGAGCGCGACTGGGCGCTGGCCAAGCGCCTCGGCCGGCCGCTGGCGGTGATGATGGTGGACCCGGAGCACTTCGAGGACCTCGAGGCGAAATTCGACCAGGTCAGCGGCGACGCGGCCCTGCACCGCTTCGGCGAGAAGCTGCGCCATGCCGTGCGCGAGGTGGACCTGGTCGGCCGTTATGCCGGCGCGGAATTCTGCGTGGTGATGAGCGATACCTCGCCGGAGGCGGCGCGGCGCAGCGCCGAACGCATCCGCCGCGAATTCGCGCCGCTGCGGATGCAGGTGGGCGACCGCCAGCTGCCGCTCGGCGTCAGCATCGGCATCGCCGGCCGCCAGGGCGGCGACGACGCGCGCAGCCTGCCGCAGCTGATCGGCGCCGCCGGCTATGCGCTGCACGTCGCCAGGGCCTCGGGGCACGGACAGGTGAAGATGGAGCGTCTGTAGGTCGGACTTCAGTCCGACGACGGCGGAAATTCCAGACGCTGCTGTCCCGCAGGGACTTCCTTCGCTCGTCGGACTGAAGTCCGACCCACAACTACAGCACGTGGCGGCAGCCGGCGCCTGGAGGCCGCCAGGCTTTACTTGCGGGAGACGGCCGGATGGTCCCGCAGGTAGAAACGCAGCGGCCAGGCCGCCGCCGCGCCGGCGTAATCCACGCCGACCCGTTGCGCCGCCACCACATCCTCCGGCGCAAGGCCCCCGCCCTGCGTTATCCACAGCTCTTCCGACTGCAGCGACAGCCCGTCATGCGCCCTGTCGATCTGCAGGGCGCGGCACAGGCGCCCCGGCCCCGAGAGCCACTGCGACGGCTTCAGGCGCGGAAAGCGCTCGCGCCACAACTCCTGTCCTTCCTCCGCCGCCAGCGCGCGGATCAGCACCGCCTCCGGCTCGCCGTGGCTGCGCGTCACGGCGTTCAGGCAGTAATACATGCCGTAGATGAGATAGACGTAGGCGACGCCGCCGGCGGCGTACATCGTCTGCGTGCGCGGCGTGCAGCGGCCGCCGTAGGTGTGGCAGGCGCGATCGTGGATGCCGAGATAGGCCTCGGTCTCGACGATGGTGCCGGAGAGATGCGTCCCGTCCGCCAGCCGGCGATGCAGCCGCATGCCCAGCAGCTCGCGCGCGACCAGCTCGGTATCGCGCCGGTAGAAGCTCGGCGGCAGCGGCGTGTCCGTCATGCCCCGCCGGCCCCCTCGTGGTCGAACTCGAAGTCGCTGCGCTCGCCCGGCGCGTCCGCTCCGAAGCCCTGCTCCACCAGGCGGATGCGGCGCCGGCCGATCAGCAGCACGGTGGAGGCGCGGGTGCCGTACTGCGGCGAGCGGATGAAGAGCGGCGAGAGCAGGCGCTCCATGTCCTGGCCGACGCCGGTGTCGGGCAGCGCGTCGTCCGGCGCGGCCGCATCGTCCGCCAGCAGGCGCATGAGGCCGTCCACCGTCGGCGCCGCCAGTTGCGCCGCGAGGCCGGCGCGGGCCTTCTCCACCTTGGGCCAGGGCGTATCCGGCAGGTGGTTGCTGACGGCATGCAGGCCGGGCGCGAGGCGGCGCGGCGGCAGGCCGCGGTTGGAGAGCGCGACGAGCTCTTCGCCGTCGCCGAGCAGCAGGGTGAAGCCGCCGTAGTGCTGCGCGTCTTTCGTCACCGCCTCGGCATAGGCCATGGGCGCGGCCTCGCCCTGCAGGAAGGCGCTGACCAGCAGCCCGCGCGAGCGCTCGCCCTTCGGGGCGCCCGGCTCGCGGTAATTGGTGAGCGCGGCGAAGCGGCCGCCGCGGGTGACGCCCAGCCAGCTGCCGCCGGCGACGAGGTCGCGGCCGGCCAGCAGCGCCGGGGACTCCGGCCAGAAGCGCGCCGGCGCCGTGGCGCGCTGGAAGAACTCGTCGCGGTTGGCGGCCAGGACGAGGGGGAAATCGGGGTGGGCCTGCCAGGCCAGGACGATCAGGCACATGGTTGCAACCGGCTCGGAGGTTTAAATACGGCTGGGCTGTTCATGGCGGGATACGGCCATGGGAGAATGCCGGCCTGTTTTAGCAGATATGGACCTTACTGTGCTGACCTATCCCCAGATCGACCCCATCGCCATCCACCTCGGTTCGTTTGGCATCCACTGGTACGGGCTGATGTACCTGCTCGGCTTCGGCGCCGGCTACGGCCTCGCCCTGCTGCGCGCGCGCAGGAGCCAGGGCCTCTGGAACGGCGACATGGTCAGCGACCTGGTCTTCTACGTCGCCCTCGGCGTCATCCTCGGCGGCCGCCTCGGCTACGTTTTGTTCTACGGCTTCCCGCGCTTCCTGGACGACCCGCTGTGGGCGCTGCGCGTCTGGGAAGGCGGCATGAGCTTCCACGGCGGCCTGCTCGGCGTGCTCGTCGCCATGGCCGTCCTCGCGCGGCAGTACCGCAAGAACTGGTTCGACATCATGGATTTCGTCGCGCCCCTGGTGCCGCCCGGCATTCTCTTCGGCCGCCTCGGCAACTTCATCGGCGGCGAGCTCTGGGGCCGCCCGGTGGTCGATGCCAACTTTCCGCTCGCCATGGTCTTCCCGCACGTGGACCTGCTGCCGCGCCATCCCTCGCAGCTCTACGAAGCCGCGCTGGAGGGCCTGCTGCTTTTCATCGTGCTGTGGTGGTTCTCCAGCCGGCCGCGCCCGCGCATGGCCGTGTCCGGCCTGTTCGCGCTCGGCTACGGCCTGTCGCGCTTCATCGTGGAATTCTTCCGCGAGCCCGATGCCGACAAGGGCTTCGTCTTTCTCGACTGGATGACGATGGGCCAGACTCTCACCATCCCGCTCATCCTCGCCGGCCTGATCGCGCTCGCGCTGGCTTATTACACCAAGCTCGGCAACCGGACCGTCTCATGAAGCAATATCTCGATTTCATGCGCCACGTGCGCGAGCACGGCAGCTACAAGGCCGACCGTACCGGCACCGGCACGTATTCCGTGTTCGGCTACCAGATGCGCTTCGACCTCGCCGCCGGCTTTCCGGTGCTGACCACGAAGAAGCTGCACCTGCGCTCCATCATCCACGAGCTGCTCTGGTTCCTGAAAGGCGAGACCAACATCCGCTACCTCAGGGAAAACGGCGTGTCCATCTGGGACGAGTGGGCCGACGAGAACGGCGACCTCGGCCCCGTGTACGGCTACCAGTGGCGCTCCTGGCCCGCGGCCGACGGCCGCCACATCGACCAGATCTCGCAGGTCATCGAGCAGATCAAGAAGAATCCGGATTCGCGCCGCCTCATCGTCTCGGCCTGGAACGTCGGCGAGATCGAGAACATGGCGCTGCCGCCCTGCCACGCCTTCTTCCAGTTCTACGTCGCCGACGGCAGGCTCTCCTGCCAGCTCTACCAGCGCAGCGCCGACGTCTTCCTTGGCGTGCCCTTCAACATCGCGAGCTACGCGCTGCTCACGATGATGGTGGCGCAGGTCTGCAATCTCGAACCCGGCGAGTTCGTGTGGACCGGCGGCGACTGCCACCTCTACAGCAACCACCTCGAGCAGGCCGACCTGCAGCTCGCGCGCGCGCCGCTGAAGCTGCCCACGCTGCATATCAACCCCGAGGTGAAGGACATCTTCGATTTCAAGTTTGAAGATTTCACGCTCGAGGGCTATGAACATCATCCGCATATCAAGGCGCCGGTCGCCGTCTGATGCAGACAATGCCGGCCCGTACCCTATCCGCAGGAGCGGCTTCAGCCGCGAACCTCCCGGCCCTGCGGTTCGCGGCTCCGGCCCTGCGGTTCGCGGCTGAAGCCGCTCCTACGGGAGGTGGTGGCGCATGAACGAGAACACCGGAAAGCCCCTGCTGGCGCTGATCGCCGCCGTCGCGCAGAACGGCTGCATCGGCGTCGGCAACAAGCTGCCCTGGTACCTGCCGGAAGACCTCAGGTTCTTCAAGCGCGTGACCTCCGGCAAGCCCGTCCTCATGGGCCGCCGCACCTTCGAATCGCTGGGCCGGCCGCTGCCCAACCGCAGCAATATTGTCGTCACCCGCAACCCGGACTTCACCGCGCCGGAAGGCGTGCGGGTCGTGCATTCGCTGGCCGAGGCCATCCGCGTCGGCGAAGCCGTGGCGCATGTCGACGGCGGCCGTGAAGTCGTGGTGATCGGCGGCGCGCAGATCTATGCCGAGGCGCTGCCGCAGGTGGAGCGCATGTACATTACGGAAGTTGAAAAATCCGTGGACGGCGACGCCTTTTTCCCGGCATGGAACCGGGCAGAATGGCGGGAGGTTGCGCGCGAGCGCCATCGTTACGAGCCGGCGCAGCTCGACTACAGCTTCGTGGTCTACGAGCGCCTCGACTAGAGGGGGGTTCGCGGCTGAAGCCGCTCCTACGGATATGCCTTCTGTAGGAGCGGCTTCAGCCGCGAACCCGCTCCGCCCGGACGGAATTGATGTGGCACAGGCCCCAAGAACAACAACCGTAAAACCAGAAACCCTGCGGGGTAAAAGGAGCCGCTGATGTATGCCCTTATGATCGCCGTGTTCGTGCTCGGCTATCTCATGATCGCCTTTGAGCACAAGATCAGGATCGACAAGGCCGCCTCGGCCATCCTCACCGCCGTGTTCACCTGGACCGTGCTGGTGCTGGGCGCCGACGTCCTGCTGCCCGCGGCCGGCGCCAACGCCACGCACACCGTGGTGCACGAGCTGCGCGAACACCTCGGCGAGATTTCCGAAATCCTGTTCTTCCTGATGGGCGCCATGGTGATCGTCGAGCTCGTCGACGCGCACGAGGGCTTCAAGCTCATCACCGACCGCATCACCACCACGCGCAAGGTGACGCTGCTCTGGCTGATCGGCGTCATCACCTTCTTCCTCTCGGCGGTGCTGGACAACCTCACCACCACCATCGTCATGGTGTCGCTGCTGCGCCGCCTGATCGGCGAGCCGAAGGAGCGCTGGTTCTATGCCGGCATCGTCGTGATCGCCGCCAATGCCGGCGGCGCCTGGTCGCCCATCGGCGATGTCACCACCACCATGCTCTGGATCGGCAACCAGATTTCCGCCTCGGGCATCGTCGTGTCCCTGATCTTCCCCAGCCTCGTCTGCCTGCTGGTGCCGCTCGCCGTGCTCAGCTTCGTGCTCAAGGGCGATGCGCAACGGCCGCAGCGCGTGGATGAGCCCGAAGAGAGCCGGCGCAATCCGACCACGCCCTTCGAGCGCAACCTGATCTTTTCGCTTGGCATCGGCTCGCTGCTCTTCGTGCCGGTGTTCAAGACCGTTACGCACCTGCCGCCGTATATGGGCGTGCTGCTCGGCCTCGGCGTGCTCTGGATCGCCACGGAAATCGTGCACGGCTCCAAGAACGAGGAAGACAAGCATCCGCTGTCGGTGAGCGGCGTGCTGCGCCGTATCGACACCACCAGCGTGCTGTTTTTCCTCGGCATCCTGCTCGCGGTCTCCAGCCTCGGCACCGCCGGCCATCTCGCGCAGCTCGCCGGATTTCTCAAGGACAGCCTGGGCAACGTCTACGCCATCAACATCGCCATCGGCCTGCTCTCGGCCGTGGTCGACAACGTGCCGCTGGTGGCCGGCGCCATGAAGATGTATCCGCTGCTGACGCCGGACATGGTGACGGGCGATGCGGCGCAGATCGACTGGCTGTCGCGCTTCGTCACCGACGGCGATTTCTGGGAGCTGCTCGCCTTCTGCGCCGGCACCGGCGGCAGCTGCCTCATCATCGGCTCCGCCGCGGGCGTGGCGGCGATGAGCCTGGAGCGCATCGATTTCTTCTGGTACCTGCGCAACATCAGCGCGCTCGCCCTGCTCGGCTATCTCGGCGGCGTCGCCGCCTACTGGCTGCAGCATGCCGTGTTCTGAACGCGGCGCCGCGCTGCATAAAGAAAAGCCCGCAATGCGGGCTTTTCTTTTTCTGCTGCCGGGCCGCCTTCAGCCGGCGCTCATGCATCCCTGCCGGTTCGCTTTCCGGGCGCCCCGGCTCGTGGCAAGGGCCAACCCCGGTCTCGTCACGGCCGGACCGGCGACGCTCCGGCTCAGGCGGGCGTCAGGCGCGCCTGGACGGCGGTCAGCACGTCGATGAGGTCGCGGGCGCGGGCCGGCTTGTTGAGCATGAAGGTGTTGGGGATGAGGGTCTTGTCCGGCGCCGCATAGACGACGAGGGCGCGCTTGTTCTTGTGCGTCTTCAGGCTGCCGACGCCGCCCTCCTCGACATCGACGATCACGACATCGGCCGCGTCGTCGCTGTAGGTCCATTCCACGCCGCCGATCTTGCCGATGATGCCCAGCAAGGACTTGATGAGCGCGACGTCGCGGTCATTCATGGCGGAACAGGTAATGGAATATCGGCTCGACATGACAACCCCATGCGGTGCTCGGCAGGCACTGGTTTTTTCGATTCTGGAGGCGGAAAAGCGCGAAGGCGCATCGGCGGCCGCCGGCAAGCCGGAGCGCGATTCTCCGGTACCGGCATTAAAGCGGCTCGCGCCGCGGGCGGCAAGCCGTATGCGGCGGCCTCAAGCCGCCACCGTCGCCACTACCCGGTCGCGGCCCTCGGCCTTGGCCTGGTAGAGATTGGCGTCGGCCAGGCGCAGGGCTTTCTCGCCGTCGCCGCCCGCGGACTCGACGATGCCGATGCTGAGCGTGACCGTGAAACGCTGCCCGCCGCTCTCGAAGGCCTGGCGGCGCAAGCCGGCGGCGAGGCGCCGGGCGACGCCGCGGGCCGCCTCGAGGTCGGTTTCCGGCAGCAGCACGGCGAATTCCTCGCCGCCCAGGCGCGCGGGAATGTCCAGCGGCTGCCGCACGGTGTCGCGCAGCAGCTCGCCGAGGCGGGCCAGCACGGCATCGCCGGCCGGATGCCCGTAGCGGTCGTTGACCTGCTTGAAGTGATCGAGGTCGCACATCATCACGCAGAAGGCGCGGCGGTTGCGCGCCTGGCGGGCGCACTCCTCGGCCAGGCGCTGCATGAAGGAGGCGCGGTTGAGCAGGCCGGTCAGGGTGTCGGTATGCGCCAGCATTTCCAGCGCGCGGTTGCGGCGCTCGAGGATGGCGAACATGAAGAACATCATGGTCGAGAAGAAGATCACGGCCATGTCGAAGATCACGCGCATCCAGATGCCCCACCACCAGGCCAGGCCCTCGCCCGTGACCACGGGGCGGGAGAGCAGCGGCGCGTAGGGCAGGCTGCCTGCGCGGATGAGGATCTCGGCGGCGCCGATCATGAGCGCGGACAGCAGCAGTCCCGGCGCCAGCAGGCGCAGGGGGAACCACATGCGCACCAGCACGAAGGCGGCCAGGAAGATCAGCGCCATCGGCGTGTCCTTGTGGCCGTAGAGGAGGGCGACATTGGTGGCGCCGGCCAGCACCAGGGTGATAAGCCCGTAGGCCAGCCAGGGCCGTGGCCGGGCCGAGCGGTAGCGCGGCAGGCAATGGAGCACGACGCCGGCATAGAGGCAGAGGGCGACGGTGTCCTGGGCAAAGGCGAGCCGCAGCATCTGCGGCCGGTAGAACTGCGCGGCGGCCGGCGCCAGCAGCGCCACCGCATCCATGAGCCAGAGCACGAACACGAAGGGCAGCGCCACGAGAGCGATGAAGAGGCAGCCGGCCGTGGGGTGGCGCAGGTTCATCTGCACCTCCATCCAGTCCAGGGCCTGCTCGAAACGGCGCCGGAGCCGGCGCGGCCAGGACGTCATGGCGCCGCCTCCTGCACCGTCATCACGACGCGGTCGCGCCCGGCGCTCTTGGCGCGGTAGAGGTTGACGTCCGCCGCCTTCAGCGCCGCTTCCGTGCTGCCGTGGCGGCATTCCACCGCGCCCATGCTGAGGGTGACGCGGGGGCGCGGACGGCCCGCGCCGGGAGAATGCGCACTGGCGCCGCCGCCGCCGAGCGCCTGCGCGGCGAGCTGCCGGCGCAGGCGCTCGCAGACGGCGGCGGCCTCGGCCTCGCGGCAGTCGGTGAGCAGCAGCGCGAACTCCTCGCCGCCGAGGCGCGCCGCGACATCGCCGGGCAGGCGCAGGCCGCCGGCGAGCAGCCGGCCGATGTCCTGCAGGACGAGGTCGCCGGCCTGGTGGCCGTAAGTGTCGTTGATCCTCTTGAAGTGGTCGGCGTCGCAGAGCACGAGGCCGAAGATCAGGGAGGTGAAGAACAGGACGCCCTGCGAGTGCGCCCACCACGCCACCGGCAGGCCGCCCTGGAAAGTGCCGGGCACGAGCGCCGGGGCATAGGGCACGAGGCCGGTCAGCACCAGGCAGTCGCTCAGCGCGAGCAGGACGACGGCCGCGACAAAGCCGATGACCGTGGGACGGCGCCCCAGCAGGGCGAGGCCGATGGCCAGGGCGCTGATGAAGACGGAGCTGAGGGGCGAGGTCACCGGCCCGAAGGCGATGCCCATGGCGCAGTAGGTCACCACCTGCACCATCACCACGAGCAGGTAGATGTACGGCATGGGCTCCGGCCGGTGGCGCCGGAACCACAGCCAGGCCACGAGGACGACATCGAGGACGATGGCCGCCAGCACCAGCCCGTTGAGGCCGGCCAGGACCTGGGGGCGCGCCACCTGCTCCAGCCCGGGCTGCGCGAGCAGGCGGTCGAAGCTGTACCAGTGCCAGCCGAAGACGGGCAGGCTGGTGGCGATGCCCAGCAGGCTGAGGACCGCCGGGGTGAGGCGTCGTGTTGTTAAGGGCTGGATGTCCAGCATGCGCGTTCCGGTGCGTGGGGAGCTGCGCCGGCAAGCATGCCACCGGTCGGCCCCGGGCCGGGGGAGGCGGCGGACTGGCCGACGGAAATCGCGACCAGCGGAAGGCCGGGCCCGGCGCCGGCCGGGTTGCAAGTTGGGATTCCCGGTCCATGCTTAGTGCCCACCCCTTTCCGCAAGCAACGGAGGAGTTCATGGCCATCAATCTCTTCGCGGCCAAAGGCACGCCGCTCGCGCAGCAGACCTTCAGCTGGAAGGAGCTCGTGCAGCAGCCCATCAGCAAGCTCGACGATGACGCCTTCACGCGCGTGCGCATCATCCTCATGAACGGCATCGAGCAGCAGGCCAACCGCTTCCAGCACCACTGCGCGATGTTCAACGGCGAGCTGCGCGAGGCCCTCGCCAACGTCCGCCGCGTCGAGCACCACCAGCAGACCATGATCAACTGGCTGCTCTCGCCCGACCACTCGCCCATCGAGACCACCATCGGCTACGAGCAGGTCGCCATCGAAGTCACCGCCGCCATCGCGCAGCAGGAACCCGATCCCTATCTCGCCCAGGCCTACCGCTTCGGCCTGCTGGAAGATTTCGACCACATGTACCGCTACGCCGCGCTGCTCGACCGCATCGAAGGCAAGGACGCGAACAACATCCTGCAGTGCTACACCGACATCATGCCGGGCCGCCCCACGATCGTGGAGCACCGCCATCCCTCCGACGACGTGCGCAACCACTACGACCGCGCGACGGCCGACCCGGTCAGCAAGCTGAATGCGCTGACCATCCTGTCCGGCGAATACCAGACGCGCGATTACTACATGAACATCGGCCCGACCTTCGCCGATCCGGCGGCGCGCCAGCTCTACGCCGAGATCGCCTCCATCGAGGAGCAGCACGTCACGCATTACGCCTCGCTGCTCGATCCTGCCGAGACGCTGCTGGAGAAGTGGCTGCTCTCGGAAGCCAACGAGGTCTGGAACTACTACAGCTGCGTCGAGGCCGAGACCAACCCGCGCATCAAGGCGATCTGGGAGCGCTTCCTCGACTACGAGCTCGGCCATCTCGATTTCGTGATGAACCTGTTCAAGAAATACGAGGCGCGCGATCCCGCCGAAGTGCTGCCGGAAAACCTGCCCGCCCCCCTCGCCTACGAAAGCCAGCGCGATTTCGTGCGCGAGGTGCTCGACAAGGAAGTGAACCTGCGCGCCGCCGGCACGCAGTTCGTGCCGATGGAAGACGAAAGCAACGCCACGCTGGGCTACCGCGAGCGCCTCAACCGCGACGGCTCGCCCTCGGAAACCGTCGCCGCCGGCTACCGCTGGCAGCCCGGCACCGAACTCGCCCGCAGCAAGGCCGCCTGAGCCCGGCGAACACTGCGCCTGCAGACGCCGCCGCGTTATGGGCCAACACCGCCGCGTTATGGGCCAACACCGCCGTGTTATGGGCCAACACCGCCCCCGTAGGAGCGGCTTCAGCCGCGAACCGGATTTGTTCGCGGCTGAAGCCGCTCCTACGGACACAAGCACCGGACACAAGCACCGGACACAAGCACCGGACACAAGCACCGGACACAAGCACCGGACACAAGCACCGGACACACCCACGCACCGGAGACTCGTCATGGAAAAATCCGTTCACCTGGGCAAGAACCTCACCGGCATCGCCATGTCGCCGCTGCAGAGCAAGCTCATGCTCGCCGGCACCGAGGCGGCCCCCATCACCGGCGGCAGCGAGTACGCCCTGCACGCAGTCGGCAAGGACTACATCGAGCAGGCGGAGCCGGTCGGCTCGGTGCCGCTGCCCGGCACGGTGCAGGGCGCGCTCAAGGCGCTCAAGGACAAGCTCACCGGCCAGCACACGGAAATGCTGCTGAACAAGCTGGGCGAACGGCTGGCCTTCGAGCGCAGCAGTTCGCGCGTCTACGAGTGCTTCATCAGCAAGTGCGAGGCGGCGGCCGCCACCGGCGCGCTGCCGGAGGCCGTCTCGCTCGACCGCGCCCGGCAGTTCTGGCAGGCGGAGACGCAGCACTTCGCCATGCTGCGCGACGTGATGACGGCGCTCGGCGCCGATCCCACGGCGCAGACGCCGGACGCCGACGTCGCCGCCGTCGCCTCGATGGGCTGCATGAATGTCATCCAGGACCCGCGCACCTCCGTTACCCAGTGCCTGGAAACGCTGCTGACGCTGGAGATGACCGACAACGCCGGCTGGGAAATGCTGATCCGCCTGGCGCGCGAAATGACCATGGATGAAATCGCCGAGCGCTTCCAGCGCGCGCAGGAAGAAGAGAACCTGCACCTCGCCACCGTGCGCGCCTGGTACCAGTCGGCGGTGATGGCCGAGGCCGGCCTGGCCGGCGCGCTGCCGCATTGAGCGCCGGCAGGCCGGCCTGGCCCGGCCGTGGCGGCGGCCCCGTCGCCAGCGGCCCCCTCCGGGCGGCTCCCTGTCCCGGAGGCGCTACGCTGTAGGGCATGGAAACGCGCACGATGATCCGCGGCGGCGCCTGGCTGCTCCTGGCCTGCCTGCCGGGCGGCCAGGCGCTGGCGGCGGGCGACGACCTGCTGGCGCTGCCGCTGGAAGAGCTGATCCGGCTGGAGGTCCGCATCGCCACCGGCACGCCCAAGCCGCTGGCCTCTTCTCCCGCCGCCACTACCCTGCTGCGGCGGGAGGATTTCCGCGCCATGGGTGCGCGGACGGTGCAGGAGGCGCTGGTCGCCGTGCCCGGCCTGCAGGTGTCGCCGCAGAGCGCGCTGGCGGGCGGCGACCGCTACTTCATCCGCGGCATCACTTCCGGCAGCAATGCGCAGACCCTGGTCCTGGTCAATGGCATTCCCATGTCGCTGCAGGGTCGCAGCGCCCAGACGCCGGAACTCAAGGCGCCCATCGAGATGATCGAGCGCATCGAGGTAATCCGCGGTCCGGGCTCGGCCGTGTACGGCGCCGACGCCTTTGCCGGCGCCATCAACCTCATCACCCGCGATGCCGCGGGCCTGGAGGGCAGCCGGGCCGGCGTCCGCGCCGGCAGCTTCGACAGCTTCACCGGCTATCTTGCTCACGGCGGCCGCCTGGGCGAGGCGCAGGCGGCCTTCCTGCTCTCCTATTCCGGCACCGACGGCGACGACCGCCGCATTGCCGTCGACGTGCAGACCCTCAACGACCGGCGCGACGGCACCTCGGCCTCGCTGGCGCCGGGCCCGGCCCAGCACCGCGCGCAGCGCAGCGATCTCCATGCCACGCTGCAATGGAAAGAGGTGAGCGCGCAGTTCTACTGGAACGAGGTCTGGGATCTCGGCCCCAGCCAGGGCCTGGCCGGGGCCCTGGACCCGCGGGGCGAAGTGGCCGGACAGCGCCTCAGCAGCGAGGTCGGCTGGCGCCGGGAAGGCCGGGGCCACTGGGACCTGGAAACCCGCGTCCTCTGGAGGCACAGCAACACGCGCTCGGCGGAGCCCTTCCGCACCCTGCCGCCGGGCGCCTTCGGCAACGATCCCGCCACCGGCCAGCCGCTCTTTCCCCAGGGACTGCTGGATGACATCGACCAGTCGGAGAACAACACCTGGCTGCAGTCCAGCGCGCTCTGGCGCGGCAGCGAAAGGCACCGCCTGCGCGTGGGCGCCGGCGCGGCCCATGACGACTTCTACAAGAGCGAGCAGCGCAACAATTACGTCGTCACCGTGCCCGGGGCGCCGCCCTCGCCGCGCCCGGGCGGGCTCACCGACATCAGCGACACCCCCGAAGTCATCGTGCCCGAGGCGAATCGCACGGGGCTGTTCGCCTTCGTCCAGGACGAGTGGCAGTTCGCGCCGGGCTGGGAACTCACCGCCGGGGTGCGCTACGACCATTTCTCCGATTTCGGCGATGCCGCCACGCCGCGCCTCGCGCTGGTCTGGAACACCAGGCCCCGGCTCACCAGCAAGCTGATCTATGGCGAGGCGTTCCGCGCGCCCTCCTTCAGCGAGCTCTACGCCAGCGGCAATCCGTTTGCGCTCGGCAACGCCGGCCTGGAACCGGAGCGGCTGCGCAGCACCGAACTGGCGTTCCACTACCGGCCCACCGACACCTGGAGCCTCGCGCTCCACCTCTACGCGTTCGGGATTCGCGACTTCATCGATTTCCTGCCCGTCGCCGGCGGGCCGGCGCTGATGGCGCAGAACGCCGGCAACTTCCACGGCCGCGGCGTGGAAACCGAAGCCCGCTACCGGCGCGACGGCTTCGAACTGCGCGCCCATGCCTCGGCGCAGGAAGTGAAGAACGCGGATACGGGCGAGGACCTGGGCGGCGCGCCGAACCATCAGGCCTATCTGCGCGTCGGCCTCGACCTCGGCGCGCAATGGCAGGCGGCGGCGCAGCTGCGCCATGTCGGCCCGCGCCAGCGCCGGCCCGGCGACCCGCAGGCGGAGCTCGACGGCTACGCCGGCCTCGATGTCACGCTGCGCCGCGCTGTCGGCGACAGCGCGGAAATCTATCTGCTCGGCCGCAACCTCAGCGACGAGGACCAGCGCGAGCCCGGCATCGCGCCGGTGCCGGAGAGCATTCCGCTGCCGGGGCGCAGCCTGACCGTAGGCGTCGACCTGCAATGGTAGCGATGGTGGTGGCGCTTCAGCTGTCGCGCGGGAAAGGCTGGATGCGCTTTCTTTCCGGTCGGCTCATCCTGATCCCCGCTCTGGACAAGAACCGGAACGGGCGCGGGCGCGAAACCGCGGGCGAGTGGCGCTCACCGCGGCGGACGGCGGCTGCCGTTGCAGGGGCGTGCGAGGGGAGCAGGCTGCGTCAGCCCGGGAAAAGCGGGCGAGAATTTCAGGAAGAGCAGAAGGCGGAAACAGAAACGCCGGCAGGCAAGCCGGCGTTCGGGGAGCTTGGTGGCCCAGGGCAGAATCGAACTGCCGACACGCGGATTTTCAATCCGCTGCTCTACCAACTGAGCTACCGGGCCGGGAAGGCGCGTATTAAACCCACCGACCTCTGGCGCGTCAAGGCAAAATGCCGCGCGCGCGCCGCCGCTCAACTTCCGAGTTTTTTATGCGCGCCGTCGCACAGCGGCGCGCTGCCGGTCTGCTTGCAACCACAGAACCAGACGGTGCCCGTGGCGGTGGCCGGGAACTTCTCCGGCGTGAAGATCGTGCCCTTGTGGGAGCCGTCGCAGAAGGGTTGCGACTGGCTGCGGCCGCAGCGGCACCACCAGTAGGTCTTGCCGTCCTCGACTTCGACGGCATAGGGACGGGGCGAGGCGATCAGGGGAGTGTCCATGGCGGCTTCCGTTTCTTGTTGAGGTTCTGCCGGCAGGTTAGCAGACCGGACGGCAACGCAAACAGGACGCTCTTCACGGCGCCCGCTTGCCGGGGCGGATCAGGGCAGTGGCAGGTCGGGCAGGCGGACATTCCAGGCGCCCAGGCTTTCGACCACGACGCGCGGCGCCTCCTGCGGATGCAGTTGCGCCAGCAGGCGGATCAGCTCGGCATAGGCCTCGGGGGATTTCTGCAGGGCCAGGGTCGCCTCGAAATAATGCCGGGCTTCCTCCCAGTGCCGGTTCTGCAGGCAGAGCCGGCCCAGCGCCAGCATCAGCACCGGGTTGTGCGGGTGGGCCGCCTCCCAGGCTTTCGCCCGCGCCAGGGCGGTGTCCGGCCGGGTGCTGCGGGCGCGGCCGTAGGCCTCGACGGCGGCATGGCTCCAGCTGCGCTCGAGGATGCCGGCCAGCAGAGACTCCGCCTCGTCGTCGGCGCCGGCGCGGATGAGCTCGCCGGCATAGGCGGCCTGCAGATCCTCGTCCTGGCTCAGGCGCTTGGGCAGGCCTGCCCAGTACTGGCGCAGCCGGGCCACGGTTTGGGCACGGTCGGCGCGGCGGGCGGCCCGGGCGATCCAGGCCAGCACTTCGCGATGGGCGCGCCTTTCCAGCGCGTCGAACTGCGGGTCGTCGGCCTTGCCGCGCTTCTGCAGCAGCGGCAGCAGCTCGGCCAGCTCGCCCCATTTCTGCAGGCGGGTCAGCACTTCCACGCGCAGCATCAGCACGCTGTCGTCCTTGCGGAAGCGGTCCTGCAGGCGCGCGAGCAGGACCGCGGCCTGCTCCCAGCGGCCGGTGCCGATCAGCATGCGGGCCCGGGCCAGCCCCACCGTCAGGCGGTTGCCGCGCTCCTCGGCCAGCACCAGATACTGCTCGGCGCGCTCGATGTGCTGGCCGCGGGCGGCGGCGCGGGCGGCGGCCAGCCAGGCGGGCAGGGGCCGCGGCGATTGCTTGGCGGCGCTGAAGAGCAGGCGCTCGGCGCGCTTCCAGTCGCCCTGCTCCAGCGCCACCGTGCCGTCCTGGAGGGCGTCGGCGCTGCGCTGCAGGTTGCGGCTGCGGCGCCAGCGCGCCCACCACTCGTCGAGGCCCAGCAGGCGGAGGCAGAGATCGATGGCCAGCGTCGTCGCCAGCAGGCTGAGCAGCCACAGCACCGCCGCCACCCACAGGCTCATCTCCACCGAGGTCAGCCCCCAGCTCAGCAGCACATAGCCGGGATCGCGCAGCAGCCAGAGCCCGAGCGTGACGCCCAGCCCGAGCAGCAGCAGGAGCAGCAGCAGGCTGCGCTTCATGGCGCCTTCCCGGCGGGCAGCGCGGCGGGCGCGTGCGCGGACTGGGCCGAGAGCGCATCCAGGGCGCGGAGGGAGGCGTCGAGGCTGGGCAGGGCCGGACGGATGTCGACGGCCGCCAGGGCGCTCAGCTCCTGCAGGAGGCCGAGGTATTCAGCCTGGGGCAGCTGCGCGTAGTAGCGCGCCAGGCGGCCTTTCGCCGCCGCCAGGCTGCCTTGATAGATGGCCGGCTCGCCGCGCATGAGCGCGAGCTGGGCCTGGGCGAGGTCCAGGCGCAGGCCCTCGCGCACCAGGGCGCGGTCGGCATCGCTGAGCAGGGGCTGCAGGGGTTCGTCGTAGCGGCGCAGGACCACCAGGCTGCGCAGCTTCGCCCAGCCGGCCTCCAGCGCCCCCGCCGCCGGCGCGGTCTCCGGCGCCACGATGTCGCCGCGCTGGCGGCCGCGACCCCCGCTCTGCGCCGGCAGCGGCACGGCGGCGATGCGTTCGCTCAGGGCGCCGATGCGCAGATAGGTGCCCGGCACGTCGACGGCGAGCGCGGTCGTCAGCGCCAGGCGGTCCCTGGCCAGCGCCTGGCGCAGGGGCAGCAGGCGGTTGTCCGCGTGCGCCGCGAGCAATCGGTCCGCCACCTCGAGCAGCGCCCGCGCGCCCTCGACATCGCGGGTCAGGAGCAGATGCTGCTGGGCCATGCGCAGGTAATGGTCGGCTTCGTTGACGAGCCAGGCGCGACGCTGGTCGGCATTCAGGGTGTCGTCGAGGCGGCTGAGGCGGGCGCCAAGTTCGTCGAGCTGGCGGCCCTTCAGGGCGAGGTCGTCGAGCAGGCGCTGCTGCTGGCGGCGCAGCTCGCCGACGCGGTTTTCCAGGGCGGCGAGCTGCTCGTGCTCGGCGCGCAGGGCACGGGCGTCAGCGGCGGCCATCTGCCAGACGTAGACGCCGAGAGCGAGCGCCAGCACCGCCAGCAGATAGGCGAGATAAGGCCGGGAACGCACCGCCACGACGGCGCCCGACACCAGGGGAATGCGGCTTTCGGAGAGGGGCTTGTCACGCGGGGACATGGAAAATCCTTGATCCGGAGCGGGCCTGGCGAGAGGCCGCGGGCAGGGAAAAAGATAGCTGCGACCGTACACGCTAAGCGGCCGGGCCGCAGCAAAAATAAGGAAACCCGCCGCGCCTGGCAATGCGGCCGGGCCTTCTGCCTAGGCGCCTGCGAGCGCCGCCAGCAGGCTGTCTTCATCGGCGCCGGCCGCGAGCAGCGCGCGCGCGCCGGCCGCGGCGGCCTGCGCCTGCATGCGCGGGCTCACCACCAGCCAGCGCGGCTGCGTCGCCGCCGGGCCGGCGAGCTGCAGCCAGTGCCGCAGCGCATCCGGGCTGGTCAGCACCACCACCTGCGGCATGGCGCCGGCCGCCTGCAGCGCCCGCCATTGCAGTGAGGCCGCGGCGGGGAATTCGCGCCGGTACAGCTCCAGCACGTCCAGCCTCGCGCCGCGGGCGCGCAGCGTTTCCGCGAGCAGCTCGCGGCCGCCTTCGCCGCGCCACAGGAGGAATTTTCTGCCCCGCACGTCCTGCAGCGCCGGCAGCGCCAGCAGGCCTTCGCTATCGGCCTGCGCCGGCACCGTCACCGTCAGGCCGGCGGCGCGCAGCAGGGCGGCGGTGCGCTCGCCCACGGCAAAGGCCGGCAGGCGGTGCGGCCATTGCGGCCAGTAGTCCGCTGCCGCATCGAGGCCGTAACGCGCGGCGTTGGCGCTGACGAAGATCAGGCCGTCGTAGCGGTCGAGGTCGAGCAGCAGGCGTTTTTTTTCGGGAAGGAGATCAAGCGGAACGATCTGGATCAGCGCGAGCTCGCTGACCTGCGCGCCGGCCGCCTGCAGGCGCAGCGTCAGCGCCGCCGCCTGCCGGGCCGGCCGCGTATTGAGAACCTGCAGGCCCGCCAGCCTCATCGCGAACCGTAGACGGCGCGCAGGATGCGGCCGGCGCCGGCCGCGAGCATCCGCTCGGCGAGGACTTCGCCCAGGCGTTCCGCCTCGGCGCGCGGACCGCGGATTTCGTCGCGGATGATTTCGCGGCCGTCCACGCTGCCGACCAGCGCCCGCATCCGCAGCTCGCCCTCCTGCAGCTCGGCATAACCGGCGATGGGCACCTGGCAGCCGCCCTGCAGGCGACGGTTCAGCGCGCGCTCCATGCGCACGCGCACGGCGGAGTCCGCGTGGTTGAGCGGCGCGACGAGCGCGGCAATGCGTGTGTCGCGCTGCCGCGCCTCGATGCCGAGCGCGCCCTGCCCCACCGCCGGCAGCGAATATTCCGGCGACAGTTCCGAACCGAGGCGCGCCTCGAGGCCGAGGCGCTTGAGGCCGGCGCTGGCCAGGATGAGGGCGTCGTATTCGCCGGCATCCAGTTTCGCCAGGCGGGTGTTCACATTGCCGCGCAAATCGCGGATGACGAGATCGGGACGGTGATGGCGCAGCTGGCACTGCCGGCGCAGGCTGGAGGTTCCCACCACGGCCCCGGCGGGGAGATCGTCGATCGTTGCGTAACGCGACGACACGAAAGCGTCGCGCGGGTCTTCGCGCGCGCCGATGGCGATGAGGTCCAGCCCTTCCGGGAACTCCATGGGGACATCCTTCATGGAGTGCACGGCGATATCGGCACGGCCCTCCAGCAGCGCCGCCTCCAGCTCCTTCACGAAAAGGCCCTTGCCGCCGATCCTGGCCAGCGGCGTGTCGAGGATCTTGTCGCCCTGCGTGGTGAAGGTGACGAGCTCGATCGCCAGGGCCGGATGCAGGCGCTGCAGTTCGGCGCGGATGTGTTCCGCCTGCCAGAGGGCCAGCGGGGATTTGCGGGTGGCGATGCGCAGGAGTCCGGTCATGAGGCAGCGGCGTGAAGCGGGAAAGCCGGCAGTTTAACTGATGCCGCTGCGACGAGGGGAGTTCGCGGAACGCGGTCGGGCCGGAGGCGTCCTCCTCGATTAGCCGAGGAGCCTGGCGCAAGAGGCCGGGTGAAAACCCGGGCAGGGCGATGCGTCGGGGCAGGCGCGCCCGCCCCGAACCGGATCAGTTGCCGTAGACGATGGTGGTGTAGTCCGCGATCACGCCCAGGATGACCTGGGTTTCATGGTCGACGTGATGGATCTTGGTGATGCCGCCGTTCTTGGCCGCCTGCTCGATGCTGGCGTCGCCGGTGGCATAGAGGCCGAGGATGGAGCGGGCATGGGAGCGGCCGACCTTGGTGGGCTTGTCGGCGGAACCGGTCACCCCGACGGGGCCGGTGACGTGCGAATAGAGAAAACCGTTGACCGGGGCATTGGCGACGGCGCAGCCGGAAAGCACGGCAGCGAGGGCGCTGGCAGCGAGCAGGCGCTTCATGGAAGGCTCCTTGTTGTTATCTTGAGGCCGCTGGCGCTTTGCGCGGCTTGAGGGCCGACTTTAAGGAAGCGCCGCGGAAATATCCATAGCCGTCCCCGCCCGGGGGCTTCCGCTCCGCCTTTACAGCTTCTGCATGGTCTCGCGCAGCTCCGGCAGGTGCCGGCGGCTGACCACGAGGCGCTCCTCGATGCCCTTGATGCGCACCTGGTACTGCCCGGGCGCCACGAGTTCCAGCCCGTCCAGGTAATGCAGCGCCAGGAGAGCGTTGCGATGGATGCGGATGAAGCGCTGGCCGAACTCGTTCTCGAGATCCTTCAGGGTCTCGTCGATCAGCACCTCGCCCTTGCCATGGCGCACGGTGACGTATTTCTGGTCCGCCAGGAAATAACGGACGTCGTCCACCGGGATCAGTTCGATGCCGCGATGGGTCTTGGCCGTGATATGGCTGCGGCCATTGGCGCGCGCATCCTCGGCACTGGTCTTGACCGCCTCGAGCTGCGCGCGGTTGACGCGCAGGGCGCGGCCGAGCGCCTCGACCAGCTGCTCCTTGCGGACGGGCTTGAGCAGATAGCCCACGGCCTGCACCTGAAAGGCGGCCAGGGCGTGCTCGTCGTAGGCGGTACAGAAAATGACGGCCGGCGGCGCCGGCAGCTGCGAGAGCGCCTCGGCGCAGACCAGGCCGTCCATGACCGGCATGCGCAGGTCGAGCAGCACGATGTCGGGATGCAGGAGGCTCACCTGGCGCAGGCAATCCTCGCCGTTCTCGGCTTCGCCCACGACCTCGTAGCCATCCAGGTCCCGCAGAAAACGGGCCAGACGCTCCCGTGCCAGCGCTTCATCGTCACAAACAAGCACCCTCATATCAGGCTCCTTCTAGCTGTTCTTCTTTTTTTTCTTCTTCTGTTTTTACAACTTTTCCTGCTTGCTGCAGGCTCAGGGGATACGAAAGATACGTAGTGTGCACGAGGGCGTCGGAATGCGTGGTCAGCTTCGCGGTTTCGCCGTAGTGCGCCTGCAGGCGCTGGCGGATGTTGTTGAGCGCCATGCGGTTGCCCCGCGCCGGCGTGGCGGTGACCGGCGCCACCGGATTGGTGATGATGATGCTGACATCGCGCCCGTCATAGTCCACGGTGATGCGCACGACGCTGGGCTCGAAGCGCGGCTCGACGCCATGATAGATCGCGTTCTCGATCAGGGGCTGCAGGGTCAGCGCCGGAATGCGCACCTGCTCGGGCACGGCGTTCAGTTGCCACTCCACCCGCAGGCGGTCGCCGAGGCGGAACTTCTCGATGTTCACGTAGTGCTGGCAGAGCTCCAGCTCCTCGGCCAGGCTGACCTCGCCCTCGGCCTTCAGGCTGGCGCGGAACAGCTCGGACAGGTCCTCCACCGCCTGCTCGGCCTTGTCCGGATCGACGTGGATCAGGCTGGCAATGATGTTCATCGAATTGAAGAGGAAATGCGGACGGATGCGCGACTGCAGCGCCTGCAGGCGCGCCGTGAGTTCGGTGCGCTGGCGGACGCGCAGCTGCTCCTGCAGGAAGAAGTAGCGCATGATGAGGCCGGCCACGATGGCGCCGATGAGCACGTTGCGCAGGATGTCCTGGCTCTCGATCGAGTAGAAGTAGGCGATCCGGGCGAAGCGCAGCGCCGGCTCGGCCAGCCAGCTGAAGAAACCGACCAGGGCCACTACCAGTACGAAGCCGATGCCGGCCGCGGTTGAGCTGGGCAGGCGCATGAGCGGACCGCGCAGCCAGCAGAGCAGGGCGGCGCTCACCAGCGCGATCCACTGCACGAGAAAGGAGGTCAGCGCCAGCCGGTCCCAGGGAAAGGAGGCAAAATGATCTGTGCCGGCAAGGACGAGCAGCAGAGCCAGGAGTTCGGCTGCCATCACCAGCATAAGTAGTGCTTGAGAGCCACAGAAGTCGGGCAGAAAGAAGTCTTCAGCGCCTACTTCTGTGACCGGGTTATTGTTTTTACTGTGGCGCATGCATCACAGTCTGCTCCCTCGGCCGACGAACGGCAAGTCAGGCAAAGGTTGGGGCATGCCGTTATACTGCGCGCCATCCCGGCTTTCCTGCCGCCTGCCGGATTTCCCGCGCGGCAACACCGTCGACCTTCGAGTTCTCCATGAGCCAGTCTTCCTCTTCCTCCATGTGGGGTGGCCGTTTCAGCGAAGCCACCGATGCCTTCGTGGCCGATTTCACCGCCTCCGTCAGTTTCGACAAGCGCCTGTACCGGCACGACATCATGGGCTCCATCGCCCACGCCACCATGCTGGCCAAAGTAGGGGTGCTTGCGCAGGAAGATCGCGACAAGATCGTCGCCGGATTACAGCAAATCCAGGCAGAGATCGAAGCTGGCACCTTTGCGTGGCGGACCGATCTGGAAGACGTGCACATGAATATCGAGCACCGCCTGACCGAACGCATCGGCCTGGCGGGCAAGCGCTTGCACACCGGCCGTTCCCGCAACGATCAGGTCGCCACCGATGTAAGGCTTTACCTGCGGGATGAGATCGATGCCATCCGGGCCGAACTCCGGCGCCTGCTGACCGGGCTGGTGGACCTCGCCGAGCGCGAGCACGCCACCATCATGCCGGGCTTTACCCATCTGCAGACCGCGCAGCCGGTGACCTTCGGCCATCACCTGCTGGCCTGGTTCGAGAACCTGAAGCGCGACGACGAGCGCCTGGCGGAGCTGCGCCGGCGCGTCAACCGCATGCCGCTGGGCTCGGCCGCCCTGGCCGGCACCAGCTATCCCATCGACCGCGCCTATGCCGCGGACCTGCTGGGCTTCGAAGCGGTTTCCGAGAACTCGCTCGATGCCGTTTCCGACCGCGACTTCGCCATCGAATTCTGCGCCGCCGCCTCCATCATCATGATGCATTTGTCGCGCTTCTCCGAAGAGCTGGTGCTGTGGGCCTCGGCCCAGTTCCAGTTCGTGCACCTGCCCGACCGCTTCTGCACCGGCTCCAGCATCATGCCGCAGAAGAAGAACCCCGACGTGCCGGAGCTCGTGCGCGGCAAGGCCGGCCGCGTCTTCGGCCATCTCATGTCCCTGCTGACCCTGATGAAGGGCCAGCCCCTGGCCTATAACAAGGACAACCAGGAAGACAAGGAGCCGCTGTTCGACGCCATCGACACCGTGCGCGGCTCGCTGCGTGCCTTCGCCGACATGGTCCCGGCCCTCGAGCCCCGCCGCGACAATATGCGCGAGGCCGCCCGCCGCGGCTTCGCCACCGCCACCGACCTCGCCGACTACCTGGTGAAGCGCGGCGTGGCCTTCCGTGACGCCCACGAGATCGTGGGCAAGGCCGTGGGCTACGGCGTCCAGTCCGGCCAGGATCTGGCCGAGATGACGCTGGCGGAATTACGGCAATTTTCCGAGTCGATCGCAGACGATGTCTTCCAGGTGTTGACACTGGAGGGGTCGGTCAACGCCCGCAACCATATCGGCGGCACCGCGCCCGCCCAGGTAAGGGCGGCGTGCGCCCGCGCCCGGACTCGTATCGGCTGAGTTAAAAATCATTTCTGATTGAGCAAGACGCAGCAGCATCTTCCGTCTTTGTTCCCGAGGGGACTCCCGTGAAAAAAACGTTTCTCGTCTTTCCGCTTGCCCTCAGCCTCGCCGGCTGCCCCCTGGACAGCTTCGTTGCTCCGCAGTCGGCCGGCCCTGCAGCGGCCAGTGCGGCGCCTGCCCAGCCCCTGAACGTGGCCACCTTCCTGAGCCGCCTGGAAAGTGCGCGCGGGACCGCGCTCAGCGCCGCCGAGAAGACGGCCGTCGGCGGCGCCGTCCAGGGCACGCGCAGCCTGCTCGACGGCGGCCAGCAGATATTCCTCAGCAAGGTGTCCCAGCTCAGCGGTCTCGATGCGGCCACTCTCGGCGTCATTTTCCCGCCCGCCACCCGGCCGGTCAGCCAGGCCGACGTGGTGGCGCAGCTCGAGAGCAAGGTGGGACGCAAACTGGACGGCGGCCAGGCGCAGGCCGCCAGGGCCGCTACCGCGCTGCGCAACAGCTCGCTGGATTCGCTGAAAGGCAGTCTCGCCGCCAGGGTGGCGAAAACGGTGGGGATGGAGGCGGCCTTCGTGGAAAGCCTGTTGCCCTTGCTCGGGTTCTAGGCCCTCAGGCAGAAACAAGAACGCCGGCTGATGCCGTTCTGCTTCAGGCAGAGACAGCCAGGTCCTGGTGCTCCATGACGCGATGCCGGCCGCCGCGCTTGGCGGCGTAGACCGCCTTGTCGGCCGCCTCCAGCACGACCTGCGCGGACTCGCCTGCCTGCGGCACGCGCACGGCCAGGCCGACACTGACGGTGACGTGGTCCGCGACGGGCGAAGCGCCATGCGGTATGCGCAGGCCGTCCACATCGGCAAGGACACGCTCGGCCACTTCGCGCGCGCCGGCCGCGTCGGTGCCGGGCAGGATGATGACGAATTCCTCGCCGCCGTAACGCGCGGCAAGATCGCCCGGGCGCCGTGCCGCGTGTTGCAGCACGGCGCCGATGGCGGTCAGGCACTCGTCGCCGGCGGCATGGCCGTAGGTATCGTTGTAGGGCTTGAAGTAATCCACGTCCATGAATAGCACGGCCATGGGCCGGCCCTCGCGGCGCAGGCGCTCCCACTCGCGCGCCAGCGTCTCGTCGAAATGGCGGCGGTTGGCGAGATGGGTGAGGCCGTCCTGGTGCGCCAGGCGCTCCAGTGCCTGATTGAGGCGCGCGCGCTCGGCCGATTCATGCTCCAGCAGCAGGCCCTGCAGGAAGCTGATGCGCTCCTGGCGCTCGATCACCGCGCCCACGGAGACCATCACCAGCAGGCTGCCGAGGCAGTACCAGACCAGCATGGTCCAATCCACCGGCTTGCCGAGCAGCAGCACCGCGGCCACGGCCAGCGCAACACCGGTCAGCGAAGCCAGTGACGACACGATGAGCGAGAGGCGCAGCGCCAGCACCAGGATGCTGATGATCAGCAAGGCCACATAGCTGTTGATCTGCATGAGGCGCTGGCTTTCCAGCAGCTGCGTGCCGAGCACGGCAATGGCCAGCACGATGGAGCCGGTGACATAGATCACCGTCTGGTAATGCCGCTGGAAGGCGGGCAGGTGCAGCAGCGCGACGGGCACGACGAGGGCGCCCCCTATGGCCGCCAGCCAGCGCCACCACAGCACGCCGTCCGCGCCGACGAGTTCGTGGCCGAAGAGCAGCCTGCCGCCGGCGCCGATGGCAATCCACAGCAGGGCGAGCAGCGGCCAGCCGACGTACACGAGATGGCTGAACTCCTCCCGGCGCCGCTGCGCGAAGAGTGTGTCGATGGGCGGCTTCAGCCAGCACCAGAAGACGCGCCCCGCGATGGTGGCGCGGATCTCGTCCGGGTTTATGCTGGTCGCGGCAGGGGAGGATCCGGGAGACATCTTGTTGTTGTTCTGGCTTGACCCGATCTCACCTCTTTACTACAGAGTTACCACCGCCGGCATCACGGTCCGACGAACGCAGCGCTCTGCGGGACACAGGGCCTGCGCTACAATGCGCGCCCGCTTCGAGGTATGCCATGTCCGCCATTACCCGGCCGCCGCCCACCGCACCGGCCCTCTTCAGCCACGAAAAGTTCTGGGCCGAGTGCCTGGGACCTGCGCCCTTCCTGCCGATGTCGCGCGCAGAGATGGATACGCTCGGCTGGGATGTCTGCGACATCATCATCGTCAGCGGCGACGCCTATGTGGACCATCCCAGCTTCGGCATGGCCATCATCGGCCGCCTGCTGGAGGCGCAGGGCTTCCGCGTCGGCATCATCGCGCAGCCCGACTGGCAGTCGGCGGAGCCGTTCCGGGCGCTCGGCAAGCCGCGCCTCTTCTGGGGCATCAGCGCCGGCAACATGGATTCCATGATCAACCGCTACACGGCGGACCGGAAAATCCGTTCGGACGATGCCTATTCGCCTAACGACGAGGGCGGCAAGCGTCCCGACCGCGCCTGCATCGTGTATGCGCAGCGCGCGCGTGAAGCCTTTCCGGACGTACCGCTGGTGATCGGCGGCATCGAAGCCTCGCTGCGCCGCATCGCGCATTACGACTACTGGCAGGACAAGGTGCGCCGCTCCATCCTGCTCGATGCCAAGGCCGACCTCCTGCTCTACGGCAACGCCGAACGCGCCATCGTCGACCTCGCGCACCGCCTCAACCGCGGCGAGAAGATCGAGGCCATCACCGATCTGCGCGGCACCGCCTTCGTGCGCCGCGACACGCCCGACTTCTTCGAGATCGATTCCACGCAGGTGGATGCGCCGGGCCGCATCGACCAGCACATCAATCCCTATATCAACACTGCCGATCCCTCCGCCTGCGAGATCGAGAAGCGGAAAGAGGCTGCGGCCGAGCGCGCCGCCCCGGACAGCGGGCCGGAGCAGGTCGTCACGCTGCGCCTCTCGGCCGCGATGAAGAACCGCCTGCCGCCGCGCGACAAGTCCGTGATCCGCCTGCCGGCCTTCGAGCGCGTGAAGGAAGACCCGGTGCGCTATGCGCACGCCAACCGCGTGCTGCACCTGGAAACCAATCCCGGCAACGCGCGGGCGCTGGTGCAGCGCCACGGCGACCGCGACGTCTGGCTCAACCCGCCGCCGCTTCCGCTCAGCACGGAAGAAATGGATTTCGTCTTCGACCTGCCCTACGCGCGCGTGCCGCATCCCAGCTATGAGGGCGCGCGTATTCCCGCCTACGAGATGATCCGCTTCTCGGTGAACATCATGCGCGGCTGCTTCGGCGGCTGCACCTTCTGCTCCATCACCGAGCACGAAGGCCGCATCATCCAGAACCGCTCGCACGACTCCATCCTGCGCGAAATCGAGCACATGAAAGGCGTGCCGGGCTTTACCGGCGTCGTCTCCGACCTCGGCGGTCCCACCGCCAACATGTACCGCATCGCCTGCAAGTCGCCGGCGATCGAAGCGGCCTGCCGCAAGCCCTCCTGCGTGTATCCCGGCATCTGCGAGAACCTCGACACCGATCACTCGTCGCTGATCGAGCTCTACCGCAAGGCGCGCAAGCTGCCGGGCGTGAAGAAGATCCTGATCGGCTCCGGCCTGCGCTACGATCTTGCGGTGCGCTCGCCGGAATACGTCAGGGAGCTCGTCACGCACCATGTCGGCGGCTACCTGAAGATCGCGCCCGAGCACACCGAGCCGGGGCCGCTTGCCAAGATGATGAAGCCCGGCATGGGCGCCTACGACACCTTCAAGGAAATGTTCGACCGCTTCTCGAAGGAAGCCGGCAAGGAACAGTACCTGATCCCGTATTTCATCGCGGCCCACCCCGGCACCACCGACACGGACATGCTGAACCTCGCGCTGTGGCTGAAGCGCAACGGCTTCCGCGCCGATCAGGTGCAGACCTTCTATCCCTCGCCGATGGCCACCGCGACGGCGATGTATCACTCCGGCCTCAATCCGCTGAAGAAAATCTCGCGCATCACCGGCGAGAAAGTGGATATCGTCAAAGGCGACAAGCGCCGCCGCCTGCACAAAGCCTTTTTGCGCTACCACGATCCCAACAACTGGCCGCTGCTGCGCGAAGCGCTCCAGGAAATGGGCCGCGCCGACCTCATCGGCAACGGCAAGCACCAGCTGATTCCCGGGAGGCAGCCGGCCGGTACGGGCGATGGCGGCTACAGGTCGCCGCGCAAGAAAAACTCCAGCGCAGGCGGCGGCGTGTCGCTCAAGGTGAAACCGCAGAAGGGGCGGGTGCTGACCCAGCACACCGGCCTGCCGCCGCGTGCCGATGGCGGGCGCAAGAAACCCAAACATTGACCGGCGCCGCGCGCCAGGCCGCGCCAGCCGCCCCGTCATCGGGGTGAGGCAGGCATGCACCGGGCGCCGATGCGCTGCCGAGTTCAGGGAGAGTTGCCATGTCAATCGAGAATGCCGTGCTGGGAGGAGGTTGCTTCTGGTGCCTCGACGCCGTCTTCCGCCAGGTCAGGGGCGTGCGCAGCGTGGTCAGCGGCTATGCCGGCGGGCCCCGCCCCAACCCGACCTATGAGCAGGTCTGCAGCGGCGCCACCGGCCACGCCGAAGTCGTCGCCGTCACCTTCGACCCCGCCCTCGTTTCCTTTCGCGAGCTGCTCGAAATCTTTTTCGCCATCCACGATCCCACCACGCCGAACCGGCAGGGCGGCGATATCGGCACGCAGTACCGCTCCGCGATCTTCTGCCAGAACGGCGCGCAGGAAACGCAGGCCCGGGCACTCATCGCGGAACTCGAGGCGGGGCAGGTATTCGACGCCCCGGTGGTCACGGAGATCGTTACCGAAAAAGAGCCGTTCTGGCCCGCCGAGGCCGGTCACCAGAACTATTACGCGCTCCACCCCGGCCAGGGCTATTGCCAGCTCGTGATCGCGCCAAAGCTGTCGAAGTTCCGGCACAGGTTCGCGCCGCTTCTGGCCAACTGATCGCGTCCTTCAGCATGACCAGGCGCGGGCCTGTAAGGGGGCAGGCAGCGCTGGCCGCCATCAGCCGGCCGGTTCGAGCAGCTCTTTCAGCAGCGCGAGAAAGTTGGCGCGGAAGGCCTCGGCGGCAAAGCGGTCGAACTGCGCCCGGCGATAGCGGAAGGTGAGGGTCAGCTCGCCGCGCAACGTCACGACGCCGAAGGCCACGCCCATGGGAATGCGCGTGGGCGGCGAAAAGCGGATCGCCGTGATGCGCCCCGCCTTGCCCGCCGGATCGGGCAGATCGGCAACCCGCCCCAGGTTGCACAACACAGCCGTATCGACCACAAAATTGCCGGTGAGCGGCATCAGATTGGCCAGCGATTTCCGCGCTGCGCCCGGCAGCAGCTGCACGAGGCCGAGCAGGTCCACCAGCAGGCCCGCCGCCTCCTCGCTCTTGTACTTCTGCGACTGCCCGGTGACGACGGCCAGCGTATTCTCATAGCTACGGCGATGGCTGGCCTGCGTGGCCACATTCACCCACAGCGAAAAATTGCCGACGCCTTCCTGACGCCAGCCGATGGGGCGGAAATTCATGACGTTCATCAGCGTGATGCGGCCGGCCGCTGCGTCGCGCTGCCGGTTCCAGCGGTCGATGGCCAGATGCGCCAGCGCGACCAGCACGTCGTTCAGCGTCGCCCCGCCGAGACGCAGCTTTTCCAGCGCATCCGTTTCCGCGGCGCTAAAGGTGTGCGAGACGAAAGAAATGCCGGACTTGTCTTCGGCAAAATGCGGCGCGATACGCGCCGGAAGCTGTACGGACCGGACCAGGTAACCGAGCAGCCGGCGCGCGCGCCGCAGCCGGTCGGGCATGCTCCGGGCGCCGAATTCCTGGCCGAGGTGCCGCGCCTTCACGACATCGATATCGGCCGGCAGCGCATCGTCCACTCCGGCATGGATGCGCATCATGGAGAGCAGGAAGCGATAGGCGCCCGCCGCATCGGTAACAACCTGGCTCATTTTCAGGAACAGCCAGTCGCCACCCGGATGGCGCGCGATGAGGATGCGGAAGGGCGGCGCGTTCTCCAGCAGCAGGCGGCGCGTATAAAACGCATCCCGCGCAGCATTCACCGCCTCGTCGTCCCCGCACTCGACCAGCAGCACAGGATCTTCATCGGCGCGCTGAGCGAGCTCCCACTCGTACTGGCGGCTGCCGGGCTGCAGCGGATGCTGGCGCACCGATGCCAGGGGATGCCGGCGCATGGCCGCATAGGCGGCTTCCTCGACTTTCTGCTCGTCCAGCTTGCCGGAGAAGCGCAGGTCGAGCTGGATGCCCAGGGGTTCCTCGGCGCTTTCCAGGTGATGGAAGAGCTCGTCGGTGACGGAAAAGGCAAAGCGCGTGGTCATCCTGTCTGTCCTGGTAGGCGAAGCGCCGCGTCCGGCGTGAAGTTTTCAGAGGGTGCGGCGTCGCGCTGCTGGCGATAGCGCGACGGCGAGCTGCCATAGATGCGCTTGAAGGCCTGGCTGAAAGCCGTTTCCGAGCCATAGCCCACCATCTCGGCAATGCGGCACACCGGCTGCTGCGTGTGGCGCAGTTGCCAGAGGGCCAGCCGCATGCGGTGCTCGGCGAGATAACTCAGCGGCGGCTGCCCCATCACGGCGCCGAAGCGATCGGCAAAAGCGGAGCGGGAAAGGCAGGCGACGCCCGCCAGCTCGGGCACTGTCCAGGGATGCGCCGGGTCCCGGTGGAGGGCGGCCAGCACCGGCGCGAGCGCGGGGTCCCGCAGCGCGCGCAGCCAGTTGTTGGTGCCCTCGGGCAGGCTCTCGACGTGATCGCGCACGCACTCGATGAAGAGGATGCCGACCAGGCGGTTGATGATGGCCTGGTGCCCGGGCCGGCCCAGGCCCTCCTGCGCCAGGAAGTCGAGGCCGATGCGCAGCCACTCCGGCGGACTCTCGCCGATGCCGCGCATGACCAGCACCGACGGCAGGGCGGCCAGCAGCGGCCGGCCGAGCTCGGCGTCGAAGCGAAAGCGCGCGGAAAGCATCTGGGTGGGCGCACCGGGACCGCCGACCTCGAGCAGGTCGCGGTTGTGGCCCTGTATGCCCGGCACGAGGTCGGGAAGATCGTCCGGCACTGCGACCGACTGCTCGTGCGTCAGCGCATGGTCGCGGCCGTTCATGACCACGGCCATGTCGCCGGGCTCGAGAAGGAGGGGCGCCCCCTGGTCCGGATAGATCCAGGCGGTGCCGGCGAGCACCAGATGGAAAGCGGCGCGCCCCTCGGTGCGAAACGCGAATCCCCAGGGCGCTCCGGCCTGCAGATAGCGGAACTCGCCGCCGGAGAGGTGGATGTCGTCGAGAATCTGGCTGAGGGTATCCATGTTCGCGCGCTGACGCCGGGTTCTTGTTGTGGCGGTTATTCTTGCATTTACCCGGGGCAGGGTCACCCACGGCAGGCCGCATCAGTCGGCCATTGGCGCCTTCCGCCTGCGGCGTCTGCCCCGGCCATGAAAAAGGCCCGCGCAGGGCGGGCCTTTTTCAATTCGTCGAGCCGTTGCGCGCTTATTTGCGCTTCATCATCTCGAAGAATTCCTCGTTGGTCTTGGAGTCCTTCAGCTTGTCGAGCAGGAACTCGATGGCGGCGATCTCGTCCATGGGGTGCAGCAGCTTGCGCAGGATCCACACCTTCTTGAGTTCGTCCTCGCCTATCAGGCGCTCTTCGCGACGGGTGCCGGACTTCTTGATGTTGATGGCCGGGAACACGCGCTTTTCCGCGATCTTGCGCTCCAGGTTGATTTCCTGGTTACCGGTGCCCTTGAATTCCTCGAAGATCACTTCGTCCATCTTGGAGCCGGTGTCGACCAGCGCGGTGCCGATGATGGTCAGCGAGCCGCCTTCCTCGATATTGCGCGCGGCGCCGAAGAAACGCTTCGGGCGCTCCAGCGCATGCGCGTCGACACCGCCGGTGAGCACCTTGCCGGAGCTCGGGATCACGGTGTTGTAGGCGCGGGCAAGACGCGTGATGGAGTCCAGCAGGATGACGACGTCCTTCTTGTGCTCGACCAGGCGCTTGGCCTTCTCGATCACCATTTCCGCGACCTGCACATGGCGGGCGGGCGGCTCGTCGAAGGTGGAGGCGACCACTTCGCCGCGCACCGTGCGCTGCATTTCCGTGACTTCTTCGGGACGCTCGTCGATGAGCAGCACGATCAGGAAGGCTTCCGGATTGTTGCGCGTGATGGAGTGGGCGATGTTCTGCAGCAGCATGGTCTTGCCGGCCTTCGGCGGCGCCACGATGAGCGAGCGCTGGCCGAGGCCGATGGGCGAGATGAGGTCGATGGTGCGGGCCGTGAGGTCTTCCGTCGAACCGTTGCCCAGCTCCATCACCATGCGCTTGGTGGGGAAGAGCGGCGTCAGGTTCTCGAAGAGGATCTTGTTCTTGGCGTTTTCCGGCGCGTCGAAGTTGATGTGGTTGACCTTGAGCAGCGCGAAGTAGCGCTCGCCTTCTTTCGGCGGCCGGATGGTGCCGGCAATGGTGTCGCCCGTGCGCAGGTTGAAGCGGCGGATCTGCGAGGGGCTGACGTAGATGTCGTCGGGACCGGCGAGGAAGGAGCCTTCGGAGGAGCGCAGGAAGCCGAAGCCGTCGGAGAGGATTTCAAGCACGCCGTCGCCGTAGATTTCCTCGCCGTTGCGGGCGTGGGTCTTCAGAATGGCAAAGATCACGTCCTGCTTGCGATTACGGGCCATGTTCTCTAGGCCCATTTCTTCAGCGATCTTTACCAGCTCGGCAATCGGTTTTTTCTTGAGTTCAGTAAGATTCATAGAAAAACGATCAAGCGATGAGAGGAGGAGGAGCAACGCGACGGCGCCAGTGGCTTTCGAGGCCTGAAATAGTTGTCAGCGCGGGAGATATGGGAACAGTCGAGGATCGGGGATGCGGGGACTGCTCGGCCGGACGGCGTGCGTTGAAACGCGCGGACCGTGATGGGCCCGCGTACCGGGATTATATATTCGAATCCAGAAAAGCCGTCAACTGCGACTTCGATAATGCGCCCACCTTGGTGGCCTCGATGCTGCCGCTCTTGAACAGGCTCAGGGTGGGAATACCGCGCACGCCGTATTTTTGGGCCGTACCGGGGTTGTCGTCGACGTTGACCTTGACGATCTTCAGCTTGCCTTCGTACTCGCCGGCAATCTCGTCCAGGATCGGCGCCACCATTTTGCAGGGACCGCACCAGGGGGCCCAGTAATCCACCAGCACCGGGCCATCGGCCTTCAGCACGTCATCTTCAAAGCTGGTGTCAGTGGCATTCACGATCAGCTCATTGGCCATTGTCGTCTCCGCGATTCGGGGGAAGAGGGGATGATATACAGAGTAGGCGAATTTGACACGATCAAGCCGGACTGCCTATTCCCATAGGATAAGATGCGGCAACTTTCCTGCATTACAAGGGAGCGCGGCGGATGACCGGGCCAGAACTGCAAGACGGGGGACTGCTGGCGGCAGTGGACCTGGGCTCCAACAGCTTTCATCTGGCCGTGGCCCGTCTGGATCATGGCCAGCTCCGTCTGGTCACGACGCTGTCCGAAAAGGTCCAGCTCGCCGCAGGCCTCGATGATAAGGAGCGGCTCACTGACGAAGCGCAGGCGCGAGCCCTGGCCTGTCTTTCCCGCTTCGCCCAGCACCTGCAGGGCGTCGAGCCGCGGCATCTGCGGGTGGTCGGCACCAATGCCCTGCGCGTGGCGAGAAACGCCCGCGCCTTCACCGCCCGGGCCGGCAAGCTGCTCAACCATCCCGTGGAAATCATTGCCGGGCGCGAGGAAGCCCGCCTGATCTATCTGGGCGTTTCGCGCACCCTGGCCGGCCAGGGGCGGCGCCTGGTCGTGGACATCGGCGGCGGCTCCACCGAATTCATCGTGGGCGAACGGCAGGAGGCGCTGGCGACCGAGTCCCTGCACATGGGCTGCGTGACGTATACCCTGCGCTTCTTTCCCGCGGGCGCCATCTCGGCCAGGGCCTTCGACAAGGCCGTGACCTGCTGCCGCCAGGAGGTCCTGAGCATCAAGGCCGCCTACCAGGGCCTGGGCTGGGCGGAGGCGATCGGCTCCAGCGGCACCATCAAGGCCGTCCGCCAGGTGCAGCAACTCATGGACCTGGCCTCGCCGGACGGCAGGATCACCCGGGCGGGCCTGCTGGAGCTGCGCAAATACCTGCTCAGGCTCCCGCATACCGACGCCATCGACCTGCCCGGCCTCAAGGAAGACCGCAAGGCGATTTTGCCGGCCGGCCTCGCCATCCTGCTCGGCGTCTTCGAAGAGCTGGACCTCGACAGCATGGAGTATTCGGACGGCGCCCTGCGCGAAGGCGTGCTGCACGACATGCTGGGACGCTTCCGCCACGAGGATGTGCGCGAGCACAGCATGCAGGCCATGCTGGCGCGCTATCACGTCGACCGCGCCCATGCCGGGCGCGTGGCCGCCACGGCGGCCTGCCTGCTCGCGCAGGTGGCCGCCAGCCTGGTGCTGAACGAAGACGACGCCGACCTCCTGCGCTGGGCGGCCCTGACCCACGAAGTCGGCGCCGCCATCGCGCACAGCGGCTTTCACAAGCACGGCGCCTACATCCTGCGCCACTCCGACCTGCCCGGATTTTCCCGGCTGGACCAGGAGCGCCTGGCGCTCCTGGTGGGCACGCACCGGCGCAAGATCAAGCCCGAGCAGTACAACGACCTCACCGAGGCCGGCGGGCTCACCCTGCTGCGCCTGTGCGCGCTGCTGCGCCTGGCCGTGCTCCTGCATCACAGCCGCAGCCGCGAGCCGCTGCCCGCGATCCGGCTGGAAAACGGCGAGATGAGATTCGAGATGCGTTTTCCCGCCGGCTGGCTGGCGGCCCACCCGCTGACGCAGGAAGATCTTGCCGGGGAGACCGAGGTGTTCGCGGCGCTGGGGCTGCGTCTTGGCGTCGGGGAATACTGAGTCTTCTGGGTCGTCCGGGGTTCGCGGCTGAAGCCGCTCCTACGGGCCGGGGCCGTGACCGTGGATGCGGATATGGTCGTGATCATCTTCTGTGGGAGCGGCTTCAGCCGCGAACCCATCTTCAATGCGGCGCCAGCTTCTCCAGCAAGACCTGCTGCGCCATTTTTTCCCTGCCGGGCTCGCAGACGATGTGGTGGTAGCTGCCGTCCGCCCGCAACTGCCAGCTCTGGCGGTTGTCCGCCAGATAGGTGAGCAACGCGTCGTTCTTCACGCGGCGCGCCAGCTCCGGATCGGTGACGGGAAAGCCGGTCTCGATGCGGAAGAACATATTGCGGTCCATCCAGTCGGCGCTGGAGCAGTACAGCAGATTGCTGCCGCCGTTCTCGAACCAGAACACGCGCGAATGCTCGAGAAAGCGGCCGATCACGGAACGCACGCGGATGTGTTCTGAAATGCCGGGCATGCCGGGCCGCAGGCAGCAGGTGCCGCGCACGACGAGATCGATTTTCACGCCGGCCTGGCTGGCGCGATAAAGCGCCTGGATCAGCTGCTTCTCCGTCAGCGAATTCATGCGCGCCAGGATCTGCGCCGGCTTGCCCTCCCGCGCATTGCGGATCTCCTGCTCGATGCATTCCAGCAAGCCCGAATGCAGCGTGAAGGGGGCGTGCAGCAGCTTCTTCAGCTTGGCGGCCCGGCCCATGCCGGTAAGCTCCTGGAAGACGCGGTGCACGTCTTCGCACAGATCTTCGTCCGCCGTCAGCAGCGAAAAGTCGGTGTAGATGCGCGCCGTCACCGCATGGTAGTTGCCGGTGCCGAGATGCACGTAACGCTTCAGCTTGCGGCTGCCTTCGCGACGCACCACGAGCAGCATCTTGGCGTGCGTCTTGTAGCCGACGATGCCGTACACGACGATGGCTCCGGCCTCCTGCAGCCGGCTCGCCACCTCGATATTCGACTCTTCATCAAAACGTGCGCGCAGCTCGATCACTGCCGTCACTTCCTTGCCGCTGCGCGCCGCTTCCGCCAGCAGGTTCACGATCTCGGAATTATTGCCGGTGCGGTACAGCGTCTGCTTGATGGCGAGCACATTGGGATCGCGCGCGGCCTGGCGCAGGAATTCCACGACCGGCGTGAAGGACTCGAAAGGATGATTGAGCAGCACGTCGCCCTGCGCGATCACCTCGAAGTAATCCTCGGCGCGCAGCAGCCGCTCCGGCACGCTGGGCGACATCGGCCGGTAGCGCAGGCGCGGCCGGTCGATGTCGGTAATGAGGCGCACGAGGTTCACCGGGCCGTTCACGCGATAGAGGAAATCCTCGGTGAGGCCGAACTTGTCGAGCAGGTAGCTCACCAGCCGCCTGGGGCAGTTGTCCGCGACCTCCAGGCGCACGGCGTCGCCGTAGCGGCGCGAGAACAGTTCGTCTTTCAGCGCGACGGCAAGGTCGGCCTGCGCCTCGACTTCGTCAAGGTCGAGATCGGCGTTGCGGGTGACGCGGAACTGGTAGCAGCCCTGCACCACCATGCCCGGAAAAAGTTCCTGCGCGTACTCGTGGATGATGGAGGAAAGAAACACGTAGGCATCGCCGCCGGCGACGTCGCCCGGCAGGCGGATCATGCGCGGCAGCGAGCGCGGCGCCGGCACGATGGCAAGATTGAGGTCGCGGCCGAAGGCGTCGTTGCCTTCCAGCGAGACGATGAAGTTCAGGCTCTTGTTGACGACTTTCGGAAACGGATGCGCCGGGTCGAGGCCGATGGGCGTCAGCACCGGATAGACCTGCTCGCGGAAATATTTCCTGACCCACGCGGCCTGCTTCTCGCTCCACTCCTCGCGCTTCAGGAAGCGGATGTTTTCCTGCGCCAGCGCCGGCAGCAGCACGTCGTTGAGGATGCGGTACTGGCGGTCGACGGCGTCGTGGCAGATTTCGGCAATGCGCTGCAGCACTTCCTGCGGCAGCTGGCCGTCGATGCCGGGCACGGAGCTGCCGAGCGAGAGCTGGCGCTTGAGGCCGGCGACGCGGATCTCGAAGAATTCGTCGATGTTGCTGGAGAAGATGCGCAAGAAGCCGAGGCGCTCGAGCAGCGGGTGAATCTCGTCCAGGGCCTGCTCGAGCACGCGCAGGTTGAACGCCAGCAGGCTGAGTTCGCGGTTGAGATAAAACTCCGGGCTGCCCAGGTCGAGGGGGGCCGTCTCGCCGGGAGAGGTCTGCTGCGCCGTCATGGAGGAATCCTTCTTCGAATGCATGATTGCAGCGTCTCCTTGTGACGGTTCTATGACGGCCGGGGCCCGCGGCACGGCCAGGCCGCCCTCGGCTGCAGGCGCCGCCGCCTCATCTTCCGGCCTGGAGCAGTTGCGCCGCGTCTTTGGCGAAATAGGTGAAGATGCCATCCGCGCCGGCGCGCTTGATGCACAGCAGCGACTCCAGGATCACCGCCTCGCGCCTCAGCCAGCCATTCTGGATCGCCGCCATGTGCATCGCATATTCGCCGCTCACCTGATACACGAAGGTCGGCGCACGGAAGGTGTCCTTGATGCTGCGCACCACGTCGAGACAGGGCATGCCGGGCTTCACCATCACCATGTCGGCGCCCTCGGCGAGATCGAGGGCGACTTCGTGCAGCGCCTCGTCGAGATTGGCCGGGTCCATCTGGTAGGAGCACTTGTTGCCGCCCTTGAGGCTGGCGGCACTGCCCACGGCGTCGCGGAACGGACCGTAATAGCTCGAGGCGTATTTCGCCGAATAGGCGAGGATGGCGACGTTGACGTGGCCCTCGCGCTCCAGCGCCGAGCGGATGGCGCTGATGCGGCCGTCCATCATGTCCGAAGGCGCGACGATGTCGGCGCCGGCCTCGGCCTGCGACAGCGCCTGGCGCACCAGCGCCTCGGTGGTGATGTCGTTCAGCACGTAGCCGGCGGCGTCGATGATGCCGTCCTGGCCGTGCGTGGTGAACGGGTCCAGCGCAACGTCGGTGATGACGCCGAGCTCCGGCACGGCCGCCTTCACCGCGCGCACCGCGCGCTGCGCCAGGCCCTCCGGATTCCAGGCCTCTTCGGCCATGAGCGATTTCGCCGCCGCCGGCGTCACCGGGAAAAGCGCGATTGCCGGGATGCCGAGCGCGGCGAGCAGCGCAGCCTCCTGCACCAGGAGGTCGATCGAGAGGCGCTCGACGCCCGGCATGGACGGCACCGGCTCGCGCCGATTCTGCCCCTCCAGCACGAACACGGGACAGATGAGATCGGACGGCGTCAGCGCCGTCTCGCGCACCAGGCGGCGCGAGAAATCGTTCTTGCGCAGGCGGCGCAGGCGCGTGGAGGGAAAGGGGGCGCGGGTGAAGGCAAAATCGGCCATGGGCGACTCGTGTCGGCAGCTCCGGGGAAGCTGGCGAGCTTATCCGAAAGCCGGCGCCGACGCATGACGCCGGCGCCGGTGCTAGGCTGAAAGCCTGCGCTGGAGGCCCGCCATGAAAAAAGTCGCCGTCATGCTGTCCGGTTGCGGTTTCCGCGACGGCAGCGAAATCCATGAAGCCACCCTCACCCTGCTGGCCCTGGACGAAGCCGGCGCCGAAGCCCGGTGCATGGCGCCCGACATTCCCCAGGTCCGCGTCGTCAACCACCTGACTATGGAGGCGGTGCCCGAGAACCGCCGCGTGCTGGCGGAAGCCGCGCGCATCGCCCGCGGCAAGATCCTCGATGTCGCCAAGGCCCGGCCCGCGGACTTCGACGCGCTCATCTTCCCCGGCGGCAGCGGCGCCGCCACCAACCTCTGCAACTTCTACGACGGCGGCGCCGGGCTGATCGTCCACCCCGGCGTGCTGGCCTTTGCCCGCGCTCTCCACCAGGCCGGCAAGCCGCTGGGACTGATCTGCATCTCGCCCTGCATGGCGCCCGCCATCGCCGGCCCGGGCGTGCGCTACACCTTCGGCAACGCGCCGGAGGCCGAGGCGCGCGTGGACGCCATGGGCGGCCGGCATGTGCGCAGCCCGGTCACCGGGTGCGTGGTGGATTCGGCAAGGCGCATCGTCAGCACGCCGGCCTATATGTACGGCAATGCCCGCATCGGCGAAGTCGCGGCCGGCATCCGCAAGCTGGTCAGCGCGGTGCTGGAGATGGCGTAGGCCGGCTTGGCCGCTGCCGCAGCGGCTGCTAGGCTCGCGCTTCCATCAGCGTCGAGCCCGGCATGAGCGACTCTCCCGAAAAAAATCCGCTTTCTTCCCAGGAAAAAGCCCAGCTGTTGCTGGACCGCATGAAGGCCGGCTTCGATAGCACGCCTTTCGTGAAACTGGTTGGCCTGGAACTCGCCGAGATCACGGCCGACAGCGTGCGCGCGCACTTCGCCATGCGGCCCGAGCTCGTCGGCAACACCTTCAAGCAGATACTGCACGGCGGCGTCATCGCCACGGCGCTCGACACCGTGGGCGGCGCCATGGGCTTTGTGGCGATCTACCAGCTCATGAAGCAGCAGGGCCTGCCGCTCGAGGAGCGCTATGCGCGCCTGGCGCGCTTCGGCACCATCGACATGCGCGTCGATTACCTGCAGCCCGGCCGCGGCCAGCGCTTCGAAGTCACGGCGCAGCCGCTGCGCGTCGGCAAGAAGGTGTTCGTGGCGCGCATGGAGCTGCGCAACGACAGCGACGCGCTCATCGCTGCCGGCACCGGCACCTATATGTATTGACCCACGATGTTTTCCTGTCGCGCGGGCTGCGCCGCCTGCTGCATCGCCCCGTCCATCACCTCGCCGATTCCCGGCATGCCGAAGGGCAAGCCGGCCGGCGTGCGCTGCGTGCAGCTCGACGCAGGCGGCCTCTGCAAGCTCTTCGGCACGCCGCAGCGGCCGGCATTTTGCAGCAGCCTGAAAGCACAGCCGGACATGTGCGGCACTTCGCGCGACACGGCGCTGCAGGTGCTGAGGCTGCTGGAGCGCGCCACCGCCCCACCGGCCGCGCTGGAGAGGGCATCCGGAAATGAAGGTGTGCACCAACGGTAAAATCGCTGTCCTCCCCGGGAAAGCGGGAGTGGCGCCCTTCTGACTCAGCCCGCCCGGGCTTCGCTGGCCTGCAGCCAGGCCTCTTCCGCCGTGGCCAGCCCGGCATCGACGCCGGCCTTTTCCTGCAGCAGCGCTTCCAGCTCCGCGCGGCGGGCCGGCTCGTAAAAACCGGCCTCGGCCAGCTTCGCTTCCAGGGCCTGCTGCTGCCGCTGCAGATCCGCCATTTTCTTCTCGGCCCTGTCCAGCGCCTTCTGCGCTTCCTTGCTGACGGACTGGCCATGCTTCGGCCCGGCCGGTTTCGGCCCGGCTTTTCTGGCCCCGGCAGGCGCCGGCTTTTTCTCCTGCTTTTCCTGCGCCTGGCGCCAGCTGCGCAGCCAGTCCGCGTAATCGTCGAGGTCGCCGTCGAACGGGCGGGCCTGGCCATCGGCCACCAGCAGGAACTCGTCGCAGCAGGCCTTGAGCAGATGGCGTTCGTGCGACACCACGACCAGCGCCCCCTGGTATTCCTGCAGCGCCAGCGTCAGCGCATGCCGCATCTCGAGGTCGAGATGGTTGGTGGGCTCGTCGAGCAGCAGCACGTTGGGCCGCTGCCAGACGATGAGCGCCAGCGCGAGACGCGCCTTCTCGCCGCCGGAAAAATTCTCGCAGGATGTATCGATGCGGTCGCCACCGAAGCCGAAGGAGCCGAGGAATTTGCGCAGCGTGAGCTCCTCGGTGCGGCCGGCGAGGCGCGTGAGCTGCAGGAGCGGTGACGCCTTCAGGTCGAGATGGTCGACCTGGTGCTGGGCAAAGTAGCCGACCACGGTGTGGTCGGACACGGTGCATTCGCCCCTGAGCTGCTCGAGCTCGCCCACCACCGTCCTGATCAGCGTGGATTTGCCGGCGCCGTTGGGGCCGAGCAGGCCGAGGCGCGTGTCCGGGGTCAGCGAAAGACCCACCCTCGAAAGGATTTTTTTCTCGCCGTAGCCGCAATCGACCTCATCCATGCGGATCAGCGGGCTGGCCAGGCGCGCCGGCTCGCGGAAACGAAAGCTGAACTGCGAATCGACGTGCGCCGGCGCGATCAGCGTCATGCGCTCCAGCGCCTTGATGCGGCTCTGCGCCTGGCGGGCCTTGGTGGCCTGCGCGCGGAAGCGGTCGATGTATTGGGTGAGGTGGGCGACTTCCGTCTGCTGTTTCTCGAAGGCCTGCTGCTGTTGCGCCAGGCGCTCCGCGCGCATGCGCTCGAACGCGGAATAATTGCCGCGGTAATGCGTGATGGTGGCCTGCTCCACATGCAGGATGTGCTGCACCACGCCGTCGAGGAAATCGCGGTCGTGCGAGACCATGATCAGGGTGCCGGGATAGGCGTTCAGCCAGTCTTCCAGCCAGAGGATGGCGTCGAGGTCGAGGTGGTTGGTGGGTTCGTCGAGCAGCAGCAGGTCGGAGCGGCACATCAATGTCTGCGCGAGGTTGATGCGCATGCGCCAGCCGCCGGAAAAATCCGCCACGCTCCTCTGCTGTTCCGCCTCGCTGAAGCCGAGGCCGGCGAGCAGCCTGGCCGCGCGCGAGTTGGCGGTATAGCCGCCGATCTCCTCGTAGCGCTGGTAGTGCTCGGCCAGCGCCTCGTAGCGCTCCTCGCGCTCGGCGGCGGCGATTTCCCGCTCCATCTGGCGCAGCTCGGCATCGCCGTCGAGCACGTAGTCCAGCGCGCTCTGCGCCAGCGCCGGCACCTCCTGCGCCATATGCGCGACGGTCCACACGCCGGGGCGCTCGAGGCGGCCGGCATCGGGGGCGAGTTCGCCGCGCAGCAGGCCGAAGAAGCTGGACTTGCCGCTGCCGTTGGCGCCGGTCAGGCCGACCTTCCAGCCGGGATGGAGCATGAAGCTGGCGTCGCGGTAGAGCTCGCGGCCATTGCGGGATACGACGAGGGAGTTGACGGTAATCATGGGCGCGGAGTCTACGCGCAGAAAAAATCGGCCCCAATAAAAAACGGGCCCTGAGGCCCGTTTTTTATTCAGCCCGGGATTACTCGGCCGGCGGCGTCAGCACGGCGGGAGCCGGAGCCGCCGGGGCCGGAGCGGCGGCGGGAGCCGGGGCCGCCTTGGCGGCGGGCTTGGCCTTGGCGGCCTTCAGCTTCTTCTGCACATAAGCCTTCAGCTCGCTCTTGGCCTGCAGGCCCTGGATGGCCTTCCTGGCCTGTTCGTAATCTTTCTTGGCGGCGTCGAGGGCCGTCTTGGCTTCGGTCTGGGCGACCCGGGCGCGTTCCTTCATCAGCTTCAGGGTGTCCTTGTCGCCGGCCCTGGCCACCTGCGCCTCGAGGCGCTTCTGCAGGTCCTTGTAGTTGGCCTCAGCCTTCTCGACGAGCTTGCGGGCGGCGTCGATGTACTTTTCAGCTTCCTTCTGGGTCTTTTCCACGATCTTGTGGAAGTGGTCCTGTAAATCGTTCACTTGTTTCTCCACATCCTTTTTGAGTTTCTCCACTGCCGGAGAGGCAGTTTTTGCAGCAGGTTTTGCAACCTTCTTCTTGGCGGCAGGCATGTACACATCCTCTTGTGGTTGGCACCGTGAGTGAAAAATAAACGAACTGTTTGCGAAAAGCGAGCGCACGGCGGCGCGGATGACGAATAACGGCGCACCTTCCCGGCGCCCTCGCCGCGGTGACACAAAAAGTCGCAGCAATCGCCCGCGCAGGCAGCGCATGCACCAGGCTGGTCCTCTGTCGCCACCGCCCCATGCAAACGCGTAGCCAAGCCCCGGCGCCTGGCATATGCTCCAAAGCGTTTTCGCCAGGCGCCGGCCGGCGCATGCATATCAAAACAATATGGAGATCTCATGAAACGCACCCTTCTGGCGGCGGCCCTGCTGGCCAGCCTTCCCGTCCTGGCAGCGGACAAAGCGGCAGGCGCTCCCTACACCACGGAAGATGACAAGGCCGCTTACGGCATCGGCTATATCACCGGCAAGGCTCACTCCCAGCACATCGAGAAGCTGAATGTGGATGCCTACGTGGCCGGTTTCCGGGACGCCTACGGCAAGAGGCCGTCGGCGCTGACGGAAGAAGAGATGAAGGCTGCGATCGACGCCTTCCAGCAGAAGGTCTCCGCCGAGGCCTATGCCAAGGCCAGGAGGGCCGGCGAGGAAAACCAGCGGAAGTCCGCCGAATTCCTGGCAGCCAATGCCCAGAAGCCCGGCGTCACCACCCTGCCCTCGGGCGTGCAGTACGAAGTGCTGACCCAGGGCAGCGGCCCCCGGCCCAAGGCCACCGACATGGTGAAGGTGCATTACCACGGCACCTTCGCCGACGGCTCCGTTTTCGACAGCTCCGTGCAGCGCGGGGAGCCGGTCACCTTCCGTCTCGACCAGGTCATCCCGGGCTGGACCGAAGCCGTGCAGCTGATGCCCGTTGGCTCCAAGTACCGCATCGTGCTGCCGCCCGAACAGGCCTATGGCGAGCAGGGGGCGGGGCCGATCCCGGCCAACACCGCCCTGGCCTTCGAGGTGGAGCTGCTCGGCATCGAGAAGGCCGCCGATGAACCGGCCGCCCAGAGCGGGAAGACGGCAAAGCCCAAGCCGAAGAAGAAGTAAGGCGTTCCTGCGGGAATAAAAAAACCGGAGCTCAGGCTCCGGTTTTTTTTCGTGTCCGCCGCCTCAGGCCGCTGTCTTGTCCGGACTGCCGTGCAGCAGGGCGATCATGCGGTCCTCGATCTCGAAGCGGTTCTCCAGCGCCAGCCCCAGCCGGGAAAGCTCCCGGCTCAGGTCGGTCAGGGCGCCGGCGGCGTGCGGATCTTCATAGATGTCGTTGAAGCGGATGACCGCATCGGTGGTGGGTTGCAGGCGCTGGAGCAGGGCGCGGCTGTCGGCCAGGCCGTCCGCGTCGTGTTTTTCGGCCTCGCCCAGCAGCTCGTCGTAGACCTCGAAATGGCCGGCGGAAACGTAGTCCATGAGGATCTGGCAGAAATCCTGCACCCGGTCCGGCAAGGACCGGGCGCCGGCGGGAGGGTCCTCGCCCAGCGCCATCATGAGCACGATGAGGGACTGACGCTCCTCGAGCCAGCGCTGCACCAGCACTTCTATCCGCTGGCGGTGATCGTCGTGACCGGACCGGGAAAACATGGCCGCCTCCTTGGCAACGTGTCGGGTTTTCAGGCTAGGCGCGACCCTGGCGAATGGCAATAGAGCCTGTGGCGGCAAGTCGTGAACCGGCCCGGCGATTCCGGCCGGCAGCAGGGCGGTCCGCCGTCGCGCTCAGCGGCGGCGCAGGAGCTGCCAGGCGGCCACCGCGCCGAGGGCCACGAACGCCGCCAGCGTCCAGGCGGGCAGCGACAGGCCGAGGAAGGCCCAGTCGATCACGGCGCACTCGCCGGACCCCCGGAACACCTTGGCCATGACTTCATGCAGGGGAAAGGTGTCGAGCCAGTATTCGAGCCCGGGCCCGCAGGCGGGCACCTGCTCGGGCGGCAGGTGCTGCAGCCAGACATGGCGGCCGGCGACGGCCATGCCGCCCAGCGCCGCCAGCAGGGTCAGGCCCGCGTAGATGCGGCGCCCCGTCCGCCCCGGGCCGTGCAGGAAGGCCAGCAGCGCCAGCAGCCCCACGCCCGTCATGGCGACGCGCTGGAAGACGCACAGGGGGCAGGGGTCGAGCTGCTGGTAGTGCTGCAGCCAGAGCGCAAACAGCATGGCGAGGAGCGCGGCCAGGAAAATGCCGAGGTTGGTGAGGCGCGGCGAGGGCAGGTAGGGCATGGCAGGCTCCGGCGAAAATTCGCGAGGCGGTGAGTCGGGGCATGAGGGCAAGTGTAATTCTTCGGCGGCGCTGGCGGCAGCGTGGCCGTGGCCCGCCACTCAGTCGCGGAACCAGGCTGCCAGGAACGCCGGAAAGTCCAGCGTATCCGCCGCTTCGAGCTGCGCCTGCGCGCGCCGCGAGGCGGCGGCCAGCTCGGCAAATTCCGCGGCGCGCGCCGCCTCCAGCGGCCGCTGCCGGAAATGCTCGGCCTGCCGTGCCGCCGACTCGCGGCCGAACTCGAAGAAGGAGCAGCCGTTGCGGCGCAGCCGCTGCAGGAGGACGGCGGAATAGGTGAGTTCGGGGTCCGCGAGCTTTTGTGCCTCGCGCAGGACGGCCTGCGAGTAGTCGCGGCTGCCGTGGGCCGCATCGAGCAGCGGGGCCACCTCGGCCAGCTCGGCGATCAATCCTGCCGCCAGCGTGCCGAATTTCTGCTCCTCGCCGCAGAAGCGCAGCATCAGCTCCGGATCGCGGCCGCGCTCCACCACCTGCTCCTGGTTCTTCGGCAGGCAGCGGTATTCGCTGTCCGCGAAAGGCGGCGCCGCGCGCAGCAGGCAGTGCAGGGCGAACACCTCCAGGAAGTGCGCGCTGGTGCTGTCGATGCCGATGGGTACGAAGGGATTGAGGTCGACGCAGCGCAGCTCCACGTATTCGACGCCGCGGCGCGACAGCGCCAGCGTCGGGCGCTCGCCGCGCTGCGTGGTGCGCTTCGGCCGGACCAGGCCGTAGTACTCGTTCTCGATCTGCAGGATGTTGGTGTTGATCTGCTGGTAGTCGCCCTGCGCGTCCTTGAGGCCGATGGCTTCGAAAGGCGGATAGGGTGTGCGGATGGCGTGGTCGAGGTCGCGCACGTATTCGTCGAGGCCGTTATAGGACACCCGCAGCTCGGACTGCGCCGTGTTCTGGTAGCCCAGCCTGCTCATGCGCAGCGAGGTCGCCTGCGGCAGATACAGCGTGCCCTCGCCGCAGGGCTGCAGGCGATGCGGGCGGCCCCGCAAAAAACTCTCGCACAGCGCCGGGCTCGCGCCCAGCAGATAGAGCAGCAGCCAGCTCTGGCGCTGGAAATTGCGCACCAGCCCGAAATATTTCTCCGAACGGAAATCCGGCAGCGGCCGCCTGTCGCCCTCCTGCGCCTGCCAGGCGCGGAAGAACTCGTCGGGAAAGGACAGGTTGTAGTGGATGCCGGCGATCGTCTGCATCCGGCGGCCGTAGCGCACGCCGAGCCCGCGCCGGTACAGCGTCTTCATGCGGCCGATGTTGGACCTGCCGTACTGCGCCAGCGGGATGCTCTCGTCCTCGCCCAGCACGCAGGGCATGGAGTTCACCCAGAGCTGCTCCGCGCCGAGGTGCGCGTAGACATGGCGGTGGATGTCGTCGAGGAAGCCCAGGGTTTCGGCAATGGAGCCGGTGGCCGGCGTGATCAGCTCGATCAGCGCCTCGGAATAATCCGTGGTGATCCACGGATGGGTCAGCGCCGAACCGAAAGCGGCGGCATGCGGCGTCTGCGCCAGGGCGCCGTCGGCGCTGACGCGCAGCGACTCTTTTTCCAGGCCGCGCCGCATGCCGCGCAGGGAGGCGGCGTGCGGACCGAGCCAGGCCAGGGCGCGGGCGAGAGTGGCATCCACAGTCAATTCCTCGGGCTGTCTCCTCCCGCCACCTGCGGGAGAGGAAGCAATGATGTCTTTAACCTTCGCTCTTCCAGATGGCGAAGGTGCCGGTGGCCTTGGCGACCAGCTTGCCGTTGGCCGTGACCTCCGCATCCAGCACGGCGGTGCGGCGGCCGCGATGGATTACCCGCGCGGTGCAGCGGATGGTGCCCTCGCGGACCGGGCGGATGTAGTTGGCCTTGGCCTCGAGCGTCGCGGCCAGCTCGTCGATATCGAGCAGGGAATAGATGGCGGCGCCCATGGCGCAGTCCACCAGCGCAAAGGCCGCGCCGCCGTGGAAGCCGCCCACCACATTGTGCAGGTGCCCGGCCATGTCCACCTCGGTGGTGCAGACGCCGTCCTCCACGCTGACGTAGCGGATGCCGAGATGGCGGCTGAAACGCGAGCCTTCGTCGCGCAGGATGTTCGCCTTGTGTTTCACGGAAGCCTCCGCAGAGCGTCGGGGCGGGCCGGCGAGCTTAGCAAAAAAGCGCTTCGAAGGCGTCCGGCCGGGCGGCGGCTTATTTCTTGACGCCCGCCTTCATCAGCAGGCTGCCGAGGCTGCCCGTCTTTGCCGGCCCCTGCTCGCCGAAGCTGCGCTTGCTGCCGGCGCTGTCGCGGCCGGCGCCCGGCTTGCCTTCGCCCTTGCGGGCCGGCGCCGGGGTCTCGTCGAGGCGCATGCTGAGGCCGATGCGGGCGCGCGCCACGTCCACCTCCGTCACCTTCACTTTCACCACGTCGCCGGCGCGCACGACCTCGCGCGGGTCCTTGACGAATTTCGTGGAGAGCGCCGAGATGTGCACGAGGCCGTCCTGGTGCACGCCGATGTCGACGAAGGCGCCGAAGGCGGCGACATTGGTCACCACGCCTTCGAGAATCATGCCGGGCTTGAGGTCCCTGATCTCGGTGACGCCTTCCTGGAAGGTCGCCGTCCTGAACTCGGGGCGCGGGTCGCGGCCGGGTTTCTCCAGCTCCTTCAGGATGTCGGTCACCGTCGGCAGGCCGAATTTCCCGTCGACGTAGTCGGCGGCGTTCACCGCCTTCAGGAAGCGCACATCGCCGAGCAGCGCGCGGATGTCCTTCGCGGACCGGCTCGCGATCTCCTGCACCACCGGATAGGACTCGGGATGCACGGCGCTGGCATCGAGCGGGTTCGCGCCGTTCATGATGCGCAGGAAGCCGGCGGCCTGCTCGAAGGTCTTGTCGCCGAGGCGCGGCACCTTCTTCAGCTCCTCGCGCGACGTGAAGGCGCCGTGGGCGTCGCGATGGCTCACGATGTTCTGCGCGATGGTGGCGTTGAGCCCGGCGATGCGCGCGAGCAGCGCGGGCGACGCGGTGTTGACGTCCACACCGACGGCGTTCACGCAGTCCTCCACCACCGCCTCCAGCGAGCGCGCCAGCTTCACCTGGTTGACGTCGTGCTGGTACTGGCCGACGCCGATGGATTTCGGATCGATCTTCACGAGTTCGGCGAGCGGGTCCTGCAGGCGGCGCGCAATCGACACGGCGCCGCGATACGACACGTCGAGGTGCGGAAATTCCTGCGCCGCCAGTTCCGAGGCGGAATACACGGAAGCGCCCGCCTCGCTGACCACGATCTTGGTCAGCTTCAGCTCCGCCTGCTTCTTCATGAGCTCGCCCGCCAGCCTGTCGGTTTCGCGCGAGGCGGTGCCGTTGCCGATGGCGATGAGGTCGACGTGGTGGCGCCGGCAAAGCACGGCCAGCGCGGCCACGGCCTGGTCCCACTGGTTCTTGGGTTCGTGCGGAAAGATCACGCCGTGATCGACCAGCTTGCCGGTGGTGTCGACCACCGCCACCTTGACGCCGGTGCGCAGGCCGGGGTCGAGGCCGAGCGTGGCGCGCGGCCCGGCCGGCGCTGCCATCAGCAAATCCTTCAGGTTGTGCGCGAAGACCCGGATGGCCTCTTCCTCGGCTCTTTCCTTGAGGTCGCCGAGCAGGTCGGTTTCCAGGTGCGTGAGCAGCTTGACGCGCCAGGTCCAGCGCACCACCTCCTGCAGCCAGGCATCCGCGGGACGGCCCTCCTGCCTGATGCCGGCATGCGCGGCGATCATGCCTTCCGCCGGGTGCGGCTGGCCTTCCGCCAGGTTGGGTATCTCCAGCGCCAGCGCGAGCACGCCTTCATTGCGGCCGCGGAACATGGCGAGCGCGCGGTGCGAAGGCACGGCCTTCAGCGGCTCGTGATGCTCGAAGTAATCGCGGAATTTCGCGCCTTCGTTTTCCTTGCCCGGCACGAGCTTCGCGGAAAACTCGGCGTGCTCGACCAGGAAGCTGCGCAGCTGCGCCAGCAGGTCGGCGTTTTCGGCAAAACGCTCCATCAGGATGTGCCGGGCGCCGTCGAGCACGGCCTTGGCGTCGGCGTAATTCTTTTCGGCATTGAGGAATTTCTGCGCCTCGGTTTCCGGCGTCAGCATCGGATCGCCGAGCAGCGCGTCGGCCAGCGGCTCGAGGCCGGCTTCGCGCGCCAGCATGCCCTTGGTGACGCGGCGGGGCTTGTAGGGCAGGTACAAATCTTCCAGGCGGGCCTTGGTGTCGGCCTCCAGGAGCTGCGTTTTCAGGTCGGGCGTGAGCTTGCCCTGGTCCTCGATGCTTTTCAGGATGGCGGCGCGGCGCTCTTCCATTTCACGCAGATAGCCGAGGCGCGCCTCGAGATTGCGCAGCTGGGTGTCGTCGAGGCCGGCGGTGACTTCCTTGCGGTAGCGCGCGATGAAGGGCACGGTGGCGCCGCTGTCGAGCAGGGAGACGGCGGCCTCGACCTGCTGCGGACGGACGTTCAGTTCGGTGGCGATGGTCCTGATGACAGACTGCATGGAAACAACTCCGGAACAGCGATGTGACGGCCGTGGGTCGGACTTCAGTCCGACAGCAGCGCCGATTAATAAAGGCCGCCTGTCGGACTGAAGCCCGACCCACAAAGGAGGAAAAGCGGGAAGGCCGGCATCATAGCCACGCCCCGCCGGCATCGGCAGGCTTGAATTCACGGATTCGTCATGGTGGGTGCGTGGCCAGCCGGGCGCGCGGCCCTTAGACTCGCCTCACCTTTCCTTCTCAAGGATGAGCGATGCCCCCGCCTGCGCCCGTTGCCTTTCGCGAGGCCCTGAAGTTCTGGTGGAAGCTGGGCTGGGTCAGTTTCGGCGGGCCCGCCGGGCAGATCGCCATCATGCACGAGGAACTGGTCACCCGCCGGCGCTGGATTTCCGAGAAGCGTTTCCTGCATGCGCTCAACTACTGCATGGTGCTGCCGGGCCCGGAGGCGCAGCAGCTCGCCACCTATATCGGCTGGCTGATGCACGGCACCCGCGGCGGCATCGCGGCGGGCGCGCTCTTCGTTTTGCCCTCGCTCTTCATCCTGGTCGCGCTCAGCTGGATCTACCTGGCCTTCGGCCACCTGCCGCTGCTCGCGGCCATCCTCTGGGGCATCAAGCCGGCGGTCGTGGCCATCGTGCTGGCCGCCGCCTGGCGCATCGGCAGGCGCGCCCTGAAGAATTCCCTGCTGTGGCTGCTGGCCGGGCTGTCCTTTGTCTGCCTCAGCGTTTTGCAGCTGCCCTTTCCGGCCATCGTGCTGGGCGCGGCCGTCATCGGCGCCGTGGGCGGCAGGCTGCGGCCCGACCTGTTCCGCAGCGGTGGCGGCCACGCCCTGGTGCCGGTAGCGCATGCGCCCGCGCTTATCGACGACGCCACGCCCACTCCCGCGCACGCCCGGCCCGACCGGGCGCGGCTGCTGCGCCATTTGCTGGCCGGGCTGGCCCTCGGCGGCGGCGTGCTGGGCGGGCTGCTGGCGCTGGAGCAGGGAGCGGGACTGTTCGCCACGCTCGGCCTGTTCTTCGGCAAGGCCGCGCTGCTGACTTTCGGGGGCGCCTATGCCGTGCTGCCCTACGTAACGCAGGCCGCCGTGACCCATTATCAGTGGCTGAGCGCGGCGCAGATGATGGACGGCCTGGCGCTGGGCGAGACGACGCCGGGCCCGCTCATCATGATCGTCGCCTTCGTCGGCTTCGTGGCCGGCTGGGCGGTGAGCCCCGCGGGGGCCGTGGCCGGCGCCTGCGTGGCCACCTTCTTTACCTTCCTGCCGTCCTTTCTGTTCATCCTCGTCGGCGGGCCCCTGGTCGAGGCGAGCCATGACGAAATGCGCCTGATCGCGCCGCTGACCGCCATCACGGCCGCCGTGGTGGGCGTCATCCTCAGCCTGGCGCTGTTTTTCGGCGCGCATGTGCTGTGGCCGGCGGGCGTCGGGGCCGGCGCGCTCGACATGGCCGCCCTCGCGATCGCCGTGGCCGCGCTGGTGGCGCTGCTGCGCTTCGAGGTCGGCATCATCCGGCTGATCGCGGCCTGCGCCGTGGCGGGCCTGCTCTGGCGCCTGCTGCCCTAGGCCCGCCTCCCCCTGTGGGTCGGGCTTTGACCTGACGACAGCGCTGGAGACCCCGGCGATGTCAGGCTGAAGCCCGACCCAGAGGAGGGCGGTGCGCTGGAAACAACCGGAATTCAAAATTGCGGCGAGGCTGCTACCATGCGGCATCCTCGCCAGTTCTCGATGTTTATGGACACTCCTGACAGCAAAGCGGAAAACGCCAGCGATGCCAGCCCGACCCGCATCCTGGTGGTGGACGACGACGTCCGCCTGCGCAACCTGCTGCAGCGCTTCCTGGAAGAGCAGGGCTATACCGTGCGCGCCGTGCCCGACGCCGTGCAGATGGACCGCCTGCTCGGCCGCGAACTCTTCGCGCTCATGGTGCTGGACCTGATGCTGCCCGGCGAAGACGGCATGGCCATCTGCCGCCGCCTGCGCCAGGCCGGCAACAACCTGCCCATCGTCATGCTCACGGCCAAGGGCGCCGACTCCGACCGCATCTCCGGTCTCGAGGCCGGCGCCGACGACTACCTGCCCAAGCCCTTCAATCCGCAGGAACTGCTGGCCCGCATCAAGGCCGTGCTGCGCCGCCAGCAGCGCGAGCTGCCCGGCGCGCCCTCGCACCTCGGCGAAAAGGTGAAGTTCGGCCCCTGGACGCTCGAGCTGTCCACCCGCCTGCTCACCCGGAACGGCGACAGCGTGCCGCTCACCACCGGCGAGTTCGCCGTGCTGAAGACGCTGGTGCAGCATCCGCGCGAGCCGCTCACCCGCGACAAGCTGATGAACCTCGCGCGCGGCCGCGAATGGGGCGCCATGGAGCGCTCCATCGACGTGCAGGTCTCGCGCCTGCGCCGGCTGATCGAGGAAAACCCCGCCAAGGCGCGCTATATCCAGACCGTCTGGGGCGTCGGCTATGTGTTCGTGCCGGACGGCGAAGAATGACGCGGCGCTGCCGCACCCCCCTCCCTTCTGAAGGCTCTTTCCGGTGATCCGTTTCAACAAACTGTTCAACCGCCTCAAGCCGCGCTCCGCGGCCTGGCGCACCACGCTCGTGATCGGCATCGTCGTGACGGCCGGCCAGTATCTGTCCATCGCGTTCTTCTGGAGCAACCTCTACGTGCCGGAAGTGCGCCAGCACGCGCATTACTCCGCGACGCAGATCCGCCTGCTGCGCAATGCCGAGCGGCATGCGCCCGACCCGGCCCAGGCGATGGAACTCGAAGCCTGGGTGCGCGACGCCACCGGTCTCGAGATCGTGCGCGATCCGCAGCACTTCCCCAACGTCATCGACAAGCCCTTCGTGGAGATTTTCACCGAGCTCTACGAGCAGCAGTTGCGCGTAGAGCTCAACGAGCCGGTGGAAGTCTTCTTCAAGTTCAAACCGGTGCCGGTGGCCTGGATCAAGGTGCCGTCCATGCCAGGCGTGTGGCTGCGCGAGCCGCTGGTGTATTTCGCGCAGTACAACCCCTACATCATCATCGGCTGGGTGATCGGCGTGCCGCTGCTCGCCATCATCGCCATCGTGGTGCTGGTGCGCCAGCTCAACCGGCCGCTCAAGCGCCTGCAGCTCGCGGCGCTGCGCGTCGGCAAGGGCCAGCATTCGACGCAGCTCGACACACAAAGCGGCCCCATGGAAATCCGCGCCGTCAACCGCGCCTTCAACCAGATGACGCGCGAAATCCAGCAGGCCGCGAAGGAGCGCGCCTTCATGCTCGCCGGCATCTCGCACGACCTGCGCACGCCGCTCACCCGCCTGCGCCTCTCCGCCGAAATGACCAGGGATCGCGAAACGGCGGAAGGCATGGTGCTCGACATCGAGGACATGGACGCCATCCTCGACCAGTTCATCGCCTATATGCGCGACGGCTCCGACGAGGCCGTGGAAACCGCCAACCTCAACCTGCTGATCTCCGAAATCGTGGCGCAGGCCTCGACGCAGGGCGCAGTCGATTTCACGCCGCAGGAACTGCCCGACATGCCCATGAAGCGGCTTTCGCTCAAGCGCATGCTCGACAACCTGGTGAGCAATGCGCTGCGCTACGGCGGCGCGCCGGTGCATATCCGCACCGCGCACAACAGCGACGCCCGGACCCTCACCCTGACCGTGCGCGACCACGGCCCGGGCATCGACGCGCAGGCGCTGCCGAACCTGCTGCAGCCCTTCGTGCGCGGCGACTCGGCGCGCACCTCGCAGGGTTCCGGCCTCGGCCTGGCCATCGTCGCGCGCATCGTCAAGATGCATAACGGCAAGCTGGAGATCCACAATCATCCGGAAGGCGGGCTGGTCGTGACCATCACGCTGCCGCTGAACCGGCGGCCGGGGCGGGTCTGATGACCGCGACCCGAAGCCAGAAAATGAAAGAGCCGGCGCGAGCCGGCTCTTTCATTTTCTGCGCGTCCCTCAATGCAGCCGCTGCGGCCCGCTCGTGCCACCGCGCAGCAGGTGCTCCACATCGATCGGGTCGAAGCGGTACTCCTGATTGCAGAACTGGCAGGCCACCTCGATGCCGCCCTGCTCGGCGACGATGGTGCGCAGCTCCTCCTCGCCCAGCGAGAGCAGCACCTGCTCGGTGCGCTCGCGCGAGCAGCTGCAGCTGAAACGTACCGACTGGCTTTCATGCAACTGCACGGTTTCCTCGTGGTAAAGACGGTAGAGCAGCTCGGAAGCGGGCAGATCGAGCAGTTCGCCCGGCGTCACGGTATCGGTGAGCTGGCACAGGCGCGGCCAGATGTCGCGGTCGCCGTCCTGGCCGTGCCCCGGCAACACCTGCAGCAGCAGGCCGGCGGCGTTCTCGCTGCCGGACGCCAGCCAGAGCCGGGTCGGCAGTTGCTCGGACTGCAGGAAGTAATGCTCGAGGCACTGCGCCAGCGTGGCGCCTGCGAGCGGCACGATGCCCTGGTAGCGCTGGCCGCCCTCGGGGTCGATGGTGATGGCAAGCTGCCCGTCGCTGCCGAAGAGCTGGGCCAGCGACATCTCCGCCGCCGCCTCCGACCAGCTCTCGCCGACCTGGGCAATGCCGCGCAGCTCGTGGCGGTGGTTGCACTCCACCATCAGGGTTTCCAGCGGACCGCTGCCGCGTGCCTGCAGGATCAGCGAGCCCTGGAATTTCAGCGTGCTGGTCAGGAGCACGCTGGCGGCCAGGGCCTCGGAGAGGAGCTGCGCGACGCGCTCGGGATAGGCGTGCCGGTCCAGGACCTCCTCGATGCTCTCGTCGAGCTGCACCAGCTCGCCACGCACCGGGCTGTCGCTGAAATGGAAACGCTGTACAAAATCGCTCATCGAACTTCTCCTTGCCGCCCAGTTTAGCAGTCGCCTGCCGGCCTCCCAATGCCGGTCGCCGGGCCGAAGGCCGGCCCGCTGCTTCCCCAACGGCGGTTGGTTGCATCCACTTTTTCGCCTTGACCGTACCCGGGCGCCCTTTTAGGGTCTCGCCACCGAGCCGGGCTGAAATCCCCTCGTTCGCCTGCCGGCTTTTACGGATTTTTGTCTAGGCCGGCCCTTTCAACCCCGCTGCATGGAACTTCCGGGAGGAACCCGCATGAAACCTGTTCGCGCCATCCTGCTCACCCTGTCGCTGGCGGCCCTCGCCACGCCGGCCGTGGCTGAAGTCACGATTACCCCCTTCGCCACCCACCAGTGGTTCGATACGAATACGGTGGAGAGCTGGACCCGCAGCGCCGGCGTCCCCGACCTCGATGACGAATTCGGCTTCGCCCTCGGCCTCGGCTACCGCCTCGGCCCGGCCCTGGGCCTCGAGCTCAACTACGGCGCCACCGAGACCGAGACCGAGGCCGCCGACGCCACCGGCACCGCCGACGTCGACCATGAGCGCTTCAGCCTCGACGCCTACTACGCCTTCAATGCCGACCAGCAGTTCTCGCCCTACATCCTCGCCGGCCTCGGCCAGACCCGCCTGGAAGCCGACGGCATGGAAGACCTCGAAGACACCCTGATCAACGCCGCGGTCGGCGCCTTCTGGCGCTTCAGCGACAGCGTCGCCCTGCGGGCCGAAGCCCGCAACGTCTACAACCGCGACGAAGACCTGCACGACCAGGTCGCCCTGCTCGGCGTGGAGTTCTCCCTGGGCGGCAGCGGCAGGCCGGGCGCCGCGGCGGCTGAACCCGCTCCCGCTGCCGCGCCCCCGCCGGCCGAGCCGCTCGCCGCCGCCCCGGCCGCCATCGTGGCCGTGCCGGTCGATGCCGACGGCGACGGCGTGGCCGACGCCCAGGACCGCTGCGTCGCCACCCCGGCCGGCGTCAAGGTCGATGCCGGCGGCTGCCCGCTGGACGGTGACAGGGACGGCGTGGCCGACTACCAGGACACATGCCCGGACACCCGTGCCGGCGCCGCCGTGGACGCCAGCGGCTGCTATGAAGTGCTGAAGGAGGAGGTCGCCATCGCCATGGACGTGAAGTTCGCGTCCGGCAAGGCCACCATCCAGGGGGATGCCTCCGCCGAGATCCGGAAAGTCGCCGACTTCATGCAGAAGTACCCGAACGTCAACGTGACCATCGAAGGCCACACCGACAACCGCGGCAATGCGGCGGTCAACAGGGCCCTGTCGCAGCAGCGCGCCGATGCCGTCAAGGCCGAGCTCGTGAAGCGGGGCGTGGACGCCGCCCGCCTGTCCGCCGTGGGGTACGGTGCCGCGCAGCCGATCGCCGACAACCACACGGAAGCGGGCCGCGCCCAGAACCGTCGCGTCGTCGCCTCGGCCAGGGCCCAGACCGAAACCATCAAGATGAAGCGCTGATTCGTCGCGATGAAAAAAAAGGCCGCCTGTGCGGGCGGCCTTTTTTGTCGATGTCGTCTAGCGGTGGCGCGGCTCAGGCCTTCCTGCCGAAAAGGTCGCTGAAGCTGCTGTAGTAGGAGGCCATCAGCACCGGCAGCGAAATCAGGAACATGCCAATGAGCAGGAGGAAGGCGCCCCCGATCATCACCAGCAGCATCATGACGCCGTACACCAGGAAGGGCAGCCAGTTGCGCAGGCAGGTGCGGAAGCTCTCCTTCATGGCGGCCCAGGCGCCGAGGTCGGCGTAATAGACCAGGCCGGGCGCGAACCAGTAGGCCGCCGCGACCGGGATGCCCAGCGCCGACGCCACCAGGACGGCAAGCAGCACTTTCGCCAAGCCCCCCTCGCCGATGACCGTCCCCATCCAGAGCCCGAAGGCCTCGGGATCGGCGGAGGGCGGCGCGCCGACCAGCGGGTAAAGGATGCCCAGGAAGATGAGCAGAAGCGCGCCGATCATCAGCAGGTAGAGCGCGCCCACCGTCACGAGAGGCCCGAGCTTTTCGCGGAAGCCCGTGAAGAGGTCGCCGATCTCGGCCTGGCCGCCCTCGGCGATACGCTTCGCGAACACCAGGACCCCGAGCATGAAGACCGGATAGATCAGGTAATTGACGATCGTGCCGAGGATGGGCACGAGGCCCAGCAGGAGCTGCACGCCGACCAGGATCACGAGCAACACGATCCAGAGCAGCGGGGCGGCCTTGAACAAAGTCCAGCCTTCGCCGATCCAGCTGACGCCGCGGCCGGCGTCGACCTGGCGGCCGGGCACCGCGATCGCGGTGGCCAGGCCCGGCTCCTTGACGTCGGCAACGGCCGAGCCGGGCGGGCTGTAGGGGTTGGTAGGCGAGACCATAGTGTGTCCTCCATGAGAAACGGAATGTGGAATTGTCGTTAGCCCGATCATGCTAACAGGGCCGGCACCGGACAGTAGCCCGGCAACGCTCCGAAAATGTGACACCCGCCTCACCCTCGCGCCGACAGCCTTCTTCTGTATAATCGCCGCCTTTTCGAGCAACCCCTGGTGTCACTGTGTCTCTTCAGCATATCCGCAACATCGCCATCATCGCCCACGTCGACCATGGCAAGACCACTCTCGTCGACAAGCTGCTGCAGCAGTCCGGCACCCTCGGCGATCGCGCCGGTGAAATCGAGCGCGTCATGGACTCGAACGACCAGGAAAAAGAGCGCGGCATCACCATCCTGGCCAAGAACACGGCCATCAAGTGGCTGGACAAGCGCAGCAACACTGAATTCAACATCAACATCGTCGACACCCCGGGCCACGCCGACTTCGGCGGTGAAGTAGAACGCGTGCTGAGCATGGTCGATTCCGTGCTCTTGCTGGTGGACGCCGTCGACGGCCCCATGCCGCAGACGCGCTTCGTGACCATGAAGGCCTTCGCCCAGGGCCTCAAGCCCATCGTCATGATCAACAAGGTCGACCGCCCGAGCGCGCGCCCGGACTGGGTCGTGGACCAGGTCTTCGATCTTTTCGACAAGCTCGGCGCCACCGATGAGCAGCTCGACTTCCCCATCATCTATGGCTCCGGCCTGAACGGCATCGCCGGCCTGGATCTGGACAAGCTGGCCACCGACATGACGCCGATGTTCGAAACCATTGTCGACAGGGTGGCGCCGCCCGAAGGCGACCCCGAAGGTCCCTTCCAGATGCAGATTTCCTCGCTCGACTACAGCAGCTATGTCGGCGTGATCGGCATCGGCCGCATTTCCCGCGGTCGCGTGAAGACCAATACCAACGTCACCATCGTCGACAGCGAAGGCAAGAAGCGTAACGGCCGCGTGCTGCAGATCATGGGCTACCACGGCCTCAACCGCATTGAAGTGCCCGATGCCGAAGCCGGCGACATCGTCTGCGTCACCGGCATGGAAGGCCTGAAGATTTCCGACACGCTCTGCGATCCGCAGAATGTCGAAGCCCTGAAGCCGCTGTCCATCGACGAGCCCACCGTGAGCATGACCTTCCAGGTCAACAACTCGCCGTTTGCCGGCCGCGAAGGCAAGTACGTCACCTCACGCAACATCAAGGATCGCCTGGAAAAGGAACTGATCCACAACGTCGCGCTGCGCGTCGAGCCTACCGATTCGCCGGACCGCTTCAAGGTCTCCGGCCGCGGTGAGCTGCATCTGTCCGTGCTGATCGAAAACATGCGTCGTGAAGGCTACGAGATGGGCGTGTCGCGCCCCGAAGTCATCATGAAGGAAAAGGACGGCGTGAAGATGGAGCCGTTCGAGGATGTGATCTTCGATATCGAAGATCAGCATCAGGGCGCCGTGATGGAGCAACTGGGCAATCGCAAGGGCGAGATGACCAATATGATCCTGGACGGCAGAGGCCGCACCCGCATCGAGGCCACGGTGCCGTCGCGCGGCCTGATCGGCTTCCGTTCGCTCTTCCTCACGCTGACCTCCGGCACCGGCATCATGACCGCCAGCTTCTCGCATTACGGTCCGGTGAAATCCACCAGCATGGGCAAGCGCACCAACGGCGTGCTGGTTTCCATGACCCAGGGCGTCACGCTGGGCTATGGCCTGTTCTATCTGCAGGACCGCGGCCGCCTCTTTGTCGGCCCGCAGACCGAAGTGTATGAAGGCATGATCGTCGGCCAGAACTCGCGCGGCGACGACATGGTCGTCAACCCGACCAAGGCCAAGCAGCTCACCAACGTGCGCGCCTCCGGCACCGATGAAGCCCTGACCCTGGTCCCGCACATCAAGATGACGCTGGAACAGGCCCTGGAATTCATCGAGGACGACGAACTGGTCGAAGTGACGCCGAGCTCGATTCGCCTGCGCAAGCGCTTCCTCACGGAAAACGAACGCAAGCGTTCCGGCCGCGGCTGATTTTTCCCGTCGTTAACGCCGGAAGAGCCAGAGCGCCAGGCTCAGCACGATGCTGAGGATCAGCAGTTCCCGCTGCATACCGCCTCCGCTGCCTGTCGTTTGTTGGTAGGAGCGGCTTCAGCCGCGAATCCACCGGCAACTGGCCGAGAAGGTTCGCGGCTGAAGCCGCTCCTACCAGACCAGGGGCTGCCTATTTCTTTTCCGGCACCCAGCCCTTGGGACGCTCGTAGCCGGCGTTGTCGAGGAATTTCATGCGCTGCTCGGCGAGGAATTTCTGCGCCTGCGGGTCCATCACGCTGAGACGGTTCTCGTTGATGATCATGGTCTGCTCCCTCAGCCACTCCTGCCACGCTTCCTTCGACACCGTCTCGAAGAGCTCCTGGCCGGCCGGGCCGGGAAAGGGCGGGAAGGCCAGGCCTTCCATTTCCTTCTGGAATTTGCGGCAGAACACCATGCGCGTCATGTCTCACCTCGCCACTGCTCGGCCAGTTCGCCCAGCATCTGTTTGACCGGCGCCGGCAGCCCCAGCGCCGGCAGGGCGTCGAGTCTACACCAGCGCTGCGGCCGGCCGCTGACCTGGCGCAGCTCGACATTGCGCAGCAGCGCCGGCCGCATGCGCAAATGATAGTGGCTGAAGGTGTGGCCGCGCTCGGGCAGCCATTCGGCCCGGCGCCGCGTCAGGCCCCAGTCGGTCTTCAGCACTTCGCGCAGCGCGGCGTCGCTGGCCGCGCCGGTTTCCGGAAAACTCCAGAGGCCGCCCCAGATGCCGGCGGGCGGCCGCTGCTCCAGCAGCACTTCGCCTTCGGCGTTCAGCAGCAGCAGCAGCGTCGTGGATTTCTCCGGTACGGCCCGGGCGGCCTTCTTCGCGGGATAGGCCGTGGGCGCGCCCTCCTGTAACGCGATGCAGTGCGATTGCAACGGGCAGAGCAGGCAGGCCGGCTTCGTGCGCGTGCAGACGGTGGCGCCGAGATCCATCATGACCTGGTTGAAGTGGTGCACGCGCTTTTGCGGCGTGTGCGTCTCGGCGTGCTGCCAGAGGATTTTCTCCTGCGCGCTGCCGGTTTCGCCCACGGCATGGAAGCGCGAGAGCACGCGCTTCACATTGCCGTCGAGGATGACGGCACGCTGCTGCCGGCTCAGCGAAAGAATCGCACCGGCCGTGGAGCGGCCGATGCCAGGCAGCGTAGCAACCTCTTCCACGCTTTCCGGAAATTCGCCGCTAAATTTTTCCACGAGCATCTGCGCTGACTTGTGCAGGTTACGCGCCCGCGCGTAATAGCCGAGGCCGGTCCAGAAGTGCAGCACCTCGTCGATGGGCGCCGCCGCCAGCGCCTGCACATCGGGAAAGCGCTGCATGAAGCGCTCGTAATAGGGAATGACCGTGGCCACCTGCGTTTGCTGCAGCATGATCTCGGAAATCCACACGCGATACGGCGTGGTGTTGTGCTGCCAGGGCAGGTGCTTGCGACCGTGCGTGTCGTACCAGGCAAGTACCGCGGCCGCGAAGTCGAAGGATTTTTTTGTCATGGAGTCATCGTAAAAGACAAGCCAGATTCGTCGAGCCCGCCCTGGGATTTTCTGTGGGTCGGGCTTTAGCCCGACCCACAGAAAAAGGCGCTTAACGCCCGAACAGTTTCTGCAGCCCCTTGCCGAGTTCCTCGTTGAGCTTTTCCTTGGCCTCTTCCTTGGCCTTCGCTTTTTCTTCTTCGACCTTCTGCTGCACGGCTTCCTTCGGCGTGCCGCCCTGCAGTCCAAGTTTTTCGAGGCCCTTGCCCGCCGCCGCCTTCAGCGCCAGGTCGGCGATCGCCTTCGAGTCCAGCTTGCACAGCGAGGCCATGCTGCCGGCGAGGCTGCCCTTGCACTGCACCGGAATCTCGTAGCCCGAGTACCGGCCGCCGGCCACGCTCTTGTCGAGATTAAGCCCGAAGCGGTAATCGAGCTGCTGCGTGACCAGATTGAAGTTGCCGCTGCCGGCAACCTTGGCTTTCTTGAGATCGGCGCTCAGCGCCTTGCTGTTCACGACGCCATTATCCAGCGTGTTCTGCGCGGCGAAATTCGCGATCTCGGTGTCGTTCTGCTTTTCGGCCTCGGCCGCGAGATCCTTGCCGGCCAGCGCCAGCAGGGCCTGGTATTTGCCGAGCGCATCGTTGAGTTCCTTCATGGCGTTGACGCCGTGCAGCAGGCCGTTCTCGAACTTGAGATCGGAGGTGCCGCTCACCGATTGCATCCAGGCAGCGGTGCTGTTGCCGCGCAACGTGAGCGTGCCGTTATAGCTGGCGCGGCCTTCGAGCAGGTCCTTCTTCAGGAGCTTGCGCGCGAGCGGGCCGATCTCCATGCCGTCCAGGCGCGGCTGCAGCTTCAGCACCGGCTGCGCGCCCTGCACATCGATGCTGACGGGCGCGCTGAAGCCGCCCTTGAAGATGTTGCCCTTGAACTCGCTGACGTTGACCACGCCCTTGCCCGCCGTGGCGGCGAGGCGGAAGCCGGAAATCGGATACGTCATGATCTTGAGCGAGCCGGCGCTGAGCGCGACGTCGAGGTTCTGGCTCTTGAGCAGATCGACGGGCAGCAGGTCAGCGGCGGCAGCAGGCTTGGCCGCCGGCGGCGTGGTTTGCGCATTGGCCGGCGCGGCGGGCGCTTCCGGCGGCAGGTAGCGGTCGACGTCGATGCGGTCGAGACTCAGGCGCGCGTACTGGCGCAAGGTCGCGAGATCGCTGATGCCGGCTTCGCCGGTGAGGGTGGTTTCATCGAGCGTGATCTTCAGGTTCTTCAGCAGGACTCTCTGCTCGTCGCCCTGAATGCCCGCAGTCAGGCTGGCGCGCTTCAGCACCCCGGTATCGGCCGTTTTCGGCGCGGCGATGCCGAGCGCGGCCATCACGCCGCGCGGATTGAACGGCGCCACGGCGAGCGAGCCGCTTAGCACCATGCCCTTGGTGATGGGAGTTTCCGGCTCGGTGGATTGCATGGCGGGAAGCTTCGCTTCCAGTGCGCCTTCGGCACGCACGCCGGCGGCAGCGAGCACGAACTTCGGCAGCGAGAAACTGCCCTGCATCCAGTTGCCCTTCACCGGCATGTTGAGCGACACCTGCAACGGCTTGGGGTAAGCGGCGCCCGGCACGACGGCGTTGAGCGCGAGCTGCGGCGCGTCGAGCTCGCCCGTGGTCCAGTTGGTGGAGAGGTTGCCGGCGAGCGCGGCGCTCACCGGCTGCGGCCGCGTCGCCTCCGGATAGCTCGCGCGCAGCTGCAGCTTGCTGACGTTGAGCAGCGTCTGGCCGAGATCGGCGAGCACGTCGGCGCTGAGCGTCACCGTCGCCGGCGATTTCAGCGCCTTGTCCTGGTAGTTCGCACTCAGCTGCAGGCCGCCGACGGCCACTTTCTGCGCCGCCATGTCGGCCGTCACCTTGCCCTTGAGGCTGATGTCGGCCGGCGCCGGCAGCGCCGTGCCGGACAGCGCGCTGGCGAAGTCGAGGCCGTCCAGCACATAGAGTTTCTTGTCCTGGTCGAGCGTGACGGTGCCGGCGAGCGTGTTCTTCGCCAGCAGGGTTTTGCCTTCGGCATCTTTCTGGCTGAACGTGAACTGCAGGCCGAGCGGGAAGGGTTCGCCCATGCCGATGTCCTGCGCCTGCACCGCCACGGCCTCCAGCGCGCGCTCCACGCCCGCCTTCTCGTCCTTCATGTAGAGCGAGGAATCCTTCACCTCCAGCGTTTTCACGTTGAAGGCCACTGCCTGCGAAGGCTCCTCTTCTTCTTTCCCGGGGCTGGCGAGCCTGGCCAGCATGCGGTCCCAGCTCGTGGTGCCGTCGGCGTACCGGAGGTGGCGCACTTTTGCGCCGTCCAGCATGACCGCATCGATATTGATCTGCCGGCGGAACAGCGGCAGCAGCGCGACACTGACGCCGGCCTTCTCCACCGCCACCAGCGTTTCCTTCTTCTCCGCATCGCGGAGGCTGCTGCGGCCGAGCTCGACGCCGATGCTGGGCCAGAGCGTCCACTCGAGGCGGTCCTCGATGGCCAGCGTCATGGCGGTTTTTTCCTTGACGAGCGCGGTCAGCTGCGGCTTGTAGTCGTTGGGATCGATGACGAGCAGCAGCACGCCGACGGCCAGCACGATAAGGCCGAGCAGCGAGCCGAGGACGATTGCGGTGATCTTGAGGGCGCGCGCCATGAGCAGATCCTTGCAGGGGAATACGAAAGAATGAGGATTTTTGACCGCCTGGCGTTTCAGGACAAGGCGGATTTGTAGACGGTCTGCACAGTGGCGCCCGGCGGGCCGGGTGCACAGGCGCTTGCGCATCCGTAGGAGCGGCTGCAGCCGCGAACCCGCAGGGATTGATTCGCGGCTGAAGCCGCTCCTACGGGAAGGGTGTCGGGCGGAGTAAATCCCGACCTAGAGGGGTAGCGGCAGGTCAGGGGCCGGCGCCGGAGGAAGAGGACGGCCGCCACTGCACCGGCTGCGCGGCCGCAACGGCTGAGCACTTGCTCTGGCAGCGGCTGCAGCCGGAGTCGCAGCCGCCGCTGGCGGCGACCGGCCGCAGCCAGTGCGCGACACGCGCCAGGCCGCGCGCCGCGGCCCGGTCGGCCAGGCGCTCCTGCAGGGCGGCGGTGCCCGCCGGGAAGCAGCGGCGCAGCATCACGCCCAGGCTCCAGCCGAGCAGCAGGGCTACCAGCAGCATCTGGATGCCGGCGTTCACAGCAGCGCCTCCGCGAGGTGGTAGGTAATGAAGGACGCCAGGTAGGCGAGCCCGAAAAGATAGCCGGTGAGGATGCCGACCTGGCGCCAGGAGCCGGTCTCGCGGCGCACCGTGGCCAGCGTCGCCAGGCACTGCGGCGCGAACACGAACCACACCAGCAGCGACAGCGCCGTCGCCAGCGACCATTGCGCGGCGATGAGGCCGCCGAGCTGGTCGGCCACCATGTCCTCGTTGCCGGAGAGCGCATAGACCGTGCCGAGCGCCGCCACCACGACCTCGCGCGCCGCCAGGCCCGGAATCAGCGCGATGGTGATCTCCCAGCCGAAGCCGATGGGGGCGAACACCGGCGCCAGCAGATGGCCGAGGCGGCCGGCCAGGCTGTAGTCGATGGCGGGGCCGGTGGCGCCCGCCGGCGGCGCCGGGAAGCTGGCCAGGAACCAGAGCAGGATGGTCAGCGCCAGGATGATGCCGCCCACGCGCTTCACGAACACCATGCCGCGCTCGTAGAGGCCGAGGCCGATATTGCGCCAGTCCGGCAGGCGGTAGCTCGGCAGCTCGAGCAGCAGGGCGTGCTCGCCCTGGTCGCTGCGCAGGCGCTTCATCACCCAGGCCACGGCCAGGGCGCTGGCGATGCCGGCGGCATAGAGCGCGAACAGCACGATGCCCTGCAGGTTGAAGAGGCCGCCCACCGTCTGCGCCGGAATGAAGGCGGCGATCAGCAGCGTGTAGACCGGCAGGCGCGCCGAGCAGGTCATGAGCGGCGCCACCATGATGGTGGCGAGGCGGTCGCGCGGGTCGGCGATGCTGCGCGTCGCCATGATGCCGGGAATGGCGCAGGCGAAGCTCGACAGCAGGGGAATGAAGGAGCGCCCGGAGAGGCCGGCCCGGAACATCAGGTGGTCGAGCAGGAAGGCCGCGCGCGGCAGGTAGCCCGATTCCTCGAGCACGAGGATGAAGAAGAAGAGGATGAGGATCTGCGGCAGGAAGACCAGCACGCCGCCGACGCCGGCGAAGACGCCGTCCAGCAGCAGGCTCTTCAGCACGCCGTCCGGCATATGGGCCGTGAGCAGCGCGCCCAGCCCGCCCACGGCCGCCTCGATGCCGTTCATGAAGGGCTCGGCCCAGGAGAAGACGGCCTGGAAGATCAGGAACATCAGCACGCCGAAGAGGGCGAGGCCGGCCACCGGATGCAGCAGCACGCGGTCGATGGCGTCGTCGCGCAGGTCGGTGCTGCGCGGCATGACCACGGCCCCGGCCAGGAGCTGGCGGACCTCGGCGTGCAGGTCGGCCCCGGGGGCGCCGGCGCGGGCGGGCGCCTCGGGCAGGGCGCCGTCGAGGCGGGACAGCAGTGCCTCGACGCCGCTGCGCTTCACCGCCACCGCCTCCACCACCGGCAGGCCCAGCTGCGCCGACAGCTGCGCGGCGTCGATGCGGATGCCGCGGCGGCGCGCGTCGTCCATCATGTTCAGCACCAGCAGCATGGGCCGGCCGAGGCGCCGGAGCTCCAGCACGAAGCGCAGGTGCAGGCGCAGGTTGGTGGCGTCGGCGACGCAGACGAGCAGGTCGGGCAGGGCCTCGCCGGCCATCTCGCCCAGGCAGACGGCGCGGGTGATGGCCTCGTCCGGGCTGGTCGCCTCCAGGCTGTAGGCGCCCGGCAGGTCCAGCACCTGCACGTGGCGGCCGGAGGCCAGGGTCAGCCGGCCTTCCTTGCGCTCGACGGTGACGCCGGCATAGTTGGCCACCTTCTGGCGCGCCCCGGTGAGCTGGTTGAAGAGCGAGGTCTTGCCGCAGTTGGGACTGCCGACCAGGGCAATGCGCAGCACGTCGGCCGTCATGCCGCCACCTCCACCCGCACCCGCTCGGCTTCGCTGCGGCGCAGGGCAAAGCGCGTAAAGCCGACCTGGACGAGGATGGGGTCGGCACCGAGCGGTCCGGTGGCGATCAGGCGCACGGTCTCGCCGGGCACGAAGCCGATCTCGCCGAGGCGGCGGGCAATCGGGTCGGCCGCCTGGACGGCGTCGACGGAACACACGACGGCGGAGGCAAAACGCGGTAATTCGGACAGTCGCACGGCGGCCCACCTGAAGCTTAGTGAGAACCATTCTCAAGAATGGCCCGGACAGTGTCAAACCCTATTTTCCCGGCCGGCCGCGCCCGCGCGGCGGGGGCCGGACACACAAAAACCCTGAAAAAAACCAGCACAGCCCGACCCGGCCGCGTTCGCGCAACGGCTGCCGGGCAGCCAAGCTGAATAACCGGGGGGCAAAGGGAGGAAGCCCGCCGCCTGCCCAGTGGCCCTCACGCCGGAGGTGTCGATCATGCACAAAAGCTCTGCCCCCGTTCTGGCCGGTCTTCTCCTCGGCAGCAGCTGCCTGGCCGGCCAGTCCGCCCACCTGCCGCCGCCGCCCGGCGCCGCGCCGCCGGCCAGCCAGGCGCCGAGCCCGGTGGCCGCCGGCATTCCGATCGGGCTCACGGCCGCGCAGACCGGGATCATCGCCAGCGGCATCCGCAGCTCGGCGCTCATCGGCGCCGAGGTCTACAACGACCGCAATGAGAACATCGGCAGGATCGAGGACTTCATCATCGCCACCGACGGCTCGCTCGCGGTGGCCCTCATCGAGGTCGGCAGCTTCCTCGGCACCGGCAACCGCCTGGTCGCCATTCCGGTGCAGCAGTTCCACCAGATGACGCCGAAGCCGGTGCTGCCCCGCGTGGACCGGGAGGCGCTGCAAAAACTGCCGGCCTTCACCTGGCCGAAGCCGGCGCCGGCGCCGGGCTGAGCGATGGCCCGGCGGCGCCGCTGCCCTCGCAGCGGTGCAACCGCTTGCCGTGGGTCGGACTTCAGTCCGACGCTGACCTTGAATTCACCGCTGCATGCCGGACTGAAGTCCGACCCACAAGACCGGGCGCCGGCGCAAAAAAAAACCCGGCCGAAGCCGGGTCGCAACACGCTACGGCGCAAAACCTCAGGCGACGTCGAGCTCCAGCTGCAGCTCCGCGCCCCTGGGGGCGCGGAGAATCCATTCCAGCTCCTCGCCCGCCACTTCATCCCGCTCCAGCAGCACGCGGATCAGGCGCTGCATCACGGCCTCGTGTGCCCGCATCTTTTCCAGGGCGCTCTCGTGCGCGGCCTGCAGCACGGCCAGCGCCTCCGTCGTCACGGCGCGGCCGCGCGCTTCCTGCAGCACGGGCGGCAGCGCGTTGAGCGCGAGCTCCGGCGCGCCGTCGTGCGCGGAGTAGGCGCCGGCCATCTGGATGGCCAGCCGGGTCGCCTGCTCGAGATCCTGCGCCGCGCCCGTCGAGGCTTCGCCGAGATAGAGAATTTCCGCAGCCCGGCCGGCGAGAATCATTTCCAGGCGCGCACGGATATCGGAGGCCGTGGCGAGCGGCACCAGCTCCTCTTCGCTGAACAGGGTGACGCCGAGCGCCTGGCCCTGCGGCAGGATGGTGACTTTCTCCACGCGAATGCCGGGCAGGGAAAGATGGCCGATCACGGCGTGGCCGGCCTCGTGCACGGCGATGCGCTGGCGCAGCGTGTCATTGAGCAGGCGCTGGTCGCTGGCGTCGCCGATGCGATGGCGCTCGATGGCGCGCTGCACGTGCGCGGTGGCCAGGCGCGCGGCGCCTTCCTTTGCCGCCATCACCGCCGCGGCATTCACCACGGTGGCGATGCCGGCCGGCGAGAGGCCGGTGGAAAGCCGCGCCAGCAAGGCAAAGTCGAGTTCCCCGGCCACCGGCTGCTGCGCTTCGCGCTGCAGCAGCTCGAGCTGGCGCCGGAAAAGTTTCTCGCGGCTGTCGCGGTCCGGCAGCTCGAGGCGGCAGCTGCGATCGAAGCGGCCCTCGCGGCGCAGGCCGGCATCGAGCAGGTCAGCATAGTTGGTGGCGCCGACGACGATCACGCCGTCGTTCTGGTGATAGCCGTCGAGCTCGACGAGCAGCGCGTTGATGATGCGGTTGTTCTCCGCGCCCACGGCGTTCTCCTCGCCGGTGCGGCGGCCGATGCCGTCGATCTCGTCGATGAAGACGATGCAGGGCGCCTTGGCGCGCGCCGTCTTGAACAGGCTCTTGACGCGGCTGACGCCGACGCCGACGAACTTGCTGGAGAAATCCGAACCGCTGAGCGCCACGAAGTTGGCGCCGGCCTCCGCCGCCAGCGCGCGCGCCAGCATGGTTTTGCCGGTGCCGGGCGGGCCTTCCATGATGACGCCTTTCGGGGCGCGCGCGCCGAGGCGCGAGAAGGCGTGGCGATCCCTGAGATAGGTGACGATGTCTTCCAGCGCGCGCTTGGCGCTGCCGGCGCCGATCACGCGGTCGAAGCCCTCCTCGTCGCGCGAGGGCCGCAGCACGCGAAACGGACTCAGCGCGCCCTTCATCACGGTGGCGATCAGCGCCACGAACAGCAGCAGCGCGAGCAGCAGGGCGAGGTCGCGCAGGGGCAGGGCGCGCGCGAGGGCGCTGCGGTGCTGCGGGCTCAGGCGATCGTCCAGCGCATACACGGGCACGCCGGCCGGCAGCAGCTTCTGCAGCGACGAGGCGTCGCGCAGCACGGCCGGCAGGCGCACGTAGAAATGTTTCTCGCCCTGCGAGAGCAGCAGGTAGTCGCCGCCGATTCCCGCTTCCGTCACGGCGCCGGGCCGCAGACCCATCAGCGCGCTGAGCGGACGCTCCTCGCCGAACCACAGCGCCGCATGCTGCTCCATGAACAGCGCGCGCTCGACGCGGGCGGGCTGCGCCGGGAAGGAAAGAAAAACGGAAGCGGCCAGAAGGAAGAGGCCCAGCGCCGCCAGGCCCAGTTGCAAACGGGACAGGGACGCAAGGAACTTGCGCAACATCGAAGGCATAGGTGTCTCGTAGTCCAGCAATAATAATGAGCACCGCCACCGCTGTAGTCTTGCGTACGGTGGCAGACGGAATTCCCTGATGATTTACCGGTCCCGGCGAACCCTGCTGGGAGGGACCACTCAGCGTACGGCGGCGAGAGGCGGAGAGGTTTCCGCGCGTGCCGCCCGATGGATGCGTCACCCTGCGCGCTTGCGGCGACAGGAAGAAGCTGAGCGCGGCCTATTACTATCACAGATGAGCCGGATGCCAAGGGGAGCACGGCAATTTCTTGGGAAAAATTGCCGATAAGGCCCTGCCGTTAACAAAAAAATCATGGAGAGCCCATGCCGCAGAGTGCCGCGGAAAAAAACGGATGAGCTTGCTGTGCCGTCTCGACAGTTGCGGCCGGCGCTGAGCCGCCTTCTGGTTCCCCGAATAAAAAAAGCCCGTGATCGGGCGTTTTTAGGGGCAGGCCATGGGTTTTTTACATGGCCTGAATCGCGGGCTTTTATGTTTGCTCGTTCAACGGGCGACGCGCTTCCATGCGGCTCCCGTAGCTGCCCACAACGGCGCGTGCCGTTAAGTGCTCGCACAAAAATTTCCGACCCCCAAGCCAGCTATTGCAGGCGCTGCCCTCTCCCGCCAGGGGAGAGGGGCTTGTCAGAAAACTTTGGTTCAGGCACTTAACTCTGCGTTGGACATATTGCCGGCATCCGCGCTGTCGTTGGCTTCCACGGGGAGTCTGTTTCTGAACTCAAGGCCGCCCTTGAAGAGGCCCTTGACGATTATCTGGCCACCTGCGAGAAACTTCATCGCTCTTCCCGGCGCCTCAGAGCCTGTTCATAATCTATTTGTCGCGCTGCTCGTCGTCTCTTTTCGCGGCTAAAGCCGCTCCTACATAGGAATTAATACCTGTAGGAGCGGCTTTAGCCGCGAAAAGAGAATCGCAGGCCCCTCTTTTAATGGACCACTCCAAGATTTTGGACAGGCTCCTACTCCGGAAAAGTAATGCTGCGCATTGATGCCGGCCTTCATGCTAAAGCCGCCATGCCTCGCGGACTGGTTCTGCGGCGTGAATGCGGTCACCACGCAGCGCCAGAAGGTGGTTGCGCTGGCGTCTGGCGGTGTTCTCGGAATCGGCGTTGGAACCGGCCTGAACCTGGAGCATTACGACAAGGCGAAGGTTGAAGGAATCATCGGCCTTGATCCCGGTGCAGAGCTGCAGGGCTTGGCACGGAAGCGTCGCAAGGTGTTTCCGTCACGGTTAATGCCGGCCAACCGGCGAGGAAAACCCCGGCTTGGTGCGGCCTGATTCGGCGCCGGCAACCCGGCCGCATTCCCCCGGGGATGCGGACAACTGCCCTCGACCAGGCTGACGCTGTCGCTTTGCTTCCACACAGGCAATGAAACCATGCGCCCCCGCACCGACCTCAACATCCGCCCCGAGTACGACCGCGAAATCCAGGACATCGCGGACTATGTGCTCAACTACCGCGTCGTCTCCGCCGATGCCTGGCACACCGCCCGCCTCTGCCTGATGGATACGCTGGGCTGCGGCCTGCTCGCGCTGCGCCTCCCGGAATGCGTCAGGCTGCTCGGCCCGTTCGTCGAGGGCACCGTGGTGCCGCAGGGCGCGCGCGTGCCGGGCACGTCCTGGCGCCTCGATCCGGTCACCGCCGCCTGGAATATCGGCTGCATGATCCGCTGGCTGGATTTCAACGACACCTGGCTGGCCGCGGAGTGGGGCCATCCTTCCGACAACCTCGGCGGCATCCTCGCCGTGGCCGATCACCTCTCGCAGCAGCACGGCGCGCGCGGCGAGGCGCCGCTGACCATGCAGCAGGTGCTGGAGGCCATGATCCAGGCCCACGAAATCCAGGGCGTGATCGCGCTGGAGAACAGCTTCAACCGCGTCGGCCTGGACCACGTGTTCCTGGTCAAGCTCGCCTCCACCGCGGTCATCGCCAAGCTCCGCGGCCTGGACCGCGAGCGCACGCTGAGCGCTCTTTCCCACGCCATCGTCGATGGCCAGGCGCTGCGCACCTATCGCCATGCGCCCAACACCGGCTCGCGCAAGAGCTGGGCCGCGGGCGACGCCACCGCGCGCGCCGTGCGCCTGGTGGAGCTGGCCGCGCGCGGCGAAACGGGCATCCCGGGCGCGCTCTCCACGCCGCAATGGGGTTTCTACGATGTGCTCTTCAGCCACCGCAACGAGGATCTCGCCACCAAGGCGCCGGCGGATCGCGTGTTCAGCTTGGCGCGCCCCTACGGCTCCTATGTGATGGAGAACGTGCTGTTCAAGATTGCCTTCCCGGCCGAGTTCCATGGGCAGACCGCCTGCGAAGCCGCGGTGGCGCTGCATCCGCACGTCAGGGCGCGGCTGGACGACATCAGCCGGATCGTCATCACCACGCAGGAGCCGGCGCTGCGCATCATTGCGAAGGAGGGGCCGCTGGCGAACCCGGCCGATCGCGATCACTGCCTGCAATACATGGTGGCGGTGGCGCTGATCGCGGGCGATCTCGCGGCGGAGCATTACAGCGACGCCTTCCACGCCGCGCACCCTCTTATTGACGTGCTGCGCGAAAAAATGGACGTGGTGGAGGACGGGCGCTACACCGCGGAGTATTACCAGCCGGACAAGCGCTCCGTTGCCAACGCTCTCCAGGTTTTCTTCCGCGACGGCAGCCACACCGAGAAGGTCGCCGTGGAATTTCCTCTCGGCCACCGGCGCCGGCGCGCCGAAGGCATCCCGCTGCTGGAGAGGAAATTCCGGAGCAGTCTGGAGACCCGCTTCAGCGCCGCGCGAAGCGAGAGGATTTTCTCGCTGTGCCGGGACCAGCAGCGGCTGGCGGCGATGCCGGTCAATGAGTTCGTGGATCTGTTCGTGGTCTGAGAGCCTGTCCAAAATCTTGGAGCGGTCCATTAAAAGAGGGGCCTGCGATTCTCTTTTCGCGGCTAAAGCCGCTCCTACAGATATTAATTCCTATGTAGGAGCGGCTTTAGCCGCGAAAAAAGGCGACGGGCAGCGCGACAAATAGATTATGAACGGGCTCTGAGGCGCCGAAGCCGGCAGGCGGTCCCCGACCCGACGCCCCGGCGGCGCCACCACCAGCACGCTCGGCAAGGCCGCCGGCCACGTTTCGCCGTCGCTCGATGGCGGATTTTTCGCCGCGCGCGTTCCACTCATGAAAATCCCGGGAGGCCGCGGAAGCAGGGCGAGGCTTTTCTGCAACGGAGTTTTCACTGTCAGCGCGCGCCAATCCCGCTACAGTACCGGGAAATTCGCTGAGTGACTTTTTCCCATGGAACGCAAGCTCGACCTCACCATCTCCGGCAGCCAGCTCTGGCTGCGCAGCCGCGACCTCGACGACGGCGAAGGCGTCTGGGGGCCGGGCAACCGCGCCCAGGGGGTCGTGCTCCTGGACGGCGCCGTGCTGCTCGATCCGCTGGCCGACGAGGAGTTCGGCGCCGACGTTATCGTGCGCGCGCCGGCACGCTTCTCCGCGGACAAGCGCGCGCAGCGCACCCTGCAACTGCCCTTCGCCGTGCCCGCCGAGAGCACCCTCCTGCTGGGCTCGCCCGGCGAGGAGCTCGAGGTCGGCCTGCCGCTGCCGGCAGGCGACTACACGCTCGTCTATGAAGTCTGCCTCGGCCGCGACGTGTTCTACACGCTCAGCCTCCTGGCCCAGCCCTGCGCCGCGGCGACCGCGCTCAGGGCGGATGGCTGGGGCCTGAAGAAAGGCCAGCCATTGCAGCGCGGACTGTTCTGAGCTTGCGACGGCACAGGGCGGCGGGTCCAGGCCAGGGGATGATGGCCGCAGTTAAAGACGGCCAGGGCCGCCCCGGGCCTTCACGCCGGCCGTGGCGGCGGCATCCGCAGGCATGAAAAAACCCGGCAGGTGCCGGGTTTTTTTTACATCAGAGCGAGAGCTCAGACAGGGCGAATGTTCGACGCCTGCTTACCCTTCTGACCCTGGGTCACGTCGAAGGAGACCTTCTGGCCTTCTACGAGGGAACGGAAACCGTCCGCCTTGATTTCGGAGAAGTGCGCGAAGAGGTCTTCACCGCCGTCGTCCTGGGTGATGAAGCCGAAGCCCTTGGCGTCGTTGAACCACTTAACCGTACCGGTAGCCATAAACTTTTAAACCTTTCATAGAACATTGGGTGGGCGATGCGCCCGGGATGTGCAGAGCAGTACAGGGAAGAAGAACTGGACGAACTGGCTAGTGCGAGAACTGAACAGGAATGCTTTCTGCCTGTGCGGCATGCGGGAGCGATACTGACAGCTATCGCGGGCAAGTCAAGCATTCGTTTGCATGAGGCCGGCGGTGCCACCGCAGCGGCCCAAAAAAGAGAAAGGCGGCCGAGGCCGCCTTTGTTTCTCCGTTCCGGCATCGTGCTTCAGAGGTCGTCACGCAGGAAGGGCTTGGCGTAACGCTTGGTCACGGCGACCTGCGGACGCTGCTGTTGCAGCGTGTCGCGGCCCATGGCTTCCACCTGAAGGGTGATGCAGGTCTTGAGCTGGTCCAGTTCGCTGATCGTCAATGCACGAGCAGCGCTGCCGAACCGTTCCGCCACCCCGGCACATTGCGCCACGGTAGCGATCTCGTCGGCGCTTGCCACGAAGGGCAGGCCGGCGAGCACCACAGCTGCAATCAAAGACTTCATGTCTTTTCCCTCTTCGGTTGCCGCCCTGCGCCCTCCCTGTCTTCCGGCGGCCCCCGGTCCTTGTTGGCCGACCTCCCTCCCTGGCGATCGCCTGCGTCTCCGCCGGACAGGCCGGGGACACATGCCGCTACATTAATGCAACTTCGTCGGCGGTTTCGACCGTTCGTTCCCGGCTTCCGCCGGCATCCGACAGATGGCCATCGCAAAAAATATGGCACGGTCGTTCCGTAAAAATCAGAAGTCGGCAGGCGAGTAAGGGCGGTAGCGCCGCGGCAGGCGCGCCTGCTTGGCCTGCTGTTCCTGCCGCTCGAATTCCAGGGCCCGGCGCTGCTCGCTGATGCAGAGCCTGAGGCCGTCCAGCTCGGCGAGCGTGAGCTCCCGCGGCGTGCCGCTGAATTTCAGGGCGTACTGCGCGCACTCCGCTGCGTTGCGGGCGTCGCCCGCCGTTGCCGCCAGGGGCAGGACGAGGATGAGAAAAAGAATTCCGCTTTGCGCCTTCATGTCCGCATTCCCTTGCGCTGTTCCGACCCGGCGCTTCCTTGCGCCAGGCCTCCGTCGCGGCCGGTCCTCCTCTGCCGCCCCTCAATGAAAAGGTAGCGCGCCGCGTCGCGCTTGCCGGCCTGCCGCCGACTTTTTGCGCGCCGGCAGACGGGTGGCGCGGCTTGCTGCGCAGGAGGTTGGATGCATGCGCAAGGCGGGGTAAGGCAGTTTCCCGAGCCGGCGACGCCTACCTGTTGCCCCGGCCCCGCATCGGTCGGCCAGATTTGCCGGCGGCGCCACAAACCCGATGCGCCGGACTCAGGCCCGGCCAGCCGCGATGCTAGGATGGCCCGGAGTTGTCATCTCGAGGTTTCCATGAAGCATTTCATCATCCTGCTGGCGACGCTGTCGCTCTTCGCCCTCGGCGGCTGTAAAACCGTCGGCGCGCAGCTGAAGACGAAGAACGTCTCCATCGGCGTCAACACCCAGAGCGGCAGCGGCCGCAGCGCCAAGGGGCCGCCGCACTGCCCGCCCGGCCATGCCAAGAAAGGCCAGTGCTGAGCGGCGTCCGCCGGCACGGCGAAGCGCCGCCGGGGCTTTATCTCAGCGTCGCGCCCGCCGGCGCGACCGGCGAATCGGCTAGAGACAGGTTTCGCTCGCCTCGGCTATCTTCCGCCTGCCCCCATCACCCGACCGCCGCCATGCCCCTGAATGCCATCCGCACCGTCGGCGCCCGCATGCTGCTCAACAAGTACTTCGAGGATTTTGGCGAGGTCACCGACATCCGCATCGATCCCAGGGCCAACCTGGCCGAGCTCATGGTCGCGCTGAAGGGCGAAGAGGCGCCGCTGCGCCTGGACGTGAATTACCGCGTCGTGCCGGGGTATTTCGTGACGGTGCATTTCCGTTGCGAGCGCGAATGGATCGCCAACCTGCTCAACCGTTTCCTGGCCGGCCGCCATTTCGAGATCGACAGCGGCGTTGCCCAGGTCCTGCTCGACATCCTGCTGTAGGCGCGCCGGCCGGCGTGAGGCCACAGTCGAACTACTGACGGTGCCGCGCGGCAGCGCACGCTACCCTTGCAGACCCGACGCCGGACGCGGACGCCGCGGCCGGGCAGCTTCTGCAAAATTACAAAGAGACGGATATGGACATCCGCAGCCTTGCCCTTGCCCTGCTCCTGCTGGCGCTGAGCGCACCGGCCCGGGCCGCCGGGCTCGCTCCCGCCGACCTGCCGGCGCGCTTCGTCGCCACCTGGCAGGACCATCACCTGCTCGGCCAGCCGCGCCGCGTGCTGACCCGGGAGGAGCCGCGCCACGGCTTCTTTCCCATCGTCACCGAAGACCTCTACAACACCGACGGCATCCTGGTCAGCCATGTCAGCGCGACCGGCCCCGGCCGCCAGACCGGCGCCGATTCCTACCGGCTGCGCCTGGAGAAGGGCCGCGTCGTGGAAATCGTCCATGCGCCCGCCAGCTACGGCGGCAGCGTCCGCGGCGGCAGCGCGCGCCCGCTGCAGTACGACGGCGAAGGCCGCGTCGTCGCCATGGCCGGGGGTGGCCGCGGCGGCCTGCTGCCGGCCGGCAGCCCCGCTGCTGCGCCGGAGGGGCCGCGCGTGACCGTCATCCGCTACGAATCCGCGCGCCAGGTCCACGACATCCACGTCGGCCGCGAGTTCGCCTACCAGCTCGTCTTCGACTTCGACCGCGCAGGCCGCCTGCTGCGCAGCGCCTGCAGCAAGGGCCGCTGCACGCAGGCGCCGCTCATCGCGTACGGCGAGTTCGGCCCGGTCTACCGCCAGGAGGGCGAGGTCGAAACGCGCTGGGAGTACGCGGATGGCGTCGCCGTCGCCGAGGTCTCCAGCTTCATGGCCACCGGCGCCCTCAGCGACCAGCGCCATTACGAGGCCTACCGCTTCGACAGCTGCGGCAACTGGACCTACCGCGAGCAGTACAACGCTCCCGCCGGCGTCAGCACCCGCCGGCAAACCGGCCTCGTCCGGCGCAGCATCGATTACCACGCTCCCTGCCGTCCTTGATCCGGTGCGAAGGATTGGCAGCGGCCGGACAGGCTGCTAGAAAGGACTCCGTCGACGCCGCCCCTGTGCCGGCGAAACCACCATAAAAAACCGACGCCCAGCGAGGAAGCATGCACGCCATTGACCTGCGCCGCGGCTGCGCCGCCCTCGGCCTTGCCGCCGCCGCCGCCCTGCTCTGCGCTGTCCTGCCGGCTGCCGCCGACGAGCCCCTGCCCACCGCCTATTCCGAAGACGACTTGCGCCTGCTCTACGACGAAGCCGCGGCGCTCGGCACAGACGGCTACGAGTTCTACCTCCATATCAGCGACGACGAGGACGCGATGCGCAAGCTCGACGCCCGCCTGAACGCCGATCCGAAAAAGCGCACGCCGCTGACCTCGGCCATGCCGGCGCTGCAGCCGCAGAAAATGCGCGCCTTCGCCATGGCGGCGCCGCTGCGCGAGCGGCTGCGCGAACTCCTGCCGGGAGAAACCACGGCGCTGTTCAGGGCCGACAGCAAACGCTGGGCCATCGCCGAACTCAGGAAGGTCGAGCACGACCTGGTCATGCCCACCTTGCCGCAGTTGCGCGCCACCCTGCCGCGCCTCGCCCGCGTCGGTGCGCTGCCGCAGCCGGCCCGCTTGCGCAGCGATGCGGAGCTGCGCGAGCGCGCCCTGCTCGCCAGGGTCGGCAGCGTGCGCGAATTCGACCAGCTGCCGCCCGGCACCGACATCGAGCGTCCGCTCGCCAGCGGCCATACGCTGCTGCAGCGCGCCCTGCAGCGCGATCAGCCCGACCTGGTGCGGGCCGTGCTCACGGCCGGCGCCGACCCCAATCGCTGCCCGCTGCACGTCTGCCCGCTGCAGCTCGCGCTGCAGAGCAGGACCCACGCCCTGACCTACGTCAACCTGCTGCTCGACAGGGGCGCCAGGCCGGATCTTCTCTCCCGCATGCCGGGCCAGGACACCGCGCTGGTGCAGGCCGCCCTGACGGGCCGGCTCGATCTCGCGAAAGCCCTGCTCGCCAAGGGCGCCGATCCCGAAGGCGGCCCCAGCCTGCGGCACCCGCTGGCCGTCGCGCTCGAGAAAGGCGACCTCGAACTGCTGCGCCTGCTGCTCGCCAGGGGCGCCGACGCCAATGGCCGCAAGCTCGCCACCTCGCCGCTGCACACGGCGCTGGCGACGGACAACCGCGAGCTGGCGCAGCTCCTGCTCGACCACGGCGCCGATCCGCTGCAGCAGCGTCCCCTGCCGGGCGGCACGGCCGCAGGGGCGCCGCTGCTGGCCGCCGTCGCGGCCCAAAAACCGGAGCTGGCCGCCTGGTTCCGCGCGGCCGCGCTGAAGAAGCTCGGCGCCCAAAGCGCCTATCGCTGGTCGGCCTGGGTGGAGCAGGAAGTGCTGGCGCCGCGGACAGAGGCCGGTACGGGCGCAGGGCCGCTCGTGCAGATCATCAAGACGCCGCTCCGGCCGGGGGGACGCGTGCTGCTCAACCGCGAGCGCTTCACGCTGCACCTGCGCCTGCCGCCGCAGGGCCTGCGCGTCGAAGCCTCCACCGGCCCGCAGCTCGCCGCGGAACTTGGCGCCGGCAACCTCATCGCGCCGCTCTTCAGCCGCGCGCGCCTGCGCCAGGGCGGAGCGAAGCCCGCGCCGCTGCTGGTCAGCGACGGCCGCGCCCGGGCGGCCGGCGCCGGCGGCATCCTGACCTGGACGCCGACGGCGAAGGACTGCGACCAGCTCCAGAAAGATGCCGAAGGCACGGTCTGCGTGCGCATCATCGACGCCCTGCGCCTGGATAACGGCAGCGGCGCGACGGAAGTGCCGCTGGAGCGCACGCGCATGGCGCAGATCGAGCTTGTGCTGGGCGTCGGCATCGATTACAGCGAGACGGTGGGCGATCTCGTGAATGCGCTGCCGGCCACGCTGGCGTTCAAGTGAGTTCCAGCCGCGGCGGAGCGCCCCGCCGCGGTTTTCCTATCCGGCCCGCCGCCAGATTCCGCCGTCGCCGCGACGCCCGTCCGCGGTAGCGCACCGTTCCGCCGCGACGCCCGTCCGCGGTAGCGCACCGTTCCGCCGCGACGCGGGCCGGCGGCTTTAACACCGCCGGCAAAAAACGCTAGGCTTCGCCCTCGGAAGAAGAATCCGGCGCGATGCCTGTCCTCGCGGCCGGACGCGCCGTGCTGTTGCCGTTATCGAGGGGGTTTCATGTTCATGCTTTCCACTGCGCGCCAATGCGGCGCCGCGCTCTGCCTCGGCGCCGCCCTGCTGCTGGGCGCGCCCGCCGGCCAGGACGCGAACGCCGCCGCGCAATACGACGAACAGCAGCTGCGCCTGCTCTACGACGAGGCGGCGGCCATCGGCAACCACACCTACACTTTCTACCTCCTGGCCAGCAAGGACCGGGACGTGATCCTCGATGCCCACCGGGCGCTCCAGGAGTCGGGACACCGCCGTTCGCTGCGCGATCTGATGAAGCTCGGATCGAACCGTCACATGGCCTTCGTGCTGCCGGCCGTGGTGCGCGAGCAGCTCAACCACCTCACCGAGGGGCGCAGCTCCGCGCCATTCGAGCTCGACGCCACGAGCTGGGCCCTGGTGGAGCTGGTGGCGGTCGAGAGCGACCGCATGCCCGGCTTCGAGCAGCTGCGTGCGCGCCTGCCGCAACTCGTGGCCCAGGGCGCGCTGCCGGAGCCGGAGGCGTTGCGCACCCGGCAGGCGCTGCTGCACCGCAGCCTGATGAACCAGGTCGACTCCGCCAGGAGCTTCGACCGCCTGCCGCCCGGCATCGATGCCGACCAGCCGCTGTCCAGCGGCTACCTGCTGCTGCAGAAGGCACTGCTGCGCGACGACGCCGGCCTGGTGAAGGCGCTGCTCACGCGCGGCACCAACCCCAACCTCTGCCCCATGCGCGCCTGCCCGCTGCAGCTCGCGCTGCAGAGCAAGCTGCACGCCACCGACTACGTGAAGCAGCTGCTGGCGGCCGGCGCCCTGCCTGACCAGGTGGCGTCGCCCGAGCAGGACACGGCGCTGACGCTGGCCGCCCTCGACGGTCATGCCGAGGCCGTGCAACTGCTGCTGGACAAGGGCGCCGACCTCAACGGCGGCGGCGGCCCGCGGCTGCCGCTCACCGTCGCCATCCACCGGGGCTACGGCAGCGTGACGCAGCTCCTGCTCGACAAGGGCGCCGACCCGCTGTACCGGAAGCCCGCGCCCGGCGGCAGCCGCTTCGGCAGCACGGCCACGGCGATGAGCATCGCCCTGCAGCAGGGCAAGCCCGAAGGCGCGCTGCTGCGCACGGCGGTGATGAAGAAGCTTGCCGGCCTGCCGCAGCACCAGTGGCAGGCCTGGATCGAGCAGGACGGCGAAAAGCATCCGCTCGAGGACGGCACCCTGCACCTGAAGCGCAAGCCCTTCACGCTGTTCGCCCGCCTGCCGGCCGAAGCGCAATTGCGCCTCGCTTCCTGCACCAGCACGCGCATCTTCGACGAAATCCGCAGCAACGACCTCGCCGCGGCGGTGTACCGGCTCGACAAGCCCGGCCTCGAGCCGCGCGACGGCTCCGCGCGCTGGCTGCTGGTGAGCAGCGACATCAATCCCGCGGCCAAGGCCAGACGTCCTGTAGCCACCCAGACCTGGGTATGGAGCGGACTGCGCCAGGATTTCAATCGCGTCGACAAGACGCCGCAGGGCAATGTCTACGTGCGCGAGATCGACAGCCTCCTGCTCGTCGACGGCCCGGGCGAACCGCGCCAGGTGCTGCTCGAGGGCAGCCAGCTCCCCGAGGTCAACATGGTGCTGGGCTCCGCCCTGAACTACGACAGCGATGCCGGCGATTTCGTCAACGCGCACCACGTCAAGCTGGTCTTCGATCGCTGACGCGCTGACGCGCGTTTGTGCGCGCGGTGTGCCCGCCACGCACGGCAGACACGGCAGGCGGCCGGCCCGCCCTTTTTTTTCGCGCCGGCGCGCATGGCAAAACCGTCGTTGTCGCCCATCATTACCGGACCACAGGCAAGGCCTTCTGCAGGCGGAGGTTTCCATGACCCTGGACGCGATCAAGGAAGCCGGCGTCAAGCTGGCGGCCAATCAATACCTGGCGAATATCGGCGAGATCAACGCCATCGACATCGAGCGCGACGCCGGCCGGATTTCGCTGCAGGCGCGGTTGAAAGGCGAGACGGCGCCGGTGCACCTGGAGGTGGACTACCACCTCGATCCGGAAGAGCTGGTGCTGGAGCGCTTTCACTGCGACCGCGAATGGATAGAGCAGGCGCTCAACCGCTTTGTCGCCGGCAAGCGCATCGGCATTCACAACGACGCCGTCGAGGCCGCCCTGAACCTGCTCCTCTAGCCCCGTCCCGGGCCGCGGCCGCGCTGCGCCTCGAGGCCGGCTACGCGCAGTTCGAGCTGGAGCATCTGGAGCATGAGGGAGCGAGGATCGCGCGGCCGGCAATGCCGACAAGGAAGCCTGGCGCCGCGCCCTGACCCCAGGCCATTGCATTTTTGCCGGGCGCTACCATTTCATCCGACATCGCCCGCCTGCCTGGATGGAGCCGTCATGTCCTCGCCATTGCTCCTTGCCTGCCCGCACTGCCACCGCAAGAACCGCATCCCCGCCGAGCGTTTCGGCGCGGCGGCCCGCTGCGGCAGTTGCAAGCAATCCCTCTTTAGCGGCCGCCCTGTCGTTGCGACCAGCGCCACTTTCGATGCGCACCTCTCCGGCGACGTGCCGGTGATCGTGGATTTCTGGGCGCCCTGGTGCGGTCCCTGCCGCAGCTTCGCGCCGGTGTTCGAACAGGCCGCCGCGCAGCTCGGGCCGCGCCTGCAGCTCCTCAAGGTCGACACCGAAGCGGAGCCCGCGCTGGCGCAGCGCTTCGGGATCCGCAGCATTCCGACCCTGATGATCTTCCGCGCGGGCCGCGAGGTGGCGCGAGTGGCGGGCGCGCTGCCGCCCGCGCAGTTCCTGCAGTGGGCGCAGCAGGCGCTGCGCTAGCGCCACGCCGCCGAATATTTCGCGCCCGGCGCCGCGCGCGCGGCAGGGAGTGCTATACCAGATGCAAGTCCGGCATCCGGAAGCCTTTCCTCCAGCGAGGTAACAGACATGGCCAGCACAGAACGCCACGCAGACCCCCGCAGCGATGCGCTCCGCAACCGGCGCCGCGCGCAGGGCGACGCAACGCTCCGCCACCAGGAACTCCTCTTCGACGAGACCGAGGCGGACGACGGCCGCAGCGGGGAAAGCAGCGCGCCCGGGGCGCCCGCCCCCTTCACGCCCGGCGAGTTCCAGGAAGAGGCCGGCGCGCAGGCCGATTTTCGCGAGCAGTTCGACGAGGACCTCTACTCCGACCGCGAGGATCCGCCGGCGCAGGGCAATACCGCCGACGTCGCCATGGGCGAGCGCCGCTTCGGCTCCGATGGCGAAGCCTATGCGGAATACGCGCATCGCCGGCCCGGCGAGGAGTCCTCGGTCGGCGTGTCGCGCGATCCTGCCGACATCGCGGCGGAAGACGACGAGCAGCCCTGAAGCCTGAAGCCCGCGCCGTTGGCGCGGACCCGGCTCAAGCGGTTAGCGCGCGGCCGGCGGCGCGGTGTGCATCGACGGCGATGGCGGTGTCGTCACCGGCACCATCAGGTGCTCGTACGGCGTGTCGGCAAACATGATCCAGGGACCGCTGCTGTGCATCCGCATCTCGCCCGGGAACAGCGTGCGGTCCCATTGCTGCGGGCTCAGCAGCATGAGGTGCGGCGGCACCGACATCCATTCCTCTCCGGCCGCCGGCTGCGTGGCGAAAGGATCGGTGTTGCTGGCGTCGCTGCCGCCCTGCAGCATGTAGGCCACGCCAGCGCTCGTGATGTTGGGCGTGCGCCGGTTCAGGTAGGCATCCATCCATTCCAGCCATTGCTTGTCCAGGCACATGGGATCGTTGCCGGGCGTTGCGGGATTATCGGGGAAACAGGTCCAGCCGTTGTTGCCGCTGCGCAGCACCGGCGGCTGCTGGCCGGATGCGGCCGGGTAATCCCAGATGCTGGCGTCGGCGGAGATGGCCGCCGGCGCCGCGCTCGTCGCGCTGCCGATCTTGTCCGCCTCGCCTTCGGCCAGGGCGAGCGGCGCGTTTGCGCACAGACCCGTGCAGAGCACGGCATACCAGAACGTTCGCTTCATGATTCCTCCTGCGCAACCGGACGCCTGCCTGCGCGCGAGCCTGTCCGGCCCGGCCGGCCCGGTGCGTCCGGCAGGAAGCGCCGACCGGGCCGGCGCCCGCAACCGTGCGGGGTCGATAAGCGTAGATAACGCGGCGCAACTGACAAGAACGGGCATACGCAACCGCAACACAAAATGCGCAGACAGCGCTGGCCTGTCGCCCTTCACGCCAGACCGCGCTCACCGCGCAGGGCAGCGCTACATATGTGACAAGTTGTCGCCTGTGTAGCGGACATGTGGCGAAGCAGCGAATTTCTGCAACATCACTTCACATAAACCCACGACTTGAAACCGACATATTCCATTTTCTGGCAAAGAATGAATGGGTTAAGCGTTGACGGCAATCTGCCGTCCTTGCCTTTCAACCACGCACTTTGCAGGAGGCGCGTAATGGCCAAGACATTCAGGCGCTATCTGAGGAGCTTTGTCGATTCCACGAAGGACGCCAGCGGCGTCTTTGCCGATCGCATCGCCGGCACCACGGACAAGCTCAAAGCCGGGAAGGCCGGTCAATTCTTCGGCAGTATCTTCGACCGCTTTCGCGGCGGCGATGCCGGTCGCGGCGCCAGTGCGCGGCGCGGCGGCAAGGCCGCCGCCACGAGCGAACGCAGCGGCCGCGGCGCCGGCAAAGGCGGCAGCGGCAGTCGCGGCGCCGCGGCGCG
>JBMOQI010000013.1:582540-609064 GCA_049320605.1 Pseudomonadota bacterium | reverse complement strand
TTCGCGCCCGGCGCCGGCATCGACTACAAGCTCGAACTCTTCGACCCCAACGAATTCCTGCCGCAGTGGTACATCGACCTCTTCGGCAAGCAGGACGAAGTCAACCTCTTCGAATACACCTTCGGCAGCGCCGAGGCCGTCAACGGCTCGCGCATGTTCGGCCTCGAGGCCGTGCTGGCCGCCTGGGGCGTACCCGCCGTCGGCGAGTTCATGAGCAACTTCGCGGTGTCGTCGCTGACCGGCGTCACCGGCTCCGAATGGAACGACACCTTCACCGGCAACGATGGCGACAACAGCTTCAACGTCGGCAACGGCGGCACCGACACCATCGCCGGCAGGGACGGCGACGACATGGTCGGCTTCGGCGATGCCGAGGAGAGCGGTGTCGTCGTCGACCTCGGCGCGCAGCAGGCCTGGTACACCGACGGCGATGTCGGCAGCGGCTACAGCGCCGAGGTCACCGCGGAAATCTTCAGCGGCGCCCAGGAAGTGCAGCGCCTGGTGCTGGCCAATGTCGGCGGCGGCAACTTCACCCTCACGCACGGCACCACCACGACCGCCGCCATCGCCTGGAACGCCGACGAAGACGTGCTGCTCGGCAACATCCAGAGCGCGCTCGACGCCGCCTTCGGAGCCGACAAGCTCTACGCCGGCTCGTCCGCCGACAACACCTTCGAATTCATCTTCGCCACCGACGGCACGCAGACGCCGATCAGCCTCAATACCGCCGGCCTCACGCCGGCCGCGGCGATCAGCGCCAACCTCACCGAGCAGACCGCCGGCAACGCCGGCACGGCGGAAGTACAGCGCCTCGTGCTGGCCAACGTGCAGGGCGGCACTTTCACGCTGACCCAGGGCGCCAGCACCACGGCCGCCATTACCTGGAGCGCCACCGAGGCCACGCTGGCGGCGAACATCCAGGCGGCCCTCGACACGGCCTTCGGCGCCGGCACCGTCACGGTCACCTCGACCGCCGACAACAGCTTCGACATCACCTGGGCCGCCAACGGCGCGCAGGCTGCGCTCACCGCGAACACGGCCGCGCTGCAGGCCATCGGCGCCACTGTCACCGAGATCACGGACGGCACGCAGGACAACTCCGTCCAGACCGTGCTGCACGACGGCTTCACCGGCGCGCAGGAAGTGCAGAACCTGGCGATCACCGCCACGGGCGGCAATTTCACCCTCACGCTGGGCGAGTGGACCACGGGCAATATCACCTGGGCCGCCGCCGACGCCACGCTCAAGGCCAACATCCAGGCGGCGCTCGACGCCGTGCTGGGTGCGGGCACCGTCACCGTCGAGACCTCCGACGACGCCGACAACTTCACCGTCACCTTCAGCGCCACTGCGCCGCAGCAGCTGCTGACCGCCAATGTGGCGGGCCTGACCGGCACCGGCGCCAAGATCGAAATCGCCGAGCTCGAGTCGGGCGCCTGGTGCAGCGGCAGCTTCACGCTCACCTATGGCAGCGAAACCACGGCGGCGCTGGCCGCCGACGCCAGCGCGGACGACGTCACGGCCGCCCTGGAGGCGCTCAGCGGCATCACCGAGGTCCTCGTCCTGGGCGTCGGCACGCCGGACGATCCCTGGAACATCATCTTCATCGACGCCGACCTCGACAGCGGCAACTTCAAGCCGCTCACCATCGACAGCAGCGACCTGAAGCAGGTCATTACCCAGGTCGACGCCGCCGCCGAGGCAGGCGTGAAGGAAGTGCAGACGCTGACCTTCACCGGCGCCACCGGCAGCACCGCCGGCAGCTTCACACTGACCGTGGCCGGCCACACTACCGACGCCATCACCTGGAGCACGACCGACGCCACGCTCAGGGCTAGCATGCAGAAGGCGCTGGACATGGCGCTGGGCAGCGGCGTGGTGTCCGTGGCCACTACCGGCACCAACGACGTCTTCGCCCTCACCTACAACAGCGCCGGCGCACAGGCGACCGTCGCCAGCGCCGACCTCGGCGGCATCACCACCGCGGCGCCGACCTTCGGCGCGGCCGTCACCACGGCCGGCACGACGGAAAGCCCGGCGACCGCGGAAGTGCAGCAGCTCAGGTTCACCAACGCCACCGGCGGCACCTTCACGCTGACGCTGGGCACGCAGACCACCGCGGCCATCACGTATTCCGCGACCGACGCCACGCTGCTCACCAGCATCCAGAGCGCGCTCGACACACTGCTCGGCGCCGGTGTCGTCTCCGTGACCGACAGCGGCACCTCTACCTTCGACATCAGCTGGACCGCCAACGGCCACCAGCCGGCCTTCACGGCGGCCATTGGCAGCCTCACCGGCACCAATGCCGGTGTCGAGATCAGCATGCTCAACGACGGCCACGCCGCCAACGCCGTACAGTCCTTCGGCCACAACGCCGACGCCGGCTTCTTCACCGTCACCTACGGCGGCCAGGTCACCGCGCCGCTGGCGCACGACGTCACCGCCGAACAGCTGCGCGACGAACTGAAAGCGCTGGGCAATATCCGTGAAGTGGAAGTCGCCGGCAGCGGCACGCTGGGTGATCCCTGGATCATCTCGGTGCTGGATGCCGACCTCGTCGGCGGCAAGGTGCAGGACCTGGCCTTCAACACCGCCGATGTCTTCACCGGCATGGCGGTGAACAAGGTCGAGGCGGAACTCACCGCCAGCGCCGGCGTGCAGGAAGTGCAGCGCCTGGTGGTCGATGCCACCGGCGGCAGCTTCACGCTCACCTTCGGCAGCCAGACCACGGCGGCCATCGCCTACAGCGCCACCGAGGCCACGCTGGCCGCCAGCATCGAGAGTGCGCTCAACGCCATCCTCGGCAGCGGCACCAGCGTCTCCGTGAGCTCGGGCGCCGAAAACACCTTCGACGTCACCTTCAACACGGCGGTACCGCAGGCGGCGATCACTGCCACTGCCACCGGCCTCACCGGCGGCGCCGGCACCGTCACCATCAGCGAGGAAACGGCCGGATCACGCCCGAATTCCGTCCAGAGCCTGGTGCACGACGCCTTCTCCGGCACCTTCAAGCTCAGCTACGGCACGCAGCAGACCGCGGCCATCGCCTGGAACGCCACGCCGGCCGCCGTCGCGACGGCGCTGGAAGCGCTCGTCGACATCACCGACGTCACCGTCACCGGCAGCGGCACCGAGGCCAGCCCCTGGGTCATCACCTTCGTCGACGCCACGCTGGAAAACGGCGGCTACAAGGCGCTGACGCTGGATGCCACGGCACTCGTGCACGTGCAGACCAGCATCGACACCACCAGCCCCGGCACGCCCGCCAACGCCACGCAGACCTTCGGCCACGATGCCGATCGCGGCTCCTTCCGCCTGAGCTACAACGGTGAATCGACCTCGCTGCTGGCGGCCAACGCCACCGCGGCGCAGGTACAGGCCGCGCTGCTCGCACTCGAGGGCGTCACCGGCGTCACCGTGACCGGCAGCGGCACCATCGCCTCGCCGTTCAGCTTCAGTTTCACCGGCGCCACGCTGAACGCCGGCAACTACTACGAACTCGGCATCGAGACCAGCGGTCTTGCGCATGCCGGCAAGGACACCTGGACCGGCGGCCTGCTGCGTGCGGCCGGCATCACGCCGGGCGAGCCGGCGGACGTCAGCATGTCCTCCATCGAGCAGGTGGAAGGCACGGGCGAGGACGACGTCTTCATCGGCGACGGCGAGGACAACGTCTACAAGTTCGTGGGCGAGTGGGGCCACGACGTCATCTACGAAAGCATCGGGGGCGGCGACGACCGCATCGTCTTCGAGGACGACGACGGCGAGAAACTCGAGGGCGTGAAGGCGAAGGTGCTCGGCAACGGCGTCACCTTCTACTGGCTGGGCGACGAGAACAACCCGACCGCCTCGCTCTATGCCTTCCACACCGAAGGCGCGCCGGACGACGAACGCGGCCTGCTGGCCGCCTTCCGCGAAGATGTCATCGACGCCGGCATCGAGACCTTCTACAAGGACACGGTGCTGGGCACCATCGGCAGCATCTTCTCGCTGACCACCGACACGAGCGGTAGCGTCACCACCGAACTCACCGAGGCCGAACTCGCACCCGTCGTTGAAGAAGCCATCACACGCTGGGTCGCGGCAGGCGCCGACGAAACCTTCCTGCGTGGCCTGCGCTTCGAGCTTACCGACCTCGGCTCCGGCATCATCGGCCAGACCGGCCTCAACAAGATCTATCTCGACCGCACCGCCAACGGCAACGGCTGGTACGTGGACGCCACGCCGGCGGACGATGCGGAATTCGCCGTCGACGGCGCGGGTTATCTCGCCTGGGCTGCGGAAGGCACCAGTGCGGCGGAAGGTATAGACCTGCTCACCGTGGTCATGCACGAGATGGGGCACCAGCTCGGCCTGCCGCACGACGGCAACGTCGACTCCATCATGCGCGACTCCATGGCCGAAGGCATGCGCATCACGCTGCCGCAGGGCGGCACGGGCGAGGGCAGTGTGCTGGGCGCCTTCGCCGGCGCGCAGGACGACCAGGAGGCGATCCTCAGCGGCCTCACCGTCTTCCGCGACTGGGCCGACGGCTTCGGCGACAGCGTCGACGGCTACTTCGGCAGCCTGACGCTGCCGCTGCTCGACATCAGCATCGGCGACATCCTCGACGACGGCCTCAACGCCGCCGCCACCGGTGTCGGCGACGCCATCGTCGACGGCATGGACGCGCTCTACGATTCCGTGGAGACCTACTTCACGGCCGCCGGCAACGGCGCCACCGTGCAGGGCATGATCGACTACCTGCAGGCCGACGCCACGCTCACCGGCCTCGTGCAGATCGACCGTTCCGGCTCCACCAGTCCCAACGAATTCGTCGTCGTCATCCGCACCGTGGGTTACGAGGACAACGTCGACTTGAGCGTCGACGCGCTCGGCGGCTTCTTCTCGGTCGAAGGCGACCAGATCGGCGTCGAGGCGGCCATCGACCTCACCTTCATCTTCGGCCTCGATGAGAATGGCGATTTCTACGTCGAGCAGCCCGGCGTCACCGCCGGCTTCCAGGTCGGCCACGCCGCGCACGACATCGTCGACATCCTCACCGACGACAACGGCGTCGCCGACGGCGGCAACGCGCGCTTCGCCATCGCCGGCGACATCTCCGCCGGCTTCGGCGCGGGCGACGACATCGCCGTGCTGGACTCCTACGGCAACGACGGCTACTACCGCGTGCTCGGTGTCGCCTACGACAACGTCAACGACGTCACGCTGATCACCGTCGACGGCACCGTCGGCTACGACGTCGCGCAGGGCAGCCTGCGCAACACCTACGATTTCGGCCTCAATGTCGGTCCCTTCGGCGTCGAGGTGAACAATGGCATCATCGGCGTGCACGCCGAGATCGAGTTCGGCACCGACGCGCACCTGCTGGTGTCCGACCTCGACGAGGCCGGTTTCCTCGGTCTCGTCGGCATGCCGGACCTGAATGCCGACGCCGGTTATGAAATCTTCCTGCCGGTGTCCTTCGGCGGTGTCTTCTCAGGCGTGGACGGCCAGCTCGGCGCGATCTCCGCCTTCAGCGGCGACCTGCCGGCTGGCGCCTCGCTGCTGGAGATGATCGCCGCAGTGCCGAACACGGTGAACGTGTACGGCCTGGACGAGATCTTCGACATGCAGGGCATCTCGCTCGACATGATCATCCAGGGCCTCTACGCGGTCCTCGACGAACTTGTTGGCACCGAGCCCGGCACCGTCGTCGAAGCCGCGGTCACCGAACTCACCACCGGCGTCGCCGGCACGGCGGAAACGCAGCAGATTTCCTTCAGCAACGTCACCGGCGGCACCTTCGCGCTGAATCTCGGCGAGGTCACCACCGGCAACATCACCTGGAACGCCGCCGACGCCACGCTCGCCACCAACATCCAGGCGGCGCTGGACAGCGCGCTCGGTAGTGGCGCGGTCAGCGTCAGCGTCACCGGCACCGGCACCTTCGCGCTGGCCTTTGCCGAACAGGGCGACCAGCAGGCCTTCCGCGTGCTGCAGGGTGAACTCGAGGGCACCGGCATCGGCATCGGCGTGTCGCAAACCACGGCCGGCAGCGGCACCGCCGCCGTGCAGCGCCTCGTCATCGGCAATGCCGTCGACGGCAGCTTCACGCTGACCTCGGGCAGCGACACCACGGCCGCCATCAACTGGGACGCCGACGACCGCGACATCGCCAACAGCATCGAGGCGGCGCTCAATGCCGCTGCCATGTTCGGTGCCGGCGCAGTGAACGTCTCCGTTTCCGGAGGGCGCACCTTCGACATCACCTGGCGCGCGTCGGGCCCGCAGTCCGCCCTGAGTGTGGACAGCACCGGCCTTTCCGCCGGCGAGCCGGGCGCGATCTACGACAGCATCCCGCTCATCAACAAGACCGCCGCCGAATTGCTCGGTGGCGGCGGCGTCGATTTCCTGGCCGCCATGCGCGATGCCATCGGCGAGGCCCGTGACCTCTCCAACAACATCCAGGAACTGCAGAACTACCTGAACAATGGCCTGGCCGACGTGCTGGGCCTCGACGTGCCGGGCATCACCGTCACCGAACAGGTGGCGGGTAACGCCACCACGGCGGAAGTGCAGCGCCTCGTCATCAGCGAGACCACAGGCGGCGTGTTCTCGCTCGCCCTCGGCGCGACCAGCACGACCGACATCGCCTGGACCGCCGACGATGCCGCGCTGGCCACGAACATCCAGAATGCCCTGAACGCCGCGCTCGGCGCCAGCACGGTCGCCGTGGCCGCCGTTGCCGGCCAGCCCGGCAGCTTCGACATCACCTTTGCCGCCAACGGCGCGCAGTCCGACCTCGCCGCGGAAGCCGGCGAGCTGGTCGGCACCTTCGACCTGATTGCGATGTCCTATGCGGACAACACCTTCAACTTCGGCCTGTCCGCGGAATTCACCGCGCACTACGACGACGCCTTCGGGATCACCCTGGCTGACCTCGGCGAGCTCGTCGGGCTGCCGGAGCTGGACGACGTCGGCCTCGATCTTTCCGCGTCCGCGGCGCTCGACCTCGACGCCAGCGCGCTCTTCGAACTCGGCTTCGGTTTCGATCTCTCCAACGTCATCGATCCGGAATTCTTCATCACCGACACCACCGGCATCGAGCTGTCGGCCAGCGCCCAGCTTTCCAACCTCGACATCACGGCAGCCTTCGAGGTGGCCGGCATCGACGTCGGCATGTTCGCCGTGGACGGCAGTGCCGGTGTCTCCCTGGAGATGAGCCTCGGCCTGATCGAGGGCGCCGACGACGGCCGCTACGATCCGCTCGACCTGACGCTGGACGACGTGGAAGCCGTGATCTCCGGCAAGGCCTTCGTCGACCTGCCGTTGTATTTCCCGCTGGAATCGCTGCCCGCCGGCGGCACCGAAGACGACCGCAACGGCGATGGCTACGGCGACAACGTGCTGCACCTCGAGGCGAGCTTCGAGTACGACGCGCTCAACAACGAGCTCGGCTACGACACCGAATACGTGGTGCCGGACCTGGTGCCGAACTTCGATCTCTTCAACATCATCAACGACCCGAACAACGTGCTCTCCGGCATCGAGGGCATGTTCGACAACCTCAAGGCCGGCGTCGAAAGCAAGTTTGCGGAGCTGGTGCTGCCGCTGGTGGGCGACGAACTCCAGGATGCCGCCGACTTCATCGGCGACCTCAAGTTCGACCTGCTGGGCGACCAGGCCACGACCTCCAACGAAATCCAGAAGATCGTCTTTGCCGGCGTCACCGGCGGCAGCTTCGTGTTGACACAAGGCGCGCAGTCCACCGCGGCCATCAATTGGAGCAGCGATGCCGCGACCCTGCGCGACAACGTGCAGGCGGCACTCGACACCACGCTGGGCGCCGGCACGGTCAAAGTCTCGGCCGCCGAGGGCAGGGTGGAGATCCTCTTCACCAGCGCCGGCGAGAAGGTCGACTTCTCCGTCAACGCCGCTTCGCTCACCGGCACCACGCCGAGCGCCACCGTCAGCGAAGCGCCCGTGCGCACCGACGGCAGCACGCTGCTGTGGCGCACCGACGACGGCTTCTGGACCTCGGTCCCGACCGGCCAGCCCTACTATGAAGACGGCGGCCTGGGTTCCGCGCTGCAGGATGCCGTCGCCAACGGCGACAGCGTCGTCGACCTCGTGCGCCAGTTCCTCTTCGACAAGCTTGGCAGCTACATCAAGGTGCCGGTCTACGACGCCGATGGCCTGATGACCTACGACGTGGACGGCAACCCCGTCTACACCGCGGCCGCCACCGCCGACGACATCCAGCTCGGCATCGACGAGAGCGGCGCGCTCACCTTCAACGTCCTGCTGGCCGGCAACATCTTCAGCGTCGACGTGCCCATCGACTTCGCGCTGGCCGCACCCGGCCTGCCGCTGTCACTGGAAGTGGCCCCGGGTTCCGAGGTCAACATCACGCTGGACTATTTCTTCGGCCTCGGTTTCGGCTTTGACACCACGGGCGGCTTCTTTATCGACGCCGAAGGCATCACCGAGGATGGGGCGGAACTTTCGCTGCAGCTCAACGCGCTGCTCTCCGACGGCACGGAGATGACCGGCGTGCTGGGCCTGCTCGGCGCCGAGCTCGCGGAAGTCGGCGATGACGCCGACGGCAACTCCGGCCTGAAGGGCCAGTTCACCGTCGACATCACCGACAACAACGACGACCGCATCTACATCAACGAATTCGGCGCGATGGACATCACCGCGCGCCTGACCGCGGCGGCCAATGCCGACCTCAGCGCCTCGCTGGCCATCGCCGTGCCGGGCGTGGAGCCGGATGCACTGCCCAAGGTCACCACTACGCTCCATTACGACCAGGTCTTCGCCAACGTCGAGTTCGGCACCGGCGGCAGTTCGACCAGTTTCTTCGAGCCCGCGCAGATCGTGCTGGAAGACGTGACCCTGGACCTCGGCAGTTTCATCACCGACTTCCTCGGCCCCATCGTCGATTCCATCCACGACATCACCGAGCCGCTGGAACCGCTGGTGGACGTGCTCACCACCGAGATCGGCATCCTCAAGCAGCTCGGCGCCAAGCAGACCACGATGCTGCAGATCGCCTCGACACTGCTCGGCCAGACCAAGTACGCGGGCGTGGTGAAGGCGGTCAACGCCGTCGTGCAGGTCATCGACCTCGTGCGCACCATCGACGCGTTCTACGACGCCTCGCAGGCAGCGGGTGCCAGCAGCATCGGCATCAACTTCGGCGACTTCACCATCGGCGGCACGAGCGGCGCCGCGACGATGGATTCGACGGCGCAGAACTTCAACGCCAACACGGCCTTCGCGGGCCAGAGCGGCGGCAACGCCGGCCAGCAGGCGGCGGCCAGCAATCTGGTGAAGACCTTCGGCACCAAGGCTGGCGGCTTCGAGGTTCCCATCCTCACCAATCCGGCCAGCATCCTGGGTCTCATCACTGGCGATACGGCGGTCGACCTCTTCAAGTACAACCTGCCGGCCCTGGACCTGAACTTCCAGTACGTGAAGAGCATTCCGATCCCGGGCCTGCCGGGCCTCAACGCACGCTTTGGCGGCGGCGTGTCCGCGACCACCAACATCACCCTGGGCTACGACAGCACCGGCCTCAACAACTGGCGCAACGAAGAGCTCGAGGGCGTGGTCGAGGAGCAGGAGATTTATGTCGCCAACGCCACGGGCGGCACCTTCTCGCTGACCTACGCCGGCGTCACCACCGACCCCATCGCCTGGGCCGATGCCGACACGCTGCTCGCGTCACGCATCAACGAGGCGCTGGACAAGACGCTGACGGCCGCTCTCGGCGAAGGCCACGGCGTATCGGTCACCGTCAGCGACACCGACACCTTCAAGCTCGTCTTCGAAGGTGAAGGCGACCGCGCCACGCTAACCGCCGATGCCACCAATCTCACCGGGGCGAGCCCGTCGGTGGTCATCAGCACGCTGGTGGAAGGCGAGGACCCGCTCGACATCCTGGACGCGCTGCTCGCGCTGCCGGAATACGCCCTCGAAGGCTTCTACCTCGACGACCATGTCGTCGGCTCCGGCGCCTCTGCCATCGACAATCCTGAAGCGACGATTTCCGCTACCATCATCGCCGGCGCCTCGCTCGGCATCGGCGGCCTGATCGAGGCCGGCGTCGAAGGCAACATCACCGCGACCATCAACTTCGACCTCAACGACGTGGAAGCCTCCGACACGCCGGGCAAGGTCTACGGCGACGAGCTGCTGACGCAGCTCATGCACGGCCCGCTCTGCCTCTTCGACGTGAACGGCATGCTCACCGCCGGCCTCGACGCCTTCCTGTGGGTCGGCCTCGACCTCGGCTTCTTCGGCAAGATCACGCTGTTCGAGCACAACATCAACCTGTTCCGCGCCGTCATCGCGGAATTCAACTACACCTGCCCGGACCTGCCGCCACCCATCCTCGGCAGCATCGACTACGACAAGGACGGCACCATCGAGGCGGGCGAGCAACTCGACCTCGTGCTCAGCGACAGCGAGCTGCTGGTCGGCAACGCCACGACCAAGAGCGTCGTGCGCCTGGACGAGAACGGCAACGGACAGTACGACCGCTTCCTGTGGGATGCGAAGAACGGCACCGACGGCAGCGGCAACGCCGTGCCGGGCACCCTGGTGCTGAACGCCGGCACGCTGGCCACGGCCTTCCGCGGCAGCGACTGGCAGGGCACGGACGAGAAGCTCGAGATCTCGCAGACGACGCTCACCGACCCGAACCTCAACGGTGGCGTGGCGACCAAGGTCATCAAGGTCTCCTACATGGGCCAGACCAAGGAGTTCTTCAACGTCGGCGACATCGAAGTCGACTTTGGTGCCGGCAACGACATCCTCGTCGTCAACAAGAGCGTCGAGGTGAACGTGGTCGCGCGCGGCGGCGACGGCGCCGACGACCTGCGCTACCTCGGCAAGGGCTTTGCCACGCTCTACGGCGGCAGCGGCAATGACGTGCTGATGGGCTCCACCGGCGCCGACATCCTGTACGGCGAGGCGGGCGAGGACCTCGTCGATGCCGGTGCCGGCAACGACACCATCGATGCGGGCGCCGACAATGACATCGTCGCCGGCGGCCTCGGCGACGACTGGATCAAGGGCGGCACGGGCGACGACAAGATTGCCGGCAACGACGGCGCCGACTATGTCGAAGGCGGCGACGGCGCCGACCGGCTCTCCGGCGACGCCGGTAACGACTGGCTGCTCGGCGATGCCGGCACCGACACGATCTACGGCATGGCCGGCGCCGACACGCTCCTGGGCGGTGCCGACAACGACACGCTGGAAGGCGGCGCCGATGCCGATGCCGTGTCCGGCGACGCCGGCGACGACACCATCAACTGGCAGCTGGCCGATGCTGCCGACACCTATGTCGACGGCGGCGCCGGCAACGACGCGCTGGTGATGGCGGCGACCACCGCCGACAACGTCATCAGCTTCACCACCGTGACCGGCCTCACCGCCGTCACCGCCACCGAAGACACCCCGCAGTCGCCGACCGCGTCGCTGGCGCGTGCCGCCACCGGCGCGCAGGTCACCATCGACGGCAGCAGCATCACCAGCACCGCCGTCGAGCGCCTGTCCATGGACGCCAAGGCCGGCGAGGACACGGTCACCGTGAACTCGCTGGTGGGCACCGCGGTGGCCGACCTCACGCTGGATACCGGTGTCAGCGACGGCAGCGCCGTGCTGGAGACGCGTCCGGTATTCGCGCCGGAGCTGGACAGCGCCGGCCGCCAGTTCATCTACGCCAAGACCACCACCAGCGCGACCACCGACACCAAGCTGCGCATCGACGCCAACAACGTCGTCACCGACCTTGCCGGCAATCACATGCTGGTGTCGGGCGACGGCACCACGCTGGTGGCCGCCAACGCGGTCGGCGCACCGGCCGACACCGCGACCAACCAGGTCAAGGTCTTGGGCGGCAACATCGTCAAGAATGATGGCAGCACCTTCTCCGACTTCACCTGGTCGGAAGTGCCGGTCATGGTCGACTACACCGACCCCATTACCGGGGCCACGCGCCTCGTCGTCGGCACCATCACCGGCACCACGGCGGGACCTGCCACCGAGCAGGAAACCACGCTGCGCCTGAACGGCACCGTGATCGCCGGCCAGGTGTTCACGGTCAGCCTGAGCAATCCGGCGGCCACCAGCGAAGCCAACGCCTTCAAGACCTTTGCCTACACGGCGACGGGCACCGACACGGCGGCGACCGTGCTCACTGCGCTACGCACGGCGATCAACAACGACAGTGCCTACGCGGCGGCAGCCGCGGGCAGCAATGTCGGGGTGACCCTGGAAACGGGCGGCAAGGGCTTCCTGGCCGGCGCCTCCGTGTCCAACGCCGACGGCAGCACGCCGACCGACGTCACCTTCCGCGCCACCAGCAACCCGTACGAGCAGCTCTACAGCTCGGCGACCGTGACACTGGCTGCGCCCACTGGCGGCATCGTGGCGGGCCAGACCTGGTACGTCGCCGTCGACGGCGTCGACTTCAGCTACACCACGGTGGCCGGCGATACCGCCGCCACCATCGCGACCGCCCTGCGCGGCAGCATCGATGCGTCTGCCGATTTCGCCGCGACGATCTCGGGCAGCGCCATCACCGTGACGCGTGCCGTGGTCAACAGCGCCGGCACCACCAACCTCCAGGTCGATGCCAGCCACAGCTACAAGGTGCAGGCCACGGTCGAGGTCGAGAAGCCCTTCGAGTCGAACAACGACAACGAGAAGGACAGCGTCATCGTCAACGGCTCGAGCGGCGCCGACACCATCACCGTCAGCAGCCTGGCCTCCATCACCGGCCAGGAAACGCAGCGCGTCACCGTCGCCGGCGACGGCGGCAGCTACACGCTGGCGTACACGCACAGCGGCACCACCTACACGACGGCAGCGATCAACTTCGACGCCACCGCCGCGCAGATCCAGGCCTCCATCAACAACGCACTGGCCGCCACCGGCCTCACCGTTGCCGTGGCGCGTGCCACCGCCGGCAACTTCGACGTCACCTTCGCCACCGCGGGCGACCGCGCGGCCTTCGTCGCCACTTCCTCGCTCACCGGCACCGGCGCCGGCGTCACCGTGAGCGAAACCACGCCGGGCGGCACGCCGCCGTCGGAGCAGCACACCGTGAAGGCGGTGGTGCAGGGCAGCGGCCACACGCTCAACCTCACGCTCAACAACACTTACCGCGAGGTCACCGATCCGCAGGCGGGTGGCACCTTCATCGGTGACAACGTGCTCTTCGACGCACGCGCCGGCAACGACCGCATCGACGCCAGCGGCATGGCCTCCGACTATATCGCGGTCACGCTCCTGGGCGGCGACGGCAACGACACGCTGGTCGGCACGAAGTTCAAGGACGTGCTCTCCGGCGGGCTCGGCGACGACCAGTTCACCGGCGGCTTTGGCGTGGACCAGTTCTACGACGCCGGCGGCAGCGACACGCTGGTCGAATCTTTCGACCGTGACATGACACTGCTCAACCGCTACTTCGTCTCCGGCAACATGATGGGCGACGACGGCGCGGCCTTCACCTATGCCGACACCAGCACCGAAGGCGAGCCGGCCGATCCGTCCTTCCCGATGCCGACCATCATCGGCCTCTCGGAAACCGGCGACCGCTACGCGGCCGGTGCCGACGTGGAAGAGATCAGCGGCATCTTCGAGGCAGCCCGCCTCACCGGCGGCACCTCCGCCAACGTCATGGTGGTGGGCGACGTCGACGGCATCGTGCGCGTGGGCGGCTCCACGCTGGCCTTCGATCCGGCCGTGGCCGGCCAGTCGAACCAGTGGAACTATTCCGGCAACGTTACCCTGAACAACGTCTCCAACCTGGATAACGGCGCGCTCAGCGAGTACTACATCATCAACCTGTCCGGCGCCGACAGTGCCAACGTCAACATCGTCGATACCGGCGGTATCAACGGCTTCGACGAACTCGTGGTGTTCGGCACCGCCGGCGACGACGAGTTCTCGCTGCTCGCCACCGACAAGAGCCAGAACGTCACCGCCGGCCTCATCGCTGCGGGCGAGCTCTACGACCTTGGCGTCCCCTACTCCGTGGAAGCCATCGGCGAACAGCTCTCGATCTTCCGCAAGCCGACCGAGACCGCCATCTCGGCGCCGTACGACGCCGTGCTCACCGCCGGTCCCGGCGTGGTCACCACGCCCGGCACGGGCAGCGAGCAGCACAACCTCGTGAAGCTGGACGTCTCGGGCAGGACCTGGTCGTTCACGCTGCCGTCGGGAAGTTATTCCTACACGGCGCTCGCCGGCGAAACCCTGGACGACGTGGCCGCGAAACTCGTGGAGATGGTCGAGGCCGACGCCACCAATCCGACTTTCGCCAGCACCGGCTACGACATCCGCGTCAACCGCAACGAGATCATCGTCACGTCCACTTCCGGTACGCCGACCGTCTCCGGCTGGAGCGACACCGAAGGCACTTCCACCACGGCCACGGGCGAGGTCCGCCTGAAGCTCCACGTGGAGGACATCACCTGGACGCTGACGCTGGACGGCGAAACCTACAGCTACACCGGCCTGGAAGGCGACACTCTCACCGACGTGACGCTGGCGCTACAGGACCAGATCCGCGGCATCAACGCCTCCCGCGACGAGATCGCCTACGCCAACATGGAGCGCGTCACCCTCCGCACCCTGGGCGGCGACGACAGCATCCTCGCCGACGACAACGCAGTGCAGACCGTCATCGACCTGGGCCGCGGCGACGACTCCATCACCGTCGGCACGGTTCCGCAGTTCCTCGACAAGGGCAACAAGAACCTGGAATACCCGGACGGCGTGCCGGTGGCCGACACCAACAACATGACCAAGGGCAACTCGGCCGAGATGCTCGTGTTCGGCGGCGACCAGGACGACTACTTCGAGGTCAACCACAACTCCGCGCAGCTCTGGCTGCACGGCGGCAACCACGACGACACCTTTGTCATCAACACCTTCATCGTGCTCCGCGACAACCCGAACGACATGAGCGAGGTGAGCAACCTCAGCACGCTGTTCGGCGGCGCGGGCTCGAACCGCTACGAGTACCTGCAGAACGCGCCGGTGGCCATCAACGGCGGCGACGGCATCGACACCATCGTCATCAACGGCACGCCCATCGCCGACGTCTTCGTGATCACCGAGGACTTCGTGGCCGGGGCGGGGCGCCTCGTCAACTTCGTCAACATCGAACGCCTGGAAGTGAACGGCTCCGGCGGCGCCGACGAGATCTACATCCTCAGCACCGGCCCGGGCCTCGAGCTCACCGTGCGCGGCGGCACCGGCGACGACCAGATCTACCTGGGCGGCGACCACCGCCCCATGGTCTTCGACCCGCCTGCCTTCACCTACCAGCCGCCGGCCTACCTGGTGCAGGATGCGCCGACCATCGAATACGACGGCGCCACCTACGATCCGTCGCGCCAGCACGTCTCCACGAACTGGTGGGACTGGAGCTGGAACGCCACCTGGAACGAGCTCTACAACCGCGCCTACTCGCAGTCGGTCCAGTGGTTCAACAGCATGCGCGAGCAGAACCCGTATTTCCGCATCACGGGTATCGACCATGACTTCGACGGCGTCATCGAGGCCGGCGCGGAAACCACCAACATCTCCGTCAACGACCTCTTCAACTCCACGGCCAACTCCATGCAGTGGAACTGGGAGAACGTGGGCTGGTGGTTCGCCTGGTCCTGGCGTATCAACTACTCCTTCGACGTGCCCCTGGTGGCCTACGACATCGGCACGCTGGATTTCCCGGATCCGCGCCTCGTGGTACCGAATCCCATCACCGTCGATCCGCCGCCCTTCGCCTTCAAGATGGACGCCGTCTACACGGTGGCCGACATCCAGGGCAAGGTCACGCTGGACGGCGGCGAGTCCTTCGGCAACGACCAGCTCATCGTGCACAACGAGCAGGGCGTGGCCGCGACCGGCGCCGATGCCGCGATCCTGACGGACAGCTCCGTCCTGCGCATGGACGCCATCCGCGTCCAGGCCACCAGCGACGGCGACGACGCCAAGTACACGAGCGTCAACATCGACCGGGTCGCCACCAACTCGCAGAGCCTGCAGTTCACGGCGGCCGGCACCGTCGGCGTGAAGACCTTCAACCTCGCGCTGGCCGACAAGACCTGGAGCATCACCACCGACGCCGACGACACCGCGGCCGACCTGGCGAGCAAACTCGCCGCCGCGGTCAACGCCACGGCGACCAGCAACGACTACCTGACGGGCGATCTCACCGCCACCGTCACCGGCACCACGCTGACGCTGACGCACAGCGATGCCGCGCTGCAGCTCAGCGCGCTGGTCACCACCGGCACGCCGCTGTTCGATGCGGGCGCCGTGGAGCGCCAGGCCGACAACGAACTCGACGTCACCCTGGCCGCCCCGGTCGCCGTGGGCAGCAAGTGGTATATCGAGATCCCGGGCAAGACCTGGAGCGTCACCGCCGCCACCACCAGCGCACTGGACGTGGCCAACGCCCTGAAGGCGGCCATCGATGCCGACAACAGCTACTCGGGCGGCACGGTCGCCGTGACCGTGGTCGGCAACGTGCTCACCGTCACGCACAGCAATTCCGCGCTCAAGCTCAACCTCGATGCCCGCACCACGGACAGCGACAGCACGCGCGAACGCGCCCGCGACACTTTCTACATCCCGATGGAAGACCCCAGCGGCAACACCATCACCGACACCTTCCTCAACCTGCAGGGTCTGGGCATGGGGCAGGGCACGTCGCTGGACGGCACGTTCTGGGACGGCGTGCGCATCGAGGACTTCGACAATATCGACATCCGCCTCTCCACCGGCGACGACGATGTCTACATCGAGTCCACGCTCACGGCCGGCACGACCACCTTCGTGCTGGGCGCCGGCAACGACGAGGTCTTCGTCGAGCAGGTGCTGAGCGACACCGTGATCCTGGGCGGCGCCGGCAACGACACCGTCACTGTCAGCGACAACAACTCGCTGGCCGCCATCAACGACCTGCTCACCTTCGACGGCGACGCTCACCGCACCGCGACCTCGACCATGGTCGAGTACAACCCGGCCGACCCCATCCACGTGGCCGTGCTCGACTCGCCGCTGGTCAACCTCGTCACGCTGGCCGGCAAGCAGTACCTCGAAGTCAGCGTGGTCACGCTGGACAGCTATGGCTACCTCATCCAGCAGGACATCCAGGCCACCAACGCCGGCGACGACACGCGCTACAACGACGTCAACGTCAACCGCGTCAGCACCAGCTCGCTGACGGCGCAGTTCACCGCCGCCGGCGTCATCGGCAACGGCACCACCCTCAACGTGGCGCTGCCCGATGCGACCTATTCCGTCACCGCGGATGCGGACGACACGGCGGTCGACATCGCCGCCAAGCTGGCCCTGCTCATGAACGGACAGGCCTACGGCACCGGCACCTTCACCGCGACGGCCTCGTCCGGTACGCTGACGGTCTCGCACTCGGCCACGTCCACCACGCTGAACTTCATGGTGACCAAGGGCCAGCCGCTCTATCTCGACGGCTTCGGCAACGAGACCAGCGTCGGGTCCAACCCGCCGGCCATGTCCGGACTCGTGCAGCTCAAGGGCCTGCACCAGGTCGACGGCAACGGCGACCGCCTGTACGTGACCGAAACCGGTGTCACCATCACCGAAAACCAGCTCGTCGACTACCCGAACGCGGTGCCCAGGTACTACCAGGATGCCGATACCAACCGTCCGGACTCCGGTGCCTCGCCGCTGTATACCTTCACCATCGGCGGCACGACGTTCTACACCAACCGCGCGAGCAACGAGCCGCTGGTGGTGAAGGCCAACGTCACCCGCGACGTGATCTTCTCGACCTCCAGCGACGTGGATTCGTCGGTGGCGGGTATCGACAGCCTGGTGGTGAGCAACTCCGCCTTCGGCGGCGGCGACACCGGCACGCTGACGGCGACGCAGCTCTCCGGCCTCGGCCTCGAGTCCACCATCAACTTCAGCAACGTCGACAGCATCTCCGTCACCACCGGTGCCGGCAACGACACCTTCACGATTTCCGGTGCCATCGCCGCGAACGTCGCGCTGGTGACCAATGCCGGCACGGACTCGGTGTACATCGCCACCTCCGCCGGTTATGCCGCCGTGAACACGGGCGCCGACGCCGACACGGTCAACGTCGACGGCACCGGCAGCGCCGGCCTCGCGCTGGTGACCGGCGCGGGCGCCGACACCGTGACCCTCGAGGACATCGACGGCGCCACCACCGTCAACACCGGCGACGAGGACGACACCGTCACCGTGACCAGCGACAGCCTGCTGCTCGAGGACATCGACGCGCTGCTGACCCTGGACACCGCGGCCGGCACCGACACCATCAACGTCAACGATTCCGGCGACGCCGACGACGAGGACGGCACGCTGACCGCGACCGCCATCACCGGCCTCGGCATGGGCGGCAGCATCGGCTACAGCAATGCCGAGGTGCTGAACCTCGTGCTGGGCTCCGGCGCCAACGGCTTCACCATCGCTTCCACGCACGGCCAGACCACCAATGTGGACACCGGCGCAGGCGCGGACGACCTGCTGATCGAAACCATCGCCGGCACGACGAACGTCATTACCGGCACCGGCGCCGACAGCCTCATCGTCGGCCAGGACGATGCCGGCACCGCGGCGGTCATCGACCGCACGCTGGCCGGCATCGACGCCGTGCTGAACCTGGACAGCGGCGCCGACGGCGACACGCTGCTGGTCGATACGCGCGCCACCACCGCCGACCTCAGCGGCAACCTGACGGCGACCCAGCTCACCGGCCTCGCCATGGGCGGCCGCATCGACTTCGCGGGCTTCGAGGAAGTCACCGTGGAGCTCGGTGCCGGCAACGACGACTTCAACGTCACCAGCATCGGTGCCGCGCACCTCGTGCTGCACGGCAACGCCGGCGAAGACGCGCTGCTCGCCGTGGGCACGGTCGGCGGCAACGCGCCGGCCACCGGTGCGGTCGTCGAGATCGACGGCCAGGAAGGCGACGACATCGTCACCACGCGCCTGATCGGCAACGCCAACATCCAGTTCCGCCTCACCAACCGCGCCGCCGGCACGTCCGGCGACGACGGTGTCGACGAAGTCGTGGTGCTCGGCACCAGCGGCATCGACAACGTGCTGGTCGAAGGCCCGGGCACCGGCGACAGCCCCTTCGTGGGCTACGTCAGCGTCGGCGTCACCGACGTCAACGAGGTGCGCTACGAGAACTTCGACAACCTGACCATCCGCACCGAAGGCGGCGCCGACCGCATCATGGTCTTCGACACCAACATCGAGACCCTGATCAACATGGGCGACGGTGCCGACACCATCACCATCGGCAACGTGGTCACCACGGAAGTCGACGGCATCGAGGTGGCGGACCCCGAGGCCACCAGCGACGGCAACAGCGCCGAGCTCACCGTGGTGGGCGGCGAGGGCAACGACAAGTTCACCATCGACCACAACGAAGCCGTGCTCTGGCTCTACGGCGACGGCGGCGACGACAACTTCGTCATCAACACCTTCCTGGTGCTGCGCGACCGTACCACCGGCGAAATCTCCAACATCGCCAACATCACGGGCGGCGAGGGCGCCGACCAGTACGAGTACCTGCAGAACGCGCCGGTGCACATCGACGGCGGCGACGGTTTCGACACCGTCACCATCAACGGCACGCCCATCGGCGACCAGTTCGTGGTCACCGACGAGTTCGCCATCGGTGCCGGCCGCTGGATCGGCTACACCAACATCGAGCGCCTGGAGATCAACTCCGCCGGCGGCGACGACGAGATCTACATCCTGTCGACGTCCAAGGACCTCGAGACCACGATACGCGGCGGCGATGGCGACGACATCGTGCACCTCGGCGGCGAGATGCCGCCCATGCTGTTCACGCTGGACGAGCAGTTCATCCCGCAGGCGCCGCAGGTGGTCAGCTACGACACCACCGTGCCTTCGGGCACGATCAGCTACGGCGAGCCCGAGTTCGCCACCGTCTGGGTGGACAACTACAGCTGGTGGTACGGCTGGTGGATGTACTGGGCCATGCCGCCCGGCTCGCAGCTGCTCAACTACTACGTCTCCGGCTGGAACTACGATGGCGTGCTGCTGGCGCTGACCTACCTGCCGCCGCCGAGCTACACCGCCGAGTCGCATCCGACGGTGTCGGAGGAAGTGACGCCGCCGGCCTATGCCTACCAGGCCGATCCGTTCTTCCTGCAGTTGCCCAAGGTCGACACGCTGGGCGGCATCGAAGGCAAGCTGGTCGTCGACGGTGGCAGCACCATCGGCGAAAACAATATCCTCTACGTGCACAACGAAGGCAGCGCCGGGGACGCGACCTTCCTCATGGACATCAGCCGTCCGGAGCGCGTGCCGGTCATGGTGCCGGCGCTGGATGGCGACGGCGACCCGATCTTCGAAGAGCAGATCGTATACGACGACAACGGCGAGCCCGTCGTCGATGCCGACACCGGCGAGTTCGTCACCGAGCTCAGGCAGGTGCTGGTGCAGAAGACGGTGCCGGTGCTGGATGCCTCCGGCAACCCGGTCACCGAGTGGGTGCAGGAGTTCGAGGAAGATCACCGCACGCCGAAGCTGGACGGCAACGGCGATCCGATCTTCATCGAGAAGGCCGTGGTCCGCTTCATCTACGAAGACGACCGCCTCGAGTCCGAAGGCGTGCAGGCCGTGCAGCGCCTGACCCTCAACGGCGGTGCGGACGGCGACATCTTCACGCTGGATGTCGACGGCACCGAGACCGACGACATCGAGTGGTCGGACGATGCCGCGACGCTGCAGGCCAACATCGACAGCGCCCTGGAAGCGCTGCTGCCCACCGGTGTGACCGTGGACGTGCAGAGCATGGGCGCCGGCCTGTTCGACATCACCTGGAGCAGCTTCGCGCCGCAGGCGCTGCTGACCGTGGCCAATGCCTCCGGCACCCTGGCCGGCAGCAGCGTCGGCGAAGTCACGGCCGGCGCCCGCCCGAACGCGACGCAGAGTTTCTTCCTCACCCGCGACGGCGCCTTCAAGCTCTCCTACAACGACGAGTTCACCGCCGAATTCACCTTCACCGACGGCGCCGCCGCGGATTCGGACCCCTACACCAACCCGACCGCGGACGACATCGCGACCGCGCTGGAAGGCCTGGCCGGCATCACCGACGTCAGCGTCACCGGCACCGGTGAGCCGGGCAATCCCTGGGTTGTCACCATCATCGCTGCCGACACCGATGCCGGCGCCTATCTCGCCATCGGCACCGAAGGCGTGGTGAGCTGGGCCGGCGATGCCGCCTACCGCGACTTCCTCGGCCTCATGGGCATGGGCGTGGGTTACGGCTACGACCTCACCGGCGGCTGGTACGACGGCGTCGAGCTGCACAACTTCACGTCCATCGACCTGCGCCTCTCCGCCAATACCGACTACGTGGTGCTCGACAACAGCTTCGCGGGCACGACGCAGGTGGTGGCCGGCGGCGGCAACGACATGGTCTGGGTCGACGGGCTGGGCGGCGAGACCACCATCCTCGGTGGCGCTGGCGACGACTGGGTCCAGGTCAGTGAATCGGGCAACGTGCTCGACAACCTGACCTTCGACGGCGACGGCCACCTCACCGAGGAGCTGATCGAGATCCCGCTGACCGATCCGCTCTTCGGCGAACTGCAGGTCTTCGGCCCCACCGGCGCTGATCTCGCCGACGATGTCGGCGGCCAGTTCCACGTGCAGATCGCCGATCTCGACGCCAACAACGAGATCGTCTACCAGAACCAGCTTGTCTACGACGAGAACGGCAACCAGCTGTTCTGGAACGTGGTGCGCAACGCCGTCACCACCGAGGCGACCTACCAACTTTCCTTCGGCGGCCAGGACACGGGCGACATCCTCTGGGATACGAGCTCGGCCGGGCTGCAGGGCATACTCAACGGCCTCGGCAACGTCGCGGCCGCGGGCGGCGTCACGGTGCAGGGCGGCGATGCCTTTGCCACCACCGAAACCAACGGCACGCCCAACCGCAACGAGGTGCAGGAGCTCTCTTGGGCGGGCTACTGGGACATGCAGTTCGCCTTCGACAACGACTACAACGACACGAACCCCCAGGAGTACACCAGCTACCTGCCGTTCTGGTCCACCGCGCAGCAGATCGAGGATGCCCTCAATGCGCTGAACACGGTGCAGCTGGCCGGCGGCGTGTCCGTCGATGCGATCGAGGCCCAGGTGTCGACCGAAGCGCAGGGCCGCGTCTGGATGCTGAATTTCGCCGATGTCTCCGGCGGCAACTTCACGCTGAACCTGGCCGGCACCGATACCGCCAGCATCAACTGGGTGGGCGACGAGAACAGCCTGGCGTCCAGCATGCGCAGTGCGCTGCAGGCCGTGGCGCCGACCGGCGTGACGGTCAGCGTCACCGGCGTGGGCGAAGACCTGTTCGAACTCCGCTTCAGCTCCGATGCCGAGGCCGTGCTGACGGAAGTCACCGCCGGCACCGCCACCACGGCGGAAGTGCAGCGCCTCGATTTCGACAACGTCACCGGCGGCAGCTTCTCGCTGTCGTACAACGGCCAGCAGAGCTGGCCCATCATGTGGAATGCCGACGACAGCGTGCTCGCCGGCAACATCCAGAATGCCCTCGACAGCCTGCTGGGCGGCGGCCAGGTCACGGTCAGCGACAGCGGCACCGGCCGCGTCGACATCACCTTTACCAACCCGGGCGTGCGCTCCGCGCTGGCGATCGACATCGACCAGCTGCAGGGCACCGACATGGCGCTGACGGTGAACGACGGCGCGCTTGCCGGCGGCACGCCGGATGCCGACCTGGTCGACTACGGCACCCGCGAAGTGCAGCGCATCCACCGCGAGGAGGGCGGCAACCAGCTGAGTTTCATCTACAACGGCATCTGGACCTGGGATGTCGCCTGGGACGCCACCGCGGCCCAGATCGAGAGCGAGCTCGACTATGTCGTGGGCGGCGGCGTCACCGTCGTCGAGGAAGCCGCGACCGGCGACCTACTGGTGTATTTCAACGGCGGCTACGACGCCAGCGAGCTCATCGGCCTCAACATGAGCGTGTTCGGCAAGCAGTGGGAAGTCACGTTCGACCAGGCCGGCCAGCAGAACCAGATCCAGAGCTACGGCACCTGGGTCACCACGCTGACCGAAGGCGAGGCCAACGAAACGCAGCATCTCTATGCGCGTGACGCCAACGGCACGCCGGCCGCCTTTGGCGAGATGCTGTACTTCACCTTCGCCGGCGAGCCGGTCGCCCTCACGGTCGGCCTGACGGCTCTCGACGTGCAGAACGCGCTCAACGCACTGGCAGGCACAGCAGCCAAGGGCGGCGTCGTGGTCACGACCTCCGGCAGCGGCACGGCAGGCAGCGAAGACAATCCCTGGATCGTCACCTTCAACGCCACCACCGATGATGTCGAGCAGATTTCGGGTGCCAAGCTCGTCAGCTTCAACGACATGCAGGCGCATGCGGCGCTGGCCGTGGACCCGTTCACCTTCGGCGCGCCCGAGGAGCAGCAGCTGGTGTTCGCCGGCGTCGCCGGCGGCCAGTTCACGCTGAGCCACGGCGCCGTGAGCACGGGCAATATCGCCTGGAGCAGCGACAGCACGGTCCTGGCGGGCAACATCCAGGCCGCCATCAACGGCACGGCGGGCTTCGGCGACGTCACCGTCACGGTGGCGGCGGGAGCACCCGCGGGCAGCGTCGCCTTCGACATCGTCTGGAACGAGGAGGACAGCCATCCGCAGCTCTCGGTGAGCATGGCGTCGCTGACGGCCGTGGCGCCGCAGGCCACGCTGACCGTGCCCACCAACGGCAACGGCTCGACCTACGAGGTCAAGCAGCTCGTGCTCGCCAACACCAGCGGCGGCACCTTCACGCTGGATCCGGGCGGCGCCACCCCCGTCACCGCGGCCATCACGTGGTCGGCCAACGACTCCACCCTGGCCGGCAACATCGAGGATGCGCTGAACGCGGTGCTCGGCGGCAATGCCGTGCTGGTCACGGTGTCCGGCGCGCAGACCTTCACCATCTCCTACACCGCGCTCGGCAACCAGCCGGCCATGACGGCCGACCCCTCCGGCCTGGCGGCGGCACAGCCCACCGGCACGGTCAGCACCGTGTCCGAAGGCAGCGACGGCAGCGCGCTGAACGCGGCCATCCACGTGCCAGGCGACGGCTCGCAGCAGTACCTCGAGCTGCGCGGCGACGTCACCATCCCGCTGACGGTGCCGGTCGTGCAGACGTCCCTGGAGCAGGCCTACTACGCCGGCGGCCAGATCTCGATCTCGACCATCACCGGCGGCGATGCCAGCACGAACGAGTTGCAGCGCATGATGCGCTTCGGCGTGCCGGCCGGTACGTTCACGCTGGAGTTCGACGGCGAGGAGACGGCGGCCATCGAATGGGATGCCTCTGCGGCCGAGATCGAAGCCGCGCTCAACGCGTTGCAGTCGGTGCAGGATGCCGGCGGCGTCACCGTGTTCGCGGCGCCGGTCATCGCCAGCGTCACCACCGCAGGCGATGCGGCGACGGCGGAAACCGTCAGGCTGACACGCTTCGGCGACGACTCCGGCCAGTTCACGCTGAGCTTCGAAGGCGAAACCACGGCCCCGCTGAACTGGAACGCCACCGTCACCGAAGTGCAGGGCGCGCTCAACGCGCTGGCGGCCGTCGCGGCGGCCGGCGGCGTCAGCGTCGCTGCGACGGGCACCGGGCAGGCGGGCTCCGAAGGCAATCCCTGGCTGGTGACCTTCAACAACGTGGGCGAACGCACGGCCATCACCTCGGACAGCGACGCGCAGGAAGGCATCTCGCGTAACCCCTGGTTCGTGCAGTTCAACGTCGCGGGCGACCACGACATCATCACGCCGAACGACCAGACCCTGCGCAACTTCGTCTACCAGGAGTTCGCGGGCAACGACACGATTTCCGTGTTCAGCTACGCCGACACCGACGGCCAGGTGTTCAATTCGCTGGTCGAATACGATGTGGCGCAGCCGCGCGACTTCTCCTTCCTCCAGGACTACACCCGCATCACCGGCCTCAGCTTCGGCGATACGCTGTCCCTCACCGGCGTCGACAATCTCAACGTCTACGTGAACCAGGGCGACGACACGATCAATGTCGGCGGCACCACCGCCCAGACGCTGATCTGGACCGGCGGCGGCAACGACGACTTCAACGTCGGCAATGCCGACGGCTCGCTGGACGATGTGCTGCAGCAGCTCACGCTGGACGGTGGCTGGGACACGACCAGCCTCGTGGTTACGGACAGTGGCGATGCCGATGCCGATACGGCGGCGTCGATGAGCTACGACGGAGCATCTGGCAATGCCACGCTTGCCGGCTTCGCCCCTGCCGACATCATCTTCAAAACCTACTCTACGACGATTGGCGCCTATGACACGGTAACGGTTCATGGCGCACAGGGCGGCAACACCATCACGGTCGACAGCATCCGTGCCGATGCGGCCCTGGTCCTCAATACCGGCATCGCCGACGACACCGTCACCGTGGCGGCGGGCGTGCTGGCCGGCCTCGGCAACTCGCTCTCGATCTACGGCCAGACCGGCACCGACATCATCGATGCCACGCTCTCGGGAATCGGCCTCTATCTCGAGGGTAACGAAGGCAACGACACCCTCTACGGTTCCAGCCTCAACGACACCATCGTCGGCAACGACGGCGACGACATCGTCATCGGCAACCTCGGCAACGACACTATCACCGGCGACGCCGGCGACGACATCCTGATCGGCGACGGCGGCCAGCTGCGTGATGAATTCAACGTCACCTTCACCGGCCGTTCGACCGATGCGCTGTTCAGCATCGATTCGTTCGGCCTCGCCGGCGGGGACGACACCATCTCCGACAGCAGCGGCAACGACATCATCTACGGCGGCCGTGGCCAGGATACGCTGACCGATGCGGGCGGCGACGACGTGGTCTTCGGCGACAGCGGCCTTGCGCAACTGGCGACCGTTCCGATGGGCGACGACCTGTTCGTCAGCGATGCTCTCGTCGAGGGCGAAGCCGACATCATCAGCCTGGGCGACGGCAACAGCATCGTCTCCGGCGGCAGCGGCAGCGACCAGATCACGGCCGGCAACGGCGACATGATCATCGCCGGCGACAACCTCGGGGCCTTCGTCACCGTGGGTCGCGCGCGGATCGACGTACGCACCTACGACTGGCTGGGCGGCGACGACACCATCACCGTCGGCGACGGCGACGTGGTCATCCTGGGAGGTTCCGGTGCCGACGACATCACGGCCGGCGCCGGTACGCACGACGTGCTGGGCGATAACGGCCTGCTGACCTACAGCAACGGCAGCCTGATCGACATCAGCGCCAACGACGTCACGAACGGCGGCGACGACTACCTGACCCTGGGAACCGGCGACCAGCGCCTGGTGCTCGGCATCGGTGGCGACACGCTGGTGGCCGGCAACGGCAACACGCTGCTGCTGGCCGACAACGGCACGCTGCTGCTGCAGGAAGACGGCACCACCATCAGCCTGA